>CALRUK020000008.1:0-176432 GCA_943371335.1 Synechococcus sp. UW140 | reverse complement strand
GCTGGCGCTGGCCAGCCTGGTGATGCACCGGCGCGGCGCCAACGTGACCGTGAGCGACTGGCACCCGCTCACGGAAGAGTTCCTGGGCCACAACCTGCGGCTCAATGAGCTCGGCCCGTTGCCCTACGAGGCAGGCAACTGGGAAAGCACCGCCGCCACCGACAACCCGGCGCTCGGCCGGTTCGATCTCATCGTGGGCAGCGACCTGCTCTACGAACGCCAGCAACCCGCGCAGCTCGCGGCGTTCATCTTTCGGCACGCCACACCCGCCGCGGTGGTGATCATCGTGGACCCCGACCGCGGCAACCGCGCCGCCTTCGGCCGCGACATGGCGGCCATGGGCTTTGCCCTGCACATGGCGCCTGCCGACCGCACGCTGGAAGACGGCGTGGCCTACAAGGGCCGCTTCCTCACGTTCACCCGCTGAGGGCGCTGCGTCAGTGCGCGCCGCCGGCGTCCACCGTGCCGCCTTGCGCGGGCCGGGCGAACCAGATCACCACCACCAGCACGAAGAACAGCGCCGCTGAGAGGTAGAAAAGGTCCGTCACGGCCAGGGTATAGGCCTGCTGGTTGATCATGCGGTCGATGCTGGCCAGCGCCTGCTCGCGGTTCATGCCGCTGCCCATGAGCTGGTCGAGCGTGGCCATGGCCGTGGCGTTGCCGCTGTGGATCGACTCAACCAGCTGCGCATGGTGCAGCGAGGCGCGGTTTTCCCACAGCGTGGTGAAGAGCGAGGTGCCCACCGCGCCCGCCGTGATGCGCACGAAGTTGGACAGGCCCGCGGCCGACGGCGTCTGCTGCGGCGACAGGCCCGAGAACACGATGGCCTGCAGCGGAATGAAGAAAAACGCCATGGCCGCGCCCTGCAACACCGTGGGAATCAAGATGGTCATGAAGTCGGCCTGGGTGTTGAAGTGCGAGCGCATCCACAACACGGCGGCAAAGCCAAGGAAAGCCACGGTGGCCAGCTTGCGCGGGTCGATGCGGCTCACGTTCTTGCCCACCCACGGCGACAGCACGATGGCCAGCAGACCCACCGGCGCGGTGGCCAGGCCCGCCCAGGTGGCCGTGTAGCCCATGTGTTGCTGCAACCACAGCGGCAGCAGCACCACGTTGCCAAAGAACAGGCCGTAGGCGATGGACAGCGACACCGTGCCGGCCACGAAATTGCGCCGCGCAAACAGCCGTATCTCCACGATGGGGTGCTTGTCCGTCAGCTCCCAGGCCAGGAAGAACGCGAAGCTCACCACCGACACCACCGCCAGCGCAATGATCTCGCCCGACTCGAACCAGTCCAGCTCCTTGCCCATGTCGATCATGATCTGCATGGCGCCGACAAACAGCACCAGCAGCACCAGCCCCACCACGTCCAGCGGCACGCGGCGCGGGCCCGGGTCGCGGGTGCGGTAGATCGACCACGTGAGCGCGGCCGCGCCCAGCCCCACCGGGATGTTGATGTAGAAGATCCACGGCCACGAAATGTTGTCGGTGATCCAGCCGCCAAGCAGCGGCCCGGCCACGGGTGCCACCAGCACGGTCATGCCCCACATCGCCATGGCCGTGCCCGCCTTGGCGCGCGGGTAGCTCGCCAGCAGCAGCGTTTGCGACAGCGGAATCATCGGGCCAGCCACCAGGCCTTGCAGCACGCGAAACGCAATCAGCGTGGCGATGTTGGGCGCCAGCCCGCACAGCCACGACGCCACCACAAACAGCAGCACGCTCATGGTGAACAGGCGCACCTGCCCGAAGCGCTGCGTGAGCCAGCCGGTGAGCGGCACCGAGATCGCATTGGCCACCGCAAACGAGGTGATGACCCAGGTGCCCTGCGCGGGGCTCACGCCCATGTCGCCCGCGATGGCGGGGATCGAGACGTTGGCAATCGAGGTGTCGAGCACGTTCATGAACGTGGCCAGCGACAGGGCGATGGTGCCCAGCACCAGCTGCGAACCCTTGAGCGGCTCGAACGCGACGGGCGCTGCTGGCGGTGGCGCTGCGGGTGGCGCTGCGGGTGGCGGTGTGGGCGCGCCGGGCAAGGCGCCCGACGCGGGTAAGGCTTCGCTGTGGGCCATGGTCGTTCAGCGTGCGGTCAGTGGGCGGTCAATGGGCCAGGGCCAGCGCACCGGGAGCCGGTGCCGCAGGCAGCTTGTCCGCGCGAGACATGGCCGTGCGCGCGGCAGCCGGGCCGCTGTGCTGGCCGATGATCTGGCGTACGCGGGCGTCGGCTTCACGGTTGTCCTGCTCGAACACGTTGGTCTGCACCTCTTGCGGCGCGGTGGCGGCATCGGCCAGCATGCGGCCATCGGTCTGGCTCACGTCCACGCGCGCTTCCATCGACAGGCCCAGGCGCAGCGGGTGGTCCACCAGTTCCTTGGCGTCCAGGCGCACACGCACCGGCACGCGTTGCACCACCTTGATCCAGTTGCCGGTGGCGTTCTGCGCCGGCAGCAGCGCAAACGCCGCCCCGGTGCCGGCGCCCAGGCCGTCGATGGTGCCGTGGTACTTCACGTTCTTGCCGTATACGTCGGCGCTGAGCTCCACCGGCTGGCCGATGCGCAGGTTCTTGAGCTGGCTTTCCTTGAAGTTGGCGTCTACCCAGACCTGGTCGAGCGCGATCACCGACAGCAGTGGTGAGCCCGCGGGCACCCGCTGGCCCAGCTGCACGTTGCGGCGCGCCACATAGCCCGCCACTGGCGCCTGCAACTCGGCGCGCTGCAGGGCCACGTAGGCCTCGCGCACGCGGGCCGAAGCGCGCAGCACGTTGGGGTGCTGGTCCACCGCAATGCCTTCGGTCAGGCTCTGGTTGGACGCCAGTTGCTCGCGCGCAGCCAGCACCGCCGCGCGCGCGGCTTCGGCGCTGCTGCGCGCGGCCGCCAGCTGCGCCGTGGCGTGCTTGAACTCTTCCTGCCCCACCGCGCCTGAAGCCACCAGCGGCTGGCGGCGCGTTACGTCGTCCTGCAGGCGCTGCAGGTCGGCCTGCGCGCGGGCCAGGTCGGCTTCGCGCAGGGCGATCTGCGCGCCCTGGGTGCGGTTGTTGGCGTAGAGCGTGCGCACTTCGCGCACGGTCTGGGCCAGCTGCGCCTCGGCCTGCTCCAGCGCGATCTTCGCGTCGGTCGGGTCCAGGCGCACCAGCCATTGGCCGGCCTGCACGTGGTCGTTGTCGTTGGCGTTGATCGCCACCACGGTGCCCGCCACCTGCGGCGTGACCTGCACCACGTTGCCCTGCACGTAGGCGTTGTCGGTGGTTTCGAAATGGTTGAGCACGAGCGCCCAGTAGGCGGCATAGCCCAGGCCGGCCGCCACCACGACCGCGGCCACGGCGGTCAGGGCTTTCTTGCGGGCGGGGTTGCCTTGGGGTGAGGTGGCGTTGTCAGCGGTGGCATTCATGGTGGGCTCCGGATTCGATGAGCGAAAAGATGGGAAGTCGAAGAAGGGGTCAGCGGGCAGCGGCCTGGGCGACCACGTCGGCCGGCGCAAAGCCGCCGCCCAGCGCGCGCACCAGCGCGACCTGGGTGGACAGCGCGCGGGCCTGCAGGTCCACGCTCTGGCGCCGCTGGTTGAGCACGGCGCTCTCGGCGCTGAGCACGGTGAGGTAGCCGCTGAGGCCCGCGCGGTAGCGCTGGGTGGCAATGTCGTAAGCGGCTTCGGCCGCACCGCGCGCCTGCGCCTGCTGCGCGCGCTGGCGCACCAGCGACTGCTGCGCGTTGAGCTGGTCGGCGGTGTCGCGCACGGCTTCGAGCACGGCGCCGTTGTAGCTTTCCACCGCAGCGTCCAGGTCGGCGGTCCGGGTGCGCAGCTGGGCGCGCAGGCGCCCGGCGTCAAAGATGGGCAAGTGAATCGCCGGCCCGATGCCGTATTGCTGGCTGCCCGACTCGACCAGGCGGTCCAGCCCGATGCTGGAGAGGCCCACAAAGGCGGTGAGGCTCACGTTGGGATAGAACTGCGCCTTCGAGGCGTACACCCCTTTGGTGGCCGCTTCCATGCGCCAGCGCGCGGCGGTGATGTCGGCGCGGCGCCCCAGCAAGTCGGCCGGCAGCACATCGGGCAGCGGCAGCGTGCGCAGCGCCTGCAGATCGGGCTGGAGCTGGTCGTAGCTTTGCGGAGGCAGGGCCGCGAGTGCGGCGAGCGCGTGGTGCGCCATGGCGATCTGTTCGTCGAGCTGCTCGATCTGCACGCGCGCATCCGGCAGTGCGCCCTCGCCCTGCTTGAGCTCTACCTTCGTGTCCAGCCCGGCGTCCACGCGCTGGCGAATCAGGGCCAGCATCTGCTCGCGCTGCGCCAGCGCCTGCTGCGCCACGTCGCGCTGCGCGATCAGGCGAGCCAGCTGCACATAGGTCTGCGCCACGTTGGCGGCCAGCACGTTGCGCGCGGCCTGCACATCGGCCGCGGCGGCGCGCTCGCTGCCCACCGCCGCTTCAATGGCCGAGCGGTGCAGGCCGAAAAAGTCGAACTCCCAGCTGCCGGCCAGTTGCGCGTTGGCCAGCGTGCGCGTGGAGCCGCCCAGCGGTGCGGGGTAGATGCTGGTGGCGCTGAAACGCTGGCGCGTCAAGTCGGCGCTGCCGTTGATGCGCAGGCCATCGGCCGCCTCTTCGCCAGCCGTGCCGGCTTGCGCGCGCCGCAGGCGGGCTTCTGCCACCTTCAGCGAGGGCTGCGACTGCAGGGCCTGGTCGATCACGGCCGACAGCGTGGCGTCGCCCCAGCTGCGCCACCAGTCGGCGGGCACCGCTTGTGCCGGGGTGACAGCGCTGCGCAGGCCGACGCTCTGCGGTTCGATGGCACGGGCTTCTGACTGGATGCCCGCGCTGCTCGCGCAGCCTGCAACAAGGGCCAGCACGGCCAGCGACGTGAGTGCGCCCACGCGCCGCGCGGCGGCAGGGGCATTTAGTTGATGCGGCTTCATTTGCTTAGGCAAGTAATTGGGTCAAAAAAAAAGGACTTCGGGTTCGGCAGGCACAGCAGGGGCGCGCGGCCCTCAACCGCTGTCGCGCAGCGCGTCGCCCGTTTCCACCATGCGGCTCAGCAGGCCCTTCAACGCGGTGAATTCGGCCTTGGAAAACCCCGACAGGTGCATGTTCATCACATCGGCCAGCACCTCGGGCACGTGCTCCATGGCGGCCTCGCCGTCGGGAGTGAGCTGCACCATGACCACGCGCCGGTCTTCGGTGGAGCGCACGCGCTTGCACAGGCCCTTCTTCTCCAGGCGGTCCAGCAGGCGCGTCATGGCACCGGCGTCGATCTGTGCCCAGCGCGCCAGCTCGGCCACAGTGGCCGTGCCGCGCATGCGCAGGCTCATCATGGGTCCCCACTGCGCGCTGGTGAGGTCGTGCGTGCCCAGGCGCTTGTCGGCCTGGTAGACGATGGACAGCAGCACCCGCTTGAGCAGGTAGCCCACGCTTTGCTCGGGGGTGTAGTTCTGGCCGTCGTAGAACTTGGCAGGGGGTGGTGTGCGGGGCATGGGCGTGAATATACATGCCTAGGCAGTATTTAGCACGGCAAGCAAAAAGCCCGCGACGCCATCGGGGTTTCGGGCGCACAAAAAAGCCCCATGCAAAAGGCCCGCGGTGCGGGCCTTTTGCATGGGGCCTGGCCGAAGGGGCCAGTGGGGCGATCAGCCGCCCTTCTTCGAGCGCTTGCCCGGGTTCTTCTTGCTGCGCGTGGCCACGCCGCGCTCCAGGCTCACGCGCTGGCCACGGCCCGGCGTGGAAAGGCTGACGCCAGCGACGGGCTTCGGACGGGGGGTGGCTTTGCGGTCGGCTTCGGTGACGATTTTGTTGCCCATGGCTGGTTCCTGAGAGAGATTGCAAAAGCCGCTATTAGGCCATAGACACAGCGGCCGTCCCCGGCGGCTTTCCCTGCCCCGCTTCAAGGGCTGGACGCACCCCCGCCCAATACCCCGCAGGCTTACTGGGTTTTTCCAGACAAAGCGGATCAACAGGCCTAGCATTGATTCCGTAATGAATCAACGTTTCATATACAAAACAATCACCGCTTTTCGCAGGCACCCATGAACGACGCACTTCACGGCTCCCGCGCAACCGCCCCGGCACCGGGCGGTCTGCATCCCGCGATCGAATTCATCGGCGTCGACAAACGCTTTCCGGCCCGCGGCAAAAACCCTGAAGTGATCGCCGCGCGCAACGTGACGCTGTCCATCCAGCCGGGCGAAGTGGTCTCGCTCATTGGACCATCGGGCTGCGGCAAAAGCACGCTGCTCAACATGGGCTCGGGCCTGGCCAAGGCCTCGGCCGGCATCGTCAAGGTCAACGGCGAAGTGGTCACCGGGCCGAACAAGCACGTCGCCTTCATGCTGCAGAAAGACCTGCTCATGCCCTGGCGCACGATTGCGCAGAACGTCGAATTCGGCCTGGAGCTGCGCGGCGTGAAGGCGTCGGAGCGCGCCGCCATCTCCACCCAGCTGCTGGCCCAGTGCCACCTCAAGGGCTTTGGCAACAGCTACCCGCACCAGCTCTCCGGCGGCATGCGCCAGCGCGCGGCCATGGCACGCACCCTGGCGGTGGACCCCATCGTGCTGCTGATGGACGAGCCCTTCTCGGCCCTCGATGCGCAGACCAAGATGATCCTGCAGCAAGACCTGGCGCGCACAGTGGCCGAGCACCAGAAGACGGTGCTTTTCATCACCCACGACCTGGCCGAAGCCGTGGCGCTGTCGGACCGCATCCTGGTCATGAGCGAGCGCCCCGGCACCATCGTTGAAGAAATCGTGGTCGACATCCCCGGGCGCGACAACCCGATGGCGCGCCGCAAGCACCCCGACGTGGGGGACTACGTCAGCCGCCTCATGGACCTGCTCAAGCTCGACGCGCAGACCGACGTGCACTGAACCCCTCACCCTGTTTCCTTCCACCTGCCCACTGGAGTTGCCATGAAGATGACCCGCGCTTTCAACGGAACCCGCCGTGCCTGCCTGAGCCTGCTCGCCACCGCGGCGCTGGCCGTGCCCCTGGCCGCCCAGGCCCAGGTGCAGGAGATCACTTACCTGCTGCCCGCGCCCGGCACGCTGCCGGCGTTTGGCCCGTGGATGCTGGCGCAGGCCAAGGGCTACTACGAAGCCGAAGGCCTGAAGGTGAACTTCGTGACCGCGCGCGGCGGTGTGGACGTGGCCAAGCAGATCGGTGCAGGCAACGCGGTCATTGGCGGCGCCATTGGTGACACGCCCATCATTGCGCGCGCCCAGGGCATTCCGGTGAAGGCCGTGGCGGTGCTGGGCGCTGGCTCGCTCACGCAGCTGGTGAGCCACAAAGACGAAAAGATCGAGAGCCCGCGCGAACTCAAGGGCAAGACCGTGACCGTGCTCGCCTACACCGACACCACCTACTACGCGCTGCTGGGCATGCTCAGCAAGGTGGGCCTGACGAAGAACGACGTGAACATCCAGGCCGCAGGCCCGGCCGGCGTGTGGCAACAGTTCGCCGCCAAGAAGGCTTCTGCCATGGCCGGCGTGCCCGACTGGACCGTGAGCGCCATGGACGCCGGCGCACAGGTCGACATCCTGCCCGCCGACATCTACTTCAAGAGCATGGCCCAGGCCATCCTGGCGTCTGACGAGACCATTGCCAAGAACCCGCAGCTCATCCAGAAGCTGGTGCGCGCCACGCTCAAGGGCATGAAAGACATCATGGCCGACCCCAAGGCCGCCACCGCCGTTTACGTGAACCACGTGCCGGTGCACAAGGGCAAGGAAGCCAGCATCCTGAAGGCCTTCGAGCTGTTCAACAAATACGTGTATGCCGCGCAGAAAGTGCCCGGCCTGATGGACGAAGCGCGCCTGGGCGAGCTGCAGAAGTTCTACGTCACCAACGGCGTGGTGCCCAAGGAGACGCCGCTCAAAGAGCTCTACACCAACCAGTTTGTGGCGGCCAAGTAAGCCACGCCAGCCCCTCCCCGCCTTCGAAAGTCCTGAGATGAAAGACGTATTGCAGCGCTACAGCACGGCGCTCTGGAGCCTGCTGGTTCTGGTGGTGTTCATGGCCGCCTGGGAGTTCGGTCCCGGCGCGCTGGGCGTGCCCGAGTTTGTGCTGCCGCCGTTCTCGCGGGTGTGGGAAGAGGCTGTGCGCATCTGGGGCAGCGAGCGGCTGCTCTGGCATGCGGGCATCACGGGCGCCGAGGTGGTGATCGGCTTCATCCTGGGTTCGCTGCTGGGCGCGCTCATTGGCTACGCGCTGGGCCTGTCGCCCAAGGTCGAAGCCGTGCTCTCGCCCTACCTGCTGGCGCTGCAGATCGCGCCCAAGGTGGCGTTTGCGCCGCTGTTCGTCATGTGGCTGGGCTACACCATGTACCCCAAGATCCTGGTGGCGGTGCTGATCGTGTTCTTCCCCGTGCTCATCAACGTGCTCTCGGCCATGCGCACCATGGACCACGATCTCATCAACCTCGCGCGCTCGTTCTCGGCCACCCGCCTGCAGGTGTTCCGCATGGTCGAGTTCCCCACCACCCTGCCCCCGCTGTTTTCGGGCCTGCGCATTGCCAGCACGCTGGCGGTGATCGGTGTGGTGGTCGGTGAACTGGTCGGCGGCAACATGGGCCTGGGATACCTGCTGGTCTTCTTTGAAGGCCAGGGCAACACCGCCGGCGTGTTCGTGATCATCGCGGCACTCACCGTGATCGGCATCATTGCCTACTACGCCGTGGTGATCGCCGAGAAGCGCGTTTTGCATTACCTCCCCAGCGCCGAACGGCGCGTGGCCTGAACACCATGACACCAGAAATCAACCTGAATGGCCGCCGCGTGCTCGTCACCGGTGCCGCGCGCGGCCTGGGCGCGAGCTTTGCGCAGGCCCTCGTGCAAGCCGGTGCGCGCGTCGTCATCAGCGACGTGCTGCACGAAGCCGGGCAACAGCTCGCCCAAGACCTCGGCCCCAACGCGCACTACGTGCCACTGGACCTGCTCGACGCCGCCAGCGTGAAGAACGGCGTGGAAGCCGCCGTGCAATGGCTCGGCGGGCTCGACGGCCTCATCAACAACGCGGCCATCACCAATTCCGGCGGCAAGGGCATGAACGAGCTCAGCGCCGACACCTGGGACCTCGTGATGGACGTCAACGTGCGCGGCACCTGGCTCGTCACAGCCGCGGCCCGCGCGCACCTGGCGGCCAGCGGCACCGGCCGTGTGGTCAACCTCGCGTCCGACACCGCGCTGTGGGGTGCGCCGCGCCTGCTGGCCTACGCCGCGAGCAAAGGCGCGGTGATCGCCATGACGCGTTCGATGGCGCGCGAAATGGGCACCGACGGCATCACCGTCAACGCCATTGCCCCCGGCCTCACGCTGGTGGAAGCCACCGCCTACGTGCCGCAGGAGCGGCATGACTACTACCTCAAGGGCCGCGCGATCCAGCGGCCCCAGGTGCCCGAAGACGTGAATGCCGCCGCACTGTTTCTGCTGACGCAGGCCAGCGGCTTCATCACCGGTCAGCTGCTGCCCGTCAACGGCGGCTTCGTCATGCATTGAACAGGAGAACCCGATGAGCACCACCACCATCCAGAAACCCACCGCTGCGGCCAACGCGCCCGTGTTCAACGAACGCGGCCTGATGGACCCCAACATTCCGCCCGAAGCCGAAACGCAGCGCGCCATGATGCGCGCCGAAGGCCAGAGCTTTGCGCAGTGGATGGACAGCCGCGTGGCGCGCAAGTCCACCCGCAGCTACGACTGGGACGCCCTGAAGTTCCAGGCCGACTTCGACCCCAAGTACCGCCGCGCGCAAATGCGCTACGTGGGCACTGGTGGCACCGGCGTGAACAAGGACACCAACACCGTGCCCGCCGCGCACTTCACCTTCTCCACCATGGTGATCCCGGCCGGCAACATCGGCCCTTCGCACATCCACTACGACGTGGAAGAAATCTTCTTCGTCATGCGCGGCGCCATGAAGGTGGTCTGCGAGAAGGACGGCGAGCGCTGGGAAACCATCGTCGGTGAGCGCGACCTGATCTCGGTGCCACCCGGTGTGTACCGCGAAGAGCACAACGTGGGCGACGAAGACGCGCTGATGTGCGTGATGCTGGGTTCACCCAAGCCCATCACGCCGACCTACCCGCCGGATTCGCCACTGGCCAAGATCAAAAGGTGACTCCCCCCGCGCCGCTGCGCGTCACCCCTCAGGGGCAACACCAGCGGCCCGGCAAAGCCGGTTCCGCGGTGTTCTGGATCCACTTCCCTTCAGGCCCACTTCTGTTCACGCTCACATGACGCCTCTTCAAGCCCTGGCCCCCCATCCGCTGCGCGAAGCCGTGCTGGCGGAGGGTGTGCGCGTGTCGTACCGCGAGAGCGGCTCGGCGCAGGCGGTGACGCATGTGCTGCTGCATGGCATTGGCTCGGCGTCGGGCAGCTGGGCGTACCAGCTCAGTGCGGCCGCCCGCCAGCCGCTGCGCGTGCTGGCGTGGGACGCACCCGGCTATGGAAACAGCAGCCCGGTGCAGGCCGACTGGCCGCGCGCCGACGACTACGCCGAGCGCCTGTGGGCCTGGCTTGACGCGGTGGGCGTGAACACACTCGTGACGCTGGTGGGCCACTCGCTGGGCGCGCTCATGGCGGGCCGCGCAGCGGCGCTCTCGCCGCAGCGCGTGCAGCGTCTGGTGCTGCTCGCGCCCGCCGGTGGCTACGGCAACGCCGAGCCCGCCGTGCGCGAGCAGAAGCTGCGCGACCGCCTGGCCACGCTGGAGCGCCTGGGCCCGCAAGGCATGGCGCAAGCGCGTGGCGCGGCCATGCTCTCACCGGCTGCCGCGCCCGAGCTGGTGCAAGCCGTGCGCGAGAGCATGTCGCAGGTGATCCCGGCGGGCTACACGCAGGCCGCGCGCCTGCTCGCCCACGGCACGCTCGCCAGCGAGCTGGCCACGCTGCGCATGCCCCTGGCTGTGGCCAGCGGCAGCGCCGATGGCATCACCACGCCCGCTGCGTGCCAGGCCCTGGCCGGCGCCGCAGGCGTGCCATGGAATGATCTCGGTTCTGTGGGCCACGCGTGCCCGCTTGAAGCCCCCGGCGCGGTGAACGCCCTGCTGGGTCTGAACTGAAGACAAGGAGGAAACCCCATGGCCACCGAAAAGAACGACGACCGCTACACCGTCCCTGCGCTCATGCGCGGCCTGCAGCTGCTGATGCTGTTCAACCGGGACGAGCGCGAGCTCACCGGTGCAGAAATCTCGCGCCGCCTCGACCTGCCGCGCGCCTCGGTGTTTCGCATGTTGCAGACGCTGGAGCAAGGCGGCTTCGTAGAGCGCGTGGGCGACGGCGCCTACTACAAGCTCGGCCTGGCCGTGCTGCGCCTGGGCTTCGAGTTCCTCGCGTCCATGGAGCTCACCGAGCACGGCCGCCCCGTGATCGAAGCCCTGCGCGACGAGTGCGGCTACTCGGCCCACCTGGTGGTGCGCGACGCGCGCGAAGTGGTGTTCATCTCCAAGGTGGCGGGGCGCAGCGCGCTGTTCCATTCCATTCAGGTGGGCGCCCGCCTGCCGGCACACGCCACCGTGCTGGGCCGCCTGCTGCTGAGCGACCTCGACCTCAACGCCCTGCGCCAGCTCTACCCCGAGCCCGAGCTGCCCAGCTACACGCCCAAGACGCCCACCACGGTGGAGCAGCTCAAGAAGCTGATCGACCAGGACCGCGCCAATGGCTATGGCGTGAGCCAGGGGGGCTTTGAAACCGGTATTTCCACCATCGCCGCGCCGGTGTTCAACGACCGCGGCGAAGTGGCCGCCGCCGTGAGCATCAGCGTGCCGGCGCAAAACGTGCAGCCCGGCGAGCTCGACGTGCTCGTCAACCAGGTGCGCCAGGCCGCCGCCCAGCTCACCGAACGCATCAGCCACTCCCCCAACCGGGGTGGCTGGCAAACCAAACCGACCGAAAAGAAAGTCGCATGAGCCCTACCCCGCCCCGCATCACCGTGGGAGAACTCGCCGCCCGCTTCCTGGAGCAATGCGGCGTGCGCGCCGCCTTCGGCGTGATCTCCATCCACAACATGCCCATCCTCGACGCGTTTCACACGCGCCAGAAGATTCGCTTTGTGTCTGCGCGCGGTGAAGCCGGCGCCTGCAACATGGCCGATGCGTATGCGCGGGTCAGCGGCACGCTGGGCGTGTGCGTCACCAGCACCGGCACGGGCTGCGGCAACGCCGCGGGCGCCATGGTGGAAGCCATCACCGCCGGCACGCCGCTGCTGCACCTCACGGGGCAGATCGAGTCCGACTTTCTGGACCGCGACCTCGGCTACATCCACGAGCATCCGGCCCAACTGGCCATGCTCAAGTCGGTCGGCAAAGACGCCTTCCGCATCCGCAACCCCGAGACCGCGCTGGCCACGCTGCGCGAAGCCGTGCGCCTGGCGCAAACGCCGCCCTGCGGCCCGGTGAGCATCGAGATCCCGATCGACGTGCAGAAGATGCTGCTTGATTTGCCGGCCGACCTCTCCCCCGTGGCCGTGCCGCGCGTGCAGCCGAACCTGGCCGCCGTGGACGCGCTGGCCGAACGCCTCAAGCACGCCAAGCGCCCGCTGCTGTGGCTCGGTGGCGGCGCGCGGGGCGCCAGCGCCGCCGCGCAGCGCCTGGTGGCCATGGGCTGGGCGGTGGTGTCTTCCGTGCAGGGCAGGGGCACCGTGCCCGAAGACCACCCCGCCACGCTCGGCTCGTACAACCTGCAAAAGCCCGCCGAAGAGTTCTACGAAACGGTGGACGCCATGCTGGCCGTGGGCACGCGCCTGCGCAGCAACGAAACGCTGAACTACAAGCTCAAGCTGCCCGCCACGCGCTACCGCATCGACGCCAACCCGCTGGCCGACAACCGCGGCTACAGCAGCGAGCTGTTTGTGCACGGCGACGCCGAGCTCACGCTCAACGCGCTGGCCGATCGCCTCGAAGGCCAGATGCAGATCGACCCCAAGCTCGCCGCCGACGTGAAGCGCGCGCGCGCCGAAGCGGCTTCGCTGGTGGACGGCACGCTGGGCCAGTACAGCAAGCTCAAGAACACGCTGGGCGAGGTGGTGGGCAAAAACCTCTGGTGGGTGCGCGACATCACGCTGTCCAACAGCATGTGGGGCAACCGCGCCCCGGTGCTCGACCACCCGCGCGCCGGCGTGCACGCCCTGGGCGGCGGCATTGGCCAGGGCCTGGCCATGGGCGTGGGCGCGGCCGTGGCCGATGCCGAGCACGCGCTGGGCCGGCGCACCGTGTCGCTCTGCGGCGACGGCGGTTTCATGCTCAACCTGGGCGAACTGGCCTGCGCCGCGCAAGAGCAGGCCAATGTGGTCTTCCTTGTGATGAACGACCAGCGCTACGGCGTCATCAAGAACATTCAGGACGACATCTACGGCAGCCGCCACGCCTACGTGGAACTGCACACGCCCGATTTCGCGCAGCTCTGCGCCAGCCTGCAGGTGCCGCACTTCAAGCTGGCCGACCCGGCCGCCACCAAAGAGACGCTGCAGAAAGCGCTGGCCGTGGGCAACGGCCCGGTGGTGGTGGAAGTGGACATGAACGCCTGGGGCCCGTTTGCTGTGAAGTTCGCCGGCCCACCGAAGAAGAAGGAAGCCGCATGAAACGCGCCGAGGTGTTCGCATGATTCAGCAGGTCACGCTCATTGGCTGCGGCGCCATTGGCCGCACGCTGCTGGCGCGCATGGCGGGCCACCCCTCGGTGCGCATCACGCATGTGGTGGTGTCGGAAGGGCACCTGGCCGAATGCCAGGCCTCGCTGGGCACCGGCGTGACCGTGTGCAGCGAAGTGCCGCCCGAGACCGCCCTGCTGGTCGAATGCGCCGGCCATGGCGCGATCACCGCCCACGTGCTGCCCGCCCTGGCGCGCGGCGTGGAGTGCGCAGTGCTCTCCATTGGCGCGCTGGGGGAAGCCGGCCTGCCCGAGCAGCTGGCCGAAGCCGCCCAGCGCGGCGGCACGCGCGTGCACCTGCTGGCCGGTGCCATTGGCGGCATTGATGCGATTGCCTCCGCCCGCCTGGCCGGGCTGGACAGCGTGACCTACACCGGCCGCAAGCCGCCCGAAGGCTGGCGCGGCAGCCCGGCCGAACAGGTGACCAACCTGAGCACCATCACCGAGCCCACCGTGATCCTGGAAGCCTCGGCGCGCGAAGCCGCGCGGCTGTACCCCAAAAACGCCAACGTGGCCGCCACGGTGTCGCTCGCCGGGCTGGGGCTGGACGCCACGCGCGTGCGCCTCATTGCCGACCCGACCGTGACCGAGAACATCCACGAGATCGACGTGCGCGGCGCCTTCGGCGAAATGCGCATCACCATGCGCGGCAAGCCCCTGCCCGACAACCCCAAAACCTCGGCGCTCACGGTGCTCTCGGCCCTGCGCTTCCTGCACAACCGCACATCCCCGGTGACGATATGACCGAGCCACTGCAAAGCTTTTTCGCAGGCCGCTGGCGCGACGCCTCCGGCCCCGAGTACACCACCGAATACCCGCACGACGGCAGCACCGTGGCCCGGCTGCATGCCGCCACCGCCGCCGATGTGGACGAGGCCGTGCAAACCGCCGAGCGCGCGCGCCAGCAACCCGCCTGGGCCAAGCTCAAGCACCACGAACGCGCCGGCATGCTCTACCGCATCGCGCAGGGCATTCGCGAGCGCGGCGAGGAGCTGGCCCAGCTGCAGCGGCTGGACAACGGCAAGCCCATCAAGGAATGCCGCGCACTGGTGGCGAGTGCCGCTGGCACCTTCCAGTTTTTCGGCGCCGCCGCCGAAACCTGGGAAGACGCCATCACCCCGTCGCGCGGCGACTACCTCAGCATGAGCGTGCACGAGCCACTGGGTGTGGTGGGCGCCATCACGCCGTGGAACTCGCCCATTGCCAGCGAAGCGCAGAAGCTCGCGCCCGCGCTGGCAGCCGGCTGCGCCGTGGTGTTCAAGCCCGCAGAAATCACACCGCGCATGGCCATCGAGCTGGCGCGCATTGCGCAGCAAGCCGGAGTGCCCGACGGCATCATCAGCGTGCTGCCGGGCAAGGGCAGCGTGGTGGGTGATGCGCTGGTGAAGCACCCGCTCATCAAGCGCATTGCATTCACCGGCGGCACCAACGTCGGCATGGGCATTCAGCGCCTGGCGGCTGAAAAGCTCATGCCCACCTCGCTGGAGCTGGGCGGCAAGTCGCCCACCATCGTCATGCCCGACGCCGACCTGGACCACGCCGTGGCCGGCGTGCTCTACGGCATCTTCAGCTCGTCGGGTGAGTCGTGCATTGCCGGCTCGCGCGCGTTCGTGCACGAAAGCGTGTACGACGCCTTCAAGGCCCGACTGCTCGAAGGCGTGAAGCAACTGCGCGTGGGCGACCCTTCGCTGGAGAGCACGCAGATGGGCCCGCTGGTCAACCTGGGCCACCGCGCTTCGGTCGAGAAATACGTGCAGATGGGCCGTGACGAAGGCGGCACCGTGCTTTGCGGCGGCGAGCGCCCCAGCGGCGGCTACTTTGACGGCGGCAGCTACTACCTGCCCACCATCTTCGAAGGCCTGCCCAACAGCGCACGCATGTGCCAGGAAGAAATTTTTGGCCCCGTGCTCGCGCTGCTGCCCTGGAAAGACGAAGACGACCTGATCGCGCAGTGCAACGACAACATGTTCGGCCTGGCCTCGGGCATCTGGACGCGCGACTTCAAAAGCGCCTGGCGCATCGGCCGCGCGCTGCAGACCGGTACGGTCTGGATCAACACCTACAAGGTCTTCTCCATCAGCACCCCTTTCACGGGCGTGAAGATGAGCGGCTACGGCCAGGAGAAAGGCCGCCTCGGCATTCTTGAATACACAAGCCAGAAGAGCTTTTACTGGGGACTCAACGACCAGCCCATGCCCTGGGCGACGACATGAGCCCCCACGCTCCACCGCTTCGCGGGTCGCTGCCCCCCTGGGGGGGCGCGGCCTTGCTTGGGGCGGCCCGGCGCTGCGGCCCTGTTTGCCAACCTCCATCACCGACTCACACCATGAACTCCCGCCGCACCCTCCTCTGCCTTGCTTCCGTTCTCGCGCTTTTTGGCACCAGCGCCCACGCGCAATCCGCCGCCGAAAAGCAGCTCGCCTCCGACAAGTTCACGCTGGTGGCGCCGTTCCCGGCCGGTGGCCCCATCGACACGCTGGCGCGCGTGCTGGCCGATGGCCTGGCCAAGCGCTACAACCAGGTGGCCGTGGTCGACAACGCCCCAGGGGCTGCCGGCAACATCGGCATGGACAAGGTGAAGCGCGGCAAGCCCGACGGCCACACGCTGCTGGTGATTCCCGCAGGCAACCTCACGGTGAACCCCACGCTGATGCCGAAGTTTCCGTTCGACATCCAGAAAGACTTTGTGCCCGTGGCCATGCTGGCCAAGACGCCCAACGTGCTGGTGACCAACCCCGCCACCGGCATCAAGACCGTGGCCGAGCTGATTGCACAAGCCAAGGCCAAGCCGGACTCGCTCTCTTACGCCTCACCCGGCGTTGGCAGCGGCCTGCACCTGGCGGGTGAGCTGTTCAAGTCGCAGGCGAACGTGGACATCTTGCACATTGCCTACAAGGGCACGCCGCCCGCCATCAACGACGTGATTGGTGGCACCGTGCCGCTGATGTTCAGCAACCTGCCCACCGTGCTGCCGCACATCAAGAGCGGCAAGCTCGTGGCGCTGGCCGTGACCGACAGCGTGCGCACGCCCACCGCCCCCGAGATCCCCACGCTGGCCGAGCTGGGTGTGCCCGGCGTGGTGGTGCCTTCTTGGTATGGCCTGCTGGCGCCCGCCGGCACGCCGCCCGACGTGGCCGCACAGCTGGCGCGCGACGCCGCCGCCATCCTGGCGGAGCCCGCCGTGCGCGAGCGCCTGCAAGGCCAGGGCCTGAGCGCCTGGGACCTGCAAACCACCGTGTTTGACACGCACATTCGCGACGAAACCGCGCGCTGGGCCAAGGTTATCAAGGCCCGCAACATCACCATGGAGTGAACGCCGTGAGCGCCGCCCCCGCCAACGCCGCCAACGTGCTCATCACCCTGGTGCTCAAGCACCACGCCGGCCTCACGCTGGACGATGTGCAGGCCCGGCTGAAAGCCAGCGGCTGGTGGGAGCGCTTTCCGGTGGAAGGCACGCGCGTGGTGTCCTGGACGGTGGCCATGGGCCTGGGCCAGATCGTCACGCTGGAGGTGCCGCCGCACCTGCTGGGCCAGGTGAACCTGGAGCTGGAGCGCTCGGCCTGGGGCGTGTTCACCACCGAGTGCTACCCCACTTATGACTTCGTGCCCGTGCGCGAGCGCATCCAGGAACGCGTGCGCCAGGGTGGGCAGTGATGACACTCGCTGAAAAAATCGCGGCACCCAGCGTGCCCGACCTCCCCACCGCCACCTGGACGAATGCCTGGCGCGTCGGGCAAGAGGTGGTGATGTCGGGCATGACCGGCCACCCCGCCACGCGCGAGGCTGCCGAACGCGGCGCGCCCCTGGGCGCGTATGACCAGACGCTGGTGGTGCTGAAGAAACTCGAGGCGCTGGTGAGCGCCGCCGGGGGCCACAAGCACAACCTCATCAAAACCGTGGTCTACCTCACCGACATGGCCGACAAAGACGAAGTGGGCCGTGCGCGGCGCGACTTCTTTGGCGGCGTGTACCCCTGCGCCACGCTGGTGGCCGTGCGGGCCCTGGTGTTCCCCGAACTCCGCGTGGAGATCGACGCCTGGGCGCGGCTCGACGTGGACCTGCGGCAAACGCAGACCCTCTCTAACGAAAGCTGAAACACCATGGACCTGGGCATTGCAGGCAAGAAGGCGCTGGTATGCGGCGCGAGCGCGGGGCTGGGCTTTGCCTGCGCCGAAGCACTGGTGAAAGACGGCGTGCACGTCGTCATCGTGGCGCGCACCGAAGGCCCGCTGGTTGAAGCCGCCGATCGCCTGGCCGCGCACGGCGCCGGCCGTGTGGACTGGGTGGCCGCCGACGTGACCACCGCCGAGGGGCGCGCCCGCATCTTTGCCGCGCACCCCGATTTCGACATCGTCGTGACCAACGCAGGCGGCCCGCCCCCCGGCGACTTCCGCACCTGGGACAGCGACACCTGGCACCGCGCGCTCGACGCCAACATGCTCGCGCCCATCGAGCTCATCAAGGCCACGGTGGACGGCATGATGGCGCGCGGCTTTGGCCGCATCGTCAACCTCACCTCCAGCGCGGTGAAGTCGCCCGTGGACGGCCTGGGCTTGTCCACCGGCTCGCGCAGCGGCCTCACCGGCTTTGTGGCGGGCCTGGCGCGCAGCACCGTGGCGCGCGGCGTCACCATCAACAACCTGCTGCCCGGCACCTTTGACACCGCGCGGCTGGAAAGCAACTTTGCCGCGCAAGCCAAGCGCGAAGGCAAAACACTGGAGCAAGTGCGCGAAGCCCGCCTGGCCAAACACCCTGCGCACCGCGTGGGCCAGCCCAGCGAGCTGGGCCACACCTGCGCCTACCTGTGCAGCGTGCACGCGGGCTACATCAACGGGCAAAACATCTTGCTCGATGGCGGCTCGTTCCCGGGCGTGTTCTAGCGCCTGCGGCTTTCACCCACCCCACCGGAGACCACGCCCATGAACACCCGTCGCCCCCTGCTGCTCACCGCCCTGGCCACCGTGGCCGCCCTGGCCCTGCCCGCCGGCAGCGCACTGGCGCAGGCCTACCCCAGCAAGCCCATCAGCCTGATCGTGTCGTTCCCGCCCGGTGGCGACACCGACGCGCTGGCCCGCACCTTTGCCGAAAAGCTGCAGGCCCGCGTGGGCCAGCCCGTGATGGTGGAAAACAAAACGGGCGCCAGCGGCACCATTGGCAATGCCTTTGTGGCCAAGGCCGCGCCCGACGGCTACACCCTGCTCTTCACGCCCAACACCATTGCCACCGCACCGCTGGTGCTCAAGCCCGGCACCGGCGCGGTGTACGACCCGCTCACCGCGTTCACCCCCATCTTGCTGGCGGGCACGCAGTCGCTGTTTCTCATTGCGCACGCGGGCTCGGGCCTGGACACCGTGAAAGACGTGGTGGCCGCCGCCAAGAGCGGCAAGGTCGGCAACTACGCCAGCCCCGGCAGCGGCTCGCCCATGCACATATTGGGTGAAATGTTCAACCGCGCGGCGGGCACCAAGCTCACGCAGGTGCCCTACCGCGGCAGCGGCCCCGCCATCGTCGATGTGGTGGCCGGGCACATGCCCATGATGTACACCACCCTCGGCCCCGTGGCGCAGTACATCAGCCAGGGCAAGCTGGTGGCGGTGGCCGTGGCCGATGCACAGCGCTCACCGCTGGCGCCCAACGTGCCCACGCTCGCCGAGGCCGGTTTGAAAGACGTGGAAGTGGGCGCATGGCAAGGCTTCATGGGCCCCAAGGGCATGCCCGCCGACGTGGTGCGCACGCTCAACGGCCACCTGAACGAGATCTTGAAAATGCCCGACGTGCAGGCCCGCATGACCACCATGGCGCTGATCCCCGCCGGGGGCGAGCCCGCCGCGCTGGCCAAGATCAACCAGTACCACAACGAACGCTACGGCAAGGTGATCCGCGAGACCGGCATCATGGCCGACTGACCGCCGCAGCGCCGCCATGAAAGAAGTGATCGACGTCGGCCTGCCGCCGTTCAAGCAACCGTTTTCCTGGATGGTGCGCTCGGCCGGCGTGCTGTACACCGCGCACGGCCCCGTGCGCGAAGACGGCTCGGTGGACACCACCGGCACCATCGAACAACAAGCGCGCCTGACCTTCAGCAACCTGCAGCGTGCCGTGGAGCGCGCCGGCAAAACCATGGACGACGTGGCCCAGGTGCTCATCTACATGACCGACGTGGCCGACATGCCCGCCATCGACGCCGTGTACCGCGAGTTCTTCCGCGCACCCTGGCCCAACCGCTCCAGCGCGGGCGTGGCCCTGGTGGTGCCGGGGATGAAGATCGAGATCGTCGCTTACGTGGGGTAAGGCGGGGGGCGACAATCGGACCCCCCGTTGGTCTTCACGCCCCCAGGCTGCGCATGCCCCCTTCGCCTTCCCTGCCTCCCTCCCCCGACAGCCCCCCACCCAACGGGTTTTCTTTCAAGCGCATCGCGGTGCCGGTGTATGGCCCGTCGCTGCTCTTCGGTCTGGGCGAAGGCGCCATTCTTCCCATCATCCCGCTGGTGGCGCGCGAGCTGGGCGCTTCCGTGCCCATGGCCGCGCTGGTGATGGCGCTCATGGGCCTGGGCTCGCTGCTCAACAACATCCCGGCTTCGCTCATCACCGTGCGCTGGGGCGAGCGCTGGGCCATCGTGGCGGCCGGCTTGTGGAGCGGCCTGGGCATGGCGCTGTGCGTGTGGACTTCGCACCTGGCGCTGTTTGCGGCGGGCTGCTTCATGGTGGGCATGTCGCGCGCGGTGTACAACCTGGCGCGCCAGGGCTACCTGGCCGAAGCCGTGCCCATTGCCTACCGCGCGCGAGCCCTGTCCACCCTGGGTGGCGTGAGCCGCATCGGCATGTTCATTGGCCCGTTTCTGGGCGCTGCGGCGGTGTACTGGGTGGGCCTGGCGGGTGCCTTCGGCATCGGCATGGCGGGCGTGCTGGCAGCCGCCGCGCTGGGCTCGCGCATCCCCGATCTGGAAACCCACCACACCCCAGCTGGCCAGGCCCCGCCGGCGGCCACCACCATTGCATCCACCCTGCGGGACCACCGGCGTGTGTTCCTCACGCTGGGCATTGGCGTGGTGCTGGTGAGCGCGGTGCGGGCTTCGCGGCAGGTGGTCATACCGCTGTGGGCAGACCACCTGGCGCTGGCGCCCGCTGCGGCATCGCTCATTTACGGCCTGGCCGGCGGCATCGACATGCTGCTGTTCTACCCCGCCGGCAAGGTGATGGACCAGAAAGGCACGCGCTGGGTTGCTGTGCCTTCCATGGTGATCATGGGCGCGGCGCTGCTCGCCATGCCCTTCACCACCGGCTTCACCACCCTGCTGCTGGCCTCGCTGGCCATTGGCTTTGGCAACGGCATCGGCTCCGGAATGATCATGACCCTGGGCGCGAACCACTCCCCCCGCCACGGCCGAGCCCACTTCCTGGGCGTGTGGCGCCTGATGTCTGACGTGGGCTCGTCGTGCGGCCCGGTGCTGCTGTCTTTTCTGGCCGGGAGCTTGTCACTGGCTTCGGGTATTGCGGCGATTGGGCTGATGGCGTGGGCTGCGGCTGGGGCGTTGGGGAGGTGGGTGCCGGGGGGGCGGGTGGGTGGGACGTGATGGGGCGGGAGCAAAAGGGGACCAGCCAAGTGAGCGCGGACCGTGGAATGGCAGTACGGAGGGTGCGGAGCACTAAGTCTCAACGATTGGCTGGAGGCTAACGCCTGTGTATCGTTGGTCCGCTTTGCAGCGATTGCTGCCGGGCGAGCTCTCACGCAAAAGGTGCGCTTTTCAATCCGCTCCGGTCATTCAGAACTTTGAAACCAAGACTAGACACAGCCGACAAAATCATTCAAGCCAGGTGGAAGCGCAATCTACTTCGACGCAACGATTCGACAGTAACGAGTCAAGCTAGGTACTGAAAGAACGATCGGGAGAATCGGACGCGTCGCAGGCTCCCACATCATCCGAAACTCTCTCTGTTGAGCGTAGCTAACCGGTTTTATGAATGCTGGGTGATCTGCGTGCTGACACTCAAAGTCAATTCGCCGCTCGCCGTATGTCACGGGTTTTGCACAGTAGCGACCGGTGAAGTTGGATAAGTTCGATGTGATCAAAGAGAAGAAGGACTCGACATCGCTAATTTCAACGCAACTGTCGTACCCGAAAGACTTCATCGCGCTGAGGTCCATTTCTTCGGTGACGCAGTACATAAATTGATCGGGAAAGTCGAAGTTCAGCTCGAGACGAGAAGTTGGCTGAAGTACGACTTTGACGCTAGAACCCGCAGGCAGTGCATCCCCGCCAGTGATCACGCGCCGCGCAAACGCGACCGCCGCGCCGGTGCCGGTAAGCAGATCAAGCTCCATCGCGTGCATAGCCTCCAGCGTGTGGGAAGCACGTCCCTCTTGGGCATCTGAAATTTGCTCGTTGTAGCGCTCGTCATTCCTGTATTCGTGCAATGTACCGATACGTACCTGACCCATTTTCGTCATTCGCTTCGCATGGGCCCGCTTGCAGTACTTATACAGTTTCATCTGGTTTTCTTGAAGGCAAGGACCGACAGTTAAACGAGGCGATTGCGGCAATTGGTCGGATGTAGGCTAACTTCCGCAGCGACTAGCGTCCGACCGGAAAGCCAAGGTCGCGAGACGCCGGGTGTTCTTCACCTTCTAAGGCCCAGAGGTTGTCGATCGCCCGCGTGCACAGTGCGACCGCCTCTGCTTTGAGGTTTAAGCGACGCGCCTGCGCCTCGTCCCGATCAGCATGTCGGAGCCAATTGAATGTCTCTCGCATGATGCCTATCGCATCTCGCGGTGAGGGCTGGGGCTCTCCTGGAAACATATGACGAAACACCTTCAGAAATGCTCCGGCAAGTTGCGGTCGAGAAGCAGCAGCCTCCGCTCCGCGCTGCCTAAGTAGTCCCTCCAGCAAATCTTCAGCGGTGCCGCCGAGGACGATCGCAGACAGATAGTCTCCCGACTGCAGTCTACAGACCGCTTGGTCTAACAGATGACGCGCGGCTGAGTTCTTCTCAACCACAACAGAGGCTTCATCGAACGTAGCCATCGCTACTCCTAGTTGGTATGGCACAGCGTCGGACTTCACCTGCTCACGGATTCATAGCATTGCACGGTGGAGTGACGACAACCAGTTCTGAGCTGATCTGGAAAACTGGGTGGTCGCTTCGCATCGGCTGCGGTCAACGATCCGGCGCGATAGTTCGAATGCATTCTTACAACTAGCGGTACATAGGAGTGACCGAGCCGAATACCAAAAAAGTTTGCGGTCATCCCCCGTGCTTCCGAGAGTATTCCCATAGCCGCAGGTAGCGGACATCTTGTGCAAGTTGAGGCTCAACCTGTGCAATCTCGTCCAAACATTGCTTCAATTCCCGAGGCGCCCACTGTTGGTCAGCAATCACGGCATACAACAGCCGCAAAGCTTCAGCAGGGTAACGTCTGCTCAAGCCGGATTCGCTCAGCAAATGTACGACGTAGTCTGGATGCTCAATCGGTTGCAACCAGTCCTGTACCGCAGCCAATGCCGCTGGAAATTCGCCTCGAGCCGCAATGACGAGCCGAGTCAAAGTCTCAGCGATTCGCGACGTTGCTAGATCACGGGACTTCGGCCAGATCTGTTGCCAAAAAGGCTGAGCACGATTCTTCCAGTAGTCCTCGCGTTGGTCCGCAGCACTTTCAAGCGCCTGAGAGAGTGCCTGCGCAGACTCCTCCAAGCCCTCTTGCGGCAACCTGCTAATCGCAGATCGAAAATCGTCCACCGAGTAGCCATCGGTCGGACCTAGTGCCGCATACGTCAGGATCGCAGCAAACTGCTGACTGTGCTCGCCAAGGTCGGCGTAGTGATTTGCGGTCTCCAGGAACTGAGGCTTGAAGGCCTCCAGCAGCGGCTGATACAGCCGCGGTGACCAAAGGAAGCCTTCCCAAACAGCCTTTGCCTCCTGCGGATCATTCCAGCTATACAACGGCAAGAGGTTCCGCACGGTCCAAGCGCGATCCACGCGGAAAAGAGCAATCAGCCGCGAACCGAGTAGTACCCGGCCGTGACGTAACCTGTCCACTCGCACATCGCAGATTTCAGTGAAGAAGGGTTGGATGTCGACGGGGAGTAAATCGTTGTCGTTGGGGTCTCGTTTCAACCACCGATTGATCAGCACCTGTGTGACATGCCCGACAGGATGATTGATAGCCTCCGTGACGGGTCGGTCAATTGGCTCGCCATTGCTGGTGATTCCAGTCCCCGCGTCAAGCGGCAAGGCCAACACACGGCGGCACAGGCTAAACATAAGGTCTTCATGGCGGTTGACCGACTTGGACGCCACTTCCAACCACCAAGTTACGCCGTGGGCGAGCTCATGCAGCGCGGTAGCGGGCATAGTTTGTACGAGTGGTGCGGCGTATTGCCAGGAGCGCGACACCAAGCCTTCTTCTGCCCAGGCCTGAAGGGCCTCGCGCCATCGATCAATGGGCCATACGCCATCTCTTGCAAGATCGCAGAGCGCGGAAAGACTGTGGAAAAACCTCGTGCGGCAGACCTCGCGCCAAGTGTCCTCATAGAAAGGACGCCGCTCAGGCGTCGGCCTAGTGAGCCATTGCACAAGCTCCTGCCGCCTACGGGGGGCAATGTCGACGTCCCGGCTGTCCTCGTAATCCGGGTCACCGGTGCCACTCATCCAGTGAGAGAACTCATCGCGCTCGTTAGTTGCCAACTGCCATTGCGGGTAAGAGGTGGATAGCTCCGTCAATCGGGTAGCCGCAGTCGCTCCCAGAGCGAGGCCCGAGGTGTTCAGCTTGGAAAGACGCAGCCAGACAGCGCGGGCCACCAAGTCTTCCCACCGATTTGGCTCCAGGTCATCCCGGTACATTTCGCGTGGCGGGCCAGCCAAGATCGCGGCTTCCAGCCGAGCCTGATGGGAGCCCGACAATTGCTTTCCTTGCAATACGAACAGGCGATAAATTTCTCGCCCCGTATCCGTGGACCACAGCCACCACGCGTCATCGCCCATCAACCAACTCACCCAATGTTCAGGCGGAATACTGCCATCTTGACTGGCCGCGAACAGAGCCAGTCGCTTGAAGGTTGGGTACGGCAACTCGAACCAAGCCAAGGCAATCCGCATCGCGCGTGCGTTGTCGATGACACGAAGCGCCAGCCACGCGTCGCGCAGCAACTCGATCAAGCTCACCCAATCGCGGAAGGCCCGGTTTTGCCAGTGTGGGGTGATGGACGGCAAGTCCCAGTGCGATCGGTCGCTGCGGTCGTCTGCACCACCCAGCTCACGCGACAAATCCAGTGCGTCACGCAGCAGTTGCTGGAAATCTTCAAGCAGCATCGGCAAGGCTGATGTCCAGTGGTCACTGGTGAGGCCGCGCAAAGCTGAATGCACATGATTGGACGCCAGCACCAGCTCCCAATCCACGAGTTGCCGCAAGCGCGTCGGCTCGTCCACGCTTTCTTCTCTTCCCCAGCGAAATGGTTCCTTCAAAGCCACCTGGGGCGCAAGTAGTTCACGTAATTCCAAGCGCATCGTCGCGGTCAGCCCATCTCGTACCAAGCGCCCTTTCCACTGATAGAGATCGGGATCGCGCCGTGGCGATTTCACCCGTCCTCCGAGCAGCAAGCGCCACAATGTCCGCATCAACGGGCTGGGGATAGCACTGGGGGAGTGCAAACGTATTTCGTCAAGCTCGGACCTTTTGCCTTCACGTTCCAATGAGGCAAACCGATCCAGCTCATGCTCGATCAACCAAGGCCATCGCTCGCTCAACTGCCCGCCGCGCTGTGCTATCCAGATGATCAACCGCGGGTCATCGAGATGGCGTACGAGCCAGCGGGACAGCTGGAACATTAAGTTGTCCCATTGGCTGCCTATGACGCCTCCCGACGCCAGCAACATAGGTGGTGCTAGGTCATAGGGAGGAGGTCGACGGATAAGACTGAAGCGCAGCTTTGCGTCGATCTCCCCGTGAGAGGCCACACGGAAACGGGACAGATCCCCGTGCCCAAAGCGCTCTACCGCGAAGGCCTCCAGCAGCCAGTCGAGTGATGGAGTGGGGTTGAAGTCTGCAAAGCGTTTGGCCGGCAAGCCGGAGTTGTCCGACAGAGCCCACAGCATTCGGCCGACGAAGTCATCTTGCTGTGAACTGTCCTGTGGTCGTGCTAGGGCATGCTTGACGACGATAGCTTCTTTGCCCTCAACGCCGTCGCGGTAGGTCTCTGCCCAAGCATGCAATGTCTGGTGCAGCGCTGAATGGTCGTGGCTGCCAATAGGCACGTTGTACAGGATGGGCGTGACGCCCTTTGCTTCCCACTCAATGGTTTTCCGTTGCTCCTGTCCTGGTTCGCAATCACCCAGAGCCCAGGCCTGTGGGGTCACCTCGCCCAGCATCCGGTCGGCGGCTAGGGCATCCATCATGTAGCGCAGCACCGGGTCATTGATGCTGTAACCCACAAAACAAACCACGTAGTTGCGGAACAGCTCGCTCACGAAGCGAGCTGCCCAGCGTTCTGTCAGGTAGGCTATACCGAAGTCGCCGCTTGTGACTACCAGCCGGTTCAGCGCTGTATCGTCCGACTTCTCAGGCAACAGGCCGTGGAGGTACACCAAACCATTCCAGCGACTGTTCTTCGGAATTGGCAACATCGGTGCGGAATATGACTGGAACTTTTTATCGATCCGCTTGGCCGCCGTGTGAAATACGCGGTCGAAGTTGGTGGTGACCAATCGAAGCGTCTCATCACGACTCCACGCCAACCTGAGTAGCGCTGCTTGCGTGTCGGTGGCCCCTTTTCGACGTAGCTTAGGTTTCAATGCTTGCGCCAGTGCGCGACGGACAGCCAGACGCTGTCCCGGCAGGCGTCGCTCCAGCAGATCGAGGGTGGCGTCGAACTGCCCGCGCTCGAAAGCCTCACGCTCAATATCCGAGAACGACGTACCATTTAATTGGTAGATGTCCTCAACCAAGCCCTTGAAACCCGGAAGGCCTGCGGGATAGGCGATGCCAGCACCGCAGAAAAACACGACCCGGCCTTCCTCGTGCGCCTGCACAAGCGCATCTGGAACATCAGGGCCATTTGCAATGAACTGCACCTTCTCCCCTTTCTACTTTTAACTCGCCTAGCTGGCGATGGTCACTAGCTCCGGCCCCCAGGCGGCCGACGCTTTGCCTCAAACGCGCCAAAGTATCACAGACGGTCGCTGTACATGACAATGTTTTGATGGTCGCGGAAGCGGCCAACAGGGATCAAGTGCCGCAGGGCGACTGAGGTCAGGTGAAACCTACTGGTAGGCTGCGATGCGCCCTATTCCCACTTCGTGTCGCCGCAGAAAATAGCAACTCGCGACCGAGTGTCGGAGGCAAGTCTGAAGCAGTACTAGCCCACCCTCATACCCAAGCTCCAGCAGCGAACGCCACCGATCCAACTTTGCCGCTATAGCGACGCCCCAACCGCTTCGTCGATAACGCTCATCTCGAGGGATGGTGCTGAACTTGCGCAGTTCGTCTCCCAGCCACCTCTGCGTTCTGCCGCAGCCCATGAAGGTTGACTGCCCTTCGATGTCGCCCAGCTACCGAACGCCATCGACGCTCCTCGGTAGAGGGAAACACACCAAGTCAGCCGTCATAAAAACTTCACAAAAGCTATCAAAACTCTAGCAGACGAGCTATTGAAATTGAGGCTTTCGAAGCGGTCATGTCAAACCGCAAAACTCAAGATGCGATGTGCAGGGTCGATATTCAAAGCAAGTCTTTGATCGTCGAACCTGAACCCTTCACCGTCTCATCACCATGAACTGGATCTCACACATCTCCACGCGAGCCAAGCTCATTCTCTTGGTCGGCGCATGCGCGCTGGGCATTGCCGTGGTGGCTGTCACTGCCCTGCGGGGGCTACAGCAGGCGGTGGGCGCTGGCGAGCAGCTTGCCCAGCGGGATGTGGCCACTGTGCAGGCACTGGGTGAGCTGCGCGCAAGCGTTGGCCACCTGCGCCGCCTGGAGAAAGACATGTTCCTCAACCTGGCAGACGAGGAAGCGCTTAACCGCGACCACAAGCTGTGGCGCGAGCAGATGGGCCTGGGCAACCAGAACATCGAAGCGCTGCGGCCTTTGCTGCAGGCAGGCGAACAACCCCTGGCAGAGCAGCTGGTTGCGGCGCTGGCGGGCTATGGCAAGGTGGTTGAATCGATTCATGTGGGCATCACCCGTGGCGAGGTGAACGACCCCTGGCGCGCCAACCAGGCGCTGGAGCCTGCGCTGGCACAGGTGCGAACGGTCGACGCTGCGCTGGACACCATTGGCAGACGCGTTGCCGAGCGCGTGGCCACCACCACTGCGCGCCTGTCCACCATCCAGCAAGGCGCGCTGCAGCTCACGCTGCTGGCGTCGGTCGTTTGCTTGCTGGTGATGCTGGTGCTGGGCTACGCCATTGGTCAACGCATCGCCCTGCCACTCGGCGCGGCGGCCGCCGCCATCGAGCGCGTGGCCGAGGGCGATCTGGCCACCCGCGTGAGCCCGGGTGGGTCAGACGAGATCGGGCGTGTGCTGGGCGGCATTCAGCGCATGCAAGACAACCTGGGACGGCTCGTGACGGAAATTCGCGATGGCGTCCAGAACATCAACGAAGCGTCGGTAGAAATCGCCACCGGCAACCAGGACCTGAGCTCGCGCACCGTGCAGGCGGCCAGCAATCTGCAGAGCACATCCGCCAGCATGGAAGAGCTCACCAGCACGGTGCGCCAAAGCGCTGATGCAGCCCGCCAGGCCAACGCACTGGCCACCAGCGCTGCGGCCATCGCCGCGCGCGGTGGCGAGGTGGTGGGCCAGGTGGTCACCACCATGGACGAGATCAACCACAGCAGCAAAAAGATCAGCGACATCATCGGCGTCATCGACGGCATCGCGTTTCAGACCAACATCCTGGCCCTCAATGCAGCGGTGGAAGCGGCGCGCGCTGGCGAACAAGGGCGCGGGTTCGCGGTGGTGGCCGGGGAAGTGCGAAACCTGGCCCGGCGCAGCGCCGAAGCGGCCAAAGAGATCAAGAACCTGATCGGGGTCAGCGTGGACAAGGTGGAGGCCGGCAGCCAGCTGGTGGCCGACGCAGGGCAGACGATGAGCGAGATCGTTGACTCGGTGCAGCGTGTCTCAAACATGATCGGCGAGATCACGGCAGCCGCCTCTGAACAGAGCGACGGCATCGTGCACATCAACCAGGCGGTCAACCAGCTGGACCAGATCACGCAGCAGAACGCGGCCTTGGTGCAAGAGAGCGCGGGTGCTGCGCAAAGCCTTCAGGATCAGGTCATCCGGCTCTCGTCCACCATGGGTCGTTTTTCAACGGCTGCGGGTTGACAGGAACTCATTCAGAATTTCTGCGTCAACGAGAACGTCAAGGCGCAGCGCGGGTGCATAAAAGCACCCGCTGAAGCCTCTCGCATACCATCCCGACGGTCACCGCACCCGCCCATTGACGACCGCCAAAACCCAACCCATGGACAACGACCTCACCCAAACCCTCGCCTGGGCCGAATGGCTCGGGCGCCACGCGCTCCCCGTGCTGGCGGCTGCCTTGCTCGTGGTGCTCATCGGCTGCACCGCCGCCGTGCTGGGCGTTCACCGCTATGGCGCGCACACCGTGTGGGGCCGCGTGCCGCGCCCGCTGCTGCTGGCGGTGTGCCTCGCGCTGGGTGCCGGTGTGTTGATGGCCACCGGCTCGCTGTTTGCCGAAATGATGGAAGTGTTTGACGCGGGTGAAGAGATTGGCCAGTTCGACGTGCGGCTGACGGAAACGCTGGCGCGCGAGCTGCCCCCGGCTGCCCTGCAGTTCTTCGGCCACCTCACCCGCTTGGGCGACCCGTTGCCGCTCACCGTGCTGGTGATCGCCCTGGCCGGGGTGCTGCTCGTGCGGCGGCACACCATGCTGGCGCTGGGCTGGGTGGTGGCTTGCGCGGGCGCAGGCCTGCTCAACCAGGCGCTCAAGCGCGTGTTTGAACGCGTGCGCCCGGTGCACGAGCACGGCTTTGCGCAGGCTGATGGCTTCAGCTTTCCCAGCGGGCACACCTCGGGTTCGCTGGTGGTGTACGGCATGCTGGCGTATCTGTGCCTGCGCCTGCTGCCTGTGCGCTGGCATGTGCCCAGCGTGTTGCTCGCGGCCGCGCTGGCCTTCAGCATCGGCTGGAGCCGCGTGATCTTGCAGGTGCACTGGGCCAGCGACGTGGTGGCCGGCTTTGCGTTGGGTGTGGCCTGGCTCACCATGTGCATTGCCGCCATTGAATTTGCCCGGCGCGCCACGCGGGTCTAGCGCACGCCGGGAGCTGCTCAGGTTGCGCTGGCGGCGCGGCGCGCCCGGGTGGGCAGGTCTTTGTCGAGCAGGCAGTCAATGAAGGCGCTCAGCGCGGGCTGCGCGTGGCGCCGGTGGGGGTAGTACAGAAACAGCCCGGGCCGGGTGATCGACCAGTCGGCCAGCACCTGCACCAGCTGTTTCTTGTGCAGCGCCTCTGCAATGCCTTCATGGTCAAACGCGTACAGCACACCCAGGCCCTGCAGCGCGGCGGCCAGGCCGGTGTGCGCCTGGTTGGTGGTGAGCGGCCCGTGCACGGCGAGTTCGAGCGGCTTGCCGCGCTTTTCAAACTGCCAGCGGTAAACGCGGCCGTCGGCCTGCAGGCGCCAGTTGATGCAGGCGTGGTGGTGCAGGTCGGCCGGCGTGCGGGGTGTGCCGTGGCGCGCCAGGTAGTCGGGTGAGGCCACGGCGATCATCTTCACGTCGGGCGTGAGGCGCACGGCGATCATGTCTCTTTCCACGCGCTCGCCCACGCGAATGCCGGCGTCAAAGCGGCCGGCCACCACGTCGCTCAGGGCGTCGTCCACCACGATGTCGAGCACCACCTCGGGGTGGGCGCGGTGAAACCGCGCGAGCCGCGGCGCGATCACCTGGCGCGCGGCCATGCCCAGGGTGTTGATGCGCAAGGTGCCGCCGGCCCGGCCGGCGGTGGCACTGGCTTCGGCCACGGCGTCGTCCATGTCGCGCATGAGCGGCGCCATGCGCTCGTGCAGCTGCGCGCCGGCCGCCGTGGGGGCCACGCTGCGCGTGGTGCGGTTGAGCAGGCGCACACCCAGCCGCGACTCCAGCTGGCGAATGGTCTGGCTCAGGGCCGAGGGCGACAGACCCAGGTGTTCGGCGGCGCGCGCAAAGCTCGCGCGCTCCACCACGGCCAAAAAGGCTTTCAGTTCAGCAAATTCGGCTCCGCGCACTGTGTATCCTTTTCTACATAAGCCATGAAAATTCTAGGCTATTCACTGAATGGCGGTGGCGCTGCATTCTTGGGGCCTCGCAACGCACCAGGAGCCCTTGATGAACGACTTGAATCTGCCCGAACCCATTGCCGCCTATTTCCAGGCGGACCGCCAAGACCCCGACGCCGTGGCCCGCTGCTTCACGGCGCAGGCCGTGGTGAAGGACGAAAACCGCACCCACACCGGCCTGGCCGCCATCCGCGCCTGGAAGGCGGCGGCATCGGCCGCATACACCTACACCACGCAGCCGCAGGCGCTGGCATTCACCGACGGTGTGCACACCGTCACCGGCCACGTGGTGGGCAACTTCCCCGGAAGCCCGGTGGACCTGCGCTACCACTTCCGCCTGGAGCGCGGGCGCATTGCGTCGCTGGAGATCACGGCATGAGCGCCGCACCCATCGCTGGCCAGGCCAGCGCTCACACGCACTTCGACCTTCAACTCGCCGGCCTGCGTGCGCTGGTCACGGGCGGCACCAAGGGGGTGGGCGCTGCGCTGGTGCGCGGCCTGCAGGCCGCCGGTGCGCAGGTGATGACCACGGCGCGCAGTGTGCCGGCCGACGCGCTGGAAGGCGTGCACTACATCGCGGCCGATCTGTCCACCGCCGAGGGCGCTGCGCAGGCTGCGCGCGCCGTGCAGGCGCACTGGGGCGGCATCGACATTCTGGTGAACGTGGTGGGTGGCTCCAGCGCGCCGGGCGGTGGCTTTGCCGCGCTGGACGACGCGCAGTGGGCCAGCGAAATCAACCTGAACCTCATGCCCGCCGTGCGGCTGGACCGCGCCCTGCTCCCCGCCATGCTGGCGCAGGGCTCGGGCGTCATCGTGCACGTGAGCTCCATCCAGCGCGTGTTGCCGCTGCCCGAATCCACCATCGCCTACGCGGCGGCCAAGGCCGCGCTGTCCACCTACAGCAAGGCGCTGTCCAAAGAGGTCACGCCCCAAGGCGTGCGGGTGCTGAGCGTGGCGCCCGGCTGGATCGAAACCGAAGCCGCGGTGGCCATGGCCGAGCGCCTGGCCGCACAGGCCGGCACCGACTACGCGGGCGGGCAGCGGATCATCATGCAGTCGCTCGGTGGCATTCCACTGGGCCGCCCGGCCCGCCCTACAGAGGTGGCCGACCTCATCACCTTCCTGGTGTCGCCGCGCGCGGGCGCCATTTCAGGCGCGGAATACGTGATCGACGGTGGGACGATTCCCACCGTGTGAGGCGCGCGCGGCTCAGCCGCTGGCCTGCGCCGTGTGCGGGCTGCCCATGGCCGTGCGCCGCGCCACTTCGCGTTTGGCGTAGGCCGTGGGCGACAGGCCGGCCCAGCGCCGGAAAGCGCGGGCAAACACTTTGTCCGACTCATAGCCCGCGCCCTGCGCCACCTGGGCCAGTGGCAGGTGCCCGGCTTCGAGCTGCTCGGCGGCCAGCGCCATGCGGTGGCCGCCGAGGTAGCCCATGGGGGTGTCGCCCACCAGGGCCTTGAAGCGGTCGCTGAAGCGCGAGCGCGACATGGCCGCTTCGCGCGCCAGCGCTTCCACCGTCCAGCTGCGCGCGGGCTCGCGGTGCATGGCGGCAATGCTGCGGGCAATGGCGGGGTCTGACAGGCCACGCCACCAGCTGGCATCAGCCTGCCCGGTGCCGCGCAGCAGGTGCCCGCGCAAGATGTTGATCAGCAGCAGCTCGCCCATGCGGCTGGCCGAAAGGCGCCAGCCCGGGCGCTGGTCCAGCGTTTCGGTCACCAGCGTTTCCATGGACGCGGCAAGCACGAAAGCCGTGGGCAGCTCGCTGGCGCGCACATGAATGAGCGGCGGCAACACGCTGAGCACCGAGTGCCGGCAGTAGGCCGAGAACCACAGCAGCGCGCTGAACATGTCGCACACTGCGCCGCCGCCGCCGTGGCTCAGGTCCAGCGGCGCTTCGTCGCGCGCGCCAGGTGTGCGCTGTGTGAGCAGCTGGGCAAACGGCACGGTGGGCGCATGGGGCTCGGCGCTCATGCGGTGTGCGGTGCCCAGCGGCATCATGACGAGGTCGCCGGGCTCCACGCGCAGCGGCGCGCTGCCTGCCACTTCCACCCACCAGGGGGCACCGCGCGCCATGCGGATCATGACCGCGCCCGACACGCCGCTGGAGTGCAGGCCCCACGGCGCCGAGAGGTGAAAGCGCGCTGTCACGGCGCGCTCGGCGCGGCAGATGGCAAGGACGTCGCTCAATACATCCATGGGGCGCGTGGTGGGGTGACGTAGGGAAAACGTGGGGCAGGTCTGGACGAATCGTACCCATTTCGGGCGTCCATGCGGTTGAGCGCCAGCAGGGTGCGCTGAACAATGCACGCTTCGACAACGAAGGAGTGCAGCCCCATGAGCAGTTTGAAGATCGGTATCGCCGGCGGTGGCGTGGGTGGCCTGGCCGCCGCCATTGCGCTCAAGGCGCAGGGGCACCAGGTGACGGTGTTCGAGCAGGCCAAGGGCTTCTCTCGCGTGGGGGCCGACATCAACCTCACGCCCAACGTGGTGCGCGCCATCGACGGCCTGGGTGCCGGCGCGGCCATTCGGCGCACGGGCGCGCAGCCCACCTTCCGCATCAGCCGCGACTGGGACACGGGCGAAGAAACCTCGCGCCTGGGCATGGGCAACGTGGCCGAAGCGCAGTACGGCGCTCCGCAGGTCACCATTCACCGGGCCGACATCCTGGCGGCGCTGGCGGAGCAGTTCCCCATCGAGCAGATTGAATTCAACAAGCGCCTGAAAACGCTCACGCAAACCGACGCGGGCGTGACGCTGCAGTTTGACGACGGCAGCGAAGCCACCTTTGACGTGGTGGTGGGCGCCGACGGCATTCACTCGCGGGTGCGCACCGCGCTGTTTGGCGAAGAAAGCCCGCGCTTCACAGGCGTGGTGTCGTTCCGTTCGGTGGTGCCCACCGAACGCGTGAAGCACGTGCCCGAGATCGAAGCCTTCACCAAGTGGTGGGGCCCGAACCCGCAGAGCCAGATCGTGACCTTCCCGCTCAACCAGGGGCGCGAGACCTTTGTGTTTGCCACCACCGGCCAGGAGAGTTGGACAGAAGAGTCGTGGACGAGCCCGGGCGATGTTAACGAGCTGCGCGGCTTCTACAAAGACTTTCATGCCGATGCGCGCGCCCTGCTGGAGGCCTGCGACACCACGCTCAAGAGCGCGCTGTACGAACGCGAGCCGCTGCCGCAGTGGTCGCAAGGCACGGTCACGCTGCTGGGCGACGCCTGCCACCCCATGCTGCCGTTCATGGCGCAGGGCGCGGGCATGGCCATTGAAGACGCGGTGGTGCTCGGCCGTGCGCTGGCCGGCGCCACGAACCGCGCGCAGGCCACCGAGGCGCTGCGCCGCTACGAAAAAACACGCCAGGAACGCACCGCCAAGATCCAGATCGGATCGCGCGGCAACCAATGGATGAAGGGCCAGGGCAACGCCGACTGGGTGTACGGCTACGACGCCTGGAACGTGCCACTGGCCACCGCTTGATTTCGCCCCACCCCCACCGCCTCTCACCCATTCTGGAGAACCGCATGACGCACCCCACACGCCGCATCACCCTGGGCCTGCTTGGCACCCTGCTGGCCATGGCCCTGCCCTTGGCAGCGGCGCAGACGTTCCCGAGCAAAACGGTCACGCTGGTGGTGCCCTTCCCTCCGGGTGGTGGCCCCGATCTGGCCGCGCGCGTGCTGGCTGAAAAGCTCGCCCCCAAGCTCGGGCAGCCCGTGGTGGTGGAGAACCGGCCCGGTGCCGGCGCCCTGCTCGGTGCCAGCGCCGTGGCACGCTCGGCGGCCGACGGCCACACCCTGCTGTTCACGCCCAACACCGTGGTGATCTCGCCCCATGTGCTCGCCCCCGGCGCGGGCGGTGGTGTGGACGTGCACAAAGACCTCGTGCCCGTGATCTCGCCCGCCACCACGCCCATGGTGCTCGTGGCCAACCCGCAGCTGGGCGCCACCACGCTCAAGGGCGCACTGGATCTGGCCCGCAAGTCGCCCGGCGTGCCCTACGGCAGCCCCGGCAACGGCTCGCCCATGCACTTTGCGGGCGAAATGCTCAAGCGCTCGGCCGGGGTGGACCTCATGCACGTGCCCTACCGTGGCGTGGGCCCGTCCATCACCGCCGCACTCAGCGGCGAAGTCAAGCTGCTGTTCACCGGGCTGGGTGGCGCCGTGCCGCACATCAAGGCCGGCAAGCTGATTCCCCTGGCGCTCACAGAAAAAGCGCGCTCGCCCCTGCTGCCCGACGTGCCCACCGCGACCGAACAGGGCGTGCCGGGCGTGGAGGTGAACGCGTGGTACGGCGTGCTCGCGCCCACCGGCACCCCGGCCCCCGTGATCGCTCGGCTCAACAAGGAGTTCAACGACGCGCTCAACCTGCCCGACGTGCGCGAGCGCCTGGCCGGTGCCGGCCTGGACGTGCTGGGCGGCACACCGCAGGTGCTGGCCGACTTCATGAAGGCCGACAACGAGCGCTACGGCAAGCTGGCCAAAGAGCTCAACATCAAGGCCGACTGAGCCCGATGAAAGCCAGCGGCATGGCGCGTCGCCCCAATTTCCTGCTGTTCGTCACCGACCAGCACCGCGCCGATCACCTCGGTTGCTATGGCAACACCGAGGTGCGCACGCCGCACATCGACGCGCTGGCCGCACAGGGCTGCCGGTTCGACGACTTCCACGTCGCCACACCGATCTGCCAGCCCAACCGCGCCTCGCTCATGACCGGGCGCCTGCCCAGCGCGCACGGCGTGCAAATGAACGGGCGCGAGCTCTCGCATGGCGAGCGCACGTTTGTGGACACGCTGCGCGAGGCGGGCTACCAAACCGCGCTGGTGGGCAAGTCGCACCTGCAGAACATCACCACCCTGCCCACGGCCTGGCCTGGCAAGGGACCGCGCCGCCCGCACGAGGCCCTGCGTCCCTTCCCGGGCCGATACGGCCAGGAGGTGTGGCAACGTTGGGAAGAAGACCCCGCGCACGAACTGGAGCTGCCCTACTACGGCTTCGAGCAAGTCGCGCTCACCGTCGGCCATGCCGACGAGCAACACGGCCACTGGCGGCGTTGGTTGCGGGAGCAGGTGCCCGACGCGGATCGGCTCATCGGCCCGGCCAACGCAATTCCCACGCCCAACCTGCACCTCGCGCGAATCGGCCACGCCTGGCGCACCCGCGTGCCCGAGGCGCTGTACCCAACGGCCTACATCGCCGAGCAGACCTGCCAGGCGCTGGACCGATCGGCGCGGGAACAGCAGCCGTTCTTCATCCAGTGCTCATTCCCAGATCCGCACCACCCCTTCACCCCACCGGGTCGCTACTGGGACATGTTCCGGCCTGAAGACGTGTCTCTGCCGGCTTCGTTCCAAGCCGAACTGATCGACCCGCCACCGCCCGTGCATTGGCTGCGCGAACAGCGCCGCGCCAACCCCGCATTCCGCCCTGGCTACGGCAGCTTCGCCTGCTCCGAGCAGGAAGTGCGCGAGGCGATCGCGCTCAACCACGGCAGCCTGGCCAACATCGACGACCACATCGGCCGCGTGATGGCGCGGCTGCGGGCGCTCGGCCTGGACGAACACACCGTGGTGATGTTCACGAGCGACCACGGCGATCTGCTGGGCGAGCGCGGCCTGATGTTCAAGGGTGGCCTGCACTATCCCGCGCTCACCCGCGTGCCCTTTATTTGGAGAGATGGCGGGCAGACACCGGCTACTGCAGCCTCGGCTGCGTTGACGCAAACCATCGACATCGCGGCCACCGTGCTGGAACGCGCCGGCCTGGAGCCCACCAACGGCATGCAGGGTGTCTCCCTGTTGCCTGTGGTCGCAGGCCAGACGCGGGAAGTGCGTGAGCTGCTGCTGATCGAAGAAGAAAGCCAGCGCAGCGATTTCGGAATGGACCGCCGCGTGCGCATGCGCACCCTGCGCAACCACGACCACCGCCTGACCGTGTACGACGGCCAGGCCTGGGGCGAGCTCTACGACCTGCAGCAGGACCCTCTGGAACTGCGCAACCTGTGGGCCGACGCAGCCTCGCTGCCGCTGCGACAGTCGCTCATGGAGCAGATGGCGCGTGCCATGCTCGCGGCGGCGGACACCAGCCCCTACCCAGGCGCTGCCGCCTGAATCCAAGGCCCGCGCTGTGCGGGCCTTGTTTCCAGATGACGTCGTGGGTCAGACCAGCGTCCGCAACCAGGTTGCGCACTCCTGCGAGGCCTGTACGGGCCAGTGCACGACGACGGTGGTGTCGCCGCGCCGAACTTCCACGCGGATGTCTTGACGCGAGCCGCCCACCAGCCGGGCCCAGAGGCTTGGGCGCTGCGCGTTGGCCGCTGGCGGGAGCGTGGACTCCGCACCCGCCAGAGGCGGCGCCATGGGTGGCACAGCTGCGGCCGTTTCGACGACCGTCGCCGTCTCCAGCCCATCGGCTGCCACCGATTCGTTCACGGGAGTGCCGGTGCCGCCAGCCAGGCGGGCTGCCGCGTTGACGCCAAACTCATCCCACATGCGGTCGGCCTTGGTTTTCATCACGCCCAGACCGAAGGTGCCCATGCGGCCGAGCACGTCCACCTTGACCTTCATGCGCAGTTCGGTACCACCGTCTTCGCGTTCCTGCAGCCACATCTCACTGTTCTGCTTGAGCGAACTGGCCACCGAAGTGTCCTCGCCCGTGCCTTCAGCGCGCAGGTAGCGCGGTTCGTCGCGCTCGACGATGCGGGTCTTGAGCTTGAAGCGCGCGCTGACGAAGGCGATCTTCACCTTCATCACCGCCACGTACTCGACGTCGCTCACCACCTCGATGGACTCCATGCCTGGCACGCAGGCGCCCATGGCACCTGGATCCAGCAACAGGGCCCAGACGCGCGCGGGCGGCGCGTCCAGCAACAGGGTTTTTTCAATTTCCACGCATCTTCTCCGCCGCATTGAGGATGGATTCGACGATCTGTGTGTAGCCCGTGCATCGACACAGATTGCCGTTGAGGCCGTGGCGCACCTCGTCTTCGCTGGGCGCTGGGTTGGCCGCCAGCATTGCGCACGAAGTCATGAGAAAGCCCGGCGTGCAGTAGCCGCACTGCAAGCCACCGCATTGCATGAAGCTCTCCTGCAAAGGGTGCAGGGTCTCGCCCCGCGACAGCCCTTCCACGGTGGTGACGCTGCGGCCGTTGTGTTGAACGGCCAGACTCAGGCAGGACTTGACGACCTGCCCGTCCACCAGCACCGAGCAGGCACCGCAGATGCCAGTTTCGCAACCACGCTTGGTGCCAGTGAGGTGCAGGTCGTCGCGCAGGAAGTCCGAGAGCAACCGCCGCGCAGGCACAGTGCTCTGTACGACCTCACCGTTGACGGTCAGGGTGATGGGATGTTGGCTCATGGCTTACTCCTGGGGCAGGCCAAAAAGACCCGCGATGTTTCGCCGCGCGACCACACGCACCATGTCGCGCCGGAAGGCCGCATCGCCCCGGGCGTCGGACACGGGTTCGATGTCGGCGGCGACGATATCGGCGGCCTCGGCCGCCACGTCGACCGTGAGGGTCTTGCCGGCAAGGTAGGCCTCGGCGCGCGGCAGACGCACAGGGATAGGGGTGGACGCACCGACCGCGATACGCGCCTCTGTGCAGACCGCGCCTTGGCGCCGCGCCACGAAGGCCACGCTGACCAGCGGCCGGTGCTCGGCCGCCGTGCGCAGGAAGCGCGCGTACTGGCCGCTCGCGTCGGAGGGCATCGCAGGCACGCGGATCTCGCTCAGCAGCTCGTCGGCGTCGAGCGCGGTGGTGTAGTAGTCCACCAGGAAGTCGCTCAAGGCCAGCACGCGCTCGCCGCGCGCGCTGGCGAGCACCACCTGGGCATTCAGCGCCAGCAGACAGCCAGGTGGGTCCGTGGACGGATCGGCGTAGCAGAGGTTACCGCCGATCGTGCCCTGGTTGCGCACCTGCGGATTGGCCACGCGCGCAGCCATGCTGGCGAGCATGGGAAAGCGCTCGCGCACCACGCGCGACGCGGCCACTTCGGCGTGCAGCGTGAGCGCGCCGATGCGCAGGCCACCGCCTTCGTCGAGCGCGATGCCGCGCAGCGCAGCGAGCTGGCCCAGCGACACCAGATGCGAGGGTGTGAGCATGCGCTGGCGCATGCCAAGCATGAGCGCGGTGCCACCTGCGATGACGCGGCAATCGTCGCCCAGGTCGCTCAGCATGCGGCTGGCCTCGACCACGCTGGCGGGCTCGAGGAAATCGAAGTCAAGCATGGGCCGTCTCCTTCAGGGCACGCAGCGCGGCCAGCACTTTCTGCGGCGTGATGGGCAAGTCGGTGATGCGCACACCCACAGCGTCGTAAACCGCGTTGGCGATTGCTGGCGCGCCGGGCAAGATGGCGGTCTCGCTCGCACCCTTGGCGCCGTGCGGGCCGTTGGGTTCGTGAGACTCGACCAACCCGCCGCGCAGCATGGGCACGGCGTCGGCGGTGGGCATGTTGTAGTCGGCGAAGTTGCCGTTCATGAGGCGCCCGCCTTCGAGCTGCAGGTGCTCATACAGCGTCCAGCCCATGGCCTGCACGGTGGCGCCATTGGTCTGGCCGTGGATCGCGAGCGGATTCAAGGCCTTGCCGCAATCGTCGCTGACATAGCTGTCGATCACCGTGACCTGCCCGGTCTGCGTGTCCACCTCCACCTCAACCGCCTGCGCCGCGAAAGAGTAGGCGGGTGCGATGTTGCCGTGGACCTGATCGTCATGCATCTGGGTGTTTGCGTCCCAGCTACCCATGACCTGGATGCCCTCACCGCCATGGCGCCAGATGTGCTGGCGCGCCACCTCCGCCAGTGTTCGGCGCTCAGCAGGCTGCTCGCGCAAGCGGATGTGGCCTTCTGCGATTTCCAGCTGGTCAGCGGTTGCGCCGAGCATCTGCGCGGCCATGGCGAAGAGCTTGTCACGCGCGGCCTGGGCGGCCACGATGGCAGCGTTGCCCGCCGCCATGGTCACGCGTGAGGCCAGGGTCCCGATGCAGAAGGGAGCGCTGTCGGTGTCGGGGGCGAGCACGAGCACGTCGGCCAGCGGCAAGTTGAGCTCGTGGGCCACGATCTGGCTGAGCATGGTCATGGCACCTTGCCCCATGTCGCCTTCGCTGCAATGCACCACAAGGCGGCCGTCTTCGTTGACCTTGATCATCACCGTGGAGCCGTCCCAATTGCCAATGGTGCGGTTGCCGCTGACGTGCATGGCCGCAGCGATACCAACGCCGCGCCGACGACTGCCCGTGCCTGGCGGCCGCGCGCGCTTCTCGTGCCAGCCGATGGCCTCGATGCACTGGTCCAGACACTCCATCAGGCCGGTACTGCCGATTTGCCAGCCGTGGATGGACGTGTCGCCACGCCCGATGGCGTTGCGCCGGTGGATATCTACCGGATCGAGACCGAGCTGCTCGGCCATGGTGTGGATGTGGCTGTTGAGCGCGAACAGCATCTGTGTGCCGCCAAAGCCACGGAACGCGCCGTGCGGTGGCGTGTGCGTATAGGCCAGGGTGGCGTGCGAGCGCACGTTCTCAAGCCGGTGCATGTTGTCGCTGCGCATTGCGCTCACGTGCATCACCTCGGGGGAGAGACCACAGTAGGCGCCGCAGTCGGCAACGATGTGCACGTCTTTGGCGACGATCAGTCCCTCGCGCGTCATGCCCAGTTTGAGCGTGATGCGCTCAGGCACGCTTGAGCAGGCGGCCTGGAAATCTTCCAGCCGGTTGTTGACAAGGCGCACCGCCCGGCCGGTCTTGAGCGCGAGCAGGCCGGCCACAAGCTGGTTGTCGTCCTCGACGATCTTGGCCCCAAAGCCCCCGCCAACGGTGGCCGCCTGGACCCGTACGCGCGAGACCGGCAGTTCCAGCGCAGCGGCCAGGCGAGCACGCGCCAGGAAGACAGACTGGGTCGAAGTCCAAACCTGCAGACGGCCGTCCGCGTCGATCGCCGCCACGCTGGCCATGGGCTCGAGGTAGCCAGGGTACTGCGCGTGCGTGGTGTAGGTGGCTTCGTGGATCAAGTCTGCCTGAGCAAACGCAGCGTCAACGCTGCCGCGCTCGAAACGGATCTCGTGGGCCACGTTGCCACGCCCCGGGTGCACGCCTTGCGCTCCCTCGGCGAGGGCATCCTCGGGGGTCAGTAGCGGCGGCAGTTCCTCGTACTCGACGTGGATCAGATCCAGCGCGTCGCGCGCGACCTCTTCGGAGATGGCGGCGACAGCGGCCACTTCCTCGCCTGCGAAGCGCACTACGCCTTCGGCGAGGATGCGACGCTCTTTATGGTGCACTCCCCACATCGTGCGCGGCGCATCGGCGCCCGTGACGACTGCTTTCACGCCGGGCAGGGCCAGCGCTGCCGAAGTGTCCACGCGGACGATGCGCGCATGGGGATAGGGACTGCGCAGGACTTTGCCGTGCAACATGCCGGCGACCTTGATGTCGCCGGCGTACACCGCGCGGCCCAGCACCTTGGCACGCGCATTGACCTGCGGCGTATCCCGGCCCAGGGTGGATTCGCTCATGGTCAGTCGGCCTGAATGTTCAGGTCTTTGATGAGCTTGGACAGCCGCGCGTAATCGTCGGCATTGATCTTCGCCAGCGCCTCGGGCTTGCCGCCCACCGGGCGCGAACCGAAGGTCGCCATCTTCTCGACCACGTCAGGCATGCGCAGGATTTCATTCATGTGCTCATTGAGGAGCTTGACCACAGCTGGCGGCGTGCCTTTGGGCGCGAAGATACCGTTCCAGGCGCCGAGCTTCACATCCTTGTAGCCCTGCTCCGCCACAGTGGAGAGGTTCGGCACCAGCGGGCTGCGCTCGCCATCGGTCAGCGCCACGGCCACCAGCTTGCCGGTCTTGAGGTGGGCTTCCACTGCGCCCAGGGTGGCGTAGCCCATGGTGACGCGGCCCGCAAGCATGTCGGGGATCATCGGACCGACGCCGCGGAAAGGCACGTGCTGCACCTCGATGCCGGCGGCGCGGTTGAGCCACTCGGCCACGATGTGCATGGGCGAGCCCGCACCCGGGCTGGCATAAGTGAGCTGCTTGCCCGCCTTGGCCTGAGCCACGAGGTCGGACACCGTCTTGATGCCGCTTTCGGCGTGCGTGACCAACAGCACCGACTGCATGGCACTCAGCACCACGGGCTCAAAGCCGTTGAGCACGTCGTAACTGGCACTGGGCGCCAGCTTGAGCACCATGGGCGCAGTGGTGAAAGGATTCGGCGTGAACAGCAACGTGTAGCCATCGGCCTTGGCACGCGAGACATAGGTATTGCCCAACGTGCCGCCCGCTCCCGGCTTGTTCTCCACGATCACGGGCTGCTTGAGCCGCTGCGAAAGCTTTTCGGCAAACAGCCGCGCGGTCGCGTCCGAATCTCCGCCGGGCGGGTAGGCCACGACCAGGCTGATGGTTTTCTCGGGGTAGGCCTGGGCGGCCGCGCCCCCTGCAAACAAAGCCGTGGCCGCCAGGGCCAGGGCCATCCACTGTCGACGATCCGTTTTCATCAATGCACTCCTGTGAAGGCGATTCATGCCATTGGGTGGGGCCAGGGCGGTGTCCGTCCGCGCCACTGTTGGTTTCATATTGGAAACATAGGTTCACAATAGAAACGAGTTCATCGTATTCCTTCATCGTTGACTGATCAACAATGAATTCCCGGAATCTAACAAATTGTTTCAAATTAATTGATTGATCAACGACGAGATTGCGGCGCATGCCCGGTTGAGCCCACCGGGTCCCTGAGAATCGCCGTATGCACCAAGACGAGTCCCTGACGAAACCCACCGCTCCACCGCCCGAATTGCCCGAGGACGACACTGCCAACCCCTGGACCGATCTGGAGCCTGATGGCGCGGGTTTGGCGGTGCACGACTTCCTGACCACCATGTTCAGCCACACCAGCAACGGGCTGCGACGCGCGATCACCCTGCCCTACGCGGATCGCTTCGAACTCACGGTGTCGGAATGGCGCATCCTTTCCGTGCTGGCGCATGCGGGCTCACTGCCGTTCGCGGAACTCGTCGAACTCGCAGCAGCCGACAAGGCACAGGTCAGCCGGGCGCTGCGCCGGCTGAGTGATCGGGGATTGGTGGAGATGCAGACGCCGGGCCCTCGAGGGCGCAAGGGACTCATCTGTCTGATGACGGAGTCAGGTCAAGCGCTGTACCAGGAAATCATGCCGCTGGCGCGACGCAGCCAGGCCAAGATGATTCTCACGCTCAGCCAGGACGAGCGCCGCATGCTGTACACAGTGCTCGGCAAGTTGCGGCGGCAGTGCTCGGCTGCTGCCGACGACGGCGCAACCGACGATTAAAGATCCAGCACCAGCCGGTCGCTCTTGCAACCGGAGACGCAGACCATCATGGCCTTGTTGGCGGCGCGCTCGGCGTCGGTGAGGACCATGTCGCGGTGGTCTGGCACGCCTTCGAGCACCTTGGTTTCGCACGAACCGCAAATGCCTTCTTCGCAGCTCCAGGGCACGTCGATGTTGAGCTCAACCAGGCGCTTGTGCAGCGAGGTCTCGGGCGTCACTTCGAAGGTCTGGCCGCTGCGTTGCAGTTGCACGGTGAAGGTCTTCTTGGCATCCACAGCCGCGGCCACTTCCACGGCCGTGAAGCGCTCGATGTGCGCCTGGGTGTGGCCCAGGGCGGCGCAAGTCTTCTCAAAGTTGTCGAGCATGACGGCCGGGCCGCAGGCATAGAAGTGTTCGCCGGCGGCGGGCGCGCGGCGGCCCAGCAGGGCCTTGAGATCGGGCGGGCCGCCCTTCTCGTCGTCGAAGTGCCAGGTGACGGGCACGCCCAGGGCTTCGATCTCGGCCACAAAGGCGGCGCTCTGGCGCGAGCGGGCGAAGTACAGAAACTCGAAGCTGCGGCCCAGGTCCTTGAGGCGGCGCGCCATGCACAGCACCGGCGTCACGCCAATGCCACCGGCCACCAGCACCGAGTGCGTGGCGTCTTCGTGCAGCGGGAAGTTGTTGCGCGGTGCGCTGATGGTGATGCGCATGCCCACGCGCAGCTGCTCGTGCACACACTTCGAACCGCCGCGGCTGGCGCGGTCTTTGAGCACGCCCACCACATAGCGGTGGCGCTCCTGGCAGTGGTTCGACAGGGAGTAGCTGCGCACCATGCCGTTGGGCAGGTGCAGATCAATGTGGGACCCGGCTTCGAAGGCGGGAAACTCCACGCCGGGTGCGGGACGCAAGTCCACGCTGATGATGTCGTCGGCCTCGTAGCGCAGTGTGTGGACCCAGGCCTGCAAAGTGTTGGCGTTGCTCATGCGGCGATTCTCACACGGCCTTGTCGAGCTGCGCCTTGGCGAGGTTTCTCAGGTGGCGGCGCAGGCGCACGATGCCCATGTCGTGCGCGTAGAGGTGCTCGCGCTTGTTGGCGTCGGGCTCCATGTTTTCCACCGCCACGCGGTCTTGCTCGAGCACGTTCCAGTGGCGCTCTTCGAGGCGGTTCTTGTAGAGGAAACGCCAGGCGTCGCGCTGCCAGCCGCTCACGCGGCGGCAACGCCAATGGAACACGCCCGAGGTGCGGTTGTTGATGGGCGTGTAGCTGCCGATGATGGTGAAGTTGCCGCCGGGGCCGCCGGTCTTGGGGTACGGGATTTCGAGGCGCATCACATGAATGCCCAGGTCCATCCATTCGGTCCAGTCGAAGTTCACACCGCGCTGGCCCTTCTTCTCGAAGCAGAAGCCGTTGGGGATGTCGCGAATCTGGAACTCGGCCTGGCTGTCGCCTTCGCTCATGGTGTGCGACTGCTTGTGCAGGTACACGCCGTGCATCGGGTCCATCACGTTGTCGACCACGTAGCGGTAGTCACCGCCCCACTCGGTGTAGCAAAGAAAGTGCGACCACTCCGGCGAGGTGAGCTCTTCGGGCAACTGCAGTGGCGGCGCAACGTCCAGGATGGGGTTGCTCGCGTTGTAGAGAAAGATGGCGCCGGCCGCTTCGGCGGCATGGAACATGCGCGCCGGGCGCGAGCCCTCGAGCTTGCAGCCGGGGCTGCCGGGCACGCGCGTGACGGTGCCGTCGCAGCGCACCTCAACGCCGTGGTACGGGCAGGCCAGTCGGTCGCCCAGGTTCACACCGAGCGAGAGCGGCGCACCGCGGTGCGGGCAGTGGTCTTCCAGCGCGTGCACCTGGCCGGTGGCGTCGCGCCAGAGCGCGATCTTGTAGCCCAGGCGGCGCAGCGAGATGGGGCTGTCCTTCACGAAGCCCGAGGGGCAGACCGGGAACCACAGGTCTTTGAGGCCGACTTCCAGCACGGCGTCGACCGGGTCAAGTTGCACGTTGATGACGGAGGTGTCCATGGGCGTTGCTCCTGGCGGGTGGGCGGGGTTCGGCGGCGCTCAGGCGCCGAGGCGGGCCATTTCCTGCTGGAAGGACTGCTCCGTCCAGCGCTGGCCGTTGGGGCCGGAGGGGCCGGCTTGGTTGAGGTACTTCACCAGGCCTTCAAGGTCGTGAATGCCTTGTGCGTAGGCGCGCTCGATCGAGTCGCCGAGCAGGCCTTCGTAAGACGTGGGGGGCGCGGTGCGCGCCTGGTGCGTTTCGTTGTAGAGGTCCGGGGTTCGCATGGCGGGGTCTCCTTCGGTGTCATTCCGTGGGCGGCTTGACCTTGTCGGTCATGAACTTGCCGCTGGGTGCGCCGGCGTTCACCTGACGGCGCGTGTGGCCGTCGATGCCGCCCTTGATCGCCCATTCGGCAAACACCGTGGGGCCGGGCGTGAATTCGCGCGGCTCCCAGTCGGCGGTGAGCTCGTCTTCGTCGGTGTAGTACTCCACCAGCGCGCCGGCCGGGCTCTCGAAGTACCAGAACATGGCCGAAGAAATCGGGTGGCGGCCGGGGCCGAGTTCGGTGCTCCAGCCGCTGCGCGACATGTGCAGGCCACCGCCCACCACTTCGTGCAGGTCGCGCACGGAAAACGCCACGTGGTTCAGGCCCTTGCGCGGCTCGGGCGGCTGCAGCAGGAAAAGGTCGTGGTGGCCGCCTTCGGGCGCGCAGCGCAAAAAGAGGCCGCGGCCGGGGTACAGGTCGGACACCACGAAGCCGAGGTGCTCGGTATAGAAGGCACCCGTGGCCTGCAGGTCGGTCACAAAGAACACGACGTGCCCCACTTCAACCGGCGTGGCGCGGTCGTAGGCGGGGCTGCGCTGGTTGCGGCGCGGGCGGTGGCTCCAGGTGTTGGTGAGCGCGCTGTCGATCTGCACGGGGCGCTTCTTGCTCACCTGCAGTCGGATCGCGAGGCCATTGGGGTCGGTGCAGCCCACGCGGCCATCGGCGTCCACAAAGCCGGGCTGGTGCTGCAGGCGCGTGCGGTAGAGCGCCAGGCTCTCGGGCGAGTCGACCGCCCACACCACTTCGCGCAGCGTGGGGTCGGGCTCCACGCCAGCGGGCAGGCCGGGCTTGTCGGAGTGGGCCACCACCACGCGGCAACCGTTGAGCGACTCGAACACCAGTTCCTGCGGGCCCTCTTCCACCAGCGAGAGGCCCCAGTCGAGGAAAAACTGGCGGCAGCGCGGCAGGTCGGCGGCTCCGTAGGTGATTTGATCGATGCCCGATACGCTCATCTGCAGTCCTTGAAGGGCTTGGCCTTTGCAACGGTCAAGCGTTTCTTTAGTAAACCCGTGTTTCTTACTTGAAACGTCCTGGATTCTACCGGCAAACGCCGGGCGTGGGAAGGGCCTTCACAGAGTAATTTGCTCGGTTTTGGCCTGAGGCGCAGAGCGCGCTCAGGGGTTGAAGCGCAGCGGGCTCAGCCGCCGGCTTGCCAGCCGCCGTCGGTGGACAGGGCTTCCTGGCGGTGCACGGGCATGAGCCAGCCGTGCTGCGGGCTGGTCTGCGCCGAGATATCGATGCGCGGCGCCTGCGTGACCACGCTGCCGAAGATGGTGGCGAACGAGGCATCGGCCGCGTCGCGCCCGGTGCCGATGCGCACAAAGCCCATGGGGATGGCGGTGCCGGACGGGTCAAAGATGTACCAGCGGTGGCCGATGTAGGCCTCCACATAGGCGTGGAAGTCGGTCGGGCCCAGGGCGGGGTCGGCGCCGAAGTCGATCGCGGTGGTGAAGCGCGCCGGGATGTTGAGCGCGCGGCAGAAGGTGATCATGAGGTGCGCGAAATCGCGGCACACGCCCTTGCGGTCATTGAGGGTGTCCAGCGCCGAGGTCATGGAGTTGCTGGTGTTGGACTCAAAGCTCACCTGGCTCTGCACCCACTGCTGGATGGCCTGCACGCGGCGGTAGCCCTGGGGCATCTGGCCGAACAGCTCGTTGGCCATGGCGGTCACGCAGTCGGACTGGCAGTAGCGGCTGGGGTAGATGTAGGTGAGCGCCTCGGGCGGCAGCTGGGCCACGGGCGTTTCGAACACGCTGTCGGGCTGGGCGACGTGGTGGTCGACGTCCAGCGTGGCGCGGTAGCGCAGCGTGAGCGGCCCGGGCACAGCCGTGAGGCGCAGCGTGCGCGAGCGCGTGGCGGCGTCGGTGTGCATGAGCAGGGGCACCGGCTGGCTGACCTGCAGCTGTTCCCAGCTCACGGTCTGCTGCGGCGAGTGCGCGGCCTGCACGTTGAAGATGAAGTCGGCGCCAGGGGAGTTGATCTCGTATTGCAGATCGATGGCGAGGTGGATGCGAACCATGTGGGGGTCACCGTGAAGAAGTGTGAGCCCGCCTTGCGGCGGGCGGCAGCGCATGTGCGCTGTGTGATCGGTGAACGCCAGACAACCGTTGGGCCATCTTACGCGGGGCAAGGGGCTCTCGTCGGTGCGCCAGCCCACGCATGGCGATGGGCTTAAGCTCCCAGCCCATGCGCGCGCTGCTGTCCACTTTCTCCACGCAAGAGTTGCGCCACCACCCGTGGCGCAACGCCTCTGCGGTGGTGGCGGTGATGCTGGGTGTGGCACTGGCGTTTGCGGTGCACCTCATCAATGCGTCGGCACTGGCCGAGTTCTCCAGCGCGGTGAGCTCGGTCAATGGCCAGCCCGATGTGGAGCTGCGCGCCCGCCAAGGCGCACTGGACGACGCGCTGCTCGCGCGCGTGGCCACGAACCCGGGCGTGGCGCTGGCCAGCCCCGTGCTGGAAGTGCCCGTGCAGGTCTTGGTGCCCGAGGGCCAGCCCTTGGGCGTGAAGCTGCTGGGCGTGGACGCGCTGGTGGTGGCCGGTCTCTCCCCCGCGCTGATGCCGGTGAGCGACACGAACCGCGGCGAGGCGGCTGCGCGCCGCTTCGACCTCTTCGCCCCCGACGCGGTGTTTCTGAACGCGGCGGCGCAGCAGGCATTTGCAGGCCAGACACAGGTGCGCCTGCAAGGAGGCGCCACGCTGCGGGTGGCGGGTCGTGTGAATGCGCCTGGCGCGCCCTTGATGGTGATGGACGTGGCCGCGCTGCAAGACCTCACGAACCGCGTGGGCCAGCTCAGCCGCATCGACCTGCGCCTGACCCCGGGCGTGCGCGCGCCCGACGTGCTGGCCTCGCTGGCGCTGCCCGCCAACGTGATCGCGCAGCGGCCCGAGCAATCGGGCGAGCGGGTGAGCAACCTGTCGCGCGCGTACCGGGTCAACCTCACGGTGCTGGCGCTGGTGGCGCTGTTCACCGGCGCGTTTCTGGTGTTCTCGGTGCTCTCGCTCTCGGTGGCGCGTCGCCAGCCGCAGTTTGCGCTGCTCGGCGTGCTGGGCTTGTCCAGCAACGAGCGGCTGCGCCTGGTGCTGGCCGAGTCGGCGTTGCTGGGGCTTCTGGGCAGCGTGCTGGGCGTGGCCCTGGGCACGGCGCTGGCTGCACTCGCGCTGCGCCTGCTCGGCGGCGACCTGGGTGGCGGCTATTTTTCAGGCACCACGCCGGCGCTGCTGTGGAGCCCGCTGGCGGCGCTGATTTACTTGTCGCTTGGGGTGGCAGCCTCGCTGGTGGGTGGCTGGTGGCCGGCACGCGCCACCGCGCGCATGGCCCCCGCGCTCGCCCTCAAGGGCCTGGGCACGCCCGCGCCCACCGGCGCACGCCGCCACACGCTGGCACTGGGCCTGGTGCTGCTGGCAGGGGCCATGGCGTTTGCGCCGCCGGTGGCGGGCATTCCGCTGGCGGCCTACGTGTCGGTGGGCTTGCTGCTGGTGGGCGGCATTGCCGCGCTACCGCTGGGCGTGGGCTGGCTGCTCGACCGCATCGCGCCCCACATCGCGCGCCACACCCTGCCGGTGCTCGCGGTGGAGCGGGCACGGCGCCTGCGCGAAACGGCCGCGGTGGCCACCAGCGGCGTGGTCGCCAGCCTGGCGCTGTCGGTGGCGCTCACGGTGATGGTGGCGAGCTTTCGCGACTCGGTGACGCAATGGCTCGACGCGGTGCTGCCCGCGCAGCTCTATGTGCGCAGCGTGGGCGGCGGTGGCGACAACAGCCACCTGCCTGAAGCATTGGTGGCCGGCGTGGCCGGTGTGCAGGGCGTGGCCCGCGTGGATTCTTTGCGCGCCACACCCGTGCAGCTGGCCCCCGAGCGCCCCGCCATCACGCTGCTCACGCGCCCGCTGGACCTCAAACCCGGCGGCGCACTGGGCGTGCCGCTGGTGGGTAACCCCCTGCCCGCACCTGTGCCGCCCGAAGGCGAGCGTGTGGTGTCGGTGTATGTGAGCGAGGCCATGGTGGACTTGTACGGCGCGCAGCCCGGCAACTGGCTGCCCACACTGGCGCAGGCGTTTGCCGAGCCGCAGGTGCGCGGAGTGCGCTTCTTTGTGGCCGGCGTGTGGCGGGACTACGCGCGCCAGCACGGCAGCGTGGTGATGGACCGCGCCGACTTCCTGCGCCTCACGGGCGACGCGCGGGTGAACGACCTGTCGGTGCACCTGGCCGATGGCGCCGACGAAAACACGGTGCGCGAGCGCATTCGCGCGCTGGCCGAAACACAAGGCGTGGCCGGGCAGATTGAATTCGCCTCGGTGGGCCAGATCCGCGCCACCTCGCTGCGCATCTTTGACCGCAGCTTTGCCGTCACCGTGTGGTTGCAGGCGGTGGCCATCGGCATTGGCCTGTTTGGCGTGGCGGCCAGCTTCAGTGCGCAGGTGCTGGCGCGGCGGCGCGAGTTCGGGCTGCTGGCGCACCTGGGCCTCACACGCCAGCAGATCCTGGGCGTGGTCGCGCTCGAAGGCCTGGCCTGGACCGTGCTCGGCGCGCTGGCGGGCCTGGCGCTGGGCCTCGCGGTGAGCCTGGTGCTGGTGCACGTGGTGAACCCGCAGAGCTTTCACTGGACCATGGAACTCGTGCTGCCCTGGGCGCGCTTGCTGGCCTTGTGTGGCGCCGTGGTGCTGGCCGGCACGCTCACCGCCTGGCTGGCCGGCCAGGCCGCCGCCAGCCGCGATGCGGTGCGCGCAGTGAAGGAAGATTGGTGAACATGAACCGCCGTCGCCAAATGCTCATTGCCTCGGCCGCTGCCCTCGCGCTGCCGGCCTCACACGCACAGGCCCTGCACCGCCCGGGCGATGCGCTCCAACCCCGCGCGCTGCGCTTCCCGCGCGACCACGGCACACACAATGAAACGCGCACCGAATGGTGGTACCTCACGGGCCACGCCAGCGACGCACAGGGCCGTGCCTTCGGCTTTCAGGTCACTTTCTTTCGCAGCCGTGTCGATGGCACGCAGGGCCTGCGCAGCCCACTGGCGGCCCGCCAGCTGCTGTTCGCGCACGCCGCCATCACCGACGTGCAAGGCGGTCGCCTGCTGCACGACCAGCGCATCGCCCGCTGGAACGGCGAGCCGCCCGCACAGACGGCGCGCAGCGTGTTCGCCAGTGCCGAAGACACCCACGTGGTGCTGCGCGACTGGTCGTTGCAGCGCACGCCCGACGGCCGCTACACCACGCGCGTGACCGGCGACGAACTCGGGATCGACCTCACCGCCGTGCCCCAACAGGCCTGGCTGCTGCAAGGCGATCAAGGTTTCTCACGCAAGGGCCCCGACCCTGCGCAGGCCAGCTTCTATGTGAGCCAGCCCCACCTGGCCGTGCAAGGCACGCTGGCGCTGCGCGGCCAGCGCTTCGAGATGCGCGGCGCCGCCTGGCTCGACCACGAATGGAGCGAAGCCCTGCTGCACCCCGAGGCCGTGGGCTGGGACTGGATCGGCATGAACCTGCTGGATGGCCACAGCCTCACCGCGTTTCAGCTGCGGCGCCAGGACGGCAGCAAGCTGTGGGCCGGTGGCTCCTTCCGCGCCGCCAGCAGCGCGCAAAGCGCCACCGACATCTACCGGTTCAGCCCTGGCGAGGTCGACTTCAAACCGCAACGCTGGTGGACCAGCCCGCTGACCCGCGCGCGCTACCCGGTGGAATGGTTGGTGCGCACGCCCGGCGACTTCTACACCGTCAAGGCGGTCATCGACCCGCAAGAACTCGACAGCCGCGCCAGCACCGGCACGGTGTACTGGGAAGGCCTGTCCGACCTGTTCGACAGCAACGGCAAGGTGGTGGGGCGCGGGTACCTGGAGATGACCGGCTACGCACAGCGGCTGGTGCTGTAGCACGCCACGGGCGCGGCTATTCGCCCGGCTGCCAGTCGCGGAAGAAGCGGATGCGCTCTTCGTGGGCCGGGTGGCTCGCAATCGAAATCGGCAGCGAGGCCCCGTCTTCATCGTCCGGGCGCTCGGTGGTGTCATCGCCCAGCGCGTCGCGGATGCGCTCGAAGAAGGTGACCATGACAGCAGGCGAAATACCTGCTGCATGCAGCACCTGCGCGGCATGCGCGTCGGCGCGCCTTTCGGCGTCGCGCGAGTAAGACTGCGTGGCCAGTGTGGCGGGCACGGTGGCAAGGAAGCCGCTCGCGTCGCCCAGCACCACGCCCACGAGCGCACTGATCAGGCTGGCGCGCACGAGCATGTCCAGACCATCGCGGTGCTGCACGTGGCCCAGCTCGTGCGCCAGCACACCCACGATGGCATCGGGCTGGTCGTGCAACAGCTTCACGAGCTCATCGGTCATGACCATGTAGCCACCCGGCAGTGCGAAGGCGTTGGGGCCGAGGGCGGGTGAGGCACGGAACGACAAGTCCCAATGCGGTGCGTCCCCCTTCGGGTACGCGCTCTCGACCACCGACGCGAAGCGCCTGCGCACATCGTCCTGCTGGGCCTGTGGCAGCTCACTGGGCCGCAGGAACAGCCGCTCGAGTTGCTGCAAGCTTTGCTGGCCAATGCGCACCTCGATGGAAGCCGGCACCTGATGCGCGAGCGTGCTGCTCAGCCACGGCACACCCCAGACCCAGGCCACACCGAGGAAAACGATCGACCCGCCCAGCGCCGCGAACGTGGCCCGCCAACTCTGCATCCAGCCCACGACCGCGCTGTCCCGCAGGCCGCTGGCCTTGGCCCACGCGTCCCACTCCGACGCATCGGCGTGCTGAATGAGGCTGCCGTCGGGCAGTTCGGCCTGGCGCAGGCCGTGCGAACGCCGCTCGGGCCAGCGCACGCGCGCCAGTGGGTAGCGCCGCACCTCATCGCCCAGGGTCATCAGCAGCTCACCGTCGGCCACGCGCAAGCTGACCTCTTGCGGCCGGGGCGAGCGCCCGTCGAACCACCGCGAGCGCAAGGTGCCGGGCATGTGCATCACAGCCCCATGTCGATGCCGAAGAAGTCGCCGGCCGCGTCGCCCAGCACACCCTTCTGCGACTGCTGCGCCTGCGCCAGCCAGCTGTCCACCGGGCCGTCGACGTTGAGCGTCAGCGCTTCGAGCTTCAGGCGCGCGGTGCGCACCTTGGCAAACGGCCAGTACAGCCCGAGCGTGCAGACAATGAGCAGCCAGTTGACCAGGGTGACGCGAAACAGGCTGCGAAAACGCAGGGCGCTCTGGAAGCGAATGCGATCGCTGCGCGTGCCGTTCCACAGCAGGTCCTGGAAACGGGCGCCGAAGTAAGGCCCGCTCACCAGCGGAATGAGCAGGTAGACCACGCCCAGCGCGAGCGGGACCAGCAAGGTCAACAGGGCTTTCGTCTGCCCCGCCGCCACCTCACCGAAAAAGCCGCGTGCCCCCACGTAGAACACCAGCGCCAGCACCGCAGCACCCACCAGGGCCGCCAACAGACTCACGCCTGCCGTCTTGAAGAACACACCATAAAAGCCGCGCGTGCGGGTGTGCAGTTGCGTGCGCTCCTGCGCAAACATGTAGCCGCCATGCTGGTAGCGCTTGATGCGCGCCAGCAGCCAGGGCAGCATCAGCGTGAAAGCCAGCACCACCCCGCCGACGAGCATCATGGCCAGCCGCGCCTGCTGCGGCACGGGCGCTTCATCCTCCACGGGCGCGTGGGGCAGGAACAGCACGAAAACGAGCGCGGGCAGGAAGAAGGGCAACAGGCTCGTGTAAGCCGACTTCAGATCGCCGGCGAACACAAAGCGCACGCCGCGCCAGCTCGTGTTGCGCAGGCGAAACTGCAGCGAGGCGCGCCACAGCGCGGGCCAGAGCGCCATGAAGACCGCGAGCGCGACCCACTCCAGACCCGGCATGAAATGGGTCACAGCCCAGTAAGCCAGACCCAGCAGGAGCACGATGATGTAGCCGCGAAACATCTTCCAGGGGTCGGCATGAAACCCCAGCGGGTCGCCGCCCACCAGCGTGTTGTTCTGGAAGTACGCGATGCGACGGGCGCGCGCAAATGGCACATAGAGCGTGAGCGTGACCAGCGTGAGCAGCAGGTTGACGATCCAGATGCGAAAGTACTCGCTGCCCGAGCCGGTGAACCGGACGTCCAGCAGCTGCGGCGCAGCGGTTGCGCTGCCCTCCTCATGGCCCAGCACCACAGTGGGCGCAAAATCGTCCTGTTTGTTCACCCCGACTCCCTGAAGTTTATAAATTGGGGCGCATCCTAGCACCGCCCCTGGCGGCACCCACGGCCTCAAACCGCAGCACACTCGTCCCATGCCCGCACCCTCCGCCACCGAACGCCCCAAAGCCGAATCACCCACCTCACTCGGTGGCCTGCGCCCCTTCATGCGGCCTTACCGCATGCAGATCGGTCTGGCCATGCTGTTCCTGGTGCTCGCGGCGGTGGCCACGCTGCTGTTTCCCGTGGCGCTGCGCGGGCTGATCGATGGCGGGCTGGTGGCGGGCGACCGCAGCGCGCAGGCCATGGGCTTGCGCGGCCACTTCATCGAGCTCTTTGGCGTGGCGGTGGCGCTGGGCCTGTTTTCCGCTGCACGCTTTTACCTGGTGAGCTGGCTCGGAGAACGCATCACCGCCGACCTGCGCAATGCCGTCTACAGCCATGTGCTGCGCCAGAGCCCGCAGTTCTTTGAAACCACGCAGACCGGCGAGGTGCTCTCGCGCCTGACCACCGACACCACCCTGGTGCAGACGGTGGTCGGGTCGTCGCTGTCGATGGGGCTTCGCAACGCAGTCATGGGCATCGGCGCACTGATCATGTTGGTGTGGACCAACCCCTATGTGATGCTGCAGGTGCTGCTGATCATTCTGCTGGTGGTGCTGCCCAGCATGTGGTTTGGCCGGCGCGTGCGCAAGCTCTCGCGCGCCAGCCAGGACCGCGTGGCCGACTCCAGCGCCATTGCCGCCGAGGTGCTCAACGCCATCCCGATCGTGCAGAGCTACACGGCAGAAGACCGCGAAGCCGCGCGCTTTCGCGACTCCACGGAAAGCGCATTCGTCACGGCCATCCGCCGCACGCGGGCACGCGCCGGGCTGGTCGCCTTCATCATCATCAGCACGGCGGCCCTGCTCCTCTGGGGCCTGTACCAGGGCACCCAGGCCGTGATGGCGGGCACCATCACGCCGGGCCACCTGGGCCAAACCGTCGTCTACATCATCATCCTGGCCGGCGCCGTGGCAGTGCTGGGCGAGGTGTATGGCGACCTGCTTCGCGCAGCAGGTGCCAGTGAACGGCTGATGGAGCTGCTCGCCAGCGAGTCGCCGGTGCAGTCGCCCGCCCAGCCCCTGCAGGCGCCCACACCGCAGGGCGGCAGTGCGCTGGCGTTCGACGACGTGACCTTCCACTACCCCTCGCGCCCCACGCAGCCCGCACTGAGCGGCTTCACGCTGGCGGTACAGCCCGGGCAAACCGTCGCGCTGGTGGGCCCCAGCGGTGCGGGCAAGACCACGGTGTTTGGCCTGCTGCTGCGCTACTACGACCCGGCGCTCGGCGGCATCCGCCTGGATGGCGTGCCGATCGACCAGCTCAGCCTGCACGAGCTGCGCAACCGCATCGGCATCGTGCCGCAAGACCCCGTGATTTTTTCCAGCAGCGCGCTGGAGAACATTCGCTACGGCAAGCCCGGCGCGAGCGACGCCGAGGTGCGCGCCGCGGCCGCTGCGGCCTTTGCCGATGAATTCATCGACCAGCTGCCCGAGGGCTACAACACCTTTCTGGGTGAACGCGGCGTGCGGCTCTCCGGCGGCCAGCGGCAGCGCATCGCCATCGCGCGGGCGATGCTCAAGAACCCGCCTTTGCTGCTGCTCGACGAAGCCACCAGTGCACTGGACGCGCAGAGCGAACGCATGGTGCAGGCCGCGCTCGAATCGGCCATGAAAGACCGCACCACGCTCGTGATTGCGCACCGCCTGGCGACCGTGCAGCAGGCCGACCTGATCGTGGTGCTGGACCACGGCCGCCTGGTCGAACAAGGCACGCACGCCCAGCTGGTGGCGCAGCGCGGGGTGTACGCCGGGCTGGCTGCGCTGCAGTTCAACGCATAAGCCAAAAGGATACTTATGCATTAAATGCATGCCGCAATGGCATAGTGGCCTTGGACATGGGAGCACGTGCTCCGTAAGCTTCGCGGTGTCGACTCAGCGCATGGGTCACACACCCCCAAGGAATCTTCCATGTCACATACACCGCCTCTTCCGGCCGGCAGCGCCCCCAGCGCCCCGGCCGTTTTCACGCAAGCCCTTCCCTCGTACCTCGACCCCAAGCACCTGGGTCCATGGGGCATCTACCTGCAGCAGGTGGACCGCGTCACGCCGTACCTGGGCTCGCTCGCACGCTGGGTGGACACCCTCAAGCGCCCCAAGCGCACGCTCATCGTTGACGTGCCGATCCATCTGGACAACGGCACCGTGGCCCACTTCGAGGGCTACCGCGTGCAGCACAACACCTCGCGTGGCCCTGGCAAAGGCGGTGTGCGTTTTCACCAGGACGTGACGCTCTCCGAAGTGATGGCGCTTTCCGCCTGGATGTCGATCAAGAACGCGGCGGTGAACGTGCCTTACGGCGGCGCCAAGGGCGGCATCCGCGTCGACCCCCGCCAACTCACGCGCGGCGAACTCGAACGCGTGACGCGTCGCTACACCAGCGAGATCGGCATCATCATTGGCCCCACCAAGGACATCCCTGCGCCGGACGTGAACACGAACGAGCAGATCATGGCCTGGATGATGGACACCTACTCGATGAACGAGGGCTCCACCGCCACCGGCGTCGTCACCGGCAAGCCGGTGGACCTCGGCGGTTCGCTGGGTCGCCGTGAGGCCACGGGCCGTGGTGTGTTCACCGTGGGCGTGGAAGCCGCGCGCCGCATCGGTCTTGACGTCTCAACAGCGCGTGTGGCGGTGCAGGGCTTCGGCAACGTGGGTGGCGTGGCCGGCAAGCTGTTTTCCGAAGCCGGTGCCAAGGTGGTCGCGGTGCAGGACCACGGCGGCACCATCTACCGCGAAGCCGGTCTGGATGTGACCGCGCTGCTGGCGCACGTGGCGCAGGTGGGTTCGGTGGCCGGCTTTGCAGGCGCCGAGGTGATCGCCAACGACGCCTTCTGGGACGTGCCCTGCGACATCCTCATTCCCGCCGCCCTCGAAGGCCAGATCAACGAAAAGAACGCCGGCCGGATTCAGGCCCGCATGGTGATCGAGGGCGCCAACGGCCCCACCACACCGCAGGCCGACGACATCCTCCATGAGCGCAACGTGCTGGTGCTGCCCGACGTGATCGCCAACGCCGGCGGCGTGACGGTGAGCTACTTCGAGTGGGTGCAGGACTTCTCCAGCTTCTTCTGGAGCGAAGACGAAATCAATGCACGTCTCGTGAAGATCATGAAAGACGCTTTTGCCGCGGTGTGGCAAGTGGCCGACGAGAACAAGGTGAGCCTGCGCACGGCCACCTTCATCGTGGCTTGCAAGCGGATCCTGCACGCGCGCGACCTGCGCGGCCTCTACCCGTGAAGCCCCGCAGTGGGGTGCGCCCTACTGCAGCGTTTCCTTGACGGCAGGCGCCATGGGGAGGGCAATCACTTCGATGCCCTCTTCCATCAGCTCCAGCGCTTCCTGCGGGCTGGCCTGCCCGCGGATCTGGCGGTGCTCCACTTCACCGTGGTGCATGGCGCGGGCTTCGTCTGCAAAGCGCTCGCCCACGTCTTCCGTGTTGGCCATCACTTCACGCAAAGCGTTGAGCATGCGCGCCTGAAGCGCGGCGAGCTCGGCATTCCCCGGGTGGTTGCTCATGGCCACCGCTCCCCCTGACGCAGCAGGCGCGGCGGTTTCGGGCGCTTGCCGTGCGGCGCGCAAGTTCAGCCGGGGGGCCGACAGCTTCTTCGCAATGTGCACATCACCACACATGGGGCACGACAGGAGGCCACGCTCCAGCTGGCTCGTGTAGTCGTCTTCAGAGCCGAACCAGCCTTCAAACTCATGCTGGTGGGCGCACTGCAGGTTGAGGACCTTCATGGCGCAAACTCTCCCGCATCGGCAGATCGCCAGGCCAAAGGCCAGTCGCCCCGCAGCACGTTCTGCAGCCACATGCCGCCAATGAGCGTCTTGCAGTCGATCACGTCGCCACTGAAGCACCAGGCCTGCAGTTCTTGCGGCGTGGCGTTGAACACATCGAGAAATTCGCCATCGTCCAGGCATCGTTCACCCAGCGTCAGGCCACGCGCGAACCAGATGTCGATGACTTCGTCGGAATACGCCACGGTCGGTGCGAGGCGACCGGCGAACGCCCACTCACGTGCGCTGTAACCCGTCTCTTCAAGGAGCTCGCGCTGCGCACAGGCCAAGCTGCCCTCGCCCGCATCCAGCTTGCCGGCGGGGAACTCGATCATCACCGCCTGCATGGGGTGGCGGAACTGCCGCTCCAGCACCACCTTGCCGTCGTCCAGCAGGCCAATCACCATCACCGCACCGGGGTGCAGAACGAATTCGCGAGTGGCCTCGGTGCCGCTGGGCAGGCGCACGGTGTCGCGCACCACATGCAGAAAATGGCCACGCAGCAACTCGGTGCGCGCCACTGGCGTTTCCTGGAGGTGGCTGTCGTCGGTCATGACAGAGCGATCAAGCGCGATGGCGATAGAGGTAGCGGTAGACAAACCCCGGGAAAGCCAGGGTGGCGAACAACGCGGCTGTGGTGGCGTAGAACTCCCAGCCTTGCGGTGAGATCTGCCCGGCGTATTGCTCCAGCGCGACGCCCAGCGCACCCACCAGCGCGTACAGCACCAGCAGTTCGAGCAAGCGCATCCACAGGGTCTTGGGCGCTCGACGCGGCCAGACGGCCATCCAGCGCTCGTTGATGAAGGGCAGGTTCGCAGCGATAAAGGCGGTGAGCAACACCAGCCAGACGGAAGAAGTGTGGGTCATGGAGCGGTGTGTGAGCCAGCAAAAAGCAGCAAGTTCAACGCCGCACCGACCCCGTGATTCAAGCGAAGAGTTTTGCCACAGCCTGGGCGCACAAGGTCATCAGCCCGCCCGGCACGATGCCCAGCACCAACACCAGCGCGCCGTTGATGGACAGCACCGAGCGCGCGTCCAGACCGGCTTCGATGTCGGCGGTTTGCGTCGGCTCATCGAAATACATCACCTTGACGAGGCGCAGGTAATAGAAGGCACCGATGAGCGACATGATCACCGCGAAAACGGCGAGCCCCACGTAGAACGCACCGCTGGAGGCCAGCAGCGCCTGCAGCACGGACAGCTTGGCGTAGAAGCCCACCAGCGGAGGCACACCCGCGAGCGAAAACATGCAGATCGCCATGACACCGGCGTACAGCGGGCTGCGCTGGTTCAGACCGGCCAGATCGCTGATGTTGTCCGACTCGAACCCGCTGCGCGAGAGCAGAAGAATGACGCCGAAGGTGCCGAGCGTGGTCAACACATAGGTGATGACGTAGAACATGGACGAGCCATAGGCGTTCGCCATGTTGCTGGCATCGCCCTGCACCACCCCGGCCAGCAGGCCCAGCAACATGAAACCCATCTGCGCGATGGTCGAGAAGGCGAGCATGCGCTTGAGGCTGGTCTGCGCAATGGCGGCCAGGTTGCCCACCAGCAGAGACATGACGGCCAGCACAGCCAGCATCTGCTGCCAGTCCACAGCCAGCGGCTGCAGCCCCTCGACGAGCAGACGGATCACGATGGCGAAGGCGGCGAGCTTCGGGGCACCACCGATCATCAGGGTGATGGCCGTAGGAGCGCCTTGGTACACATCAGGCACCCACATGTGGAACGGCACCACGCCCAGCTTGAACGCCAGACCCGCCACCACAAACACCAGACCCAGCGTCAGGACCTGCGCCGAACCCTTGAGGGTGGCCTGCCCGCCGGCGATGGCCTTGAGCACCTCGCTCACATCCAGGGAGCCCGTGGCGCCGTACACCATCGACAAGCCATACAGCAGGAAGCCACTGGCCAGCGCGCCGAGCACGAAGTACTTCATGGCCGCTTCGGTGGCTTGCACATCGTCGCGGCGCAATGCCACCAGCGCGTAGCTGGACAAGGTCAGCAGCTCCAGGCCCAGGTAAATGACCAGGAAGTTGTGGCCTGAAATCATGACGAACATGCCCAGCAAGGCGAACATGCCCAGCGTGAACAGCTCGCCGCCGCGCAGCATGTCGCGCTGCCCCGAATAGCCGCGCCCGTAGACCAGCGTGACCATCATCGCGATCGAAGCAAAACACTTGAGCCAGTTGCCCATGGGGTCGCTGACGATCATCCCGCCAAAGCCCACCACCGTGTTGCCTGATGCAGCCGCCATGCCTTGCAGCAGGGCGATCACTGCCAGCGTAAGCAGCGTCAGGCCGTAGGTCGCGCCGCGCAGCGGTGTCTTCACCCCGAGGTCGACCAGAGCGATCACGCAGGCCATCGTCAGCAGAAGAATTTCTGGGTAAGCCGCGACCCAGCTGAGCTTGTCAATCATGTGAGCGTTCTCTTGTGTAGCGTGTGCGCGGGTGGCTCAGTTCAATTTGGAGATGGCAACGTGGCGCAGCAACTCGGCGACGGACGCGTCCATGACGTCGGTAAAGGGCTTGGGGTAGATGCCCATGTAGAGCACCGCCACCGCCAGCACCGCCAGCACCAGGAACTCACGTGCGTTGATGTCCAGCAAGGCCTTGACGTTGTCGTTGCCCACCGGGCCGAGGTACACGCGCTTGTACATCCACAGCGAGTAGGCCGCGCCGAAGATCAGCGCCGAGGCAGCCAGCAGGCCCAGCCAGAAATTGGCTTTCACCGCGGCGAGGATCACCATCCACTCGCCCACGAAGCCGGCCGTGCCGGGCAAGCCGCAGTTGGCCATGGTGAACAACAACGCAAACGCCGCAAAATTCGGCATGGTGTTGACCACACCGCCGTAGTCGGCGATCTCACGCGAGTGCACACGGTCGTACAACACACCGATGCCCAGGAACATCGCCGCCGAGACAAAACCGTGGGCGATCATCTGGACGATCGCACCGGAAACACCGAGGTCGCTGAAGACGAAGAAGCCGAGCGTGACGAAGCCCATGTGCGCCACAGACGAGTAGGCGACGAGCTTCTTCATGTCCTGTTGCACCATGGCCACCAGACCGACATAGATCACCGCCACGAGGGAGAGCGCGATCATCAGCCAGGCCCATTTCTGGGAGGCGTCGGGCAAGATGGGCAGGGAGAAGCGCAGGAAGCCGTAGGCCCCGAGCTTGAGCATGATGGCCGCCAGCACAGCCGAGCCACCCGTAGGCGCTTCGACGTGCACGTCGGGCAGCCAGGTGTGCACGGGCCACATCGGGACCTTCACGGCGAAGGCCGCAAAGAAGGCGAAGAACAGCAGGGTTTGGGCCGTGCCACCGAGAGGCAGCTTGTACCAGTCGGCCAGGGCAAAGCTGCCGCCAGACTGCGTGTAGAGATAGATCAGCGCCACGAGCATGAGCAGCGAGCCCAGCAGCGTGTACAGGAAGAACTTGAAGGCGGCGTAGATCTTGTTCGGACCACCCCAGATACCGATGATCAGGTACATCGGGATCAGTGTTGCTTCGAAGAAGACGTAGAACAGCATCGCGTCCTGCGCACTGAACACACCGATCATGAGACCCGACAGGATCAGGAACGCGCCCATGTACTGGTTCACACGCGTCGTGATCGACTCCCAGCTGGCCACCACCACCACCACCGTGATGAAGGCGGTGAGCAGCACCAGCCAGAGTGAAATGCCATCCACACCCAGGTGGTAGTGAATGTTGAAGTTCTCGATCCAGACGCTCTTCTCGACGAACTGCATACCAGCGGTGCCGAGCTCGAAGCCCGAATACAGCGGCACCGTGACGGCCAGACCAGCAACCGCGCCCACGAGCGCGATCCAGCGCACCACATGCGCCTGATCATCACGGCCCAGGGCCAGCAGCACGACACCAAAGAAGATTGGTGTCCAGATTGCAAGGCTCAGCAAACCCATCTTGTTATCCCTCTTCTTATTTCGCGAGCCAGACGAAGTACGTCATGAACAGCAGCACGCCCACGATCATCACGAGCGCGTAGTGGTAGAGGTATCCGGTCTGCGCGCGACGCACCACCGACGACACCACACCCACCAGTTTCCAGCTGGCGTTCACCAGACCCCCTTCGATCACACCGCGGTCGCCCCCCTTCCAGAGGCCGATGCCCAGGCCGCGCGCGCCCTTGGCGAGCACGTTTTCGTTGAACCAGTCCATGTAGTACTTGTTCTCGAGCACCACCACCAGCGGTCGCAGCGCGCGGCCAATGGCGGCAGGCACCGCCGGATTGATCAGGTACATGTACCAGGCAGCCACCGCACCGGCCAGCGCCAGGTAGAGCGGAGCGGTGGACAGCGCGTGGACCGCCATCGCCAGCGGGCCGTGGAAGATCTCGCCGAACTTCACCATGGCCGGATGGGCAGCGGTGTTGATGGTGATGGCGTCCTTGAGGAAATCGCCAAACAGCATGGGCTGGATGGTCATGAAACCGACGACCACCGAGGGAATGGCCAGCAGCAGCAGGGGCACGGTCACCACCCAGGGGGACTCGTGCGGCTTGCCGTCGCCGTGCCCATGGTCATCACCATGGCCATGGTCGTCGTGGTGATCGTGGTGGGCGTCCGGGTTCTGGTCATAGCGCTCCTTGCCGTGGAACACCAGGAAGTACAGGCGGAACGAATAGAACGAGGTGACGAACACACCGGCGAGCACCGCGAAGTGCGCGAAGCCCGAGGCCGGCAGGTTGCTGAAGTGCACCGCCTCGATGATCGAGTCCTTGGAGTAGAAGCCTGAGAAGAGCGGTGTGCCGATCAGCGCCAGCGTGCCGAGCAACGAGGTGATCCAGGTGATGGGCATGTACTTGCGCACCGCCCCCATCCAGCGAATGTCCTGGTTGTGGTGCAGGCCCATGATCACGGAGCCGGCGGCGAGGAACAGCAGCGCCTTGAAGAAGGCGTGCGTCATGAGGTGGAACACGGCCACCGAATAGGCCGAAGCGCCGAGCGCCACCGTCATGTAGCCGAGCTGCGACAGGGTGGAATACGCCACCACGCGCTTGATGTCGTTCTGGATGATGCCCAGGAAGCCCATGAACAGCGCGGTGATGGCGCCGATGACCATGATGAAGTTGAGCGCAGTGTCTGAAAGCTCGAACAGCGGCGACATGCGCGCGACCATGAAGATGCCGGCCGTCACCATGGTGGCGGCGTGAATCAGGGCCGAAATGGGGGTCGGGCCTTCCATGGAATCGGGCAGCCACACGTGCAGCGGAAACTGAGCGCTCTTGCCCATGGCACCAATGAACAGGCAGATACAGATCACCGTGATCAGCATCCAGTCGGTGCCAGGGAAGCCCAGCTTGCCCAGCTCCGGTGCTTTGGCAAACACCTCGGTGTAGTTCATGGTGCCGGCATAGGCCACGATCAAACCAATGCCCAGGATGAAGCCGAAGTCGCCCACACGGTTGACCAGAAAGGCCTTCATGTTGGCGAAGATCGCCGTGGGCTTGTTGAACCAGAAACCGATCAGCAGATAAGAGACCAAGCCCACCGCTTCCCAGCCGAAGAAGAGCTGCAGCAGGTTGTTGCTCATCACCAGCATCAGCATGGAGAAGGTGAACAGCGAGATGTAGGCGAAGAAGCGGTTGTAGCCAGCGTCTTCTTCCATGTAGCCGATGGTGTAGAGGTGCACCATGAGCGAGACAAAGGTGACCACCACCATCATCATCGCGGTGAGGCCGTCGACCAGGAAGCCGATCTCCATCTTCAGGCCACCCACCACCATCCAGGTGTAGAGCGTCTCGTTGAATCGCGCGCCGTCCACGGCAACGCTCTTGAGCGTCATGGCCGACAGGATGAAGGCCACCAGCACACCCAGGATGGTGAAGGTGTGGGAAGCGCGGCGGCCGATCACATTGCCGCCGAAGGTGGTGCCCAGAACGCCGGCGAGCGCCGCGCCCACCAGGGGGGCCAGCGGGACGGCGAGCAGGGTGCTTGCAGAGAGGGTGGTGCTCATGGGGTTCTTGCCTGAGTTCTCGTGAGGTGTGGCCCGGGCCTCAACCCTTGAGGGTGTTGAGTTCTTCGACGCTGATCGACGACTTGTTGCGGAACAGCAGCACGAGAATGGCCAGACCGATCGCCGATTCAGCGGCAGCCACGGTCAGGATGAAAAACACGAAGACCTGGCCGTGCATGTCGCCCAGGTAATGCGAAAACGCCACGAAGTTCATGTTCACCGCCAGGAGCATCAGCTCGATGGCCATGAGCAGCACGATCAGGTTCTTGCGGTTGAGGAAGATGCCCACCACGGAGATGGCAAACAGGATCGCGCCAACGGCGAGGAAATGGCCCAGGCTGACGGTCATGGCTTCTTGCCCTCCTCGGCGGTCACCGATTCAACTGCTGCAGGTACGGCCTTTTGCGTAGCGCCCATCGGCACCACGACCAGGCGGTCGCTGGCGCGCACATGCACCTGCAGGCTCGGATTGATGGCCTTGCTGTCCTTGCGCTGTCGCAGGGTGAGGGCAATGGCGGCAATCATCGCCACCAGAAGAATCACAGCGGCCACTTCGATGGGATAGAGGTACTCGGTGTAGAGCAACAGACCCAGCTCACGGGTGTTCGAGTAGTTGGCGGCGTTGACGCCCACACCAGCCGCGTCGGGGCTCCCGGACACGGTGGGGAAGCCGGCCCACAACACGGCGATCAATTCGGCCGCCACGAACGCGCCCAGAAGCGCGGCCAGCGGAAAGTGCTTCCAGAAGCCCTGGCGCACCGAGTCCATGTTGATGTCCAGCATCATCACGACGAAGAGGAACAGCACCATCACCGCTCCGAGGTACACCAGCACCAGCGTGATGCCCAGGAACTCGGCCTTGAGCAAAAGCCACAGTGCAGATGCTTGCGAAAAGGCCAGCATGAGATACAGCACAGCGTGCACCGGGTTGCGCGCCGTGATCACGCGGTAGCCTGCAAACAGCAGCACCGCAGCGAACAGGTAAAAAAAGCCGGTCTGGTAGTCCATGGCGTCGTGGTTCTTGTGTCGTCTGCTCCGGCCGAATCGGGTCGGTCGTGCTCAGCGGTAAGGGGCGTCTGAGGCCCGGGCGGCGGCAATTTCGGACTCGTAACGGTCGCCCACAGCCAGCAGCATTTCTTTGGTGAAGTACAGGTCGCCGCGCTTCTCGCCGTGGTATTCAAAAACGTGCGTTTCAACGATCGAGTCGACCGGGCAGCTTTCTTCGCAGAAGCCGCAGAAGATGCACTTGGTCAGGTCGATGTCGTAGCGGGTCGTGCGGCGCGAGCCGTCGTCACGCACGTCGGATTCGATGGTGATGGCCATCGCCGGGCACACGGCTTCGCACAGTTTGCAGGCGATGCAACGCTCTTCGCCGTTTTCATAGCGGCGCAGCGCATGCAGGCCCCGGAAACGCGGAGACAACGGTGTCTTTTCCTCGGGAAACTGCACCGTGACCTTGCGCTTGAAGGCGTACCGGCCGGTCAGCGCCATGCCTTTGAACAGCTCCACCAGCAGGAAGCTGTTGAAGAAGTCGCGAAAGGAGAAAGGCGCCGCAAAGGCGGGCGATGTGGAGGTTTGGACGGTGGTGGTGGACATGGTCGTTCGTCCTGCTTATTTCCAGATGTTCCACGGCGTCTGCATGAGCGCGCCAACGAGAAGCAGCCAGATGAGGGTGACAGGAATGAAGATCTTCCAGCCCAGACGCATGATCTGGTCGTAACGGAAACGCGGGAAGGTGGCGCGGATCCAGATGAACATGGACACGACGACAAACGTCTTGATGCCCAGCCAGATCCAGCCGGGTATCCAGTTGAACAGCGCGCTGTCGATGGGGGGCAGCCAGCCACCCAGGAACATCAGCACCGCCAGCACAGACACCAGCCACATGCTGGCGTACTCGGCCAGGAAGAAGATCGCGAAGCCCATGCCCGAGTACTCGACCATGTGGCCGGCCACGATTTCGGCCTCACCCTCGACCACGTCGAAGGGGTGGCGGTTGGTTTCGGCAACCCCCGAGATCACGTACACGAAGAAGATGGGCAGCAGCGGCAGCCAGTTCCACGACAGGAAGTTCAACCCCATGCCGGCACCGATACCACGGGCCTGCGATGCCACGATCTCACCCAGGTGCAGGCTGCCGGCCGTCATGACGACCACCAGGAAGCAGAAGCCAATGGCGATCTCGTAGCTCACCATTTGTGCCGAAGCACGCAGCGCGCCCAGGAAGGCGTATTTGGAGTTGGAAGCCCAACCCGCGATGATCACGCCGTAAACCTCAATCGAGGTGATGGCCAGGATCACCAGCAAACCGGCATTCACGTTGGCGATGATCGCCTCGGGGCCGAACGGAACGGCCACCCAGGCCGCCAGCGCCGGCATGATCGCCATGACAGGGCCCAGACGAAACAGCCCATTGCTCGCGGCACTGGGACGGATCAGTTCCTTGGTCAGCAACTTGAGCGCGTCGGCAATAGGCTGCAAGAGGCCGAAAGGCCCGACGCGGTTGGGTCCGTGACGGACCTGGATCCAGCCCAGCAGCTTGCGCTCCCAGAGCGTCAGGTAGGCCACCGCACCCATGAGGGGTGCCAGCACGGCCACGATCTTCAGCAGGTTCCAGATCACGGGCCAGGCGCCCGCGGTCCACCAGGATGCGGCAATGAGGCCCAGACCGCCGTTGTACATCGCATCGATCATGCGGTGGCTCCTTCCACGGCTTGGGCAGCCCTCGCATCGGCGGTGAGCTGCAGGGCGGTCGAGCGGCGCACCAGACCATCGAGCTGGTAAATGGACGCCACGCAAGGCTCCACCTCTGCAGGTGCCGTGTCGATGGCGGCGCTGGTCGTGTTCGACAGGCGCGCCGCATCCACCACGTCGCCGTTGGCAACGCCTGGCAACACGGAGGCCAACACAGCCTGCGAGGAGTCGGCGTCAAAGCCGGGCAGATCCAGCAGGTTGCCCAACACGCGCAGCACCTTCCAGGCGGGACGGGTATCGCCCAGCGGGCGGACCACGGCATGGAAGCCTTGCAAGCGGCCTTCCGCGTTCACGAAAGAGCCCGACGTTTCCGTGAATGGCGCGATGGGCAGCAGCACATCGCTGATGTCCAGATTGGTCTTGAAGGGGCTGAGCGTGACGACCATGCCCGCAGAAGCCAGGCCCTGGGCACCGACGGCGGTGTCCAGCGCGGGTTCGTTGTTGAGCAGAATCGCCGCCTTAAGGCCGCCCACCAGCATCTGGCCGGCATTCAGACCGCCCTGCCCTGGCAGCGCCTTGACCAGTTGTGCGCCCACGGTATTGGCCGCTTCGGTGAGATAGCCGACCGTGGCGCCCGTTTGCTGTGCGATCCAGTTGGCCAATGCAAGCAGACTCGACGCCTTGGCGTGGTGCGCTGCGGCGTTGCCAAGCAGAATGGCTTTTTGATCCCCACCCAGCAAGGACTTGGCCACCGCGCGGTGTGCGTCCGTCACGTCAGCCACCACAGGCGCCGTAGCACCCGTTTCAGCGGCCACTGCGGCGGCGATGCCCGCCAACGTCGACACCCACAGGCCGCTTTCAGCCAGCACGGTGTTCTTGAGCGGCATGGCCCAGTCTTGTGCCTCGGCATTGAGCACATTCACCTGGGCGCCCTTGCGCTGCGCCTGACGGATGCGCTGCGCGAAAAGGGGATGGTCCTTGCGCAGGTTCGAGCCAATCACCAGCACGCGCTGCAGCGTGGACAACGAGGCAATGGGCAGACCCAGCCAGCGGGCGGTGCCCGCCGGCGCCGCATTCGAAAAATCGGCCTGACGCAGGCGCGTGTCGATGTTTTCGCTGCCCAGACCACGCACCAGCGCGCCCGCGAGCGCCAACTCTTCCAGGGTGCTGTGAGGGCTGGCCAGCACGCCCACGGCAGCGGCACCATGCTCGACCTTGACCTGCTTGAGCCCGTTGGCCACGTACTCCAGCGCGGTCTGCCAATCGACCGTCTTCCACTCGCCGCCCTGCTTGAGCATGGGCGCGGTAAGGCGGTCTTCGCTGTTGACGGCCTCGTACGAGAAGCGGTCGCGGTCAGCGATCCAGCATTCGTTGACGGCTTCGTTTTCGAGCGGCACCACGCGCATGACCTTGTGGTTCTTCACCTGAACAATCAGGTTGGCCCCGGTGGAGTCGTGAGGGCTCACGCTCTTGCGGCGTGAAAGCTCCCAGGTGCGGGCGCTGTAGCGGAAGGGCTTGCTCGTGAGCGCGCCCACCGGACAGATGTCGATCATGTTGCCCGACAGCTCGGAGTCCACCGTCTCGCCCAGGAAGGTCTCGATCTCGGCGTGCTCACCGCGATGCGACATGCCCAGCTCCATCACGCCGGCCACTTCCTGGCCGAAGCGCACACAGCGCGTGCAGTGAATGCAACGGCTCATCTCTTCCATGGAGATCAGCGGGCCCACGTCCTTGTGGAAGACAACGCGTTTTTCTTCTTCGTAGCGGGAACCGGAGCCGCCATACCCCACGGCGAGGTCTTGCAGCTGGCACTCGCCACCCTGGTCGCAGATGGGGCAATCCAACGGGTGGTTGATGAGCAGGAACTCCATCACCGACTGTTGGGCCTTGATCGCCTTGTCGCTCTTGGTGCGAACGATCATGCCCTGCGTGACGGGCGTGGCACAGGCCGGCATGGGCTTGGGCGCCTTCTCCACATCGACCAGGCACATGCGGCAGTTGGCCGCGATGGAAAGCTTCTTGTGATAGCAGAAGTGCGGAATGTAGGTGCCCGCCTTCTCGGCCGCATGCATGACCATGCTGCCCGGGGGCACTTCCACCTTCTTGCCGTCGAGTTCGATTTCAACCATGGTGTTTCTCGTATCCCGCTGTTCAGGAGGCCTGGGCCGCGCTGGCCGCGTTGATCTTGGCCTCGAACTCGTGCCGGAAGTGCTTGATCATGGCGCGCACGGGCATGGCGGCTGCATCGCCCAGCGCACAGATGGTGCGGCCCATGATGTTCTCGGCCACGTTGTCCAGCAACGCCATGTCGCTGGGCTTGCCCTGACCACGGTCGATGCGGTCGACCATGCGCCAAAGCCAGCCCGTGCCTTCACGGCAGGGCGTGCACTGACCGCACGATTCGTGCATGTAGAAGTAAGACAGCCGCTTGAGCGATTCGACCATGCAGCGGGAATCGTCCATCACGATGACCGCGCCGGAACCCAGCATGGAGCCTGCCTTGGCGATGGAGTCGTAATCCATCGTGCACTCCATCATGATGTGCGCCGGCAGGACGGGTGCAGAAGAGCCACCAGGAATCACTGCCTTGAGCGTGCGCCCCTTGCGCACACCGCCCGCAAGCTCCAGCAGCTTGCTGAAGGGAGTGCCCAGCGGAACCTCGTAGTTGCCCGGCATCTCCACGTCGCCCGACACCGAATAGATCTTGGTGCCGCCGTTGTTCGGCTTGCCGCAGGCCAGATAGGCCGCCCCGCCATTGCGGATGATCCACGGCACGGCCGCGAAGGTTTCGGTGTTGTTGATGGTGGTCGGCTTGCCGTACAGACCGAAGCTGGCGGGGAACGGTGGCTTGAAACGAGGCTGCCCCTTCTTGCCTTCCAGCGACTCGAGCAGCGCCGTTTCTTCTCCACAGATGTAGGCGCCAAAGCCGTGAGCGGCATGCAGCTGGAAATTGAAGCCACTGCCCATGATGCCGTCGCCCAGGTAGCCCGCAGCACGCGCCTCTTCCAGCGCGGCCTCGAAGCGCTCGTAGGCTTCGAAGATCTCACCGTGGATGTAGTTGTAGCCCACGCTGATGCCCATGGCGTAAGCGGCAATCGCCATGCCTTCGATCACGATGTGCGGGTTGTAGAGCAGGATGTCCCGGTCCTTGCAGGTCCCCGGCTCGCCTTCATCAGAGTTGCACACCAGGTACTTTTGGCCCGGGAACTGGCGCGGCATGAAGCTCCACTTCAAGCCGGTGGGGAAGCCCGCACCACCTCGACCACGCAAGGCAGACTCTTTGAGCGTCGCAATCACCTGGTCCTGCGTCATGCCGACCACCGGCGGGTCGCCCGCTGGCGCCGAGCCGTCCTGGCCCAGCACCTTGCGCAAGGCCTGGTAGCCACCGCGGGCCACGTAGTCCTTCAGGGACCAGTTGCTGCCGTCCAGGCCAGCATAAATTTGTGGTTCGATGTGGCGACCATGGAAGCAGGTCTGCACACCGGTGGCGCGAAACTGCGCGAGGATCTGGTCGGCGTTCATGGTTGTCCTTCCGAAGCGCGCAGGCCGTCCACCAGCTGGTCGAGCTTGTCGTTGCTCATGAAACTGCACATGTGCCGGTCGTTCACCAGCATCACGGGGGAGTCAGCGCACGCACCGAGACACTCGCTTTGCTGCAGCGTGAACAAGCCGTCGGCCGTGGTTTCACCCATCTTGATGCCCAGCTTTTGTTCAAGGTGGTGCAAGGCCTTGTTGCCATCGCGCAGCTGGCACGGCAGGTTGGTGCACACGTTGAGCTTGAACTTGCCCAGCGGCTGCTGGTTGTACATGTTGTAGAAGGTCGTCACCTCATGCACAGCGATGGGTTCCATGCGCAGGTAGGCCGCCAGGGCCGCCTCTGCAGCGGTGCTCACGTGGCCCTGCTCCTGCTGGATGATCGCCAGACAGGCCATGACGGCAGACTGTCGCTGCTCATCCGGGTACTTCACGACCTCGCGGTCGAAGCGCTGGATGGTCGCTTCTGAAAAAGACACAGGCGTGGCGGTGCTCATCGATCGATCTCTCCGAAAACGATGTCCATGGTGCCGATGATGGCCACGGCATCGGCCAACATGTGCCCACGCGCCATTTCGTCCATGGTGGCGAGATGCGCGAAACCAGGCGCGCGAATCTTCAGGCGGTAAGGCTTGTTGGCACCGTCGCTCACCAGGTAGATGCCGAATTCACCCTTGGGATGTTCGACGGCCGCGTAAGCCTCACCCTCGGGCACATGGAAGCCCTCCGTGAAGAGCTTGAAGTGGTGGATCAGCTCTTCCATGTTGGCCTTCATGGCCTCACGGGCGGGTGCCGCCACCTTGTGGTTGTCGGTGATCACCGGGCCAGGGTTGGCGCGCAACCACTTGACGCATTGCTCGATGATGCGGTTGGACTGCTTCATCTCTTCCATGCGGACGAGATAACGGTCGTAGCAGTCACCGGTCTTGCCCACGGGGATGTCGAAGTCCATCTGACCGTAGACGTCGTAGGGCTGCTTCTTGCGAAGGTCCCAGGCAATACCGGAGCCACGGAGCATCGGGCCGGTCATGCCCAGGTTGAGCGCACGCTCGGGCGTGACCACGCCAATGCCAACCGTGCGCTGCTTCCAGATGCGGTTGTCGGTCAGCAGCGTGTGGTACTCGGCCAGGTAAGTGGGGAAGCGCCGGGTGAAATCCTCAATGAAATCCAGCAACGAACCCTGGCGGTTCGTGTTCATCTCTGCCATGGCACGGGCATTGCGGATCTTGCTGTGCTTGTACTGCGGCATGCTGTCCGGCAGATCGCGGTACACGCCACCTGGTCGGAAGTAGGCCGCATGCATGCGCGCGCCTGACACGGCTTCGTACATGTCGAACAGGTCTTCGCGCTCGCGGAACGCGTAGATCAGGATGGTCGAGCTGCCGCAGTCGTTGCCGTGCGAGCCCAGCCACATCAGGTGGTTCAACAGGCGCGTGATTTCGCTGAACATCACACGGATGTATTGAGCGCGAATCGGCACATCGATGCCCAGCAGCTTTTCAATGGCCAGGCAATAGGCGTGCTCGTTGCACATCATCGACACGTAGTCCAACCGGTCCATGTAAGGCAACGACTGGATATAGGTCTTGTGCTCGGCCAGCTTCTCGGTGGCTCGGTGCAGCAGCCCAATGTGCGGGTCAGCGCGTTGCACGACCTCGCCATCCAGCTCCAGCACAAGGCGCAGCACGCCGTGCGCAGCGGGATGCTGCGGGCCGAAGTTCAGGGTGTAGTTCTTGATCTCAGCCATGTCAGTGCAGACCGCCGTAGTTGTCTTCGCGAATGATGCGCGGCGTGATTTCCCGCGGCTCGATGGTCACCGGCTCGTAGATCACGCGTTGACGCTCAGCGTCGTACCGCATCTCGACGTGACCCGACAGCGGGAAGTCCTTGCGGAAGGGGTGACCGATGAAGCCGTAATCCGTCAGGATGCGACGCAAGTCGTCATGACCCTCGAACACGATGCCGTACAGGTCGAACGCCTCTCGCTCGTACCAGTTGGCCGCAGCCCACAGGCTGATCACCGATGGCAGCACCGGGAAATCGTCTTCCGGGCAGAACACGCGCACACGCAGGCGGTGGTTGTGCGTAACGGACAGCAGGTGCACCACGGCTGCGAAGCGCTGCCCTTCCCACATGCCATCGCCGTACGCCTGATAGTCCATGCCACAGAGGTCAACGAGCTGCTCGAAACGGGACGCCGGCGCATCGCGCAGGGTTTGCATCACGTCGAGATAGTGGGCTGCCGACACCGTCAGCGTCACCTCTTCGCGCACCACCTGCAGGGAGTGAGCCTTCTCGCCCAGCAATGCGGCCAGCGTGGTTTTGAGCGCCTCGGGCTCGACAGCGTGAGGCGTCATGGCGGAATCGGTCATGAGCATTCTTTCAGGGCCAGTGACGTGCAACGAATACCAAAGGCAGGCGCTTCAAGCCCGTGCAATGGTTTGAGTGCGACGAATCTTCTGCTGCAACTGGATGATTCCGTACAGCAACGCCTCGGCCGTCGGCGGACATCCGGGCACATACACATCCACCGGCACGATGCGGTCACAACCGCGCACCACCGAGTAGCTGTAGTGGTAGTAGCCACCGCCATTGGCGCAAGAGCCCATGGACAAGACCCAGCGGGGCTCTGCCATCTGGTCATACACCTTGCGCAGCGCCGGCGCCATCTTGTTGCACAGGGTGCCCGCCACAATCATCAGGTCCGACTGGCGGGGACTCGCACGAAAGACTTCAGAACCAAAACGCCCGATGTCATAACGGGCTGCTGCCGCGTGCATCATCTCGACAGCACAACAGGCCAGGCCAAATGTCATGGGCCAGAGCGAGCCGGTCTTGGCCCAGTTCACCACCGAGTCATAGCTGGTGGTGACGAAACCCTCTTTGAATACGCCTTCAATCATGAAACGCTCCGGTGCATTCGCCTGTGTGTCGCAAGATCACTCCCAATCCAGCGCGCCTTTTTTCCACTCGTAGGCAAAACCAACCGTGAGAATGGAAAGGAAGACAACGCCCGCCAGGAAACCCGTCATCCCGACGTCGGCAAAAGCCACCGCCCACGGGATGAGAAACGCGATTTCGAGGTCAAAAAGAATGAAGAGGATGGCCACGAGGTAGTAGCGCACGTCAAACTTCATGCGCGCGTCTTCGAAAGCCTCGAAGCCACACTCGTAAGGAGAATTCTTTTCGGCGTCCGGAAGATTCGGACCCAGGATGTAGCCGAGCACCTGGGGAATGATCCCGACGGCAATACCGACCAAGATGAACAGGAGCACAGGAAGGTATTGTTCAAGACTCATCTTGGTTCGATTCCGCTGACACGGCGTGGGGCCGTGTTGTCCAATGATTGGTGCCGACGGCGAGACTCGAACTCGCACAGCTTTCGCCACTACCCCCTCAAGATAGCGTGTCTACCAATTTCACCACGTCGGCTGGGTCTGCATTGAGTGGCTCGCGAGGAATGGTGCGAACCTTGCTGACAACCCATAGAGTTTACCCTGAAACACCCCTCGTTTCCGGGGTGCCTCGCGGTTTTTCAGACCAAATCCAGGACCGGGCGCAGCGCCATGAATCGGCACGCTGGCTCGGCCGTGAATAACCTCACTTGGCAGGGATCTGCGCGGCACCCGCGCCGGCGGCAGGCGCGCCGCTGGAGGCTGGTGCAGGTACGCCCGTTGCCGGCGCCGGCGAGGTCGTCCCACCCGAGGGGATTTGCTGGGCAGCACCTGCCGGTTGGGCTGGCGCAGCGCCTTCCAGCACGCTGCCCGAGCTGGGCGCTGCCGCGCGCAGGTTGCCGAAATAGGCGAGGCCCAGCGTGCAGCTCAAAAAGATCGCAGCCAGAACAGCGGTGGTGCGTGAAAGGAAGTTGGCACCGCCCGATGCGCCAAACAGGCTGGCAGACCCGGCGCCGCCACCGAAGGCCGCGCCCGCATCGGCACCTTTGCCGTGCTGCATGAGGATGAGGCCGATCATGCCCAGAGCAGACAGGATCTGCACCGCGAGCAAGAGGGTCAAAAGAACGTTCATTTGGATCTCCGAAAAATCAGTTGTCAGCGCACCACCCGGGATGCGAAGAAGGATTAAGAGGCAGCGCCCACGATCTGAAGGAAGTCGGCCGCTTTGAGCGACGCACCACCGATCAAGCCACCGTCAATATCAGGTTGCGCCAGCAGGCTGGCGGCGTTGGCGGCATTCATGCTCCCGCCGTAAAGAATGTGCACCCGCTCAGGGTGCGCCGTCGCAGCAGAGAGCTGCGCGCGCAGGACAGCATGCACCTGCTGGGCCTGTTCTGGCGACGCCGTCTTGCCCGTGCCAATGGCCCACACAGGCTCATAGGCCACCACGATTTCGCTGGTGCAATGTGCGACCGTATGGATGACAGCCGCCAGCTGACGCTTGACGACCAACTCGGTGTGCCCGGCCTCGCGCTCGGCCAGGGTTTCGCCGACGCACACAATGGGCGTCACGCCAGCGCTCAGTGCGCGTTGCGCCTTGGAAGCCACCAATGCATCGGTCTCACCGTGGTATTGACGGCGCTCTGAATGGCCCACGATCACGTAGCGGCAGGCAAAGTCCTTGAGCATGGACACCGACACTTCACCGGTATATGCCCCTTGCTCATGGCTGGACACATCCTGCGCACCCCACGCAATCGGACTACCACCAAGCAGACCAGCGAGCTGGGCAAGATAAGGCGCCGGGGCGCACAACGCCATGTCGGCTTTGGGCGGCTGTCCACCAAGACCATCCAGCATGGCCTTGACCAGCGCCTCATTGGCCGCCAGGGAGCCGTTCATCTTCCAGTTGCCAGCGATCAGTTTTCTCATGAATGTCGTTCTCTCAGATCGGATCAGGCCCAGCTCAGCACGAGCTTGCCGATGTGCTGGTTGGACTCCATCAGGGTATGCGCGAGCGATGCTTCGCTGGCTGGAAACACCTGATGAATCACCGGCTGAATGCTTCCGTTTTCCAGCAGGGGCCAAACGCGCGCACGCAATGAGGCGGCGATCGCCGCCTTGAATGCCACAGGGCGCGGCCGCAGCGTGGAACCCGTGATCGTCAGCCGGCGACGCAGCACCAGACCGGCATTGAACCCGGCCTTGATGCCGCCCTGCACCGCGATGATGACGAGCCTGCCGTCTTCAGCAAGACATTCGATTTCGCGCGCCACGTAGTCGCCCGCCACCATGTCCAGAACCACGTTGACGCCCTGGCCCGCCGTGAGTTCTGCCACGGCAGCCACAAAGTCTTGCGTCTTGTAGTTGATGGCGTGGTCAGCACCCAGCTTGAGACAGGCGGCGCACTTGTCGTCGCTGCCGGCTGTCGCAATCACGCGGGCACCCAGCGCCTTGGCCATCTGGATCGCCGTGACGCCAATGCCGCTGGTACCACCCTGCACCAGCAAGGTTTCGCCGGCCTGCAGGCGCCCGCGATCGAACACATTGCTCCAGACGGTAAAAAAGGTCTCTGGCAACGAGGCGGCCGCGATGTCATCCAGCCCGGCGGGCACCGGCAGGCACTGCCCCACCGGCGCGACACACCACTGGGCATAGCCGCCGCCAGCCACAAGTGCACACACCCGATCGCCAACCTTCAAGCCCGCCGCGGCCATGGCAGCCGCATCACCCGACTCGATGACACCGGCCACTTCGAGACCGGGGATATCGGACGCGCCCGGGGGCACCGGATAGTTGCCGGTGCGCTGCAGCACGTCCGGGCGGTTCACGCCCGACGCGCTGACGCGAATCAACACCTCGGCGGCCCCGGCAACGGGTTGCGGACGCTCGCCGAGACGAAGAACGTCCGGGGCGCCAAAGGCAGTGATTTCAACGGCTTGCATGCGGCACCCGGTGCGTCATCAGGCTTGGGGTTGCTGTGCGGGCTGCTCGCCCGTGTTGCGCTCCGCCAGGACCTTCATGGACAGCTTCACGCGTCCCTTTTCGTCGGTCTCGAGAACCTTCACGCGAACGACCTGGCCTTCGGTCAGGTAGTCGGTGACCTTCTCGACGCGCTCATGGGCGATCTGGCTGATGTGCAGCAGGCCGTCCTTGCCGGGCAGCAGATTGATCAGGGCGCCGAAGTCGAGGATCTTGGTGACCGGGCCTTCGTAGATCTTGCCCACTTCCACTTCGGCCGTGATCTGCTCGATGCGGCGCTTGGCTTCGTCGGCCTTGGCCGAGTCGGTCGAGGCGATGGTGATCGTGCCATCTTCGTCGATGTTGATCTGGGTACCGGTTTCTTCCGTCAGCGCGCGAATCACGGCGCCGCCCTTGCCGATCACGTCACGGATCTTTTCGGGGTTGATCTTCATCGTGAAGAGCTTGGGCGCGAAGTTGGAGACTTCGGTCTTGGCTTCGCCCATCGCTTCCTGCATCTTGCCCAGAATGTGCATGCGCGCTTCTTTGGCCTGCGCCAGTGCAACCTGCATGATTTCCTTGGTGATGCCCTGGATCTTGATGTCCATCTGGAGCGCGGAGATACCGTTGGTGGTGCCCGCGACCTTGAAGTCCATGTCGCCCAGGTGATCTTCGTCACCCAGAATGTCGGTCAGCACGGCGAAGCGGTTGCCGTCCTTGATCAGGCCCATGGCGATACCGGCCACGTGGGCTTTCATCGGCACGCCAGCGTCCATCAGCGCCAGGCAACCACCGCAGACGGAAGCCATCGACGAGGAACCATTGGATTCGGTGATTTCGGACACCACGCGCATGGTGTAAGGGAAGTCTTCCTTGCTGGGCAGCGCAGCGATCAGTGCGCGCTTGGCCAGGCGGCCGTGGCCGATTTCGCGGCGCTTCGGCGTGCCGAAACGGCCTGCTTCGCCGGTGGCGAAGGGAGGCATGTTGTAGTGCAGCATGAAGCGGTCTTCAAACTCGCCGGCCAGCGCGTCGATGCGCTGCGCGTCGCGGTCGGTGCCGAGCGTGGCCACGACCAGTGCCTGCGTTTCACCGCGGGTGAAGAGGGCTGAGCCGTGGGTGCGGGGCAGCACGCCATTGCGGATTTCGATGGCGCGAACGGTGCGCGTGTCGCGGCCGTCGATGCGCGGCTCGCCGGCCAGAATCTGGCCACGAACGATCTTGGCTTCGATTTCAAACAGCAGGGCTTCCACCGCCACGCTGTCGAACTCCACGCCTTCGGCTTTCAGGGCGGCGAACACGTCGGCATAGGCCGCGCGGCAGGCCTGCGTGCGGGCTTGCTTGTTGCGGATCTGGTAGGCGGCTTCGAGCTTGGCTTTGGCCAGTGCGTCGATCTTGGCGATGAGCGGCTCGTCCTTGGCGGGCGGCTGCCAGTCCCAGGCCGGCTTGCCAGCGTCGCGCACCAGTTCGTTGATGGCGGCTATGGCGATGTTGCCCTGCTCGTGGCCAAAGACCACGGCGCCCAACATCACTTCTTCAGACAATTGGTCGGCTTCCGACTCCACCATCAACACAGCAGACTGCGTACCCGCCACCACGAGGTCGAGCTGGCTGTCTTTCAGCTGCGTCTGGCCTGGGTTGAGCACGTACTGGCCATTGACATAACCCACGCGGGCGGCGCCGATGGGGCCATTGAAGGGGATGCCGCTGACCGACAAGGCGGCCGAGGTGGCGATCATGGCGGCGATGTCGGCCTGCACTTCGGGGTTCAGGCTCACCACGTGCACGATCACTTGCACTTCGTTGTAGAAGCCTTCAGGGAACAGAGGACGGATGGGACGGTCGATCAGGCGGCAGGTCAGCGTTTCGAGTTCGCTGGGGCGGCCTTCGCGCTTGAAGAAGCTGCCGGGGATCTTGCCAGCGGCGTACGACTTCTCGGTGTAGTCGACGGTCAGGGGGAAGAAGTCTTGACCGGCCTTGGCTTCGGTCTTGGCAACAACCGTGGCAAGCACCACGGTGTCGTCAATGTTGACCAGCACGGCGCCGGTGGCCTGGCGGGCGATTTCGCCCGTTTCCATCGTGACCGTGTGGGGGCCCCACTGGAACGTCTTGGTGACTTTGTTGAACATGCTCATGGTGAATCTCCTGGAATTTTTTCCGCGCTACTGCGGAAAACACGGCGTGCGGCAAAACCGCACAAAACCCGGAAACACAACCCAGAACACGATGCCATTCCAGATGGATTGAGTGGGTCGCCGGTGGCGCTCAACCCGCTTGGAATGACACAGCTTCGCTCTGTAATCGATGCTCCGGAATCAAAAAAGGCGCGTAACAAGCAAAAAACGCCCGAGCCAGCGAACCAACTCAGGCGTTTTGCGCGTCACAACCGGTCCAATTACTTGCGCAGGCCCAGTTTCTGGATCAGGGCGATGTAGCGCTCAGCGTCTTTGGACTTGAGGTAGTCGAGCAATTTGCGACGGCGGCTCACCATGCGCAGCAGACCGCGACGGCCGTGGTGGTCCTTGGCGTGGGTCTTGAAGTGAGGGGTGAGCTCGTTGATGCGGGCGGTCAGCAGTGCCACTTGCACTTCGGGGCTGCCGGTGTCGTTGGCGGCGCGGGCGTTGGCCGCGACCACTTCAGCTTTGATGGATTGAGCGATCATTGAATGTTCCTTGGCCAGTTCCCTGGCGTTACGTGCGTCCCGTCGCAGCCAATGGCCGCCGCGGGCGTGAAATTGCCGTCCGTGAAGACAGCAACCGCGGATTATAGACCAGACGGCGTCAGCGGCCTGACGGCGGTTGGGCGGCCAGCCAGTCGCGAAGACGATCGACGCCCTGCACCAGCCGGGCGGTGTCGCGGCTGGCAAAGCACCAGCGCAACCAGCCTGCAGCGTGCGGGCTGAAGGCGCTGCCGGGCGCGAGGCCCAGGCCCGCCTCGCGAACCAGGCGCTTGGCCAGCGCCAGGCAATCGCTGTGCCCTTCGAGACGAAAGAACGCATACATGCCGCCCAGGGGCTCTGCCAGCGTGACGCCGGGCACAGCGCGCAGCAGGGGCACCAGCGTGTCTCGGCACTGCCTGAGGTGTGCCACCAGAGCGGGGGTGACCTCGCCGCCCCGCTGCAGGGCCACGGTGGCAGCGCGCTGCACAAAAACCGGCGCGCAGGACGTGTTGTATTCAACCAGCTTGCCCAGCGCGTCGGTCAGCCCCGGCGGCAGCACCAGCCAGCCCAGGCGCCAGCCGGTCATGAGGAAGCTCTTGGAAAAGCTGTGGGCCACGATGACGCGGTCATTCGGCTCGGCCACATCCAGGAAGCTGGGTGCGGCGCCGTTGGCCGTGTCGCCCGCGTAGTAGAGCCGTTCGTACACCTCGTCGGCCAGGATCCAGGTGCCGGTGCGCCGGCAATGCGCCAGGATGGCCTGCTGCTCGGGGGCGCTGAGCGTCCAGCCCGTGGGGTTGTTCGGCGCATTGACGATGAGCATGCGGGTGGCCGGTGTGATCGCGGCGAGCAACGCCTCCAGGTCCAGCGTCCAGGCCCCGGCGCGCAGCCCATCGGCCTGCACACGCAATGCCACCCGGCGGATCTTCGCCCCCATGATCAGCGGCTGCGCCTCCAGATTGGGCCAGGCCGGGGTGACCACGACCACTTCATCGCCCGGTTCGACCAGCGCTTGCGAGGCCAGCATCAGACCGTTCACGCCGCCCGATGTGACGACCACACGATCGAGCCAGTGGCTCGCGATGTGAGAGGGGTGCAGGCTGTGGGTGTAGTGCGCCAGCGCGTCGCGCAGCTCGGGCAGGCCCAGGTTGTGCGCATAGAAGGTTTCGCCTTGCTGGAGCGAGGCCACCGCGGCATCGCGGATGAACGCGGGCGTAACTTCGTCGCTTTCGCCAAACCAGAACTTGAGCACATCGGCCCGCCCCAGGCCTTCGTTGGCCACTTCCCGGATGCGCGAGGCCTCCAGCTGCTCCACCACATGTCTCATGCGCAAACGCTCCAGCGAATCAAGGTCGCTGCATGGTACAGGTGTGGGGCAACTCGGCTTGTTGCGGCGTGAGGTTGCGGATCACGCGAAAGCCATAGCCCGACCCCTCGACATCGAACTTCACGCCCGGCGCGCCCTGCCGGTCCATGACGGCCACGGCGAGTGACTGCTGGAACTGGTGGTCCGCGCCTCGCATCCGGGCGCGCTGGCCGGCCAGCGTGACATCGGCCTTCTCCAGCTGGGCGGCAATGGTGGCGGCATTGATGGGTCCATTGGCACCAGCGCGCTCGATGGCCTGGGCCAGCGCTTCGATCATGAGTTGCATGCGCATGTGCACGTAGTCATCGGCGGGGCTGGGGAAGCGCTCGCGGAACGATTTGTAGAACTGCTCGGATTCCGGCGTGGGCACGTTGGGAAACCAGTCGGCCACCGCAATCACCTTGCCAATGCCGGCGTCGCCCATGGCCGCCGGTGCGCCCAGCGCGTTGCCGTAGAAGGTGTAGAAGCTGCCCTCGAAGCCGCTCTCGCGCGCGGCCTTGACCAGCAGCGTGAGGTCGTTGCCCCAGTTGCCCGTGAGCACCGCCTGTGCGCCGCTGGCCTTGATCTTGGCGGCATAGGGCAGAAAGTCTTTCACGCGCGCCATGGGGTGCAGCTCGTCACCAACGATGGTGACGTCGGGACGCTGGGCCGCGATCTGGTTGCGCGCCTCGCGCAGCACGGCCTGGCCAAAGCTGTAGTCCTGCCCGATGAGGTAGATGTTTTTGAGCTGTTTGTCTTCGCGCAGCACACTCATGAGCGCCTTCAGGCGCATGTCGGCGTGGGCGTCGAAGCGGAAATGCCAGTAGCTGCATTTCTCGTTGGTGAGCACGGGATCGACGGCCGAGTAATTGAGGAACAGCACCTGGCGGGCGGTATCGCGTTCGTTGTGCTTGTTGATGGCATCGATCAATGCGCTGGCGGCCGCCGATGAGTTGCCCTGCGTGACGATGGTGATGCCTTTGTCCATGGCAGAGCGCAGTGCGGAGAGCGCTTCGTCGGTCTGGCCCTTGCTGTCGAAACGCTCGATGACGAGGGGGCGGTTGCCACCCGGCAGCTTCACGCCGCCACGCGCATTCACGCGCTCGGTGGCCCAGACGAGGTTGCGAAACACGGCATCGCCCGTGTTGGCGATCGGGCCAGACAGGCCTTCGATCATGCCGATGCGAATGGGGGTGCCTGCGGCTGGCGCGGGGGCCTGCGCCAGGGCCGACGCCGTGACACAAACGCCCAGCAGCGATGCGACGAGCGCACGGCGGCGCGACAGGAACGACAAATTGAACTGAGACGTCATGGGAAAAGGAAGCTCCAGGGTTGTGGCCCGCACCGGGATACGGTGTGCGCGGCCAAGTCGCCTATGCGACAGGCCAGCAGTCTAATTCATAATTACGCGGCGGTTTCCACGGGTGCGTGTTCAGCGGCTGGCGGCACTCAGGTCGGCCAGCGGCCAGCGCGGTTTCACGTCGAAGCGGTAGCCCTCGCTGGCCACATCGGTCAGCCCCAGCCCCGCCTGCACCCGCATGCCCCCAGCCAGGGCGATCATGGCGCCGTTGTCCGTGCACAGGTGCAGCTCGGGGTAGTGCACGCGAACGCCCGCGCGCGCGCAGGCGCCGCCCAGCTGTTCGCGCAGCAAGGCATTGGCCCCGACGCCACCGGCCACCACCAGGCGGCGCAGCCCGGTCTGGCGGATGGCCATGAGCGATTTCTTCACCAGCACTTCAACAATGGCGGCCTGCACGCTGGCGGCCACATCGGCTTTCTGCTGCGCGCTCAAAGGATCGGCCAGGTGCAGCGTGGCGGGGCCATCGAGCTGGGCGTGGGCCAGGCGCTTGACTTGCGTGAGCACGGCGGTCTTGAGTCCCGCAAAAGAGAAGTCGAGGTCGCCGCTGTGCAGCAGCGGCCTTGGAAACTTGTAGGCCAGCGGGTCGCCCTGTTGCGCCAGCCGCGAGAGCGCCGGGCCGCCTGGATACGGCAGGCCAAGCAGCTTGGCCGACTTGTCGAAGGCTTCACCGGCGGCGTCGTCGATGGTCTCGCCCAGGAGCTCGTAGCGGCCGACCCCGTCCACCCGCATGAGCTGGCTGTGACCGCCAGACACCAGCAGCGCCACAAACGGAAACTCGGGTGGGTCCGCGCTCAGGAAGGGCGACAGCAGGTGCCCTTCCAGGTGGTGCACACCGATCACGGGCTTGCCCAGTGCGAAGCCCAGCGCGCAGGCCACACCCGAACCCACCAGCAGCGCGCCCGCCAGGCCAGGGCCGCGGGTGTAGGCCACGGCGTCGACCGCCGAGAGCGGCAGGCCCGCTTGCGCGAGCACGGCGTCTGTGAGGGGCAGCACGCGGCGAATGTGGTCGCGGCTGGCGAGCTCCGGCACCACACCGCCATAGGCCTGGTGCATTTCGATCTGGCTGTGCAGGGCCTGCCCGAGCAACCGGGGGGTGGCATGGCCGCTGGCGTCCACCAGGGCCACGCCGGTTTCGTCGCAAGACGATTCAATTCCCAAAATCAGCATCGGGCGAGTGTACGGGGCGGCATGTTTGTTGCTCGACCCCGTGGCGCCCCAGAAATCTCCACGGCCAAAACACTGATGAAATCGGGTTTGAAGTTCCTAGTGGCAGCCAAACGCTGCGAAATCGCCGAGTTGCAACAGCTCGCCCTCACCAGCGCGCTGGTGAATGTGACGGGCCGTCTGGTGCATGCGCTGCAGCGCGAGCGCGGTTTGTCCAACCTGCATCTGGGATCGCAGGGGGCGCGGTTCACCGAGATGCGCAGCCAGCAGATCGAGGAGTGCCGCCGCATCGAGGCCGAACTGCGCGCCTGTTTCGACAGCCTGGACACCGAAAACGCCCGCGTGGGCCACGGTGCACGGCTTTTCAGCCGCATTGCCTACGTGCTGCAGGGTCTGGATGCGCTGGACGGCTTGCGCGCGTGCATTCAAATGCTGGCGTGGACACCGCGCCAGGCCACCGAAGCCTATGTGCGCCTGATCGCGGGGCTGCTGGCGGTGGTGTTCGAGGCGGCGGACAGCGCGAGCGACCCGGAGGTGTCGCGCCTGCTGGTGGCGCTCTTCAACTTCATGCAGGGCAAGGAGTTTGCGGGGCAAGAGCGCGCGGCGGGCTCGGCACTGTTCGCTTCCGGCCGCGCCGATGCCGCCGAACAACAGCGCCTTCTGCACCTGATCGAATCGCAGGAGCGGTGCCTGCAGGTGTTTGAAGCGTTCGCCAACACGAAGGCCGAACAACTGTGGGCTGCCAACCAGACCAGCGCCACCTTGGCCGAACTGGAACGCATGCGCCGGGTGCTGTGCACGGCCCACGACGGCGCGCCCCTGAACGTGCAGTTGAGCCAGGCCTGGTTCGACTGCTGCAGCCAGCGCATCGACCGCATGAAGGCGGTGGAAGACCGGCTTGCACTGGACTTGTTGCGCGCGTGCGAAGACAAGATCGCGGCGGCCAGGCGCGAACTCGACGCCTACCAGGCGCTCAGCGCGGGCACCACCCGCCATGCAGACGCCCTCTCCTTCTTTCACCATGCCGGCGCAGCCGACAACGCCCCGCCCTCCACCGCCAGCGGCTTTGCGGCGAGCGCCCAAGGCTACGGCTTGCAGCTGGAGCGTTCGATTCTGGAGCTGGTGCAGGAGCAGTCCAGGCGGCTGCAGACCATGGGCGAAGAGCTCGACACCGTGCGCGCCAGCCTCAACGAGCGCAAGGTGATTGAACGTGCCAAGGGTTTGCTGATGGCACACCGCCACCTCAGCGAGGAAGAAGCCCACAAAACCATGCGGCAGATGGCGATGAACCAGAACCGGCGGCTGATTGAAGTGGCGGAGGCGGTGCTGGCCATGGCCGACGTGCTCCCGGGTCGTTTGCGCTAACGGAGCGCCGCGTGCTGCGGCGCACAACTTTCGTGCTGTTCGCCGCCCCCGCACCAGTTTGAAGCCGGCCAACGCTCACAACGGCGATGGCGCACAGTGCAGATCGACACCCGAAACATCCCGATTTCCTTTTGAAATCAAACATCTCCAAGGCGCCTGGAGGAAAGCCAGACAAACTGGCACGGTAACTGCTTTTCACTGGGCATCGGACGACTGGCCAATGGCGGCCAGACGCCCACTGTCTTCCCAGACTCGGACAACGGCGTCCATTTCCCGCTTGCTGCGCGCAGGCATGGAAATGGACGCCGTTGTCGTTTCAGGGTCCGCCGTCTTGCTTTCGCCGATGTCCCACGTTCCTTTCAGGAGTTGATCCCTATGAAACCCTCGAATGCCACGTCCCTGTCCCGCCGCGCCGCCCTTCAAAAAACGTCTGCGCTCGGCGTGGCCGCCGTCACCGGCAGCCTCTGGAGCACGGCCGCGCGAGCGCAGGCCTCCACCAGCCTGGAGACCCGGGCCGCCAAGCTGGGCTTCATCGCGCTGACCGATGCGGCGCCCCTGTTTGTGGCCGACGAAAAGGGCTACTTCAAGAAGCACGGCATGACCGACGTGGAGGTGCTCAAGCAATCTTCCTGGGGCACCACGCGCGACAACCTCGTGCTCGGTTCGGGCAAGGGTGGCATTGATGGCGCGCACATCCTCACGCCCATGCCCTACCTCATCAGCACGGGCGCGGTGACCGCCAACAACGTGCCGGTGCCCATGAACATCCTGGCGCGCCTGAACCTGGGCGGCCAGTGCATTTCGGTGGGCGACGAATACAAGGACCTCAAGGTCGGCCTGGACACCAAAGAATTCGGCAAAGCCCTGCTGGCCAAGCGCCTGAAAACCGGCAAGCCGGTGAACGCCGCCATGACCTTCCCGGGTGGCACCCACGACATGTGGATGCGCTACTGGATGGCGGCCGGCGGCGTCGACCCGAACAAGGACATCAACACCATCACCGTGCCGCCGCCGCAGATGGTGGCCAACATGAAGGTGGGCAGCATGGACACCTTCTGCGTGTGCGAGCCCTGGAACCGCCAGCTGATCAACCAGAAGATCGGCTACACCGCGCTCACCACCAGTGAAATGTGGATGAACCACCCAGAAAAGGCCTTCGCCATGCGCGCCGACTGGGTGCAGGCCAACCCCAACGCCACCAAGGCGTTGATCAAGGCCGTGATGGAAGCGCAGATGTGGTGCGAAGACCCGGCCAACCGCGCCGAGGTGGCCGAAATCTGCTCGCGCCGCCGCTGGATCAGCGCACCGGTGGCCGACGTGATCGACCGCGTCAAGGGCGACTTCGACTACGGCACGGGCCGCGTCGAAGCCAACAGCAAATTCCAGATGCGTTTCTGGAAAGACCACGCCAGCTACCCGTTCCAGAGCCACGACCTGTGGTTCCTCACCGAAAACATCCGCTGGGGTTATTTGCCACCCAACCTGGACACCAAGGCGCTCATTGCCAAGGTCAACCGCGAAGACCTCTGGCGCGCGGCCGCCAAGGAGCTGGGCGTGGCGGCACAGGACATTCCCACCTCCACCTCGCGCGGGGTCGAGAAGTTTTTCGACGGCAAGGTGTTCGATCCGGCCAACCCGAAGAAGTACCTCGACAGCCTGAGCATCAAGTACATCAAGACCGCCTGACCCCGCGCGCTGTCCCGATCTGGAGAACCCGCCATGACCCCCACCGACACCATTGAACCGATCCGCCTGACGCCCCCTCGCGCCACGGCTGCGGTGCCCGCAGGCATCACGGCCGCCGCGCGAGCCTTCGTCACGCACGTGCTGCCGCCGCTCATCGTGATCGGGGTGCTGCTGCTGATCTGGGAGATCCTGGGCTCGCGCCCGGGGGCGGCGCTGCCGGCACCCAGCCGCGTGGTGCAGGACACCTGGGAGCTGATCATTCACCCGTTCTACGACAACGGCGGCAACGACGTGGGCGTGGCGTGGCAGCTGCTGGCCAGCCTGCAGCGGGTGGCCTACGGCTATTCGCTGGCGGTGGTGGCGGGTGTGAGCCTGGGTGTGCTGGTGGGCCAGTCGACATGGGCCTTGCGGGGTCTGGATCCGCTGTTCCAGGTGCTGCGCACCGTGCCACCACTGGCCTGGCTGCCCATCTCGCTGGCGGGCTTCCAGGACGGCAATCCCTCGGCCATCTTTGTGATCTTCATCACCTCGATCTGGCCGATCATCATCAACACCTCGATCGGCATCCGCAACATCCCGGAGGACTACCGCAACGTCGCCCGCGTGATCCGGCTCAACGGCATCGAGTACTTCGTGAAGATCATGTTGCCGGCGGCGGCACCCTTCATCTTCTCGGGGTTGCGCATCGGCGTGGGGCTGTCGTGGCTGGCGATCATCGCGGCCGAGATGCTCATTGGTGGCGTGGGCATCGGCTTCTTCATCTGGGACGCGTGGAACTCCTCACGCATCAGCGACATCATCCTGGCGCTCGTGTACGTGGGCCTGGTGGGTTTCTTCCTGGACCGCGTGGTGGCCTGGATCGGCCGCGCCGTCACCCGTGGCACCTCCGCCAGCTGAACCCCGCCCACAGGAGCCTTACATGAGCAACGCATACCTCAACCTCTCGCGCGTGGACATGACGTTCACGGGCAACAACGGCGTCTCCAACCCGGTGCTCAAGGGCGTGGACCTGTCCGTGCAGCGCGGGGAATTCATCTCGCTGATCGGGCACTCGGGCTGCGGCAAATCCACCGTGCTCAACATCGTGGCCGGTCTGCTGCGCGCCACCGCGGGTGGCGTCATCGTCGACGGCCGCGAGGTCAACGCCCCCGGGCCGGACCGCGCGGTGGTGTTCCAGAACCATTCGCTGCTGCCCTGGCTCACGGTCTACCAGAACGTGGAAATTGCGGTCGCCAAAATCTTTGCCGACAGCAAGAGCGCAGCCGAGCGCAAGGCGTGGATCCTGCACAACCTGAACATGGTGAACATGTCGCATGCCCTGCACCGGCTGCCCTCGGAAATTTCGGGCGGCATGAAGCAGCGCGTGGGCATCGCCCGCGCCCTGGCGATGGAACCCAAGGTGCTGCTGCTGGACGAGCCCTTTGGCGCACTCGACGCCCTCACCCGCGCGCACCTGCAGGACGAGGTGATCCGCATCCAGGGCGAGCTCGGCAACACGGTGATGATGATCACGCACGACGTCGATGAAGCGGTGCTGCTGTCGGACCGCGTGGTGATGATGACCAACGGACCGGCGGCCACCATCGGCCAGATTCTTGATGTGCCCCTGCCGCGCCCGCGCAACCGCATCGAACTGGCCGAGAACAAGGACTACAACCACTGCCGGCAGGAGATCCTCACGTTTCTCTACGAGAAGCAGCGCAAGATCGAACCGATTGCGCAGGCGCGCCAGGCTAACGCAGCGCCGGCCCGCGCACGGGCCGAGATGAAAGCCTGAGTCGCACTGGAACGGGCCTCAAGCCCGCTCTGCCACCTCTGACACGGCAACCGGCCCGCTCACGGGCTGCGCTGTCTGCCAGGCTGGCGAAGGCTCGTCGTCCCGTTTGCGCGGCACCACCCGGGCAGGCACGCCCACCGCGATGGAGTTGGACGGCACATCGGTCGTCACCACCGCGTTGGCACCAATGCTGACGTTGTCGCCAATGACGATGCGCCCGAGCAGCTTGGCCCCTGCGCCAATGTCCACGTTGTTGCCGATGGTGGGCGCACAAGGGTCCTCCACGCGCGCCAACCCCACGACCACACCGGGGCGGATGCGGCAGTTGTCGCCAAAGCGCGCATACCCGCTGACGATGATCCCGCCGAAGTGATCAATCGTGAAGTTCTTGCCCACGTCCACCTCACAGGGCAGTTCCACGCCCGTGATCATCTGGATGAACTTGTAGAGCACCTTGTAGATGAAGGAAAACACCTTGCGCAGCAGCACCGGACGCACGCCGTATCGCCAGCGGCCATACCGGTACACCAGCATCACCCAGAAGCCTTGCGCACCCCATTTGCTCCCATGAGCAAGAAAGTCGGCGCGTATGTTGTTAGTCATTAGTTTTATAAATTGGCAGCATACCAACGATCATTTTTTTGTGACCATATCAAAGCCCTGAGACATCCGTGCGAGCGTGCTCTTTTTTTTGTTGTAACAAGGTTATTTACGCGTTGAGACAGTGCACGAGACGCAGGGTTGCATCTGTGCGCTAGCGCTCACAAGACTGCAGTGACCGTGTGGCTGCGGCGACTGCACAGGCCTTGTTCGCGCGCTGCCCCAACCCGTCTTGGTGCGCTTCGCACCATGTGGGGTTCCCGCGGCCATCGTCTGAGGCGCACCGCACGTCTGCAGTGCGGTCCATCGCGGCCAAGCCCCCATGGAACACCCCACGCCATGGCACGCGACTTGCAAAGAGCTGCGTGGGCGCAACGACGCGTCCACCCCGGCCAGGCGCCAGGGTCCAGGCGCACAACGCTGTGCGCCCCGTGGTCAGACGACAACGACGTCCAGTCTGGCGCCGACGGTTCCGTCGGCTCATCGTATTTCCGAGTTCTTTCCGTGCTCAGGCCCGTTTGCGTCAAGGCGCAGGCGTGCGGCCTGCTCACTCCGCAATTCACTCACTGGAGTCGCCGCGATGAAAAAGTCCCAACTTGTGATGGTCGGCAACGGCATGGCCGGCGTGCGCACGCTGGAGGAGCTCCTCAAGCTCGCACCCGATCTGTATGACATCACGGTGTTTGGCGCAGAGCCGCACCCGAACTACAACCGCATCCTGCTCTCCCCCGTGCTCGCCGGCGAGCAGACGCTGGACGAGATCGTGCTCAACGACTGGGCCTGGTACCGCGACAACGGCATCACGCTGCACGCCGGCGTCACTGTGACGGAGGTCGACCGCCGGCAGCGCGTGGTGCGCGGCGTCAACAGCGCGGGCGAGGTGGTGGCGGCACCCTACGACCGGCTGATCATGGCCACGGGCTCCAACCCCTTCATGCTGCCGATCCCAGGCAAGGAGCTGGAGGGCGTGCTGGCCTACCGCGACATTGCCGACACGCAAGCCATGATCGAGGCCGCCACGAAGTACCGGCACGCGGTGGTGATTGGCGGCGGCCTGCTCGGCCTGGAAGCAGCCAACGGCCTGATGAAACGGGGCATGACGGTGAGCGTGGTGCATGTGGCACCCTGGCTCATGGAGCGCCAACTCGACAAGGTGGCGGGCCAGTTGCTGCAGGCTTCTCTGGAAGCGCGCGGCATGCAATTCTTGATGGGCGCGCAAACGCAAGAGCTGGTGGGCAACGAGGGCGGCCGGGTCAAGGCGGTTCGGTTCAAGGACGGCACCGAAGTCGCCGCCGACCTGGTGGTGATGGCCGTGGGCATTCGCCCCAACACCGCGTTGGCCGAAGCGATGAACCTGCATGTGAACAAGGGCATCGTGGTCAGCGACACGCTGCAGACCGTGACCGATCCCCGTGTGTATGCCGTGGGCGAATGCGCCGCGCACCGGGGTGTGGCCTATGGGCTGGTGGCGCCACTGTTCGAGCAGGGCAAGGTGCTGGCCACCCACCTGGCGGAATTCGGCATCGGGCGCTACAGCGGCTCGCTCACGTCCACCAAACTCAAGGTCACAGGCATTGACCTGTTTTCGGCCGGCAACTTCAGTGGCGGGGAGCACACCGAAGAGATCGTGATGAGCGACCCCGCGGGCGGCGTCTACAAGAAGCTGGTGATCCAGAACGACAAGCTGGTGGGCGCCTGCCTGTATGGCGACACGGTGGACGGCAGCTGGTACTTCAAGCTGCTGCGCGATGGCCGCAGCGTGGCCGACATCCGCGAGCGCCTCATGTTTGGCGAATCCAACATCGGCGACGTGGGCCACCAGGGCCACAGCAAGGCCGCCGCCATGGCCGACACCGACGAAGTGTGCGGCTGCAACGGCGTGACCAAAGGCAGCATCTGCAAGGCCATCAAGGACAAGGGCCTGTTCACGCTGGAGGAGGTGCGCAAGCACACCAAGGCCAGCGCCTCGTGCGGCTCGTGCACGGGCCTGGTCGAACAGATCCTGATGTTCACCGCCGGCGGCGACTACTCGGCCACGCCCAAGCTCAAGGCCATGTGCGGCTGCACCGACCACGGGCACCAGGCGGTGCGCGACGCGATCCGCGACAGCAAGCTGCTGAGCATTGGCGCCGTGTTTGAGGCCTTGGGCTGGCGCACGCCCAACGGCTGCGCCACCTGCCGCCCCGCCGTCAACTACTACCTCATCAGCACCTGGCCCAAGGATGCGAAAGACGATCCGCAAAGCCGCTTCATCAACGAACGCGCACACGCCAACATCCAGAAAGACGGCACCTACAGCGTGATCCCGCGCATGTGGGGCGGCGAGACCACGGCCGATGAATTGCGCCGCATTGCCGACGCCGTGGACAAGTACCAGATTCCCACGGTGAAGGTGACCGGTGGGCAGCGCATCGACCTGCTGGGCGTGAAGAAGGAAGACCTGCAGGCGGTGTGGCGCGACATCGGCATGCCCAGTGGCCACGCGTATGCCAAGGCCCTGCGCACCGTGAAGACCTGCGTGGGCAGCGAATGGTGCCGCATGGGCACGCAGGACAGCACCCAGATGGGCAAAAACCTGGAGCGCGCCATGTGGCGCATGTACGCGCCGCACAAGGTGAAGTTTGCGGTGAGCGGTTGCCCGCGCAACTGCGCCGAGGCGGGCATCAAGGACGTGGGCATCATCGGCGTGGACTCCGGCTGGGAGATGTATGTCGCCGGCAACGGCGGTATCAAGACCGAGGTGGCCGAGTTCTTCACCAAGCTCAAAACAGCCGAAGAAGTGCTGGAGTACACCGGCGCTTTCATGCAGCTCTACCGGCTGGAAGGTTGGTACCTGGAGCGCACGGTGCACTACGTGCACCGCGTCGGCATGGACCACGTGAAGAAAAAAATTCTGGAGGACCACGAAGGCCGCAAGGCGCTGTGGGCACAACTGCAGTTCGCGCTCGATGGCGAGCCCGACCCGTGGTTCGAACACCAGAAGGCGGCGGTCGACACGCGCCAGTTCATCCCCATCCAGCCCGTGGTGCTTGAAGGGAGCGCAGCATGAACGAATGGATCCCCATTGCCCGCGTGGACGACATCCCCGTGCTGGGCTCGCGGTGCGTGAAGCGCGAACGCGGGCTCGATGTGGCCGTGTTCCGAAACGACCAGAACGAAGTGTTCGCCCTGCTCGACCGATGCCCGCACAAGGGCGGCCCGCTGAGCCAGGGCATCGTCTTCGGCACCAGCGTGGCCTGCCCGATGCACAACTGGACGATCGGGCTGGACAGCGGCTGCGCCAAAGCGCCCGACGAAGGCTGCACACCGCGCTTTGCGGTGAAGGTGGAAGACGGTGTGGTGCACCTGGATGCGCACGAACTGACCGAGCTCGCGACCGATCTCACCCGCCCCCTGGCGGGGCCTGCCCGGCGCACCGTCCCGGCATGAGCCACGTCACCACCCGCTCCACCTGCCCCTACTGCGGCGTGGGCTGTGGGGTGCTGATCGAAAGCCAGGGCTCGGTGATCACCGGCGTGCGCGGCGACCCGCAGCACCCGTCCAACTTGGGCCGCCTCTGCACCAAGGGGCAGACGCTGCACCTCACCGCATCGGCCGCCGTGCAGCAGCAGACGCGCCTGCTCCACCCCCTGCAGCGCCCGCAACGCGGCGCCCCCGCGCAGCCCATCGGCTGGGAGGGCGCGCTGAACTTGGCTACCGACCGCTTCGCCTCGGTGATCGGGCAGCACGGCCCCGATGCGGTGGGTTTCTACATCAGCGGCCAGCTGCTCACCGAGGACTACTACGCCTTCAACAAACTGGCCAAGGGGCTGATTGGCACCAACAACATCGACACCAACTCGCGCCTGTGCATGAGCAGCGCCGTGGCCGGCTACAAGCTCACGCTGGGCGCCGATGCACCGCCCACCTGCTACGACGACGTCAACCACGCGCAGTGCCTCTTCATCGTGGGCAGCAACGCCGCGTTTGCCCACCCGGTGCTGTTTCGCCGCATCGAGGAAGCCAGGGCGAACAACCCGTCCATGAAGGTGATCGTGGCCGACCCACGCCGCACCGACACCGCCGGCCTGGCCGACCTGTACCTGCCCCTGCAACCCGGCAGCGACGTGATGCTGTTCCACGGCTTGCTGCACATCATGCTGTGGGAGGGCTGGGTCGACACCGCCTACATCGCCGCCCATACCCACGGGTTTGAAGCACTCAAGGCGCTGGTGCGCGAATACACGCCCGAGCGCGTGGCGCAGGCCTGTGGTCTTCAGCGCGAAGACCTGTTCACTGCCGCCCAGTGGTTTGCCACGGGCGCCACGGGCGACCCGCAGCGCCGCGCCCCCACGCTCAGCCTGTACTGCCAGGGGCTCAACCAGAGCAGCAGCGGCACCGCGAAGAACGCCACGCTCATCAACCTGCACCTGGCCACCGGCCAGATCGGCAAGCCCGGTGCCGGCCCGTTCAGCCTGACGGGGCAGCCCAACGCCATGGGCGGGCGAGAGGTGGGCGGCCTGGCCAACCTGCTCAGCGCCCACCGCGATCTGGCCAACCCGCAGCACCGCGCCGAGGTGGCCGCGCTCTGGGGCGTGGCCGATGTGCCCGAGAAGCCGGGCAAAACGGCGGTGGAGATGTTCCAGGCCGCGGCCGACGGCGAGATCAAGGCGCTGTGGATCGCCTGCACCAACCCCGCCCAGTCCATGCCCGACCAGGCGACCGTGCGCCGCGCGCTGCAGCGCGCCGAATTCGTGGTGGTGCAGGAGGCCTACGCCACCGCCGCCACCTGCGACTTTGCCGACCTGCTGCTGCCCGCCACCACCTGGGGCGAAAAAGACGGCACGGTGACCAACAGCGAACGCCGCATCAGCCGCGTGCGCGCGGCCGTGCCCGCGCCAGGCCAGGCACGGCAAGACTGGCGCATCGCGGTGGACTTCGCCCAGCGCCTGCAAGCCCGCCTTCGCCCCGACCTGCCGTCGCTGTTTCCGTATCCCGATGCAGAAAGCCTCTGGCTCGAACACCGCGAGTCCACGCGCGGGCGCGACCTCGACATCACCGGGCTCAGCTACGCCATGCTGGAACTCAACGGCCCCCAGCAATGGCCCCTGCGCCAGGGCGAAGCCCAAGGCCGGCAGCGACTGTACGAAGACGGCATCTTCCCCACGCCCGACGGGCGAGCGCGCTTCGCCGCCCTGCCTTTTGTGCCCCTGGCCGAACCGCGCGAATCGCGCTACCCGTTCTCCCTGACCACCGGGCGTCTGCGCGACCAGTGGCATGGCATGACGCGCACCGGCACCCTGGGCCGCTTGTTCGGACACGTGGCCGAACCCTCGGTGCAACTGCATCCCCAGGACATGGCGCGCCGGGGCCTCAAAGAAGGCGACCTCGTGCACGTCACCAGCAAGCGCGGCTCCATCGTGGTGCCCGCGCAGGCATCGGACGAGATCGGCCTGTCGCAGGCCTTCATCGCCATGCACTGGGGTGCCGAATACCTCAGTGGCGTGAGCAGCACGGGTGAGGCGCTGGCCGGGGTGAACGCGCTCACCACCTCGGTCTTCTGCCCCACGTCGCGGCAACCGGAGCTCAAGCACGCGGCGGTGAAAGTGCTCAAGGCCGAGCTGCCATGGAACCTGCTGGCGGTCGGCTGGCTGCCCGATGACCAGGCGTTGAGCGCACGCGAGGGCCTGCGCCAGCTGATGACCTGGTTTCCTTTTGCTTCGTGCGTGCCGTTTGCCAACGGCGTGCCCCTGGCCGAGGCGGGGCATGGCGAGCGCACCGGCGTGCTGTTTCGCGCCGCGGCCCACGAAGCGCCCGACGATGCCTGCATCGCGCGCATTGAGGCCCTGCTGGGGCTGGAGGGCAGCAACACCCTGCGCTACGTGGACCGTCGCCTCGGCCAGCACCGCTGCGCGCGGCTGGCTGGCCAAGGAGCGTCCAGCCGGCTCGAGGCCTTTTTGCTCGCCGGCGACACGCGCGCGGAGGTGTGGCTCAAGCCCCTGTTGCAGGACCAGCTCCCCGCTGCCGCCTACGGCCGCCTGTTGCTCATGCCCGGCGCAAAACCACCCGTGGCCGTGGCCGCTCGTGGGCGGCAGGTGTGCACCTGCTTCAACGTCACGCAGGCGGCCATCGAAGACAGGTTGCGCGGCTGCGAAGGCTCCGACCCGCAACGCCTGGCTGCGCTGCAAGCCGGGCTGCGCTGCGGCACGAACTGTGGCTCCTGCCTGCCCGAGCTCCAGCGCCTGGTGCGCGCCACGCACCCCGACCCACACACGCTGGGCACGGCATGACATCGCGCATATAACGCCAAGTCATCAAACTTGCCGGACAATCCGCCGAAATCTGCGCGTCATGGGCATCAGTCAATACATCAAGGAAATCGGTCGGGGCAAGGACGGCGCCCGCTCGCTCACCCGCGAGCAGGCAGCCGACCTGCTCGGCCAGGTGCTGGACGGCACCGTGACCGACCTCGAAGTCGGCGGCTTCTGCCTGGCCATGCGCATCAAGGGCGAAACGCCCGAGGAAATGGCCGGCTTCCTCGACGCCGCGCACGCACGCCTCCAGTTGCTGCCCCCAGCGGGCCCGACCACCGTGGTGCTGCCCAGCTACAACGGCGCCCGCAAGCTCCCCGTGCTCACGCCGCTGCTCGCCCTGCTGCTGGCCCGGCGCGGCGCGGCGGTGCTGGTGCATGGCACCGCCACCGAAGACAAGCGCGTGGGCGCTTCGCAGGTGCTGGCGCAACTGGGCGTGCAGGCATCGCGCGAGGTGCGCGCTGTGGGGGCGGGTGAAGTGGCCTTTGTGCCAACGGAAGTGCTCAGCCCGGGCCTCAAGCGCCTGCTCGACGTGCGCCGCACGGTGGGCTTGCGCAACCCGGCGCACAGCCTTGTCAAACTCATGAACCCTTGCGCGGGCAAGGCCTTCATCGTCGGCAGCTACACGCACCCCGAATACGCCAGCTCCATGGCCGCCACCTGGGCGCTCACCGGCGCCCACGCCTTGCTGCTGCGCGGCACCGAAGGCGAGCCCGTGGCCGACGCGCGACGCACGCCACGCATGGAAATCTTTCACCACGGCACCCGCACCGAGGTGCAGGCCCAGCAAGAGGGCCCGCTGGTGCAACTGCCTGCACTGCCTTCGGTGGACGCCGCCGACACCGCCACTTACATCCGCGCCGTGCTCGACGGCACGCACCCCATCCCCACGCCCATTGCCCTGCAGGTGGAACACATCTTGCGAGCAGTGGCATCACATGAACCCGCAACCCATGCACACGCCCTCTGAGTTCCTGCCCGGCACAGTCGCCCTGGTGGGCGCAGGCCCCGGCGACCCCGAACTGCTCACGCTCAAGGCGGTGAAAGCCATCAGCGCGGCCACCGTGCTGCTCGTCGATGACCTGGTGAGCGACGGCGTGCTGGCCCACGCCCGCCCCGGCGCGCGCATCGTGCACGTGGGCAAGCGTGGGGGCTGCAAGAGCACACCTCAGGCCTTCATCGAAAAGCTCATGGTCATGGCTGCGCGAGAAGGCGAAATGGTGGTGCGGCTCAAGGGTGGTGACCCGTTCATCTTTGGCCGTGGTGGTGAAGAGGTGGAGCATCTGCGCGCCGCCGGCATCGAAGTGCAGGTGGTCAACGGCATCACCGCCGGGCTGGCGGGTCTCACCTCGCTCGGTGTGCCGCTCACGCACCGTGAGCACGCCCACGGCGTGGTCTTTGTGACCGGCCACGCCAAACCCGGCGACGCCGGCACCGACTGGCAGGCGCTCGCCGCCACCGCCCGCGACGCCAAGCTCACGCTCGTCATCTACATGGGCGTGGCCAGCGCGACGCACATCCAGCAGGAGCTGCTCACGGGTCTGTCAGCCGAAACACCGCTGGCCGTGATCCAGCACGCCACCCTGCCCCACCAACGGCACGCGCTCACCACGCTGGGGCACCTGCGCGCCACGATCGAGCGCGAAGACCTGGGCAGCCCCGCGGTAATCGTGGTGGGTGACGTGGTCAGCGGCATTGCTGCCGTGCAGCGCCCTGCCGTCGCAGCGCGCATCGCCTGACACGGCTCGACTTGCATCAGGCCTCTGAGGTGATGGCCCGTTGATTGCTTGGTGTCGACCATGACGACACCCACCGCCACTCCAAGCAAGCCAGCGGCACACGCTACTGCACCCGCCCACATCGCCGGCTTGTCGCTGGTCAACCTCGCGGCGCGCCAGCGCATGCTCTCGCAACGCATGATCCTGCAGACCGTGCTGGCCGCTGGCGGCGACGCCGAGCGCCTGCAGGCCGCGCAACGCAGCCTGGCCATGTTCACCGAAAGCCAGCAGCACCTGCAGTCGACCGCCTCGCAGCTGGAAGCCGCCAGCGCCGCGCGGATTCATGAGGTCTACCTGGGTTCTCGCGGCGTCGGTCCGGTGGTGCAGGCGTTCATGCAGTTGATGAAGAATGCACTCGCCCTCATTGAAGCCGCCAGCCCGCGCGTGCCCGCCACCATGGCCGAGCTGGTGGGTCACACCGACCGCATCCTCGAAGCGCTGAACACGGCCACCACAGCGTTCGACGACGTGGCGAAAGCCCGCTCCGCAGCGATGACGAAAGAGCTCGCCGGCATCGTCGGCGACATACAGGGCGTGGCCAAGGAAGCCAAAGTGGTCAGTTTCAACGCGCAGGTCATGGCGGCACGGGCCGGGCAGCACGGCCGCGAGTTTGCGGTGGTGGCCAACGTCCTTTCCGACATCACCACCGAAATCGACACGCTCACGCGCAAGGCGGCTGTGCTCGCCGAGCGCAGCCGGCACGAGGGCTGACAGCGGGTGCGCCTACACTGCGCGCCATGCAAGATTTCGATGCCATCGTCGTCGGTGCCGGCGCTGCCGGCCTTTTCTGTGCCGGCGTCGCGGGCCAGCGCGGCTTGCGCGTGCTGGTGCTCGACCACAGCGAAAAAGTCGCCGAGAAGGTCCGCATCTCGGGCGGCGGGCGCGCCAACTTCACCAACCGCGAGCTGGACGCACAGGCACCCCACAAACACTTCATCAGCGCCAACCCGCACTTCTGCCGCTCGGCGCTCTCGCGCTACACACCGGCCGATTTCGTGGCCCTGGTGCAGCGCCACGGCATTGCCTTCCATGAAAAGCACAAAGGGCAACTGTTTTGTGACCGATCGGCCGAAGACCTGATCCAGATGCTGCTGCGCGAGTGCGAGGCGGGCGGCGTGGAGCGCTGGCAACCCTGCGGTGTGACGGCGGTGCGCCAAGGCGGCGACGGGCTCTACGAGCTCGATACCGAGCGCGGCACCGTGCGCAGCCGTGCGGTCGTCGTGGCCACCGGCGGCCTGTCGATTCCCAAGATCGGCGCCACCGATTTCGGCTACCGGATCGCGAAGCAGTTTGACCTGAGGCTGGTGGAGCAGCGCCCGGGCCTGGTGCCGCTCACGTTCGACGGCGACGCCTGGGCACCTTATGCAGGCCTGGCCGGCTTGGCCCTGCCGGTGCGCATCGAAACCGGCGACAAAAAGGCCCGCATGGCTTTCATGGAAGACCTGCTGTTCACCCACCGCGGACTGTCCGGGCCGGGCGTGCTGCAAATCTCCAGCTACTGGCAGGCCGGCTCGCCCATCCGCCTGAACCTCTCGCCCGAAGGCGAACTGCAGGAAGCGCTGGCCCGCGCAAAAGCAACTTCGCGCAAGTTGCTGGTCAACGAACTCGCCAGCCTGGTGCCCAGCCGCCTGGCCGAGGCCTGGGTGCAGCAAGACCCCGAGTGGCAACGGCCAGTGGCCGAGGCCTCGGACAAGGCGCTGGCCCGCCTGGCGGAACGGCTGTCGCGCTGGGACATCACGCCCACCGGCACCGAGGGTTACCGCAAGGCCGAGGTGACGCTGGGCGGGGTGGACACGCGCGACCTTTCGTCGCAAACGATGGAGTCGAAGCAGGCCGGGCTGTATTTCATCGGGGAAGTGGTGGACGTCACCGGCTGGCTGGGCGGTTACAACTTCCAGTGGGCTTGGGCCAGCGCACACGCCTGCGCACAGGCGCTCTGACCCACAACACCCTCGCGCCGGTAGCCAACCGGGCCGAAATGGCTATAATCCAAGGCTTTGCTGGCAAATCCCCGTCGGCCAATACTAGTTAATGACGGGACATTTTGCGGAAACGACGCCCGGGCCCGATCTTCCCGTTCATCCTCTTTCCGCGCATTCTGGACATCTTTCGCCAATGACGACCATCCGTGTAAAAGACAACGAACCCTTTGACGTCGCCCTGCGCCGTTTCAAGCGCACCATCGAAAAGCTCGGCCTGCTGACCGATCTGCGCGCCCGCGAGTTCTACGAAAAGCCGACCGCCGAGCGCAAGCGCAAGAAGGCCGCCGCCGTGAAGCGCCACTACAAGCGTGTGCGCTCCATGCAGCTGCCCAAGAAGCTGTACTGAGCACGCAGCACCGGGCCAGTCCCGGTCGCGAAAAAGCCCGCTGGAGGACGCTCAGGCGGGCTTTTTTATTGTCCATTTGCCTGAATACCCCGACCCACAGGAGCCACCATGAGCCTGAAAGAACAGATCACCGAAGACATGAAGGCCGCGATGCGCGCCAAAGACAGCGAACGCCTGGGCACCATCCGCCTGCTCACCGCCGCCATGAAGCAGAAGGAAGTGGACGAGCGCGTGGAGCTGGACGACGCCATGGTCGTTGCCATCGTGGACAAGCTGGTCAAGCAGCGCAAGGACAGCATCGAAGCCTTCACCAAAGCCGCCCGGCAAGACCTGGTGGACAAGGAAGTGGCCGAAATGGCCGTGCTGCAGGCCTACCTGCCCGCCCGCCTGTCGGCCGAGGAGGTGGCTGCCGAAGTGAAGGCCATCGTCGCCGAGCTGGGCGCCACAGGCCCGGGCGACATGGGCAAGGTCATGGGCGCCGTGAAATCGCGCCTGGCTGGCAAGGCGGACATGGGGCAGGTGTCGGCTGCGGTGAAGGCCGCACTCGCCGGCTGAAGATCAAGCCAGAATCATCGCCGTGCCCACCACGGCGAGCAGCGCGCCGCACCAGGCGCCCACCGCCGGACGCCGGCGGTAGATCAGCCACAGCAGCGGCAGGATCAGGATCGGTGTGACGGACGAGAGCACCGCCACCAGACCCGCCTGGCCATGCTTCATGGCCTGCAAGATGAGCGTCATGCCCAGCGCCATGGCCACTGCGGCACTGCCAAAGATGAGTGCCGCGTCTTTCAGGCGCATGGGCGCGATGGCGCGCGCACCCGCCCAACCGGTGGCCAGCAGCAGGCCATGCGCGAGCAAGGCGGTGGTCATGCGCAACGCGGAGCCGGCGACCGCGTCAATGCCGGTGGTCATGAGGGGCTTGAGCATGAGGGTGGCCACCGACTGACACAAGGCTGCCAGCAGCCCCAGCGCGACACCGGTCATCAGACGGCCGTGGGTCTGCTCCCAGCCGTGCTGCTCATCGCCCCGGCGCCCCCACACGATGGCCAGCATCACGCCGCCCACCAGCAAGCCGCTGCCCACCAGCGCCCAACCCCAAAGGCTTTCGCCCAGAAAAAGCCAGGCCAGGACGGCCGAAAAAAGCGCATGGGTGGCGAACAGCACGCCCGAGCGGCGCGGGCCCAGGCGGTTCATGCAGGCAAAGAGCGCGGTGTCTCCAATGAAGATGCCGATCACGCCCGAGACCGCCAGCAGGCCCAACGCCGACGCATCCAGGCTGCGCCAGCCGCCGGTGCCCAAGGCGATGGCCCAGAGGATGAGGCTGGCAAACAGCATGCGCCAGCGGCTGAAGGTGAAGGCGCCCAGACGCTGCGAAGCCGGCGCCGAGAACAAGGCCGCCAAAGCCCAGCAAGCGGCCGCCAGCAGGGCCAGGGCTTCGGGGCGCATCGGGGTTCAGGCCAACGGGCGGCAGTTGGGCGCCGTGGCGCTCAGCTTCCCGCCACCTTCATGCGGTTCACGAGGATGGAGCCGGTGGTCTTGGCGCCGTAGTTGTAGGCATCCGCGCCCACCGCCTCGATGCCCAGCAGCATGTCCTTGAGGTTGCCGGCGATGGTGATCTCGTGCACCGGGTAGGCGATCTCGCCATTCTCGACCCAGTAGCCGGAGGCGCCACGCGAATAGTCGCCCGTCACGTAGTTGACGCCCTGGCCCATGAGCTCGGTGACGAAGAGGCCGCGCCCGAGCTTCTTGAGCATGGCGCGCAGATCGTCACCCGGTTGCGTGAGTCGGCTGGTCAACGTGAGGTTGTGGGAGCCACCGGCGTTGCCGGTCGTGCGCATGCCCAGCTTGCGCGCAGAGTAGGTCGAGAGAAAGTAACCCTGCACCCGGCCGGCCGACAGCACCTTGCGCTTGGTGGTGCGCACGCCCTCGTCATCGAACGGCGAGCTGCCCTTGCCGTTGCGCACATGGGGGTCTTCCAGAATGTCCAGGTGCTTGGCGAGCACGCGCTTGCCCAGGCTGTCGTGCAGGAAGGTGGTGTTGCGGTACAGCGCGCCGCCGCTGGTGGCCTGCACATAGCTGCCCAGCAAGCCAGCGGCCAGTGGCGACTCAAACAGCACCGGGCATTCGGTGGTCGCGATCTTGCGGCCATTCAGTCGCGCCAGCGTGCGCTCGGCGGCGTAGCGGCCAACGTCTTCAGGGGTGGCCAGGTCTTGCGGCGCGCGCATGGAGCTGTACCAGTAATCGCGCTCCATGTGGGCGCCCTTGCCCGCAATGGGCGCGACCGACAGGCTGTGGCGCGAGCTGGCGTAGCCGCCACTGAAAATGCCGGGCTTGCCCCGCTCGCCACCGCGCAGGTGCGCGGTGAAAAAGTGCGACTGCTGAGCCGACACGCCTGCGCCTTCGCTGTTGTTGATCTTCTTGCTGGTGGCAAAGGCGGCGGCTTCACAGGCCAATGCAATGCGCGCGGCCTCTTCGGAGTCGATCGACCACGGATGGAACAAATCCAAGTCGGGGTAGCTGTCGGCCACATCGTCCGCATCGGGCAGGCCCGCGACCGGGTCTTCGGCGGTGAAGCGCGCGATGTCGTAAGCGGCCTGCACCGTCTGGCGCACGGCGGCCGCAGAGAAATCGGAGGTGGAGGCGTTGCCCCGCTTGCGGCCCAGGTAGACCGTCACCCCCAGCGACTTGTCGCGGTTGCGCTCCACGTTCTCCAGCTCGCCCTTGCGCACCGAAACGCTCAACCCGGCGCCCTCGGACACCTCGGCCGCGGCGTCGGCTGCGCCGAGCTGCTTGGCATGTGAGAGCGCCAGATCGACCAGTTCTTCGAACTGGCTGCGGGCGTACTGGAAACCGGGGAGGGGGGAGCGGGCGTCGGCCACAGGGGCTTGGGAGGGGTTTTTCATGTCGACGGCTATGATACTTGCCGCCCCTCCTGGCCGCTGCCGCGCGTGCAGTTGCCCATTCAGAAGCCCACATGTCCCGCAAACCCACCAAAGGCTATTTCGTCCGTGGCCAGTTCGTCGCCCTCGGCAGCGAACTGGACCTGGAACTCAAGCGCGAGCTCAAGGGCTCCGCCGACATGAGCAAGACCGACCTGAAGAAATACAGCGATCGCCTGCAGCAACTGGGCGAAAGCCTGCTCACGCTGCGCGCCGATCTGATGCAGCGGCTGGACCTGTCGGAAAAACTGGTCGATGCGGTGGCCGAGGCCAAGCGCATCACCAACTTCGAAGGCCGCCGCCGCCAGATGCAGTACATCGGCAAACTCATGCGCGGCGTGGACGAAGACACGCTGGCCGCGGTCGAAGCCGCGCTGGACGAGCAGAACAAGGGTTCGGCCAAAGGCACCCTGTCGCTGCACCAGGCCGAGCAGTGGCGCGACCGCCTCATTGCCAACGACGACGCGCTCACCCAGTGGCTGCAGCTCGATGCCGGCGCCGACGTGCAGCACTTGCGCGCACTGATTCGCCAGGCGCGCAAAGATGCGCAAGTGACCGAGCCTCAAGAGCGCCCCGGTGAAGCGGTGCGCCATGGCAAGGCCTACCGCGAGATTTTCCAGATCGTCAAAGCCACGCTGAACCAGGACGAGCCTGCCGACGATCTGCCCGCAGACGAAGAACATCCATGAGCGACGCGACCACCGCCCTCCCCGCCGATCCGGTGCGCATTGGCATCGTCTCCATCAGCGACCGCGCCAGCACCGGCGTGTATGAAGACAAAGGCCTGCCAGCGCTGCAGGACTGGCTCACCCGGGCCCTGAAAAACCCGGTCAGCTTTGAGCCAAGGCTCATCCCGGACGAAGCCGAGCGCATCAGCGCCACCCTGATCGAGCTGGTGGAGGCGGGTTGTTCGCTCGTGCTCACCACGGGTGGCACAGGCCCTGCGCTGCGCGACGTCACGCCCGAGGCCACGCTGGCCGTTGCGCACAAGGAGATGCCCGGCTTTGGCGAACAAATGCGCCAGATCAGCCTTGCCTTTGTGCCCACCGCCATCCTCTCGCGCCAGGTCGCCGTGGTGCGCAGCCAGAGCCTGATCATCAACCTGCCCGGCCAGCCCAAAGCCATCGCAGAAACGCTGGAAGGCCTGAAGAACGCCGACGGCACGCAGCGGATCAATGGCATTTTTGCCGCCGTGCCCTACTGCATCGACCTGATCGGCGGCCCCTACCTCGAAACCCACGACGACGTCTGCAAGGCCTTCCGCCCGAAGTCCGCCGTGCGCCCTGCCCGCTAACCCTTTTTCACGCGACCCACCATGAAGATCACCAAAGACACCGTCGTCACCCTCACGTTCCGCGCCGTGGATGCCAAGGGCAAAGTGCTCGAAGACGGAAAAGAGCCGCGTGCCTACCTGCACGGCGGCTACGGCAACACGTTGCCGGGCGTGGAGATGGCGCTTGAAGGCCAGGAAAAAGGCTTCAGCACCACGGTGAAGCTGTTGCCGTCACTGGCATTCGGTGACCGTGACGAAACGCTGGTGACCAGCATCTCGAAGAAGGACTTTCCTCCCGGCGTGAAGGTGGGTGGGCAGCTTGAAGGCAGCGACGACCAGGGGCGCCGCCAGATCTTCACGGTCATCAAGATCAAGGGCGACCAGGTGCTGCTCGACGGCAACCACCCGCTGGCCGGGCAGGAACTGACGTTCACCCTCAACGTGATCGATGTGAAAGCGGCGTCCGCCGAAGAAATTGCGCACGGCCACGCCCACGGCGCTCACGGGCACCACCACTGAGGGGCAGCGCCCGCCGGCGCTGCCTTCACTTGCCGATCAGCTGGTTGAGCTTCTCGGCTTCGAAACACTCTTCCCGTGCCGCGTCCTTGGGCACGCAGTCGCCCTCTCGCGACGACTGGGACAACTTCTCGATCGCGCACCACAGCAACGCGATCTGGTGCTCCTGGCTGGCGGTGGTGTCGATCAGGCCGCGCATGGCCTGTGACAACGGATCGTCTTCCTGGGTGATGCCGTAGGCCTGGAATTTTTGTGCGGGCTCGGTCACGTCGGCGCTCTCGCCGGTCTTGCTGGGGATGATGCGGGCCGGAATGCCGACTGCCGTGGCGCCCGCAGGCACGGGCTTGATCACCACGGCGTTGCTGCCGATCTTGGCGCCGTCGCCCACCACAAAACCCCCGAGCACCTTGGCACCGGCGCTGACCACCACGTCCTTGCCCAGCGTCGGGTGCCGCTTGGTGCCTTTGTAGAGCGAAGTACCGCCCAGCGTCACGCCCTGGTAGATGGTGCAACCGTCGCCGATCTCGGCGGTTTCGCCCACCACCACGCCCATGGCGTGGTCAAAGAACACCCGCTCGCCGACCTTGGCCCCCGGGTGGATCTCGATGCCGGTGAGCCAGCGCGCCACGTGCGAGATGAAGCGCCCCAGCCACTTGAATCCGTGGTGCCAGCACCAGTGGGCCGGACGGTGCAGCCAGACGGCGTGCAGACCCGGGTAGCAGGTGATGACTTCCCAGGTGCTGCGCGCGGCCGGGTCGCGGTCGAGGACGCACTGGATGTCGGAGCGGAGGCGGACAAACATAAGGCGGCAGTCTAGCGTTTCGCTTTCCCGGCGGTCAGCAACATCGCCTTGGCGACACCTCGAAGAATGTGGACTTCTTCTTCGCTGGGCGCGGCCCGGTTGAAAAGCTGGTTGAGGCGCGGCATGAGTTTTTTGGGGGCCTCGGGGTCCAGAAAATCGACCGCTACCAGCGCCTGCTCCAGGTGGTCCAGCATGCCGGCCAGGGCTTTGGCGTCGGCCGCTGGGCGAGGCTGTGCCTCGGCCGGCGCCTCAAAGCCCCCCAGCGCCTGGCGCCAGTCGTAAGCCACCAGCTGCACCGCAGCGGCCAGGTTCAACGAGCCGAAGCCGGGCGCGGTGGGAATGCTCAGGGCCACGTGGCAGCGGTACACGTCTTCGTTGCGCATGCCGAAGCGTTCGGAGCCAAACAAAAAGGCAACACCTTGAGGCGGCTCCTGCTCGCCCAGCACGGCGGCAAAGTGCTCGCGCGGTGCGCGGGTGGGTGGTCCGAAGTCGCGCGGCGTCATGGCGGTGGCGCACAAATGGCTCATGCCGTCCAGCGCTTCATCGAGCGTGTCGACGATGCGGGCCTTGGCCAGCACGTCGTTGGCGCCGCTGGCACGCTGGATGGTTTCCTCGCGGCGCAGCACGTTGGCCCAGCGCGGCTGCACCAGCACCAGGTCGTCAAAACCCATGACTTTCATGGCGCGCGCCACGCCGCCCACATTGCCGGCGTGGCTGGTCTGGATCAGGACAAAACGGGTGTGCATGCGAAGAACGGGAGGGACGGTAAAATCCCGGGTATTGTCGCCGCCCGCATCGCCGGGTCGCATCACCCGCTCTTCCACTGTCGCGCACTCCCACCCGGGGGCGTCAAGGTTCAACAATTCATGTCGTCCACACTCCACCCCATGCTCAACGTGGCCATCAAGGCCGCACGCACTGCAGGTACCCTCATCAACCGCGCCGCGCTGGACGTGGAGTCGGTCCGGGTCTCGGTCAAGCAGACCAACGATTTCGTGACCGAAGTCGATCAGGCCGCCGAGGCCGCGATCATCGACACCTTGCTGACCGCTTACCCCGACCATGCGATCTGGGCCGAAGAATCGGGTCAGCGCGCTGGCAAGCATGGCGGCGCAGACCATGTCTGGATCATCGACCCGCTGGACGGCACCACCAATTTCATTCACGGCTTCCCGGTCTACTGCGTGAGCATCGCGCTCATGGTCGGTAACCGCCTCGAGCAAGCCGTGATTTACGACCCCTCCCGCAACGACCTCTTCTGCGCCACGCGCGGACGCGGTGCCTACCTCAACGACCGGCGCATCCGCGTGGCCAAGCGCACGACGCTGCGCGACTGCCTGCTCTCCACCGGCTTTCCGTTCCGCCCGGGCGACTCGTTCCAGACCTACCTGCAGATGTTCGGCGACGTGATGCCGCGCGTGGCGGGCCTGCGCCGCCCCGGCTCGGCCGCCCTCGACCTGGCCTATGTGGCAGCCGGCTTCACCGATGGCTTCTTCGAGATGGGCCTTTCGCCCTGGGACGTGGCCGCCGGCGCGCTGCTGGTGACCGAGGCCGGTGGTCTGGTGGGCAACTTCACCGGCGAAGCGGACTTTCTGGAACAGAAGGAATGCCTGGCCGCCAACCCACGCATTTACGGCCAACTGGTCGGCCTCACGGGCAAGTACAGCAAGTTCGCCAGCGCGGGTGACAAGGCCGCAGTGCGCCAGGCCCGCTCGGCCGCGGCGGCCCCCGCCAGCACCGAAGGCACGGCGGCACCCGCTGCCGCGCCCGAAGCGCCTGCGGCCCCGGACGCGCCAGACGCGCCTTTCTGAAACGGGATCGCTGGCCTCAGGCCAGCGACAGCCGGAACCAGAACGTGGTGCCCTCGCCGGGCACCGATTCGGCCCAGATGCGCCCGCCGTGGCGCTCCACGATGCGCGCCACGATGGCCAGGCCCACACCCATGCCGGGCACGTTGCCGCCGGTGTGCAGCCGCTGGAACAGGCCGAAGAGTTTGTCGGCCCGCGCCATGTCAAAACCCATGCCGTTGTCCCGCACGAAATACGCCCGCTGCGTCGCCTCGTAACCCACCTGCAGTTCGGGCTGCGCCACATGCCGCGAGTACTTGAGCGCGTTGTCGATCAGGTTGGAGAACACCTGGCGCAGCAGCGTCGCGTCGCCCATGGCCTGGGGCATGGCCAGCACCTCGAAATGCGCGTGCGGCGATTGGGGCGCCAGCGTGTCGAACACCGACTGGGCCAGGGTGTGCATGTCCACCGGCACCGCATCCAGGTCCACCCGCACCACCCGCAGCAATTCGAGCATGTCGGTGATCATCTGGCCCATGTTGCGCGATGAGCGGGCAATGCGCTCGAACATGTCGCGCCCCGTCGGGCTCAGGCGATCGGCCTCGTCTTCCAGCACGATGGACGCGAAACCATTCACCGAGCGAAGGGGCGCACGCAGGTCGTGTGCGATGGAATAAGAAATCGCTTCCATGTCGCGCATGGACCGTTCCAGCTGGGAGGTTCGCTCGCTCACACGTTGCTCCAGGCTGGCGTTGAGCGCCCTCACCTGCTCCTGCGCCGCCACACGCTCGGTGATGTCAATGTGTGTGCCCGACATGAACATCGCGCGGTCGCGGGCATCGCGTTTGTGCACGCGCCCGCGGGTATTCACCCAGATCCAGTGGCCTGCCTTGTGGCGCATGCGGATGTCGCACTCGTAGTAAGGCAAACGGCCCGACAGATGTTCGTCGCGAATGTGGTTGGCGCGGCGCAGGTCGTCGGGATGCACCAGCGCCTCCCAGGTCTCCGACTTCATGGGCTGCAGCTCGTGCAGCGAATAGCCCAGCATGCCCGCCCACCGGGCATTCACGGTGAGCACGTTGTCCACCATGTTGTTTTCCCAGATGCCCGGCCGCGTGGCCTCCAGCACCCAGGCCAGGCGCTGGCGCTCCTCGCGCAGCGCTTCCTGCGCGCGGATGTACGAGCTGACGTCGGCAAAGGTGCGCACCAGGCCGCCGTCGGGCAAGGAGCGGGTGCGCATTTCCAGCGTGCGGCCATCGCGCGTTTTGCGCCAGTATTTCTCGGGTGCGGGCACATCGCGCCCGTGCACGATGTGCCCGTGCGCCACCGGGTCCACCCAGGCCAGCCCGGGGCCGAAGTCACCGCGCTCGGTCTGGAACCGCAACACCTGCTCCATGGTGGGTTGCCCTTGCAGCAGCGCCTCGGGCAGGTCCAGCAGATCGAGCAGGCGGCGGTTGTAGGCGGTGACGCGGTTGTTCGCGTCCACCCGGCACAGGCCCTGCTCGATGCTCTCCAGCGTGACCTGCAGATCCAGGCTCTTCTCGCTGAGCAACTCGCTCGTGACCTCCAGCTGCTCACGCGTGCGCTTGCGCTCCAGATGGCCGCGCCAGGCCATCACCAGCTGCCGAACCGCGCCCAGCAACGGCTGCAGGAATTCGATGTCCTGCTCGCTGTAGCCACCGGGCTGGTTGGCCAGGCCCACCAAGGCGACCAGGCGGTCACCCACAGCCAGCGGCACCCCGAGAAAGCTCGCCATGTGCGGGTGCCCGGATGGCATGCCACCCGCGTGCGGATGTTGATCGGGCTGGTTCGCAATGACGGGCTGGCCTGTGACCATGGGCCGGCCAAACAGCGTGTTGAGGTTGCGAAACGCCATGCCGTCTTCGGCCTGGCTCTCAAACATGAGGCGAGAGGGCTCGTCCCAGGCGATGTTGGTGATGGCGTTGGTGCGCAGGTAAGGCTCGCCGGCATCGGTGTAGAACACCTCGCCCACAAAGCCATAGGCGCTGTCGGTCACCGAGAGAAAGGCCTGCAGCAGGCCATCAAACACCTTGCGCTTGTCGTAGGCCTCGATGTAGGCCTGCTGTGCCACCCGAACCGCCTCGATCATGCGGTGTTGCCGTTCCAGTTTCTGGGTGGCCACGCGGGCCTCGGTCACGTCGGTGGAAAACCCGTGCCAGATCACCGAGCCGTCGGCCTCGCGCTGCGGCACGGCTTCCACGTGGTGCCAGCGCGTGCCGGCCACCGGCAGGCACACGCGGTAGGTTTCACGCCACAGCGTGAGATGGCGGGCTGAGTCGGCCAGGGTCGCAATCAGACGCGGGCGGTCTTCGGGGTGGATGCGCTGAAACAGGATGCGGGCATCTTTCTCGAGCATCTGGGGTTCGAGCTCCAGCATCGTGCGCACCACGTCGTTCACGTAAGAGATGACGCTGGTGCCGTCGGGCCGCAGGCGGGCCCGGTACATCATGCCGGGCACGCGCGCGGCAATGTTCTGCAGCAGCTTGAGCTGCTCGGCCAGGCGTTCGCTGGCCTCGCGCTCCGCGGTGATGTCCTGCACCACACCGAACTCGGTCTGGGGATTGCCTGCCACCGTGGTCTGGCTGATGCGTGTGCGGAACCAGCGCTGGCCGCCGTCCGGACGCGTCCATCGAAACTCGACCTGTCGCCCGTCCATGGCTTCGCGCGCGGCGTGCCACGCGGGTTTGTCATCCGGGTGAATGCCGGCCCGGCCTTCGGTGCGCTGGATCAGGGCACGCGGATTCAGGCCGGCAATGTCGTACAGGCCCAGCGACCAGGCCACGCTCTCCATGTTCTCGGCGTTGGTCCAGTGGCCCACGCGCGCCAGCTTTTCAATGGCCGCGTGCAACTCCACCTGCCGCTGCAACTCCAGATTCTTCTCGCGCAGCTCCGCATCGCTTTGCTGGCGCGCTTCGGTGGCCTCGAATTCGCGCGTGGCCTCGGTCATGTAGACCAGCACCAGGGGTTCCGGGGCCACGTCCAGCACCGAGATGTGCAGCCGCACGCGGTGCACGATGCCATCACACAGCCGCAAGTGGTGCGCCGAATCGGCAGGCGACCAACCGTCCAGATAGCGCGAGCGCGCTTCCTGCGAGGGCCAATGACCGAGCTCGACCGTGGTGCGGCCAATGACGTCCTCGCGCCGAAGACCGGTGAGCATGATCCACGCGTCGTTCACGGCCATGAGCCGCCCATCCCGCCGGCGCGATACCGCCGCTGCCACGGGCGACGCCATGAACATCGCCTCGAAGGGCAGTGCGCCCTCCAGCAGCGAGGAATGCCCCATGGCTGCGACAGAGGGCTGGGGACCAGGAAGAGCTTCGGCCATGCGCGATCGGGAGGGTTGGAGGGAGCGTGGGGTAGGCCAAATTGTGCCGGACAGTTGGTCGCTGTGGCACACGCCTTGCCTGCTAAAGTCAAACGCTGTCCGACGCCGCCGGCCATGCGCCAACGGGCGCCGCCCAGCAGAAGACTGCATTCTTTGGCATTCATTTCAACCCACAGACCATGGCATTTCTTCCCCGGCTGGACGCGCGCCCCTATGGCGTTCTGCTGCTTCTGGCGATCGCCTTGTCGTGTATCACGGGTGCTGCGCGCGCCAGTGTCCTGGACGACGACGCCGCCACGTTCCTGCAACGGTTCATCGGGTACATCGAATGGCCCGCCCAGGCGTTCGAGCAGCCCGGTTCGGCCATCGTGGTCGGCATTGCCGGCTCTGAAAACACACTCACCCTGTTGACGCAGGCGGTCACCGGCAAGCTCTCCCAGGGGCGGCCTGTGCAGGTCCAGCGTCTGGAAAAGCCTGACGAACGCCTCGCGCAAGTCCATCTGGCCTTCGTCGGGCAGGAGGCCTGGCGGTACTTGCCGCAATGGGTGACGGCGTGCCGGCAGCACGAGGTGGTGCTGGCCACCGACGCGCCCAACGGGGTGGCACAGGGCGCCGTGCTGGGCCTGGTGACCACGGGCCAGCGCACACGCTTCGAGGCCTCGCCACCGGCCGCTGCGCAAGTGGGCGTCAAGCTCAGCGCGCGCCTTCTGGAAGTGGCCGAGCGCGTATGGGGAGGCCCTCGGTGAGACCCACATCGCTGCGCCAGCAACTCACGCGCGCGGCGATGCTCACCACGTTCTTCGCCATCCTGCTCAGCGCAGGCGCCCTGCTCACCTACGAGCTCACCGTCTACCGGCACGCGGTGGTTGCCGACATGCGCGCCCAGGCCGACCTCATCACCCGCTCGACCGCCGCTGCGGTGGAATTCAAGGACCCGAAGGTGGCCTGGGAGAACCTGTATCTCCTGAAGCAGCAGCCGCGCATCGTTGCCGCTGCGGTGTACGGCCCGGACGGCGCGCTCATTGCCTCGCACACCACGCAACCCGATGCCGTGAGCGCGCGCATCTCCGTCAACGAAGCTGCCTGGGGCCCCCGGTACAGCGGCGCCATGCTGGAAATGACGCAGCCCATCGAACGCGAAGGCCAGCGCCTGGGCATGCTCTACCTCAAGTCGCGGCATGACGTGTGGCGCCGCTTCACGGACTTCGCCATGATCGTGCTGGCGGTCAGTGCGGTGAGCCTGGCCGCGGCCTTCTACCTCTTCGTGCACCTGCAGCGCCGCATCACGGCACCGCTGGAAAAAATGACCGACGTGGCCCGCGAAGTGATCGGCAGCCACGACTGGTCGCTGCGCGCGCCCGCCACCGACTACAAGGACGTGGGCGTGCTGGTCGACGCCTTCAACCGCATGCTCTCGGAATGCGAGGTGCGCACCTCCGAGCTCGAGCGCGAGATGGTCACGCGCCAGAGCGTGGAGCAGGAGTTGCGCCAGGCCGACCGCCAGAAAGACGTGTTTCTGGCCACGCTGGCGCACGAGCTGCGCAACCCGCTCTCGCCCATGACCAGCGCGGTGGCGCTGCTGCAAATGCCCGCGGCCTCCGCGCAGGCGCGCGACAAAGCCCTGGTGGTGCTTGAGCGGCAGCTGCGCCACATCGTGCGGCTGGTCAACGACCTGCTGGATGCCTCACGCGTGACCACAGGCAAGCTCTCTCTGGACCGCACGCGGGTGGACATGGCCGAGCTGCTGGTCATGGCCTGCGAAATCGCCCAGCCGCAGGCGCGCCAGCAGGAACTGCAGCTGGAATTGCACCGACCCGCCGACACCCTGTGGGTGGATGGCGACGCGGTACGCCTCACACAGGTGTTTGCCAACCTGCTGAGCAATGCCTGCCGCTACACCTTGCGCGGCGGTCGCGTGGACATCCTGATGGCGGCGCAATCCGAGTGGGTGGTGATCGCCGTCGAGGACACCGGCATCGGCGTGGAGCCCGCCATGCAGGAGCGCATCTTCGATCTGTTTGAGCAGGCCGACAAAACCCTGCAGCGCGGCAACGCAGGGCTGGGCGTCGGGCTCACGCTGTCGCGCCAGATCATCGAACTGCATGGCGGCACGCTGTCCATGCACAGCGACGGCCTGGGCAAGGGTTCGAAGTTCACGGTGCGCCTGCCACGCCTTGCGACCATTGCGCCGCCGCCCGCCCAGCGCGTGAATGCGCCGCCGGCGGCGCAGCTGCGGCCCCTGCACATCCTGATTGCCGACGACAACGTGGACCTGACCGAGAGCTTTTCAGCCATCCTTTCGGCCCACGGCCATCACGTCGAAGTGGTGCACGATGGCGAAGCCGCCGTGCTGGCAGCACACCGCCATGTGCCCGACATCGCGCTGCTGGACATCGGCATGCCCCGCCTGGACGGTTACCAGGTGGCACGCCAGTTGCGTGCCGATGTGCGCACACAGGGCATGCACCTGGTGGCCATTTCCGGCTGGGGGCAAGACGCCGACCGCAAGGCCGCCACCCAGGCCGGCTTCGACCACCACCTGCTCAAGCCGGTGGCGCCCGAAGACCTGGCGCAACTGCTGGGCGAAGCGCACCTCGCGTTTGAAGCTTCACGCCCAGGCGAACTGCGGTAGCGCCCGCAGGCGCCTCAGGCTGCCGCCAGGGCGACGTCGTGCCGCTTGCGCCGCCCCACCGCTTCAATGCGCAGCATCTGGCGGTATTTGGTGACGGTGCGCCGCGCCACCTTCAGGCCTTGCTGGGCCAGTTGCCGCGTGATCTCGGCGTCGGAGAGCGGCTGCTCGGGGGACTCCGCCTCGATGATGTCGTGGATCAGGCCGCGAATGGCTGTGCCCGAGCAGGCGCTGCCATTGGCGCTCACCATGGCACGCGAGAAAAAGTGCTTGAGTTCATACACACCGCTGGGCGTGGCCATGAACTTGTTGTTGGTCACGCGCGAGACGGTGGACTCGTGCACACCCACCTCTTCGGCGATCTCGCGCAGGCCCAGCGGCTTCATGGCCATGGCGCCGTATTCGAAGAAATGGCGCTGGCGCCGCACGATGGCCTGCGCCACGTCCAGGATGGTGGAGAAACGTTGCTCGACATTGCGCAAGGTCCAGCGCGCCTCCTGCAGGTGCGCGCCCATCTCGGCGTTCTCGGCGCAGCGGTGGCGCTGGAACAGCTGGGCATACACCTCGTTGACGCGCACGCGCGGCACGATGGCGGGATTGAGCTGCGCGCTCCAGGCGCCCAGCCGGTCCTTCTTCACGATCACGTCGGGCACCACATAGCTCACCCGCGACGGGCTCATGCGCCAGCCGGGCCGGGGGTCCAGGTGGCGAATGCGATCACACACCGCCTCCACCTCCGCCAGCGATCCGCCCAGCGCGCGCGCCAGCGCCGGCACGTCGCGTGCGGCCAGGCGCTCCAGGTGGTCGGTGACGATCTCGCGCGCCATGCCACGCATGCGCGGGCACTCGATCTGCGCCATCTGCAGCGTCAGGCATTCGGCCACATCGCGCGCGCCCACGCCCACCGGGTCGAGCGACTGCACCAGCTTCAGGGCGATCTGCATTTCTTCCAGCGAGGCCAGCGGCTGCACCCCGGCCACTTCGCGCAGCTCGCCCAGTGGCGTGCGCAGGTAGCCATCGTCGTCGAGCGACTCCACCAGCGCGCCGGCCAGCGCACGGTCCCTTTCCGACAGCGGCAGCGTGCCCAGCTGCAGATGCAGGTGCGCATTCAGCGAAGTTTCGGCCACCATGAAGTCCAGCGCGGACACATCGCCGTCGTGCGAACCGCGCGATGGCGACATGCCGTCGGCCAGCCACAGGTCGCGGTCGGATTCGGTCGGGTGATCGTCCGACGCTGGCGCCGGCTCGCGCGCATCCATCTCGTCGGTTTCCTGCGGTCCGTCGTAAACGTCTGCCGTGGTCACGTCTTGTGGACCTTCCCCATCGCCTTCGTGCGAGGCGTCCTGGTCCTCGTCCTCGGCTTCAAGGAACGGGTTGCGCCCCAGCACATCGCGCACCACCGTGCCGAAGTCCAGCGACGACATCTGCAGCAGGCGCACCGCGTGCTGCAGGCGGGGTGAAAGGGTCTGGTTCTGGCGCTGGTCGGTGCGCACGTCCATCGACATCATGTCGGTCTCCTCCGTGTTTGTGGTTGTGGGGCCGCATGCGCGCGGGCACCTTGTGCCCGCTGTGAACGCAATGCCCATGCCGCATCGACGCAGAAGAAACAATTTCGAACACAAGCCCGCAGCGTGAGGCGGGCCGGGGCTTGCAGCGCGATGCCTGTGCGCACGACACGCGTCGCCCACCCACCGGCACGCCTGCAGCAGCGCCCATGCCCTGAATTGCGGCAAAAAATGCCGAAATGGGCCGACTCAGTTCGGCGCGCGTTGGGGCGCGCGTTGGGGCCCGCGCCATTCCGACCAGCGGCGCCACAACGGCAGCCCGACGCTGACCAGCGTGGCCACGGTGGCGGGGCTCAGCCCCAGCCGCAAGCCCGGAGGCAGCAGCTTCCAGCCCAGCAAGGCGGCGGTGGCCACAGGCCACACAGCCCGCTGCGGTTTGAGGGCCGAGCGCGCCCCCTGGCGCAGCAGGCCCACGCGGCGGCGCACGCGGGCCTCGCGCGCCAGCAGGCGCAACTCCACCGCGGCGATCTGATCGCTCAGCGCCCCCATGCCCGCCGGCAGATGGGCCGGCTCGGGCGGGGCCACGTCAGGGGATCGCGGCAGAGGGGGCTGTGGGGGCATGGGGTGGTTCATGTGAGGCAACAGAAGAAGCAGGCGCAGGGGCCTTGAACATCAGACGACGGCGGGTGGCCGGCAGGCCAATGGTGGGCAGGAGCTGGCGCACGCGGTGCACCACCCACCAGCCCAGCAGGCCGTGCACGAGCAGCGCGCCCAGCAGCGCCAGCGCCCAATGCAGGCCGGCCGCCACCAGCGCCGCCGTGACGAGCGTCCACAGCAGCAGCCAGCCGGCCAGACCCAGCACGGTCAGCGCAAGGCCCAGGCAGACGATGTGCAGCAGCGCCAGGCCTGCGCGGTTGAGCTCAAGGGAGAGCAGCTCCACGCGGTCGCTGATGAGGCCCGGGAGCTCGTGCAGCAAGCCGCCCAGCAAGTTGCCCAGCGTGCCGGCCGAAGCCTGCGGATCGCTTTGGGGGGATGTGCGTTCCATGGTCTTGGGGTGGCTCGCCGACTCAGCGCACCGAGCCGCGCCGCAGCAGGTTGACCAGGGCCAGCAGAATGATCGCGCCCATGAGCGAGACCAGCAACGCACCGACGTTGAAGACGTCCTGGTTGATGGTGCCCACGCCCACCAGCGGCGAGATGATCCACCCGCCCACGGCGGCGCCCACGATCCCGACAATCACGTTCAGGAAGATGCCTTGCTGGCCATCGGTGTGCATGATCACGCTGGCCAGCCAGCCTATGACGCCGCCCACCACGAGCCAGATAATGAAATTGATCATGAGAAGTTCCTCGCGTTGAATAAGTGAATGAATAAAAGCAAAAAACCTTGCTGCAGCGGTTGGGCAAACGCCGTGCCTGCGGGCCTGCGCACAGGCGCTTTGCAGCGGGCACGGCAACTGCCCTGGCAGCACGCCCGTGCCCGCGCGCCGGGCCGCCACCCCCTCAACGCTGCAGGAGCTCCCGGAATGAAATGTGTGAAAGATGTGATGACCCAGGGCGTGCAGACGCTCGCCCCCCACGACACCGTGGAACAGGCCGCCCGGGTGATGGAGTCGCTGGACGTGGGTGTGCTGCCGGTATGCGATGGCGCGCGCATCGTCGGCATGCTGACCGACCGCGACATCGTGGTGCGCGGTGTGGCACAAGGCCTGGCCGCCACCACCACCCCGCTCGAAGACGTGATGAGCGCGCAGGTGGAATGGGTGTTTGAAGACGAAGGCCTGACCGAAGTGACCGCCAGGATGCAGCAACTGCAGATCCGCCGCCTGCCGGTGCTCGACCGCGACAAGCGCCTGGTCGGCATCGTGTCGCTGGGCGACCTCGCGGCCAAGGGCGACGCCCACCAGGCCGGTGCGGCACTGGCCGACATTTCCGAGCCCGCACGGCCCACGCGCATCGGTCTGGCTGCGACCGGAGGCGGTGGCGGACGATGATCTGGCGGCTGCTGAAATCCACCGTGCAAGCCTGGCTGGACGACGATGCACCCAGCATGGGTGCCGCCCTGGCCTTCTACACCCTGTTCTCCGTCGCGCCCATCCTGTTGATCGTGATCTCGGTGGCCGGCTTGCTGTTTGGCGAAGCCGCAGCGCGGGGTGAAATCTTCGAACAGCTCACCCACCTGCTGGGCGCCGACGCCGCCCTCACCATCAACAGCCTGGTGCAGCAGGCCAACCGGCCCGACGCCGGCATCGTCGGCACGCTGGTGGGCCTGGTCACGCTGCTCATTGGCGCCACCACCGTATTTGCCGAACTGCGCAACGCCATGGACCGCATCTGGCGCACCAAAGACCTGCGGCCCCACGGCGGCGGTCTCATGGAGCTGCTGCACGCCCGCCTGATCTCGCTCGGGCTGGTGCTGGCCATCGGCTTTCTGCTGATGGTCTCGCTGGTGCTGAGCGCGGCCCTGGCCGGGCTCAGCAAATGGGCCACCCCCTGGCTGGGGCAACTGGCGGTGCTGGCCGGTGCCATCGATTTCGTGGTGAGCCTGGTGTTTCTCAGCGCCCTCTTTGCCATGATCTTCAAGTGGATGCCGCGCGTGAAGCTGGCCTGGTCCGACGTGTGGATCGGCGCGGTGATCACGGCCCTGCTGCTCACCGTGGGCAAGTCGCTGATTGGCACCTACATTGGCCGCAGCGGTGTGGCTTCGGTGTTTGGCGCGGCCGGCTCGCTGGTGATCTTCCTGCTGTGGGTGTACTACTCTGCGCAGGTGTTTTTGCTGGGCGCCGAGTTCACGCGTGTGTTCACCAAGCGCCACGACACATCCCCTGCCAAAAGGACCCCCGTTCCGTGAACCGCTCTTTCACCTGCGTCTGCGGGCAACCCATCTTTTTTCGCAACAGCGTGTGCCTGGGCTGCCATGCGCCCCTGGGCTACGACCCGGTGCGCGGCAAGCTGCTGCCGCTGGCCCCGACCGACACCCAGGACGTGTGGCGCAGCCAGGAGAGCGTCGACGAGCCGCCGCTGTACCGGCGCTGCACCAATCTGTCCTCGCCCGCCACCTGCAACTGGCTGGTGCCGCTGCAAACCCCCGATGAATTTGCACCCGACCTCTGCCAGTGCTGCCGGCTCACGCGCACCGTGCCCGATCTCAGCGTGCCCGAACACGCCACCTGGTGGGGCCGCATCGAGCTGGCCAAGCGCCGCCTGGCGTCTTCACTGCTGGCGCTGCGCCTGCCACTGGTGCCGCGCAGCGAAGACGCAGAGAAGGGCCTGGCGTTCGACATCCTCACCACCCTGCCCGGGGCGGCACCGGTCATCACCGGGCATGCCAGCGGCGTGATCACGCTCGACGCCTGCGAAGCCGACGACGCCACGCGCGAGCTGCGCCGCACCTCGCTGCGCGAGCCCTACCGCACGCTGCTGGGCCACCTGCGCCATGAAACGGGCCACTACTACTGGGAGCGGCTGGTCGACGGCACGCCGTGGCACGAACCGTTTCGCGCCGTGTTCGGCGACGAGCGCGCCGACTACGGCCAGGCCTTGCAAAACCACTACCTCAACGGCGCACCGCCCGACTGGAGCTCGCGCCACGTCACCGCGTATGCCAGCTGCCACCCGTGGGAAGACTGGGCCGAGACCTGGGCGCACTACCTGCACATGCGCGACACGCTGGGCACCGCGCGCGGCTTCGGCATCCGGGGCGACCGCGTGGAGCTGGCCTGCGAACCCTTCGGCCCTTCGGCCCTGAGCGAGAGCAGCAACGGCGAGGTCACGGACGCGCGCTTTTTGCAGTGGCTCAACCACTGGCTCAACCTCACGGTGGTGCTCAACGAGATGTCGCGCAGCATGGGCGTGCCCGACTTCTACCCGTTCGTGCTGTCACAGCCGGCGGTGCGCAAGCTGCACCTCGTGCACCGCATCATTTCGCACAAGACACCCCGCAGCGCCCGCCGGCGCACGCGCCCGGCGACGCCCGCTCAGTCGTAGGCGATCGGCAGCAGGATTTCGAAGGTGGTGCCCGAAGCGCTGGACTCCACCTGCACGGTGGCGTCGAGCACTTCGCACAGGCGCTTGACGATCGACAGGCCAATGCCTTCGCCGTGCACGTAGGTGTCGGGCGATTCGCCTGACGCCGGCACGCCGGCTTCTTCGTCGTGGATGTGCGTGATCTCGTGGTTTTTCGTGTCGGCCACGACCTGGTCGGCGTGCTGCGTGGCCACTTCCAGTGCCTCCTGCAGTTCCGACGACTTGGCCTGCCCGATGCCGGGGCCCGTGTCCTGCACGCGCAGCGTCCAGCGCTCGGCGTCTTTGGCGTCCCCTTTTTCCCACGACACCACCAGACCACCGGTCCGCGTGTACCGGATGGCGTTGAGCACCAGGTTCTGGGCAATGCGGCGCAGCTTCACCACGTCGGACTGCACCACGAACGGCTCGGGGCCTTTCACCTCGAAGCTCAACCCCTTGTCGCGCGCGCTGCCCTCCAGGGACTCCCACAATTCGCGGAGCACGGGCGCCACGTCCACGGTGTCCAGGTGGCGCTCTTCCTGCCCGCTTTGCAGCCGTGCGAGGCAGGTCACGTCGTCCAGCAGCTTGTGCAGTGCCTGCACGTTGTTGCCCAGCAGGCGCAAAAAGGTCTCGCGCGCGGCGGGGTCGGCATGGCGCGCGCCCAGGCCCGCGGTGGCGTTGGTGACCACACCCAGGTTGCCGCGCAGATCGTGGGCCACCTCCTGCCAGAGCACGGCCCGCTGCTGTTCGAGGTGGCGCAGGGTCTCCAGCGCCTGCTCGAGCCCGCGGGCGTAGGCGGCGGCTTCGAGTTGCTGCAGCTTGAAGTACTGTGCGGTGCTGGCGCTCACCGCCACGCTGTAGACCTGCGCCCAGATGGCGCGGGCGCGCGCCATCACATCGGCGGCGAAGGGCGTGTGGCGAGTGGCCAGCGCGTCGAGCTCGCTGACCACGCATTCATTCAGGCGCCCGAGCTCGCGCACCACCTCGGCCAGCCCGAAACCCTGCTGCCAGCGGTGCAGCCCGTGAGCGGCGGCGTCGCCCAGGTGCGAGGTCTCGGCGCGGGGTGCGCGCAGGTGGTTCTCGAAACCTTCGAGCACCGCCGGAATGTGGTCGTTGAGCTGGGTGTGCGGCAGTGAGGCGCCGCTGGTCAGCGTCGCATCGGCACTGACGGCGTGGCGCCAGGCGCGCAGGATGGCTTCTCGCCGGGCCGACAGTTCGTCGGCCAGCGTGGCGAGGGCGTGAGACAGGTCGGGCATCGGGCACCTTGAATGGGGACGTTGCGCGTGCGCCGCCGTCGGTTCACCGGGGCGCCACGCGGGTGGGAGCCGCGACATTCTGCACCCGAATCAACGACCCCACTCAGTGGCGCTGGCGCGAGCGGGCCGAGCGCCGCAACCAGACCAGTACCACCAGCATGAAGAGCGTGGCCAGCAAGGCGGTACCGGTCTGCCCCAGCCCGGCCGCCATGCCCACCGCCGCGGTGGCCCAGATGGTGGCGGCCGTCGTCAGGCCATGGATGCGGCCCTCCTCCTGGTCCTTGAGCACCGCGCCTGCGCCCAGAAACCCGATGCCCGACACCAGCCCCTGCACCACGCGGCTGAGCTGCTCGTCGTTCATGCCCGCCTCCAGCGGCACCAGCACGAACAGGGCCGCGCCCAGCGACACCAGCATGTGGGTGCGCAGGCCCGCTTCGGCATCGCGGCGCTCGCGGTCCCAGCCGATCAGCGCGCCCAGCAACAGCGCCTCGCCCAGGCGCCACACCACGCGCGTGGTGCGCTCCACATCGGCCAGGTCACTGAACTCGGCCTGCACGGTGCTCAGGATGGTGGGCAGCACAGACATCGGCATCACTCCCGAGCTGAAGCGTTGAGTTCATCGCGCCAACTCACCAGCCGGCCGAAGAGTTCGCCCAGGGCCACGGGCTTGGTGAAATGGTGGTCGAAACCAGCGGCGCGCGTGTGCGCGCGGTCTTGCGCCAGCCCGCGGCCTGTGACCGCCACCATCAGCATGCGTTCGTCGGGCAGGCTGTCGCGGATGCAGCGCGCCACGGTGTTGCCGTCCATCCCGGGCATGCCGATGTCCAGAATGGCCACCTGCGGGCGCAGGCGCTGCGCCATGGCCAGGGCCTCGCGCCCGTCGCGCGCCAGGTGCACGGTGTGGCCTTCGAGCTCGATCAGCAGGCCCAGAGACTCGGCGGCATCGACGTTGTCGTCGGCAATCAGGATGCACAGGCCCGCTTCGTTGGTGGTGTCGCTCATGGTGGTGCGGTGGTGGTGGCGGAGCAACCCGGGGGCAAACGGCGAGCCCGGCACAGCGGGCACGCCGCTTGCCCTGGGAAGTGTTCCACAGTCAAACCAAGGACACTCCCCATGAAAACCCTCTTTCTGGCCTCGGCCATCGCCCTCGGCGCCATCGTCTCCACCGGGTGTTCCGTCACCAGCGGCCAGAGCTCGGTGGGCCAGTTTGTGGACGACTCCACCATCACCACACGGGTCAAGACCCGCTTTGCCGAAGACGAGCGCGTGAGCGCGATGCGCATTAGCGTGGAAACGCTCAAGGGCAACGTGCAGCTTTCGGGCTTTGCCACCAGCCAGGCCGAAAAGGACCGGGCCGCCACCATCGCGCGCGCCGTGCCTGACGTCAAGGCGGTCACCAACAACATCGTGGTGCGCGCCGCCAACTGAGTGCCCCGGCGCTCGTGAAAAAGGGATGCTGATCGCTCAGCATCCCTTTTTTCATGGCGCGCCGCCGATCAGAAGCGGTGCATGTAGCCGATGCTGGTCGTGTCCACTTCGCGCTTGCCCACGCCCACGAAGCGCACGTCGTAGCGGTTCCACTCCAGCACGATGGACGAGCGCGGGCTCAGGTCGAAGCCGATGCCTGCGCCGTACGAGCCTTCCCAGCCACTGGCCTTGCCGGTGGCCACGCCCGAGAGCGGGCTGGCCGAGACTTCGCTGCGGCCATAGGTGGTGCCCACCTTGCCGAAGAGGTGCACCACGCCCAGCGGCAGGCGCCCCACCAGGCTGAGGTTGATGCCGTGCGCTTCGGTCTTGCCGCCTGCGCTTTCCAGCTTGCCCAGGTTCACGTAACCCAGCTCGGCGCCGAAGTAGCGGTTGAACATGCCACCCGTGTAAAGGCTGTACGAGGTGGAGCTGTCGGAGCACGAAAAACCGCCCGCGCAGCCCACGTTGCCGTAGTCCGGGCGGCCGGCGTTGATGCCCACGTAGCCGTGCGAGGTGTAGGGGATGACCGAGTAGGAGCCTTCGCCGGGTGCGTAGCTGCGTCGCTCGTTCATGGGGGAGCCCGAGCCCGACTGGGCCACGGTGATGCTGGTGTCGCTGCGCGGTGGTTCCGACTGGGCGGAGACCGAGCATGCAACGGCCAGGCCGATCGCAGCCAGGGGCCACGTCCTGAGGTGGTGAATGGAACGGTTCATGTCAAGTCCTGTGTGAAATGGGAAAACACTGCGCCCGAAATGGCTGGCAGCAGGCCCATCTGGCAAGCGGGGTGCCCGCCCTCCATGAAGCGGCTGCCCCCTGAAGCGGGCACAGCAATTGCCCAGACCACCGGGCACCCGCACCGTGCGTGCAACGAAGCGCTGCATGGCAAGCGCACACACGGCCTGGCGTGCACATGGCAGGTACCCGATGTCTTCCTCACCCGCCACCCACAAGCCTGCGCTGGCCCACATGGCCACGCGCGGCTTCTCCATCCGCACGCGCTTGATCGCGCTCGTGCTCGCCGCGCTGCTCCCCGCGCTGTGGGCCGACCTGTGGGTGGTGAACCTCACGCACCGCCTGGAGCGCGAGGCCAGCGCGCGCCTGCTGGAGAAAACGACGCAGGCACTGTCGATGGTGCTGGACCGCGAGCTCGCGCCGCGCCCCGACGCCGCCCCGGTGCTGCCCGGTGACCTGCAGCGCATCATCGACGCCCAGCACCTCGCCAACGACTGGCGCGCCGCCATCATCGACCGCCAGGGCCGTGTGGTGGCCCGCCACCCCAACAACACCGAATACACCGGGCGCCTGATCACGCCCGAGCTGCAGGCGCACATCAGCGCCCATGGCGAAGGCCTGCTGGACACCATCTCGCTCGATGGTCAGCCCGTCACCATTTACTTCAGCACATCGCCCCAGGGCTGGACCTACGTCACCGGCATGTCGCGCGAGCGGTTCCAGGGGCTGGTGCCCAAGGCGGTGTTTCATGTGGGCATGGGGCTGTTGCTGTTGCTGGTGGTCTCGCTCATGGGCGCCGTGTGGGTGGCGCGCGGCATCGTGCGGCCGATCCAGACCATCAAGCAGATGGCGCTGGACCTGCGCGAAGGCCGACGCGTGGCCAGCGAACGCACGGGCCTGCTCGAATGCGACCAGGTGGCCCTGGCCATGGGCGAAGCGGCCCGGTCCATTCAACAGGCGCGCGATGAACTCGAACGCCAGGTGTCGGCCGCGGTGGAGCGCACCCACCAGCTCGAACAACACGTCTCGCACAACCAGCGCGTGGAAGCCCTGGGCCGGCTCACCGGGGGGCTGGCGCACGAATTCAACAACCTGCTGGGCATCATCGGCAACAGCGCCCACCTCATGCGCCGCCAGTCCACGGCGCCCGGACTCACGCCGGCCATTGACGCCACCCTGCGCGCGGTGGACACCGGGGGACGGCTCACACAACACTTGCTGCGCTTCGCCGGTCGCCAGTCCGTGCGCCCGTGCGCGCTGTCGTTGCAGCACTTCCTGCCCGAAGTGGGCGAGCTGCTGCGCGCGCTGCTGGGCCGGCGCATCGAGCTCTTGACCTCGGTCGATGCCGACACGCCGCCGGTGTTTGTCGACCCCAACGAACTGGAGCTCGCGCTGATCAACCTGTCGTTGAACGCGCGCGACGCCATCGAAGGCCACGGCCAGTTGCAGCTGCACGCCACGCTGGCGGACACGACCGAATGCGAGGGCCTGCCTTCACAGCGCTGCGTGCGCATCACCGTGCGCGACGACGGGCCCGGCATGGAAGCGGCCATCGCCCAGCGCGTGTTCGAACCTTTCTTCTCGACCAAGCCCCCGCACGAGGGCACCGGCCTGGGCCTGAGCCAGGTGTATGGCTTTTGCCAGCAGGCGCAAGGGCGCGTGCGGCTGGAGAGCACGCCACGCCTGGGCACCACCGTCACGCTGGTGTTGCCCGCCCACAGCCACACGCCCGACGCCTGGCACCCCGCCCTGCCACACCGGCCTTCGATTGACCACGCTCGCGTGCTGCTGATCGAAGACAACGCGGCGTTGCGAGAGGCCACGCGGGCCTTGCTGCACGCCTACGGTTGCGAGGTGGTGGCCGCCGTCGACGCCCACGAAGCCCTGGAGCGCATCGACACCCACCGCGACATCGATGTGGTGCTCTCCGACGTGGTCATGCCTGGCGACATGGACGGCATCGCCCTGGCCAACCACTTGCGGCAAAAGTTGCCGCACCTGCCCGTCGTGCTGATCAGCGGCCACGCGGGCGACGCTCCGCTGCCACCGGGTGTGGCGCTGCTGCACAAACCCTGCGCGCCCGACACGCTGGTGGCCGCGCTCGAACACGCCATGGGCCAGCACCCGACCTTGTGATCGCGCGGCATCTTTCAGCGGCGGGCCGCGCGGGTACGCCATGTGCCCACAGAGGGTGTCGGATGCAGCAGGCCCTTGGGCTGGCTCCACCGGCGTCCTGTTCAACTCTTCGAAGGAACGCCATGAATGACAAGCAAACCATCAGCACCCTGAACAACCTCATCGAAACCTGCAAGGACGGTGAATACGGGTTCAAGGCCAGCGCCGAGCACGCCGTGAATCCGCAGATCAAGGACCTCTTTCTGGCCCGCGCGCAAGACTGCCGCCTGGCCGCTGCCGAGCTGCAGACCATCGTGATGCAGCAGGGCGGCAAGCCTGAAGACAGTGGCACAGCCAGCGGCACGGTGCACCGTGGCTGGGTGGCCGTGAAGGGCACGCTGGCCGGCTACACCGACCTGGCCATGCTGGAAGAAACCGAACGCGGTGAAGACGCCGCGCTGGCACGCTACCGCTCCGCGCTCAAGGAAGATCTGCCGCAAGACATCCGCAGCTTGCTGGAAGCGCAACTGCAAGGTGTGCAGCGCAACCACGACCAGATCCGTGCGCTGCGCGACCAGCACCGCGCGGCCGAGACGACCTGACCCTGCGGCAGGTCACCCCATGAAAAAGGCCCGCGTTCAGCGGGCCTTTTTTTGTGTAGTCGAAAGACCGGTGACCTCAATCCTTTTCACGCTCAGGCGGTGCTGGCGTGGGCGCTGGCGCGGGGTGGTCTTTCGCCCATTGCGCGTCGCTGTGGCCATCGCCCACCGGGTCGGCGGACTCGTCCTCGGGCGGCGCCGGGGCAGGCGCCGGTGCGGGGCGCTGACCCGCCCCCGCAGCGGGGTCGAGCAGCACGGGCGGCTTGCGCTGGCTCATGGCCGCTGGGTCATGCGCGCGGGCTCAGCGCGACAGGCGCGAGATGAGCACGCCCGCGGCCAGCGCCACCATCAGCGAGGCCAGCGGATGCTCGCGCACCGTGCCGCGCAGGCTCTCGGACCATTCATCGCCCACTTCGCGGGCGCGGTGCATCTGGTCGTGCAGGGCTTCGTTGGCGTGGGCCACGGTGGACTCCAGCTTCTGGGCGACGGGGGCGGCTTTGTCCGCCAGGCGGTCCACCGTCTCGTGCACGCCCTGGGCGACGCGCGAGACCAGCTCGTTGGCGTCCGGGGTCGATGGGTCGAGTGAAGAAGTTGGGTTGCTGAATTGGGACATGAGGGACTCCTGTGAGGGTGAAGGATGGGCTCGCGGACCGGCAACGCCGGCACGCGAACCCGCCTGTCCCTGCGGGGCAAACGGCGTGCCATGCACCCGCACGCGCGCCACGGCGGGCCCCTGCCAGAGCCCGGGTCAGAGCCCGGGTCAGAGCTCCGTCTTGTCGTCGGCCGCGTACTGCTTGAGCCGGTTGTAGAGCGTCTTCAGGCTGATGCCCAGGGCCGCGGCCGTGCGCTCCTTCTGCCGGCCGTAGTGCTCCAGCGTGGCCAGAATGAGCTGGTGCTCTGCCTCGGCCAGCGAGATGCCCAGCGGCAACACCACCGTGCCGCTGCCGGGCTCCTGATGGGTCACCGCTGGTGGCGCCACGGCAGGCACCGCAGCGGGCGATGCCACAGGCGCTGCAACAGGTGACGCCAGGGTGGACGCGCTGGACGATGCATCGACGTAGCCCTCGCCCGGGTCGGGGAGCCACTGCGTGTCGATGGTGTCGCCCGGCGCCATCACATAGGCGCGGTGCACGGCGTTGCGCAGCTCGCGCACGTTGCCCGGCCAGGCATAGGCGGCCAGCTTCGTCAGCGCCTCAGGGGCGAAGCGTTTTTCCTTGCCCTCCTGCTCGCCAATGAGGCGCAGGAAGCGCCCGGCGAGCAACGGCACGTCGCTCAGGCGCTCGCGCAACGGCGGCAGGTCGATGGGGAACACATTGAGGCGGTACATCAGGTCCACGCGCAAGCGCCCGTCGGCCACGGCCTGCAGCGGCGAGCGGTTGGTCGCCGCGATGATGCGCACGTCGGTTTCCTGGCTCTGCGTGGCGCCCACGCGCATGAAGCGCCCGGTCTCCAGCACGCGCAGCAGCTTGACCTGCAGGTCCAGCGGCATCTCGGTGATCTCATCAAGGAACAGCGTGCCGCCGGCCGCGCGCTCGAAGAAGCCCTGGTGCTGGCGGTCCGCGCCGGTGAAGCTGCCTTTCTCGTGACCGAAGATTTCGCTCTCGATCAGGTTGGGCGAAATCGCACCGCAGTTCACCCCCAGAAAAGGCATCTTGCGGCGGCGGCTCAGATCGTGGATGGTCTGCGCCACCACCTCCTTGCCGGTACCGCTTTCACCGGTGATGAACACCGTCACGCCGGTGCCGGCCACGCGCGAAATCTGCTCGTACACGCGCAACATGTTGGGCGAGCGCCCCCACAGCTGGCCAAAGTTGCCGCTGCTGGCCAACTCGGCGCTCAGGCCCGCCACTTCGGCCTTGAGCACGGCCGGCTTGGTCACGCGCGAGAGCACGCCTTGCAGCTGCTTGGGCGTGATGGGCTTGACGATGTAGTCCACCGCACCCAGGCGCAGCGCGAGGATGGAGGTTTCCAGGCTGGCGTGCCCGGTGACCAGCACCACTTCGGAGTTGGCCAGCAACTCGGGGTCGGCGAACAGGTCCATGCCGCTGCCATCGGGCAGCCGCAGGTCGAGCAACACCAGGTCGGGTGTTTGAAGGGCGAGTTGCTTGCGCGCGTCGCGCAGGGTGTTCGCGGTGGCCACCGTCAGTCCCTGCATGGCGATGAGCTCGCTGAGCATCGCGGCGGAATCGACGTCGTCGTCCACGATCAAGGCATGGGTCATCGTTGCTTATCTCCGGGGCGCACGCACTGGCATCGTTGCCGGCGCGGCGCGGCCCATGATGCCATTGTTTGCAGGGCGCACAGCCCGGCATGGCACGCGCCTCAATGCCGCGAAACGATGGGGCGCGGCTGGCGCGGCGGGTCACCCGCCGGTGGGTCTTGTTCATCGGGCACTTCAGGCTCGCGGATGTCCGGCGGCAGTTCGGTGGGCGTCTCTGGCGGTGCGGCCGGTGGGTAGCCTGGCAGGGGCGGCGCAATGGGCGGCATGGGTTGGGGCACGTCGGGCACGTGAGCGCGGAACGGTTGGGCAGCGGTCTGGGTCATGGGAAAACTCCTTCAAAAGCGTTGGCTCTGGCGGGGCAAGGCGCATGCCCGGGCACACGCCTTGCCGCGCGGCTGTGCCTCCACTGCAAGGATTGCCATGACCCAACGCCCCGCCGCACCCGATGCACGCCCTGATGCAGGCCCTGACGCAGGCCCCGATGCACGCCCCGATGGCGAACCGCCGCGCGACCCCGCCCACCCGGTGAGCCGCACACCCCGCGCACCGGGCTCGGCGCCACCCGCACCCGACGACGAGCACCTTGAACTGCCGCACGAGCGCGAACAGTCCACCGAGACCACGGCGCCTGCACCCGACCCGGAAATGACCCAGGCCCACAAAGACCTGGAAGCCGGCCAGGTGGACACCGACATGCGCGCCACGCCCGGCCAGGACGCCGCCCAGCGCAGCGCCTACGTGCCGGGTGCCGGTGGGCAGCACCCGTCGCAGAAAAAGAAGGGCACGCGCTGAAGGCAGACAGCCCGGCACCCCCCACCTACAATACCCCCCATGGCATCCCGGTCCACCCTGTCTTCGCGTCTGCTCGCGCGCCTGCCCCTGATGGCGGGCGCGGCCGTGGCCGCTCGCAAGCCCACGGGCACGGCCGGCCTGCACCAGCCGGCCGCACATTCCTGAGCCCGGCGATACCCCTTCCCCCTTTTTGCGCACACCTTCCATCGCCGGGCCACCCCCCCAGCGCGATCGTGGCCGCTGCCCGCTGCGGCAAGGCCACACCCGAAGGAGTGCCTCATGCACCACACACCCCTGTCCCACGAGCGCCTGCTCACCGAACTCGACTTCGCCCGCCTGAACCACTTGCGCGGCGCCCACATGCCGGCCGAACTGGCGCACGCGCTGGATTCGCTGGACCTCGTGCCCTCGCGCGAGGTGCCGCCCGACGTCGTCACGATGTACTCGCAGGTCATCGTGGAAGACGTGAACACCGGCCGGCGCCAGAAGCTCACGCTGTGCTACCCCGCTGACGCCGAGCCCCACAACGGCTTCATCTCGGTGCTCTCACCGGTGGGCGCGGGCCTGATTGGCCAGCGCCTGGGCGCAACAGCGCGCTGGCGCACGCCCAACGGCGACGAGGTGGCCGCCGCGATCGTGGACTTGCTCTTCCAACCCGAAGCCAGCGGCGACTACACGACCTAGCGCGCCAGGCCACCCGGGGGCGACAGCACCGCGAGGACCCTTCTGAAATAATCCTTCGATGCCAGAAGCCCCCACTTCCGACGGCCGCCCGGACGAGACGGCCACCCCCTCCGACACCCCGTATTCGCTGCAGTACCCCTGCGGCGAACCACCAGCGCCTGGCGAGGTGCGCGAGGTCGCGCCCGGCGTGCTGTGGCTGCGCATGCCGCTGCCGTTCGCCCTCAACCACATCAACCTGTGGGCCGTGGCCGACGAAGACGAACACGGCACCGGTTGGGCGGTGGTGGACACCGGCACCAAGACACCCGAAGCACTCGCCGCCTGGCGCCACCTGATTTCGCCCGAAGGCCCGCTGGCGGCCACCCCGCAGGGCGCGCGCATCACGCGCGTGTTCTGCACCCACATGCACCCCGACCACGTGGGCATGGCGGGCTGGCTCACGCGCAAGGCCCAGTGCCGGCTGTGGATGACGCGGCTCGAATACCTCACCTGCCGCACGCTGGTGGCCGACACCGGTCGCGAGGCGCCCGACGAAGCCATCGACTTCTACCGCCGCATGGGCTGGAACGAAGCCGCGCTGGACATCTACCGCACCCGCTTTGGCGGCTACAGCAAATACATGCACACGCTGCCCGACAGCTTTCGCCGCCTGAGCGACGGCGAGACGGTGCGCATCGGCGCACACGACTGGCGCGTGATCATCGGGCGCGGGCACTCGCCCGAACACGCCTGCCTCACCAGCGAGTCGCTGGGCGTGCTGATCTCGGGCGACCAGGTGCTGCCCCGCATCTCGTCCAACGTGAGCGTGTTCCCCACCGAGCCCGACGCCGACCCGCTGGGCGACTGGATCGAGAGCATCGCGCGCCTGCGCCGAACGCTGAGCGACGAGTTGCTGGTGCTGCCCGCACACGGTGAGCCCTTTCGCGGGCTGCACGCGCGGCTGGACCGCCTGGCCCATGGCCACGAGCGTGGCCTGCAGCGCCTGCGGCGCACGCTGGCGGAATCGCCCAAGCGCACGGTGGACGTGTTTGGCGCCCTGTTCGCCCGCTCGATCGACAGCAACGGTGAACTGCTCGGCATGGCCACCGGCGAAGGTGTGGCCCACCTCAACCACCTGCTCACACGCGGCGAAGCGCTGCGCGAAACCGATGCGGACGGCGTCTACCGCTACCGGATGAAATGAACCCCAGCGCGACAGCCGAAGCCCTGCCCTACCCCGCGCTGGCCGACGAGATCGAAGCGTTGCTGCGCGATGCCTCGGTGGTGGTGCCGCCGCGCACAGTGCAGGCCCTGCCCGGCGGCGGCAGTCTGTTCGTGATGCCGGCGACCGACGCGCGCGTGGCCATCACCAAGCTCATCACCTTCGTGCCCGACAACAGCACGCGCGGCCTGCCCAGCATCCAGGGCGATGTGGTGGTGTTCGATGCCCTCACGGGTGAGCGCACGGCGCTGCTGCATGGGCCGACCGTGACGGCCCGCCGCACCGCTGCGGTGTCGCTGCTGGCCGCGCGCCTGCTCGCGCCACGGCGCGACGGGCCGCTGCTGATCGTGGGTGCCGGTGTGCAGGGCCATGCGCACCTGGAAGCGTTTGCCGCTGGCCTGGGCGTGCAGGAATGCTGGGTGCACTCGCGCAGCCCGGCCAGCGCCGACGCGCTGGTGACCCACGCGCAAGCACTGGGCCTGCGCGCGCGCCGCGTGGACGACGCGAACGCCGCACTCGCCGACTGCCCGCTGGTGGTCAGCGCCACACCGGCACAGCAGGTGGTGCTGCGGCACGCGCCGCGCGACGACGCCTTCGTGGCCGCCGTGGGGGCCTTCACGCCGCGCATGGTCGAGTGGGCGCCCGAGGTGTGCCGAGAGCTGGCCGAGCGCGGCACGCTGGTGGTGGACACGCGCGACGCCGACCACGAAGCGGGCGACCTGCTGCAGGCGGGCATTGACGTGAGCGCCCTGCCCACGCTGGCCGATTGCGTGGCCTCGCCCCGCCCGGTGCGCGGGCCCGTGTTCTTCAAGAGCTGCGGCTGGGCCGGCTGGGACCTCGCGGCGGCGCGGCTGGTGAGCCGCCACGCACCACGCTGAGCAGCGCCGGGGCGATCACCCCAGTGGACCGGTGCGCACCTCGTGTGCGCGCGCCACGATCGCGCTGCGCTCGGCGGGCTCGATGCGGGCCAGGTTCTTCACCTGCAGCGCCAGGCGCGGGTGCTTGGCAAACCGCGCCTCGTGGCGGATCAGGAAGTCCCAGTACAGCGTGGTGAACGGGCAGGCGCGCTCGCCCGTGCGCTGCCCCGGGTCGAAGCGGCAGCCGCGGCAGTGGTCACTCATGCGCTCGATGTAGCGGCCGGTCGCGATGTAGGGCTTGCTGGCGAGCAAGCCGCCATCGGCGTACTGGCTCATGCCCAGCGTGTTGGGCAGCTCCACCCACTCCACCGCGTCCACATACACGCTGAGGTACCAGCCGTGCACCTGGCGCGGCTGGGCGCCGTAGAGCAGCGCAAAGAGGCCGGTCACCATCAGGCGCTGGATGTGGTGCGCGTAGCCGTGCTGCAGCGTCTGGCCGATGGCGTCGGCCATGCAGCGCATGGGGGTCTGGCCGGTCCAGTACCAGGCCGGCAGATCGTGCTGCGCGTCCAGCGCGTTCTGCTCGGCGTAATCGGGCATCTTCAGCCAGTAGATGCCGCGCACGTATTCGCGCCAGCCCAGGATCTGGCGGATGAAGCCCTCGACCGCCGGCAACGGCGCGTGGCCTTCGCGCCATGCGGCTTCGGCTGCGGCGATCACCTCGCGCGGATGCAGCAGCTTGAGGTTCATGGCGGCGGCCAGGTGCGCGTGGTACAGCCAGGGCTCGCCGGTCCACATGGCGTCTTGCCAGTGGCCAAAGTTCGGCAGGCGTTCGCTGATGAACACCTGCAGCGCCTGCAGGGCCTGCGCGCGCGTCACCGGCCAGCCAAAGGGCGCGGCCTGGCCCGGGTGGTCGGCAAAGCGGGTGCGCACCAGGTCCACCACCTGTTGCGTGAGCTCGTCGGGCTCGAAACGCGTGGGCGGCGGCACGAACCCCGGGCCGTTCGGGCCGAAGGCTTCGCGGTTGTCGGCGTCGAAGTTCCACTCACCGCCTGCGGGCTGTTCGCCGTCCATGAGCACGCGGTGTTCGCGCCGCATCTCGCGGTAGAAGTACTCCATGCGCAACTGGCGCCGACCGCGCGCATGCGCGGCAAAGCGCGCCGCACTGCAAAGAAAGTGGCGGTCTTCCAGCACGTCCAGTGGCGTGTCGCCAGCGGCATCGCGCAGTGCCTGGAGCACGCGCCAGTCGCCGGGTTGGGTGAGGCGCACACGCGCTGGCCGGCACTTTGCGATGGCCTCGCGCAGCGCATCGCCCAGGCCACCTTCGCGCATCGTTTCGTAGTCCACCGGCAGGCCTTCGGCCTTCAGCGCGTGGGCAAAGTGGCGCATGGCGGCGAGGAACTGCACGATGCGCTGCTGGCTGCTCCACACGTGGGTGCTTTCTTCGGTGGCTTCGCACATCCACACGCGGTCCTGCGTCGGGTCAAAGCCGTCGAAGGCGCTCGCGTCGCGGTCGAGCTGGTCGCCCAGCACGACCACCAGATGCCGGCACGGCGCGCTCATGGCGCACCCTTGCGGCGGCGGCAGGCTTCAGAGCAGTAACGCACCTCGTCCCAGTTTTTGGCCCATGCGCGGCGCCAGCTCATGGGCCGGCCACACACCACGCACGGCTTGCTCGGCAGCGCGCGCTTGTTGCCCTTGAAACCCTTGTCATCGTTCATCGAAAAAGCTCCTGTTGCTCGGGTGCGGCCACGGGCGCCGCGCGCTCCCGCGCACGCCGCCGGGTGGGTGGCAGGCCCGCCTTGCGCGAACCGTGCCGCTGTTGCACGGCCTGGGCCTGCTCGCGCGCCTCGGGTGTGGCACGCAGCCCATACAGCCGCTCCTTGGCGTGCGCCACGGCCGTACGCTCATTGACGATGGGCGCGGCATAGGCCGGCGTGCCGAACTCGGGCACCCAGCGGCGAATGAAGATCCCTTGCGGGTCGTGGTCCAGCGCCTGCTTGGTGGGCGAATAGATGCGCAAGGTGTTGATGCCGGTGGTGCCGCTTTGCATCTGCATCTGGCTCCAGTGAATACCGGGCTCGTAGTCCAGAAACTGGCGCGCCAGAAACAGCCCGGGCTCGCGCCAGTGCAGCCACAGGTGGTAGGCCGCGAAGCTCACCAGCATCGCGCGCATGCGGAAGTTCAGCCAGCCCGTGGCGCGCAGGCTGCGCATGCAGGCATCCACCATGGGGTAGCCGGTGCGGCCCTCGCACCAGGCCTCGAAGCGCTCGCGGTCAAAGTCGTTCTCGCGCAGGCCATCGCACACGCTGGCGAAATTGCGCACCTCGATCTGCGGCTCGTCTTCCAGCTTCTGCATGAAGTGGCAATGCCAGCGCAGCCGCCCGGCAAAGCCGCGCAAGGCATGCGACAGCGCGCGGTCTGGCGTGTGGGCGATGGCGGCTTCGGTGGCCTGGTGAACGCAGCGCATCGACACCGTGCCAAAGGCCAGGTGCGGGCTCAGGCGGCTGCAGCCGTCGGCCGCGGTGAGCGGGCTGGAGAGCGCACGGCGGTAGTCGCGCCCACGGCCGCCCAGAAAGTCATCCAGCACAGCCCAGGCCGCAGCTTCGCCGGCCTCAGGCAAAGGGCGCGAGGCCCCCACACCCAGCGAGACCAGCGTGGGCAGATCGCCCAGCTCGGCCCGCACCCCGGAAAAGCCGGCCGGCATGGCCACCTCGGGTGCGTTCATGCGCGCGTTCCAGCGCGACGCCCAGCCGGTGCGCTCGCGCAAGCGGCGCACCACGCCGGTCTGCGGCCATTCCAGCCATGCCACGCCCTGCGCCCGGCACCACGCCGCCACCGCCTTGTCGCGCGCATAGCTCCAGCCTTCGCCGGTTTCTTCGTGGCTGAGCAAAAAGCGCATGCCGTGCTCGCGCTGGACCTGCGCCAGCACCTCCACCGCTTCACCCACGCGCACCAGCAAGGGCAGGCCACGCGCGGCCAGTTGCTCGCGCAACTCGGCCAGGCAGGCGAGCGTGAACGCCAGGTGCTGCGCATCAAAGCTCGGACTGGCCAGCCAGGCCGGCTCGATCACATACAGGGCCAGCGCTTCGTCGTGCGCAGCGGCGGCCGCCAGCGGCGCGTGGTCGCGCCAGCGCAGATCGCGTTTGAACCAGACGACAGCGGGCATGCGGGTGGCGCCTTCAGCGCACCGTGGCGAAGGCGGGCAGGAAAACGGGGGGCGGGGTCCGCATGTCGATCTCCGGGAGGGTTGGGCGAGCGTGCCTCAGGGGGTTGCGTTCGGCCGCGAGCTGCGAGTTTATCCCGCGAAGATCAAATAGATACTGTTTGGTAGCCTTTTTAACCAAAAGGTATTTTTAGCGCTCGGCGGGGCGGGCTGCCGCACGCCGCACCCGAATCCGCGAATGACCATCCCATAAGATAGAGCCCGCCACGAGACCGGCTTGGGAGACGCATCCTGGTGCATTCCTGGATGGGTGGCGCACCGCCTCACTTCGACATTCAAGCCCCAGATGGACACGGAAATCGCCCCCAACACCGCGCCGCGGCCCGACCTGTCTGCGCACACGCCCATGATGCAGCAGTACCTCGGCCTCAAGGCCGGGCACCCGAACACGCTGCTGTTCTACCGCATGGGCGACTTCTACGAGCTGTTCTTCGCCGACGCCGAAAAGGCCGCGCGCCTGCTCGACATCACGCTCACCCAGCGCGGCCAGTCCGCCGGCCAGCCGGTGGTCATGGCCGGTGTGCCCTTTCATTCGGTCGACACGTACCTGGCGCGCCTGATCAAGCTGGGCGAGTCCGTCGCCATCTGCGAGCAGGTGGGCGATGTGGCCACTTCCAAGGGACCGGTGGAGCGCAAGGTGGTGCGCGTGGTCACGCCCGGCACCCTGACCGACAGCGAACTGCTGTCCGACAAGACCGAGGCCGTGCTGATGGCCGTGCACGCCGGCGCGCGCACGGGTTGCGGGCTCGCCTGGATGTCGGTCACGCAGGGCATCGTGTTCCTCGCGCAGTGCGCCAGCGACGAGCTCGCCGACTGGGTGGCGCGTGTGTCGCCCGGCGAGCTGCTCTACAGCGCCGACGCCACGCCCGCGTTTGAAAAATCGGTGCAGGCGCTGGCCAGCCAGAGCGCGGGCCAGGGCGTGCGGCTGGTGGCGGTGCTGCGCCCGGCCTGGGCCTTTGACGCCGCGCTGGGCCAGCGCAAGTTGCTGGAGCAACTGCAAGCCGCCAGCCTGGCCGCCTGGGACGCGCAAGACATGCCCGACGCGCACGCGGCCGCCGCCGCGCTGCTGAACTACGCCGAGCACACGCAAGGCCGAGCGCTCACGCACGTGGCCAGCCTGCAGGTGGCACGCAGCGGCGAACGCATCGACCTGCCGCTGAACACCCGGCGCAACCTCGAACTCACGCAGACGCTGCGCGGCGACACCAGCCCCACGCTGTTTTCGCTGCTGGATGTGTGCTGCACCGGCATGGGCAGCCGCGCCTTGCGCAGCTGGCTGCTCGAACCCCAGCGCGACCGCACACAAGCCCGCGCGCGCCTGGCCGCCATCGAAGCCTTGCGCGGCGGCCTGTGGCAAAGCCTGCGCGCCTCGCTCAAGGGCGCGAGCGACGTGGAGCGCATCACCGCGCGCACCGCGCTGCGCCAGGTGAAGCCGCGCGAACTCGTGGGCCTGGGCCAGACGCTGGAGCGCGCGCGCCAGCTCGCGCTGCAGCTGGGTCCACAGCCTGCCGGCGGCCTGCTGCACGGCGTGGCCGCGCAACTCACACCGCCCGAGGGCTGCGCCGACCTGCTGCGCGCGGCGCTGCTGCCCGAACCCGCCGCGCTGGTGCGCGACGGCGGCGTGATCGCCGATGGCTTTGACGCCGAGCTCGACGAACTCCGCGGCATCCAGAATCACAGCGACGCCTTCCTCATCGAGCTGGAGCAGCGCGAGCGAGCACGCACCGGCATTGCCAACCTGCGCGTGCAGTTCAACAAGGTGCACGGCTTCTACATCGAGGTCACACAGGGCCAGGCCGCCAAGGTGCCCGACGACTACCGCCGCCGCCAGACGCTGAAGAACGCCGAGCGCTTCATCACCCCCGAGCTCAAGGCCTTCGAAGACAAGGCGCTGTCGGCGCAAGACCGCGCGCTGGCCCGCGAGAAGTGGCTGTACGAACTACTGCTCGACCAGCTGCAGGCTTTCGTGGCGCCGCTCACGCAGCTGGCGCGCGCCATGGCCGCGCTCGATGCGCTGTGCGCGCTCACCGAGCGCGCGCTCACGCTGAACTGGAGCGCGCCCCAGTTTGTGCCCGAGCCCTGCATCGACATCCGTGGCGGCCGCCACCCCGTGGTGGAAGCGCGCCTGAATGAAACCTCGGGCGGCAGCTTCATCGCCAACGACACGGTGCTTGGCGCCAAGCAGCGCATGCAGGTGATCACCGGCCCGAACATGGGCGGCAAGAGCACCTACATGCGGCAGGTGGCGGTGATCGTGCTGCTGGCCAGCATGGGCAGCCACGTGCCCGCCGCGTCCTGCCGGCTGGGGCCCATCGACGCCATCCACACCCGCATTGGCGCGGCCGACGACCTGGCCAACGCGCAGTCCACCTTCATGGTGGAGATGACCGAGGCCGCGCAGATCCTGAACGCCGCCACGCCCGAGAGCCTGGTGCTGATGGACGAGATCGGTCGCGGCACCTCCACCTTCGATGGCCTGGCGCTCGCCGGCGGCATTGCCACGCACCTGCACGACAAGTCGCGCGCCTTCACGCTGTTTGCCACGCACTACTTCGAGCTCACCGAATTCCCCGCCCACCACCACGCGGCGGTGAACGTGCACGTGAGCGCGGTGGAGGCCGGGGGCAAAGGCGGGGGCATTGTGTTCCTGCACCAGATCGAGCCGGGCCCGGCCAGCCGCAGCTACGGCATTCAGGTGGCGCGGCTGGCGGGCGTGCCTGCCGGTGTGGTGCAGCATGCGCGCCACGCCCTGGCGGCACTCGAAGCCCAGAGCGAAGAAAGCCGCACCCAGGTGGACCTGTTCGCGCCCCCACCTGCCACACTCGAGCCTGAAGCGCACCCGCTGCAGGCCGCCATGGAACGCATCGACCCCGATACCCTGAGCCCGCGCGAAGCGCTGGAACAGCTCTACACCCTCAAGAAAGTCGCCGCCTCATCATGACTTACTGCGTCGCCGTCAAACTCAATGCCGGCATGGTTTTCCTCTCCGACTCGCGCACCAACGCGGGCCTGGACCAGATCAGCACCTTTCGCAAGATGATCGTCTACGAGAAGCCAGGCGACCGCTTCATGTGCCTGCTCTCGGCCGGCAACCTGAGCATCTCGCAGTCGGTGCGCGAGATCCTGCAGGTCGAGCAGCTGGTGGACCACGAAGGCGGCGAGCCCATCACCATCTGGAACGCCAAGAGCATGTTCGATGCCGCGCGCGTGCTCGGCTCGGCGGTGCGCCACGTGTACGAGCGCGATGGCGAGTCGCTGCAGCGCGCCGGGGTGGACTTCAACGCCTCCATGATCTTCGGCGGCCAGGTGCAGGGCGAAGGCATGCGCCTGTTCCAGGTCTACTCGGCGGGCAACTTCATTGAAGCCACATCGGAAACCCCGTTCTTCCAGATCGGCGAATCCAAATACGGCAAGCCCGTGCTCGACCGCGTGATATCGCCCGAAACCCCGCTGGACGAAGCCGCCAAGTGCGTGCTGGTGTCAATGGACTCCACGCTCAAGTCCAACCTGTCGGTGGGCCTGCCGCTGGACCTCGCGGTGTACGAAGCCAACCGCCTGCAGTCCGACAAGATCACCTGCATCGACAACGACAACCCCTACTTCCGCATGCTGCACGACACCTGGGGCCAGAAGCTGCGCGAGGTGTTCGACAGCATCGAAGACCCGACCTGGAACGGCGCGCACACCGAGGTGCCTTTGCTCAGCGACAACCCGCGCAGCCAGCCGCTCAAAAAGATCACCAACGCCAAAGAAAAGCTGATCTGAAACACAAGCGGCAGGTCGCACCCGCTGTACTCCATGTCATTGATCATCTTTTCCCACGCCAACAGTTTTCCCGCCAGCACCTACGGCCTGCTCTTCAAGTCGCTGCGCGCGCGCGGGCATTCGGTGCGGGCGGTCGACCGCTTCGGCCACGACCCGCGTTACCCCGTCAGCAGCAACTGGCCGCATCTGGTGCAGCAGCTCGCCGACTTCGCCGCCCCTGAAATCGAGCAACACGGCAAAGGCGCGTGGCTGGTAGGCCATTCGCTGGGCGGCTTCCTCAGCATGATGTGCGCGGCGCGCCACCCGCAGCTGGGTGGCCATGCCGTGCGCGGCGTGCTCTTGATCGACTCGCCCATCCTGGGCGGCTGGCGGGCCCGCACGCTGGAGCTGATCAAGCGCACGCAGCTGGTGGGCTCGGTCTCGCCGGGCAAGGTGAGCCGCTACCGCCGCCGCGCCTGGCCCGATGCGCCCGCTGCGCTGGAGCACTTCCGCCGCAAGAAGGTGTTTGCAGACTGGGAGCCGCAGGTGCTCAACGACTACATCGAGCACGGCACGCTCGACGCGGTGGACGCGCAAGGCCGGCCGCAGCGCGTGCTCGCTTTCGACCGCGAGATCGAAACCGCGATCTACAACACGCTGCCGCACAACCTTGACCGTCTGTTGCGCCGCCACCCGCTGCAGTGCCCGGTGACTTTTCTCGGCGGTACGCGCTCGCTGGAAATGAAGCAGGTCGGCATGTCGATGACGCTGCGCCTGGTGGGCAAGGCGCACCCCGAGCGCCTGCGCATGATCGAAGGCACGCACCTGTTTCCCATGGAGCGGCCACTCGAAACGGCTGCCGCCATTGACGACATGCTCGGTGCCCTGGCCTCGGCAGAACGGCCACCGCCCCGGCGTGGCTCGGTGTAAGCTGGCCGCCTCAACACCCCCACACGCATGAGCCCACCACGCCCCGTCAGCCCCTGGTATCAGCGGATCTGGCTGCGCGTGATGAACTGGCAACCTGACGAACACAACCTGGGTTGGCGCCTGACGGTGGCCGTGCTGCTCACCGTCGCGGCCGTCTGGATTCGCATGGCGCTGGCGCCCGCCGAGTCGGGTGGGCGCTTCATCACCCTCGCACTGGCCACGGCGCTGGCCGCGCTGTATGGCGGTTTTGCCGCCGGCATGGTCAGCACGCTGCTGGGCATGCTCCTGGTCAACTTCTACATGATCGAGCCTTACGGCAGCCTGGCCTTCGAGGACCCGCTGGAAGCGCTTTGGCTCAACGTATGGCATGCATCGACGCAGCTGGTGGTGGTGGGTGCGATCACCGCCATGCAGCGCCAGAACCGCCACTTGCGCACCGCCACCGAGCTCGTTCGCCAGGGCAAGCAGCAGCTGGAAGACACCTTTGAACAGGGCGCCACCGGCATGGCCCACAGCGAGCTCGACGGCCGCTGGATCCGCCTGAACCAGACCTACTGCGACATCGTGGGGTACACGAAGGAGGACATGCTGAAAATGCATTTCCGGGACTTCACACACCCCGAAGACCTCGAGCTGGACATGCGCCAGCTGCGGCGCACGCTCGACGGTGAGATCACGCACTACAGCTTCGAGAAGCGCTACACCCACCGCCTGGGCCATGTGGTGTGGGTGCACCTCACCATCTCGCTCGTGCGCGCGGCCAATGGTGAGCCGAGCTACCTGATCGCGGTGGTGCAAGACATCAGCGACCGCAAGAAAACCGAACAGGCGCTGCGCACCAGCGAGCACCTGCTGCGCCAGGCGCATGGCATTGCCGGCCTGGCCAGCTGGCGCGCCGACCTCACCACCTTGCGCTTCGTCACGCTGGCCGGCTCGCACCGGCTGCTGGGTCTGCCTTCGGCCGAGTTCAGCGCCGAAGACATGATCGCGCTCACCCATCCCGACGACTACCCCCGGGTGTTGCGTCAGTGGTCACTGGCGCTTCAGGGCAAGGCCGAATACCGGATCGAATACCGCATGCTGTTTGGCGGTGAAGAACACTGGTTTCTCGTGCAGGCGGAGTTCGAGCGCAGCGCCAACGGGTGGGCGGTGAGTGCGCTGGGCGTGCTCCAGGACGTGACCCAGCGCAGGCGCGCGGAAATGGAGATCCAGCAGCTCAACACCTCGCTGGAGCAGCGCATCCAGCGGCGCACCGCAGCCCTCAAGGCCGCTTACGACGAGCTCGAGAGCTACTCGTATGCGGTGGCGCACGACCTGCGCTCGCCGCTGCGCATCATCAACGGCTTTGCCCAGGCCCTGCACGAAGACAACCCGGGCCTCAGTGGTGAAAGCCTGTCGCACCTGCAGCGCATCACCGCGGCCAGCAAAAAGATGGGCGAGCTCATCGACGGCCTGCTCAAGCTCTCCCAGTTTGCGCGGGGCGAACTGCAGCGCACGCCCGTCAACCTCAGCGCCATTGCCACGCGCCTCCTGGAAGACCATGCGCACGCCGAACCCGAACGGCAGGTGAGCTGGCAGATCGAGCCCGGCCTGCACGCCATGGCCGACGCGGCCCTGGTCGAGGCGCTGCTGCAGAACCTGCTGCACAACGCCTGGAAGTACACCGCCCTCACGCCTCAGGCGCACATTCGCGTGTACTCGCAGCACGAGCACGGGCAGCAGTGGTTCTTCGTGAGCGACAACGGCGCCGGGTTCGACATGGCGCGCGCGGCCAAGCTGTTTCAGCCGTTCCAGCGGCTGCACATGCCGCACGAATTCAGTGGCTTGGGCATTGGGCTGGCTACGTCGCTTCGCATCGTGCAGCGCCACGGCGGCGAGCTGCAGGCCGACGCCAAACCCGGCGAGGGCGCCACCTTCCGCTTCACGCTGTCGGCAAAGTCCCTGGGCTGACCGGGCTGGCCCGGCTGGCCGCGCTCACTCGTGGCGCAGGGCCTGAATGGGCAGCAGCAGCGAAGCCCGCCGTGCCGGGTAAAAGCCGAAGAACACCCCCACCAGCGCCGAGAAGCCCGCCGCCAGCACGATGGAGTGCAGCGTCATGCTCACCTGCCAGCCCGCGAACGAACCCACGGCCCAGGTGGCCACCGCGCCGATCAACACGCCGATGGCGCCCCCCAGCAGGCTGAGCGTGACGGCTTCAATGAGGAACTGCGCCAGGATATCGCGCCCGCGTGCACCCACCGCCATGCGCAGGCCGATCTCGCGGGTGCGCTCCATCACGCTCACCAGCATGATGTTCATGATGCCGATGCCGCCCACCAGCAGGCTCACCCCGGCCACTGCAGACAGCAGCAGCGTCATGGTGCGGCTCGAATCGGCTTGAGCCTGCAGGGTTTCGGTGAGGTTGCGGATGCGAAACGGTTCGTCTCCGCCCGGCTGCACGCGCATGCGCTGGCGCAGCAGGTCGCGGATGTTGTCCTCGGCCGCCTTCATGTCGTGGCCGTCGCGCACCTTCACCACGACGCTGCCCACGCGCTTGAGCCGGCCCGCCGCGTCGCCCTGCACGCGGTTGCGGAAGGTGCCCAGCGGCACGATGGCGATGTCGTCCTGGTCGGAGCCCCAGGAGTTCTGCCCCTTGCGCCCGAGCACACCGATCACGGTCATGGGCACGTTGCGCAGGCGCACCACCTGGTCGATCGGGTCCTGATCGCCGAAGAGCTCGCGCACCACCGTCTGCCCCAGCAGCACCACCTTGGCCGCGCCCTGGATTTCTGCGTCTTCAAACACCCGGCCTGCCGCCAGCGGCCAGTCGCGCGCCTCCAGATACTCGTTGGTGGCGCCAAACAGCGGCGTGCTCCAGTTGGTGCCGCCGTACACGGCCTGCACCGTCACGCGCGAGTTGGGCGCCGCCACCTGCACCTCGGGCACCTCCAGCGCCATGGCCAGCGCATCGGCTTCGCTGAGCGCCAGCGCGGTCTGCGCGCCCTGGCGCACACCGCCGGTGTTCACGCTGCCGGGCAGCACCAGCATGACGTTGGCGCCCAGCACCCGCATGTGTTCCTGCACGCGCTCGGTGGCGCCCTGGCCGATGGCAATCATGGTGATCACCGCCGCCACGCCAATGATGATGCCCAGCATGGTCAACAGGCTGCGCAGAGGGTTGGCGCGCAGCGCGCGCCAGGCGCTTCGCAGCGCGGCGGTCATGTTCATGCGGGCACCTCCGGGCCGGTGCGCCCGGGCTGCGCCGCGTCTTCCATGAGCCGCCCGTCGCGAAACACCAGGCGGCGCCGCGCCCAGGCGGCCACGTCGTGCTCGTGCGTCACCAGCACCACGGTGATGCCCTGCGCATTGAGCTCGGACAGCAGGCCCATGATGTCTTCGCTGGTGTGCGTGTCCAGCGCGCCTGTGGGCTCGTCGGCCAGGATGAGCTGTGGCTGGTTCACCAGCGCGCGCGCAATCGCCACGCGCTGCTGCTGACCGCCCGAGAGTTCGGACGGCGTGTGCCCGGTGCGCTCGCCCAGGCCCACACGCTGCAGTGCTGCGCGCGCCCGGCGGTGCCGCTCGGCGGTGGGGACACCGGCGTACACCATGGGCAGTTCCACGTTTTCCTGGGCGCTGGTGCGCGGCAGCAGGTTGAACTGCTGGAACACAAAGCCGATGCGCCGGTTGCGCACCGCCGCCAGCGCGTCGCTGCCCATGTCCTGCACCGCGTCGCCGGCCAGTCGGTAGGTGCCGCTGTCGGGCACGTCGAGGCAGCCCAGGATGTTCATCAGCGTGGACTTGCCCGAGCCCGACGAGCCCATGATCGCCACGAACTCACCGGCCTCGATGTCCAGCGACACGCCCGCCAGCGCATGCACCGCCTCGTGGCCCATGGTGTAGGTCTTGGTCAGCGACCGGGCTTCAATGAGCGGCATGGTGGGCGCTCAGAACGACATGCGGGGGCCGTTGGTGCGCGCGGGGCCGGTGTTCACGCTCACACCGGTCACCACCATCGCGCCCTCGGCCAGCGTGCCCGCTTGCGGCGACTGCTCGGACACCAGCAGCTCGGTGGTGGCGCCATCGCTCACGCCCAGGCGCACGGCCTGCGCGGTGGGCTGGCCGTTGGCGTCGAGCATGTACAGCCTGCCAGGGCGGCCGGGGGCGGCCTGCGCGCCATCGGCCGGCGCCTCGTCGGCTCCCGCGGTCTGGGCACCGGGTACGCGCACGCGCAGGGCCGCGTTGGGCACCTTGAGCACATCGGTACGGCTGTCGGTGACGATGCGCACGTTGGCCGTCATGCCGGGCAGCAGCTTGCCGGTGGCATTCGAAAACCCGACCACCGCCACGTAGGTCACCACGTTGGACACATTGGTGGCCGCCTTGCGCACCTGGCGCACCTCGCCCTCAAAGTTCTGCCCCGGGAACGCGTCCACCATGAAGCTGGCCTTCTGGCCCACGCGGATGCGGCCCACGTCGGCCTCGTCGATGCTCGCGTCCACCCGCATGTCGGAGAGGTTTTGCGCAATCACGAACAGCTCGGGCGCCTGCAGGCTGGCCGCCACCGTCTGGCCCTTGTCCACGGTGCGCTTGATCACGATGCCGTCCACCGGCGAGGTGATGCGCGTGCGCGACAGGTCCACCCGGGCCTGCGCATGCGCCGACTCGCGCTGCGCCACATTGGCCTGCGCGCTCTGAATCTGCGCCTGGCTCACGCCCACCAGCGCCTGCAGCGCGTTGAGCGACTCCTGCGCAGCGTTCACGGCGGCGCGGGTGCGGTCGGCCTCGCTCTGCGCAATGAAACCCTGCGCCACCAGGCTCACGTTGCGGTCGTGCGCGCGGCGGGCCTCGGCCAGCTCGGTCTGGGCGCGCGACACATTGGCGCGGCTGGACGCCGCATTGGCCAGCGCAATCTGCACCGCGGCCCGCGCCGCGTCCACGTCGGCCTGGGCCGAGCGCACCCGGTATTCGAAAGTCTGCGGGTCGATTTCAGCGATCAGCTGCCCGGCCTTGACCTCGCTGTTGAAGTCCACCAGCACGGCGCGCACCTGGCCCGACACCTGCGTGCCCACCGACACCTGCGTGACCGGGTTCACCGTGCCGCTGGCCGACACGGCCACCTGCAGCGGCCCGCGCTCGATCGCGGCGGTGCGGTACTGCACCTCGGCCTGCGCCTGGCGCTGGCTCCACCACCAGCCGCCCGCCGCCGCCAGCGCCAGCACCACCGCGCCCGTCGTCCATGTCCTTGATTTCATGGCGGCATTGTAGGAAGCGGGCCCCTTCCCGGGGGGTTGCGGGGGTATCGGCGGCGCCGCATTTCGCGCCGCTTCAGGCGCGTTTCGCGCTGGCGGGCGCGGGGTCCGTCGCATACCGGTGGTGGCCCTTGGGGCCCAGCGGCACAGTGCGCCCATCGAAGCCCCACCGGAGCCCACCATGCAACTCACCCCCCTCATCGCCGTGCACATGAGCGCGGCCCTTGCCGCCGTCGCCCTGGGCCCGGTGGCGCTCTGGGCCCGGCGCGGCCACGCCGGCCAGCGGCTGCAGAGCCAGCGCCCGCGCCTGCACCGGGCAGCCGGCTACGCCTGGGTCACGCTCATGCTGGTGGCTGCCCTCTCGGCCATCTTCATCCGCGACTTCAGGCTCCCCAACATCGCGGGCTACACCCCCATTCACCTGCTGGTGCCGGTCGTGCTGGGCTGCCTGTTCTTCTCGTTTCGCGCCCTGCTGCGTGGCGACATCCGCCGCCACCGCCGGCTCATGGTGTGGCTCTACATCGGCGGCTGCCTGGTGGCTGGCGCCTTCACGTTGCTGCCCCACCGCTACCTCGGCGGTTTGCTGGCCAACCTGTGGGCCAGCCTGGCCTGAACACGACCCGCCCAAGGAGCCCTCCATGAAAAACATCACCTTGCCCACCGGCGGCCTTGCGAGGGCACCCGCCTGGCTGCAGCCTGTTCGACTCGTGCTGATGGTGGCGTGTGCCATGTGCGCCACCGTCGCACAGGCCCAGGTCGGCATGCGCCAAATACCGGTGGGCACCCTGCCCGTGACCCTGGTGTACCCCACCGACGCCACCGCCCAACCCCAGACCTTCGGCGCTTTCACGCTGAACGTGGCCCTGAATGCCGCGCCCAAGGCCCAGCGCCACCGGCTGATCGTGATGTCGCACGGCACCGGCGGCAGCCCGGTGCCCGACCACGCCCTGGCCGCTGCGCTGGCACGCGCGGGCTTCGTGGTGGCCCAGCCGCTGCACGAAGGCGACAACTACCGCAACAGCCGCCTCGCCGGCCCCGATGCCATGGAGCGCCGGCCGCATGAGGTCATCCGCGTGATCGACGCGCTCAGCCGCGACCCGCAGTGGAGCAGCCGCCTGCAACTCGACCGGGTGGGCGTGCACGGCATGTCGGCCGGCGGGGTCACGGGCCTGTCGCTCGCTGGCGGCCAGTGGCGCCTGCTCAACCTCATTCAGCACTGCAACGCCCAGGCGCTGGCCGACGAAGCCTTCTGCTTTCAAGGCGCCCACACGCCAGAGAAGCGGGCCGAGCGGCAAGCCCGGTTCGACCGCGCCGCGCCCTGGCCCGAGTTTGTGTTGCCCGCCGAGCTCAAGACCCTGCACGGCGGCCGCACCCCCAGCGCCGAGCAACCCGACCCGCGCCCAGACCCCCGCGTGGCCGCTGTCACGCTCGCGGTGCCGGTGGCCGTCATCTTCAGCGCCGAGAGCCTGGCGCGCATCCGCATTCCGGTGGGCGTGGTGAGCGCCGACCAGGACGAAGTGCTGGTCCCGCGCTTTCATTCCACCCGCCTGCTGGCGCACTGCAAGTCGTGCTCATCGCTGTCCGACCTGAAAGGCGCCGGGCATTTCGATGTGCTGTGGCCCTGGCCGGCCTCGGTGGCGCGCGAAGTGGCCACGCAGCAGGTGCGCGGCGGCCTGCCGGTGCCGGGGTTTGATGCACGCCAACGCGAAGCGGCCCATGCAAAAATCGTGGACTTCCACCGCCAGCACCTGCAGCCCCAGCCATGAAGGTTTCCCTGAAAGATGCCCTGCTCTTCTGGCTGCCTGCGGACAGCCGCAGCGGCGTGGTGCGCCGGGCCTTGATCGTCTGGGCCGTGGCCCCCTTGATCGCCCTCATGCAATGGGCCTCCAGGCCGGTGGAACACCCCCTGGACAGCTCCCTGATTTACAGCTTTGCCATCAGCACCTGCATCTGGCTGCTGTGCGACCCGGTGCGCATTCGGCTGCACCGGTGGCTGCGCGCCGAGCCACCGCACTACTGGGCCTGGACGCCCCGCAGTTTTGCCTACATGCCGGCGTGCATTTTTGTGGGCTATGTGGCCGGTACCGCGCTGGGCGACGCCTACACCGGCCGCTCCACCTGGGAGCTCATGAGCCTTTCGCCCCAGCGCTTCTGGAGCTTCTGGCTGTCGTCGGTGGGCATCAGCTTCGGCTTTCTTTTTTACTTCTACCAGCGCGAGAAGTCGCAGGAGCTCAAGCGCCAGGCCGGCGAAGCGCGGCTGAAACTGCTCGAATCCCAGCTGGAGCCCCACATGCTCTTCAACACGCTGGCCAACCTGCGCGTGCTGATCGGCACCGACCCCGCCCGCGCCACCGCCATGCTCGATCGGCTCAACGATTTCCTGCGCGCCACGCTCACGGCCTCGCGCACGGAAGCCACCGCCGGGCGCCACACCCTCACCGAAGAATTCGCCCGCCTGCGCGACTACCTCGAACTCATGGCCGTGCGCATGGGCCCACGCCTGCAGTACACGCTGGAACTGCCCGAGGCGCTCGCCAGCCAGCCCGTGCCGCCGCTGCTGCTGCAGCCCCTGGTGGAAAACTGCATCCGCCACGGCCTGGAGCCCAGCCTGCAAGGCGGCGAGGTGCGCGTGAGCGCGCGGCGCCAGGGCCAACAGCTGGTGCTGGAAGTGAGCGACACCGGCGTGGGCAGTGCGCCCACGCCCACGCCCGGCTTTGGCCTTTCACAAGTGCGCGAGCGCCTCGCCACAGCCTACCCCGGCCAGGCCCACATGGACTGGCAAGGCCAGCCCGGTGGCGGCACGCGCGCCGTGCTCACCCTGCCCCTGCACACCCCCACGCCATGAACGCCACCGCCCTCATTGCCGAAGACGAACCCCTGCTCGCGCACGCCTTGCAGGCCGAACTGGCGCGCGCCTGGCCCGGCCTGAGCGTGGTGGCCACCGTGGGCGACGGCGACTCGGCCGTGGCCCAGGCCTTGGGCCTGCGGCCCGACGTGCTGTTTCTCGACATCCGCATGCCCGGCCAGACCGGGCTGCAAGCCGCCGCCGAGCTGGCCGAAGAGTGGCCCGAAGGTGTGCCCTTCCCGGCGCTGGTGTTCGTGACCGCTTTCGACGCCTATGCGGTGGCAGCCTTCGAGGCGCAGGCGGTGGACTACGTGCTCAAGCCCGTGCAACCCGAGCGCCTGGTGCGCACCGTGCAGCGCGTGCAACAGGTGCTGGCCCAACGCGCCCCCGCCAGCACCGTGGACGACGCCACGCTGCAGCGCCTGCGCGCACTGCTGGGCGGCACCGAGGCCACAGCAGGCGCAGCCACGCCCCCGCGCCTGCAGGTGATTCCGGCCAGCGTGAGCCAGGGCATCCGCATGGTGCCGGTGAGTGAGGTGCTGGTGTTTGAGGCGGCCGACAAATACGTGCGCGTATTGACCGCTGGCAGCGAGGTGCTGATTCGCACCCCGCTCAAGGAGCTGATGCCGCAGCTGGAGCCCGCCATGTTCTGGCAGATCCACCGCGGCACCGTGGTGAGGGCCGACGCCATCGACAGCGTCACCCGAAACGAAGCCGGGCGCCTGAGCCTGCGCTTGCGCGGCCGGCCCGAGGCGTGGGCGGTGAGCCGGCTCTACGCCGAGCGCTTTCGCGCGATGTGAGCGGCCCGATCAGCGGCGACCGTCGTAACGGCCGTCGTGGTCGCGGTAGCCGTGGCGATCACCGTGGCGGTGGCCATGGCGGTGACCTTCCCAGCGCGGGGCGGGGCCCCAGCCCGAGCGGTACACCGGGCGTGGCGCGTAGTACACCGGCGGCGGTGCGTAATAGATCGGGCGTGGGCGGTAGTACACGGGCGGCGGCGCGTAGTACACGGGTGGCGGGCCGTAGTAGACCGGTGGGGCGTTTGACACACCCACCACCACACCGGGGGTGTTCACACCAATGGACCATTGCACGTCACCGCGCGCATGGGCCACCGAGCCCATGGAAGACAGCGCCCAGGCGCCAGCGGCCAGGGTCACGATGGTGAGGCTGCGCGCCAGGCCCGACGTGCGGCTCCAGGGGGTTTTCAAGGTCTGCGTGTTCATGTGGGGCTCCTGTTGCAGGACCGTTGCAGGCCCTGTGTGTGTATTACACGGAAAACCGCGCTAACCTCTTCCACACGCCCGGTCAAAGTCGTTGCCAGACGTAACGCCCGGGCCATCTTTACCTGGAAAACCCCCATGAAAACCCTAGGTCCACCCACCGCCAAGGACGTGCTCGACTTCTGGTTGGGCGATGGCCTGGAGCGCGGCTGGTGTTCAGACGCGCGCGACGAGCTCTGGTTTGGCGGTGGGCCGGAGCTCGACGCCAGCATCCAGGCGCGCTTTGGCACCTTGGTCGAGCAAGCCATTGCGGGCGGCCTGCGCGAATGGGAAGACCGCATCGACACCCGCTTGGCGCTGGTGCTGCTGCTGGACCAGTTCACGCGCAACATGTACCGCGGCCAGGCGCACGCCTTTGCGGGCGATGCGCGGGCCCAGCAGCTCTCAACGCAGGCGCACGCCAGCGGCATGGACGCCGAGCTCGCCACCGTGGGGCTGGTGTTCCTCACCATGCCGCTGGTGCACGCCGAAGACCTGGCCCTGCAGGTCGAGAGCGTGCGGCGTTTTGAGCGCCTGCTCGACACGAGCCCCGCAGAACTGGAAGCCACCCTCTCGCGCAACCTGCAGTTTGCGCAGCTGCACCACGACATCGTGGAAAAGTTCGGCCGCTTTCCCCACCGCAATGCGGCGCTGGGCCGCACCAGCACGCCCGAAGAAGAAGCCTTTCTGAAAGACGGGCCGCGCTTCGGGCAGTGAGTGTCATGGCTCGGACACACAGACGTCACGATGACGTCATGGCCGGTTTCTACAACCGTGGTTTTCCAACACCACAAGAGACCGACCGATGCGCGCCCAGCTTCCCCTCACCCCTTCCACCCGCCTGTTCACCGCCTCCCTGCTCATGACCGCTGTGCTGGCCGCCTGCGGTGGCGGCAGCGACGCCCCGGCTCCGGCCCCCGCGCCCGGCCCCGTGGTGGAAGCCACGCCGGCCAGCCTGCGGCTGGAGAAGATCGGCAGCTACAGCACCGGCCAGTACGAGGTGAGCGCGGCTGAAATCCCGGCCTTTGACGCGGCCAGCCGCCGCCTCTTCGTGGTCAACGCCCAGCTCGGCGCGGTGGATGTGCTCAACCTCGCCAACCCCGCCAACCCGGTGAAGGTAGGCACGCTGGACGCCACCGCCGTGCTGGCCGGTGCCTCCATCAACAGCGTGGCCGTGTTCAACGGCACCGTGGCCGTGGCCATTCAGGCCCCGGTCAAGACCGACCCGGGCCGCATGGCGCTCTACCGCGCGAGCGACCTGAGCCTGATCAGCTCCGTGACCATCGGCGCCTTGCCCGACATGCTCACCTTCACCCCCGACGGCAGCACCGTGCTGGTGGCCAACGAAGGCGAGCCCAGCGACGACTACCAGACGGACCCCGAAGGCAGCATCAGCGTGATTGATGTGCGCAACCTGGCCGCGCCCGTGGTGCGCAGCGCCAGCTTCACCGCCTTCAACAGCCAGGCCGCCGCCCTGCGCACCGCTGGCGTGCGCATTTACGGCCCGGGCGCCACCGTGGCGCAAGACCTGGAGCCGGAATACATCAGCGTGTCGGCAGACGGCCGCACCGCCTGGGTGACCCTGCAAGAAAACAATGCGCTGGCCAAGGTCGACATTGCCTCGGCCACCGTCACCGACGTGCTGCCGCTGGGCTACAAAGACCACGGCGTGACCGGCAACGAGCTCGATGTATCCGACCGCGACAACACCATCAACATCCGCACCTGGGCCGGTGTGCGCGGCATGTACCAGCCCGACGCCATGGCTTCCTACACCGCGGGCGGCCAAACCTATCTGGTGACCGCCAACGAAGGCGACGCCCGCGCCTGGGGCGAAGGCAACCCCGACTACCTCGGCACGCAGAACCCGGCGCTGGGCTTCATTGAAGAGCTGCGCGTGTCGGCCCTGGCCCGCACCGCCGGCTGGCAGGTGGTGCCGCCCCAGCTGCGCAGCGTGGCCGGCGCGCCCTCGCTGGCCGGCGCCCTGCTCGACCCCGCCGTGTTCGGCTACTGCGGCGCAGTGGCTGGCAACCCCGGCACCTGTATCGCCAACGGCGAACTCGGCCGCCTCAACATCAGCTGGACGCAGGGCTACAAGACCGACGCCCTGGGCGCCCCCCTGCGCTACAACGCCGCCGGCGTGCAAGACGCCGCCGGCGACCGCCTGATGTACGACCGCCTCTACAGCTACGGCGCGCGCTCCTTCAGCATCTGGAACGCCAACGGCGGCCTGGTGTGGGATTCGGGCGCGGCCATCGAGCGCTTCCTGGCCAGCAGCGACTGCCGCCTGGGCAGCGCCCGCAACATTCCGTGCGCCACGTACTTCAATTCTGGCCACAACGAAGGCAACGCGCTGGACAGCCGCAGCGACGCCAAAGGCCCCGAGCCCGAAGGCTTGGCCGTGGGCAAGATCGGCAACAAGACCTTCGCCTTCATTGGCCTGGAGCGCATCGGCGGCGTGCTGGTGTTCGACATCACCAACCCGGCTGCACCCACGCGTGTGGACTACCTGAACACCCGCGACGAGTGGACCACCCAACCCAGCGCCGCCAACCTGGCCACCACGGGTGACCTGGGCCCTGAAGGCCTGGTGTTCATTCCGGCAGCGCAGTCGCCCAACGGCAGGCCCCTGCTGGTGGTGGGCAACGAAGTGAGCGGCACCACCGCGGTGATGCAGCTCAACCTGACGTACTGAGCCTTAGCGCGACGCCAGCGGCCGCAGCGCCGCTGGCAGCCAGCTGGCCAGGCGGGTGTGAATGCGCGTTTCATTGCGCTGCCACCAGATGCCCAGCGCCACCACCGCCAGCCCCAGCAACGTGAGCGCAAACGGGAACAGCAGGCTGTCTTCAAACACGCGGTGGGCCAGGTAGCCCAGGTAACCGGCCACACCCAGCCCGCCCAGCACGGTGAACACACGCCGGCCAATAGCCGCGCCCAAAAACACCATGGCCACGTTGATCAGCGCGTAGAGAAACTTGTTGAGCTCGGAGTTGCTCTCGCGCAGGCTCAGCCCGCACCAGAACATGAGCGCGCCAAAGAGGTACAGCCAGAAGGCGAAGTCTTGCCGGTCTTCGGCCTGTGTGGCGGTGCGCGTGCGCAGGTCGACCCACATGGCCAGCGCGCAGGTGGCCAGGCCAAACACCAGCGACACGTCGCGCGTGAACTGCCAGTCGAACCCTTGCTTTTGCATGAGCATGTGCGCCACGTCCATGCTGAGGTACCAGATGGTCACGGCCACCGGCATGACCATGAAAGGCAGCTTGTAGCGGTACAGCAGCACCACCGCAGCGGCCAGCGTGGCCAGCTCCAGCGTGAGCCAGCGCCAGTCGATGTAGCGGTGGTAGTCGCGGTAGCTGTCGTTCGCGCCGTCGGGCCACAGGCCCACGCCCGACTGAAACGCCCACACCGCCAGCGGCACGAGGCACACGGCCAGCGTGGCCAGAATGCCGGCCGGTGTGCGCAGGCCTTTTTGCAGCAGGTTGCCCGCCACCAGCAGCGCCCCGGTGAGGTAACCCACCGCCAGGGCAAACACGCCCCACGCGCCAAAGAGCTCCCAGCCCAGCGTCATGAAGAGCGTCATGGCGCCCATGGCCAGCATGCCGCCGAAGTAATAGAGCGTGTTGGTGAAGCTGAAGGCCGGGCCTTGGTCCAGCGGCGGGCGCGTGGGCGGTGCGGGCATGGCCTGCAGGCCTTCGGCGGCGTCTTGCAGCGCCAGCTCGGCCGCCGTGGGCACGGCTGAGCCGCCAGGCACACCGGCCGCCACCCGCAGCGGGCTGCCCGGGCTGGCCCAGTGGGCCCACAGGCCGTGGGCTGCGCTGGGGTGAATGGCGCCGCTCTCTACAGCGGCCTCCACATCACGCCAGCCAATCTGCACCCGCACAGAGGGCAGAAACACATCTTCAGCCTGCGTGATCTCCCATCGCGTGGGCTCGTCGGTGGGCATGGTGTCGGGGTTATCGGTGTTCATCTCGGGCTTCCTCTTCCTCGTCCGGAACGGCCACGATAACGGAAAGCGCTGAAATGGAACCAAAGTAGCAGTGCGCCCGGGCCATGCCACAGAGGCTTGGTCAATAGAATGCGGCATGAGCTCCACCACCCCCAGCCACACCGCAAACAGCCCCGCCCCTGAAGGCGAACACAAGGTCAGCAACTTCCTGCGCCAGATCATCGAGAACGATCTGGACAAGGGCACGTACCAGAGCCGCCGCTGGGCCGGCTCCCCCGGCGACGCCGCGCACCACGCCGCCGGCCAGCCCGACCCCGCCAAGATCCGCACCCGCTTCCCGCCCGAGCCCAACGGCTACCTGCACGTGGGCCACGCCAAAAGCATCTGCCTGAACTTCGGCCTGGCGCGCGACTACGGCGGCGTGTGCCACATGCGCTTTGACGATACCAACCCCGAGAAAGAAGACACGGAGTACGTCAACAGCATCCTGGACGCCGTGCAGTGGCTCGGCTTCAACTGGGACGCCAACGGCCAGAGCCACCTGTACCAGGCCAGCGACTACTTCGACTTCATGTACCGCGCCGCCGAATACCTGGTGCAGGCAGGCCACGCGTATGTGGACGAACAGACCGCCGAGCAAATGCGCGTGAACCGCGGCGACTTCGGCAAGCCCGGCGTCGACAGCCCCTACCGCAGCCGCACCCCGGCAGAAAACCTGGCGCGCTTTCGCGAAATGCGCGACGGCCAGCACGAAGACGGCAGCATGGTGCTGCGCGCCAAGATCGACATGGCATCGCCCAACATCAACCTGCGCGACCCGGCCATCTACCGCATTCGGCGCGCCACGCACCACCACACGGGCGACACCTGGTGCATCTACCCCATGTACACCTTTGCGCACCCCATCGAGGACGCACTGGAGCAGATCACCCACAGCATTTGCACGCTGGAATTTGAAGACCAGCGCCCGTTTTACGACTGGCTGCTGGAGCGCCTCTGCGAAGGCGGCCTGCTGCAAAGCCCGCCACCCCGCCAATACGAATTTGCGCGCCTGAACCTGACCTATGTGATCACCAGCAAACGCAAGCTCGCGCAGCTGGTGTACGACCACAAGGTCAGCGGCTGGGACGACCCACGCATGCCCACCATCGTCGGCCTGCGCCGGCGCGGCTACACGCCCGAGAGCATTCAACTGTTTGCCGAACGCATTGGCGTGACCAAGAGCGACAGCTGGATCGACTACAGCACCTTGGAGGGCTGCCTGCGCGAAGACCTGGAAAACAAGGCCCACCGCGGCATGGCCGTGCTCGACCCCGTCAAGCTGGTGCTCACCAACTGGGCCGAGGTGTTTGGCTCAGACGGCTACACGGAAGACTGCACCCAGCCCGCCCTGCCCCACAGCGCCGTGCTTGAGGGCCAGACGCCGCCGCCCGACCGCGTGTTCAAGATCGGCAAAGACGTGTGGATCGAGCGCGAAGACTTTGAAGAAGAGCCGCCCAAGGGCTACAAGCGCCTGTTCCCAGGCAATGTGGTGCGCTTGAAGGGCGGCTACGTGATCGAGTGCACCGGTTGCGCGAAAGACGCCCACGGCACCGTGACCGAAGTGCACGCCAAAGTGATCCCCGGCACCAAGAGCGGCACCCCCGGCGCCGACAGCGTAAAAGCCAAAGCCGCCATCACCTGGGTGAGCGCCGCCAGCGGCGTGAGCGCCGAAGTGCGCCTGTACGACCGCCTCTTCCTGGACCCGCACCCGGACGCCGGCGGCAAAGACTTCATTGAAGCGCTGAACCCGAACAGCTTGAAGGTGGTGACGGCTTATGTAGAGCCGTCATTGGCTGCGGCGAAACCGGACCAGAAATTCCAGTTCGAACGCCACGGGTACTTCGTGGCCGATCGTGCGGACCACGGCGTGGACGGGAAAGTGGTGTTCAACCGGGTGACAGGGCTGAAGGATTCTTGGGGGAAATAAGGGCTCCACACTTGCCCATACATGCCAAAACCCCCACAGCGCGCCGTGGTGGTGAAAGTTCAGGGGTGAGGTTCACTCAGGCCCCTGCAACTCCGCAAACTTGGCCGCCATCGTGGGGTTGCCCCGTGTGAGCTTTTTGATCGTCAGGTCGTCGGCTTTGTCGTTGGCCAGGCGCAGGTTGTTGGCAGACTTGTGCAGCGCTTCTTTAGTCTTTTCCAGGTCCTTGATCGCTTCGTCAATGCGCTTCACGGCTTCTTCAAAGCCCTCCGAGGCCAGACGCCAGTTGCGGCCAAACGCGGTTTTGAATTCGTCCAGCTGGGTTTCAAACTTGGTGATGTCCACGTTTTGCGAGCGCACCAGCGCCAGCTCGGACTTGTATTTCAGCGAATTCAACGCCGCGTTGCGCAAGAGCGTGATCAGCGGCACAAAGAACTGCGGCCGCACCACGTACATCTTGGGGTAGCGGTGCGACACATCAACGATGCCGCTGTTGTACAGCTCGCTCTCCGGCTCCAGCAGGGACACCAGCACCGCGTACTCGCACGCCTTCTCGGTGCGGTCTTTGTCCAGCTCTTTCAGAAAGTCTTCGTTCCGCTTTTTGGTGGCCGTTTCGTCGCTCTCGTTTTTCATCTCAAACATGATGGAAACGATCTCGGTGCCGTTCTCGTCCGCCTCCCGAAAAATGTAGTCGCCCTTGCTGCCGGTGCGGGCGTCGTTGTCTTTCTCAAAATGCGCGCGCTGAAAGGCCGCCGCACGGATGCGGTTGAACTCAATCTCGCAGTGCTGCTCCAGCGTCTCGCCCACCATCTTGGTGGATAGCCGCGCTTTCATGTCTCGCAGACGCTCAATCTCCCCTTCGCGGTCGCGCAGTTGCAAGGCAAATTGTTCTTTGATGGCTTTTTCTTCCAGCTGGTTTTTCACGGTGATGAGGCTGAGATCATTTTTCAACGCATCACGCTCTTGGGCCACCACGCCAACGGCCTGGTTGACGGCCTCCGTCACGGCCAACTGGCGCGCCACATCGCTGGCTGCCAGCTTGGCTTGCAGAGCCTGAATCTCAGCGTCCTTTTTGGCGGCTTCGGCCTGCAGCGCATGGGCCAGCTTGGCCTCGGCCAACTGGGCTGCTGCTTGCTGCGCGTTGCGCGCTCGCTCCAGCTCACTTTTCAGCTCGTTCGCCAGCTGATCGCGCTCCTTGCTCACCGTGCCCAATGCCTCCGTCACCGCAAGCTTGCGCGCCACCTCGCCTGCGTCCAGCTGGGCCTTCAGCGCCTGAATCTCGGTGTCTTTGGTAGCCGCCGCCTTTTGCAGCGTGTTGGTGACCTCAGCCTTGGCCAGGGCAATCGCGTCGCGCTTTTCTCGCTCGGCCAATTCGAGGCGCTCGTGCAACTGCTGCTCAAACTCGCCATCGCGCACCTGCTTGAGGATGTCGGCGTACCCCGCCTCGTCGATCTTGAACGCTTTGCTGCAGTGGGGACAGATGATTTCGTGCATGGGGAATGGAGCCCTTATTGATTGAACAGTTAGCAATTGACCTGAAGTTCCAAGAGACCATCAATTTCTTGGTAGAGACGGACCAGATGATCAATGGTTAGATCAAGTATAGGTTCGTACATAAACGAGTTCAGGTGAATATTCGAGCTGACAGTGATGCTTACCTTTTCCAAGGTACGCAGTGCCTTAGACCCTGGCTGTAGTTTGGTGTATTCCTTCACCAAGAAGCCGAACTGACTCTTTGACTCACACCAATAGCTGGGGTCCTGGTTGATCTCTCTGATTTTGCGGATGAGGAATTCCTCCGCCTTCATGCGAATTGCCATGGAAAGCAAAACTTTGTCTTCCAAGTTCAATCCAGCGTGATCTGCTTCATTCGATATGGCAGTAGCTTGCTCATGAAGCAAGTCCTTGATCGCCTTGTTTTGCCCGACATGCGCAGTCCCAAAAGTTCGATTGTAAATCTCGAAATAATCCATCTCGGTAATGGCGTCCGTGCCCTCCTTCCAGTGAAGCAAGCAAGTTAGCTTGAGATAGTCCGGATCATTTTCTCCCTTGGTGTATTCGATCAGATTTCTAGTAAACGGAATAGTCGCACACAGTGCACGAGGATTTACGTGCACCTTTTCCTTGAGAATTCCAATGAAGTAGTTCTTGATCCCATCGGCTTTTGACAAAGTGATATGCGCGGCATGACGATTTGCCATCAGACATCTATCACGATGAACAAAGTTATTCGCAAGGGTCCTAAAAAAGTCAAAGTTGTGCGTCAGAATAATTTGAAAAAAATTTGGATTTTCATCTAAATCTTCCAAATACTGAACAATCGCATGCTTGTTTTTATAATCAAATGAGTCTGCTACGTCATCAATAATGAATAGTGTTTCTTGCGAAACAAGAGATCTTGCCTCGACTTCAAAAATAAAATTCAACAAGTAGAGCGCACGTTTCTCGCCTTGACTTAACGTCTTAATCTCGGAGCGACTCCATTCGACAATGTCATCGCCGTCTTTGAAAGTGAACTTTAGTCTGGCCTTCTCTTTGCCGAGCGCAGCTTGGGCCTGATTGGCGACGGACAAACTGAATGGCATGTCAACGAAACGATCATTAAAAAGGGCGACTGCCTCAGTCCATTTCGGCGCTGCTTGAGCGGCGGCCATTTCGATAGTCTTGATCTCTTCCTTGGTTTGTTCATGCAATTCAATGAAGTTCGCGGCGTCGGAGCTATTTTGTACATGGCGAGCCCATATGTCTTGCCGAAATTCAGCTTGTCGCTCTGGCCTTAAATTTTCAAGAAGCTCATCAACTTGGGTTATAGGTAAGCTCTCAATGAGGTCCGACAAAGCCTGGGTTTGAGCATTCTTGGCCAAGCTCGAGCGTATTTTTTTTAGACTTTCATCGCCGTCTATACGAGCATGAATCGTCTTCAATTTTTCATCCAGCTCAACCTTGCCAATAGCGGTTGTTTCGCCTCGCATTTGCAAGCGATGTCCACCATTGAAAAACCCTTGCTTATCCAATGTGCTGAAAGAGGTCTCGGCTCTTGCTGGATTGAAAACTCCTTTTTGATAAATCGATCCTTCTTGACTGAAGAGTTCTTGGTACCGCGTGTTAAATTCTTTGGAATTTGAAATAAACTCTGGGCTTCTCAAAACATCTATGGCCTTCGGATCAAAAAGGATGCTGTAGTTGAGGTGAGCGAGTTCACAGAGGATTCTGCGAGATCTGAGACCATTGATACACTCCGGGAACTCATGAAATCCGGTGTCACCAAGCAATGTTTTCTCAATGTCCTTTTTCGGCACACCCGACGCCTTTTGCAGGCTGGCAATAAGCTTTGTTTTTTGCTTATCGAGGTCAATGAGTATTGCGTCGTATCGGGATTTGCTCTCCGGATTGACAAGGATGTCAGTAAGTGCCGGACTGTCATCTTGGATATCTATTTCTGACCTGAGAACATAAATTGAATCTTTCGGCATTTGAGCACCATCAATCCGCGCCTCGGATATCGATGCTCTGTTATAGCGTTCCTCCACAGCTGCACTTCCTACGGCGAGCTTTTCAAACGTCCTAGTGAATGAAGTTTTCATCAGTCCATTAGGCGCGTACACGGCGAAAGCTTTATTTCCAGGTTTTCCATTTCCAAAATCGAACTCATGCTCAAGAGACTGGATTCCGTAGCAATTTTTAAAATTGATAGCGAGCTTTTTCATATTTCACTCTACTGACAGTTGTGCACTATTGATGCGGCTGATGTCTGGTTTCTCAACTCAGTGGCGAGTGATCGGCCTTCGATTAGCTCAGTCTTCGACCAACTCTCCACTCCCCCTCGCCCCAATCACCAACCGCTGCGGCGCCCGCGTAGCCCCACATAGAACAACCTCGTATCGTCGCGCTCGTCTTCGCCCTCGGCGGACATGCGCCCGGCGCCGACCAGCACCACCACTGTGAAAACCAGGCCTTTGCGGTGCCTAGATCGCTTTGGGCGCCGCCGAAGCTGGCTTGCGCCTCACTTGCAGGTTGACGTGTTGCCCTGCATCACCCACTGCGACTTCCTTGGTTTCCAAATACGTTTGCTTGCGCATCAGGTCGCCCAATTTGGTGACGCCGTAGTTGCGCGAATCGAATGAGGGGTGGTTTCGGTTGAGTTGGCTACCCAACGAGGAAAGCGTGGCCCAGCCGTCATCCCGCGCCACGGCCTCCAACGCCTTGAGCACCATGGGTTTGAGCTTCGGCAGTTCGGCCACCGTGGAAGCCTTGGTTTCGCTGTCAGCTCTGGCTTCGCCTTCGGGCTTGCTGGCGATGGTGCTGGCGTCTTCCGGCTTCAGTTCCTCGGGCTTCTGACGCAGGATTTCTGTGTAGATGAACTTGTCGCAAGCGGCCACGAAGGGTTCTGGTGTGTGGAGTTCACCGAACCCGTACACCGCAAGCCCGGCCTCGCGGATGCGTGTCGCAAGACGGGTGAAATCGCTGTCGGAAGAGACGAGGCAAAAGCCATCCACATGACCGGAATGCAGCACGTCCATGGCGTCGATGATGAGCGCGGAGTCGGTGGCGTTCTTGCCGGTGGTGTAGCGGAACTGCTGGATCGGCTGGATCGCACTGGCGTGCAGCACACCCTTCCATTTCGAAAGGTTCGGCGTGGTCCAGTCACCGTACGCCCGCTTGATAGTGGCAGTGCCATAGCGCGAGACCTCGGCCAGCAGTTCCTGCACCAGTGCCGCTTGCGCGTTGTCCGCGTCGATCATCACGGCCAGCCGGTCGTTGCCATTCTTGGTCGCCATCGTTTCCTCCTGAGTCTTTCTATTGACCACCAAGCGCATTCAAGCAGGCAGCCGCTGCCCAAACCGCCCCTCTCCGCCCATCCCGATGATCAGCCGGTGCGTGGCCCGCGTCGCCCCCACATAAAACAGCTTGGCCTCTTCGCGCTCGTCTTCACCTTTCGCGGGCATGTTGCCCGCGCCCACCAGCGCCACCACCGGGAACTCCAGCCCCTTGCTGGCGTGCATGGTCAGCACCTTGATGCTGTCTGCGGCCGGGTCAAAGCTCCCTGTGCCTTTGCGCACTTGGTGCGGCAAGCCGCGCTGGCGGAGTGCGTTGGCGCATTCGTCCATCTCGCTGTAGTGCCGGCAGATGATGGCCATGTCGCCCCAGGCGTGGCCTTCGCGGTGGGCTGAGCCAAACAGCTCGGCCACTTGGGTGGCTTCGGCCCGCAGGCTGGGCAGGCGAATGACGATGGGCGCCTCGCCATCGCGCCCGCAGCTCACGGGCTTCAGCATGGGTATGCCGTCTTCGTCCTTGTCTTCGGCGGTCAACAAATCGGCGGCCACGAGGCTGGCAGTTTGCAAAATCTGCCGCGTGTTGCGGTAGTTGATCTTGAGGATGGTGGTGCGCCCCTGGGCCTGAATGCCCACGCTCTTGAAGCTGAATTGCTTGCTGCGCGTGCGCTCGTAGATGCTCTGCGCGTCGTCGTACAGCACCAGCAGGCTGTTGGTGGAGGGGTCCACCATCTGGGTGATGAGCTTGAGCCACTCGGGCGCGAAGTCGTGGCCTTCGTCAATGAGCACGGCCTGGTATTGCCCGCTCGGGATCTGGTGGCGGTCCACGCCGGTGATGACGCGCTGGACCATGTCGTCAAAGAAGAATTCTTTGGGCAGGTTCTGCTGGGGCAGCTCCTGCCCGTAGGCCACCAGCTGGCCACGGCACCACTTGTGAAAGTGCACCGCATGCACGCGGTCGGCAATGCCTTTGGCAGCCATCACGCTGGCGAGCTGCCGGGCCAGTGGCTCGTTGTAGCAAAGGATCAATATGGGCTTGCTGGCCGCCGTGTGCGCCTTGGCCAGGTGTTCGGCGCGGTAGCCGAGCAACATGGTTTTGCCGGAGCCCGCCACGCCGTGAATGACGCGGTGGCCGTCCCCCAGGCTTCGGGCCAGCTGCTCTTGCTGGATGTCCATCACGCGCATGATGCTGGGCAGCTCAGCGGCTTCGTCGTTGTCGTCGAACAGCTTGTCCTGCACCTGCACACGAACCTCGGGGAACATGATCCAGCGCACCCGGTCCATCTGCGGCATCGACATGACACCACCCATCATGAAAGGGAACATGTCCCACAGGCGGCTTTGCAGCGCCTCGGGTTCAACGTGTTCACCCATCTCGTCTTGGCAGATCACGCGGTGCGGTTCGATGGCGCGGGCGAGTTCGGCCTTGTCGAACTGCGCGCGGGTGATGTTGGGCAGCACCACGCCGTAACTCCAGGGAAACGCCAGCTTGCCTTGGTGCCTGCCTTCGGGTTGCACCAGCTGCGGGTCGCGCTCCAACGCGTTGACCACTTGGTGGGCGTATTGCCGGGCCTGCTCCAACGGGTTGGGAATGGTCTTGGGGCCAACGTCGCCGTGAATGTCCCAGGTTTGCTTGTTGGCCTGAATGAGGGTGGAAAGCCGGAAGTCCTTCACCTCCAGAACCAGAATGCCACGGCGCGGGTGCATGACAACGAAGTCCGGGTGCTGGTGCCGCGGGCCAACGGCCACGTCGTACCAGAGCAGGTAGTCGGCATCGAGCTTGTCTTCCAGCCGCTCGGCGGTGCGGCGCTCGCCAGGCGTCATACGCGAAACGCAACCGCCCAACGCGGGTATCAGTGTGGCCATCTGTTGTCTCTCTTGTTTCCCTGCGGGGCATGATGCATGCATTTGCCGCAAACGGTGTGCAAGAGCTGTCAATCTGTGCCAACTACACTACGTGAGCGCCTCTTGAGCGCCCATACCGAGGCTTTTGTCACATGCTTTCCAACCTGACCCCCTTCCTCCTCCACTGGGCCATCACCGCCCTCGCCCTTTGGGTGGCGAGCCATTTGTTCAAGGGCATCAAGTTCAACAGCACCTCGGCGCTGGTGGTGTCGGCGCTGTTGCTGGGCCTGGCGAACGCGGTGGTGCGGCCGCTGCTGGTGGTGTTGACGCTGCCTTTGACGCTGCTCACCTTCGGCCTGTTTCTGCTGGTCATCAACGCGCTCATGCTCATGCTGGTGGCCAAGCTGGTGAACGGCTTCAAGGTGGATGGTTTCTGGACGGCGCTGTGGGCCAGCCTGTTCATTTCGCTGCTGAGCTTGGTGCTCGGCGCTTTTGTGCTGGGTGGTTCACCGGAATTCACCATCCAGACCAGCCCGGCTTCGGGTTCGGTCTGGCTTTAAATCCAGCTCCGTCGATACACTCGGTCTATGCATTCAGCCATCTCCCAACACAGCTCAGGCATCGCAGACATCTGCCGCCGCTACGGTATTCGCCGTCTCGAGGTGTTTGGCTCGGCTGCCCGTGCTGAAGACTTCGACCCTGAGAGCAGCGACGCTGACTTTTTGGTGGAGTTCGCCCCGGGTGTCAGGCCCGACCTGCACACCTTCTTCGGCGCCAAGTCCGATCTCGAAAAATTGCTAGGCCGGGTCGTAGATCTGGTCGAACCTGGCGCGGTGCGAAACCCATACGTGCTGGCGAATATCAATCGGCACCGCGAAGCGATTTATGCAACGTGATCCACGCGCTTTCCTCTGGGATGTGCGCGATGCGGCACTCGCAATCCAGTCATTCACCGCTAACCTGGATGCCAACGGTTACGCGGTCAATGCCTTGGTACAAGCCGCGGTTGAACGAAAGTTCGAAGTGATCGGCGAGGCGCTGAATCAGCTTCATCGGCTTGATGCGCCTTTGGCAGCTCGCATCCCGGACCTGCGGCAGGTGATCGCCTTTAGAAACCAGCTGATCCACGGGTACGCGACGATCAATCCGGACACCGTGTGGAACATCGCGCAGGGGGCGCTGCCTGGTTTGCTGACTGCAGTTCAAGCATTGCTGGAAGAACTGGGCGACCAGACGCATTGACGACTTGGCGTCCAGCCGAACCCAGCACCCTCCCCCACCTGAGGGATGCCGCCCAGGTGTGATCTCCCTAAGCTTTGAAGCGGCTGCCAACGGCGCGCAACCTGCGCGGCCTAGCAGCCGATTCATATCTACATTCAGGAGGTCTCATGCACACAGGTACAAGGTTTTCCATGCGCAGTGGCGCGGTGGCTGCGCTGGGCGCGCTGCTGTTAACGGGTTGTGGCACGCCCATCTTGCGGGCCAACTTCGACACCAACACGCTGGGCACGCACCCACCGCCCGAGCTGCCGGGCGACCCGGTGGGCGACAGCTTCTACCTGTCGTCGCCTTCGTCGGGCAGCGCGGTGGTGGTGGCCGCGCCCGCAGGCTTGTCGGGCCGCAGCCTGCGCTACCAGCACACGGCGCCGCAGTCGTACAGCCGCTTTCTGGGCTTTGGGGGCAAAGAGGTGTCGGCCTCTTCGCTGCAGTACTGGGCGGTGTGGAGCGCCATTCCGCAGCTCACGCCCAACGTGCCGCTGGACGTGTGGATGGGCAACGGCCACTTCGAGAGCTTCGGCACCATTCGCTTGCTGAACAACCAGGTGCTCGTGGCCACCGACAACCGCGGCGGCTTCGCACCCGTGGGCAACTTCACCAACGGCCGCGTGCACACCGTGGTGGTGAAGGTGGACAAGCCCAGCGGCACGTACCGCATTTCGGTGCTGGGCGGCGATGCACCGGTGAACACGGGCACCCGCCCCGTGCTCACCCCCGCCGCGCTGAGCACCACGCGGCCCTACGTGTACCTGTGGTTCGGGAGCGATGGGGTGTCTGCCAGCACCTACACAGTAGACAACGTGCTGATCACCGAAGCCTGCCCCACGGACCGTGGCGTGGGTGCTTGCGATTGAGGTTGTGGGCCGGGCGATGGCCCGGCCTTTTGAAAAGATCGAACTGCTCAATCCCCGGCGGCTTTGCTCCGCCGTACCGTGCTGAGGCTGGGGTACTCGAAACGCTTGAAGACGCGGCGCAACGCGCTCAGATCCTGGTAGCCAACAGCTTCCGCAATGTGCTGCAAGGGATGTGATGTGGTCTTCACGAGGTCGTGCGCGCGCTCTACCCGAATCCGCTGGATGAAGTTGTAGGGCGTCGATCCTGTCGCTTCGACGAAGCGCCTTGCCAGTGTGCGCGGGGTCATGTGGACCGCTTTGGCCAGCTCCTCGACGGTGAACGGGCGAGACAGGTTTTGGACGATCCACTTTTTCGCGCGGGCAATATCAGGATGCGGATGCGCCATGAATGCGCTAACAGCGAAATGCGCCTGAGAGGGCCGCTCGTCGGCGAGCATGAACGACGTCGTCAGGCGCGCCACCTCGGGACCGCAGAGACGTCGAACGACATGCAGGGCGAGGTCCGTCTGTGCCAGCGCGGCCCCCGCAGTGAGGTACTTGCCTTCGTCAACGACCATGCGGGTCATGTTCAACGCGACCTTCGGATAGAGGCGCTGAAATTCGCGTGCCAGCCACCAGGTGGTGGTTGCCGAGCGGCCGTCGAGCAGACCGGCCGACGCCATGACGAACGTGCCCACGCAGCCCGACGCAATCATGCGTGCCTGGGGGGCCACTTTGCGCATCCAGTCGCGCACGGCTTCGACCTCGGGGTCATGCAGCCACTGCAAGAGTTTCTCGGGCTGGTTCACGTTGCAGCCGGGAAGCATGACCACGTCGGGCTGTTTCACCGCGGTTCGCGGGCCGAGCCCGGAAATCTGCAGCCCTGAACTCGACCTTATCTGTGAGGCGCGCCCCAAGCTGACCACCTGCACCGACAGTTCGGCGCGGCCCTTCGCCTTCATCAGGTCGGCAGCGGTGTTCAGGATGTCAAGGGTGATGCCCAGGCTTGAGCTGAGCACGTTGTTCATGACGACAACGGCTATGCGAGTCACTTGCGGCTTCATACGGCTGACATCCCCTTTTTTCACCCACTCGAATGAAAAATTGAATGTCAATTATGGTCCGTAAATTGTCATTATTGACACTTACTCGCCGGGCACTGCGGCAGTAAATTCGACCCAACAAGTCGTCAAGACTGCCGAAAAAACTTTAGAACGAGCTCGGGGGGACGGGAATGGATAGCAGGTGCGAACGCTGCTCGCCGAGATCCAGCGCGAACTCTCCAAGCGCCTGGCGGGCATTGATATCCAGATCGATTGAGGCAACAAACAATGAACGTCCACACCCTTCCTCCGCGCATGAAGAGCCTGCAGAAACGAGTCCGGGAAGAAGTCGAACGCTTTCTGTCCACGCACCGCCCCGAAGACTCGGTGCTGGTGCTCGACAGCACCGGCCCCATCGCCACGCGGCACTACCTGGTGCTTGGCGCCATCGGTCGAGAGCGCCTGCTGCGGTTCCGCGAGATTCACGTGTTCTCGGGCGGTGCCTTCGCCATCTTTGCCTACCTCGGCCTGACATCCAGCAACGCCAAGCTCAAGTTCCATGAACTGCGTTCTGCCGAAACCGAGCGTGCCTGCCGCAGCTTCCATCACCAGCGGTCCCTGTCGGTGCCCCGCGTGATCTTCAACCTGATCCGCCGCAAGTCGGCGTTCGGTTCCAACGCGCCGGTGCAGGCCATGTTGGCCCACATCTTCCGGCAGGACTACATGAACCAGCCGTTCTCAAACTTCCCGAAGAACGTGGTGGTGCACCTCGGCCAGAAAGCCAAGCCGTCGATCGTGCCGCTGTCCAACGGCGATCAATGCGCAGAGGAGTGCAAGCCCTTGCGCAATGAGTCGCTGGCCGACGCCGTCATTGCCGCGGTCACGGTCCCCATGGTGTATGGGCGCACCGACGAAAAGGACCGGTTCTTCGATGCCGTGTACGCCGGCGGCTATACGCAGGCCTTGAAAGAGGCTTCGCGATCAGGCAGCCCGACCCTTGTGTCCACGCCCTGGCGCTCCGGTACCAAGGGCTCGGTCCAATTCGTCAATTGCTTCCCTCGCGGCAACCAGAAGATGGAGATGTTCATGGACTTTGGGCGGCTGGTGCTCAACATTCCCAACCGCGGTTGGGGCGACGACATCTTTGCCGCTTTCGAAAGCTGATTCCCCACTTCGCCGCCTCCGGCCACTTCGGGTCATCGCCATGATGTTGCACTTCGGTGTTGCTGTCTTCCTGATGCATCCCATCACCTGGCTGAGCATGCTGAATTGCGCACGCTACCCGCGACCCATGGTGAGAGACATGGCCTGAACGCACGTGGCGGCTTGGCCGCAAAATCCACGCACCATGGCCCGCCCTCACCACCACGTCTACGTCATCGAACTCTCCAAAGACGTGCTGCTGGAAAGCAAGTTCCGGAAAAACAACCCGGGCTATGTGGCGGGCAAGCCCTGCGTGTACGTGGGCATGACGGGGCTGGACCCGGACGTGCGGTTTGACAAGCACAAGGCCGGCATTCAGGCGAACGCGTATGTGCTGAAGTACGGGCTGCGGCTGCTGCCCGACTTGTACGAAGGCTTCAACCCGATGCGGTATGAAGACGCGGTGGAGAAAGAAATCGAGGTCGGCATCGACCTGCGCTCGGCCGGGTTCGGCGTGTGGCAGGCCTGAGGGTGATCCTCAACGCGTGTGGTCAGTGCGTGGTGCCTGCGCCCAGCGTCTGGTCTTGCTGCACCTCCAGTGCGCAGCGCAACGCAGCGCGCAGCCCGCGCACGACGTCGTCCAGCGCCATGTGCGGCGTACCTTGTTCGGGCAGCCAGGGCACGTGCACGAAGCCGCCGCGTGTGTGGCGCAGCTGAGGCTGGGTGGCCAGCTCGCGCATGAGGCCGTAGAACACGTGGTTGCAGACGAAGGTGCCGGCGGTTTGCGAGACCTCGGCGCGCACGCCTTCTTGCTGCAGCGCGGCGAGCATGGCCTTGATGGGCAGGCTGGTGAAGTACGCCACGGGTGCGCCCTGGGCCACGGGCGTGTCCACCGGCTGGGCGCCGGCGTTGTCGGCCATGGGCGCGTCGTTCACGTTGATGGCCACGCGCTCCAGCGACATGGCCTGGCGGCCACCGGCCTGCCCCACACACACCACCAGCGCAGGCTGGTGGTGCATCAGCAGCGCATGCAGTTCGCGCAATGACGTATCAAACACGGTGGGCAGCTGGGCAGCCACCACGGTGTGCCCCTGCATCTGGCGGCCATGCAGCGCCTTCACCGCAAGCCAGCTGGGGTTGACCGAGGCTCCGCCGAAGGCGTCGAACCCCGTGAGCAGGATCTTTTTCTGAGGATTGGGTGCGGGGGTGGGGCTGGGCGGTGACATCGGGGCAGCCTATCGCAAAGGGTTTCAGCGTGCAGCAGCGAGTTGCCTCAGCAACTGGTGCGCGGGTGTGTCCTGGTCGAGCGGTGAACTGCGCCGCACGCTGAGGTAATGCGTGGTGAAGGCATCGAGCCAGGCGGCCAGCGCTTGTGCAGCTTGCGCTTCGCCAGCGAGCGCCAGGCACAGCGCCGCCACCTCCGAGGTGCAAAAGTGCCCGTCGTGCGTGGAGCGGCGCAAGCGGTAGTTGGACGCGACCTGTTCGGGCTGCAGGCTGAGCACGGGGAAGGCATCGAGGTACGGGCTCTTGCGAAACATCTTGCGCGCTTCCGACCACGTGCCATCGAGCAGCACAAACAGCGGCTTTCTGGCCCCTGCGGGCGCGTTGGCTTCCATGGGCTCGGGCAGCGTATTCACCACACGCTCGGGCGCCACGAACTCGCCGGGAAACACCACATAGGGTAGCCATTGCGGATCGGCCAGCAATGCGAGCAGGGCCGGGTCTACCGCCGTGCGGGACCAGCCAAAGGCCCAGGTGTCGGCCACCACATCGGCCACGAGCCAGCCGGTGTTGGTGGGCTTGAGGGCTTCCACGTCGCCCATCAGCAGGCACATGCCGGCCTGCGTGGGCACTTGCGGGCGCAGGGCACACAGGCAGTGGCTGGCAAGCAGCCGGCAGCCCACACAACGCACCAGGCCAGAACCGCGCGCCACGTAGGGTTTGGAGCTGGCGGCCAGGCGGGTGGTGCGAAGGCGCGACACCGCGTGGTGCGGTGCGTCCAGCGGGTTTTCAGCGAGGGTCATGGGAGAAATGTAGGCGCTTTGTACGCAAGGTCTGGGCTTGCCCACGCGGTGAATGACCGCGCCCGGTGCACGGCCAGCCGGCAATCGCTCCGTTTGTCGCCCTGCGGGGTGGCTGGCCGGCGGTTGGGGTCATGATGTTGGGCAGCTCTCTCATGAACAAGACTTCCAGCTCCAAGACACCGTCGCGCCGGCGCCGCGCCCACCGACGCCGAACCCAGCCCCTGCTGTTCAACGGCATCGGCGCCATGGTGGCCGGTGCCCTTTTGTGGGTGATGTCGTGGGCCATGGCGGTGGAAGAATCGCTCAAGGCCGCGTCCAAGGCACTGCTGGCGCCGGCATGGATGGCGCTGGTGCTGGGTGCAGGCCTGTTGGTTTTGCATGTGCTGTCCAGACGGCGCGCTCAGGCCGAAGCGGCCACGCTGCTGCGCCAGCATTCCACGTTCCTCGAACCCATGCCCCGGCTGAAAGCCAAGCACCGCGAAAAACCCGCGTTTGCCGCGTCGCAACAGCGGTCTTCCGCCACGGGCCGGTAAGTCTTTCTCAGGCCTTTGGCCGCAGCCTTCTAAAACACCGAACACGCCACGCGCTTGCGCGTGACAAAGTGGACGGCGCGCGCCCGGTCAAGCGCAGGGCACTGCCCATAATCGGCGCATGTCCATTGCCGAAACTGCCGTCTGGTCCGCCATGCTGGGTGGCCTGCTCACCCTGGTGGGTCTTTCGCTGGCTGATGCGCTCGTCGGTCGCAACATCGGGGCCGTGCGTAACCTGTTGTTTGTCTTGATCACCGGCGCGAGCTGCGTGGTGATGACGGGTCTGCCCGAGGTGTTCTTTCCCGATCTGCCGCCAAGGTTGACGATGGTGCTCAAGGCGAGCCTCGGGCCGGCTGCGGGTGCGATGGGCCTTTACTTCGTGGGCACCTGGCTGGGTGGCGAGCGCGAAGACGGCCGCGTGCATCGGCTCACCGCCTATGGCGGCGCCCTGCTGCTGTCGGCCACGGTCATTCTGGTGGTGATGGCCACACAGATTGAACCCGAACACTTCCAGGCGTTGTTGATGGCCACAGCGGTCGTGAACATGGTGCCGGTGCTGCTGGCCATGCTGGCGGCCGTGCGCGCGGCGCGGCTGGGTGACCCGCTGGCGCGCTGGATGACCGTGGCGCTGTGCCTGCTCGCGCTCACCATCGTGGGCCACTACCTGCGTGGCCTTGATGTTGCTGGCTTCGGAGTGGGCACCTGGCTGCTCACCGCCACCGTCACCGTGGTGTTCTTCCTGATGGCCTCGGTGCTGGGCCTGCTGCGCAACCGGCAGAACCGCGCGCTGGCGCGGCTGGCGCGCCTGTCGCACAGCGCCGACCCCGCCACCGGGTTGGCCACCGGCTCGGCGCTGATCGCCGATGTGGAACACGCGCTGTGGCGCGCGGCCCGCCTGCAGTGCGAGTCCGCCGTGTTGTGCCTCTATGTGAGCAACCTCTACGAAATGGCCGACTCCATCGGCCCCAGTGCAGAGCACCAGATTCTGTCGACCGTGGCGGCGCGCATTCGCCGTGCGGCAGGCTTCCGGTGCACGGTGGGCCTGTACCACCCGCGCTGCTTTGTGGTCGTGCTCACGATGGACCCCCACCAGCCACCCGTGCGCGCCACGGCGGCGCGTCTGGCCCTGACGGTCTCGCACCCCATGGCGGTGTTCAACGAGAAACGGGACCGTCAACCGTTTCGCCCGCGCGTGGGCCTGGGTGTGGTCACGGTCGACCCGACCCACACCGTGCCCATTGATGCGATCCATGAAGCGGAGCGCCAGGCGCTGGCCATGGCCAGCGACACGCCTGCCGACAGCCAGCACGCCATAGACACGGCGCCTGCTCCGCTGGGCCTGGTGACTACGGCGCCTTCTTCCGCTCCACCGGGTTCGCTGTGAGCGACTGCGCCGGGTAGGCGCGCATGAACTCGCGGGCCTTCTCGGGGTGCGCGGTGAGCCAGGCGCCGTAAGAGCCTTCGTTCAACACCGCGAGCATGCGTTTTTCACTGCCGGGTTGCTGGTAGCGGTGCATGAGCGCGTGGCTGTTGGCGTTGACCGTGAGCAGGCAGAAGCTCACGATGACCGCGCCATCGGCATCGGACCAGCGCTCCCACAAACCCGCCACGCCCATGGGCTTGCCGTCCACCCGCGAAATGCGCGTGGGCACGGCTTTGCCGCTGCGCCAGTCTTCTTCCTGAAACGACATCATCGGCACGATGCAGCGCTGCGCGCCCAGCCACGCGTTGCGGAAGTTGTTCGAGGTGGTCACGGTTTCCGAGCGTGCGTTCACCAGCTTGGTGGAACGCAGCTTGGCGTCTGAAGCCGACTTGACCCACGGCGGCACCAGGCCGAACTGCCCCAGCGCCAGCTCCCGCGCCGGTGCGCTGCCTTCGGGGGGTGCCTCGCCCGGCGCCAGGCGAATGAACGCCCCCGGCCGACGAGGCCACACCTCTCGCCCCACAGCGCTCGCGGCGGGTGGGTCCACATCGAAAACCTCGCGGTACAGGGTGTCGGGGCGCAGGCTCTCGAACTGGGTGCTCATGCGGGCGATGCTAGCGCACCATGCCGCCGCCCCCGCCGTGCCGGACAATCCCCGCATGACCGCCAACATCCTGCGCCTGAGCCCGGCCGCCGAACGCAACAAGCACCCCATCCTCGAACAGCTTCGCCAGCACCTGCCCGAAGAGGCCTCTGTGCTGGAGATCGCCTCTGGCACCGGGCAGCACGCCGCCTGGTTCACCGGGCAGATGCCGCGCTGGCGCTGGCAGCCCACCGACTTCCAGGCCGACGCCCTGCCCTCCATTCGCGCGTGGGCGGCCGAAGCCAGCGCGGGCCAGGTGCTCCCGCCCCTGCAGCTGGACGTGCTGGCACCGGTGTGGCCGGTGGAACCGGCCATGTTCGACGCCATCTACTGCGCCAACATGCTGCACATTGCCCCGTGGGCCACTTGTGCCGCGCTCATGCAGGGCGCGGCGCGCTGCCTCGCGCCAGCCGGCGTGCTGGTCACCTACGGGCCTTATCTCGAAGACGGCGTGCCCACATCGCCGGGCAACGTGGCATTCGACGCCAGCCTGCGCAGCGAAAACGCGCAGTGGGGCATTCGCCGCCGCGAAGACGTGGAGCAGGAAGCGCAACGCGCCGGCCTGCGGCTGCAATCGCGCCACGCATTGCCCGCCAACAACCTGTTGCTGGTGTGGGGCCGGGAACCCTGAGCGACCCACGGGGCTCCATCCTGGATCTCCCCTTGCCGACGGACTTCGACATGCTCAGAAACCTCAAAGACCTCTTCGACCAGCTCACCACCCACCTTACCGCTCCCGCCAGCGCGCAGGCGCCCGCCGAGCAAGAGCACACCTTGCAGCTGGCCACCGCCGTGTTGCTGGTGGAAGTGATGCGTGCCGAGCCTGACCTGAAAGACGACGAGCGCGATGCCGTGCTGACCGCCCTGCGCCGCAAGTTCAACCTCAGCGACGACGAGCTGCAACGCCTGCTCGAACTGGCCCACGAAACCGCGCGCACCGCCTACGACTACCAGCGCTTCACCGCGCTGATGAACGAACGCTTTTCGCAGGAACAGAAGATCCGCGTGGTCGAAGCCATGTGGGAAGTGGCCTTTGCCGACCAGCACCTGGATGCCAATGAGCACCACGTCATCAGCAAGGTGGCCGGGCTGCTGCATGTGACCCACGGTGAGTACATCGCCGCCAAGTTGCACGCCCAGGCCACCATGCAGGCGCGCGACGACAGCGCGACCTGAGCCGCACAAGCCGGTACAGAACTTTGCGCCGCCACAGCGTGGCGTTTACCGGGCGTTCACAAGGGGCGCACACGATGGAGGCTCACCAACCCCAGGAGAAACCTCCATGAAATCCCGAACCCTTGTTGTGTATGCCCTGGCTGCCGCCTCGCTGGGCGTGAGCTCACTGTCTTTCGCTCAAGGTGGCCGCTTCGAGCCCGCCCACATGCAGCGCGTGGACGACCGGCGCGATGACCGTCGGGAATACCGCCAGGACCGCCGCGAAGACCGCCGCGATTTCCGGCAGGAGCGCCGCGAAGACCGCCGCGACTACCGCCAGTCGCGCAACGACCGCCACTACCACCACTACTACTACAACGCGCGCGGCCCCGAGTTCCGCCGCGGTGGCTACATCCCTTACGAATACCGCAACCGCCAGTACGTGGTGGTGAATCCCCAGCAGTACCGCCTGGCCCCACCCCCGCGCGGCCATCACTGGGTGCAGGTGGGTTCCGACTACGTGCTGGTGGCCATTGCCACCGGCCTCATTGCCCACCTGATCCTGAACAACTGACGCGCTGCACACGCAGGCGCCCCGGGGCGCAGCGCACCCGCCACGCGGGGCGCTGCGCCCTTTTCCGCATCGGCCCCACGCGCTGCGGCGCAGCGCCATCTCTGCGATGATTCGGCCCACGAAAAACCACCCTCGCCGCGCCATGAAACTCCGTCATTTCACCCTCCCTCTGGTCGCTGCCGTTGCGCTCTCGCTGGCCGCCTGTTCCAAGGAAGACACCACCGGCGCGCCGGGCACGGCTGGCGCGAGTGCGGCCGACAAAGCCCCCATCGCCGCCGCGCAGGCCTACGACGTGCTGAGTGCCCAGGGCAAAGGCTTCACGGCCGGCGCGCTCATGAGCGCCAACACGGTGTTTGTGTTGTTCGATCCGCAGTGCCCGCACTGCGGCCACCTGTGGCAGTCGTCGGTGCCGCTGCAGAACAAGGTGAAGTTCGTCTGGTTGCCGGTGGCGATCATGAATGCCAAGAGTGCACCGCAGGGCGCGGCCATCATGACCGCGGCCAACCCGGTGGAAACCATGACCGCGCACGAGCAGCAGTTGCTGGCTGGCCAGGGTGGCATGTCGGCCTCGGCCAGCATCGCACCCGACGTGCTGCAAACGATCAAGACCAACACCGAATTGCTCGAACGCCTGGGTGCTTCTTCGGTGCCTTTCATGGTGGCCAAGCACCAGAAGAGCGGCGCGGTGGTCACGCAAAGCGGTGCCATGGGCACCGAGGCCCTCGCGGGCTTCCTGGGACTGGGTCAGTAAGCTTCAAGGCGCCTTTTCAGGCCCGGGTGGCGGGCTGAAAAGGCGTGTTTTGTGGCTTACCATCGTCGCTTCAAGCCGCGCGTCGCGGCAGTCAATGGAGAGTGCCATGGGCAAGGAACAACGCAACGAAAAAATGGCCAAGAAACCCAAGAAGGACTCCTCCGTCCCGAAGGGCCCGGCCACCTCTGACCGGCCAGTGCCGCCCGTCACCGCCGTGCTCCCGCGCGGCAAAGAGAAGAACAAGTGAGCACGCCCGCATGAAGGCCACCTGGAACGGCGTGACCATCGCCGAGAGCGACGACACCGTGGTGGTGGAGGGCAACCACTACTTCCCCGAGAGCGCACTCAACCGGGACTACGTCACCTTCAGCAACCACCGCACCAGCTGCCCCTGGAAGGGCCAGGCGAGCTACTACTCGTTGCTGGTCAACGGTGAACTCAACACCGACGCCGCCTGGTTTTACCCGGACCCCAAGCCCGAGGCCGAAATGGTCAAGGGCCGCGTTGCGTTCTGGAAAGGCGTGAAAGTCGCGCCCTGAGCGACCCACGCGCAAGCGCCGCAATGCCCCCGGTCGGCACTGGGCAACTCGCCTTGCTTGTCCCGTCGGGGGCGTATCCTGAGAGGCACAAAAACCTCTCAGGAGACACCCCATGAACAGCTCATCTCTTGCGGCGCCGCTTGCCCTGCTGGCCGGCGCTCTGCTGTTGGCAGGCTGCGCCCGCCACGACCACGCCGCCATGCATGCCATGCACCACGGCGGCATGATGACCACGGCAGCCCCGACCGCACCCACCCAGATGTCAGCCAGTGTGCCTGTGTTGCCTTCGGGCTACCAGAAGGTGGCATCGCCGCCGGACGCCAAGGTGTATTTCATCAACCTGCGCAACGGCTCGACCGTGAGCAATCCGGTGAAAGTGGTGTTTGGCCTGAGCGGCATGGGCGTGGCGCCAGCGGGCGTCGAAAAAGCCGGCACCGGCCACCACCACTTGCTGGTGGACGTGGCGGCTGTCGACGCCAACGCACCGCTGCCCGCCAACGATCAGTTCCGCCATTTCGGCCTGGGTCAGACGGAGACCAGCGTCGAGCTCAAGCCCGGCACGCACACGCTGCAGCTGCTCGTGGCCGACCAGAACCACATTCCCCACCACCCTGTGGTGATGAGCGAGCGCATCACCATCACCGTGAAGTAAGGCGCGTCAGCGCCGGTCGGGCTTGCGCGGCTTGCTGGCGCGGTCTTTCTTTTTGCTCTGGCGCTCGGCATCGGCCTGCTGGCCGGCCTTGAGCCAGTGGGTGAACTGCTCGGGCGTCTCCAGCGTGATGCGCCCGAGGATGCCGCTGCGGAAATCGGCAATCACCAGCTCGGCGGACTTCTGCCAGTTCACCGCCCCACCGCCGGCCAGCGCGCCGCGCTTGCGGCCAATGGCCTCCAGCAGCTCGTCGTCTGGCAGTGCCACGATGGCATCGGGCGACAGCCCCAGCTTGTAGCGCGCGTCCAGCAGCGGCGCGTAAGCGTGCTTGAGCTTGGCGAGCAGCTCCAGCGCCACTTCCTGGTCGTCGTAGGCGTTGCGGCCCACAGCGCCACTGGCCGCCAGGTTGAAGCCGCTTTCGGGCACCACGATGCGCGGCCAGAGCATGCCGGGCGTGTCAAACAGGTAGAAGTCGTCGGCCAGGGCAATGCGCTGCTCGGTCCGCGTGATGCCGGCTTCGTCGCCCGTCTTGGCCGCGCGCTTGCCCATGAAGGTGTTGATGAGCGTGCTCTTGCCCACGTTGGGAATGCCGCAGATCAGCACGCGCATGGGCTTGACCATGCCGCCGCGGTTCGGCGCGAGCTCGTGGCACGAGGCAATGATGGCGCGCGCGGGCGCGGTGATGCTGGCGTCCAGCGCAATGGCGCGGGTGTTGGGCTGGGCGTTGTAGTGCGCGAGCCAGAGCGCGGTGCGCTCGGGGTCGGCCATGTCCTGCTTGTTGACGACCTTCAGCGTGGGTTTGGCCGAGGTGAGCTCGGCCAGCAGCGGGTTGGCGCTGGAGCCGGGCAGGCGCGCGTCGAGCATCTCGATGACAACGTCAATGTCTTTCACGCGCTCGGTGATGGCCTTGCGCGTGAGGTGCATGTGACCGGGAAACCACTGGATGCTCATCGGGGAAAAATCTCGCTGGGAAATCGGCGCTTCGCCGGGGGTTGCGGGGATTGTGCCTTGGTGTAACTCCGGGGTGTGGCGCGCAGCCGGCTACCTACAATCGTTCGAATTTCCCCAACCGCGAGGCGCTTCATGAGCATCACCGTCAAGATCGATCTGGGCTATGAGTTCGACGTCAAGGCCAAGGCGGCCGAGGTGTTCCAGGTGCTCTCCAACGTGCCCGAGTCGGTCAGCCACTTCCCCAAGGTGGAAAAGCTCACCGACCTCGGTGGCGGCGTCTACCAGTGGGAAATGGAAAAGGTGGGCACCGCGCAGGTGAACATCCAGACGGTGTACGCCAGCAAGTACGTGAGCGACGAAGCCCGCGGCACCGTGAAGTGGACGCCGGTCAAGGGCGTGGGCAACGCGCAGGTGGGCGGCAACTGGAAGATCATGGACAACAAGAAGTCCACCGGCCTCACGCTGGCGATTCAAGGGACCATCGAGGTGCCGCTGCCCGGGCTCATGAAGATGGTGGTGGCCCCGGTGGTCGAGGCCGAGTTCGAGAAGCTGGTCGAGAAGTACATCGCCAACCTCATCAAGCGCTTCGGCGGCGAGGCCTGAAGCGCCTCCCGCCGCGCCGCACTTCCAACCCACCCGCCTTCAAGCGGCCAGGTGCTGCTTGAAGAACGCCAGCGTGCGGTCCCACGAGAGTTTGGCGGCGGCAGCGTCGAAGCGGGGCGTGGTGTCGTTGTTGAAGCCGTGCTGGGTGCCCGGGTACTGGTGGGCCGTGTAGCGCACGCTTGCGGCCTTGAGGGCCGCTTCGTAGGTGGGCCAGGCGGCGTTGATGCGTTCGTCCACCGCCGCAAAATGGATCAGCAGCGGGGCCTTCACCTTGGCGGCGGCCTCTGCGGGCGGGTGGTTGCCGTAGTACGGCACCGCAGCGGCAAGGTCGGGCACTTCGGTGGCGAGCATGTGCGCGATGCCGCCGCCATAGCAGAACCCCACCACCCCCACCCGGCCCCGGCTGTCCGGGCGCTCCTTGAGCGCGGCGGCCGAGGCCAGGAAGTCCTGCCGGGTCTTGGTCTGGTCAAGCTGGGCAAACAGGGCCCGCGCCTTGTCTTCGTCGCCCGGGTAGCCACCCAGCGGGGTGAGCGCATCGGGCGCGAAGGCCAGGTAACCCTCCAGCGCCAGGCGGCGGGTGATGTCTTCAATGTGTGGGTTGAGCCCGCGGTTTTCATGCACCACGAGCACCGCCGGCAGACGCCCGCCCGCAGGCTGCATGACGGGCTTGGCCACATAGGCCTTGATGGTGCCGTACCCCATGGGTGAAGGCACGCCCACGGTTTCGGTGGTGATGCGCGCGTCGTTGGCGGGCACCATCTGGGCGGCGGCGAAGTTCGGGCTCAGTGCGGCCAGCAGCCCGGCAGCGGTCATGCCACCGACGGCGAACTTGGCGGCACGGTCCAGGAAGCCCCGCCGGTCAAGGTCGCCGTGCACATAGGCGTCAAACAGGATGAGGAGTTCCTGGTCGAAATCGGCGGCGGTCAAACGGGTCATGGGCGTCTCCGGCGAAAAACCGCAGGATAGAGGGCGCGGCACCCGCCCGGGCCATTGCCCATTCGCCCAGACGGGCTATGCCACCGCTCAGGCCGTGACGGCTTTGGCCGCTTGCGGCTGGGGTCGACCCAGGCGATGCGGCGAGGTGTACTCCTGGCGGTAGATCTCGAACGGCATGGAGTCGGCCGCTTCGATGGCGCGCTGGTCGTCCACCGACTTCGCCGCCATGGCTTCAAAGCGCGCCTGCTGCTTGGTCGCCCAGGGCAGGCCCAGCAGGTGCTGGTGCGTGACGCGAGACTGCGCGCGGGCAAACGCCACGAACGAGTCGCCGTGGTGCTTGTGCATGGCCTGCAGCACGCGGGCCGAGGGCAGTTGGTCGGGGTTTTGCAGGTGGGCCTGCGCCAGTGCCACAGCCAAGGCGTGTTCGTTGCCGCCGTGGGCCTGGTCGAGCAGGGCGGCGATCGGGCCGAGCTGCTCCAGCAGTTCGGCGCCCCATTGCATCAGCGGCACGCTCTGGCCCTGGCGCATGAGGTTCAGGCCGGGCTCGCGGCCGCGCGCAGCTGTGAGGTGCTGGTTGTGCGCCAGTTCGTGGATTTCTGCCGGCGTGTCGGGCGGGCTGTCGGACAACAGACAGTGCAGCAGGAACACGTCCAGGAAGCGCAGCGTGGAAGCGCCGATGCCGATGGGCTCGAAGGGGTTGAGATCCATCAGGCGGACTTCGATGTACTCGACACCGCGCTCGCGCAGCGCATGCAGGGGGCGCTCGCCAGGGTAGATGACGCGCTTGGGCCGGATGGTGCCGTAGAACTCGTTTTCGATCTGCAGCAGCGTGGTGGCGAGCTGGTTGTAGTCGCCACCGGGGTTGCGAATGCCCACCGCCTCATACGCGGGCCAGGGCCGGGTGAGTGCGTCGTGCAGGGAAGCGGCGTAGCCCTCCAGGCCGTTGTAGCTCACGGCCAGCGTGGCTTGTGCCTCGCTCTGGTAACCCAGGCGGCCCATGCGCAACGACGTACCGTGCGGCATGTAGAGCGTGCCGGTGTCGCCCAGCTTCTGCAGCTCGTGCTGGCGGCCTTCCACAAACGTGGAACACAGCGAAGGAGAGGCGCCAAAGAGCGTGAGCAGCAAAAACGCGTGGCGGCGGAAGTTGCGAATGAGGGCGAAGTAGCCGTCGTTGTCCACGCCGGGCAACGACCAGTTGTAGTGAATGCCCGAGATGGTCTGCATGCGCCGGCCATAGCGGTGCGCCAGCCCCATGCGGTAGACGCTCTTGGCACGGCCCACGTTGGACGAACCATAACGGCCGATGGGGATGGTTTCATCGGGCGGCAAGCCGCACGGCATGCTGGACGCCCACATCATTTCGTCGCCCTGCGCGCGCAGGCTGCGCACGGTGTACTGGTGCACCTCGGTGAGCTCGGCCAGGCAGGACTCGACGCTGTCGTGCACGCCGGTGATGAGTTCGAGCTGCGACTCGCTGTAGTCGGTGGTGATGTGCGGGTGCGTCAATGCACTGCCCAAAGCCGCCGGGTGGGGCGTGAGCGCGAGCTTGCCGTCGGGCTGGGAGCGCAGGCTTTCTTTTTCAAGGCCGCGACGCATGCCGCGCAGACGGTCTCCGGTGAGGGCGGCCAGCCGTTGTTCTAGAGAGGTCATACAGGCGTCGTGGTTCGGGTCCGGGGCCGGAAGTTAACACGCCGGCGCCATTTCTGCTGGCGGCACCTGGATCGGCTCTGTGGTAGGCGAAGCGCCGGTTTGGGCGCGCCGCAACCAGGCTTCGATGTCGGCGGGTTCGGTGACCAGACGCAGTTCGTCAAAGGCGGCCTGCGCCTCGGGGTAGCGCTTGCGCAGGTAGTTCAGCCATTGCTTGAGGCGCCCGGCGCGGTGGCGGCGGTCCACGCGTGCGCTCACCTGCGTCCAGAACACCGCCAGCAGCGGGGGCAGCACGTGCCAGGGCACGGTGCCCTGCCCTTTGATGGCGAGCGCCAGGCCGGGGTCGGTCACCATGCCTCGGCCGATCATGAGGTGTTCGCAGCCGGTGACGGCCTGGCAGCGCAGCGCGTCGGCCACGGTCCAGATTTCACCATTGGCGATCACGGGCAGGCGCAGGTGGGCGGGCAGCGACTCGCGCACCTCGGCCAGGCGATCCCAGTAGGCGGGCGGTCGGTAGCCATGGGCTTTGGTGCGCGCATGGATCACGAGTTCGTCGGCCCCGGCTTCTGCAATGGCCAGGGCGCATTCTTCGGCGCGCTCGTCGTCGTTGAAGCCCAGGCGCATCTTGGCCGACACCGGCACATGGGCCGGCACGGCTCGGCGCACGGCGGCCACGATGCGCCCGACCAGCTCGGGTTCGTCGAGCAGCACCGCCCCGCCCCGGCTTTGGTTCACGGTTTTGGCCGGGCAGCCAAAGTTGAGGTCGACACCATGCGGCCCCAGCCCGGCCAGGCGCTCGGCGTTTTCCGCCAGGCAATGGGGGTCGGAGCCCAGCAGCTGCGCGCGCACGGGCACGCCAGCACGGGTGCGGCCTGCGTTGAGCAGCTCGGGCACGACGCGGATGAACGCACGCTCGGGCAGCAGGGTGTTGGTGATGCGGATGAATTCGCTCACGCAGCGGTCGATGCCACCGGTGCGCGTGAGCACATCGCGCAGGGTGGCGTCGAGCAGTCCTTCCATGGGGGCGAGCAGCAGCATGGGCGGTATTGTCCTTTGGGCTGGACAATGGCTGGATGTTGTTGTCTTTTTCCTGGGCGGGTGCGGTCATCGGCGACCACGGGGCATGGCTCCGCGGGTGTCCCCCGAGTCGGCTTCGCCGCCTCTCCTCCTTTACCCCGCTGCGCCGTACCCCATGGCCACCGATGACCGAGTTGGTGTGCGGAGTACGGACATACCTACATCTTTTGTGGCGCGTGGGCGGGTGGCGTTCTGCGCAGCGGGGTA
>CALRUK020000007.1:0-182059 GCA_943371335.1 Synechococcus sp. UW140 | reverse complement strand
AGTTCTACGCCTCGGTGCGGCTGGACATCCGGCGCACCGGCACCATCAAGAAAGGCGAAGAGTCGATCGGCAACGAGACCAAGGTCAAGGTGGTCAAGAACAAGGTCTCGCCACCGTTCAAAACGGCTGAGTTCGACATCCTGTTTGGCGAAGGCATCAGCCGTGAAGGCGAGATTCTCGACCTCGGCGTGGTGAACCGCGTGGTGGAAAAGTCGGGCGCCTGGTACGCATACAACGGCGAAAAAATTGGCCAGGGCCGCGACAACTCGCGCGAATTCCTGCGCGAGAACCCCGAGCTGCGCGTCGAGATCGAGAACAAGGTGCGCACCGAGCTGGGCGTGCCGCTGCTGCCGGTGGACGAAGCGCCCGCCGCCGCCAAAGGTGGCAAGGCCGACAAAGCCGCCAAGGCCGCCAAGGACAAGGACGCCGACACCGCGCCCGTGGCCGGCTAAGTGCCAATCGCCTGCAGCACCTGCTGTGGGCGTGGCAACCGGAAGGTGTCGATGGGCTTCGACCAGATCTCCCTCAAAGGCCGTGCGCTGCGGCTGCTCGCCGGGCGCGAGCATTCGCGCGCCGAGCTCCAGCGCAAACTGAGCGCACACGAAACGGAGCCCGGCGAACTGGCCAAGGCGCTGGACGAGCTCGCCGCCAAGGGCTTCATTGACGAACAGCGCGTGCTGGAGTCGGTGGTGCACCGGCGAGCAGGCCGACTGGGCGCTGCGCGCGTGCGTCAGGAGCTGCAGGCCAAAGGGCTGGACCCACAGGCGGTGGCCATGGCCGTGGCTGGCTTGCAGGGCTCCGAGGAAGCGCGAGCGCGCGAAGTCTGGCGCAAGCGATTCGGTTCCCCCCCCAGCGACGCGGCCGAGCATGGCAAGCAAATGCGCTTCCTGCTCACGCGTGGTTTCCAGGCGGAAGTCGTGCGTCGCGTGGTGCGAGGCGCGCCCGAGGACGACTGAGCGCCCGTTTCAGGGCTTCGTGCTGTCCGGCGCGGCCGCTTTCAAATCGCTCGAGCGCAGCATGCGCCAGGCCAGCAGGGCGCTGCCCACCATGATGGCGGTGCCCACCACCGCCGCCGCCTGGAGCCCGTCCACGAAAGCTGTGCGTGCGGCGCTGCGCAGGGCTTCGGCCTGCGGCGCAGCCAGGCTGTCTGCCAGGGTCAGCGCGCCCCCCAGGGTGGATGCTTCTGCAGCCTGGGCCGTCGACAAGCCGGACGGCAGTTGGTCGGCCATGCCGGCACGGTACAGCCCGGTGGCCAGGCTGCCGAATACCGCAATGCCCAGGGCTCCCGAGAGCTCTGCGCTGGTCTCCGACAACGCCGAAGCCGCACCCGCGCGCTCGGGCGGCGCCGAGCTGATCACGATGTCGTTGCCCAAGGTGAAGACCGGAGCCATGCCCAGTCCCATGAGCAGCATGCCGCCCACCAGCCAGGCCAGTCCCTGCGGGCCGTCCACCATCGTCATGCCGGCAAAACCCACAGCGGCCAGCGAGAGCCCGGCCACCATGGTGTGGGGTGCCGACAAGCGCTGCGCAAGCGCGGGCGTGAACAGGGAGCCGACCACGAACGACAGCGCCCAAGGCACGGTGCACAGGCCCGCCATCAGCGGCGAGAGCCCCAGCACCAGCTGCAGGTGCTGAGAGATGAAGATATAGACGCCGAACATGGCGAACGAGGTGAGGGCGTACGTGCAGATGGCGGCGGCAAAACGGGGTTGCGCGAACAGCCCGATGTCCAGCAGCGGATAGTCGATGCGGCGCTGGCGCCGCACAAAGGCCACGCCAGCGGCCATACCCAGCGCCGCCGCGCCCACGGCCAACCCATCGGCGTGGCCCTCGGCAAGTCGCTTCAGCGCGAACACGCCGCTCAGCACGGCCGTGAGCGACAGCGCCACACTGCGCAAGTCCAGCCGGCCGGCCTTCGGGTCGCGGTACTCGGGCAGCAGGAAGGGGCCGACGGCGAGCAGCAGCAACATCACGGGCACCGCTGCCCAGAAGATGGCCGGCCACGCGAAGTAATGGAGGATCGCGCCACCCACCAGCGGACCGATCGCGCCGCCCACCGAATAACTGGAGATCCAGATGCCGATGGCGATGCGCCGCTCGCGCTCGTCGCGAAACATGTTGGAGATGAGCGAAAGCGTTGACGGCGCGAGCGTGGCACCCGCCATGCCGAGCAGCGCGCGCGTGGCAATGAGTCCCTGCGCCGTGGTGGACAGCGCGGCGGCCGCCGAAGCTGCGGCGAACGCCGCTGCACCGATCATCAACAGCAGCCGGCGTCCCATGCGATCGCCCAGCGTGCCCATGGTGATGAGCAGGCCGGCCACCATGAAGCCATAGATGTCAACGATCCAGAGGAGCTCGGATGCTGAGGGGCGCAGGTCGGCGCTGATGGCGGGCAACGCCAGGTTGAGCACCGTGAGGTCCATTGCGTAGACCAGGCATGGCAGTGCGATCACGCCCAGTGCCACCCATTCGCGGCGGGTGGCCTGGGGCGGCGCGATCTCGGTTGGCGCTGGGGTGGCGTGCACAAGGCATCTCCTCAAGTTTCAGCCGTGCATGGCGCCCGGCGTTGTGCCAGGGCACACCCGGCACGACGAAGCGAGGTGCCCCACCTCGACAAACGCCGAGGCGTTTACAGCCCCAGCATCAGCTTGAGGTTTTGCACCGCAGCGCCGCTGGCGCCTTTGCCCAGGTTGTCCAGCCTCGCCACCACCACCGCGTGCTGTGCCTGGGCGTTGCCGAACACGCGGATCTCGAGCTGGTTCGTGTCGTTCAGGGCCAGCGCATCGAGCTTGCCATCGGCGGTTGCGGGCTTGAGGCTGACCCACTCGCTGCCCGCGTAGTGCGTTGAATACACCGTGCTCAAGTCATCGAGCGTGGGCTTGCCGGGCAGCGTGTCCAGGTGCAGCGGCAACTGCACCAGCATGCCTTGGGCAAAGTTGCCGACCGAAGGCACGAAGATGGGCCGGCGCTGCAGGCCGGTGTAGGCCATGATTTCAGGAATGTGCTTGTGCTGCAGGCCCAGGGCGTAGAGCTCGTACGCGGGCGACTCGCCCTTTTCGTAGGACTCGATCATCGTGCGGCCCCCGCCGGAATAGCCGCTGACCGCCGGGAGGCTCACCGGGTGGTCGGCAGGCAGCACGCCCGCATCAATCAGTGGGCGCAGCAGGGCGATGGCCCCGGTGGCGTAACAGCCCGGGTTGGCCACGCGGCTGGCGTTCTTGACGGCTTCGCGCTGGCCGGCTGCCAGCTCGGGGAATCCGAACACCCAGCCCGGTGCCGTGCGGTGCGCCGTGGAGGCGTCAATCACCTTGGGGCGCGCGCCGGGCAGGGCATCGATCATCGCAACCGATTCGCGGGCAGCATCGTCGTGCAGGCACAGGATGACCAGATCCACCTGCGCCATCAGCTCGCGTTTGACCACAGGGTCCTTGCGGTGCTCGGGCGCGATGCTGACCAGCTCGATCTGCGGCATGCCCTGAAGGCGTTCACGGATTTGCAGCCCTGTGGTGCCCGCTTCGCCGTCAATGAAAACCTTGGCCATGGCTGCTCTGCCTTGTCAGTTGAGATTCAGGAATGGAGCCAAAACTCGCCCATCAGGCGCGCCGTTTTGGTGCGTTGCACCATGATACAGTCCCGGGTTGCTGTTTTCAGTGCCCACCTTGCGGCCACCCCGGTGCGGCCGTCACTCCTTTACCTGTTCCTGAGAGACACCTCATGAAGATCCATGAATACCAAGGCAAGGAAATCTTGCGCCAGTTTGGTGTGCCCGTGCCGCGCGGCATTGCGGCGTTTACGGTGCAAGAAGCGGTGGAAGCCGCTCAAAAGCTGGGCGGCCCGATCTGGGTGGTCAAGGCCCAGATCCACGCAGGTGGTCGCGGCAAGGGTGGCGGTGTGAAGGTGGCCAAGTCGGTGGACGATGTGAAGCGTCTGGCTGGCGAGATCCTGGGCATGCAGCTCAAGACGCACCAAACCGGCCCGGAAGGACAGAAAGTTCGCCGCCTCTACATCGAAGACGGCGCCGACATCAAGAACGAACTGTACGTCTCTCTGGTGACCGACCGCGCCACGCAGAAGGTGGCCCTGATCGCATCCAGCGAAGGCGGCATGGACATCGAGGAAGTGGCACACGCCACGCCTGAAAAGATCATCACCGAGATGATCGATCCGCTGACCGGTATCACGCCCGAGCAAAGCAAGAAGGTCGCGGCCGCCATTGGCCTGACCGGCGCCTCGGTCGACCAGGCCGTGGACATCTTCTCGAAGATCTACAAGTGCTATATGGACACGGACGCGTCGCTGGTGGAAATCAACCCGCTGAACTGCGACTCCAAGGGCAACCTGATGGCGCTGGACGCCAAGTTCAACTTCGACGCGAACGCCCTGTTCCGCCACCCTGAAATCGTGGCCTATCGCGATCTGGACGAAGAAGATCCGGCTGAAGTGGAAGCTTCCAAGTTCGATCTGGCCTACATCAGCCTGGACGGCAACATCGGCTGCCTGGTGAACGGCGCCGGTCTGGCCATGGCCACCATGGACACCATCAAGCTGTTCGGCGGCGAGCCCGCCAACTTCCTGGACGTGGGCGGCGGTGCCACCCCCGAGAAGGTCACCGAAGCCTTCAAGATCATGCTGAAGAACCCCAAGGTCGAAGGCATTCTGGTCAACATCTTCGGCGGCATCATGAAGTGCGACACGATCGCCACCGGCGTGATCACCGCCTGCAAGGCCGTGAACCTGAACGTGCCGCTGGTCGTGCGCATGAAGGGCACGAACGAAGAGCTGGGCAAGAAGATGCTGGCCGAGTCCGGCCTGCCCATCATCGCTGCAGACACCATGGCCGAAGCCGCGACCAAGATCGTCGCTGCCGTTAAGTAATGACCTGGGGACAGATCTTTAGCTCTGTCCCTCACTGACTAGGACTAGCATCATGTCGATCTACATCAACAAAGACACCAAGGTCATCACCCAGGGCATCACGGGCAAGACGGGCCAGTTCCACACTGAAAAGTGCCAGGAATACGCGAACGGCAAGAACTGCTTCGTGGCCGGCGTGAACCCCAAGAAGGCCGGCGAGTCGATCTTCAACATTCCGATCTACGCCTCCGTGAAGGAAGCCGCCTCACAGACCGGTGCCACCGTGTCGGTGATTTATGTGCCGCCTGCAGGCGCGGCCGCCGCCATCTGGGAAGCCGTTGAAGCCGACCTGGACATGGCCATCTGCATCACCGAAGGCATCCCTGTTCGCGACATGCTCGAAGTGCGCAACAAGATGAAGGCCAAGGAAGCCGCCGGTGGCAAGAAAACGCTGCTGCTGGGCCCCAACTGCCCGGGTCTGATCACGCCCGACGAGATCAAGATCGGCATCATGCCCGGCCACATTCACCGCAAGGGCCGCATCGGCGTGGTGTCCCGCTCGGGCACGCTGACGTACGAAGCCGTGGCGATGCTGACCGAAGTGGGCCTGGGCCAGTCGAGCGCTGTGGGCATCGGTGGCGACCCCATCAACGGCTTGAAGCACATCGACGTGATGAAGGCTTTCAACGACGATCCCGATACCGATGCCGTCATCATGATCGGTGAGATCGGTGGTCCGGACGAAGCCGAAGCCGCCCAGTGGTGCAAGGCCAACATGAAAAAGCCCATCGTCGGCTTCATCGCTGGCGTGACCGCCCCTCCCGGCAAGCGCATGGGCCACGCCGGCGCACTGATCTCCGGTGGCGCAGACACGGCCGACGCCAAGCTCGCCATCATGGAAGAGTCCGGTTTCATCATCACGCGCAACCCGTCGGAACTGGGCAAGCTGCTCAAGGCTCAGCTCTGATCTGTTTGCGCTTCGCGTGAAGAAGGCAACGCTTGCGTTGCCTTTTTTCTTGCGCGTCCGGTTATTGAGGTTTCAAACCCACAGGGGGCCTTGCCCACCCTGGCGGGGCTGCCACAAAATGCGTCGCTTGGGTCGCTGATTCGGGGCATCGAAACCGACGGTGCGCTTGTCTCTGACCTTCGGGCGGCTCGCGGCGACCAGCAGGCCAACCCACCCGGAGAATGTGCAACGTGTCGACAAGCAAGGCGAAATCCAAACGAGGCAAGGGCCGGATCTGGCGATCCGACGCCCTGATGGGCCTGCTCGTGGTGATTGCGGTCTTTGCGTTGCACGCTTCCACCGATCTTTTCAGTGGTCTCGAACGTCGCTTCTACGACCTCGCCAGTGCCGCCAGCAGCCGTTTGCCCAGCGACCGCATCGCGATCATTGCGATTGACGACCAGAGCATCGCCAACATCGGGCGCTGGCCTTGGCCGCGTGAAGTGCACGCAGAGCTCATCGACCAGCTCAGCGCCGCCAAGGCGAAGACCATAGCCCACACCGCATTTTTCTTTGAGCCCCAGACAGACCGTGGTTTGACGCAGCTGCGCGAACTTCGAAGCCAGGTGGACGGTACGGCAGAGGGTGCTGCCCCTTGGCCGGATCTGGGTGAGGACGCTCGTCAGCGCCTGCTGGGCTTCATCGGCGAAGCCGAGCAACGCCTGGATTCGGACGCACGCCTCGTGGCGAGTGCGACGCGGGCGGGCAATGTGATCGTGCCCTCGGTTTTTACGTTGGGCGATCCTCTGGGCCGGCCCGACGAACCTCTGCCGGCTTTTGCCCAGCGCAGCGCACTGGCTGGCGACGACGGCTTCGGTGTTCCTGCCCTTCGCTCCCAGCAGCCCTTGGCTGCCGTGGGCGATGCGGCCAAGGCGGTCGGCCATCTGAACCTGTTGCCTGATGCCGATGGTTCCGTTCGACAAGAGCCGCTGCTGGTGCGTTTCGACGGGTTTTCGGTGCCGTCCATGGGCCTCGCGATTGCGGCGCACAGCCTGAATCTGGGAACCCAGGACATCCGCCGTATGCCCGGCATCGGCGTGCAGTTGGGCCCCACCCTCATCCCCACCGACGCGTCGGCCCGTTTGCTGCCGCAGTTCTATGCCGATCGCGATGGCAAGCCCGCCTTTGCCGTCGACTCCTTCTACGACGTGATCTCAGGGCGCATACCCGCGAGCAAATACACCGACAAGATCGTGATCATCGGTGCCACAGCGGCGGGCGTCGGGACCTTGTTCACCACGCCGGTGTCGGCCGCGATGTCCCCTGCCGCGATCCTGGCGCACATCACGTCGAGCATCCTCAGCGGGCATTTCATATCGAGTCCGGCGTGGGGTGACATGGCGGTGCTGGCTGTGCTGCTGCTGGTCACGGTTTATCTTTTGGGGGTGTTGCCCAGGCTCTCTGCAGCTGCCGGGGCCGCCGTGACGGGCGCGCTCTTCATCACACTGCTCGTGGCGGAATACCACTTGCTGGCCACCACGGCGATCTGGCTCCAGCTCGTGTTCCCTGTCGCATTGCTGTTGATTGGCCACTTGGCGCTCACCACGCGGCGTTTCCTGGTGACCGAGGCCGGAAAGCAGAAGACCGACGCGGAGTCCGCAGAAACCAACCGCATGATGGCGCTCGCGTTGCAAGGTCAGGGCCAGCTCGACATGGCGTTCGACCGGCTGCGCCGCGTGCCCTACAGCGTGGCACTGATGGACACCCTGAAGCATCTGGCGCTGGATTTCGAGCGCAAACGCCAGTTCAACAAGGCCGAAGCGGTGTACGAACACATGGCGCGCCTCGACCGCACCGATACCGACGTGCAGGCGCGCTTGAAACGCGCGAAGAATCTTTCGGACACCGTGGTGCTGGGTGCAGGTTCGGGGCATCCGGGTGGCACGCTTCTGCTCTCCGGCGGGGGGATCGAGAAACCCATGCTCGGCCGCTACCAGGTGGAGAAAGAGCTGGGCAAAGGCGCCATGGGCGTCGTCTACCTCGGCCGTGACCCGAAGATCGGGCGCACGGTGGCGATCAAGACCCTGGCGCTCAGCGCCGAGTTCGAGGGTTCGGAGCTCACCGATGTGCGCGAGCGCTTTTTCAGGGAAGCCGAAACCGCTGGGCGCCTTCAACACCCCAACATCGTCACCATCTTTGACGCGGGTGAAGAGCACGACCTGGCCTACATCGCCATGGAATTTCTGCATGGGCGTGATCTGGTGGATCACACGCGCGCTGGCCAACTCCTGCCGGTGGCGACCGTGCTGAGCATCGGTGAGCGCGTCGCCCTGGCGCTGGACCACGCGCACCGGCAGCAGGTGGTGCATCGCGACATCAAGCCGGCCAACGTGATGTACGACCCTGCCACAGACGCCGTCAAGGTCACCGACTTCGGCATCGCGCGGATCACCGGCACCAGCAAAACCAAGACCGGCATGGTGCTGGGCACGCCCAGCTTCATGTCGCCCGAGCAGCTTGGTGGTCAGCGGGTGGATGGTCGCTCGGACCTGTATTCACTCGGCGTCATGCTGTTTCAGCTGCTCACGGGCGTGCTGCCTTTGAGAGGCGATTCCATGGCCGCCTTGATGTACCAGATTGCCAACACGCCCGCGCCGAGCGTGCGCGAGCTTCGCCCCGAGTTGCCACAAGACCTCGCCGATATACTGGCCAAGACCCTGGCGAAGTCGCCCTCGGAGCGCTACCAGACGGGGGCTGAAATCGCCGCCGCACTCCGCGCTGTTCAAGGCACGCCAATGGCGGCGACCGACACCCCTCAGGCGTTTCAGCGAACGCAGGCCATGAATGCGCAGCGCGATGAAAGCGGCATGCTTGCCACAGTTGTCACGCCACCCCCGGTTTCCTCGACCGAGTCACAGAACTCCGGCTTCGATATCCGCTTATAACTCCAACCATATGATTTTTGAGTATTTTTGCCTCACAGATCCGGGTCTGGTCAGGGACAACAACGAGGACTCCGTGTCCCTCGATCCCGAGAACCAGATCGCGGTGCTGGCCGATGGCATGGGCGGGTACAACGCGGGTGAAGTGGCGAGTGCCATGGCGACCACGTTCATCAAAACCGAGCTCGGTCGCTGGATGTCCGAGGGCGGGCACGAGGCCAGCGCGCGCGAACTCAAGCGCGCCATGGAAATCTGCATCGACAACGCCAACCGGTCCATCTTCAACGCGGCCAACTCCAATGCGCAGTACGCGGGCATGGGCACCACGCTGGTGATGGGCGTTTTCCACGGCACCCGCGCCATGATCGGCCACGTTGGCGACTCCCGTTGTTACCGGCTTCGTGAAGGCAACTTCATGCAGATCACGCGAGACCATTCCTTGCTGCAGGAACAGATCGACGCCGGGCTGATTTCCCTCGAGCAGGCGCAGTACGCGACCCACAAGAACCTCGTGACCCGGGCGCTCGGCGTGGAAGACACCGTGCTTCTGGAAGTGAACGAGTACCGCGTCGAGGACGAAGACCTTTACCTCTTCTGCTCTGACGGCCTGAGCGACATGATGAGCGATGAGCGCATCGCCGCCGTGATGGTGACAGCAGGCACGCTGGAGGAAAAGGCACAGGCTCTGGTGGATGCCGCCAACGACTGCGGTGGGCGCGACAATATTTCGGTGATACTGGCGTATGCTCGTTCGAAGCCTGTGCGCAAGGGCCTGCTCTCGCGCATGCTGGGCAAATAATCAGCGTTATTTCGAGATTTAACCAATAGGTTCCAGAGGAGTCGGCCATGCCGAAAATGATCGTTTCCATTGACGGTGTCGTCATCAAGGAAGTGCAGCTCACCAAAGATCGCACCACGCTCGGCCGCCGTCCTTACAACGACATCGTGATTGACAACCTGGCCGTCAGCGGTGAACACGCCGTGATGCAGATGTCGGGTATGGACGTGTTTCTGGAAGACCTCAACAGCACGAACGGCACCTACGTCAACGGCAAGGCCATCAAGAAGCAGCAGCTGCAAAATGGCGATGCTGTCGAGATCGGCAAGTACAAGATCAAGTTCGTGCACGAAGGCGCGAGCGAGAACTACGAAAAAACCATGGTCATCAGCGCCGGGTCCGTGGTGGAAGCAGGTGACCCGGCAGGCGCCCCGGTGGGCAATGCCGCGATCAAGGTGATGTCGGGCACGGCGGCTGGGCGAGAAGTGCCCTTGGTCAAGGTCGTGACCACCATTGGCAAACCTGGCGTGGCCGTGGCGGCCATCACGCGTCGGCCTCATGGCTATGTGGTGGCCCTGGTTGAAGGCACCCAGAAGCCCACCATCAATGGCGACCCCATCGGGACCGATGCCGTCAACCTGCACCACGGTGATTTGCTGGAGCTGGCCGGCACACAGATGCAGTTCGTACAGCACTGAAGCGCCCCCGGCCAACGCCTGCCCAACGGCGTTGAGTCTGTCGGCAGAAGTGCCAAAAAAGTCCTTTCCGCCGCACCTTCAACGCGGTAGCCTTCGGCAGGCGGTTGCCACTGGATTCAAGCAGAGTCTGGGCAACCTGTTTTTCCATTCGATGCGCCGGATTCTTCGGCCATTTCACTGCCCAAGCTGCCAATGAGGGTCCGCGTACTCGGGTGTTCCGGAGCCATCGCTCAAGGCTGCCGCACCACCTCCTTTTTGCTCGACGACAACGTCTTGGTTGACGCTGGCACCGGTGTGGGCGACCTCACCCTCGATGAGATGGCCCGTGTCGACCACGTGCTGCTCACGCACTCCCACCTGGATCATGTGGCCGCCCTGCCCCTGATGCTCGATGCCGTCGCCGCGCGTCGGCTGGCCAGCGGTGCGGCGCCCCTGCAGGTGCACGCCCTGCCTGGCACCATCGCCGCGCTCAAGGTGCATATCTTCAACAACCTCATCTGGCCCGACTTTTCCGCCATCCCCAGTGTCGACACGCCGCTGATGCGCTTTGTGTCCATTGCCGTTGGCGAGGTGCTGCATGTGGGGGGCAAGGCCGTGGAGGTGTTGCCGGCGGTGCACACCGTGCCCGCCGTTGGTTTCGCAGCGGCCACAGCCTCGGGGCATTGGGTGTTCAGTGGCGACACCGGGCGCAACCCGGCCTTCTGGCAGCGCGTGAACCAACTGCCCGTCGCCCAGCTGGTGATCGAAACGGCCTTCAGCGACCGTGAAAACGACCTAGCCCAGCGCAGCCTGCACCTGGCCCCGGGCATGCTGTCCCAGGAACTCGCGCAGATCGACACCCGTCACCGCTATCCGATCTACATCACCCACACCAAGCCAGCCGAAACTGGCTTGATCATGGAAGAGATCCGGCGCTTCGACGATGCACCCCCGGTGGCGGAAGTGCCGCGCCACGACATCCGCTGGCTCAGCGCGGGCGACACCTTCGAGCTGTGACAAATCCCGTCGCACCAGGCGGCGGTGACAAAAAATGTCGGTCACATTCAGGCGCTGCGGTCACCAAATGTCACTGGTGCAGGGTAAAGCGTGAAATAGGCCTCAGAAAACCCGCCATTTCAGGTTGGCACGGCGTCTGCTGATAGAGAACCGTCCTTAACCCAACCTCTGTCCCCTAGGAGTTTTCCCATGAAGCTGAAGCGTTCCCTCCAAAAAGGTTTCACCCTGATCGAACTGATGATCGTGGTGGCCATCATCGGTATTCTGGCTGCTGTTGCGCTGCCGGCTTATCAGGACTACACGGTGCGCGCGCGTGTTTCCGAGGTGATCCTGGCGGCTTCTTCGTGCCGGACTTCGATCACGGAAACTGTTCAAACAGCTCCCGGCGCTGACGTCCAGTCGGCGATCGTTGCCGCTTGCAACATCACGCCCACCCGCATGGTGACTTCCGGATCGGCAAACGGAAACGGTGTCATTACGATTGTGGGCAACGCCACCAACATCGGCGGTGGTATCGGTACCAACAACCAGATCCAACTGACACCATTTGTGTCTGGCACTGCACTCAACGGTTCGAACCAAGGTGGTTCGGTGATTTCTGAATGGCGTTGCGGCCCCACCGGCACCAACGGCCTTCCCGCTCGCTTCCTGCCCGGCTCTTGCCGCCAGTAATTGCTGGACTACCCAGTTGCTAATCCCGAAAGGCCGCTTTGCGGCCTTTCTTTTTGAGTCGCTCGCCAATGACATTGAATCGTTACACAGGTACTCAGCGGCTCGAGAACGTGCTCGCCGCGATTGCACTGTCACTGGTCTGGCTGGTTCCAAATCATCAGTTGCCGTGGAGCGCCTTTCACCACGAGCTCGCGATGGCGGTGGCGCTTGGGCTTGCTGCTTTTGTTCTTGCTTCTCAAACACGCTGGTGCCCGCCGATTTCGATGTTCTCGGGGGTTCTTGCTTGCATCGCAATCGTGCCCTGGCTCCAGTGGTTTGGGGGGAGCATTCCTAAGGTTGGGACCGCAGCAGTTTCTTCTGCTTACGTCGCCGCCGCAATGCTGGCGTTCTGGATGGGCCACGCGGCGCGAGTGCACGACCACCGCCGCATCCTTGATATTGCGTTTGCCGCCCTAGCGTTGGCTGCGGCCCTGAATGTACCGGTGCAATGGATCCAATGGATGCAGTGGTATTCAACAGACTTTGATTCGCTGGTTCTTCTACTCGTCACCCCGATAAGCGAGCAGCAGCGCCCCTCTGGAATGATCCTGCAGCCCAACCAACTTGCCACAATCCAAGCGTGGGGGTTGATCGCCATCAGTTGGTTCAGGTTCCGACGTATGTTGTCTCTACCAACATTCGTTCTATTGTTTGCCTGGATCGGAATTGGCATTGGATTGACTCAGTCGCGCGCTGGTTTGTTGGAGCTCCTTGTCGTGCTTGGCTTGCTCGTATTCGCGTTCAAGGGTAGGGCTCAGCGAGGCATCTTGTTGACTTGGTGCGTGGGCCTCGCCCTGCTCGTTGCGTGGTCGCTCCATTTCAAATCTGTTGCGGAGTGGGTAGGTATGCAGCAGGGCGCCGAAGCCCGCCTTACTTCGATCGATGGGGCACGCATCGACGCTTGGCGTGCTTTCGGTTCCGCGGTACTCGAACGTCCTTGGTTCGGATATGGCCTGACGGACGGAGGTTTTGCTTACGTCGCGGTCGCGCATCTTCAGCCAGAGCTCTTTATCGGGCAGCGCTTCGCCCACGCGCACAACGTGATCATTGATGCGCTGTTGTGGTTCGGTATTCCGCTCACAGCGCTGCTTCTCTTTCTCCTTGGCATCTGGGTTGCGAAAAGACTTCTGTCTCTGTCAAAACAACCAGAGAACGCGTTTGCTTTGGCGTTGTTGGGTGCGCTGGGCGTGCACGCGATGTTGGAGCTTCCGCACCAGTTCTTATATTTTGTGGCGCCTGCAGCGCTGTTTGCAGGCTGGCTTATGCCGGTGGGTACAGGTGCCCCTTCACTTCCCCGCGCGACTTGGGCCGGGGCTGGCCTGCTGACGCTCGTGGTAGCTGGCACCATCGCCGCTGATTACTTTCCTTACCAAGAGCGCTACACAGAGTGGCGCTTCGAGAACAACCGTGTGGGTAAGCGCCCTGATATTGAGGTGCATAAACCATTTGTGCTGAATCAGATTCACGACGAGCTGTTGCTCTACAGATTGCCATTGCGCGAGGGAATGACCCCATCCGAGCTTCAATGGGTGTCTGAAACAGCCCGTAGCGTCAACTCTCCACAAGCGTATTATTTCGCTGCGAAGGCGTATGCGTTGTCAGGTCAATCAGAGGCGGCCCGGGTGTGGATGATGCGGTTCAATGCCATCATGGGGACAGAGGGGGTCCAAACGATTCAATCTATTTGGCATCGAGATCAAGCGGCCTTTCCTTCTCTGGCAGGCGTCGTTTGGCCAGACTATGCTGGACGGAGTACCACTTTCCAATTGGCTCCAGAAGCAGTAGAACGTTCCGGCGGCTTGCCATTGCCTGTGTCAGACGCCCCGCCTGTTTCTTCGAAGCCCCACTGAGTGAGTTTCGCTATGCGTGCAGATTTCCGCTACAGACTCAAATGGTCCGTTGGACATTTCCTTGTCAGTTGTTCGGTCATGCTTGTTGTTGGCGGACTGATCTTCTTCGTGTGGTATCCGCATCCCTACAGGCTGTTATCAGGCGGATTGAGCCTATTTGTGCTTGTGACTGTGGTGGACCTCGTTCTCGGGCCTTTCTGTACCTTTGCGGTTGCTTCGGTAAACAAGGCTCTCAGCCAGCTGCGCATGGATGTCGCCTTGATCGCAGTTGTCCAGGTAGCCGCCTTGTCCTATGGTGTCTTGACTGTGTTCCAGGCCAGGCCGGTCTATCTTGCTTTCGAGATTGACCGGCTTCGTGTGGTGCACGCTGTAGACGTTGATGCCGAGTTGCTTTCGCGTAGCGCGCCAGAATTTCGCGAATTGCCGGTGTGGGGACCCAAGTTGGTAGCGGTGCGTCCTTTTGCCTCAAGTGCCGAAAAAACGGATGCAACGATGGCCGCGCTACAAGGCGTGGACATAGGATCGCGTGCGGATCTTTGGACAAGCTACGCATCTCAGGCAGAAGCGATCAGCGCTGCTGCGCTTCCCCTGGCGACCTTGGTGGTCAACAAGCCGCAGGAAGCATTGGAAATCGAGGCTGCGCTGGCCTCGGCAGGGTTGAAGTTAGACGAAGCACGGTACCTGCCCGTCGTGAGCAGACAGAGTGCGTGGACAGCAATTGTTTCGCCACAGGACGCGCGCCCCGTGCAGTTTCTTCCGATCGATCCGTACTAGTTCGATTTGGGAGCCACAAACTCCCCACTCTTCCCCCCCCGCTTCTCCATCAACCGCACCCCATCTATCACCATCCCCCGGTCCACCGCCTTGCACATGTCATAGATGGTGAGCAGGGCGACGGACACGGCGGACAGGGCTTCCATTTCTACGCCGGTCTGGCCGGTGCATTCGGCCGTGGCGCGACACAGCACGCTGTGGGTGTCGGCCTCGATGTCGAACTCCACCGCCACGCGGGTCAGGGCGATGGGGTGGCACAGGGGGATGAGGTCGCTGGTTTTCTTGGCGGCCTGGATGCCTGCGATGCGGGCGATGCCGAGCACGTCGCCCTTTTTTGCTGAGCCCGACTGAATCAACGCCAGCGTGGCCGGCTCCATGCTGATGCGGCCCTGTGCAACCGCGACCCGGTGCGTGCTGGCCTTGGCCGCCACGTCGACCATGTGGGCCTGGCCCTGGGCATCGAAGTGGGTGAGCGGTGATGGGTTTTTTGTATCGGTCATGGGGGCTTGTTTCGCGGGCTTTACAGAACCGTAGGGCGTTGGCGGCATCATACGGGGATGCGTTTTTCCCTCACTTCGCTGTTGCCGTCCGCTCGCAAGGGCGCTTTGTGCCTGGGTGTGCTCGCCCTGGTGTCGACGTGCCTGCCATCGCCGGGCTTGATGGCGCAGCCGATTCGTGACGGCGCGTCCAGCTCGGCGTTGCCCAGCCTGGGCGACGGTCAAGGCATGTCGATTGCAGCGGAGCGCCGACTGGGCGACCGCATCGCGCGCGACATTTACCGCGATCCAGACTACCTTGACGACCCCGTGCTGGGCGACTACCTCCAGGCCTTGTGGCAGCCCTTGCTGGGCGCTGCGCGTGACCGGGGCGATGTGCCTCCCGAGCTGGCCGAGCGCATGGCCTGGGAGCTCATGGTGTCGCGCGACAAGCGCGTCAATGCCTTTGCCTTGCCGGGTGGTTATCTGGGCGTGAACCTGGGGCTGCTGGCACTGACCGACAAACCGGAGGAGCTGGCATCGGTGATGGCGCACGAGCTCAGCCACGTGTCGCAGCGCCACATCGCACGCATGATCACGCGAGAGGAGCGCATGGCCCCCTGGATGTTGGGCGCCATGATCCTCGGCGCGCTGGCGGCGGGCGCCAATTCGCAAGTGGCCGGCGCGGCGATTGCGGGCAGTTCGGCGGTCGCTGCGCAAACGCAGCTGAACTTCTCGCGCGACATGGAGCGCGAGGCCGACCGCGTGGGCTTTGGTGTGCTCACCGGCGCCGGCTTTGACGGGTTGGGCTTTGTGAGCATGTTCGACAAGATGCAGCAGTCCTCGCGCTATGACGATGGCTCCTTCCCCTACTTGCGCAGCCACCCCTTGACTGGCGAGCGCATCGCCGACATGCGCGCGCGCGTGCCTTCAGGTCCGGCACTGGCTGCCGGTACTGCGCCCACGCCAGGAGCACCCTCCGTGGCTGCGCCGCGCGCGGGGGTTGGCACGAGTGGACTGAAGCTCGATTTGCCTCGACGTGATGCGCCCTCTGCGGCACTGGGTCTGGCCATGCCATCGCGGGCGCAGCACGCGCTGGTGTCGGCGCGGGCGCGGGTGCTGGCCGAGAACGGTCCGGATCGTCAGCGCGCGTGGTTGACGCTGGGTCAGGGCGCCAACGCGTCGCCCGGCGAGCGCTATGCGGCGGCACTCTCCGCCCTGCGCCTGGGGCAACGGGACCTCGCCCTCGATCTGGCGCAGCGCTTGCGCACGGTGGCAGCGCCTGAGGCGGCTGCCACCGTCGATGCGCTGCTGCTGGACATATTGCTGGCGCCCTCTGCAGGGGCGGCGGCTGCCCTGCCGCCTGCACAGGCGGTCCTGCTGGGCGAGCTGCGCGACCAGGCGTTGGCGGGCACTTCGCGCGCCAGTGCACTGCAAGGCGCACATGCCGCCATCGCGACCGGACAACCGCAGCGGGCGGTCTCGCGTCTGCAGGCGTGGGTGGCGCTGCACCCGCGCGATGCGGTCGCGTGGCAGACCTTGTCGCGCGCCTACGCGGTGCAAGGGCAGACGCTTCGAGCCATCCGCGCAGAAGCCGAGGCGCGCGCCGCGCACCTGGATTTTGCGGGGGCCGCTGACCGCTTCAAAGCCGCTCAGGCGCTACCCGCAGGGCAGCGCACCGACGGCATGGAGCTGGCCATTGTGGACAGCCGCCGTCGCGAAGTGGAGGCGCTGCTTCGAGAGTCGGTGCGCGAAGAGTAGGCTCAGCGCAGGATGGACCGCGTGGCGGTGTTCACCACGAGCATGAGCACCGAATAGATCAGCGAGCCCAGCAAGGCGGCCCAGAAGCCGTTGACGTGAAAGCCGTTCAGCACGCCCGACGCGGCCCAGAAGAGCAGTGCGTTGATGACGAAGAGGAACAGGCCCAGCGTGACGATCGTCACCGGCAGCGTCAGCACCACAAGGACTGGGCGCAGCACCGCATTGAACAGGCCGATCACTGCCGCAGCGATCAGGGCCGAGGTGAAGTTCTGCACTTGCACGCCAGGGTAGATATAGGCCACCACCAGCAAGGCGCAGGCGGCAAGCAGCCAGGTCAGGATGAGTTTCATGGGCGCAGCATAGCAGCGTGAAAAAGAAAGCGGCGCCCGAAGGCGCCGCTTTCATCGCGTGATCGCAGTTGACGGTCAGGCTTCGTGCGTGACAGCCGGGCGGCGCGAAGCAATCCACTTGCCAACGGCCAGCACCAGCAGCGCACCGGCGATGTGGGCCGTCCAGTACAGCGTGTTGGAAATGACCGCCATGCCCTTTTCATCCACGGTGCCCAGCTTGGGCATCCACAGCCACTTGTCGGGGTTGACGAAGGCCGGGTCGGTCACGAGCATGCCACCGGCGATCCATCCCAGCAGCATGCCGCCCAGGGTGATGATCAGCGGGAAGCGTGCCATAAGCTTGATGACCAGCGTACTGCCCCAGACGATGATGGGAATGGAGATCAAGAGACCCAGCACCACCAGCAGGAACGAGTGTTCGCCCGCGTTTTGGGCGGCACCGGCAATGGCGATCACGTTGTCCACGCTCATCACCAGATCGGCCACGATGATGGTCTTGATGGCGGCAAACAGCTTGTCGCTGCCCTGGATGTCGCCGTGCGCCTCGTCATCGGGCGCCAGCAGCTTCACGCCGATCCAGATCAGCAGGATGGCGCCCACCAGCTTGATGAACGGCACGGTCAGCAGCGTCATGGCGAACGCGATGAGGATCACGCGCAGCACGATGGCGCCAAAGGTGCCCCAGATGATGCCCTTGGTGCGCTGCGCAGGCGGCAGCTTGCGGCAGGCCAGCGCGATCACGACCGCGTTGTCGCCACCCAGCAGGATGTCGATGATGATGATCTGTCCCAGCGCGACCCAGAACGCAGGCGATGTCAGGAAATCCATAAATTCCTCGTTGTCGTTTGTCTGAAAGGGCGGGACGCGAGTCCCTCTCGTCTCGTCCGCCCGGTTTTCTCGTGCATCGACCCTCGCGGGCGATCACCGGGCTCGTTTCATCTGCCGACGATGGCGCAGCAGGTGCGTTCGCGAAGGGGATGGACATGCGTTGATCGACCCCGCTGGGGTCTATCAAAGGTCTTGCTCGGTCCGGCAGTGCAACTGCCAAACCCGGGCTGCCGGAAGCCTGTGGCTTCGTGCTGACGACAACCCGATGTCCAACGGTGACGGGCCTGGCGGCCCTTCTGCGCTGGAACGGAGAGCTACTCCCCCTCGAGACCCGCGATTGTAGCGGTCGCACTCTCGCTGCGGATGCCTGCCTGGGTACGCAGTTACCACAAGCCTGAGGCTGTTTCTTGCGCCATGCGCCCGCCCGGTGGGGGTGAACTGGCTATGATCCACCCCCCATGCCCGGCATCCACATCACAGACATCGAAGCCGCCATCAACTATTGGCGTGAGCGCTCACCCTCGCCCGATGGTGTGTCGCTGTGCAAGGAGATCCGCGCGCTTGCGGAGGTGTACGCCCTGTTGGTGTGGTTTCACGAAACCGAAGCCGATGAAGCCACCCTGCCGGCGCCAGCGCGGGCGGCCTGGCTGGCGTGGTACGAAACCACGCCCGACACCCCCTGCATTGCCATTTGCTCGACCAGCCAGGGTGACGAGGTGTGCAAGGGCTGTGGACGCAGCTTTGACGAAGTCCAGCGCTGGACCGAGATGACACCCGCCGAGAAGCGCGCGAGCTGGCGGCGCATCACCATCGAGGGCGACGCCTGGCGCTTCAACCGTTATGCCGAGCGGGCGCTGTAAACCTCAGGCGAACGAGGTTGCCGGGTCACCCGGATCACAGATGGCTTCCTTCATCTCGTAGCGACTTTCGTATCGCACCGCACATTGCAATGACTGAGATAGAGTTACCGACAGGCGGGGCTCGATATCATGCGTGGCTGTTTATTGAGATTGTCGCCATGCCGCATTGACGGCCCCGGCCTGTCTTGATGCCCTGTACTTTTGAACGGGATCGAAGGATCCGTGGAGTGGTCGCCTGATGAATCTCTATGAACTCACTTTGCCAGTCAGCCACGATGGGCCGTTGAGCATGGATCCCGCGGAAGCCCGGGCGACTGGCGAGATGCTGGCGCAGGAATACCGCTCGGCCGAGCCTTTCCCCCACATCGTGCTGGACGGCATACTTCCGCAGTCCGTGCTTCAACAGGCGCTCGACAACTTTCCGGCCGAGCCATTGAAATCCGACCGGGTGTTCGACATCAATTACGGCGGGCATCACAAGCGGCAGATCCTCCCGTATGACTGCAGCAAGGATGCGCAAGCCTTGTTTGCTTTTCTGAATTCCAAGGCCGTCCTGCAATTCCTGCAAGGCCTCACGGGAATTGAAGGACTGATCCCTGATCCCTACTTCGAAGGCGGGGGCTTCCACGAAATCAGCAAGGGGGGCCTGTTGGGTGTGCATGCGGATTTCCGCATCAACGACACCTTGCATCTGGAGCGGCGCCTGAACCTGCTGATTTACCTTAACCCGGACTGGAAAGAAGAATGGGGTGGGGCGCTGGAGCTGTGGGACAGAAAAATGACGGCGTGTCATTCCCAGGTGTTCCCTTTGTTGAATCGCTGTGTGATCTTCAGCACCGACGCTGACAGCTTCCATGGCCACCCGGACCCCCTGAACACACCTGACCACATCAAGCGGCGTTCGATCGCGCTGTATTACTACACCAGCTCGCGCAACATCTACAAGGAAGTGCCGAGCCACAGCACGATGTACTACGCCCGGCCCACCGATTCCGCCAAGGTGCACGCCGAAGCGCGCCGGTTCAGGATGGATGAGCAGATACGCGACTGGCTGCCGCCCAAGCTGGCACGCCTCTTTTTCAGGATTCGCAACCGCCTGACCTCGCCCAACTGAGCAGGTCTCGTTCTAGACCCGGCGCGCCAGCTCGGTGGCTTTGCCCACGTAGCTGCCGGGCGTCATGGCCAGCAGGCGGTCTTTTTCTTCCGTCGGAATCTCCAGGCTGCGAATCAGCGCATGCAACGCCTCGGCGGTCACGGTTTTGCCGCGTGTGACTTCCTTGAGTTTTTCGTAGGCGCCAGACACACCATAGCGGCGCATCACCGTCTGGATCGGTTCGGCGAGCACTTCCCACGATGCGTGCAGGTCGGCCGCGATGGCTTCTTCGTTCAGCTCGAGCTTGCCCAGACCCACCCCCATCGAGTGGTAGGCCAGCACCGCGTAACCGAGGGCGACGCCCATGTTGCGCAGCACCGTGGAGTCGGTCAGGTCGCGCTGCCAGCGGCTGATGGGCAGTTTTTCCGAGAGGTGGCGCAGCAATGCGTTGGCCAGACCCAGGTTGCCTTCCGCATTTTCGAAGTCGATAGGGTTGACTTTGTGCGGCATCGTGGACGAGCCGATCTCGCCCGCCTTCAGGCGCTGCTTGAAGTACCCCAGGCTGACGTAGCCCCAGATATCGCGAGCGAGGTCGATCAGGATGGTGTTGGTGCGAGCGACCGCGTCGAACAGCTCGGCCATGTAGTCGTGCGGCTCGATCTGGATGCTGTAGGGCTGGAAAGTCAGGCCCAGGCCCAGTGGCTCGGGCTGCTCGATGACGTTGCGGCTGAAGGCTTCCCAGTCGAAATCGGGCCACGCGCTGAGGTGGGCGTTGTAGTTGCCCACCGCGCCGTTCATCTTGCCCATGAGCTTGACGCTGGCGATCTTCTCGCGTGCTGCGCTCAGGCGCACGACGACGTTGGCGATTTCCTTGCCCACGGTGGTGGGGCTGGCGGTCTGGCCGTGCGTGCGGCTGAGCATGGGCACGGCGGCGTAGGCGTGGGCCATCTCGCGAAGCTTGTCGATCACGGCGTCCAGGGCAGGCAGCAGCACCGCGTCGCGCCCGCCCTTGAGCTGCAGGGCGTGGCTGGTGTTGTTGATGTCTTCGCTGGTGCAAGCGAAATGCACGAACTCGGCGGCCTTCTCCAGTTCGGGGCGCGCTTCGAAGCGCGACTTGATCCAGTACTCCACGGCCTTCACATCGTGGTTCGTGACCTTCTCGATGTCCTTGATGGCTTGCCCGTCGGCTTCGCTGAAGTTTTTCACCAGGCCCATGAGGTAGGTGCGCGCGCCCGGTGAGAGCGGCTTGAATTCAGCGAGGCCGGCGTCGGACAGCGCAATGAACCACGCAATCTCGACCTGCACGCGGCGGTGCATGTAGCCCTGCTCGCTCATGAAGGGGCGCAGGCTGGCCAGGCGGCCTGCGTATCGGCCATCAAGCGGGGACAGCGCGGAGATGGCGCTGGGGCCTGCTGAGGAGGAATGGGCGGGGGCGGCGGGAGAAGGAGTGGTCGGGCGCATCCCGCGATTGTAGGAGGCCCTTTGCAGCGCCAGCGTGTGCGTGCGCCTGCTGGCTAGAATCGTGACTCCCCTTTCAATGCTTACTTCATCCCCATGAAACTCATCGGCGCCATCACCAGCCCTTACGTGCGAAAAGTGCGCGTTGTCATGGCCGAGAAAAAGCTGGACTACCAGTTCATCCTGGAAGACGTGTGGTCCGCCGACACCACGATCATGACGTCCAACCCGCTGGGCAAGGTGCCCTGCCTCGTGATGGAAGGCGGCGAAGCCGTGTTCGATTCGCGCGTGATCGTGGAATACCTCGACACGCTCTCACCGGTGGGCAAGCTCATTCCCACGCAAGGCCGTGAGCGCGCAGAAGTGAAGACCTGGGAGGCACTGGCAGACGGTGTGCTCGACGCCGCTGTGCTGGCCCGCCTCGAGGCCACCTGGCCCGGTCGCACCAGCGAACAGCGCAGCGAAGCCTGGATCGATCGTCAGCGCGCCAAGATCGACGCCAGCCTGAAGTCCATGAGCCAGGGCCTGGGCGAAAAGGCCTTCTGCTCGGGCATTCATTTCAGCCTGTCGGACGTGGCGGTGGGTTGTGCGCTGGGCTATCTGGATTTCCGCTTTTCCAGCATCGACTGGCGCACGCCGTACCCAAACCTGGCGCGGCTGGCCGAAAAACTCAACCAGCGCCAGAGTTTCGTGGACACCAAGCCGGTGTGAGGCTCCCCCCGCGCCGCGCCTGCGGCGCGTCACCCCCCAGGGGGTAACAGCAACGGCCCGGCAAAGCCGGTTCCGCGCTGTTCTGGAATGACTACCGCTCGTTCGCGCGCTTCTTCAGCCAACGCATCAGGCCGCCCAGCATCGGCAGCTTCTCGTACAGCTCTTCGGCGGCGTCCCAGTAGTCGCGGTGATCGGTCACGCGGCCGTCGGGCGCCAGGCGCAGGTGGGACCCACCGCGCACCACTTGCCGGGTCACGGTGTCGAAGCGTTTGAAACGGAAGTGGAATTCCCACACCAGAAAACACTGCACACCGTCGACCACGCGGTCGGTGACCACGAAACGCGGTTCGTGCAGGCTTTCGAACATGTGCTCGAAGATGTGGACGATGGCGGCGACGCCCTCCACTTCGTTGAACGGGTCCTTGAACCGCGCCTGCGGCGTGTAGAACTCGCTGAGGCGGCCGAGCGACGAGGGTGAGAGCGATTCGAACCAGACGCAGAGTCGGTCGATGGCAGCGCGAGAGTCCAGGCTTGGCGTGTGCATGAGCGGTTATAGCCCGGTGAAGCGCCGCACCGCCGGGAAGTAGGTGCGGTAGGGCAGCAGCCGCAGCAGTTTCATCCAGCGCGTGAAGCGCTTGGGGTAGTGGATGTCAAACGCCCCTTGTTCCCACCCGGCCACCATGGCCTGCGCGGCCTGCGGTGGCGTGATGAGTGCCGGCATGGTGAAGTCGTTCTGCGCGGTCAGGGGCGTTTGCACAAAGCCAGGGTGCACCACGCTCACACCCATGCCCTGGGGTTGCAGATCGAGGTACAGCGTCTCTGCCAGGTTGGTCAGGGCCGCCTTGGTCGGGCCGTAGGCCAGGCTCTTGGGCAGGCCCCGGAAACCGGCCACGCTGCTGATGAGGCTGACGTGTCCGCGCCCTCGCGCCGTCATGGAGGGCAGCACCGCGTCGAGCACATGCAGCGCGCCGATGTAGTTGATGTCGAGGTGGCGCTTGAGGTCGGCCATGTCCATGTCGGTGGCGCGCATTTCGCGGTAGTGGCCCGCGCAGTACACGACCATGTCCAGCGGCCCTTGCGCGAGGATCTCGCGTGCCGTGCGCGTGACAGCGGCGGCATCGGTCACGTCCAGTGGCCAGGCTTGTGCAGCAGCGCCGTTCTGCGCCGGGTGGGCGGCCACGAATGCCTGCAGTGCATCGGCCTTGCGGGCCGACACCAGCACCTGCGCGCCCAGCGCGTGCAGCGCCGAAGCGGTGGCTTCGCCAATGCCACTGGAGGCGCCCACCAGCCACACGCGAAGCCCGCGCCAGTCGGTGATGGTGGGGTTCATGGGGCTGAACAGCGAGAAGCCGCGCGTGGCAGCCCTTGACGCCGGCGCGGGTGTGTCGACGAAGGCGCGGGGTGTGTTCATGATGGGCGCTTCACAAACGACAGGGTGACGTCGCCCAGCCGGATGCCGAACTTGCTCATCGTCGCCTTGTTGAGCATGACGCGGTCGTTCATCAGGTACATCCAGTCGTCGAACTGCACTTCGTAGACCTTGCCGTCCACCGGCTGCTGCAGGGTGTAGCCCCAGCGGAAGGCGTTGCCCTGCTGTTCACCCAGTGCGGTGCCCACCACGTCGTCGGCGGTGCCGCTGTACTTGCCGTTGCCCAGGTGTTTCATGCGCCAGATGCGCTTTTGTGTCGTGCCATCGGAGTAGATGAAATCTTCGTCGAGCACGCCGTCATCGCCGTTCCAGCTGCAGCGCATGACCACCGTGAAGCGTTTGACCACCGCACCGGAGCGGTCGGTGAAGACACCGTATGCATCGATGGTGCCGTTGAAGTACGTGCGCAGATCGAGCACGGGTTTTTCGCCGGCGTATTGCGCCACCTGCGGCGAGGCGCAGCCGGAGAGTGCGGCGGTGGCGGCGAGGCCAGCGGTGAGCAGAAGGCGTCTTTGCATGGGGGTCTTTCAGTTCGAGGAAACAGGCGAAGGCACAACAGGCTGGTGCTTCTCCGGGCGGATCACCAGGGCGTAGAGGGCCCCACCGGCCAGCAGCTTGAGCACGCAAGGCAGCAGGCAGTAGGCAACGGTGAGCGTCTGCAGCGCGGCGGGGTCGCGCGCGCCGGGCGTGTAGCCAAAGAGGGCCAGCAGGGGCAGCGCGAGGCCGGCAGCGAGCGCCAGGTTGAGCTTGGTGGCGAAGTTCCACCAGCCAAAGTAAGCGCCTTCGCGCTGGCCACGTTCGCCCAGCTGGCCAATGAGCCCGGCGAGCAGCGCGCTGGGCAGGGTGAGGTCGGTGCCCAGCGCCACGCCCGAGAGCGCACACACGATGAGGAACGGCACCACGTCGCCCGTGCCCAGCGTGGCGGCCCACACGAACACCGCCACCGACAGACCCATGCCCACCAGCCAGGTGCGCGCCAGGCCCAGCCAGGCCACGACCCGCACCCACAGCGGGATGGAGAGCGCAGCGCAGAGAAAGTAGGTGGCCAGAAACGCGGGCTCGACCGTTGAGGGGGCCTGCAGGCGGTCTTGCACGAAGAACAGCACTAGGGTGGCGGGCACCGCGCTGGCGGTGCCGTTGATCACGAACACTGCGAGCAGCCGCAGAAAGGCGGGCTGGCGCAGAGGCGACGCACCCAGGCGCGCGGCGGGTGCGCCGGAAGACGATGGCAGGGGAGGCGCGCTGCGGCTCCACGCCCACCAGCCCAGCGCCAGCAGCATGGCAAAGGCGCTCACGGTCGCGCCCAGGCCCAGCGTGCCCGGGAGCACGGCGGCGGTGAGCACCCCGACCAGTGCCAGGCCTTCGCGCCAGGCGACGACGCGGCTGCGCTGCGTTTCATTGCCGCCTAGGCGCGCACCCCACGACTGGTGCGCCACCGCCATCACGCTGTACGCGGTGTAGGTCACGGCCATGACCACGCCGGCCCAGGTCAGCAGCGCCGTGGTGCCGGCGTCGCGCACGGCCAGGGGCGGAAACAGCAGCCCCCACAAACCGAATGCCAGCACCACCGCCGCCATCGCCGAGGCGCGCAACACCGATTGCGTTGAGCGCAAGAACCATCGGTCGCACCATCGACCGATCCAGGGGTCCAGCACCGCGTCGAGCAGCCGCGCCATCAGCAGCACCACGCCCAGCAGCGCCAGCGGCGCACCGAAGTCGCGCGCGTAGTGGTTGGGCAGGATGACGTAAAGCGGCAGCGCCACGAAGGCCAGTGGCAAGCCGAGCAGCCCGTAGCTCAGGCCGTGGCGCCACGCGCCAGGGCCAATGAACCGGGCTGCGGGTTCGGTCATGGCGCGCGCGGCGCACCGCTCACGGACTGCACCAGTTCTTCCCGCATGCGCGGTTGCGAGGTCTTGGGCGAGAGCCAGATGCCGAAGAAGCGGCGCGAGAAGGCGTCGTCGGCGATCTCGCCCAGCCACTTGTCGTTGAGGTAGAAGCGCGCGCCGCTGCCGGGCGCGTGCACGCCGGTGATGCGGTCGCCGCGCTTGACGTCAGGGAACAGCGCGCTCATGGCGGCCAGCCAGCGCTGGGCCTGTGCGGGATCGAGCGCGGCCTGCCCCTTCATTTCGTCGATCGAGCGCTCGGCGATGTCCGCGCCCTTGAAGTTGCGCAGGTAGCTCAGTTCCAGCCCGAAGCGCTGGGCCTCGAAGCGTTGCGGGTCAAAGCCGGATGGGGCGTAAAGGTTGGCGTCGTAAACGTCGAAGCCCCAGTAGCGCAGGCGCGCCGTGCCCACCTTGCCGAGGTTCTGCAGGGCGGCGCCCAGCGTGGGCTCAGGCGCAGGGGTCTGCGCGCTGGCGGGCGCACCTGCCAGGCTGCACAGGAACAGCAGAACGAGGGAGAGGGGCAGTCGTCGCATGGTGTGCAATCTCAGGCCGGTTTGCGCAGCGTGTACTGCACGACGTCGACGCTCTTTTGCTCGAACGCCGCTTCGCAGTACGCGAGGTAGAACTCCCAGATGCGCAGGAAGCGCTGGTCAAAGCCCAGCTGCAGCACGCGCTCTTGTTCGTGCAGGAAGCGCTCGCGCCAGATGCCCAGCGTGCGCGCGTAGTCCTGGCCAAACGCAAATTCGTCCACCACCTCCAGGCCTGCCTGGGCGGCCTGGGCGCGGAACTCGCGCGGGCATGGCAGGCAGCCGCCCGGGAAGATGTACTGCTGGATGAAGTCGGTGCCCTTGATGTAGCGGTCGAAGTGCACGTCGTCGATCACGATGCTCTGGATGCACGCACGGCCGCCCGGCTTGAGCAGCCGCGAGACGGTCTGGAAGTAGGTCGGCCAGTACTCGCGCCCCACGGCTTCCACCATTTCGATCGAGCAGATGGCGTCAAAGGGCGCGTCATCAATGTCGCGGTAGTCCTGCAGGCGCAGGTCGGCGCGGTCGCCTCGGCCGATCTTCTCCATGCGCTGTTGCGCGAAGGCGAGCTGCTCGGTGGACAAGGTCACGCCGACGACGGAGGCGTCGAATTCGGTGGTGGCTTTCTCGGCCAGCGCGCCCCAGCCGCAACCGATTTCCAGCACGCGGTCGCCCGGCTGCACGCTGGCCAGGCGCAGCGCGCGGCGCACCTTGGCGTGTTGCGCCGATTCGATCGACTGGTCGGCGGTTTCAAACCAGGCCGACGAGTAGTTCATGGTTTCGTCGAGCCACAGGGTATAGAACGGGTTGCCCAGGTCGTAGTGGGCGTGGATGTTCTTGCGGCTGTTGGCCTTGGAGTTGCGGTTGAGCAAGTGCTTGATGCGGTAGGCCAGGCGACCGAGCCAGGAACCGTAGATGACGTCTTCGACTTCGCGTCGGTTGGCCACCAGCAGCGAGAGCAGCGCGGGCAGGTTGGGTGTGCTCCAGTCGCCGGCGATGTAGCTTTCGGCAAAGCCGATGTCGCCCGACTTGAGCGCAGCACCACACACGTTCCAGTTGTGCAGCTTCATGCTGGCGTGCGGGCCATCGACATGACCGAAGCGCTGCACCGAGCCATCGGGCAGTTGCAGCGTGAGGCTGCCGCGTGCGAGGCGCTGCAGCAGTTGCAGCGTGGTGCGCGCCGCAGCGGGCGCATTGCGGGGCAGCTCGAATCCGACGGGGCTGTGGCGGGCGGTGGTGCTGTTCATGGGTGGCGGGGTTGAGTGGTCACGGGGGACGCTGCGGGCACAGCGGCGGTCACGAAATCGCCGGGCGCAGGCGGCTGTCGAAAGAAGGGCGCCTTCTTGATCCACAGGCGCGCGGCCTGCCAGTGAATGCGTGCGATCACGCCAAAGGTCATCGCAGGATACGACCACAGTGCGCGGCGCAGCGTGCGCTCGTTCAGCGGGCTGAGTTCGCCGTTCACGCTGGTGTTGAGCAGCGCGTCGTCGGTGGCGTCGTCGAAGTAGTCGATGCGCGCGACCGTGCGCGGCACCAGGTCGTCGGTGCGCATGAAGACAAAGCGGTAGCGCCCGCGCACCGGGCAAAAAGGCGAGACATGAAAGACCTTCGTGGCCTCGCAAGGCTGTCCGTAGCGAGGTGCGTCAAGCAGGTAGCAGTGGCGCTCGCCAAAGGTGTTGTTCACTTCGGCGAGCACGGCGCGCAGCGAGCCATCGGCCCGGTGGCAATACCAGAAACTCACGGGCTTGAAGCTGTAGCCCAGCACGCGGGGGTAGGTGTGAAGCCACACCTCGCCGTGGGCGTCGTCAATGCCGTGTTGCTGCAGCACGCTCTCCAGCCACGCCAGGCTGTCGGCGCGGCCGTCGCCATGGTCGGCATCGTGAAAGCTCAGCGCCCCGCGGCGGTTGCGCGTGAGCGCGCCCGGTCCGTGCGCGCGCAGGCTGCGCATGGGCAGCATGAGAAAGTAGGTGGGGTAGGCGAACGCGTTGCGCTGCGGCCGGTGGCGCGTGTGGCGCACCTGGCCAAAGCCAATCAGTGCGACGGGCGCGGCGGCGTTCATGCAAACACCCCCGGTAGCGCGGCGCGGCGTGCTTCGCTCTCGCTGGCCTGCGGCACGAGGCCCTTGGCATCGATCAAGGCGCGCGCAGCCTGCAAGCCGGACTTGAGCCCATCTTCGTGAAAACCGTAACCGGTCCATGCGCCGGCAAACCAGGTGTGTTGCTGGCCCTGCATGCCGGGCACGCGCGATTGGGCGCGAATGGCGGGCAGGTCGAACACCGGGTGGTCGTAGGCGTATTCGCCCACCACCTGGGCGGGGTTGATCTCGCGCTGCGGGTTGAGCGAAACCACCACCGGCTGCGTGACCGGCAGCGGTTGCAGGCGGTTGAGCAGGTAGTGCAGACAGACCTGTGCCGACTCCACGTTCGCGCTGGGCGCGCGCTCGTAGTTCCAGGCCGCCCAGGCGCGTGGGATTTCCGGGAGCACGGAGGCGTCGGTGTGCAGAACGGCCCGGTTGGGCTGGTAGCGGATGGCGCCCAACACCTCGCGCTCGGTGGCAGTGGCCTGCGGGCCGAGCAGGCGCAGGGCCTGATCGCTGTGGCAGGCCATCACGATGGCGTCAAAGCGCTCGACCTGGCCTTGCGTGATCACGCGCACACCCGACTCGTCGCGCAGCACCTGCTGTACCGGGGTCGACAGGCGCTTGTCGGCAATGCGCTCGACGATCTTGTTGACGTAGCGGCGTGCGCCGCCGGGTACCGTGTACCACTGCGGCCGGTTCGTGATCTGGAGCAGGCCGTGGTTGTGGCAGAAGCGCACCATCGTGGCCACGGGAAAGGCCAGCATCTGGTCCGTCGGGCAACTCCAGATGCAGCCCATCATGGGCAGGAAGTACCAGTCCCGGAATTCGCTGGAGAAGCGTTGCTCGCGCAGGAAATCGCCCAGGGGTTGCAACAACGGGCTGTTGGGCTGCAGGTCTTCGCCGCGCTCGGCCAGGCGTGTGACCACGCGGTTGAAGCGAACAATGTCGGCCAGCATGCGCAGAAAACGCGGGTTGGCCAGGTTGTGCCGCTGCGCAAAAACGCTGGAGAGATCGCTGCCACTCCATTCCAGCGCGGCGCCGCCACGCCCGGCACCCGGCACCTGCACCGAGAACGACATGTCGGACTTGGCGATGGGCACTTCCAGCGCCGAGAACAGCGCCAGCAGGTTGGGATAGGTGCGTTCGTTGAGCACCAGAAAGCCGGTGTCGACGCCAAACGTGGTGGGTACGCCCTGCGCGTTGGGCAGGGTCATGTCGACCGTGTGGGTGTGGCCGCCGAAGTAGTCGCCGGCCTCAAACAACGTGAGGTCCGCCAGTCCCTGCAGCGTGTGTGCAGCGGCCAGGCCGGAAATGCCCGAACCCACAATGGCCACTCGCGCGGTGCGCGGCGGGGCGTGAGGGTGTGATGCAGAGGGGAGGTCTGAATACATGGTCAGACCTCAAGGCCGGTGGGTCTCGCAGCGAGCGTGCGGCGACCACTGTGGCCAATACAAAAGACTGCGAAGCGCCCCCAGACGAACAAGGGAGGGAGGGAGGAGGAGGAGAAGCGCCTCGGGATTGCAACCGGATCACGAGGACCCAGAAGGCTTCGCAGTGCAAAACGAATTGGGGGGGTCAGCGTTTGCGCCAACCTGCAAGCTACGACGCGGTGCGCCGCAGAAAAGTTCCACGGCACAGCTCGCGAGGCGTGCGCGGTTTGAGGGTTGCGGGTTGGCGACTTGAGAAAAAACATGGGCTTGATACTTGTTGGTTTTCATTGTGACTGATCAGTCACAATTTAGTCGACAGAAACTTTTCTATTTCCTTCACGAGTGTGGGGTTTTTGGGATCGACGCCGCTGGCGTAGCTGCGCACGGTCTGGCCGTCGCGTCCGATCAGGTACTTGTGGAAATTCCAGCGAGGCGCCTCGCCGGTCTTCTCGGCCAGCTGGCGGAACAGCGGGTTGGCGTTGCGCCCGACGACGCTGGTCTTGCTGAACATCGGGAATTTCACGCCGAAGGTGTTTTCGCAGAAATCGGCAATCGCCTGGTTGTTGCCGGGTTCCTGGCTGCCGAAGTCGTTGGCCGGGAAGCCGAGCACCACCAGACCCTGAGACTGGTAGCGCGCGTGCAGCGCCTCCAGCCCCTCGTACTGTGTTGTGAAGCCGCAAAAACTGGCGGTGTTCACCACCAGCACCACCTTGCCGCTGTACTGGCACAGGGACTGGGGTTTTTCGTCCTGCAGGCGATCAAAGCGGTGTTGCAGCAGCGCGGGACAGTTAGTCGGGGTAGCAACGGCCGTGCGTGCCGCCTGGGCGTGTGCGCCTGCGGGCATGAAACCTGTGGTGAGGCCGCCAAGGGCCAGCGCCAGGCAGCGAAGGTAGCGTGTGTTCATCGGGGGGACTCCAGCGTTCAAAAGGTCGATTCCATCATGGGTCCATTTCCCGCTCAAGCGGGTGCGCTGTTCGCGACACGGCGTCCTGAAAGGAATACGCGCGAAGAGCACAGGCGGATTCAAACGCATCTGCCGGAACTTTCCCATAGCCCTTGGCCCCGAACAGCTGGGTGTGGCATGTCACCACTTTGAAAGCCCCCCGCATAGAATGCTCGCGTTAGGAAAGACCACCATGCTGTACCCCGAACTCTTCAAGCAACTCGAATCCGTGCGATGGGACATGGACAAGGACATCCCCTGGGACCGGTTCGATGCCAGCGCTCTGACCGACGAGCAGGCGCAGACCATCAAGATGAATGCCATCACCGAGTGGGCGGCGCTGCCGGCCACCGAGATGTTCCTGCGCGACAACCGCGACGACTCGGATTTTTCTGCCTTCATGTCCATCTGGTTCTTTGAAGAGCAGAAGCACTCCCTGGTGCTCATGGAGTATCTGCGCCGGTTCCGCCCGGAGCTCGTGCCCACCGAACAAGAGCTGCACGATATCCGTTTCGAATTCGATCCCGCGCCACCCCTGGAAACGCTGATGCTGCACTTCTGCGGCGAGATCCGCTTGAACCACTGGTACCGGCGCGCCAGCGAGTGGCACACCGAACCCGTGATCAAGCAGATTTACAGCACGCTCAGCCAGGACGAAGCCCGCCACGGTGGCGCGTACCTGCGCTATATGAAGCGCGCCATCGGCAAGTTTGGAGACGAGGCGCGCACGGCCTTTGCCAAGGTGGGGGTGCTCATGGCGAGCGCGCGGCGCACCGCGCAGGCCCTGCACCCGACCAATCTGCACGTGAACAAGGACCTGTTCCCCAACGACACCATCCAGAGCCGCCTGCCGAACCCGGAGTGGCTGGAGCACTGGCTGGACAAGCAGATCCATTTCGATGCCGTATGGGAAACGCGCGTGGTCGAACGCATCCTGCACAACATGAGCTTGTTGATGGAGCAAAGCTTCAAGACCGTGCAGGAACTCAACCGCTTCCGCAAGTCGCTGGCCGTGGCGCCCGCACCCTCGGCCGCCTGAGCAACTGCGGCATGAAAACAAGAGCCCGCTTTGGCGGGCTTTTTGTTGGGCGGCGCGGTCAGTGAACGGGGCGGCGTGAGCCGGGCAGTGCGGCCACCATCAGACCCAGCACCACACCCCAGAACGCGCCTGTCACGTGCGCTGCCTGCACCACCGACAGGTTGTTCCCCGCGTCCCACACGACGGGCTGCGACCAGCCCCGCTCCAGCACAACCTTGGTGAGCACACCCCAGATCAGGAGGCCGCCCCAGAACCGCGACCCCCGGATCGGAATGCGGTCGAGTGCAATCTGCACGGCCAGTAGCAGGGTGCCCGCATGCATGAGGCCCGAGAGGCCCACCGCGTAGCTCACCTGCGGCCACCACAACAGCGAGACCTGCGTGAGTGGCCATGCCAGCAGCCATGCCAGCGTGCAGCGCGCGTCGGGCCGCAGCACCCAGCCAGCCGCAGCGACGCCGCCCAGCGCCAGCAGGTTGCTGACGAGGTGCGGCGGGTTGAGGTGCACCCAGGCGCTGGTCCACAGCGTCCAGGGATGCAGGGTCCAGTCTGGCGCGCGCCACACGAGCGGGCTGGCGGCGTTCAACCCCATCCACCACAACAGCAGGCTGGCCGCGCCATGCAGGCCGCAGAGCCACAACCAGCTGCGCGACAGCGTCACGGTGCGTTCCGCAGGGGGCGAAGCAGGGGCTTCACGCGGGCGCCGAAACGCGGCCCAGCACGTGTTGCCAGAGGGCGAGCACGGCGCCTGCGGCGTCTTGCACATCGCTGGCGTCGACCTGCGTGGGCGCTTCGTCCAGCCGCGCGCGGTGCTGGATCTGGCGCAGTGCGCGGTACGCGCGGGCAGCCGCTTCACCCATGCCGGGCTCCAGCAGCCCGGCGTTTTCTGCGCGGCGCAGCAGGTTGATGTTGCCGGTGTTGGCGCGCAGCTCCGGGTGGGCGCGCGAGTGCAGCAGCACGAGGTACTGCACCACGAACTCGACGTCCACCATGCCGCCGGGGCTGTGCTTCACGTCAAAGCGCGTGCCGCGCACCGGGTGGGCCGAACGCACCTTGCCGCGCATGGCGACGATCTCGGCGGCCAGCGACGCCGGGTCGCGCTCGGCCGTGATCACGGCTTCGCGCACGGCATCGAATCGCCCAGCCAGCGGAACGCCACCGAGCACGAAGCGCGCGCGCGTCATGGCCTGGTGTTCCCAGGTCCAGGCGGTGTTGCTGCCGCGTTGCTGCTGGTAGTTGGCGTAGGCGTTGAAGCTGGTGACCAGCAGGCCCGAGTTGCCATTGGGGCGCAGCGCAGTATCGATTTCAAACAGGTCGCCCTCGCCAGTCTTCACCGTGAGCCAGTTGATCATCTTGCGCACGAAGGCGGCGTAGATTTCAGAGGCGTTCTCGTGCTCGTCCTCGTAGACGAACACGATGTCCAGGTCGCTGCCGTAGCCCAGCTCCTTGCCGCCGAGCTTGCCGTAACCAATGATGGCGAAGCTCGGTTCATCGCGATGGCGGTTCTTCAACCGGGCCCAGCACCAGCGCGCCGTGGTGCGCAGCACCGAGTCGGCCAGGGCGGAGAGATCGTCGGCCACCTGCTCCACCGTGAGCACCTTTTCGACGTCGCGCGCCAGCGTGCGGAACACCTCGGCATGGTGCGCGCGGCGCAGCAGGTTGAGCAAGGTCTCTTCGTCGTCTTCGCCGGTGGACCGCAGCGCAGCGCGGCGCGCTTCGAGTTCGGCCTCGAATTGCGCGGCGTCAAAACGATCGGTCAGCAGTTGCTGGCTGGCCAACTCGTCGATCACGCCGGGGTGTTTGAGCAGGTAGCGCGCTGGCCACTTGGCCGCGCCCAGCAGGCGCAGCAGCCGCTCGTGCACCGACGGCCGTTCCTGGAGAAGGGCGAGGTAGCTCTCGCGGCGCAGCAGCGGCTCGATCCAGTCGGCCATGCGCAGCGCAGCTTCCTCGCTCACACGGCCTTCGTCGAGCCAGGCGCCGGTGCGCTGCACAAGCCGCACCAGGCGCGCGCGGGTGTCTTCGCGCAGCGCCAGCACGCGCGGGTGCTCACACCACTGGCCCACCTTGGCGGCGAACGCTGCCGGCAATTGCCCCAGCACGTGCTGCAGCTCGTCCACCGCGCTGCGGCCGTTGCTGCCGTTCTTGTTGTTGCACCCCTTGCCGCTGCAGCCGCCGTGGGTGGGGCCGCCGAGCAGGGTGTCGAACTCCTGGGCCACCAGTTCGCGGTGCGCATCCAGCGCGTGCAGAAAGGCGCACACATCGGGGTAGCCGAGTGTGGCGGCGAGCCAGGCCAGGTCGTCGTCGCGCGTGGGCATCACGTGCGTTTGCTGATCGTCCAGGTACTGGATGCGGTGCTCCACGCGGCGCAGGAACTCATAGGCCTGCGCCAGCGAAGTGGCCGTGGCCGGTGGCATGAGGCCGGCCTTGCACAGGCGCTGCAGCGCGTCCAGCGTGGGCCGGGTGCGCAGCTCGGGGAACTGGCCGCCGCGCACCACCTGCAACAGCTGCACGGTGAACTCGATCTCACGGATGCCGCCGCGCGAGAGCTTCACGTCGTTCGAGCGCCCCGGGTTGCCTGCAGCGCGCTTGGAGGCGTGGTCGCGAATCTGGCGGTGCAGCGTGCGCAGGGCGTCGAACACGCCGTAGTCGAGATAGCGGCGGAATACGAACGGCAGCACCGTGCCTCGCAGGGCGCTCGCGCTGCGGTCTTTCACGCAGGCCATGGGCGCAATCACGCGGCTCTTGAGCCAGGCAAAGCGTTCCCATTCGCGGCCCTGCACGAGGAAATACTCTTCCAGCGCGCCCAATGACACCGCGCTCGGCCCGGAGTTGCCGTTGGGCCGCAGCGCCAGGTCGACGCGGAACACGTTGCCATGCTCCGTGGTGTCGCCCACGGTGTTGTAGATGTGCTTGACCGCCTTGCCGAAGTACTCGTGGTTGCTGATGCGGTTGCGCCCTTGCGCATTGCCTGCGGTCTCGCCGTCCTGGTCGTAAACGTAGATCAGGTCGATGTCGCTGGACACGTTGAGCTCGCGCGCCCCGAGCTTGCCCATGCCGATCACCCACAGCTGGGCGCGCTGAGTGCCGTGGGCCGTGTCGAATTGCGGTGCGCCGTGCAGCTCGTCAAGGTCTGCATAGGCCAGCTTGCAGGCTTCGTCGAGCGCGAGCTCGGCCAGCTCGGTGACCGCCCGCGTGACGACCGCCAGGGGTGCGCCCTGCTCGCAATCGAGCACCACCAGGCGTTCCATGACCAGCTGCCGCAGCACCCGCAGGGCCGCCGGCATGGGCAAGCCGCGCCCGCGCAGATCAGCCAGGCAGGCCTGCATGCTGGCGAGCACGGGCTCACCGGGAGGCAGGCAGGGGAGTTCAGCGCTGTAGCGGCGGCGCACCCGCTGCACGAAGCGCGAATAGTCGGCTTGGCGGTCGCGCTCCGACAGCAGCGCACAGGGGTTCACATTTGATGACAAAGGGGCGTCGTCCGGTGCGGAACCTGTGGAGTGGCTGGCCGTCATAATTTGCGGTGGACATGAATCAAAGCCCGGCTCCTATCGCTCCTGCCACGCGAACCCTCAAGACGCTTTCGGTGGCAGCCCGGCTCTGTTTGTGGCTCGTGTTCCTGGCGTGGGGCCTGTTCGTGATGACCTGGGCCGCGCTGAATTGGTGGATTGTGCCCCGAATCGGCGAATGGCGCCCCGAGCTGGAACGATGGGCCAGCAGCGCGGTAGGGGCACCTGTTCGGGTGGGTGACATCCGGGCCGACAACACCTCCAAGGGCCCCCATTGGCTGCCGGTTTTCATGCCGTCTTTCGAGCTGCGCGACGTCCAGCTCTTCGATCCGCAAGGCCGCGTCGCCCTGCACCTGCCGCTGGTGCGCACGGCGGTGTCGGTGCATTCGCTGTGGCATGGCAACTTCGAGCAGATCGTGATCGACCGGCCGGTGCTGGACGTGCGCCGCACCGCGCAAGGCCGCCTTGAGGTGGCCGGGCTGGACCTGGGTGGCCAGGGACAGAGCGATGGACGGGCGGCCGACTGGTTTTTCTCCCAGCGTGAGTTCGCGATCCAGGGTGGCACGGTGCGCTGGACGGACGACCTGCGCTCGCAGCCCGTGCTGTCGCTGGGCGATGTGTCTTTTGTGGCGCGCAACACCGCGCGCCAACACCAGTTCCGGCTGGACGCGACACCGCCGCCCGAATGGGGCGAGCGCCTGAGCTTGCGCGCACAGTTGCGCGAACCGCTGATCGATCTGGTGCGGCGTCCTGCCGGCCAGAAGCCCTGGCAGAGCTGGAGCGGCGAGCTCTACGCCGACTTCAGCCGGGTGGACGTGGCGCGATTGCGTTCGCACGTGGACCTCTCCACCTGGGGGGTGGAGGTGCGCGCTGGTGAGGGCGCGCTGCGCGCCTGGGCCGAAGTGGCCAACGGCGCAGTGACCGGCATCACGGCCGATCTGGCGCTGCGCCAGGTGGACACGCAGCTCGGTCGCGATCTGCCCGCGCTGGCCCTGGACGAACTGCAGGGGCGGCTGGTGGCGCAATGGTCTGACGACGGGTTCACCGTCTCCAGCGACGACTTGCGCTTTCGCACCCGCGAGGGCGTGGACTGGCCAGGCGGCCCCTTGCGACTGCAGCACACCGCCGCCACCCGCGGGCGTGGAGGCGTCACCGAGCTCCGTGCGCAGCGGCTGGAGCTCAGCGTGTTGGCGGCCATGGCCAGCCGACTGCCTTTGCCCGGCGAGGCGCATCGTCGGCTGGAACAGCTCAAGCCAGCCGGGCGCATCGACGACTTTTCGGCGCGCTGGCAAACCCGGGCTGGGGAGGCGGCGGGCTGGGCTCTGGAAAGCTACCAGGCATCCGGCAAAGCCAGCGGCCTTGTCCTCGCGGGCGAGCCCAGCGGCAAGATGTCGGTGTCTGGCCGCTACCCCTTGCCAGGGCGCCCCGGCATTTCGGGCGCCGAAGTGACGTTCGATTTCAACCAGGCGGGCGGGCGCGCCAGCGTCAGCGTGGCGCAGGGTGCGGTGGAGTTGCCCGACGTGTTCGAAGACCCCGTGGTGGCGGTCAACAGCTTGCAGGCCGACGCCTCCTGGCGGGTGCAGGGCGAGCGCATCGAGGTGCAGCTGGACAACGTTCGCCTGGCCAACGCCGATGCCGAGGGCACGGCACAGGTCCGCTGGCGCACGAGCGACGTCGCGGCGGGTTCAACCGGTTCCCGCTTTCCTGGCGAGCTCGATCTCACCGCCACGCTCACGCGGGCCGACGCCACGCGCGTGCACCGCTACCTGCCGCTGACACTCCACACCGACGTGCGTCGCTACGTGCGCGAGGCGGTGCGGGGCGGCAGCTCCAGCCGCGTGGGTTTTCGTGTGCAGGGGCGGGTGGACCATGTGCCGTTTGACAAGCCCGGCGACAGCGGCGAATTCCGCATCACCGCGGCCCTGAAGAACGTCGACTTTGCCTACCTGCCACCGCACCTGCAAAGCGCCAGCGATGTCGCATGGCCGGCGCTGCGGGGTGTGTCGGGTGAGCTGCTGCTGGACCGTGTGGCGCTCAAGCTGAGTGGGTTGCAGGGCGGCGTGGTGGGTGCGCCAGGCGTGCGCCTGAGTCAGGGTCAGGTGGGCATTGCCGACCTGGTGCATGAGCCGATGTTGGAGGTGAGCGCGCAGGCCCAGGGCCCGGCCAACGAGGCGCTGGGTTTTGTGCAGCAGTCGCCCCTGAATGCCATGACCGGCCAGGCTCTGGCGCGTGCGCGGGTGGGCGGCGCCGCGCAGGTCGGTTTCTCGCTCAAGGTGCCGCTGCTCAACGCCCGCGCCACGCAGGTCGGCGGTACGGTCAGGCTCGAGGGCAACGACCTGCAGATCAGCCCGGACTCGCCGCTGCTTGGGCGCGCCAGCGGCACGCTCACGTTCAGCGAAACCGGTTTTGCGGTGAAGGCGGCGCAGGCCCGTCTGTATGGGGGCGACATGCGCTTTGAAGGCGGCATGCAACCCGATGCCGCCGGCTCGGCCAAGGTGCAGTTCCGCGGTCAGGGTGTGGCCAGCGCCGAAGGCCTGCGGGACGCCGGGCTCGGTTTTGTGTCGCGCCTGTTCCAGCACGCCAGCGGCAACACGGCGTACACCGCGCAGCTGGGCTTTCGAGCCGGTGTGCCCGAGCTGCAGATCAACAGCAACCTGCAGGGCATGGCCCTGAACCTGCCCGCGCCGCTGAACAAGACGGCCGAGGCCACATTGCCCTTGCGCCTGGACACCAGCGTGCTCAGCGTGGTCGGCAGCCATGCGCGCAGTGACCGCCTGGCCCTGCAACTGGGGTCGTCTCTCGCGCCGGTGGCCTCGCTGCAATACGAGCGGGAACTGGGCGCCGCAGAGCCCAGGGTCGCGCGCGGCGTCATTGCCATCGGCATGACCGGCGATGCCGCTGCCACGCCGCTGCCCGCCGAGGGCGTGGCGGCACACGTGCAACTCGACCAGCTCGACGCCGATGCCTGGGAGCGCACCTTTTCCAGCGCCGCGGGCGTGGAGGTGCGGACAGCGGCCACTGCGGCGGCCACGGTGTTGCCGCGTGTGGGCCCAGTCGTGGGCGATGCGAATGCCAGCCTGGGTTACCTGCCCTCCACCCTGGCGTTGCGCGCAGAGCGCCTCACGGTGCGCGGCCGTCACTTTCATCGGGTGGTGCTGGGGGGCTCGCGCGACGGTCCGCAGTGGCAAGCCAACGTCGATGCCGATGAGCTCAATGGCTACGTCTCGGTGCGGCAATCGGGACCGGGAACGGCAGGCAACGTGTACGCGCGGCTGGCGCGCCTGCAGCTGGAGCCGTCGGCGGCCAGCGATGTGGAGCAATTGCTGCAGCAGCCCACCACCAGCGTGCCGGCGCTCGACATCACGGTGGGTGAACTCATCCTGGCCGGGCGCAACCTCGGGCGCGTCGAGGTGGAAGCGATCAACCGGGGCGGACCGCTGCGCGGCAGCGAATGGCGCCTGACCAAGCTCAAGCTGGGCGCACCCGAAGCGCGGCTGAGCGCCACGGGCAACTGGGCCACGCTGGGCGGGAGCTCGGCCGCCCAGCGCCGCACCGCGCTGAACTTCCGGCTGGACATTGACGACTCCGGCGAGCTGCTCAACCGCTTTGGGCGTGCGGGGCTGGTGCGGGGCGGCAAGGGTCGCCTGGAAGGCAACATCGGCTGGATCGGTTCGCCGCTGGCCATCGACTACCCCAGCCTGTCGGGGCAGCTGCATGCCGACATCGAGCGCGGCCAGTTTCTCAAGGTCGATCCGGGCGCCGGGCGCCTGCTCGGCGTGCTCAGCCTTCAGGCGCTGCCACGCCGGCTGGTGCTGGATTTCCGCGACGTGTTCTCGGAAGGCTTTGCCTTTGACTTCGTGCGGGGCGATGCGCGCATCGAACAGGGCGTGCTCACCACCAACAACCTGCAGATGAAGGGCGTGAACGCGGCCGTGCTGATGGAAGGCAGCGCCGACATCGCACGCGAACGACAAGACCTCAAGGTCGTGGTGGTGCCCGAGATCAACGCCGGCACCGCCTCGCTGATCGCCACGGCCATCAACCCGGCCATCGGCTTGGGCACGTTCCTGGCGCAGTTCCTGTTGCGTGAGCCCTTGCAGTCGGCCACCACGCAGCAGTTCCGCATCACCGGCAGCTGGGCCGATCCGCAGGTGGACAAGGTCGAACGCCCGACATCGCCAGCGGCCGCAGCGCCCCGCGAACCCATACCGGTGCTGCAGTAAGCTGTCGTGCGCGCTGCGCCGCTGCCTCGATCTCGAAAGGAACTCCCATGAAAGTCGCCGCCATCCAGATGGTCTCGGGCATCAGCCTGGACGCGAATCTCAGCGAAGCCCTGCGCCTGCTGCGCCAGGCCGCGGCCGCCGGTGCCGAGCTGGTGGTGCTGCCCGAGTATTTCTGCTTCATGGGCGCCAAGGACGAAGACAAGCTGGTGCTGGCCGAAACACCGGGGTTGGGCAAGGTGCAGGACTTCCTGTCGGATGCGGCCCGTGACCTCAAGCTGTGGGTGGTGGGTGGCACGCTCCCCATGGCCACCGACGACCCGAGCCACGCGGCCAACGCCTCGGTGGTGTACGACCCGCATGGCGAAAGCGTCAGCCGCTACGACAAGATCCACCTGTTTCGCTACGACAACGGACGAGAGCACTACGACGAAGCCACCGTGCTCGCTGCAGGGAACACACCCACGGTGTTCGAATGCCGCGACCACGGCGGCCAGGCGTGGCGCGTGGGCCAGAGCGTGTGCTACGACCTGCGCTTTGGCGAGCTCTACCGCATGCTCGCGGCCGACATCCTGCTGGTGCCCTCGGCATTCACCTTCACCACCGGCCGCGCGCACTGGGAGGTGCTGCTGCGTGCCCGCGCGATCGAAAACCAGGCCTTCGTGATCGCCAGCGCACAAGGCGGCACGCACGAAAACGGCCGGCGCACCTGGGGCCACAGCATGGTGATCGACCCCTGGGGCGAGGTCATGGCGCTGCAGGCCGAAGGCCCCGGGGTGGTGCTGGCGGATCTGGACATCGAGCACCTGCGCAGCGTGCGCCAGCAACTGCCTGCGCTGCAGCACCGCCGCCTCTGAACGCGCAGACCATGAAGCGCCCGCCATTGCTGCGCGCCTGGCGCGAAAGACTCCGTTCGAGCCGCTGGCGCCTGTGGGCCGCCTTGCTGCTGCTGGTGGTGTCGCTGCTGGTGGTGCTGGTGTTTCTCGCGGCGGAATACGAAGAGTCGCGCGACCAGACCGCGCTGGAGCAGGACGCAGCGGCCCTGGGCAGCGACATCCGCAGCAGCCTGGTGCGCAATGTGCAGACGCTGCAGTCGCTGCACAGCGTGGCGCCCACCGCCGACTCCTGGATCGGGCCGGCGGCCGAGCTGATCGCGCAGCACCGTGAAATGGTCCGGCTGGAGTGGCTCGACAGCTCCCAGCGCATGCTCGCCTTCCGGGACTCGCCCTTCGTTCCCGATTTGTTTGGCTACCTCGGCCGCGACCAGGCCCTGCCCGAAGTGAGGCTGGCCTGCGACCATGCCAAGCGCCTGTCGGGCCCCGCCTATTCCAGCAGCTACTTCTGGCCACTGCGCAGCGGCAAGGGGCTCGAGTTGATCGAGATGTGCCTGCCCGTGGCGCGCGGTGGCCTGCCCAGCGGCTTTCTGGTGGTGACCTACTCGCTGCCAGGCATGTTGTCCGAGCTGACGAACCGCGACCTGTTGCGCGGTCGCGGGCTGGCCTTCAACGAAGCCGATGGCACGCGCCTGGCCCTGCACAGCGTGGTCACCGGCACGCGGCGCACGCTCACCGCGCGCCACGTGCTCGACTTGCCGGGGCACACCCTGCTGTTGCAGTTGCAGAGCCCGCGCCTGGTTCGTGGGCTGTTTCCCAATGTGCTCACGGCGGTGGTGGGCGCGCTGTCGCTGGCGTTGCTCTCGGTGCTGTTCCTGCTGGCGCGCGACATCCGCCGCCGCCAGCGCGCCGAGCTGGACGTGGCCGAGGCCCTGGCGTTTCGCAAGGCCATGGAAGACTCGCTCGTCACGGGCCTGCGCGCGCGCGACATGCAGGGGCGCATCACTTATGTGAACCCGGCCTTCTGCGACATGGTGGGCCTGAGCGCCGAGCAACTGGTGGGCACCGGGCTGCCCGCGCCGTGGTGGCCGCCGGAACTGGTGGACGAATACCAGCAGCGCCAGATGGTGCGGCTGGCCGGGCAGGTGCTGCCGCGCGAGGGCTACGAGTCGGTGTTCCAGCGACCCGACGGCACGCGGTTTCCGGTGCTGATCATCGAAGCCCCACTGATTGACGCGCAGGGCAAGCAGACTGGCTTCATGAGCGCGATCCTGGACCTGACCGAACAGCGCCGCGTGGAAGACCTCAACCGCACGTCGCAGGAACGGCTGCAGGCCACCGCGCGCCTGGCCACGGTGGGCGAGATGGCCTCGCTGCTGAGCCACGAGCTCAACCAGCCACTGGCGGCCATTGCGAGCTACGCCAGTGGCACGCTCAACCTGCTGGAAGAGCCCGCCGGGCAGGTCGCCAGCGCCGACGAGATGCAGGCCGATCTGGTGCAGGCCATGCGGCGCATTGGCGAGCAGGCCGACCGCGCCGGGCGCGTGATCAAAAGCGTGGCCGACTTTGTGCGTCGGCGCGAGCAGGTGCGCGAGGTCGTCACGCCGCAAAGTCTGGTCGATGCCATCCAGCCGCTGCTGGGGCTGCAGGCCAAGAAGCAGGGCATTCGCCTGCAGATCCAGATCGCCGCCGACTGCCCGCCTGTGCTGTGCGACCGCACCATGGTCGAGCAGGTGCTGCTCAACCTGGCGCGCAACGGCATGCAGGCCATGCCGCAGGGGGATCCCGCGCCGCGTTCGGGTCTTCGCGTGCTGCGCATCGAGGTCGGGCAGGCGCGCCTGCATTCCGGCCATGCACCGGGCGGACAGCCTCAAAAAATGTGGGTGTCGTTCGCCGTCACCGACCATGGGCTCGGCCTGAGCCCCGAGGTGCAGGCCAAACTGTTCACGCCGTTTTTCACCACGCGCGCTGAAGGCATGGGCCTGGGCTTGAGCCTGTGCCGCACGGTGATCGAGCAGCACGGCGGCGTGCTCACGCACGAGCCCCACCAGCCGCGCGGCACGGTGTTTCGCTTCACGCTGCCGGTGTCGATGGCGACCAGCCCTCCTCTATCATCCCGGCCATGACGCAGCACCCCGACGCGAAGATTTACCTCGTCGACGACGATGTCGGCGTGCGCGAAGCGCTGGCCTGGCTGTTGCGCACGCGCCGCCTGCTCAGCGAAGGCTACGACAGTGCCGAAGCCTTCGAGGCCGAGGCCGGCGTCTGGCGCGAAGCGCCCGGCGTGCCCTGCTGTGTGTTGCTGGACGTGCGCATGCCCGGCATGAGCGGGCTCACCCTGTTCGAGCGCATGCTGGCGCTGCCCTGGCAGGCGGCGGTGCCGGTGATCTTTCTGTCGGGCCATGCGGATGTGCCCACCGCGGTCGATGCGGTCAAGCGCGGCGCCTTCGACTTCTGCGAGAAGCCGTTCTCGGACAACGCGCTGGTCGACCGCGTCGAGCAGGCGCTGAGCCGGTCGGCGCAGGTGCTGGCGCAGCAGCGCATCAAGCGCGAGCTGCAGCAGCGGCTCGACAGCTTGACCGAGCGCGAGCGCGATGTGATGGACCTGGTGATCGCCGGCCTGCCCAACAAACTGGTGGCCGACCAGCTGCACATCAGCGTTCGCACGGTGGAGGTGCACCGCTCCCGTGTCTTCGACAAGATGGGTGTGAAGTCGGCGGTCGAGCTCGCCAACGTGCTGCGCCCGTCATGACGGGCGCAGCGCCTCAATCGCGCTTGGGCGGCGCGGCGTCGTCGTCCTGGGGTCGGGTGGGCGCCGCTTCATCGGGCAGCTCGCCCTTCTTGCGACCCGAGAACATGGTCCACCACACAATGAAAATCAGCAGCACCATGGCGCCAAGCGCTTCAAGCAACAACAGGGTCATAGGTCTGAATGACGTGTCTTCGGTCGGGTTGGATGGGCAGGGCCCAGCGTGGCTCCGCTGGCTGGCGGGGGCCTTGATTGTAGGAAGCCTGGCATCGTGCACGGTGGTGCCGCGCACATACCCGCCTGCTCCGCTGCCCGGCAGCGTTCCGCCCGTGGTGAGCGTGCCCGACGAGGCGCTGCCCGGTGTGCCGTTGCAGCGCGGCAAGAGCCTGTGGGTGCCGGTGCGCTGGAGCGAGCTGCCCGGCTGGGGGCAAGACAGCCTTCATGAAGTGTGGAACGCCTGGGTGCGTGGCTGCGAGCGGCCCGCGCCGGGGCAGGCCGCACCTTGCGCCGAGGTGCGCCAGCTCTCCATTGGCACGCCGGCCGAGCAGCGTGCCTGGGTGGAGCGCCGCTTCCAGCCCTACCGCGTGACCGAGCTCGACGGCAGCGTGCCCGTCGGTTTGCTCACGGGGTATTACGAACCCATCATGGCCGCCAGCCGCACGCCCACAGCCACTTACCGCGTGCCGCTGTTCGCTCCACCCAGCGGCCTGCGCCCGGGCCAGCCTTGGTACAGCCGCCAGGAGATCGACACCCTGCCGGCTGCGCAGGCCGCGCTGCAGGGCCGTGCCGTGGCGTGGCTGGCCGACCCGATCGATGCGCTGATCCTGCAGATTCAGGGCTCAGGTCGCCTCAACCTGGTGGAGGCCGACGGGCGCACGCGCCAGGTGCGCGTGGCGTTCGCCGCCCACAACGGCCACCCTTATCAAAGCGTGGGGCGCTGGCTGCTCGATCAGCGCGCCATCAACGAAGCGTCGTGGTCGGCCATCAAGGCCTGGGCGCTGCAGAACCCCGACCGCCTCAACGACATGCTGTGGAGCAACCCGCGCACGGTGTTCTTCCGGGAAGAGGCCTTGTCGGAGCTGGACGCGCGCTTTGGGCCACGGGGCGCCCAGAACGTGCCGCTCACGCCGGGGCGGTCCATTGCGGTGGATCCGCAAAGCATTCCCTACGGCACGCCAGTCTGGCTGGCCACGCAGGGCCCGACGATGAACATTCAGCGCCTGGTGATGGCGCAGGACACGGGCGGCGCCATTGTGGGTGCCGTGCGCGCCGACCTGTTCACGGGCTGGGGTGGGTGGAGCGATGAGGCCTACCTGACGGCCGCTGCGCTCAAGCAGCCGCTGCAGATGTGGGCCTTCGTGCCGCGGTAAGCGGGCACGGACTCAGAGCGCGGTGATGTCGGTCTGCACCGGCCAGCGCAAGGCGCCGGCTGCCGCGTTCCTGGGCGCGTCGAACTCATGCTGCAGCAAGAGGGTGTACCGCCCGGCGCGCGGCGCACACAGCCGGTAGCCGTCGGCCACCGGGTTGAGCGTGACGCCACTTTCAGCGGCTGTGTTCAGGCGCCACGCGTCGACTTCGGGGGCGCTCATGCGCAGGGTCACGCAGAAACCGCGTTTCATGTTCGAGACCACCACCAGACGCTGCTGGGCGCTCCAGTCGCCATTCGCTTCGGCGTCGAGCTGCATCGGATGGCTGTTCTCCAGCACCCGCATGATCGGCGGAATGATGATGCGAAAGTCCAGCGAACTGCTGGCATTGCCTTGGTTCACGAGCCGGCTTTCCCCGATGCTGGTCGCGGGGATCAGCAGCAGGGCGCAGGCGGCCAGGGTGGGCAGGAGGGGGCGCGTTAGGGCGGGCATGACCCACTATCGGCCCCCCATTCCCAAACTTGATACCGCGCTTTGAAGAAGGCCAAAAGCCCGAAAAGAAGCGGTTTGTACTGCCTTATTCGTTGCGTTGCACCGGAATGCTCAGCGTGGCGCTCTCCCGCAGGCGCACATCCACCTTGCTCTGGCCCTGGTCCACTACGTTCCAGGGCAGGGGCAGCGTATCACCGCGCACCGTGACCACGCGGGGCCCGCCGGCCACAAACGGGAATTCGAAGCGGCCCTGGCTGTCGGTGCGCACCGCATAACGGTTGTCCAGGAACACAGTCACATTGGGCACGCCCTGTTCGCTCGCTTCCTGGGTGCCGCTGCGGTTAGCGTCGAAATACACCGTGCCCTCGATGCGCCCACCGCCGTCGGCCGCGCGCCCGCCCAGCGGCACGTTGCGGCTGCCCGCTTCGAGCTCGTAGCGCAGCACGGCATAGAAAGACCGGTCCGAGTCGGGGACGATGACGGTCACGGGGGGCGCGAGCGGGTCCAGCGATGGGTTGAAGCGGCTGCGGCCGGTGGAACGGTTGTAATAGGCGTCCAGGCTCCAGCGCGGATCGATGCGCCATTGCGTGCCCACATTCATGCTGTGGCGCGATTGCCCGGTGTCGCTGTGTTCGGTGCTGATGTTGCCGCGCACGCTGGCTTTGCTGCTGATCGGTGCGGACACGCTCAGCGCGGCGTTCCAGACCGACTCCCGTGGGCGGCCCTGGTAGGCGTCGTAGGCGCCCGTGCCCAGGCTGGTGGAGACCGACCAGCTTTGGGGAACCCGCCACTCCTGGTCCCAGGTCAGCCAGCGCGAATCGGATTCGGTGTTGCTGTTGACGAACTCCAGTCGCAGGCCGCTGGTGCCCCAGCCGTTCTGGAAGCGCCAGTCGCCGTAGGTGCTCCAGGCGTCGCCGCCAAAGCGGCGCACGGTCGTGCCGGCGCCCAGTGTGTGGTCGCGGTTGATGCGCCAGCGCGCCGAGCCGGTGGCAAAGAAGCCACTGCCGCTGCGCCCGCTGATGGAGTCGAGCCAGTCGATCGAGCCCTCGGCCGACCACTGCCGCGTGCGCCAACTGGTGCGCGCGTACGCACCCACCAGGTCGTTGGCCAGCGGGAGGTTGGCCCAGGTGAGGCCTTCTTCCAGCCGGTAGGCGCCCACGCCATGCCGGCGCGGGCCGTCGTCCCATTCGCTGTCGACCCAGAAGCCGCTGCGGCTGCCGGTCACGTTGTTGGCCTGCGTGCGCAACACCTGGCCCTGCACGCGGTGTTCTGCCCCTTCGTGGCGAAGCGCCAGCAAGGACGAGTTGGCGTCCACGATGTCACTGGCCTGCGTGGGCACGTCCACGTTGGAGACGCCGCGTGCGTCCTCGTGTTGCACGGCCAGCGTCCAGCCCTGGTTGGACAACGGGTTGCTCTCGTCTGCATTGAGGCGCCACTGGCCGCCGAACGAGCTGCGCTGGCCGGGCAGTTTGCGAAAGCCGTTGGCGGGCAGGAAGTCGAGCCTTCCCGGTTCGCCGGTGCTGGCCTGCAGTTGCAGGCCCTGGCCCGGGTTTTCCCATTCGGTGCTCAGGCCCTGCACGATGGTGGAGGGCAGGTAGATGCGCGCTGGCAGGCGAAGGATGCCTGGCGCTGGCGGGTTGATCACGCCGAGTTCGTTGCTCATGAGCCAGCCGCCCGACAGCGGCATGGCGCGCTGGCGCAGGGTGAGCGTGCCGCTGCTGTCGCTGGGGGCGTAGGTGCCGTCGATCGAGAGGGTGCCGTGGTTGGGCGTTTCCAGAAGCCCATAGATCCCGTAACCCAGGCGCGTCTTGCGGGCTTGGTCGAACGGTTGCGTACCCAGTCGGGTTTCCAGCCGCAGAAAGCGGGGCCAGCCCTCGCGGTCGTAGGCGTAGCCTTCAGCGTCGTCGGTGGGCTCGGGCGGCAGACCCTCCAGCACGCGGTCGACGTAGCCGGTGGCGGGTGCGTCCTGGTTCGTCGTGGCCGCCGGCGAGGCGGTCGGCGCGGTCGACGTCTGTGCCCAGACCGGCAACGCAGGGGGCAATGCCCCCAGGAGGGCCAGCAGGCAGTGGGTCGGACGCAACGCCAGCCCCCTCATGGAGCGAAGCTGGCGTCCAGCGGCAGGCGGTTCTTGCCCCACTCGAGGTTGCCCTTGATGGTCAGCGGAAAGCGGACCTCAGGTGCGGGTTTGCCTTCTTCAGCCACCGGTGTGATGGCGATGCTGCGCGTCTCGCCGGGCAGGATCGGCAGGTCAGAGGGCGCCATTTCGAATCGCGCGCCACTGGCATCGGTGCCGTTGACGAAACCTTCCAGGCGCCCATGCGCGTTGCCGCGGTTGCGCACATCGACCACAGCCACCGGCTTGCCATCGACCCTGGCCACGCGGCTGGCAGCGATCTCCAGTTGCGGGGCGGCGTCGCCCACGGTGGCGTACACGATCACGCCAATGCGGCCGCCCACCGGAAAGTTCAGCGCGCCTTCCACGCGCGCCGCCTCCAGGCCCTCGACCATCAGTGCGAAGCGGCACTCGCGGGCGGGCGTGCCGGGCGGCGGTGCAATTTCAAACCGGTAACGGTAGCGCGCGCCGGGTTCGATCGTCAGTTCGCGCCGCTCCACCGCCACCCAGGGGCGGCAGCTGTCGGCGGCCAACGCGTCGCTGAAGGTCACCGAGTTGTCGGGCAGAAACGCCCAGTCGTTGGTGTAGATGCGGTAGTTGCCTTTTTGCTGACCCACGTGCTGGATCTCCACCACCTGTCGCAGGCTTTGGCCGGGTGCGACCTGCACCTCAAAGCGGGGGGGCGTGATGTAGGCCGCAAAGCCTTGAGCCTGCGCGGCGATTGGCAGGCCCGCCAAGGCAATGGCGCTCGCCCATCCCAGAGAGGCGTTGCGCGAGGGGAGCCAGGATGTCAGGAGAGCAGTCAGCATGGCGGCGTCAGTCGACGTCCAGTTCAAAGTGGAAATTCAGCCGTCGGGTGTTCGACGTCCAGTCGGCATTGGATCGCAGGCGCACCTGCATTTGATCTTCCAGCGTGGCGCCGGGTATCTGCCCGGCGTACACCAAGGCGCGTTCCCCCGACACCAGCCGTCCAGCCCGCAAGCGGCCCTGGGTGGTCCAGACGGCTTCGATGCTGGAGGCCTGGTCGCGAGGAAGCACCATGTAGATGCGGCCGGTGCGCCCGATCCAGTCACGGGTGTCGATGCGGATGTTCACGCGCAGTGAAGCCTCCATGCCGCCCGCGAACGCCTGCCCCGATTTCATGGGCAGCCACTGCATCTGCACATTGGGCGGCACCGTGTGGCTCAGCGAGTCGTCCAACCGGTGCGGGTTGGCCCAAGCGCAGGCGGCAACCAACCCTGCGGCAGCGATGGCAAAACGCATGCGCTTCATGGGCTGCTCAGGGTGTAGGTCACCCGCCCGTTGTAGGTGCCCGCGGCGCGCACCGCGTTGTTGCCGTAGACGAAGCTGTGGCAGTTTTCGAAGTAGGAGTTGCCGGGCACGGTGGCCAGCGTCTGGGTTCCGCCGTTGAAGGTACCTGCCGGAATGACGTTGGGTGCGCCGCTGCCTGGTGCTGACACCGTCCAGCTGATTTCGGTGAACGGAATGGTGTCGCCCGCGGCGCTGGTGAGGTTGGCCGGGGAAGACACCGTCAGGGTCGCGTTGGCCGAGCCGCTGTTGCGCCGGTAACCCGCGCCCACCATCACCTGGCTGGCGGGTGTGGGGCAGGTGTTGTTGCCGTCGCCATACAGGCTGACCGACTGCGTGCTGTCGCTGGTCATGGGCAGGTCGGTGCCATTGCCCAGCTGGGCGACCGGCACCGTGACTTGCACCAGGTTGATGGCGCCGCTGGTACCGGCCGTGCCATTCAAGGTGCCGCTGGAGCCACTGAGGGCGCCGTTGCCCACATGCAGGAAAAGCCGGCGGGTGCCCGAGGTGATGGTCAGCGACCAGGCGTGGGCCGTCGCGATTTCGGCCAGGCACAGCAGCGCCAGGCAAGCGCCCACAACGGAGCGGTTCATGCGGTGGTGGCGAGCGGTGCGCTTCATGCTGTCATTGTGGCCGTGGCGGTCCAGGAAGTCTCCTCGGGCGCCCTGTCTTGATGACCTTGCAGGGCTGTTGCCAGAAATGGCGACGGAGGGTTGCTGATCGCAAGCCCTCCGTGATGCCGACGACGGTGGTTGCAGCCACCGCCATCACCCTTCCTGCCGATGAGCCTCAGGGCATCGCGGCGGTGTAGGTCACGCGGCCGTTGGTCGTGCCGTACGTGCCGGGTGCCACCACGGCCGAGTTGGCGTAGCTGAACGTCCAGTTGGCGGAGCGGTCGGTGATGCGGGTGCCCGAGGACAGCGTCACGTTGCTGGCGGTGCCGGCGCCCGTGGCGGGAATGGTGGGGCTGGGCAGCGCGGCCAGGCTGGTGGTGGCCGTGATTTCAGTCCAGGGAATCGTGTCGGCGGTGCCGTTGGTCAGCGCGCCGGTGGTGGAGGCCGCCAGCGTCACCTGGCCGTTGTTGCCGACCACACGCACCGGCACCACAGCGCCCGTGCCCACGGCAGCGGGGTTGCCCGTGTAGTCGAAGGTCACGGTGTCGATGGTCGTGTTGGTGGCGAAGGCGCCAGAGCCGGTGCCCACGGCCAGGAAAAGAATGCGGGGGACGACGACGCGGAAGTCAAGCCGTGCCGTGGCGCTGCCGGCGCCGGTGACCAGCTGGGATTCGGCCGAAGCCAGCAGAGGGGTGGCCAGAGCGAGGGCCAGAGCGGACTTGAGCAGCAGGGCTTTTTTCACGACGTTTCCTTCACGGAGGGTACAAAAATCGGGTCTGTGCACTTTTCGGTACGCGGCCCTAGGGGGGTTGATGAGCGGATGGTACGAAAAGTCCACCGGCAGGGCAATACAGATGAAGGAAAAATCTCACACATTTCAACGACTTACGGCCGATTTGTTAACCAAAGGTCAAAAACCAAAGACAAGCGGCAAAAAAAGGCCTCAAGTTCGCCCGCCTTTTGCCGTGCTCGTACTTCTGGATAACAGGTGCGACAACGGAAGTGCACTCGCTGACTTGACTTCTCCGAGTGAGAAGCTGGTGTGCAGGTCCTTGACGTTCGGGAGGTTCAGCAACACCTCGCGTGCAAACTGGCTGAAATGGTTCAGGTCGCGGCTGACGACCTGCAGTTCGAAGGTACCCGAGCCGCTGATGTAGTGACACGACACCACCTCGGGAATGTCGCGGATGGCGTTCTCCAGTGTCCGAGTGACATCGCCGCTGTTGCGGTCGGCGTCCAGGCGCACAAAAGCAAGCACCCCCAGGCCGATCTTCTCCCGGTTGATTTCAGCGCGGTAGCCGCGAATGAATCCCGCGTCCTCCAGTGCCCGCACGCGGCGCCAGCAAGGCGCAGCCGACAGCCCCACGCGCTGGGCGAGCTCGGCGTTGGTCAATCGACCGTCGTTTTGCAGTTCTTGCAGGATGGCGATGTCGAACTTGTCCAGCGTTTCCATTTGTGCCTCATTCGTAAAAGAATCTTTCTCGATCATCGATAAATCGGGCATGAAACGCAAACACCTGTCGCGCAGCGGGGCATACACTGTGCGCCACACTGGGGGCGTGCACCTATCGGGTCAACGCCCCGCCCCAGACCTGGCCACGAAGCTGGGTGCCCCAACAAACGGAGACAAGCCGATGAACGCCCCCCTGCCCGACCACATCCGCCGCGCGCTGGAGACCGTCACGCTGGACGACAAGTACGCGCTCGACCAGGGCCGCGCCTTCATGAGTGGTGTGCAGGCGCTCGTGAAATTGCCCATGCTGCAGCGCCAGCGCGATGCACTGGTGGGCAAAAGCACGGCGGGTTTCATCAGCGGCTACCGCGGCTCGCCGTTGGGCGGCTATGACCAGGCGCTGCAGAAAGCGGCGTCTTACCTCAAGGCGCAGAACATCGTGTTCCAGCCGGGCGTGAACGAAGAGTTGGCCGCCACTGCGCTCTGGGGCACGCAGCAGCTGGGCTTCGCCCCACCGGGCACCAACAAGTTCGATGGCGTGTTCGGCATCTGGTACGGCAAAGGCCCGGGCGTGGACCGCTGCTCCGACGTGTTCAAGCACGCCAACATGGCCGGCACCACGCCCTGGGGCGGCGTGATCGCGGTGGCGGGCGACGACCACGTGGCCAAGAGCTCCACCGCCGCACACCAGAGCGACCACATCTTCAAGGCCTGTGGCCTGCCCGTGTTCTTTCCCACCTCGGTGCAGGACATCCTCGATCTGGGCCTGCACGCCTTCGCCATGAGCCGCTTCAGTGGCGTGTGGGCCGGCATGAAGACGATCCAGGAAATCGTCGAGTCCAGCGCCACGGCCGAAATCAACCCCGATCGGGTGCGCATCGTGGTGCCCGAATTCGAGATGCCGCCCGGTGGCGTGCACATCCGCTGGCCCGACCACGCGCTGGACCAGGAAGCCCGTCTGTTTGACTACAAGTGGTATGCCGCGCTGGCCTACATTCGCGCCAACAAGCTCAACCACAACGTGATCGCCGGGCCGAACGACCGATTCGGCCTGATCGCCAGCGGCAAGGCCTACAACGACACGCGCCAGGCCCTGCTCGACCTCGGGCTGGACGACGCCACCTGCCAGCGCATCGGCTTGCGCTTGCACAAGGTGGCGGTGGTCTGGCCACTGGAAGCGCAAACCACGCGCGAGTTCGCCACCGGCCTGCGCGAAATCATGGTGGTGGAAGAGAAGCGGCAGGTCATCGAATACCAGCTCAAGGAAGAGCTCTACAACTGGCGGCCCGACGTGCGCCCCAATGTGCTGGGCAAGTTCGAGGAGGCCGAGGGCGACTTCAGCGGCGGTGAATGGAGCCTGCCGAACCCGAGCGCACGCACGCTCCTGCGCGCCAACGCCGACCTTTCACCGGCCATCATCGCGCGCGCCATCGCCAAGCGCCTGAAAAAAATGGGCGGCGTGCCCGAGGATGTGATGTCGCGCATCGATGCGCAGCTCGCCATCCTGACGGCACAGGACCAATCGATGCAGACCCTGCTCACGCAGGGCACGGCAGGCGCCGAGCGCCAGCCCTGGTTCTGTTCGGGTTGCCCGCACAACACCAGCACCAAGGTGCCCGAAGGCTCGCGCGCCATGGCGGGCATCGGCTGCCACTTCATGAGCATCTGGATGGACCGCGCCACCGTGGGCTTCACGCAGATGGGCGGCGAAGGTGTGCCCTGGGTGGGCCAGCAGCCCTTCAGCAAAGACCAGCACATGTTCGCCAACCTGGGTGATGGCACGTACTTCCACAGCGGGTTGCTGGCCGTGCGCCAGAGCATTGCGGCCGGCGTGAACATCACCTACAAGATCCTCTACAACGACGCCGTGGCCATGACCGGCGGCCAGCAAGTGGGTGAGCGGCCGGAAGGTCACAGCGTGGTGCAGATCGCCCAGAGCATGCGCGCCGAAGGTGCGGTGAAGATCACCATCGTCACCGACGAGCCGGAGAAATACGAAGGCGTCAGCGGCCTGCCCGAGGGCATTGCGATTCAGCACCGCGACACGCTGGATGCCGTGCAGCGCGAGTTCCGCGAGATCCAGGGCACGACCGTCATCATCTACGACCAGACCTGCGCCACCGAAAAGCGCCGGCGCCGCAAGCGCGGCACCCTGGTCGACCCGGCCAAGCGCGTGGTCATCAACGAGCTGGTGTGCGAAGGCTGTGGCGACTGTGGCGTGCAATCCAACTGCCTGTCGGTCGAGCCGCTGGAGACCGAGTTCGGCCGCAAGCGCACCATCAACCAGAGCACCTGCAACAAGGACTATTCCTGTGTGAAGGGCTTCTGCCCCAGCTTCGTCACCGTGGAAGGCGGGCAGCTGCGCAAGAAGGAAAAAGGCAGCACGAAGCTGGAGTGGACCGGCGGCGCGCTGCCGGACCCCGTGCTCCCCACGCTGGACGCGGAGGCTTGGGGCATCATCGTGGCCGGGGTGGGTGGCACGGGTGTCATCACCATCGGCCAGCTGCTGGGCGTGGCCGCACACCTGGAGGGCAAGGGCATCGTCACGCAGGACGCGGCGGGCCTGGCGCAAAAAGGTGGTGCGACCTGGAGCCATGTGCTGATCGGCGCGCACCAGGACGACATCCGCACCACGCGCGTCTCGGCCGCGTCCGCCGACCTTATTCTGGGATGCGACCCGATCGTCAGCGCCCACAAGGAAACCTGGCAGCGGCTGAGAGCCGGCCGCACCCACGTGGCGCTCAATGTGAATGCCACCCCAACGGCGGCCTTCGTGAAAAACCCTGACTGGCAAAGCCCCGCGCAGGCCTGTGTGGACGCGCTGGTGCACAACCTGGGTACCGAGTCCGTGGGCACCTTCGATGCCGAAACCGCCGCCACGCGCCTGATGGGGGACAGCCTTTACACCAACCCGATGATGCTGGGCTTCGCCTGGCAAAAGGGCTGGCTGCCGCTGGAGCTGGCGTCGTTGATGCGTGCCATCGAGCTCAATGCCGTGCAAGTGGACAAAAACAAGGCCGCGTTCGAATGGGGCCGCCGTGCGGCGCACCATCCGCAAGCGGTGGCGGCGCTGTGGCAAAAGGCCGGTGGCGGCGAGCAGGTGATTCAGTTCAAGAAGCGCGACTCGTTGGACGACCTGGTCGCGCGGCGCGCCGAGTTTCTGACGGGCTACCAGAACGCGGCCTACGCCGCCCAATACCGCGCCTTCGTGGAGCAGGTGCGTGCGGCAGAAGCCGCGCTGGGCAAAACCACGCTGAGCGAGACCGTGGCACGCAACCTCTTCAAGCTCATGGCCTACAAGGACGAGTACGAAGTGGCCCGCCTGCACAGCGACAGGGCCTTCCATGACCGCATCGCGGGTCAGTTTGAAGGCGACTTCAAACTCAAGGTGCATCTGGCGCCCCCGCTGGTGGCCAAGAAGAACGAGCGCGGCGAACTGATCAAACAGCCTTTTGGCCCGGCCATGTTCACGGTCTTCAAGCTGCTGGCGCGTTTCAAGGGCTTGCGGGGGACGGCGCTGGATGTGTTTGGCCGCACCGAAGAGCGTCGCACCGAGCGCGCCCTTATCGGCGAATACCGCGCCGACGTGCAGGTGCTGCTGAGCCAGCTCACTGCCGAGAACCACGCGCTGGCACTGGACATCGCGAGTATTCCGGAGCAGATCAAGGGTTTTGGGCACGTCAAGGAGCGGCATCTGGCGGCCGCTCGCCGCCGCCGCGAGGCCCTGCTGCAGGCGTGGCAACAGCCCCAGGCGGCCCCCGGTCTGGCCCGGGCCGCCTGATCGGCCCGCCCACCCCCCGGCATACAATCGCCGGTTGAATCCGCAGAGCCCGGCGGCGCCTTTCAGGTGCCCCGGGCCTTCGGCATTGTTGTGACCTCGAACCTGTTGGAGACCCCCGTGTTCATTTCCTCCGCTTACGCTCAAGCCGCTGCTGGTGGCGACACCCAATCCACCTTGCTGGGCATGCTGCCCCTGGTGCTGATGTTTGTGGTGCTGTATTTCGTGATGATCCGCCCCCAGATGAAGCGCCAGAAAGAGCACAAAGCCATGGTCGAAGCCCTGGCCAAAGGCGACGAAGTCGTGACGGCCGGTGGCTTCCTGGGCAAGGTGTCCAAGATCGGTGAGATTTACGTGGGCGTGGAACTTGCCGACGGCATGGAAGTCCAGATGCAACGCACCGCCGTCGTGCAGGTGCTGCCCAAGGGCACGATCAAGAGCGTCTGAGCGCAACCGCCCGGCGCCCCTGTGTGACGCCGGGTTTTGATTTGTTTCATCGCATTCGCTGAACCATTCCTGGCCTCAGGCCCGGCTTCACCATGAACCGTTATCCGCTGTGGAAGTACGCGATCATCCTGGTCGCCTTGCTCATCAGTGCGCTGTATGCACTGCCCAACCTGTTTGGCGAATCGCCCGCCGTGCAGGTGTCGGCGGCACGGTCCACGGTGCGAATCGACCCCAGCACGGTGACGAAAGTCGAGCAGACGCTGGCCGCCCAGAACATCCAGAGCACGCTGATCCAGCTCGACGCCAATTCGGTCAAGGCCCGTTTTGACAGCACCGACGAGCAGCTCCGGGCCCGCGACGCGATCGAAAAGGCGTTCAACCCCGATCCTGCTGACGCCAGCCATGTCGTCGCGCTCAACCTGCTGCCACGCACCCCATCGTGGCTGGCCTCGCTGGGCGCCGCGCCGATGTACCTCGGCCTGGACTTGCGTGGCGGTGTGCACTTCATGCTGCAAGTGGACATGCAGGCCGCCCTGCAGCGTCGCGCCGACGTGCTGGCGACCGACCTGCGCACGCTGTTGCGTGAAAAGGGCCTGCGGCACGGCGGCATCAACCGCAGCGGCCAGACCATCGAGCTGCGCGCCGGTGACGCCCAGACGCTGGGCGCAGCACGCGACCTGATCCGCACGCAGTTTGCCGACCTGCAAGTGACCGAGACGGCCGACTTCCGTCTTGTGGGCACGATCACCCCCGAGGCTGCGCGCCGTGTGCAGGACCAGGCGCTCAAGCAGAACATCACCACGCTGCACAACCGCATCAACGAACTGGGCGTGGCCGAACCCGTGATCCAGCAGCAAGGCGCCGACCGCATCGTGGTCCAGTTGCCTGGTGTGCAGGACACGGCCAAGGCCAAAGACATCCTGGGGCGCACCGCCACGCTGGAAGTGCGCTTGGTTGACGAGAGCGTCGAAGGGCAGTCCGCCGCACGCGGTACCGGCCCGGTGCCCTTCGGTGCCGAACGCTACCCAGAGCGGGGCGGACAGTCGGTCGTGGTCAAGCGCGAGGTGTTGCTCACCGGCGAAAACCTCACCGATGCCCAGGCGGGTTTTGACAGCCAGACGCAAGAGGCCGCCGTGCACCTCACGCTCGATGCCAAGGGCGCGCGCGTGTTTCGCGACGTGACGCGCGAGAACGTTGGCAAGCGCATGGCGATCATCCTGTTCGAAAAAGGCCGCGGCGAGGTGGTGACTGCCCCGGTGATCCGTGGCGAAATCGGCGGTGGACGCGTCCAGATCTCCGGCGCGATGACCACCGTCGAGGCCAACGACACGGCCTTGCTGTTGCGCGCAGGTTCACTCGCTGCGCCCATGGAAATCATTGAAGAGCGCACCATCGGCCCGAGCCTGGGCGCCGAGAACATCGCCAAGGGCTTCAACAGCGTCATGTGGGGCTTCGTGGCGATCGTGGTGTTCATGTGTGTGTACTACGGGCTGTTCGGTGTGTTCTCCAGCGTTGCCCTGGGCTTCAACGTCCTGCTGCTGGTTTCCCTGCTGTCGATGCTTCAGGCCACGCTGACCTTGCCAGGCATCGCCGCCATGGCGCTGGCGCTGGGCATGGCGATCGATTCCAACGTGCTGATCAATGAGCGCGTGCGCGAAGAGCTGCGCCGCGGTGCCTCGCCCCAGGTGGCGATCAACACCGGATACGACCACGCCTGGAGCACCATTCTGGATTCCAACGTCACCTCGCTCATCGCCGGTGTTGCGCTGTTGATCTTCGGCTCCGGTCCGGTGCGTGGCTTTGCCGTCGTGCATTGCCTGGGCATCGTCACCAGCATGTTCTCGTCGGTGTTCTTCTCGCGAGGGGTGGTCAACCTCTGGTACGGCCGGCAAAAGAAACTCAAGACCGTTTCCATCGGCACGGTGTGGCGCCCAGATGCGCAGAACGCCGTCTCCAAAGCCGACTGATCAGGAAAGCACGCCATGGAATTTTTCCGCATCCGCCGCGACATCCCGTTCATGAAGAACGCGTTGGTGCTCAACGCGATCTCGTTCATCACGTTTCTCGCCGCTGTCTTTTTCCTGACCACCCGTGGACTGCACCTGTCGGTCGAGTTCACAGGCGGTACCGTGATGGAGGTGGCCTACGAGCAGCCAGCAGACCTCGAGTCGGTGCGCAAGGTCATCGAGTCGCTGGGCTACACAGAAGTGCCCGTACAGAACTTCGGCACCTCACGCGACGTGTTGCTGCGTTTGCCAGTGCAGGCGGGCAAGTCCTCGGGTCAGCAAAGCGAAGCGGTTTTGGCCGCGCTGAAGGCGCAGAACCCGGCCGTTGAACTGCGGCGCACCGAGTTTGTGGGTCCGCAAGTCGGTCAGGAGCTGGTGACCAATGGTCTGCTGGCCCTGGGCCTCGTGATCGTGGGCATCATGATCTATCTGGCCTTGCGCTTCGAATGGAAGTACGCGGTGTCGGCCATCATCGCCAACTTGCACGACGTGGTCATCATCTTGGGCTTCTTTGCCTTCTTCCAGTGGGAGTTTTCGCTGGCGGTGCTGGCCGCCGTGCTGGCCGTGCTGGGCTATTCGGTGAACGAATCGGTGGTGATCTTTGACCGGATCCGGGAAACGTTCAGACGGCAGCGCAAGATGAATACGCATCAGGTGATCGACCATGCAATCACCTCCACCATCAGCCGCACGATCATCACCCACGGGTCCACGCAGGCCATGGTCCTGTCGATGCTGTTGTTCGGTGGCCCCACGCTGTTCTACTTTTCCCTGGCGCTGACCATCGGCATCTGCTTCGGCATCTATTCCTCGGTATTCGTGGGTGCAGCCGTGGCGATGTGGCTCGGCATCAAGCGGGAAGACCTGGTCAAAAGCACCGGCAAGACCGAAGGTGATCCGGACGACCCGAACGCTGGCGCTGTCGTATAAGCGCGAACATCGACCGGCTCGTCGTGCCGCCTTGGGATGCAGGGGCTGTGAATGAATCCATCCGTGTCATACTGAAAGTATTGTGTCGTCACCCGATCAGCACGTCTCTTCCCTGGCCAAACAGGCACGTGAACTCTTCGTGGTTCATGTGGGACGCGCGCTTCCCGAGCTGGTCAAGGCCTGTGACACGCGGCTGACCTCGGTGCTTGACCAGGCGGGCCCTGCGCGCGAAATGCAGGTGCGGCGCGACGCCTGGACCGGATTCCAGAAAAACCAGACGACCTGGCTCAACCAGACCCGCAAGTCGTTGCAGCGCACGCTTCTGCCGCGCTTCTCCAATTCCGGCAATCCCACCAGCGTGTCGGGCCAGCTCGAGCTGGTGGCCGAAGGGGCCATCGACGACCAGATCCTCGCTTCCCGTCTTGCCATGCAGGTGCTCGACAAGTCGTCCACCGAGCTCAACGAACTGCGCCTGCGCATTCAGCACCTTGAAGGCCGGCAAGAGCTGCCGCGTGGCGACGTGTTGTTGCCCGATGTCACCGCCCGCATCCTGGTGGACCAGTGGCTCGATGCCCACATGACGCGGGAAGCCTGGGCCCTGGTGCAGGACGCCATGTCGCCCATTCTGGCCAACCGGCTTCACGAGGCTTACAAAGCCGCCAATGAGTTTCTGGTCGCCAGTGGTGTGATGAAGGAAATCGATTTGCAGGCGCTGGTCAAACGGATGCCGGGCAGTCGCACCGAGGGGCCGGTGATTCGGCGTGACGCGTCGGCCACGAGCAACGCCCGTCCTGTGGCCAACGGGCAGCAACGTCCGCAGGCTTCCGGATCTGCATCGATGCCGGCCTCGATGCCCGGTGCGGCATCCGGGCGCAGTGGCCCGCAGTCTTCGGGCATGGGTGTGCAGGACGAGACACGGCTCATGACCAGCACGTCACCGCTGGCCCGTGCGCGCATGCGTGCGCAGGGGGTGGTCGGACGCCTCAAACGGATGCTGATCGACAAAGTGGGCGGTGACTTCGAATCCACCCAGTTGCTGCCCCCTTCGCCGCGCCTTCAGCAAGCCATGCAGCAGCAGGTGGCTGCACCGCACAGCATGGGCGCAGGCTTGTCGATCTCGGGCGCTTCGGGTGCGGGCGACATGTATGTGGACGCCGCGCATGTGGAGCGCGCCGCTTCGTCGCTGCGCCAGCGCACCGCGGAGCTGAAACAGGCCGCCGCCACGCCCACCGAAAAGGCCACGATTGAGGTGGTGGCGCTGATGTTCCAGAGCATCCTTGCCGAAGAGCGCATTCCGCCCAGTGTGCGGGTCTGGTTTGCACGGCTGCAAATCCCTGTGCTGCGCGTCGCGCTGGCCGAGCCCGAATTCTTCAGTGCGCTGCAGCACCCGGCGCGCCGCCTGATCGACCGCATGGGCTCATGTGTGATGGGCTTTGAGTCCAATGTGGGTTCAGCGGCACTCGAGTCGGAAATCAAGCGCGTGGTGCAGGTCATTGAGCAATACCCTGAGACGGGTCGGCGCGTGTTTCAGCTGGTGTTCGACGAGTTCCAGAAGTTTCTGTCGAGCTACCTGAGTGAGCAGGGCAGCGCCAGCCGGTTCGTGAGCGTTGCGCAGCAAGTCGAGCAGAAGGAAACCTTGTCGGTGCAGTACACGATCGAGCTGCGCAAGTTGCTCGACGACGTACCGGTGCGCGACGAAGTGCGCGATTTCCTTTTCAAGGTCTGGGTCGACGTGTTGGCCGTGGCCAGCGTCAAGTACGGCTTGAAGCACGAAGAGACCCATTCGCTCAAGCAAGTGGCGTCGGATCTGTTGTGGGCTGCCAGCGCCAAGCCCAACCGCAACGACCGGGCACGCGTGATCCAGCAGCTGCCCGGCCTTTTGCAACGCCTTCGCCATGGCATGGGCCTGCTGGGTTTTCCGACCATGCTGCAAGACCAGCACATCAAGTCGGTCAGCGACACACTGGCTGACGCTTTCATGTCCCGCACCGAACCGATCTCTCAGGAGAGCTTGGACAACTTGTCCGATCGCCTGGCCAATCTTGAAGACTACTTGCCGGAGAACGGCGTGGGCGACCTCGACCTGGACACCGAGAGCATCGAGATGATCACGGGTGTGGATGCGACCAACATCGAAGTGATCAATCAGGGCGGCAGCCAGCCCAACGAGGCCATGCGCTCCTGGGCCGTCGAGCTGCAGATCGGTTCGTGGTTCGGCCTCGACCACAACGGCAAGCTCAACAGCGTTCAGCTGGCCTGGCGCAGCGAACGCGGCCAGCTCTACCTTTTCGTCACCAATGGCGGCCGTTGCTTCCTGATTCAGTCCACGCGCGTGGCTTCTTACCTTCAGGCTGGCTTGCTGGTGCCCAGCGAGGAAGAGGCACTCACCGTTCGTGCGACGCGCGATGCCATGGCCAAGCTGGAAGCCAATCCAGAGCGCCTGTTGAACTGAGTTCCAGCGCGGTCCTCAGCCCTGCGCTTGCCGCTGCAGCAGGCCGCCCGGCAATCGGGCCACATCCCCGGAGAGTTCCAGTTCCAGCAAGCGCGCTTGCAAATGAGCGGTCGTCATGCCCGTACGCGCTTGCAGTGCGTCCAGACTGACCGGGTCGTGGCCCATGGCACGCAGCAGTTCGTCTTCGGTGGTGCAGCTGGCTTCCACGGAAGGCGCGCCTGGCTCGGTGGCAGCGGAGGACGTGAAGCGCAGGTCTTCCAGAATGTCTTGCGCCGATTCCACCAGCTTCGCACCCTGGCGAATCAGCGCATGGCAACCCCGTGCCTGTGGCGCATGGATCGAGCCGGGAATGGCAAACACCTCCCGCCCTTGTTCTGCGGCCAGTCGGGCGGTGATCAGGGAGCCCGACTGCACCGCCGCCTCGACCACCAGCGTGCCCTGTGACAAACCGGCAATGAGGCGGTTGCGACGTGGGAAATTTTCGGGCAGTGGTGGTGTGCCCAGAGGGTATTCGCTCACGATGGCGCCTTGGGCCGCAATGCGGTGTGCCAGGGAGAGGTGTCGTTTGGGGTAGACGCGGTCCAGGCCAGTGCCGACCACCGCAATGGTGGATGACCCGCCCAGCAGCGCGCCGTCGTGCGCCGCCCCGTCCACGCCCAGCGCCAGGCCAGACACCACACAGACACCGGCCTCGCCCAAGGCTTGTGCAAACTGCCTGGCGTTGGTCTCGCCCTGCGGTGTGGGGTTGCGGCTGCCGACCACGGCCAAGCGACGCGGGTGGTGCAAGGCATTGACATCGCCCAGCACGTACAGCATCAGCGGGGGATCCGCCATTTGCAGCAACTCGGCAGGGTACTGCGGATCGCCCAATGTCAGTACATGGTGGTCATGAGCCTCTGCCAGCCACGCCACCAAGCGATCGACTTGCGCTTCGAGTGGCTCGGGAGGCGTGTCGAGGGCGTTGGCCGCTCGCGTGCCCACGACAGCTTGCCACGCGGCATGGCTTTGTTCAAAGACGGCTTGCGGCAAACCAAAGGCCGCCAGCAATTTCCGCGCGGATTCCACACCCACGCCGGGCGTGAGCAGCAGCCGCAGCCACGCGGCGAGTTCTGACCGGGACGTCACAGGCGCATCAAGGATTGACGAAGCGGTCGCCGACTTTCACGCCATCAGTGATTTGCAGCACCAAGGCATACGACACCTTGTCGAAAGTGCGGAACACCATCATCAGACCATTGCGCTCGCCGGGCAGGCGCAGCTGTGGACGGGTCTGGTCGGTGGTGTCGGTGATCAGGCTGCTCTCGCGCTGAAGTGCCAGCACGTGACCGCGCTCGATGCCATGCGCTCGGCCGCGGTTGATGGTGACGACCTGGTTTTGCGCGGCATAACGCACCGCATTGCCGTAGACCGAAACGATCTGGCCGCTTTGTGGCGTTTCGGGCGCGCGCGGAACGTAGTTGGTGAACTCGCGCTCCGGCTCAGGCAGCAATCGATCGCCCACGCGCATTTCTTCCTTGGCCGCGACGATGTCGATGGTGGCCGGCACGATTTCGGCCGGCGACTTGCCGTTGCCGTCCGCGGCAGGGCGTTGCGTTTCGCTGCCCACGAGCTGCGCCTTGCCCACGTACTGCGCTTCGTACCCCAGAATTTCCGTGGTGGTCGGGTCGCGCAGCGGCGTGGCGTTGCGGAAGACGCGGTAGTCGATCGACTTGCCGTCCACGATGCGCAGGGGTTCGTTTTGCGGGCCATCGCCGTAGAGCGCTCGTGCATAAGCGCGATCACCACGGGTGAGCAGCACGCGGTTTTCCTGGGTGGCCACGATGCGCGGTGCGCGTGCGAAGGTGGCCTCGTCCACGATCATGGGTTCGGTCAGGAAGGATTCGATGGCTTGCAGCGAGACGGGAGGAATCGCCGAGTCGCCGAGGCTTTCGTAGCGGGTGCGGGGCGACACCCGCACGGTGGACACATCACCGCCGCCGCTGGCCGGGCTGGTGCTGAGAATGGCGCGGCCACCCGACTTGATGAGGTAGAGCACCTGACCGGGGTAAATGCGGTGGGGGTTCTGGATGTCCTGGCGGTTCATGCCCCAGAGTTCGGGCCAGCGCCACGGCGTTTTGAGGAAGACGCCGGAAATGGCCCAGAGCGTGTCGCCCCGCTGGATCGTGTAGCTGTCAGGGGCGTTGGGCGCCAGCTCGGAAAGCGGCACACCTGCTTGTGCCACCTGGTCGGCGGTGGCGCGCTGGCCGGAGGTGATGGGGAAGTTCTGGGCCGAAGCGCCGCCGGCCGAGAGAGCTGCGAGCACGGTGATGGCACAGGCCAACGGGCGCAGCGAAAGCAGGTTCGGAGAAGCGGCGGACAGGCTGGTTTGCAATGGCATGAGGTGGCCCCTGGGCGGCGACCGTCGGCATACAGACTGCCGTTCCGGAGAACCCACAGCCGGTCGCCGGACGGCGCTCGTGTCTTGACAAGTCGCTTTTGATTTTGCGCCCAAGCCTTTGATTAGGCAATGTTTATGGCCGGGCGGTTTCACGCCCCGTCGCAAAAGTGGCGAAAATAGCCACATCCCCATCCGCCTGTCACCGGCTTGCCGCCAGCCGTCGCCCCGGTACAGTGGATGACCTGTGTGGACCCCGATCCGAACCCGCTGAATCTGATGAACCCGCCGCTGCTTCTGCCCATTCTGAGCTACCCCGACCCCCGTCTGCACAAGGTGGCCAAGCCCGTGCAAGCGGTGGACGAGCGCATCCATTCGCTCATTGAGCGCATGCTGGCCACCATGTATGACGCCAACGGCATTGGCCTGGCCGCGACGCAGGTCGATGTGCACGAGCGCCTGATCGTGATCGATGTCAGCGAAACGCGCGACCAGCCGATGGTGCTGATCAACCCCGAGATCGAATGGGCCAGCCCCGAGAAGCGCAAGGGCGAAGAGGGCTGCCTGTCCGTGCCGGGCATCTATGACGGCGTGGAACGCTCCCTGGAAGTGCGCGTGCGTGCACTCGATGGCCAAGGCGTCGAGCGCACCATCCAGGCTGAAGGCATGCTGGCGGTCTGCATCCAGCATGAAATGGACCATTTGATGGGCAAGGTCTTCGTGGAGTACCTCTCCCCCCTGAAGCGCGATCGCATCAAATCCAAGCTAGTCAAAGCTCAACGAGAGGCACAGCGCGCATGAACCTGTCATCCCACCACCGCCGGCTGTTCAGCGCATTCACCGCGTGCATGGTGCTGGCGCTGGCGGGCTGTTCGCTGATGCCCGAGCGCGTGGCGCCAGGCACGCCGCGCGCCCAGATTGAGGCCCAGCTGGGCCGGCCGACGATGGTGCATGCGTTGCCTGAGGGTACGCGTCTGCAGTACTCGGGCCAACCGGCTGGCCAGTGGGTGCACAACCTGGACCTCGGCGCCGACGGTCGCCTCGTCCGCTACCAGCAGGTGATGGACGCAGGCTGGCTGCAGCAGAACATCCAGGTCGGGCGCTGGACCCGGGAAGACGTGTTGCTCAACCTGGGGCGACCTGGCGCGGTGGAGCGCGTGGCGCGCTTCGACGGCGTGGTGTGGACGTACCGTTTTCTGGAAGCCACGCGGCCTCGGCAGGTGCATGTGCACCTGGACCCGGCAGGCGTGGTGCGCCAGCTGATGTTCACCGACGAGCCGCTGTACGACGACCCCGCAGACGCTCCCTCTCACCCCTGAAGCAGCGGCGCCGAGCCGCTGGATTTCTCATTCTTCGATGAACATCATTTTTGCCGGCACGCCGGAATTCGCGCGTGTGGCGCTGGAGCGCTTGCTCGCAGCGGGCTTTCGTGTGCCTCTGGTGTTGACGCAACCCGATCGCCCGGCGGGTCGCGGCCTGAAATTGCAGGCCTCACCGGTCAAGCAGCTCGCGCTGGAGCGGCACATCGCGGTGGCGCAGCCGCGCAGCCTGCGGCTGGACGGCAAATACCCCGATGACGCAGCGGCCGCACGCGCCGCCATCGAGGCCGCCCAGGCCGACGTGATGGTGGTGGCTGCCTACGGCCTGATCCTGCCGCAGTGGGTGCTGGATGTCATGGGCAGCGCACCCAAGCTCGGTTGCCTGAACATCCATGCCTCCCTCTTGCCGCGCTGGCGGGGCGCGGCGCCCATCCACCGCGCCATTGAGGCAGGTGATGCGCAGACCGGGGTCACTATCATGCAGATGGACGCCGGCCTGGACACGGGAGACATGTTGCTCGCGGAGCGCCTGCCGATCGACCCCGGCGACACCACGGGCGGCTTGCATGACCGCCTCGCGCTGCTGGGCGGGCGTTTGATCGTCGAGGCCCTGGAGATGGCCGCTTGTGGTGGCCTCAAGGCACAGCCCCAACCCACCGAAGGCGTGACCTACGCGCACAAGATCGAGAAGGCCGAGGCTGCGATCGACTGGACCCAGCCGGCGCGCACGCTGGTGCGCCGGGTGCGCGCATTCAACCCGTTTCCCGGTGCGGCCACAGCGCTCGCAGGCGAGGCCATCAAGGTGTGGGAGGCACGCGTCGATGACGCTGCCGCGGCGGGCCAACCGGGGGCGGTGCTGGCGGCGGATGTCGATGGCATTCGCGTGGCCACTGGCGAGGGCGCGCTGGTGCTCACCGAGCTGCAGCGCGCCGGTGGCAAGCGCCTGGCGGCCGCCGATTTCCTTCGAGGCTTCCCGCTCGCAGCCGGGCAGGTGCTGGACGCAGCGCCCCCGACGAAGGCGGCCGGCTGATGTTCCACCGCCGCGAGTACCGCGACCGTCCGGAATACTGGGAAGGCGTTCGCGATCAGGTGTCGGTGGCCATGGGCATCGGTGCCTGGGGGCTGATGACGGGTGTGGCCATGGTGCAGTCGGGCCTCTCCGTGCTGGAGGCCGTGCTGATGACGCTCATCGTGTACGCCGGCAGCGCCCAGCTTGCGGCTGTGCCGATGATCGCGGCCGGCGCGCCGCTGTGGGTGATCCTGGCCGCAGCCTTCTGTGTGAATCTGCGCTTCGTGGTTTTCTCGGCGCACCTGCGGCCCTACCTGATGCACCTGCCGCGCTGGGAGCGCTTGACGAAGGGCTACCTCACGGGCGATCTCACCTATGTGTTTTTCGCGCGCCGCTACGCCCGCCCGGGCGAGACACCGGAGGAGCTTGCACAACAGCAGGCCTACCTGATGGGCAACTGCGCCATGAACTACGTGGCGTGGATGGGCGCGAGCCTGGCGGGCATTGCACTGGCCAACGCCATTCCCGTGGCCTGGGGCCTGGGCTTCGCCGGCATCCTTGCGCTGCTGGGGGTTTTGTGCTCGCTGGCTTCATCGAGGTTGCGCATGGTTTCAGCCGGTGTGGCTGGTGCGGCGGCGGTGGCGGCGTGGGCCTTGCCCCTCAAGCTCAACATTCTGGTGGCCATTGCCAGCGCGGTGGCGATCTGCCTGGTGCTTGAAAAGCTCAGACCCGACGAGCCGGGAGCGCACCATGCTTGACGTCGATCCCTGGACCCTGCTCACCATCGTGCTGCTGGGCGGCATCACGGTGATCACGCGATGCTTCTTTTTCATTTCCGGCAAGCCCTGGAGCCTGCCGAACTGGGCCCAGCGTGGCTTGCAGTACGCGCCGATTGCTGCGCTGGCTGCCGTGGTGGTTCCCGAGATCGTGATGACGCACGGCGCGCTCATCGGCACCTGGAAAGACGCTCGGGTGTTTGCAGCCGCCGCGGGCATGGCCTGGTTCTTCTGGCGCCGGGGCGTGCTCGGCACCATTGTGTGCGGCATGGCGGTGTACCTGCCGCTGCGGCTTGCCCTGGGCTGGTGACGCGTCGCGCCGCGCTCAGCGGTGCCACTGCTTCTGGTAGGCCCACTGGGCATAGCGCGCGTGGGCCTGCGCCTTCTCCACCAGTGCGGGGTCGCTGCCCGCGCTGTCCTTGAGCTGCCCCTCGGCGTAGGTCATGAGCCGGGGTGCGACATCCGGCTGCAGCACCGCGACGCGCGAGCCTTCCATGTAGGCCTGGATCTTGTCGAATTGCATGATGGCGCGCCCCGGTCGCGCGCGCTGCGCAGGGTCGGTCAGGTCGCGTCCGGTCAGCGGGTGTTCGCCGCTCAGGCCCATCAGTGAAATCAGCGTGGGCGCGAGGTCGATCTGGCTGGCCACGGTGGCAATGCGCTCGGGCGTGCGGATGGCACCGCCCAGGATCAGGCCCGGAATGTGAAAGCGCTCGATCGGGATGACCGACGGGCCGTACACGCGCGAGTTGTGATCGGCCACCACGAGGAACAGCGTGTTGTCCCAGTAGGGGGAACGCCTGGCCTTCTCGAAGAAGCGGCCCAGCGCATGGTCGGCGTATTTCACGGCGTTGTTCACCGTGTTTCTGGGCTGCTCGTAGAGGTCGAAGCCGCCTTCGGGGAACTCGAAAGGCGCGTGGTTGGACGAGCTGAACACCAACCCGAAGAAAGGCTTGTCGGCGGGCTGCTGCAGGAACTGCTGGTGGGCCACGTCGAACAGGTCGCCGTCGGACGCGCCCCAGGTGCCCATGAAGGCGCTGGCCGGCATGTCCTTTTGCTCGACGACGCGGTCAAACCCATTGCCCATGAAGTAGCTGCGCATGTTGTCGAAATGCGATTCGCCGCCATAGAAGAAGGTCGACTCGTAGCCCTTGGGCTTGAGGAAACTCGCCAGCGTGAAGAAGTCGCGCTGCGACTTGGCCAGCTTGACCGTGCTCACCGCCGGCGTGGGCGGGAACCCAGCCACCACCGCTTCGATGCCGCGCACCGAGCGCGTGCCGGTGGCGTACAGGTTGTCAAACCACAGGCCCTCGTTGGCCAGGCGGTCCAGGTGGGGTGTAAGCGGGAGGCCTCCCAGGCGACCGACGAACTCGGCGCCCAGGCTCTCTTCCAGCACGATCACGAGGTTGAGCGGCCGCGCGCGCGGGTGCAGGCTGGTTTGCAGGTGACGCAGCGGCGATTCGGGGTCTTTGAAAGCGGTGGCGGGCAAACCCGTTTCGCGCCGTACCACGTCGATCACCTGCGCCTGCGGCATCTCGGCATAGACGAGACCGCCCTCCTCGCTCTTGCGCGACTGGCGGATCGCATACGCGAGTGTGTAGAGCGAGCTCAGCGGCATTTCGTTGACGAGGTGGTCGGTGGTGACGGCTGCGCTGGCCGGGTTGGCTGGCCGGTGGCCCAGCGCGCCGCGCCCGGCCAGTGCGAGCAAAGCGAACAACACCAGCGAGAGCCCCAGGGCCTGCCAGACGCGCAGCGTCACGCCATGGGCCACGGGCCTTGTCAGCCGGGCATAGACCCAGGCGAGGGAGGGCAGTATCAGGGCGGTGGCCAGCAGATGGGGCCAGTAGTCCTTGATGAGCGTGCCGCCCACTTCCCTGGCGTAGCCCAGGTATTCGACAAACAGGTAGTTGGGCCGGCTGTCGTATTGCGCCATGAAGGCGGGCGTGGACAGCTCCATGAACGCGACGAGCAGCAACGCCAGGCCGCCGTACACGCGCAACACAGTGCCCCAGACGCGCTGGCTGCGCTGCCCCAGCGCCAGCCACGGCGTGATCGTGGCGGGCAGCACCCAGATAAGGCCCAGCAGCACCGCGTCGAATCGCAGCCCTTGCAGCCAGACGTGGGCCCATGCCTGGGCCTGCGTGATGCGGTCGGCCTGCCACGCCATCAGGCCCAGGCGTGAAATCCAGAGCGCCGCGAGCATGCAGGCCATGGGCAGCCACAGCGGGCGCAGCACCGCCATGAGCGTGTGGCCTGGGGATGCGGGTCGGCGCGGTTGCCCTGGGGCAAACATCGGGCGCGTGGCGCGCCTCGGCTCGCTGCGCGCCTCCAGCCATGGCAGCGCCAGGCGCCAGCCCGCCCAGGACACCGACGCACAGATCAGCCACGTCCAGAGGGTGTGGCTGGGAAAGTGCGCGCCGCGCAAGGTCTGCACCGCACCAGCAAGCAGGCCTGCAAACACCGCTGCGGCCAGCCAGCGCAGCCCCACGGTGCGACGGCGCACCGCCCCGGTTGGCGCCGCCAGCCAAGGCAGGCACAACGCCATGAACGCGAAACCGCTGGAGGCGTGTCCGCCGGGGAAGCAGCGGCCCGATCCGCCATCGCTCACGCCCCAGGCCCAGTGCGACACGTGTCGGGCACTGCCGCCAAAGGCCTGCAGGTCCCAGGGGCAGCTGGTGAGGCTGGTGTTTTTGACCATGTTGACGGCTGCCAGCGACAGCGTGGCCAGCGCCAGCACCGCCCAGCGCTCGCGCTTCGGCATGCGAAGGCCTGGCCACAGTGCCCATGCCCACAGCAGCACCCAGAAGCCCGTCATGACGTGTCGCATGCCATCGTGCAGCACCTGTTCGAGCCCGCCTTGATGGCGAAGCGCGAAGCCGTCGGCGTTGCCGAGGAGTTGCATGACGGCCAGGTCCAGGCCACTCACGTCCCAGAGCAGTGTGATCGCGAGCAGGCCCATCCACCATGAGGTGAGGGCGTGGTGGCGGTGTGGGGTGGCGATTCCCCGGGAGCTTGACAGTGCGTGCATGGGGCGCGAATGTGATGGGGCTGGGTTAACGGCGCCTTAAGGGCCGGCTAAGGCGCGAACCCATAATGCGCCTGCTCGACTCCAAAGAACAGACCCTGGTTTCAATATGCGTGCACTTGTGGTGGAAGACGACCCCGGCATCGCCAGCGGCTTGCAGGCCTCACTGCGCCAGGCCGGCTATGCGGTGGACCTGTGCGCCACGATCGACGCGGCCTGGCTCGCGCTGGCCGTTGAGCCTTTTGACGTGATGCTGCTCGACCTCGGCCTGCCCGACGGCGAAGGCCTGGACCTGCTGGCCCGCCTGCGCCGCCAGCCCGCGCCCGCAGCGGGGCGGCCCACGCTGCCACGGCCTGACCTGCCCGTGCTCATCATGACCGCGCGCGATGGCGTGAGCGACCGCATCAGCGGCCTGGACAGCGGTGCCGACGACTACCTCGTCAAACCTTTCGATGCCAACGAAATGCTGGCCCGCCTGCGCGCCATGTTGCGCCGGGCCGGCGGGCGCAGCAGCCCGGTCATTGCGCATGGCGAGCTGGTCATCGACCCCGCCGAGCACACCGTGCTGCGCGCAGGCGAACCGGTGACCCTGGGGGCGAAGGAATTCGCCTTGCTCCTCACGCTGCTGCAGGCGCGCCCGCAGGTGCTCTCCAAGGCGCGGCTGGAGTCGGCGCTGTACGGCTTTGACGAGGGCCTGGAGAGCAACGCCATCGAAGTGCACATCCACCACCTGCGCCGCAAGCTGGGCGACGGTTTGATCAAGACGGTGCGCGGTGTGGGCTACTTCGTGCCGCGCGAAGACAGCGCGCCCACCCCGCCCGCTCGCCGATGAACAGCCTGGATGAAGCGGCGGCCCCGCCGCGCCTGCTGCGGCGCTACCTCCTGAGCTGGGCGCTGGGCGTGCTCGCGCTCATGTGGTGCGCCCTGATTGCGCAGGCCTGGTACACGTCGTTCCACGAAGCGCGCAAGTTTTCCGACGGCCAGATGGTGGCCATCGCCAAACTGTGGCTGACCGCCGCCCCCACGGGTGCTGCACTCGATGCCCCGCCCGACGTGCCGGGGCTCAAACACGAGTACCTGCAGGACGTGGCGGTGATGGCCTGGAACCACGGCGAGCTCGTCACCGACACCCACGACATGGCGCCGGGGCTGGACCTCACCGTGCTGCCCTCGCAGGGCTTTGTCACGGTCAACGTGCAGGTCGAGGGCCTTTCGCCACTGTGGCGGTCCTATTCCGTGCAGGCCGGCGAAGGCGCCTTGCACCGCCGGGTGGTGGTGCTGATGGACATGCGCCAGCGCTACGAGCTGGGCAAGGACATCGCGGAGCACGTGGCGCAGCCCGCCGTGCTGGTGTTGCCGTTGGTGGCGCTGTTGCTGTGGTGGGCGATCCGCCGCGGCCTGCGCCCGCTGGACCGGCTTTCCAGCGAAGTGGCCGCACTCGATGGCTTTGCTGGCCAGCGGCTGGACACCCACCACCGCCACGCCGAATTTGCCAGCACCGTCTCGGCCATCAACGCCCTGGTGGACACCCTGCAGACGCGCGCGCAGCGCGAGCGCGAGTTCGCCTCTGACGTGGCGCACGAACTGCGCACGCCGCTGGCCGCCATGGCCTTGCAGGCCCGGGCGGCGCAGCAAGAACCCTCCCCTGAGCGCCTGCAGCAGCTGGAGCAGGAGTCGCTCAAGGCAGGCCGCATCCTGTCGCAGCTGCTCGATCTGGCGCGCGCCCAGCGCAACGCCACCGACGCGCTCGCACCCGCACGTGTGGTGCTCGGCGAGCTGGCCGCGCGGCTCATCGCCTCGCACGCACCGGCCGCCTACGAAAGCGGCCATGAGCTCTCCTTGCTGGAGCCGGAGGAGCCGATCGCCGTGTTGGCTCAGCCCCTGCTGCTGGAGCTGGCCTTGCGCAACCTGATCGAAAACGCCTTGCGCCACACGCCCGGTGGCACGCAGGTGGTGGTGGCGGTGTGGCAGACGCCGCAGGCCGTGGGTGTGTCCGTGAGCGATGACGGGCGCCGGGCGCAGGCCGCCACGGTGCTGCCCGCCGAGAAGGGCGGTCTGGGCCTGGGGCTGCGCCTGGTCGAGCGCATTGCCGAGCAAATCGGCGCGCAACTCGAGCGCGATGCGGGCGAACAGCCCATGACGACACGCTTCACGCTGCGCTGGCCGCGCACATAAGGTTCGCTTAACGCGGCGTGCGCACAGTGCGTGCGCTGGCATGTGCCGGCATTTGGATACCGGCCATGCAGCTCACCATGCCCTTCGGGCTTTCGCGCCCCGACTTCTTCTCGCCATCCGCCCCGCGTTTGCCAGCGGTGCGCGCCACCCGCCCGATGCTGGCGGTGTGGGGCCTTGCCCTGTGGTTGGCCAGCGTGGGCAACCTGCCGCTGTGGCAGCGCATCCAGGCCCTGGGCGGCACGCCCACCCAGCGCCTGGGGCTGGTACTCGGCCTGGGCCTGCTGTTGACGGGCGCGCTGGTCGCGCTGCTGTCGCTGCTCGTGTCGGCAAGGGTGTTTCGCCCCGTGGCCAGCGCATTGGTGCTGGTGGCGGCTTTCAACACGCACTTCATGTGGCAGTACGGCGTGGTGATCGACCCGACCATGCTCGCCAATGTGATGCACACGGACGTGCGCGAGGTGCGCGACCTGTTGTCGTGGGCCATACCCGGCACGGTGCTGTTGGTGGCGGGTTTGCCCCTGTGGGCGATCTGGCGTCGGCCGCTGGCGGTGCGAAGTCTGTTGTCGCAAACGGGTCGCAATGCCGCCGGCGTGTTGGCAGGCCTCGTGCTGGTGGTGCTGTCTGCACTGCTGAGTTACCAGGGCCTGGCCTCGCTCATGCGCAACCACAAAGACCTGCGCTACATGGCCAACCCGCTCAACACCCTGTACGCCGGTGCCTTTCTTGCTGTGGACCAGCTGCCGCGTCAGGTCGGCACGCTGCACCCAGTGGGCCACGACGCCCAACTCGGTGCGAGCTACGCGCAGCAGGCACGGCCGCCCCTGATCGTGCTGGTGGTTGGCGAGACCGCGCGCGCCCAGAACTTCGGCCTCGATGGTTATGCGCGCAACACCACGCCTGCGATGGCGCGGTGGCAGGCACAGGGCAACCTGGTCAACTTCAGCGAAGTGCAGTCGTGTGGCACCAACACGCAGGTGTCGGTGCCTTGTTTGTTCTCGCCGCTCACCCGAGCCCAGGGCGGTAACAAGACCGCAGAACACGAAAACCTGCTGGACGTGCTGCAGCGTGCAGGCCTCGCCGTGCTCTGGATCGACAACCAGTCCGGCTGCAAAGGCGTGTGCGACCGCGTGCCCCATGTGCGAGCGGGCGACCGCGATGTGCCCGGGCTGTGCAAGGACGGTGAGTGCCTGGACGAGGCCATGCTCGACGGACTGGACCAGCGCATCGCCGCCCTGGACCCCGCGCGGCGCGCGCGCGGCGTGGTGCTCGTGATGCACCAGATGGGCAGCCACGGGCCGGCGTACGCACGCCGCGCGCCCGACAACCGCAAGCCCTTCCTGCCGGAATGCCGCAGCGTGACGCTCTCCGACTGCCCCGCCGATCAACTGGTCAACGCCTACGACAACTCCATCGCCTACACCGACCACTTTCTCGACCAGACGCTGCAGTGGCTGCAGGCCCGCGCCGCGCGCGGCACCGAAGACTCCGGCCTGATCTACGTGTCCGACCACGGCGAGTCGCTGGGCGAAAACGGCCTGTATCTGCATGGCGTGCCTTATGCGCTGGCACCCACGCAGCAAACCCATGTGCCCATGCTGAGCTGGTTCTCGCCTGGCCTGCAGCAGCGCACCGGCTTGTCCATGGGCTGCCTGCGCTCGCACGCCTCTGCCCCCATCTCGCACGACCATTTCTTCCACTCCGTGCTGGGCCTGATGGACGTCCAGACCCGCGCCTACCAGCCGGCACTGGATGCGCTCATGCCCTGCAGCGCCGCCGCGCAGGCGAAATCGCGCGCGTCCGAGCAACCCGTCACGCGCAGCCCGGCGGCTTGACCGGCTGCGGCTGCGCGGGCGGGCGCGTTTCCTACAATGCGGGCTCCCTCAGCCGACCCAGCGCTCGCGCGCCCGCTCCCACCATGTCCTTTGTCCGCTTCTCCGATCTGTGTTCCCGTGGCCAAGTGAAGGGCCAACGCGTTTTCATCCGTGCCGACCTCAACGTGCCGCAAGACGACACGGGTCGCATCACCGAAGACACGCGCATTCGCGCGAGCATTCCGGCCATCCGCATGGCGCTGGACGCCGGCGCCGCCGTGATGGTCACCAGCCACCTGGGCCGCCCCACCGAAGGCGCCTTCAAGCCCGAAGACTCCCTGGCGCCCGTGGCCGCGCGCCTCGGTGAGCTCATGGACCGCCCGGTGCGCCTGGTTTCCAACTGGGTCGACGGTGATTTTTCGGTCGCGCCGGGTGAAGTGGTGTTGCTGGAGAACTGCCGCCTGAACGTGGGCGAGAAGAAGAACAGCCCCGAGCTGGCGAAGAAGCTGGGCGCGCTGTGCGACATCTTCGTGCACGACGCCTTTGGCACCGCGCACCGCGCCGAAGGCACGACCTACGGCATTGCCGAAACCGCGCCCATCGCTTCTGCGGGCCCTTTGCTCGCCGCCGAGATGGACGCCATTGCCAAAGCCCTGGCCGCGCCCAAGCGCCCGCTGGTGGCGATCGTCGCCGGCAGCAAGGTCAGCACCAAGCTCACCATTTTGAAGAGCCTGGCCAGCAACGTGGACCAGCTCATCGTGGGGGGTGGCATCGCCAACACCTTCATGCTGGCCGCCGGCCTGAAGATCGGCAAGAGCCTGGCCGAAGCCGACCTGGTGGGCGAAGCCAAGGCGGTGATCGACGCCATGGCCGCGCGCGGTGCCGAGGTGCCCATCCCGACCGACGTGGTGACGGCCAAGGCGTTTTCCGCCGACGCGGTGGCCACGGTGAAGAAGGCCACCGAGGTGGCCGACGACGACCTGATCCTGGACATCGGCCCGGAGACGGCTGCCAAGCTGGCCGCGCAGCTGATGAAGGCCGGCACGATCGTCTGGAACGGTCCGGTGGGCGTGTTCGAGTTTGCCGCATTTGAAGGCGGCACGAAGACCATTGCCGAGGCCATTGCCAAGAGCAGCGCGTTCAGCATCGCCGGTGGCGGCGACACCCTGGCCGCCATTGCCAAGTACGGCATCGAGAAGGACGTGGGCTACATCTCCACCGGCGGTGGCGCGTTCCTGGAGGTGCTGGAGGGCAAGACCTTGCCCGCGTTCGAAGTGCTGGAGCGCCGCGCGAAAGGCTGAGTCAGGCCGGGGGTGCGCGCGTGGGGATGCGCGCCACCACCCACGCGCCCACCAGGCCGACGATCAACAAGCCGGCCATCGCCCACGGCAGGTGGCGAAACCCCCAGGCCGAGAGGCTGACCATCACCAGCATGGCGCTGATGGCGATGGTCTTGGTGCGGCGCGTGAGGCTGCGGTGCTGCTCCCAGTCACTCACCATCGGGCCAAACAGGCGGTGCTGGAGCAGCCAGCCATGCAGACGCGGCGAAGCTTTGGCGTAGCAGGCGGCGGCCAGCAGCACAAAAGGCGTGGTGGGCAGGCCGGGCAACACCACGCCAATCACCCCCAGCACGAGCGACAGCGTGCCGGCGAGCCAGAGCAGCCAGCGCACGGTGCGGGAAATGGGGGCTTGGGGCATGACGCCGCCATCTTAGCCAGCGCTTCCCCTTCCGCGCGTCCGGGCGTTTTTCAGGCGGCCGGGCCGACGGTCAGCTCCACCGGGCCCACGCCTTCCACGTGGCCCGTGATGCGGTCGCCGGGCAGCACGGCGCCCACGCCTTCGGGTGTGCCGGTGTAGATCAGATCGCCCGGCTGCAGGTGGTAGAACAGCGAGAGGTCGGCAATGATTTCGCGGATGTTCCAGATGAGCTTGTCCACGTCGGACTTCTGCTTCACCGCGCCGTTGACCGACAGCTCGATGCCGCCGCGCTCAATCACCACGCCCGGCATGGGCACGATCTCGCTGCACACGGACGAGTGTTCCACGTCCTTGCCCAGGTCCCAGGGGCGGCCCTTGTCGCGCGCCACCAGCTGCAGGTCGCGCCGCGTCATGTCCAGGCCAGCGGCGTAGCCGTAGATGATGTCTTGCGCGTCTTCGGCCTTCACGCGAAAGCCCGCCTTGCCCACCGCCAGCACCAGCTCCATTTCGAAGTGGTAGTTGTTCGTTTCGCTCGGGTACGGTGTGGTTGCGCCGGAGAGTGCCAGCGTCTGCGGTGCCTTGGTGAAGTAGAACGGGCGCTCGGCGGTCTTGTCGACCGGCTTGCCCATCTCCACCGCATGCGCGTGGTAGTTGCGGCCCACGAAGAACAGGCGGTTGACGGGGAAGTGTTCGGTCTTGCCGCGCACGGGTACCGAGGCGACGGGAGGCGGGGGGAAGAGGTAGGTGGTCATCTTGAAGGGCTTGCTCAGGGCATGCGAGGTTGGTTGTCGGGGCGCTCTTCGTAGACGCCGAGCTTGCGGTGCAGCGGGGACTCGTCGGCCAGAAAAAGGAACGCGGGTGAGGTGGCCGACGCATTGGTGAGCGTGGTGCCGGTGTAGCCGGGAATGCAGCACGTGTCGGCTGCCACCAGGTCAAACGCCTGGGCGTCGGTGGCCACGCGCGCACTGCCCTCGATCACGTGATAGACCACGGCGGGGGAACGGGCGGGCAGCTGCAGCGTCTGGCCCGGGCGCAGCATCAGTGCGTGAAAGCCGAGGATGTTCTCCACGTCTTCGCCTGTTTCAGGGTTCACGTAGGTCACCTGCACCGCGTCGATGTCGGGCCGGTCGGCGGCCAGCGACTCCAGCGCGGCTTTGGCGTCGGCCCAAGGGTAGCGCAGCATGGGGTAACGCCGGCCGCTGCGGCCAAACACCGGCGTGGGCACCAGGCCGCCGCGGGCGTAGGCGCGGTCGCCCCGGCCGGGGTTGACGTCCTGGCGCGAACCGTTGAGGTGGTAGCTCACTTCCAGGTAGTAGGCCAGCGGCAGGTCCAGCACGTCGAGCCAGATCACCGGCTCGGTGCCGTCATGACCGTGCTCGTGCCACAGGCCGGTGGGCGTGAGGATCAGGTCGCCGCGCGACATCGGGCACTTCTCGCCGTCCACCGTGGTCCAGGCGCCTTCGCCCTCGACCACCATGCGCACCGCGTTCGGCGTGTGCCGGTGGCTGGGCGCCCATTCACCGGGCATGAGCAGCTGCATGCCAAGGTACATGGCCGCGCTGGCCTGCATCTTCTCCAGCGTGTGGCCCGGGTTGGCGAGCACCAGCACGCGCCGCTCGGCCTTCTCGATGGGGGTGAGCTCCCCGGCCTTGAGCAGCAACGGCTTGATGGACTGGTACGCCCAGTGCGTGGCCTGCGTCTGGCGCGTGGGAATCTTCGGTGGCAGCACGCCGCGCAGGCTGGGCCACAGCGGCACCAGGTTGAGCGCGCGCAGCTCGGCCACGTAGTCGGCGGGCAGGTCTTCGAGTCGTCCGAGGTCGTTCATGGTGTCTCCAGTCGCAAGGGGTTTTTCAGCTCGGGGTCGCGTCGAGGCAGGTTTCGACCTTCCACGCATACAGCCATTCCATGGCGTCGTAGAAGCGCTCGGGCGTGCGGCCTTTCCAGAGGTCGTTGCGCACCAGCCGCTCCACACCCTTGGCATGGTAGATGCGCCCCATCTCGCGCGAGCTCAGCACGATGCGCGCCGTGCGTCCGATGCGCGATCGCTGGTAAAGGTCGAAGGCCTGCACGACATCGTTGCCGTTGACGCGCAAGGCCTCGCCCAGCGTCACCGCGTCTTCGATGGCCATGCAGGCGCCTTGCGCCATGTACTGCGTGGTGGGGTGGGCGGCGTCGCCCAGCAGCGTGACACGGCCAAAGCTCCATTGGCCGATAGGCTCGCGGTCGGCGGTGGCCCAGCGTTTCCAGCTCTTGGGCAAGTCGATGAGCTGGCGCGCGCGCGGGCAGATGCCCTGGAAGTAGCTCTGCACCTCCGCCTTGCTGCCCTCGGTCACGCCCCACTGCTCGGTCTCGCGGCTGTGGAAGGTGACCACCACGTTGTACTGCTCGCCGCCGCGCAGCGGGTAGTGCACCAGATGGCAATTGGGCCCCACCCAGATGCTGGCCGCGTTCCACTGCAGGTCCTGCGGGAAGTCCGCCTTGTCCACCACCGCGCGGTAGACCACGTGGCCGGTCACGCGGGCTTCGTCTCCCACGAATTGCTGGCGCACCACCGACTTCACGCCGTCTGCACCGATCAGCGCCAGTCCGCGGTGCGCGCGGCCGTGCTGGTCGTGCACCGTGACGCCCGCGGCGTCTTGTTCGATGCGCTCGGCGCGCGTGGAGGTGAGGAATTCGATCTGGCCGCTGGCCTGCACCCCTTCCAGCAGCGAACCGTGCGCATCGGCCCGGTGGATCACCGCATAGGGGTTGCCAAAGCGCTGGCGGAAAGCCTCGCCCGTGGGGATCATGCCGACCTGGTATTCGTCCAGTGCGTCGTGCATCACCATGAAGTCGGTGTAGACCGCACGGCTTCGCGCCTGCTCGCCCACACCCAGCGCATCGAACGCATGGAATGCGTTGGGGCCGAGCTGCATGCCCGCGCCAATCTCGCCAATGTCGGGCGCCTGTTCGAGCACCTTGACCCGAAAGCCCTGGCGCACCAGCGCGAGCGCTGCGGCCAGGCCGCCAATGCCACCGCCCGCCACCAGCACGGGAATCTCCAGAGAAGGCGAGGTCATGCGGGTCTCCTGCATTTGAATTGCATACTGACGATAAGTGTACTTATTGTAGGGTCGATGCTAGGATTCCGGCAACCCCCGTCCGTCTCGCGGACCTTCCCGTGTTCCCCGGATTCACCCCATGAAGCGCAGCCAGCCCCCGGCCATCGACATCGACGACCAGCCCGGCCACAACATCCGGCGCCTGCATCAGATTTCGGTGGGCATTTTTTTGCAGGAGCTCGGTGAACTGGGCATCACCCCGGTGCAGTACGCGGCGCTGCAGACGGTGGCCAATCACCCCGGCATGGACCAGCGCACGCTGGCGCGCACCATCGCGCTGGACGCCTCCACCACCGGTGGCGTGGTGGACCGCCTGGAGTCACGCGGCTGGCTGGAGCGGCGCACTTCCGCCGAAGACCGCCGCTCGCGCCAGCTGATGTTGACCGCCGCCGGCACCAGCGTGCTTGCCGACGCGGTCCCTGCGATGCTGCGTGCGCAGGAACACATCCTCGCGCCGCTGACCGAGCGTCAGCGGGCGGAGTTCATGAAGCTGCTGTGCCTGCTGGTGAACACCAACAACGAACACAGCCGCGCGCCCAGCGAAGCCGTGAAGTAGGCGCGATCACTCGCTGCCGCGCACCCGGCCCCGCAACTGCTTGACGTTTGAGCGGGAGGCTTTGCCTTCCAGCCGCCGCTGCTGAGACCCGAACGTGGGGCGGGTGGCCTTGCGCGCCTTGGGCAAGGTGGCCACGCTGTTGACGAGCGCTTGCAGCCGCTCAATGGCCTCGGCCTTGTTGTGCTCGAGGCTTCGGCTGGTTTGCGCCTTGATGACCACCACGCCTTCGGTGGTGATGCGCTGGTCGCTCAACGCAAGCAGGCGCGCCTTCACGGCCTCAGGCAGCGAAGACGCGTGCACCGCAAACCGCAGGTGCACCGCGTTGGAGACTTTGTTGACGTTTTGACCACCCGCGCCCTGGGCGCGGATGGCGGTGAACTCCACCTCGGCAGGATCGATGGTGATCGGCATGGACGCAGTTTGCCATGTGGCGCTGCGTTAGTAGCGCTCCTTCACCCCGGTCACCATGGCCTTGACGAGCCGTGTGCGCTCGATGCGCCCCATGACGATGGCGGCGGCCGCATGAATGCCCACCATGGGCATCAACCATTCGCCCAGACCCTCGTGCAGGTCTTGCACCCACTCCACGCCCCAGAAGGCGTCGAGCGATTGCATCCAGCCGGTGACGCCCAGGGCCAGCACCATGCCCATCAGCGCCAGCGCCATCAGGCCGCCCAGCGGGTTGTGGCCCCAGTGGTGCTCCACCTCCCCGCGGCGCAGGGCCTGCACGTGCTGCACCAGGCGTTTTGGCGTCGGGAAGAAGTCGACAAAGCGCGCATGGCGCGGACCGACAAACCCCCACACCGCCCGAACACCCACCAGTGCTGCGGCGGCGTAGCCCAGCCACTGGTGCAGGTTTTCGCCGTCGTCGACCACAAAGAGGTTGAGCAGCACGCAGGTCACCAGAGACCAGTGAAAGACCCGCACCAGCGGGTCCCATACGCGCTTGGAATCGGTGACCGCTGCCTTGCTCACTTCTGTTCCAGGGCCTTGCCGCTGACGGGGTCGAAATAGATTTCCACCTTCTTGCCTGCCTTGTCGGTGCCATAGATCTCGTAGCACTGGCCCTTGGTGACCTTGAACGTCTTGATCTGGTAGCCCTGGGTCTCCAGGTTCTTCTTGAAGGCTGCTTCGGGCTGCCACTGTTCTTTGGGCGAGGTGCAGGTGGGCGAAGCCATGGCAGTGCCGGCAACGGCGATCAGGAGGGCGGAGAGAACGACAGACTTCATGAATGGTTTCCTGTGCAATGAACCCCGCAGAAGTGCGGGTGAAGGCATTGCAACGGGCCAACTTGAAGACAGCCTTAAATGACTTGTGACGGGTGTCAGCAACCGTAACGCGTGGAAGGCGGGTGTCCCCACGCAGCGCGCCAAATGGCCGCGCTGGGATAATCGCGCCATGGCGAGCAAACAGCGTGTGGTGGTCGGGTTGAGCGGAGGCGTGGACTCTGCGGTGAGCGCGTACCTGCTCAAGCAGCAGGGTTACGAGGTCATCGGCATCTTCATGAAGAACTGGGAAGACGACGACGACAGCGAATACTGCTCGACCCGGCAAGACTTCCTGGACGCGGCCAGCGTGGCCGATGTGCTGGGCATCGAGATCGAGCACGTCAACTTCGCGGCCGAGTACAAGGACCGCGTGTTCGCCGAGTTCTTGCGCGAATACCAGGCCGGTCGCACGCCCAACCCGGACATCCTGTGCAACGCCGAGATCAAGTTCAAGGCCTTCCTGGACCACGCCATGCGGCTGGGTGCCGAGAAGATTGCCACCGGCCACTATGCCCGCGTGCGCGAGCGCGACGGCGCTTTCGAATTGCTCAAGGGCAAGGACCCGCTGAAAGACCAAAGCTACTTTCTGCACCGGCTCAACCAGGCGCAGCTGAGCAAGACACTGTTTCCCGTGGGTGAGCTGCCCAAGACCGAGGTGCGCCGCATTGCGGCCGAGATTGCGCTGCCCAATGCCAGGAAGAAAGACAGCACCGGCATCTGCTTCATCGGCGAGCGACCGTTCCGCGACTTCCTCAACCGCTACATCGCCAAGGAGCCCGGGCCGATCAAGGACCACAAGGGCCGCGTGCTCGGCCAGCATGTGGGCCTGAGCTTCTACACCCTGGGCCAGCGTCAGGGCCTGGGCATTGGCGGTGTGCGTGAGAAGGGCGCGCAAAAAGGGGGCAACGAACACGCTCCGTGGTTCGTGGCCCGCAAAGACGTTGAGAAGAACACGTTGTGGGTGGTGCAGGGGCATGACCACCCCTGGCTGCTCACGCCCCACCTGCGCGCCCACGACGCCAGCTGGGTGGCCGGGCATGCACCTGCCCAGACCGCATTGGCCGCCAAGACTCGCTACCGCCAGGCAGATGCACCCTGCAGCTTTGAAGCCGAAGGCAGCGCCGGCTTCGCACTGGCGTTCGCCGATCCGCAGTGGGCCGTCACGCCCGGACAGAGCGCGGTGCTCTACGACGGCGATGTGTGTCTGGGCGGTGGCGTGATCACCACCGACGCCGCGTCTGTGCGTGACGCGGCACCCGCGCGCGCGCGGCTGCTGACGGCCTGAGGGGCTGTCTTCAGGGCTTCGTGCCGCCCGGCGCGCTGAGCTTGGCGTGGATGCGCCGGGTGGTCCGCCACACGGCCCACAGCACCAGGGGAATGAGCGCACCCGCTGCGATCTCGGGGTGGATCGGCAGCCCGGCGGCTTTGGCGCCTTTCGCCAGGTACAGCGAAAGGCTGATCACGTAGTACGAGATGGCGGCAATCGACAGGCCTTCCACGGTGGTCTGCAGGTGCAGCTGCATTTCCTGGCCGCGTGTGAGCTTCTCCAGCAGCTGCTGGTTCTGCGCCTCTGTGACGATATCCACCCGCGTGCGCAGCAGGGCGCTGGCGCGAGAAATACGTTCTGAAAGTGAGGTCAGCCGCTGCGCGCTGGCGGCCACGGTGGCCATCGCCGGGGACAGTCGCCGCTGGATGAATTCGCCGATCGTCTGCGTGCCGGGAATCGGCTTTTCACGCAACTCGCCAATGCGCTGCGTGACCAGCGCGTCGTAGGCGCGTGTCGCTCCAAAGCGGTAGTTGTTCTCGGCGGTGGCGCGTTCCACGCGCACCGCGAGCGAGACCAGTTGATCGAGCAACTCCTGCTCCGACGCCGACTTGTTTTCCAGCTGCGCGGTGATGCTGGCGAGCTGCGCTTCCGCCTGCGACAGCATGGGCCCCAGTGCCTTGACCGCAGGCAGGCCCCGCATGGCCATGAGCCGGTAAGTCTCGATCTCGAACAAGCGCTGGGAGATGCGGCCAGCCCGTGTTTCGGTCGTGTCTGGCGAGGTGATGACCAGCATGCGTTCAAAACCCGAGGGCAGCAGGTGAAAGTCGGTGACCGCCCACGAATGCCCGCCGCCCACCTGTGAGGCCACCACGGTGCGCTCCCCACCCAGCCAGCGCTGGGCTTGCGCCATGAGCGCGGCCTGCGCCTGTGGGGTTTGCTGGGGCATCTCGGCCTGCAGCATCACCAGTTTGATGGCGGCCACCGTGCGCCCCGGGATGTCACGAAGCCAGTCTGCGGGCATCACCAAAGCGCTCAGCAGCTCGGGTTCGCACTCGCCCAAGCCCGTGCCCTGCGGCAGCGGTTGCACGATGGAGTAGCGCGTGAACTCGGTATGACGCTCCCACTTGAGCGTGTAGTGGCCAAAGTGCAGACGCACGAAGTTGTCGCGCATCTGGTCTGGCGACAGCGACTCCTGTCCCGGCAACCGACGCAGATGCTCGCACTCCTGTTCGCGACTCACCCCTTCATTGAGCACCGCCACAAACACAATGAGCGCAGGCAGCCTGATGCGTGCAGCGGGTCTGGCATGCACCTCGTTGTGCAGCTCCGCGCGCAGCGTGTCGTCGGGCGGCAATGCCATGCGCGAGATGGAGGGTGCTTGCGGCGGCGGAACAGAGTGGGCAGGGTCGGTCATGGGCGGACGACGTGACGCGGGGATTCCAATGTATGCGATTCGCCACCGCCCAAGCGCACACCGCGCGTCGACTCAGGCGGCGCTGCGTGTGCCGCGAGAGGGGCGCGCCGCGTGGGGACCGCGTGCACCGCGCCGGTCGTGCCGCAAGAGTTTTGAGGGTTTCAGCCGCAGATGGATCTGGAACTGCGCGGTGGCGCTCCCCAGCGGGTCCATCACGATCTCGCCCCCATGCTCCTTGACAACACCGCGCGCCGTGGCAAGTCCCTGTCCGGCGCTGTCGCCGCCCGCCAGTGCGGTGAAGCAGGGGTCGAAGAGGCATGGCAAGGTGTCCTGGGCCAGCGGGCGCCCCGAGTGATGGAATGCCACGCTCGCGATCTGGCGGTGGCTCGTGGTGGTCACGGTGATGGTGCCAGGCCCGTCCATGGCGTGGGCGGTGTTGACGATGAGGTTCAGAAACACCTGGTCAAGCTGCGCCAGATTGCACGCCAGCGGAGGGACACGTCCGAGCTGCGGCACCAGCCGGATGCCTGGGGGGATGAGCGCCTGGGCGATGTACATCACGCTGGACAGCGCGGCATTCAGGTTCACCACATGCTGCGTGTCCTGCCCCGCCTGCCCGGCGTTGCTCAGGTTGTCCACGAGGCCATGCGCCTGGTCGATGCCCAGCAACACGTCGTTCAGCACCTCCTGCACCGCGCGGATTTCACTGGTGATGGGATCGGCGCCGACCTTGCCCCCCGCGATGCCGAGCGCAGGGTGGTGTGCGGTGTGCAGGCCAGTGAGCATGTCGTTGAGCACGCGGATGGCGAGCAGCGTATGGCCCTTGGACATGGTCAGCGGGGCATTGAGAAGCCGGGCCACGCCCGCCACAAGTTCATGAAGCGATGCGGGCGTCAGGGATGGGCTGAGGCGCTGCTGCATTTCGATTTCGTCGGCCTGTTGCCGGATCGTGGATTGCGCTCGACGCGCCACCCCAAACAGGATGGCGCACAAGGCGAGCCAGCCCAGGGCCACCATGGTCATGTCGCGGGTGAACGCAGAGAGTCCGGGCAGCAAGACGTGGCTGCTGGCCACCCCTGCTGTGGTCATCGCCGTGACCGCGATGCAGGCCAGCGCAAACAACTGAACGGGTTCGAATGGCTTTTGCATGGCATTCACCACCTTTGAAGTGCGTCCGCAGGCGTCGCCCTGCAATTCCCATTCATGGCAGTGGCAGCGAACTCAAGTTGCGGAGCATAGGTGTCGCCCACGCCTTCAGACATACTGCGCTCGCATTATTTGGACTCGCCTGCAATCCGTTGCCGCGCCGAATGGACCGGCGGCGCCTGTGCCCGCAGGCGGGCCGGCCCGCCGTCAGCGCCTGGGCGTGGGTGCCTGCGTGACGGTGGGGTCGGTGAAGACCACGGACAGCGGGTGGCGCTGGCCAGCGAGATGGTCCTCCATGCAGCGAAGCACCAGGGGGCTGCGATGGCGCGCCGCACTGGAGCGCACTTCGTCAGGTGTCATCCACAAGGTTCGCACGATGCCGGTGTCCAGCTCTCGGCCAGGCACCACGTCGCCGAGTTCGCCGCAATAGGCAAACCGCAGGTAGGTGATGTCTTCGTCGGGGGTGTCATCCTGGCCCGCGCGCTGGAAGCGCGACATGTACACGCCCACCAGTGCTGTGGGTGTGAAGGCATGCATGGTTTCTTCGAGGGTTTCGCGGGCCACGGCATCCACCAGGCTCTCGCCGGGGTCGAGGTGCCCTGCCGGGTTGTTCAGCCGCAGCCCTTCGGCGGTGTGTTCTTCCACCAGCAGGAACCGCCCATCTCGCTCGATGACGGCCGCCACGGTGACACTGGGTTTCCATCGAATGTTCATGTCGCACCATTATGGGTGGCAGGGCCTACCCCATGGGCCGCCAGACGGCTTTCAGGTAAGCTCGCCCCGACTTTCATTCAACCCCCTGGGTGAGGAGACTTCCATGCTGATAGGCGTACCCGCTGAGACCACAGTGGGCGAAACCCGAGTGGCCGTGACGCCGGAGACGGCGAAGAAATACGTGGCGCAGGGCCACACGGTGCGCGTGCAGTCCGGCGCTGGCCTGGCGGCCAGTGTGACCGACGCAGCCTATGCGGCCGTGGGCGCAGAAATCACCGACGCTGCGGGCGCCCTGGGTGCCGATCTGGTGCTCAAGGTGCGCAGCCCTTTCGACAACGAACTGGCGCTGATGAAGCCGGGCACCACGCTGGTGGGCATGCTCAATCCCTTTGATGCAGCAGGCCTGCAGCGCCTGGCTGCCGCCGGCCTCACCGCCTTCGCGCTCGAAGCCGCGCCGCGCACCACGCGTGCGCAGAGCATGGACGTGCTGTCCTCCCAGGCCAACATCGCGGGCTACAAGGCCGTGATGGTGGCCGCCCACCATTACCAGCGCTTCTTCCCGATGCTCATGACGGCGGCGGGCACCGTGAAGGCCGCGCGCGTGGTGATCCTGGGCGTGGGCGTGGCGGGCCTGCAGGCCATTGCCACCGCCAAGCGCCTGGGCGCAGTGATCGAGGCTTCTGACGTCCGGCCCAGCGTGAAGGAGCAGGTCGAGTCGCTGGGCGGCAAGTTCATTGACGTGCCCTACGAAACCGCCGAAGAGAAGGAAGCCGCCGAAGGCGTCGGCGGGTACGCCCGGCCCATGCCACCTTCGTGGCTGGAGCGGCAGAAGGCCGAGGTGGCCAAGCGGGTGGCGCAGGCCGACGTGGTCATTTCCACCGCGCTCATCCCCGGGCGTGCCGCGCCGGTGCTCGTCACCGAAGACATGGTCAAGTCCATGAAGCCTGGCAGCGTGATCGTGGACCTGGCCGCTGGCAAGGGCGCGCCCAACGCCGATGGCAGCGTGGGCGGCAACTGCCCGCTGACCGAAGCCGACAAGACGGTCGTCAAGCACGGCGTGACGCTGGTGGGCGAGACCAACCTGGCGGCCATGGTCGGCGCCGATGCCTCCGCGCTCTACGCCCGCAACGTGCTCGACTTCCTCAAGCTCGTACTGCCCAAAGACGCCACCGCCGTGCAGGTGCCGATGGACGACGACATCGTGGCCGCATGCCTCATGACCCAGGGCGGCCAAGTCAAGCGAGCGCAATGAACTTGCGGGACAGACCTTCAGCGCTGTCCCCCACCGATATAGGAGACCCCATGGAAGCCGTATCCCCCACCGTCCTGAACCTCATCATCTTCGTGCTGGCCATCTACGTGGGTTACCACGTGGTGTGGAACGTCACGCCTGCGCTGCACACGCCGCTGATGGCAGTGACCAACGCCATCTCCGCCATCGTCATCGTGGGCGCCATGCTGGCTGCGGCACTCACCGAGACGAACCTGGGCAAGACCATGGGCGTGCTGGCGGTGGCGCTGGCGGCCGTCAACGTGTTTGGCGGCTTCCTCGTCACACGGCGCATGCTGGAGATGTTCAAGAAGAAAGAGCGCAAGGCGCCTGCGGCTTCTGAAGGAGCCCACAAATGAGCATGAACCTCGTCACGCTGCTGTACCTCGTTGCCAGCGTCTGCTTTATCCAGGCCTTGAAGGGCCTCTCGCATCCCACCACCTCCATCCGGGGCAACATCTTCGGCATGACCGGCATGGCCATCGCCGTGCTGACGACCGCCGCGCTGATCGTCGAGCTCTCCGGCGGCCAGGCCGAAGGCATGGTGTGGGTGCTGGGCGGCTTGCTGGTGGGCGGGGGCGTGGGTGCTGTCATGGCCAACCGGGTCGAGATGACCAAGATGCCCGAGCTGGTCGCCTTCATGCACAGCATGATCGGTCTGGCGGCGGTGTGCATCGCGGTGGCCGTGGTGGCCGAGCCTTGGGCGTTCGCCATCGTCGCCAAGGGTGACCCCATTCCGGGCGGCAACCGCATCGAGCTCGCGCTCGGCGCGTTCATCGGCGCGGTCACCTTCTCGGGTTCGGTGATTGCCTTCGGCAAGCTCTCGGGCAAGTACAAGTTCCGCCTGTTCCAGGGTGCGCCCGTCACCTTTGCGGGCCAGCACAAGCTCAACCTCTTGCTGGGCCTGGCCACGGCGTTCTTCATCTTCGGCTTCTGGCATTCGCAGAGCTGGATCGACATCGTGCTCGTGATCGCACTGGGCTTCATCCTGGGCGTGCTCATCATCATCCCGATCGGCGGGGCCGACATGCCGGTGGTGGTGTCCATGCTCAACAGCTACTCGGGTTGGGCAGCCGCAGGCATCGGCTTCAGCCTGAACAACTCCATGCTGATCATCGCGGGCTCGCTGGTGGGCTCCTCGGGCGCGATCCTGAGCTACATCATGTGCAAGGCGATGAACCGCTCGTTCTTCAACGTGATCCTGGGCGGCTTCGGTGGCGACGCGACCACAGCCGCTGCAGGCGGTGGCGTGCAGCGCACCGCCAAGAGCGGCAGCGCCGACGATGCGGCGTTCATCCTGGGCAATGCCGAGACCGTGGTGATCGTCCCAGGCTACGGCCTGGCCGTGGCGCGCGCCCAGCACGCGGTGAAGGAACTGGCCCACAAGCTCACCGAAAAGGGCATCACGGTGAAATACGCCATTCACCCGGTGGCCGGGCGCATGCCGGGTCACATGAACGTGCTGCTGGCCGAAGCCGAGGTGCCGTACGACCAGGTGTTCGAGATGGAGGACATCAACGGCGAGTTCGGCCAGGCCGATGTGGCCATCATCCTGGGCGCCAACGACGTGGTGAACCCGGCCGCCTTGCAGAAGGGCAGCGCCATCTACGGCATGCCGATCCTGGAGGCCTACAAGGCCAAGACCGTGATCGTGAACAAGCGAAGCATGGCCGCAGGCTACGCCGGCCTGGACAACGAACTGTTCTACATGGACAAGACCATGATGGTCTTCGGAGACGCGAAGAAGGTCGTCGAGGACATGACCAAGGCCATCGAGTAAAGCCTTAGGGCGGCACGTGGCCAGAGGGCCGGTGGTGACACCGGCCCTCTGGTTTTTGTAGCACGGACACAGCCTGTACCGTGTTTTGGGGTAGCCTGTCAGAGCTGCGTAAGGGAAAAACACGAGGGCGTGTGAACCGCTTCCCAAGGACAATGCGCGGTTGTTGCATTCATGAGAACGAGGAGAGACCGAATGACCGAATCCACGGCGAATCGCCCTTGGCTCAGTGCCTATCCCGCGGGCGTTCCTGCCGACATCGATGTGGCCCAGTACCCGTCGCTGGTTCACTTGATGGAGGAAAGCTTCCGCAAGCACGCTGGCCGTACGGCCTACAGCTTCATGGGCAAGGACGTCAGCTTCGCCCAGACCGACAGCCTCTCGCAGGCCTTTGCTGCCTACCTGCAAGGCCTGGGTCTCGTCAAAGGCGATCGCGTGGCGATCATGATGCCCAACGTGCCCCAGTACCCGGTGGCCGTGGCGGGCATCCTGCGTGCCGGATTCGTGGTGGTCAACGTCAACCCGCTGTACACGCCACGTGAACTGGAGCACCAGCTCAAAGACTCGGGCGCCAAGGCGATCGTGATCATTGAGAACTTCGCCAACACGCTGCAGCAATGCATTGCCAACACGCCCACCAAGCACGTGGTGCTCGCGGCAATGGGCGACCAGCTGGGCTTGCTGAAAGGCGCGCTGGTGAACTACGTGGTGCGCAACGTCAAGAAAATGGTGCCTGCCTTCAGCCTGCCTCAGGCTGTGCGCTTCAACGACGCCATTGCCAAGGGCTCACGCGGCACGCTCAAGCGCCCTGAAATCAAGCCCGACGACATGGCGGTGCTGCAATACACCGGAGGCACCACGGGTGTGAGCAAGGGTGCGGTCCTCCAGCACCGCAACGTGATCGCCAACGTGCTGCAGTCTGAAGCCTGGAACAACCCGGTGATGAAGCAGGTGCCTGCGGGGGAGCAGCCCACCAGCGTGTGTGCCTTGCCGCTGTATCACATCTTCGCGTTCACGGTGAACATGATGCTGTCGATGCGCACGGGTGGAAAAACCATCCTCATTCCCAACCCGCGCGACCTGCCTGCCGTGCTCAAAGAGCTGAGCAAGCACACCTTCCACAGCTTCCCTGCCGTGAACACCCTGTTCAATGGCCTGGCCAATCACCCCGACTTCAATACCGTCAACTGGAGCAACCTGAAGGTGTCGGTGGGTGGCGGCATGGCGGTACAAGGTGCGGTGGCCAAGCTCTGGCTGGAGAAGACGGGATGCCCGATCTGCGAAGGCTACGGCCTGAGCGAGACCAGCCCTTCGGCCAGCTGCAACCCGACCACCAGCACCGAGTACAGCGGCACCATCGGCGTGCCACTGCCTAACACCTTCATGAAATGCCTCGACGACGATGGCAACGAGGTGCCCATGGGCCAGCCCGGCGAGATCGCCATCAAGGGCCCGCAGGTGATGGCGGGCTACTGGCAGCGCCCCGATGAAACCGCCAAGGTCATGACGCCCGACGGCTTCTTCAAGAGCGGCGACGTCGGCATCATGGACGCGCGCGGCTATTTCAAGATCGTTGACCGCAAGAAGGACATGGTGCTCGTCAGTGGCTTCAACGTGTACCCCAACGAGGTCGAGGACGTGGTGGCGCAGTTGTCCGGTGTGCTCGAATGCGCGGTGGTGGGGGTGCCCGACGACAAGTCCGGCGAAGCGGTCAAGCTGGTGATCGTGAAGAAGGACGAGGCCCTGACCGAGGCCCAGGTGCGCGAGTACTGCAAGTCGAACCTGACGGGCTACAAACAGCCCAAGGTGGTGGAGTTCCGCACCGAGCTGCCCAAGACGCCAGTGGGCAAGATCCTGCGGCGCGAGTTGAGAGACAAGAAGTAGCGCATCGCTGCGCGACAATCCAGGGCGGCCTCGGCCGCCCTTTCTTCTGCCCATCCGTTGTTGGAGGACCGTCCCTTGACCACCATGGCCATCGTCAGCGCCCTGCACGAAGAGCTTGCCGCCGTGCTCGATCTCATGCCCGACGAGCAGCAGCAAAGGGTGGGTGGACGCACTTACTGGCGAGGGCACCTGTATGGGCAAGAGGTGGTTGCGGTGCTGTCGGGCATCGGCAAGGTGGCGGCAGCAACCACCGCCACCGCGCTGATCGAGCGCTTTGGCGTGCAAAGCATCGTGTTCACGGGGGTGGCCGGCGGCCTGGCTCCGGGCGTGCGCGTGGGCGATGTGGTGGTGGCGCAGCAGTTTCTGCAGCACGACATGGATGCGTCGCCGATCTTCCCGCGCCACGAGGTGCCGGGTTATGGCCGCTGCACGTTTGAGGCCGATGCGGACCTGACGGCGCAGCTGGCACAGGCCTGCGAACAGGTGCTCCGCGAAATGCCCGTGCGGCTGGGGTCAGACGTTTTGCAGTCGTTCGCCATGGACGCGCCGCGCTGTCATCAAGGCCTTCTCGTCAGCGGTGATCGCTTTGTCTCCACGACCGCCGAAAGCCGCGCCCTGTGCGACGAGCTGCCCCGCGCGCTGGCGGTGGAAATGGAAGGTGCGGCTTTCGCCCAGGTGTGTCACGACTACGGCGTGCCCCTTGCCGTGGTGCGCACCATCTCCGACCGGGCCGATGACGCCGCGCACGTGGACTTTCCGCGCTTTCTGCGCGAGGTGGCCAGCCGCTACAGCAGTGCGATCATCGAAACGCTGCTGCGCACGAAGTGATGCCTTTGCGGGGTGGTGGGCTGGCCTACCTCAGCCAGCCGCGCTTGCGGAAGTACAGCATGGGCACCACCGCAGACAGCACCATCAGCACCAGCGCCAGCGGGTAGCCGTACTGCCACTTCAGCTCGGGCATGAAGTCGAAGTTCATGCCGTAGCTGCTGGCGACCAGCGTGGGCGGCAGCAGCGACACGCTGGCCACCGAAAAGATCTTGATGATCTTGTTCTGGTTGATGTTGATGAAACCGACGGTCGCATCCATCAAAAAGTTGATCTTGTCGAAGAGGAACGCGGTGTGGCTGTCCAGTGAGTCGAGGTCGCGCAGGATCTGGCGAGCGTCTTCGAACTGCTCCGCACTCAACAGCCGGCTGCGCATCATGAAGCTGACCGCGCGGCGCGTGTCCATCACGTTGCGACGAATCCGTCCAGACATGTCTTCGTGGCGCGCGATGGCCGACAGCGCATCACTCAGCAGGTTGTCCGAGGCGTTGCTGTTGAGCACCTGCTTGCTGACGGTTTCGATCTCGTCGTAGATGTCTTCCAGCGTGTCCGCGCAGTACTCGGCGTCGGCGTCGAACAGCATGAGCAGCACGTCCTTGGCGTCCTCGATCAGACCAGGCATGCGCCGGGCGCGCATGCGCAGGAGCCGGAACACGGGCACGTCTTCGTCGTGGATGGAGAACAGCACGCCCTGGCTCTTGAGCGTGTCGTTGTGCTCGTTCAGGATGAAGGCCACGCGGACAGCGCGTGGATCTTCGTCGTCGTCGATCAGAAAGTCCGAGCGAACATGGAGTTCGCCGTTGTCTTCCTCGAAAAACCGTGCCGACTCCTCGATGTCCTCGTCCATCGCGTCTTCGGGAATGGACAACCCGAAGTGCTGCTTGACCCAGCGGCGCTCTTCGGGTGTGGGGTCCTCGAGGTCGACCCAGATGGGTTTGAACCGGGCCAGCTCTTCGAGCGACTCGATTTCTTCCTGGAACAAGCGGCCATTGGCCAGGGTGAATACGTTGAGCATGGCGGCGCTCCCGGTGTGGTCTGTCTGGCAAAAGTCAAGGCGGGCGAGGCCGGCCTTGGGGGCGGTGGGGTGCTGCTTTCAGCCAGCCGGCCGCCTGATCCAGAGCCGCTCGCAAGCGGCGTTCAGATGGTCTCGGGGGTGGCTGAAAGCACACAACTGGGGGCTGTGCTTTCCATGCGTCTCTCCGTGTTTGAAGCTGGGGAATTATGGCACTGCAGTGCCCGCGTCCATGTGACCGGATGCACCGAAGAAGCGCATCAATTCATCCTTTCGTCGCCAGGCATCGTGCTCGCCCAACTCGATCAGGGCGTTGACGAAGCCAGGCTCGAACAGGAGGTAGCTGGCCAAGGCGGCTGCGCTGCCGGCGGCGCCTCGCCGCGTGTCCAGCGCACCCAGCCCCGCCAGTGTGTTGCGCGTGGGTGCAGGCAATTCGCGGATGTGCTTGCTCGCCAGCTCGTCCAGCGAAAAGCTCGGCTGGATCGCCAGCACTTCAACCGGCCGATAGGGCAGTGCCGCCGCCAAGGTGGGCGACAAGCGCGCCAGCGTCTGGCTGACCCGCTGCGCTTGTTCCACATCGGCTTGCAGCGTGTCATGGAAGACGCTGGCCATGGCGTGGCCCGCGATCGTGCCCGCCGTGGGTTCGCCCCCATGTCGAGCCGCCATGCCCGAGCGCTGGGGTTGCCCCACGCCCACCACCAGAATGCGACGGGCACCAAATTGAATGGCCGGCGACAGCGGGGAGAGCTGGCGCATGGAGCCGTCGCCGAAGTGCTCTTTGTGCCCGTCCACCCACAAGGGCACAGCAGGAAAAAGAAAGGGAATGGCGCTTGACGCCATCAGGTGCTCGATGGTGATGGGCTGGAACTCAGAGCGGCGCCCGGGTCGGTGCCACGGTTGCACAGGGGGGTTCGCCCTCGTCTGGCAGAACGTCCAGTGCTCGCCGGTGGTGTAGCTCGATGCCGTGACGCCGAGCGCGTGAATCAGCTTTTGCTCCAGCGCGCGCTCCACGCTGTGCAGATCGATCGCCCGGTGCAGCGTATCCACGAGCGGGAGTGTGTCGAGCAAGGCGCGGTGCTTGCGCACCTGCCGCGCCAGCGTGAGTCCGGCGACCACGCGGTTGGCCCGCACCCAACCAGGCGCCTCCAGCCGGTAAACGCGCTCGGAGCGCAGGCCGCTCCAGAACGTGGCCAGTTGCGACAGCGCGCCCATGCCTTGGGTGGCGATGCTGGCCAGGTAGCTGGCGTTGAGTGCGCCGGCCGAGGTGCCGAACAACCATTGAAACGGGAATGCAGCGGAGGCCTCCGGCGTTGTGGCGCGCGTGGCCAGCATGGCCCCCACCGCCTTGAGCACACCCACCTGGTAAGCGGTGCGTGCACCTCCACCCATGAGCACCAGCGCACAGGCATCTGCGCCGTACTCGGGCATGCTCGCGGGCAAGGTGTTGTGGGTGATGAGGGTGTCGAGAGACAAAGCGGTAGGTCGTTGGGGCGTGGCCTCACATGCTACCGAATCGTCTCGACTGCAGCGCGTCCGAAAGAGAAGTTTCGGCAGGCCGTGTCACTTGGAAACAAAGGGCGCCCATCACACGGCTGCCGCGACTCTAAGCGCCAGCTCCGTCCGGTTTGAAACGCCCGCTTTGCGAAACACCGCATAAATCTGATTACGCACCGTGTTGGGACTGGAGCCCAGCTCACGCGCAATCTGCTTGTTGCTCATGCCGACGGCCAACAACTTGAGGATTTCAACTTCTCGGGAAGCGAACAAGTACCACTCGAAACCTGAGCCGGAGCGCACGGGGCGCGCACAGGGGCTGTCGCCAGACGTCGCCTGCAGTCGCTGCGCCCTTTTCGTCAGCTCCACGACAAGCGTCTTGGCGCGATCGACGCCGTCCCATCGGCTGGTGGAGCTGATGACGACAAACAGCAGCCGGGTGGCATCCAGCGGCACGGCGTGAATGGCAAAACGTCTACCGAGTGTGGGTTCCCTGAGCAAGAGGCGCCTGCCGACGCACGTGCACTTGCCCAGGTCGATCTGGGTGGGCGATTGAACCGTGGACCAGATCGTGATGAGCGAAGCGCAGTGGCTTCGAAGCGTCTCAGGTTCTTCGTGGAGCTCCCCATCGAGGTAGAGGATGTCCTTGATCTGCACCGCCGCATCGCCGAGCGTCGAAATGCCGACGGCTGTGCAGTCGATGTCCAGATCCTGGCGTTCCGGCATCCGGATGAACGCGCCCAACGACTGCCAACTGCTGTCCCTGTCCATGTGCCACCCTCCGCTTCAGCGTTTGCGCGTCATTGTAGATATCACTGGCGCCATGGCGCACTGTCGGCGGGGCGGTGGTGGCTGTTTCTGTCGTCTGGCGCTGCGTCTTTTGCGCTGAGGTTTTCCAACATGCGGTTCAACAGCACCCGCTGTCGGGGGCGCAGGCAGATGCGCGAGCGCTTGAGCCGGAAAACGGTATGAGACCCTTGGTGACCTTTGGGTTCCTCAGGGCGGGCGTGTTGCAGTCGAAAGGCTGCGCTTGTTCCAAAGGCGGCTCACTCGCACTTCTCAGACCCGTCACGGCGCCCTCGTAAGGTGACCGCATGAGGAGTGCGTAAGTTTTCGCGCAAACCGCCACGCGCTCGCCTCGGCGGTACACATGACCATCGTCGTCGTGAACTTCGCTCCAGGGGCCGCCGTAAACGACAGCCTGGCCCAGCTCCATGCAAGGCCCCTGTTTTCCCTTGTAGGCCTCAATGACGCACATGCGGATGTCTACATCACCGATGCGGTCAACGGCAAGAGGATTCTCGTCGGCGCTCCAGTGCAAGCGCACGCCATGGAAGCCTGCCCGCTCGAAGGACTGCAACGCCGCCTGCTCGGTGGGAAGTCGCAAGGCCGGGCCTGGGGGCGAAGACTTTACGGACTGCGCATCGACAGGCTCGTCTGCAACAAGGATCGCGCTCAGCACACGCCCTTCTCGATCGAGAACACGAAACGCCTCTGCCATCGTGGAAGCTTCTTTGTCTGCAGTCACCCGATTGAGGATGAAGTCCATGACGACGACATCCGCCCACTCGCTGGCAATCGCTGGGTGGGTGTGGAGGCGGTGCAGAAGTTTCTCCTCGAACGCAAGGTAGCTGTCGATGTTGCGCAAGGAAACACCCTCCAGTGCAGACTCGATGAACGCCGCGTCGCGCTGCAAATCCGCGAGTGTCAGCAGCCTGATCGCTTTCGGCTGGTCGCCTGCCATGGCCTTGCTGCGACGCAGCCGCCGCGGATCGCTGTCGGCAAAGATGGCTTCGCTGCCGATTTCGCGGGCACATTCAGCCGGGAGGTCTGAATAGCCCGCGCCCCACCACAGCGTTCGAGGGGGCGTGCCCGCGCGTCCTGCCGCAGGCAAAAGCTTTCGCAGCGTCGAGGCAACAGCGGCCATTTCGCACTGCCATGGCGTCGGCGGGGCGGATCCGGGTTCACGCAAGTTCATGATCAAAGGCCGGGCTTTGCAGTGGGTGGCCATCGAACTTTTGATACCGCACCTCGGCCGGGAACTCGGGCCTGAACCTGTCCACATACTTTTGCAGTGGCAGTGACGAGCGCACGAATCGATCCTGGCAAACCTTCAGTGTGGCCATGGAGGTGTCCACGCCGACCAGTCCGCGTTGCCGCAGAAGGCGCTGCCACTCGCGATCAAAGCGCCAATCGTGCGCGCCGATTTCGAGATTCGTTCTGGCAAAGGTGAGATAGCTCCGTTGCCTGGTGTCGAGCGCCTTGATGTTCACTTGCTGCAAGCTGTCGTAGAAGACCACGGATCGCGGCCGCGTCACTTCACAGATCAGGCGCCAGAGATCCCTCATGCTCGGTGCGGTGTCGCTGTCGGTCACCACATTGATGTGAGCACTGAAGGGCACCCATCGAAGGATGCTCGCCATGGTGGCCTGAAATGCATCCTGATGCAGCAGGTTGACAGGTTGTTCCGTGGCCACCGTGTGCAGCTCCGGATGGTAGCGGTCGGTCAGCAGGCGTTCGATGCCCATCCATTGTTGGTAGAGCCCATACCGTTTTCCGGTGTAGCGGCCGGTTGTCGAGTCGCCGATCACGATCGAAGGCCGAACGATGAGGAACGGTACGCCCGACTCGGCAACGATCTGCTCCGCCGCGCGCTTCGTCAGTGTGTAGCTGGTGGGATCCCCATGCGGGGCGGCCAGTGCAGCCTCAGGAATGGTCGATCCTGAGTAACCTGCGGCGTAAGCGGTGGAGATGAATACGAAGCAGCCCACGCCAGCTTGCTTCGCAGCTTGCACAAGGCGGGTGGTGAAATCAACGTTGACAGCGGTCAGCGCCTGCTCGTCAAAGTAATCGAGGCAGCCTGCGCAATGAACGATGGTGTCGACTTTGTGTGTCTCAAGCAAGGCGCGCAAGCTCTCGGCCGTCGCCGATTCGGCGCCCTGCCAGTGAATGGACGTGACGCGATGAAGATGGCGATCTGGCGCAGCGCCAAGCGCGTGAAGCTCGGTCCGCACCTCGTTGGGAATCGGTCCCAAGTCAGAGGGCTTGCGGGTCGGCAGCACCAGATGATCTGCCCACCCGTCATGGAGGATCTGTGCTGCGAGCAATGAGCCCAGATACCCCGTGCCGCCAGTCAGCAGAACGCGCTTGCCTTGACGGGGTGCGTCAAGCAATGTCTTCATGAGCGGCCATGCGGGGCGTGCCGCCCGACGTTGAAGGGAGCGATGCTCGAATCAGGTTGTGGTCGGGTGCTCCGCCATAGGACACCAGCTTCTGATTGACCAGGAGAACCGGGAAGGCGTTCAGGCCGTGCGACATGAACAGCTCGCTCACCTGGGCAGCCAGCGCGCCCTGTGCAGTGTCCAGCTCTGCCGCTATCCGGCCGAGTGCGGCCTGGGCCTGGGTCACCGTGACGGTCATGACGGGCCAGTCGAGGTTCGCCAACTGGATGGCCTCGCGCGCAGACGCTTCTGCCCGCGCATCCACCTCGGCGGTGCCTTGCATGCAGCAGCTGGCAGACACCACCACAACCACCTTTGGACTGAGCGCACGTTTGATGACGGCGACGTCCTCGTTGTGCGAACTCTTTTTGAAGAAGCCGAGCATGAAATCTCCTTTGGGGAACCTAGAGCACCAGAGCGACCACCAACCCCAAGGCCAGTGCGCCAATGACGACCGTCAGCGTGTGTGCCATCACCAACGGCCACTTGAACAAGCGAAGCAGAAGAACCATCTCGGGCGGACTCGTGCCAATGGCCGAGACGAGAAACGTGACAAGAGGCCCAACCGGGAAGCCCTTGTCGATCAACGCGAGACCAATCGGGAGGGCCGCAATCGGCGAGATGTACAGAGGAAGACCCACCAGCGCGCAGGCGAGGTACAGCACCCCGGCGGGCAGGTGATCCAGGAGTTGCAGCAGGGTCTCCCTCGGTACCGCACCGTAGATCAGCCCGCCAACCAGCAGACCCGCGATCAGGTACGGGGCTGTTTTTCTCAGTTCCTGGGAGGCCGCCAGCCACGCAAAGCGGCTGGCCGGCAGCAAGCCGGGCCACCGCGGAGCAGCGGTGCCGACGAATTGACCGCCTGTGGCCGACAAGGAGGGGGAAATGACGTAGCGATGCAATCCAAGACGCTCCGCCAAGACGCCAGCCGCGGCGGTGAGCACCAGCCCAACCAGGATGAAGATCAAACCCGGCACCGGCCCCTGAGTCACGAACAAAAGTATGAACACGCCCTCGTTGATCACGGGCGAAGACACCAGAAATGCAAAACTCGGCGCGAAGCCCACGCCAGCTCGCAGCATGCCGTTGAGCACCGGGATGGTGGAGCAGGAGCAGAACGGCGTGATGACGCCGCCAACGCTCGCGACCAGGGATGAGCGCCATCCAGATGAACCGAGAAGCCTGTTTTGGGTGCCCTGGAAGGGCATGCGCTGCTGCAGCATCACCACGCCCCATGTCACCAGCAGGAACAACCCGATGAGCAGGGTGCCGTCTATCACCAGGAACTCGAAAAAAGCTGTGGCGCCCTGTGTCATGGTCGTGCGGCGACCGGACGCCCGTGAGGCGCCGGTGACATGCATTCAAGGGACATCAGTGCGCGGCCAGGCCAGCGCTGGCGAGTGTTGTGCTGCCATACGACTGCATCGACTCGATCAGGGGAGCGGTGACGTCTGGATCGAAGTTCGCCTTGTCGAGGGTCTCCACGTAGGCGTCCAGCGCCTCGACTCGAATGGCATCAATGTCGGTTCGCAGGTGTCCGAGCTTCAGAGATCCGCAGTCAATGTTCAGGCGGTCACAGAGGAAGTGGCAGCTGGTGCTGACCATGCTGAAGAGTTCCGGCATGACACGGTGATGTGCCCACCTCAAGCTCTCGTTCACGCCTTCGGGGTCTTCAGCCAACATCCGGCGGATACGACCGAGGCCGATCTCGAGATGTTCCAGCTCGTCTTCCAGAATCTTGCCCGCCAGGATCGCTGTGTCCTGATCTCCCTGACGCTGCAGCGTGCGGTACAGGACGATGGCCATCGTTTCGGTCATGAGGTCCTGGATCAACAAGCAGGCGCCCAAGTCCTTGTTCGCCACGGCGGTGCTGAAGTGCCGTCGGATGTTGAACCACTGCGGCTCGACGATCTCTTGCATGACGCCGTAGTCGTGGCGTTTGCCCAAACTGGCGAGCATCAGAATGTGCTTCGATTCTTCGTGGGCCTGTTTGACGGTGGCAATCTTGCTTTCGGTATCCGGCATCAGGGGAACCATCTCCGAATAGTTCTCGACGGCCATGATTTCACCGGCCACGGCATTGGAGGCGATGTAGGCCAGGAGATCGAAGTACCCGGCCTCCTTCTGATGCTGCGATTGAAGCTCATCGCGACGGCTGGCTGGCCTCAAATCGGCAGGCCCCTGATCGGCCGAAGCGCGGTCGGCAAAAGTGCTGTTCATCGAGAACCCTCTCTGAGAATGATTTCTGGAAACACAGCACCCCTCACAGCAGGCTGCCAACGTCGAAAATTATCGAGAGGCATTTTGGCGGGCGCCATAGTACATAGCTCCTATTTGGTGTCGCTTGTGGCGGCGCTAGGATCCGCAGCGGCCACGCAGGCGCCTGTTTGCGCAAGTGCCATACAAAGAATTGGGGAGGAGCAATATGAAGCCGATGAGGAGAGTCGTCTGGCGACTGACGGTGCTTTTGTGCTGTGGTTGGGTGGCCGCAGGGTTGACCGGCTGCAGTCGGGATACGGCATCTGCGCAGGTGGTATCGCCCGAGGCCATTGAACGCATCACCGTGGTTGGCTCCAGCACGATCGCTCCCTTGCTCAGCGAGATCGGCAAGGCCTACGAGAAGAAGCACCCGAACATCAGGATCGAAGTTCAGGCGGGCGGTAGCTCGCGCGGCGTGCTGGACGTGCGCAACGGCATGGCAAAGCTGGGCATGGTGTCGCGCGAGATGAGGCCCGACGAACAAGACCTGCAAAGTGCGCTGATCGCCAGGGATGGCGTAGGCATCATCCTGCACAAGGACAACCCCGTACCCCGGCTCTCAAGGAGCCAGGTGGTCGACATCTACACCGGGAAGCTCAAGAACTGGAGGCAGCTGGGCGGCAACGATGTTCCGATCACCGTGGTCAGCAAGGCAGAAGGACGCTCCACGCTGGACATCTTCAGCAGTTACTTCGGCGTTCCCTACAAAGACATTTCGGCCCACGTCATCATTGGCGACAACCAGCAAGGCATCCAGACCGTTGCCGGGTCATCTGGCGCCATCGGGTATGTGTCGATCGGATCCGCAGAGTATGAGGCGCAACAAGGTGCTGCCATCCGCTTGGTGCCTATGGACGATCAAGTTCCCTCGACGGCTGCGGTGGCCTCCGGCCGGTATGCGATCAGCCGAGAGTTGAATCTGGTTTTCAAGTCGCCGCTGTCCGCTCAGCTTCAGGACTTTGTAGCGTTCACCCAGTCCGAAGCGGTGATCGAGTTGGTCTTGGGGCAATACTTCGTGCCCACGGCGTCTCGGTGAACGCCGCCCCCAGCGCCTGTGGTGTCTGCTTCGATGGAACCCCAGTGTTCTCGTGTGCCCATGGTTCGCAGGCCTAGGCGCTTGCATGATCTGCTCTTCTGGTCGTCCATGTGTTTGCTGGCGGCTTCAGGCGCCCTGATCGTCGTGCTGATCGCTGTGTTTCTCCTCGCGGAAAGTCAGGCGCTGATCGCGAAAGATGGGCTCCTGCGTTTCGTGACGGATGCAGGCTGGTGGCCCCGCGATGGGAGTTTCAACATGCTGCCCATGATGTTGGCGAGTCTCTTTCTGACCATGGGCGCTTTGGCACTTGCGACGCCGTTCAGTCTGGCCGTTGCCACTTGCACAACCTTTCTTGGCGCACCACATTGGGTCACGCCATTGCGCATGTTGGTGGAGGCCAGTGCGGCGGTGCCTACGGTTGTTTATGGTCTTTGGGGCGTCACCTCGATCGTTCCCTTGATCAATGCGCTGGCTCCACCTGGTGCAAGCCTGCTCGCCGGCATCGTCGTTGTCGCTCTCATGATCTTTCCCACAATCACGTTGCTCGCGCAAGCGGCCTTGCGGGCCGTCCCGCCGGGCTATGTGCAAGCCTCGACCGCGCTGGGTGTTTCGCGCAGTCAGACGCTGCTGCGCGTCGTGCTGCCTGCAGCGCGCCCCGGGATTTTTTCGGCCATGGTGCTCGGTGCGGCGCGCGCCATTGGCGAGACCATGGTGGTGTTGATGGTCTGTGGAAACATCGTGCAGGTCCCCACATCGGTGTTTCAACCGGTGCGCACCCTGACCGCCAACATCGCCCTGGAGATGCCCTACGCCATGGGAGACCACAGAGCCTCCCTTTTCGTGGTCGGCTTGCTCACGCTGCTGCTGGTCACTTGCATGGTGGTGGCGGGCGAGTGGGTCGGGGTCCGCGGGAGGGCGGCGCCTCCATGAGCGATTCCATCGCCATCCGATCCCTCGTGCAAGACAGGGCGTGGCTCCTTTTTATCGTGGGTTTGACGACGATCGCCGCCGCGATGCTGGCCTGGCCGCTGATGGCGGTACTCGGTAACGGGATTCAAGCAATATCCGTCGAATTTCTTCTATCTGCGCCCGAGAGCGCCGGGCGACGCGGCGGAATAGCGCCCATTCTGGTGTCCACGTTGGCAATCGTCTTGGTGAGTCTGGTCACCGCTTTCCCAATGGCTTTTGCCGTCGCCGTGTTACTGACAGAGGGGTGCGATCCGGCCGGCCGGTTTGCTGCCTTGATGCGTGGCAGCCTCGATGTGCTGGCAGGTGTTCCATCCGTGGTCTTCGGCTTGTTCGGGCTGAGCTTCTTCTGTCGACAGCTGGGGTTGGGCTATTCCATTGCTGCAGGTGGCTTGACCCTGGGCTGCATGATTCTCCCGACCTTGGCGCGTGCGATGGCCAGTGCGCTGGAGGCCTCTGGCGTTGACTACCGCGCCGCAGGCGCAGCGCTCGGGCTTTCCAGGCAATCCGTGCTTTGGCATGTCACCGTCCCGGTCGCCTTGCCTGGCATATGCGCCGGCCTGGTGCTGGCGATCACGCGAGCACTGGCTGAGACAGCCGTTCTGCTATTCACCAGCGGCTACTCGGACAGGATGCCTGACTCCATCCTGGATTCAGGCCGTAGCGTATCCGTGCACATCTACGAGCTCACCACCAATGTCCCCGGTGGGCAGACCAACGCCTACGGATCCGCCGTGGCCTTGCTGATTCTTCTCGCCGTCCTCAGTCTGTCCGTGCACGCTTCGCTGAGCTGGATGCACCGCCGCATGACGGGATCGGCTGCTGGGCTTGACGCGAGATACAGATGAACAAAATCACGGCACTGGTGGCGCATGCGACGCCTGACCTGTATGCAGAGACCGTCAGACCCATTGCGCGAAGCAGCGTGAGTGCCGGCGACCATATCGACATCAAAGATCTGTCGATTCGCTACGGTTCGCACACGGTGGTCGAGGGCGTTTCCCTTCGCATTCCGCGCGTGGGCGTCACAGCGCTCATCGGTCCTTCCGGCTGCGGCAAGTCGAGCATTCTGTATTGTCTGAACCGGCTGAATGACCACGTGCCTTGCTGCACTGTGTCGGGTTCCGTCAGGTTCACTTGGCTGGACCACGAGGAGATGCTGAAGCATCCCATTTTGCTTCGCCGACATGTGGGAATGCTGTTTCAGCGGCCCAATCCGTTTCCGTTTTCGATCCGGCGAAACATGGAGTTCGCGCTCAAGCAGCACGGAATTCGGGCCAAAGCAGAGGTGGCGGATCGCGTTGAGTCTGCGCTGCAAGAGGTAGGCCTGTGGGATGAGGTCAGGCATCGCCTCGACATGCCAGCGCTCACCCTGTCTGGCGGCCAGCAACAGCGCCTGTGTCTCGCTCGGGCACTGGCGCTGAATCCCAGCGTCTTGCTGATGGACGAACCCTGCAGCGCGCTGGACCCCATTTCGACGCAGAAGATCGAAGAGCTTGTGCATCGCCTGGCGGTGCGGCGAACGATCGTTCTGGTGACGCACAGCCTGAGCCAGGCAAGAAGGCTCGCTGATCAAGTAGCGTTTTTCTGGAAGCTTGATGGCGGCGCAGGAACGTTGATAGAGCTGGGCAGCGCGACGGATGTCTTCGAGCGACCGCAGCATGCCCTGACCCAGACGTACCTTCAGTTCGCTTGAGGTGTGCGGCACTTCTCAAGGCATATCAGACAAGCCAGGTGGTACATAGATTCCATTGAGCAATGAGACGCCGGTTCCTACCATCGGCTGCATGCTTCAATCACATGCAGACAACGACCATGAGAGGGTTGCTCGCGTTCGCCACAGAGCCCTTCACGCACATGAGCTGCTGACCTATGCGGCGAGGGTTCATGCCCCATCGACCGTCACGACCCTGACCCCGAAGGGCGAGTGCTCGCATGTCACCTACGCGGGCCTGGCTGACCGAGCATGGTCCTGTGCCAAACACCTTCGTGATCGCGGCGTACGCGCGGGGCACAGCGTGGCCAACATCGGGCTCAGCTCTGCGGACCAGATGGCATGGCTCTACGGCGCCTTGTCCATCGGAGCGGTTTCACACCTGGTGAATCCTCAGCATCCAGCGAATGAGGTGACTCATCTGATGAAGATGGCACGCGCAACGCTGGTGCTGCACGACGCCGTGACCGAACCTCTGGCCCAGGCGCTCTCTGTCCAGAGGCCGAGCGCTCCGCTTCTCAACATGGCGCAGTCGCTTGAAACCACCCGCAGGGCGGAGGATGCAAACGCCTTTGCTGAGGATGCTGCCGCTTTCATGTGCTACTCGTCTGGGACGACCGGTCTGCCCAAGCCCGTTCTGTACACGCACAGGTCGACGGTGCTGCATGCCTGGGCGTGCGCGCTCCCGGATGCCATGGGCTTGTCTGCGAAAGACCGGGTGATGCCGCTCATGCAAACCTACCACGCCACCGCATGGGGAGCGCCCTTCGCCTGCCCCCTGGTGGGCGCCGCGCTGGTTCTTGTTCCCCCAGAGCGTGATCCTGCGCGCTGGTTCCGCTGGATCGAAGATCACCGCATCACCGTGCTGGGCGCGGTGACGGCGCATTGGATCGCGTTGGCGCAGTACATGCGAGCTCACCGGCTGCGGTTCAGCACCCTCCAGCGAACGGTGGTGGCGGGTTCGCGAATGGCACCGCAGCTGGCGCGGTGGGTCGCTGATGAGCTGGGTGTCGAGGTGTGCCATGCCTGGGGCATGACCGAAACATCTCCGCTGGCCACCATCGAGCACTATGACCATGGTCTGACCTTGAGACACGGCAAGCCCGTCTTCGGTGTGGAGATCGCGGTTCGCCCTAGCGCTGGGCATCTCGCCCCCCAGGGCGATGGCGAACTGCTGGTGCGAGGGCATTGGGTCGCGCATCGTGGCCGGGACGATGACGAGTGGCTGCCCACTGGCGATCAGGCCCGTGTCGATGCTGCGGGCCATCTGGAGGTCATCGATCGGCTCGAAGAATCGGTGCCGTTCAAGGGCGGCTGGGTCAGTTCTGCACTCGTGGAATACCAGGCGCGCATGGTCGAAGGCGTGGTCGACGCTGCCTTGCTGGCGCCCGATGGGGCGGGTGGACCCTGCACGTTGGTTTGGGTCGGCGCTTGCGCCGCTGGACCGGCTGCTGTCGAAGCCCGCCTGGCTGCGCGGCTGGCTGCCGAGTTCAGCGGGTGGACGCCCGATGAGTTCATGGCCATGGAAGCCTTGCCCTACACCCCTTCCGCGAAAGTGCAAAAGCGGATGCTCAAGGCGCAGCTTGCTGCAGCGCGCAACGGCGTGGTGACTTTTGCCGACGCCCCCAGCTTCACCTGAGTTTTTCGATCATGAGCGAATGGACAAACGTTTCCGTGGGGCGTCCCACCCGGCAGAGCTGGGGTGGTCCGTCATTGGCAAGTTACGCGGGCTGGGTGGTTGACCATCGTCGATGGGTGATTGCCATCGTGCTCGGCCTCACGGCGTTCTTCGGGATGTTCGCGGCAAAGCAGCAAGTCATCATCAACCCCGCTGCCGTGGTTCCGCAGAGCCACCCGTACATCCTTGCGACGAACACGATCGAAAAGATTTTTGGGTCAAAGTACCTCGTGGTGATCGGCATCACGCCCGACAGCGGGGACGCCCTGCAGCCGGAAGTGCTGGAGGCGGTGCAGCGAATCACCGACAAGCTCTACGTCGCTCCCTCTGTCAGCAAGCAGACGCTTCTGAGCATCTCATCACGGCAGGCCAAAGGCATCAAGGGCAGCGCAGACAGTTTTGAAGCCCGGCCGTTGCTCGGTCGCATGCCATCGACCGAGCGGGAGCGTGCCGAGCTGAAGTCCGCCATCGAGTCCAACCCGGTCTACAGGAGCACCGTCATCTCGGAGGACTGGCGCACCGCCACCATCATGGTGGAGCTAAAAGAGAACCCGAACGGGTTCGGGGCGATGTTGGCCGACGTTCGCCGGATTCTCGGCGAGGAAAAATCCGGCCATCTGAAGATTTCCATCAGTGGCAATCCTGTGTTTCTGCAGCAGGCAGAAGTATTCGCCGATCGCATCAACTGGTTGTTTCCGATCGCCGTCCTGGTCATTGGTTTGCTCCATTACGAAGCATTTCGCACCAGGCAGGGTTTGATCCTGCCGCTGGTCACGGCCTTGCTCTCCGTCGTTTGGGGCGTGGGCGTCATGGGCCTGATGAAGATTCCGATGGACATCTTCAACTCGCCGACGCCGATTCTCATCCTGGCTGTCGCGGCAGGGCATGCCGTGCAGTTGCTGAAGCGCTATTACGAGCACTTCATCGAATTGGTGAACGTGCAGCACATGGAGCCTGGCCTGGCCAACCGCCTGGCCACCATTGAATCGCTTGTGGCAGTCGGGCCGGTGCTGGTCATTGCGGGGGGCGTGGCCGCGCTCGGGTTCTTTTCGCTGGTCGTCTTTGAGGTGGAGACGGTTCGCGCATTCGGCATCTTTACCGGGATCGGAATTCTCACGGCGGTTGTGCTGGAGTTCACTTTCACGCCGGCCGTGCGGGCCAGTTTGAAGCCGCCCTCCACGGCGCACATCAATACGGAATCTCAAGCGCGCATCTGGGATCGCATCAGCGCCGGCCTGGCGAATCTTGTGATGGCGCCGCGCAGCCGGCGCTGGGTGCTGGTCGTGCTGGTCGTCATCGTCATGATCGCCATGGCGGGGTGGTCGCGCGTTCAGGTGGACAACGCCAGCAAGACGTTTTTCTCCGACGCCCTGCCGATCCAGAAAGACGACGCACTGCTCAACGCGCAAACCGGCGGCACCAACATCCTCTACGTCATGGTTGACACGAACCAGCCTGACGGCGTGAAAGACCCGAAGGTGCTCGCTGCCATGCGCAAGTTGCAAGCGGATGCAGCGAGCCGCCCCATCGTCGGAAAGACACTTTCGATGGATGACTTCCTGCGCCGGATGCATCTGGCTGCGTCTAACGAAAAGGTCACCGATCCGCTTCCCAACGACCGCGATCTCATCGCGCAGTACCTGTTTCTCTACGCGCTGTCTGGCGATCCGGACGACTTCTCCACGCATGTGGACTACGGCTACCAGCGGGCCAAGATTTCGATCATGTTGCGCACGAACAGCAACGCCGAAATCGAACAACTCGTGCGGGAACTGCGCCAATCCGCCGAGCTGCACTTTCCCGCAGGCACCACTGTGTCGTTTGGTGGCGAGGTCGCTCAGACCCTGGCTGTGACGGAAGTGATGGTGCGCAGCAAGTTGCTGAACATTGTTCAGATCCTGAGTGTGATTTTTGCGGTGTCGGTCGTGGCCTTTCGTTCATTCCTGGCCGGCGCCTTGGTGTTGACACCGCTGCTGGTGGTGCTGTCGCTGGTTTTTGGTGTGATGGGCTACTTCGGTGTGCCTCTGAACATTCCGAACTCGCTGATCTCCGCGATGGCGGTGGGCATCGGCGCGGATTACGCCATCTACCTGATCTACCGCATCAACGAGTACACGACGCATGGCCGAGCGCTGCCCGAAGCCGTGGATGCGGCCATGAAGACCGCAGGCAAGGCCTGCTTGTTTGTGGCCACCGCGGTGGCGGGCGGATACGCAGTGTTGATGTTCTCCTATGACTACAAGGTTCACATGTGGCTGTCGGCGTTCATTGTTCTGGCCATGCTCGTGAGCGTGTTCGCGGCTTTGACGATCATCCCGAGCGCGATCCTCTCCATCAAACCTGCGTTTGTCTTTCGGCGGCGGTCGGGGAATCGCGGCGCCGCATTGCTGATCGTGGTGGCGACAGTGGCTTTCTTGATGTACTCGCAAGTCGCGTGGTCGGCCTCACCCGATGCCGCTGAATTGATGGCGCGCAACGCTGCAGTGACAAGTTTCAGCACATCGACGGCCGATGCTGAATTCGTGCTGGAGTCAAAAGACGGCAACCGCCGCATTCGCCGCGCAAGCATGGCGTCGAAGCAGCAGCCCGGTGGCGCCGGAACAATGCGCTTCGTGCGGTTCGAGGCGCCTGCCGATATTCGCGGAACTTCAACGTTGCTCATCGAGCAGTCTTCGCAGGATGACGACATGTGGGTCTACCTGCCAGCCATGAAGCGCGTGCGCCGGCTGATCGCCTCGAACAAGAAGGACAGCTTCATCGGAACAGACTTCAGCTACGGCGATGTGATGGGTCACAAGGTCGCCGACTGGAAGCACACCCTGCTGGGTGAGCGGCAGAGGGATGGTGTGTGGCACCACGTAGTGGAGTCCGTGCCGGCCGATCAGGCGGTGCTCGCGAATTCAGGCTACGCGAAGCGGACGACCTGGCTTCGCAAGGACAACAGCGCAACGAGCTACGTTGAAACCGAGGATGCGGGTGGCCAACCCTACAAGCAGTTCGTGTTCTCGGACATCCTTCTGGTGGACGCCGCGAACAGCAAATGGCAGCCCATGAAAGCGGTGGCGACCAACTTGCAAAGTGGCCACACGACGACGATTGTGTTTTCCCGGTTCAAGGTAGGGCAGGATCTGCCGGTCAGTCTCTTCTCTGCCCATGCGATGGCATCGAACTGAGGATGCCGTGACGCGTTCACTTGTTCCGCGTATCGCGCGCAAGCTGCCGGCTGGACTCTTGCTGCAGGCGGTGCTGTGCGGCCATGCATGGTCCGAGCCTGCGCAGTTCTTCGGCGAGTTTGCGGCGGGTGCCTGGTCGTCAAGCCGCATGCTGGACGACCAATATGGCTTGGCGGTGGCCCGATCCCGGCTGGGCTTCGACTGGCCCGCCGCCGAGGGTCTGCGTGTTCATGGCGATGCGTGGGCATTGACTTCGCCAGAGAGAGCGGATGGCAAACGCGAGGATGTGGGCCTACGAGAGCTGTACGTCAAGGCGACCGGGCTGCCTTGCGCGCCCGCTGTTGGCAAACGCCTGGTGCTGTGGGGTCGTGCCGATGGCATCAACCCCACGGATCAGATCTCAGCCAGCAACTACCGGCGCCTGACGCCCAAGGAGTCTGACCAACGCACCGGGCGCTGGGGCGTGCATCTGGATTGCTCGACAGACGCGGGACAGGTTCAAGTGCATGTGCTTGACCGATTCGAGTTCCACGATGTTCCCTTGAATCAGGTAGCTGGTGTGAGCTTTCAGGCCGACCGCCCAAGGGTTCGGCCGACACTTGCGCTGAAGTACGAGGCACTGGGCTCAGCCGCCGATTGGTCCGTCAGCTTCATCGACGGTCACGATCTGTACCCGACGATGGCGGTGCGCAGTTTGACGGCGCAAGCTTTGGTCCTCGGTCGAGAGCCCACGCGGATGCGGATGTTGGGCGCGGATGTCGCCGTTGTGCAAGGCGAGCTGGCCTACCGTGGTGAGGTGGCCTGGGTCAATTTTGAACAATCTGCAAACCCCTTGGTGGCGAGGCGGCGCTCGTATGTGTCGGCGGTGGGCGGCGTGGAGTGGTCGTTCGGAGACCGCGAAACGATCTCGGTCCAGGGATTCTGGAAGAGCCTGCGCACCGCGCCTTTGCCGTCGGGCAGCGCGATTCCAGCCAGTCTTCAAAGGGCGCAAGCCTTGATCAGCAACGAACTGGATCGCAACCAGTACGGCGCCACGGTGCGCTATGCCGGGCCGCTGTTCGAATCCAAGGCAGACCTCGACCTCTTTGCGGTTTGGGCGCAACCCCGTGGCGACTGGACGGTACGGGGTCGGTTGCACTACGCGCTGAGCGATGCCATGCGACTGAGCCTGGGGATCGATCTCTTCCGAGGTCCAAGGCATTCCTTCCTGGGGAATTTGCGAGCCAATTCCTTGTGGTTTGCAGAGATCGGCTACCCGTGGTGACGTCGCATGGACATCCTGACGTATTTCATTGATCTGCTGGCCAATTTTGACCAGCACCTGACGCACTGGTGTGTGAACTATGGCGCCTGGGCGATCGCCATCGTGGCCCTGATCGTGTTCGCGGAGACTGGCCTGGTCGTTTTCCCTTTCCTGCCGGGCGACTCGATGCTGTTCATCGTGGGGGTCTTCTGTGGAGCCGGTCTGCTCCACTATGCTGCCGTTGTCCCCGCGCTGATTACGGCCGCCGTGTTGGGCGATTCGCTGAACTACTTGATCGGACGTCGGTGTGGCAGCGCCTGGATAGCGCGGTTCACCGTGATTGCGCATGGCCATGCCCACGCCCAGAGATACTTTGCGCGCCACGGGCCACGAACCGTCGTGCTGGCGAGATTCGTCCCTGTATTGCGCACGTTTGCGCCATTCGCTGCGGGCTTTGGTCACATGGATCGCAAGGTTTTCCTGCGGCACAACGTGAGCGGCGCCGTCCTCTGGGTCGTCTCACTCACAGCGCTTGGCGTTGCCTTCGGCGATCTGGAGGTCATCCGGCACAACCTGAGCCTGGCGATTTTGGCCATTGTGGGGTTGTCATTGGTGCCATTGTGGTGGGGCATTCTGCGCCGACACTCAGACAAGCCTGGGCGCAGCCCGCGGCCTGATTGACAGAAGCACGCGCCCCTTGGATATGCAACCAGCGTCGGCAAGGGGTTTCACCGATTTCTCACGCTTTGTTGCGCCCTCCGGCTTGCGCCGGATGGCGTTCATGGGCATAGTGGGTTCAAGACATCCCCGTGGCCGTCGGGAGGTCTTGCCCCAGGCGGCTTGTGTCAACCCGGAGCATATGGAGGCTCATCTATGAACCTGACGATCAGCGGTCACCACCTCGAGGTCACGCCCGCCCTGCGCGGTTACGTCACCACCAAACTGGAGCGCATCTCCCGGCATTTCGACCAGGTGGTCGATATCAAGGTGCTGTTGACGGTGGACAACCTCAAGGAGAAAGACCTGCGACAAAAGGCCGAATGCAACATCCATGTCAAAGGACGCGACCTTTTCGCCGAGAGTGCCCATGCCGATTTGTACGCCGCTGTCGATGACCTGGCCGACAAGCTTGACCGCCAGGTGTTGCGCTACAAGGACAAGACGCAAGACCACCACCATGACTCGGTCAAACGCCTGATGTGACCGTTGTCACGCCCCTCGACCAAGGGGGGCGTGACGTATGTTGCGTTGCAGCAAGCCGCTTGATATGTCAAGCGGCTTTTTTGTGCCCGCAGTCTAGCCAAGGGGCCTCAACTCGGCATAATTTGCGGTCCGAAAGGGCCCACATGAACCGACTTTCCGCCATATTGCCCGCCGTGCAGGTGCTCGTCGGCGTCGATGCCACCAGCAAAAAGCGCGCATTTGAAGAAGCGGGCCTGCTGTTTGAGACCGAACACGGTCTCAATCGCGCCTTGATCACCGACAGCCTCTTTGCCCGCGAGCGCCTGGGCTCCACCGGCCTGGGTCATGGTGTGGCCATTCCGCACGGCCGCATCAAGGGCCTGAAGCAACCGCTGGCCGCGGTGTTCCAGCTCGCCAGCCCCATTGGCTTTGATGCGCCTGATGAGCAGCCGGTGCAGTTCATGATCTTCCTGCTCGTGCCAGAAGTGGCCACGCAGAAGCATCTGGAAATCCTGTCCGAGATTGCCGAGATGCTGAGCGACAGCGCACTGCGCGAGCAGATGAAAACCTCCATTGCGGCCGACGAGCTTCACAGGCTGATCACATCCTGGCAGTCGGCGCACGCCGCCGCGTGACGGTTTGAGCTCCCTCAAGCGGTGTTTTCTCGGTTTTGCGGGCCGCTCGGCTGAACAGCCTGGAGGCGGCCTCACAGCCGGCCGATTGCTTTGAAACCCACTGTCGTCAGCGCCGACGTTCTGTTTGAGGACCATCGGGACGCCTTGAAATGGCAGTGGATTGCCGGGTTGGGCGCCTCAGAGCGCCGCTTTGACGAGGTGGCCATTCGCGCGGCGCGCTCGGGTGCCGATCTCGTGGGCTACCTCAACTACATCCACCCCTACCGGGTGCAGGTGTTTGGTGAACGTGAGGTCGCGTACCTCACCAGCCCCAGCGACGACGACAACCGCCGCCGTGTGGCGCGCATCGTCACACTGGAGCCACCGGTGCTGGTGGTGGCCGATGGGCAAACCGCGCCCGATGCGCTCACCGCCATGTGCGAGCGCGCGCAAATTCCGATGTTCTCCACCCAGGAGTCGGCGGCCTTTGTCATCGATGTGTTGCGCGCCTACTTGTCGCGTCATTTCGCAGACCGCTCGTCCATGCATGGTGTGTTCATGGACATTCTGGGCATGGGGGTGCTGATCACCGGCGAATCCGGCCTCGGCAAAAGCGAGCTGGGGCTGGAGTTGATTTCGCGCGGCCACGGTTTGGTGGCGGACGATGCGGTCGATCTGTACCGCATCAACCAGACCAGCATCGAGGGCCGCTGCCCGGAGCTTTTGCAGAACCTGCTGGAAGTGCGGGGCATTGGCTTGCTCGACATCAAGGCCATTTTTGGCGAGACGGCCGTGCGCCGAAAGATGCGCCTTTCGCTCATCGTGCACCTGGTGCGCCGGGAAACGATGGAGCGCGATTACGAGCGCATGCCGCACGAGCCGCTGTACCAGGATGTGCTCGGCGTGCCCGTGCGCAAAGCGGTCATTCAAGTGGTGGCCGGCCGCAACATCGCCGTGCTGGTGGAGGCGGCGGTACGCAACACCATCTTGCAGTTGCGCGGGATCGACACCTACCAGGAGTTTGTGTCGCGCCACCGCGCGGCCATGTCGCGCGGCGAGTGAGCGCGAATCAAGACGCCCGGTGCACGCCGCCGCGGTGCGGGCAGTCGGTTTTGCTGCAATTGGCGTAAAGAGACAGTGCGTGCTCCTGCAGCACAAAGCCGCGAGTCTTGGCCACCATCTGCTGGCGCTTTTCGATCTCGGCATCGAAAAACTCTTCCACCCGGCCGCAGTCCAGGCACACCAGATGGTCGTGGTGCTGGCCCTCGTTGAGCTCGAACACCGACTTGCCCGACTCAAAGTTGCTGCGCGTGAGCAACCCGGCTTGTTCAAACTGCATCAGCACGCGGTAGACCGTGGCCAGGCCGATGTCCGAGCGGTCTTCAAGCAGCACACGAAACACATCTTCAGCCGTCATGTGCCGCTGCTTGGCGTTCTGGAACACCTCCAGAATCTTCAGCCGGGGCAAAGTGGCCTTGAGCCCGGTGCTCTTGAGTTCTTCGATGTTGGTCATGGCGGGCTGGGCGGTTGCTGGGGTTGAAACGGGCGCCAGTTGACGGTGCTGGCTGCGCAGGTGGGGCACGCTCGGGCGCTGGACCCCGGGGCTACAATGACCGGATCATATCGCCAGCATTCGCGCCGCGCCGCATTTCCCTCTGTGTGGCGCGAGTCGCGTTGCCTCCAGGGTCAGCCCACATGCATCTCTTCACCCCCCGTCCAGCCCTTCGTCCCAAGCCAGCCTCGCGTCCGGCGCACGTGCTGTGTGCTTTGCTGGCCGTGGCCGCGCTCTCGGCGTGCTCGAGCATCAGCAACCGCATGCCCACGCTGATCACGCCCTACAAGATCGACATCGTGCAGGGCAACGTGGTCACGCGAGAGCAGGCGCAAGCGCTCAAGACGGGCATGTCGCGCGCTGAAGTGCGCGACATTCTGGGCTCGCCGCTGTTGGCCAGCGTGTTCCATGCCGAGCGCTGGGACTACGTGTTCACCTTCAAGCGCCAGGGCCAGGAGCCCCAGCAACGCAAGCTGGCAGTTTTCTTCAAGGGCGATGTCCTCGATCGCTTTGAAGGCGATGAGTTGCCCAGCGAAACCGAATTCGTGGCCTCGCTCGACTCCCGGCGCAAGTTCGGCAAGGTGCCTCCGCTGGAGGCCACCGAAGCGCAGTTGAAATCCTTCCAGGACAAGAACACGCCGCTGGCGCCCGAGCCCACGCCGCCTGCGGCCTCGCCTGATGCGTCTTATCCGCCGCTGGAGTCGACGCCGGGAGCTGCCCGTTGAGCGCCGCCGTTTCTGCGGCGAAGCCGCTGCGCATCTGTGTGGCTGGAGCCAGTGGCCGCATGGGCCAGATGCTCGTGGAGGCGGTTCGTGCCAGTGGTGATGGTGTGCTCTCGGGCGCGCTCGACATCGCCAACAGCCCCGCCATCGGGCAGGACGCTGCGGGTTTCTCCGGTCAGGCCAGTGGCGTTGCCATCACGGCCGATTTGTCAGCCGGGCTCTCGGGCAGCCAGTTCCTGATCGACTTCACCCGCCCCGAGGGCACCATGGCGCACCTGCGCGAATGCGTGAAGCATGGCGTGGGCGTGGTCATTGGCACCACCGGTTTTTCGGATGCGCAGAAGGCCGAGATCGCCGAGATCGCGAAGCAGATCCCGATCGTCATGGCGCCCAACATGAGCGTGGGGGTGAACGTCACGCTCAAGTTGCTGGAGATGGCGGCCAAGGCGATGGCCACGGGTTATGACATCGAGATCATCGAAGCCCACCACCGCCACAAGGTGGACGCGCCCAGCGGCACCGCGCTCAAGATGGGCGAGGTGATCGCGGATGCGTTGGGTCGCGACCTGAAGGACTGCGCCGTGTACGCGCGCGAAGGCGTGACCGGGGAGCGCGATCCTTCCTCCATCGGGTTCGCCACCATTCGGGGTGGTGACATCGTGGGCGACCACACAGTGCTGTTTGCCGGCACCGGTGAGCGCATCGAAATCACGCACAAGTCGAGCAGCCGCGCCACGTACGCCCAGGGCAGCCTGCGTGCGGTGCGCTTCCTGGCCGGCAAGCCCGCCGGGCTGTACGACATGTTCGACGTGCTCGGCCTGCGCTGAGCCCGTCGCCAGCCTTCGCGCCCTTCCCCATGGACGCCCAAGCGCCGGTCGGCCTCTTGAGCACCCTGGCTCAGGCCGATGCGCTGGGTCGCGCGGTGGCCCTGCTGTTGCTGGTGATGTCGGTGGCCAGCTGGGTGGTGATCCTCTGGAAGGGCTGGCTCTTGCGCCGCGCGGCGGCCGATCTGAATCTGAGCACCGCGGCCTTCTGGCAGGCTGCCGATTTGACGGATGCGCAGGCGCGCCTGCAGCGCTTCGATCCACAACAGCTGGTGCTGCCCCTGTTGCAGGCCGCGCGCAGCCTGGACAACGCGGCGCCCCACACGCTGGCCGCCGCGGGCGACCGTTCGCAACAACTCACCCGCGTGCTGCGCGATGCCTTGCACCGCGTGCTGCACCGCCTGCAGTTTGGCCAGGTGTTGCTGGCCACGGTGGGTTCCACCGCGCCGTTTGTGGGCTTGCTCGGCACGGTCTGGGGCATCTACCACGCTCTCTCGGGAATCGGGCTCGATGGTCCGTTCCGCATCGAGCAGGTGGCAGGCCCCGTGGGCGAGGCGCTGGTGATGACCGCGGCGGGCCTCGCTGTGGCCATTCCCGCGGTGCTCGCCTACAACGTGCTGGGGCGGCAGATCGCGCGCATCGAGGCCGACCTGGAAGGCTTTGCACGCGACTTGCGCGAGTTGCTGGCGCAACCGGGCGGCGCATCGACATGAGCTTCGGTCGCCTGGAGCGCTCCAAGGCGGACAAGCCCATGAGCGACATCAACGTGACCCCGCTGGTGGACGTGATGCTGGTGTTGCTGGTGATCTTCATCATCGCCGCACCCTTCATGGCCAGCCGGCTGTCGCTGGAGCTGCCCAAGGCCGAGGTGCCTGCTGCTGCCCCCGCTGCGCCAGAGGCATCGGTGTCGATCGCACTGGATGCGCAAGGCCGGCTGCACTGGAACGACGAGCCTCTGGCCGAAGACGCGCTGCGCCAGCGCCTGCAGGCCACAGCGCAGCGCAACCCCGAGACCGAGTTGCAGTTGCGCGCTGATGCCTCGGTGCCGTACGGCCGTGTGGTGCAGCTCATCGGCATGGCGCAGACCGCAGGGCTCTCGCGCATCGGCTTTGTGGCGGATGCCCCCGCGCCAGGCGCGCGCTGAGTGCAACGGCCCGACGCTGCGGCCCGGGGCAAGGCCTAAAATCCAGCAACTCTGCGCGCACCCTGCGCCGTCTCCCCTTTTCTCACCGTCCCGGCTGGCCCGGACCCTGGTTCATGCAAGACAAATACGCCCATAAGGAAGTCGAGCGCGCCGCGCACGCCCACTGGAATGCCACCGACGCCTACCGCGTGACGGAAGACGCCAGCAAGCCGAAGTTCTACGCCTGCTCGATGCTGCCGTATCCCAGCGGCAAGCTGCACATGGGTCACGTGCGCAACTACACCATCAACGACATGCTGGCGCGCCAGCTGCGCATGAAGGGCATGAATGTGCTCATGCCCATGGGCTGGGACGCGTTCGGGCTGCCCGCAGAAAACGCGGCGCTGAAGAACGGTGTGCCGCCCGCCAAGTGGACGTACGAGAACATTGCGTACATGAAGCAGCAGATGCAGGCCATGGGCCTGGCGATCGACTGGTCGCGCGAAGTGGCCACCTGCGACCCAAGCTACTACCGCTGGAACCAGTGGCTGTTCCTGAAGATGCTGGAAAAAGGCATTGCCTACCGCAAGACCCAGGTCGTCAACTGGGACCCGGTGGACCAGACCGTGCTGGCCAACGAACAGGTGATCGACGGCAAGGGCTGGCGCACGGGTGCGGTGGTCGAGAAGCGCGAGATCCCGGGCTATTACCTCAACATCACCGCCTACGCCGACGAGCTGCTGGACCATGTGCAGATCGGCAACCCCAAGGCCACGCTCAATGGCTGGCCCGACAAGGTGCGCCTGATGCAGGAAAACTGGATCGGCAAGAGCGAAGGCGTGCGCTTTGCCTTCCCGCACGCCATCCAGGACGAAGGCGGCGCGCTGATCGGTGACGGCAAGATGTACGTGTTCACCACGCGCGCCGACACCATCATGGGCGTGACCTTCTGTGCCGTGGCGCCCGAGCATCCGCTGGCCGCGCACGCCGCCGCGGGCAACCCGGCGCTGGCTGCGTTCATTGAAGAATGCAAGACCGGTGGCACCACCGAGGCCGAACTGGCCACCCAGGAGAAGAAGGGCATGGACACGGGCCTGACCGTGACGCACCCGCTGACCGGCGATGCCGTGCCGGTGTGGGTGGGCAACTATGTGCTGATGAGCTACGGCGACGGCGCCGTGATGGGCGTGCCCGCACACGACGAGCGCGACTTTGCGTTTGCCCTGAAGTACCAGCTGAAGATCCAGCAGGTGGTGGCGGTCGAAGGCGAGACCTTCAGCGCCACTGCGTGGGCCGACTGGTACGGCGACAAGCAGCGTGCCGTGTGCACGAACTCGGGCGCGCTGGACGGCCTGCCCTACAAGGCCGCGGTGGACAAGGTCGCCGAACTGCTCGCGCACAAAGGCCTGGGCGAGAAAAAAACCACCTTCCGCCTGCGCGACTGGGGCGTGAGCCGCCAGCGCTACTGGGGCACGCCGATCCCGATCATTCATTGCGCCGAGCACGGCGCCGTGCCGGTGCCCGAGAAAGACCTGCCGGTGGTGCTGCCGCAGGACTGCATTCCCGATGGCTCGGGCAATCCGCTGCACAAGCACGAGGGCTTTCATGCGGGTGTCGTGTGCCCGGTGTGCGGCCAGCCCGCGCGCCGAGAGACCGACACCATGGACACCTTCGTGGATTCGTCGTGGTACTTCATGCGCTACTGCGACCCCACGAACAGCGACAAGATGGTCGCCGAAGGTGCGGACTACTGGATGCCGATGGACCAGTACATCGGTGGCATCGAGCACGCGATCCTGCACCTGCTCTACGCGCGCTTCTGGACCAAGGTGATGCGCGACCTCGGTCTGATCAAGGTCGATGAGCCCTTCACCCACCTGCTCACGCAGGGCATGGTGCTCAACCACATCTACAGCCGCCGCACCACCAAGGGCGGCAAGGACTACTTCTGGCCGCACGATGTGGAGCACGTGCTCGATGAAGGCGGCAAGATCGTGGGCGCGAAGCTGAAGAACCCGGCCACCAGTGGCGACGGCATGCTGCCCGTGGGCACGCCGATCGACTACGAAGGTGTGGGCACGATGTCCAAGTCGAAGAACAACGGCGTGGACCCGCAGGACCTGATCGAGAAGTACGGTGCCGACACTGCGCGGCTCTACACCATGTTCACCGCGCCGCCCGAGGCCACGCTGGAGTGGAACGACGCGGCGGTGGAGGGCAGCTACCGCTTCCTGCGCCGCGTGTGGGCGTTCGGGCTGAAGCTCTCGGCCACCAGCGACCTGGGCGCGCTCGCCGCCGGTGTGTCGAAGCAGGCGCTGTCGAAAGGCGCGAAGGCCTTACGCCTGGAAATCCACACCGTGCTCAAGCAGGTGGACTACGACTACCAGCGCATGCAATACAACACCGTGGTCTCCGGCGCGATGAAGATGCTCAACGCGCTGGAAGACTTCAAGGCCGACGGCTCGGCGGGCGACAGCGCCGCGCTGGCCGAGAGCTTTGGCATCTTGCTGCGCTGCATTTACCCGGCCACGCCGCACGTTGCGCACGCGCTCTGGCGCGAGCTGGGCTATGCCGGCGAGCTGCTCGACGCGCCCTGGCCGCAAGCCGACGAGGCTGCCCTGCAACGCGACGAGATCGAGCTCATGCTGCAGATCAACGGCAAGCTGCGCGGCAGCGTGACCGTGCCGGCGGGTGCCGACAAGGCCGCCATCGAAGCCGCGGCGCTGGCCAGCGAGGCCTTCGTCAAGCAGGCGGCAGGCGCCGCCCCGAAGAAGGTGGTGGTCGTGCCCGGTCGCCTGGTCAACGTGGTCGTTTGAAGGAAACCGCATGCAAGCCCCTCGTATCTCCATGCCCACCCCCACGCGGCGCCGCGCGCTTGCGCAACTGGCGGCGGGTACAGCGGCGCTGGGCTTGTCCGGCTGTGGCTTTGCGCTGCGCCAGGCGCCCAAGTTTGCCTTCGACACGGTGCGCATCGCGGGCAACGAAAACACGCCCGTGGCGCGCGAGCTGCGCACGGCGCTCATCACCAACGGCCTGCAGGTGCTGACCAGCGCCTCACCCCCAAGCGCGAAGCCCGCGCAGGTGGTGCTGACCGTGGTGACCGACCAGCGCGAACGCATCGCCGTGGGGCAGACGGCCGCTGGCCAGGTGCGCGAGCTGCAACTGCGCACCCGCTTTACCTTCCGCCTGCGCACCGTCACCGACAAAGACCTGATTGAGGACGTCGAACTGCTGCTGGAGCGCGACCTGAGCTTCAGTGAAACCGCCGTGCTCTCCAAGGACGCGGAAGAAGCCTTGCTGTTCCGCGACATGGCGTCGGACGTGGTGCAGCAGGTGGTGCGCCGCATGGCGGCCGTGAAGTCGCTCTGACGCGCGAGGCCCTCGCATGCAGATTGCCGCACCGCAACTCGCCGCCCAGCTGCAGCGTGGCTTGAGGAGCCTCTACACCCTGCACGGGGACGAGCCGCTGCTGGTGCAGGAAGCGGCCGATGCGATTCGCGCTGCTGCGCGCGAGCAGGGTTACACCGAGCGCACGGTGCACACCGTGGCGGGCGCGCATTTCGACTGGGGCGAAGTGCTGGCCAGCGGGGGCTCGATGAGCCTGTTTGCCGACAAGCAGCTCATTGAAATCCGCATTCCCTCGGGCAAGCCCGGCAAGGACGGCTCGCAGGTGCTGCAGCAGATAGCCGAAGCCGCGCAAGGCAACGACAGCACGCTCACGCTGGTGCTGCTGCCGCGCCTGGACATGGCGACCCAGAAGGGCGCCTGGTTTGCCGCGCTGGAGAGTTTTGGCGCCACCGTGAAGCTCGACCCGGTGGACCGCAAGGCGCTGCCGCAATGGATCTCGCAGCGGCTGCAGCTGCAGGGGCAGCATGTGGCCACGGGTGAAGAGGGGCAGCGCACGCTGCAGTTTTTTGCCGACCGGGTGGAGGGCAACCTGCTGGCCGCACACCAGGAGATTCAGAAGCTCGCGCTGCTGCATCCGGCCGGCGCGCTGAGCTTCGAGCAGGTGGAGGCAGCGGTGCTGAACGTGGCGCGCTACGACGCGTTCAAGCTCGCCGAGGCGGTGCTGGGCGGTCAGGTGCAGCGCGTGCAGCGCATGCTCGATGGCCTGCAGGCCGAGGGCGAGGCGCCGGTGCTGGTGCACTGGGCGCTGTCGGAAGACATCCGCACCTTGCACCGCATCCGCACGGCGATGGACGCGGGCCGGCCTTTGCCGATGGCCTTGCGCGAGAACCGCGTGTGGGGCGTGAAGGAGAAGCTCATGGAGCGCGCCCTGCCGTTGCTGAGCATGGCGACGCTGTCGCGCTGGCTGGACGACGCGCACACGGTGGATGGCATCGTGAAGGGGCTCAAGGTGCCTTCGTGGCCGGCCGACCCCTGGCAGGCGTTGCAGCAGATGGCGATGAAGGTGTCGCTGGCCTGTTCGGTTCGGTAAGGCCGGTTTCGTTCCAGCGGGTGTGGGGGAGGTCGGGTGGTCCGGTCATGCGGGCGCCGGCCGCTCGCGGATGTGTACCCGGGCGTGCCCTGACCGTTTCATCAACACCGGGCAGGCGCACCGTCTTTTGTGGCAACCGCGAATTGGGCCGGTGCCCTCATGCCCAAACCACCCGCCCTCGGTGCGGTGGTTGGGACGCTGCCTTGGAACAACTCAAGCGGAAGTGCGCAACGCTGCCTCGCGGAAATCGCTGGGTGACTGCCCGGTGTGCTCGCGGAACACGCGGCTGAAATGCGCGCCGTTGTTGAAGCCCCAGGAGAACGCGATCTCGGTGATGGTGCGGTGCGCGCGCGCGGGGTGCGCCAGCTCGCGCATGCAGGCCTGAATGCGCTGGCGCTGGATGTAGTGGGCCAGCGTGTTGTCTTCCTCGCTGAAGGCTTTGTGCAGATGGCGCTTGCTGCAGTTCAGCGCTTGCGCGATGTGGTCCACGGTGAGCGAAGGGTCGCGCAGGTGTTGGCCGATGTGCTCGCGGATGCGGTCGCGAAACGCCTCCAGCTGCGTGGTGCCGTTCTCGCGCCCGGCCAGTTCCTGCAGCGACAGCCGCACCAGTTCCACAATGAGCTCGCCCGCGCCGCGCGCCGCGTTTTCGCTCATGCCGGGCAGCTCCTGGTAGGTGGTGCGCATGGTCTCCAGCGCCACGCGCGCGATGCCGCTCACGCCACCCACGTGCCGCGCCATCAAGGGCTCGAGCTTGAGCCCGCGTTCGGTGAGCTGCTCCTTGGGCAGCATCACGATGAGGTGTTCCACGCGCTCGGGGTTGGCAATTTCGTAGCTGCCGGTGGTGTCGTAGATGGCCCAGCCGCCGGGGCGCACCCAGGCCTCGCGGTTGTGCTGCTGCACGCCCGCGCTGCCTTGCCAGGGCGCCACGATCTTGAGGTACGCGCGCTCGCTGCCGCGCGCCAGCTGCTGGGTGCGCAGCACGCGGTGGCGGTTGGCCTCCAGCTTGGTCAGCACCACGTCGCCCGCGTGCGAGGCGTGCATGTGGCCATCGAAGTCGTGGTCGCCGTACAGGTCCGATTCCAGGCCGCCGAAGTGCGTCCACACCCAGTCGCGCCAGATCGCCGCGCGCTCGCCGGGCGCGACGCTGTCGGTGCTCATCGTGGACGTGGGGGAATTCAAGGCCGGGCTCCGGGAAAGGGCGATGAGAAATTATGGGGCGCGACCCCGCCGCGCGCGCAGCGCGATCTCAAGGGTTAACCCGAACCGGTATGCACATTCCGACAAGCAGCCAGTGCACCGACAGCAAAGCGGCGCGCGCAGGTTCTGCCTACGATGGCCTCCCGGTTCAACACAACTCCAGGAGACACAGCCATGGCCCATCCCAATCGACGTCTGGTCATCCAAAGCGCCGCCGCCACGGTGGGCGCCATGTCCTTCGCGCCGCAGCTGCTTGCCCAGCCCGCGCCCGTGCGCATCGGCTATTCGATGTCGCGCACCGGCCCCTGGACGGGCGGTGCGCAGGTGAGCCAGGAGCCCAACTACCTGCTGTGGGCCGAGCAACAGAACGCCGCCGGTGGCCTGGACGTCAAGGGCGTGCGCCGCAAGATCGAGCTCATCAGCAGCGACGACCGCAGCGACATGGAAACCGTGGTGCGCACCTACGAAAAACTCATGGGCAGCGACAAGGTGGATTTGGTGTTGCCGCCCTGGGGCAGCAACGCGAACTTCGCGGTGGCACCGCTGGCCAACCGCATGGGCTACCCGTTCCTGGCGCCCACTGCGCTCTCGCGCCGGCTGGCCGAAATGAAGCTGCCTTACTTCTTCCTGCTGCTGCAGCAGCCCAAGCCCATGTGCGACGCGCTGGTCGACATGTTCAAGGCCAATGGCGTGAAGACCGTGGCCGTGGTGTACGTGGACGACCTCTTCGGGCTGGAAAACTACTCGGCGCTCAAGGTGGCACTGCAGGGCACCGGCATCAGCCTGGTGCAGGAAACCAGCTACCCCGGCGGCGTGAAAGACCTCTCGCCCACGCTGCGCAGCATCAAGGACAAGAACCCCGACGCGTTCGTGGGCTTCACCTACCCGCCCGACACCATCCTGGCCAGCCGCCAGAGCAAGGAGATCGGCTTCAACCCGAAGTTCTTCTACGCGTCGGTGGGCACCGCCTTCCCGCTTTACAAGAACGTGATGACACCCGCCGGTGCCGAAGGCGTGCTGGGCATGGGCTCGTGGAACGGCAAGACCAGCCCGGGCGCCAAGGCGTACTTCGACGCGCACGTGGCCAGCCAGAAGAAGGAACCCGATCGCTGGGCCAGCGGCGCCTGCTGGGCGGGCCTGGAGATCCTCACCAACGCCGTCAAGGCGCAGGGCCTGGACCGCAAGGCCATTCGCGACTACGTGGCCAACACCACGCACAAAACCATCATTGGCGACATCAAGTTCAACGGCAGTGAAAACGTGGGCACGCCGGGCACGGTGGGCCAATGGCAGAACGGCGAGTTCGAGGTGGTGTGGCCGCAGAAGGTGGCGACCGCCAAACTCAATCCGGCCAAACCGGTCTGGAAGTAGGGCTCCCCCCGCGCCGCGCCTGCGGCGCGTCACCCCTCAAGGGGCAACGTCTGCGGCCCGGCGAAGCCGGTTCCGCGGCGTTCTGGATCACGCTTCTTTTCTCCCCTGTATGTCCTTCTCCGCCTGGTTAGAACTCATCGCCTCCGGTCTCATCACCGGGGGCATCTACGCGCTCGTCGCGCTCGGGCTGAACCTGCAGTACGGGCTGATGCGCATCCTCAACATTGCGCACGGCGAATTCCTGATGGTGGGCGCCTTCCTCACGTGGATGGTGCAGACATCGTTCGGGCTTTCGCCGCTGTGGATGATCCCGGTGTCGTTCGGGCTGCTGTTTGCCGTGGGTGTCGCGGTGCACTGGCTGTGCTTTCGCCGCCTCACCCTCACCTCGCCCAACCTGGATGTGTTCGAGGCGCGGGGCCTCATGGTGGCCTTTGGCCTGATGTTCCTGGTGCAGAACTTCATCTCGTATGTGTGGGGCGGCGACCTGCGCGGCTACGACTACCTCACGCAACCGCTGGCCATTCCGCTGCCGGGGGGCAGTGCGCAGTTCGCGGTCAACAAGCTGGTGGTGTTTGCACTGGCGCTGCTGTTCAGCGGGGCGCTCATCGTGCTGCTGCGCACCACGCTGCTGGGCAAGGGCGTGCGCGCGCTGATGCAGTCGCCCACCGGCGCGCAGCTCATGGGCATCAACACCCGGCGCCTGCATCCCATGATGTTCGGTATCGGCCTGGGCCTCTCCGGCGTGGCCGGCTGCCTGCTCTCCATGGCCTACACCATCAGCCCGTCCATGGGCGAGCCCTACACCGTCACGGCGCTCATCGTCATCACGCTGGGCGGCTTCGGCAGCATGAGCGGGGCGCTCGCGGGCGGCCTGCTGCTGGGCGTGATCGAAGCCCTGGGCATGCACTTCACCAACCCCTCGCTCAAGGCGCTCTTGAGTTACGTCGTGTTCATCGGCGTGCTGCTGCTGCGGCCTGAAGGGTTGTTCGCGCGGAAATCCAGAAAAGCATGACCTCACGCCAATTCCTCATCCGCGACCTGCTGGTCCTCTTCGGCCTGGCGGGCTGGGCCGTGGCGCTGCCCGGCTTTGCCAGCGAGTTCGTCGTCTCCATGACGCTCACCTGCCTGATGTACATCGCGCTCTCGTCGAGCTGGGCGCTGTTCTGCGGCACCACGCGTTACCTGTCGCTGGCCACCTCGGCCTTCTTCGGCATTGGCGCCTACGCCAGCGCCATCCTGCTGGAGAAGGTGTCCTGGGCGCAGGCCATCGGACTGGGTGCGCTCATTGCCGCGGCGGTGGCGGTGGTCATGGGCGCCGCAGTGCTGCACCTGCGCGGCACCTACTTTGCCGTGCTTACCTTCGGCATGACCGAGCTGATCCGCCACGCCATCAGCTACTTCGAAAAGAGCGTGACGGGCACCGTGGGCCGCGTGCTCATGGTCGTGCCCGAGCGCGACACCATTTACTTCACCGTGCTGCTGCTCGCGGTGGGCACGGTGGCGCTGTCCATCGGCATCCGCCGCACGCGCTTTGGCCTGGCCATGCTCGGCATTGGCGCGGACGAGCAGCGCGCGCAGACGCTGGGCGTGAACACCCGCCTGGTCAAGATCGCCGGCTTCGCACTCACCGCGGCGGTGGCCGGTGCGGTGGGCGCGGCCATGTCGGTGCGCTGGACGTACATCGACCCGCACACCGTGTTCAACCCCTTCATCGGGTTCCAGACGGTGCTGATCGCGCTCATCGGCGGTGCGGCCACGCTGTGGGGCCCGCTGATTGCGGCCATCGTGTTCAGCGTGCTGGCCGAAACCCTGCGCCTGCAGGTGCCGCAGATCTACATGATGTCGCTCGGCCTGCTGCTCATTCTGTCGGTGCTGTACCTGCCTGGTGGCCTGGCTTCGGTGCGCACCGACACCTTCCGGGGCTGGCGCGACAGCTCACGGGCCTGGTGGAACGACCTCAAGGACGACCTGAGCGGCGAGACGAAACGCCGCAAGCAGCGTGAAACCGATCTGCGGGAGCGCCGCAATGACTTCTGATACCCGACAGCCCCTGCTCGACGCGCGCGAATTGACGGTGCGCTTTGGCGGCCTCACGGCCGTGGACGCGGTGAGCGCGCGCTTCATGCCCGGCGAGCTGGTCGGCATCATCGGCCCCAACGGCGCGGGCAAGACGACCTTCTTCAACGCCATCTCCGGCGTCACCCGGCCCACCAGTGGCGCGCTCTCGGTGCAAGGGCGCGAGCTCGCGGGCCAGGGGCCGCACCGCTTTGCGGCCAGCGGGCTGGCGCGCACCTTTCAAACGCCGCGCACCTTTGGCGACATGCTCGTGCGCGACAACATCGCCTTCGGCCTGAAGTTCGCGGGCCGCCGGCCGCGCAAATACATCTTCTGGGGCGAAGAAACCAGCGTGCCCTGGGTGCTGCGCACGCCCGAGAGCATCCTGGGGCTCATTGGCCTGTCTGCGCAGGCCGATCTGCCGGCGGCGGCCATCACGCCCTCGCAGCAGCGCCTGCTCGAAATCGGCATGGCGCTAGCCACGCGCCCGCGCATGTTGCTGCTCGACGAAGTGGCCGCCGGCCTCACCGAGAACGAGGTGGAGGAAATGGCGCGACTGATCCGCCGCCTGCGCGACGAGCTGGATCTCACTGTGGTCTGGATCGAGCACGCCGTGACCACGCTGCTGCGGCATGTGGAGCGCGTGATCGTGCTGCACCAGGGCCAGAAGATTGCCGATGGCACGCCCGCCGAGGTGGTGCGCAACGCCGAGGTGATCGAGGCCTACCTGGGCGACGAGATGAACGAAGAGGAGGCCACCGCATGATGTGGTACCGCCCAACCCCCTTCGAGCTCGGTGGCGGCGCGCGTGCGCGCCTCAAGGTGCAAGGCCTGTCCGCCGGTTACGGCGCCTTCCTGGTGCTGCGCGACATCCAGCTCGACATTCAGCCCGGCCTCACCGTGGTGCTTGGCCCCAACGGCGCAGGCAAGACCACGCTGCTCAAGGCGCTCAACGGCCTCATTCCGCGCCGGGGCACCGTGCTGCTCGATGGCCAGGAGCTGGCCGAGAAAACGCACGAGATCGTGCAGGCCGGCGTGGCCCTGGTGCCCGAAGGCCGGCAGCTGTTCCCGCAGATGACCGTGACCGAAAACCTCGAGCTCGGTGGCTGGCTCTGCCCCAAGGCCGAGCGCGCGCGCCGGCTGGAGCAGGCCTTTGCCGACTTCCCCAAACTCAAGGAACGCGCCACCCAGCTGGCCGGCACCATGAGCGGCGGCGAGCAGCAGATGGTGGCCGTGGCGCGCGCCATGATGTGCGCGCCGCGCCTGCTCATGCTCGACGAACCCTCGCTCGGCCTGGCGCCGCGCATGGTCGATGAACTGCTCGCCATCGTGCGCCGCATCGCCGACGCCGGCACCACCGTGCTCATGGTCGAGCAGAACGTGAAGAAGGCGCTGGCCGTGGCCGACCGCGGCTACGTGCTCGAGCGCGGCACGCTGGTGGCCAGCGGGCCGGCCCGCCTGCTCGCGCGCTCCACCGTCATCCGCGAGGCCTACCTCGGCGCCGACAAAGACCCCGCCACCGGCACCACCAGCGCGGCCGACGCCGTGCAACGGCGCAAGGCCGTGGCCACCTGAACACCACTCAAGGAGAAAACCCCATGTCCGATCTGTCCATGCTCATCAACGGCCTGAAAGTCACGGCCGAAAAGGGCGCCACCTTTGAGCGCCGCAACCCGCTGGACGGCAGCGTGGCCACACGCGCGCCCGCCGCCAGCCCCGCCGACGCCGTGATGGCCGTGGAAGCCGCGGCCGAAGCCTTCAAGACCTGGAGCGAAACCGGCCCCAACGAACGCCGCGCGCTGCTGCTCAAGGCCGCCGACGCCCTGGAAGCCAAGCTGCCCAAGTTCGTTGAAGCCGTGGCCGCCGAGACCGGTGCCACCGGCATGTGGGCGGGCTTCAACACCATGCTGGCCGCCAGCATGATCCGCGAGGCCGCTTCGCTCACCACGCAGGTGGCCGGCGAGGTGATCCCTTCAGACGTGCCCGGCTCGCTCGCCATGGGCGTGCGCCAGCCCGCCGGTGTGGTGCTGGGCATTGCGCCGTGGAACGCGCCCATCATCCTGGGCGTGCGCGCCATCTGCGTGCCACTGGCCTGCGGCAACACCGTCATCTTCAAGGGCAGCGAGAACTGCCCGCGCACCCACCAGCTGATTGCCGAAGCCTTCCAGGACGCCGGCTTTCCGCCCGGCGTGGTGAACTACATCACCAACGCCCCGGCCGACGCCGGTGCCGTGGTTGAAGCCATGGTGTCGCACCCCGCCGTGCGCCGCGTGAACTTCACCGGCTCCACCAAGGTCGGCAAGATCATTGCCATGACCTGCGCCAAGTACCTCAAGCCCGTGGTGCTCGAGCTCGGTGGCAAGGCACCCATGGTGATCCTGGACGACGCCAACATCGAAGACGCCGTGAACGGCGCGGCGTTTGGCTGCTTCGCCAACAGCGGCCAGATCTGCATGAGCACCGAGCGCCTCATCGTGGACCAGAAGATCGCCGACGAGTTCGTGAAGAAGTTCAGCGACAAGGCCAAGGCCCTGCCGCTGGGCGACCCGCGCAAGCCCGAGCCCGTGGTGCTGGGCTCCGTCATTGGCCAGGGCACGGTCGACCACTGCAACGCCCTGATTGACGACGCGCTGGCCAAAGGCGCCAAGCTGCTGTGCGGCGGCAAGGCCGACAGCACCCTCATGCCCGCCACCGTGCTCGACCACGTGACGCCCGCCATGCGCATCTACCACGAGGAAACCTTTGGCCCCGTGAAATGCGTGGTGCGCGTCAAAGGTGTGGAAGAAGCCATTGCTTGCGCCAACGACAACGAGTACGGCCTGAGCGCGGCCGTGTTCGGCGGCGACATTGCCCGCGCCTTCAACGTGGCCCGCAAGATCGACAGCGGCATCTGCCACGTGAATGGCCCGACCGTGCACGACGAAGCCCAGATGCCGTTTGGCGGCGTGAAGGGTTCGGGCATTGGCCGCTTCGGCGGCAAGGCCGGCATTGCCGAGTTCACCGAGCTGCGCTGGATCACGCTGCAGACGACGCCGCGCCACTATCCTTTTTGAGTGACGCGGCGCAGGGGCTAGGTCTTCAGACCTTGTGCTTCTTCAGCCAGTCGTTGGCCAGCTTCTGGGCGTACGTGGCCGCCGACTTGTCGTAGCTGGGGCGGTAGTCGGCGTTGAAGCCGTGGTCGACGTTGGGGAACACCACGATCTCCGAACCGCTGCCGCCCTTGTTGATCAGGCCGCGCATCTTGGCGATGGTCTCCTGCTTGACGAAGGCGTCGATGCCGGAATACAGGCCGAGCACCGGCACCTTGATCTGGTCGGCAAAGTCGATCGGGTCTTCGGGGCGCAGTTCGGGCGCCTTCAGGCCTTCCAGCAAACCGTAGTACGCCACGGCCGCATTCAGTTTGCTGTTGTGCCGCGCGTAGACCCACGCCGTGCGGCCACCCCAGCAATAGCCCACCAGGCCCGTGCGCTGGGCGTCGGCCTTGCCGCTGGCGCGTGCGAAGGCCAGCGTGGCATCGAGGTCGGCGCAGACCTGCGCGTCAGGCACTTTGGAGACCACCTGCGAGAGGATGGTCGGGATATCGGTCATCTTCGACACGTCGCCCTGGCGCGCAAACATTTCCGGCGCGATGGCGTAGTAGCCCTGCTTGGCGTAGCGACGGCACATGTCCTTGATGTGCTCGTGCACACCAAAGATTTCCTGCACCACCAGGATCACGGGGAACTTGCCCGGCCCTGCGGGCATGGCCCGGTAAGCCGGGATCTTGCCGTCGGCCACAGGCACGCTGACCTCGCCTGCGACCAGGCCTTTGCTGTCGGTGGCGATGGCCTGGGCCAGCACCGGGTTGGATGCCAGGGCAAAGCCTGATGCCAGGGAGGTCATGACGAATCCGCGCCGCGACGGGTGAGCGGATGCGGCTTGCGGGGGATTCTGGAAGTCGATTGGCTTGAGGCCGTAGTCCATCAGTTTCATGAGAGTTCCTCGTGGGGTTGGGGTTGCGGGGGAGAGACGGTTGGGCACGAAGCGCGGTGCGCGCCACGCGCATCAGGGGGATGAGCTGAGTGCCGCGCGCAGCGACTGGAGTTGGGCCGTGAGCGCCTTGCGTTGCTGCAGCGTGCATTGCGTGGCACACGCCGCCTGGGCATACACCGCGTGGGCCCGCTTGCGCAGCGCCAGGCCTGCAGACGTGAGGGAGATGAACACCGAGCGTTCGTCCTCCTGGCTGCGTTCCCGCTGCAGCAGGCCTTGGGCGACCAGCTTGCGCACCAGGGGCACCAAGGTGCCGGCATCGAGCGCCACGGCTTGGGCCAGTGCGCCGGCGGTCAGTTTTTTGTGCTCCCAGAGCGCCATCATCACGACGTATTGCGGAAAGGTGAGCCCCAGAGGCGCGAGCAGCGGGCGGTAGGTCTTGGTCATGGCCAGCGACGCGGCATAGAGCGCAAAGCACAGCTGGTTGCCGAGGAACAGATCGGCGTCTTCCGGCGCGACAGATCGGGTCTTGGGCTTGGTCTTGGCTTGGGTCATCGGAAGGCGTTTGCTGGAAGGTTGGACGAAAGTATATTTGATCAAATATATTTGTCCAGTCGAGCCCAAGTCAGGTTGATCGGCCTGGCCTGCCATGGCCTGGCTTGCGGTCCGGGTGCGCGGCACAGGTCTGTGTGCCGTCTGCTACCGTCTTCCCTCAAACCCCCTCGAAAGACCCTCATGCGCCTCCTTGCCACCGCCCTTGCCCTTGCCTCCGTCACCGCGCTGCACGCCGAAGAAATCGGCTCGGTCGACACCGTCTTCAAGTTCATTGGCCCGGACCACAAGATCGTGGTCGAGGCCTTTGACGATCCGGGCGTGAGTGGCGTCACGTGCTTCATCTCGCGCGCCAAAACCGGTGGCCTCAAAGGCGCCTTCGGCCTGGCCGAAGACAAGTCCGAGGCGTCGATTGCGTGCCGTCAGGTCGGCCCCATTGCCATTGCGAAGCCCATCAAGGAACAGGAAGAAATCTTCAGCGAGCGCACCAGCCTCATCTTCAAGCGGCAGCGCATCGTGCGCATGGTGGACCCCAAGCGCAACACCCTGGTCTACCTCACCTATTCGGACCGCGTCATCGAAGGCTCGCCGCAGAACTCCGTGACGGCGGTGCCGGTGGACCGCGCCACGCCGATCCCGGTGCGCTGAAGCCTCAGGCGTCGGCCGCCGGCGACCAGGCTGCAAAGCGCACGGTCTGCCCGCTGGGCAGCTTGGCCATGGCCGTTTCAAACAGCGGGTGCGCCAGCCACCCGGCCAGCCAGGCCTGCAGCGCAGGCAGGGGCAACGACGCAAACCAGCCGGGCTCCACCGCCGCGAACTGGCGCACGAAGGGGAAGAGCGCGAGGTCGGCGGCGCAAGGGGTTGCGCCGCCGAGCTGGCCGTGCCGCTGCAGCTGCGCGTCCAGCGGTGCCAGCAGCGCTTCAACAGCGGCATCGCGCGGCTGCGCCCTGTGCTCTACGTCGTCAACGCGCTCGGGGTATTTGTAGCGGTCGAGCTGGTGTTTGAAGGCGCCATCGCACACGGCGAGCAGCGCCTGGTTGTCCGCGCTTTGCGCGCGCGCCCACCAGCCGGCTGGGTCATGCTGGTGCCACGCCCATTGCATGATGTCCAGGCTTTGCTCGAGCACGGTGCCATCGGGCAGCACGAGCACCGGCACCGTGCCTTTGGGCGACAGCGCCAGCATGGCGGCGGGCTTGTCGCGCAGCACGATGTCGTGCGCTTCAAAGGCAATGCCCGCCACCAGCAGCGCCATGCGCGCACGCATGGCATACGGGCAGCGCCGGTAGCTGTAGAGCAGGGGCAGGGGGGTGCTGGTCATGGCTCCGCATTACATCGCAAAGCCCCGCGTCCTGTACCCTTGGGTGCATGACACCTGATACCCAAGAACCCATTCACGAAGACCGCGTCTGGAGCGACGAGCACTGGACGGCCCGCGTGATCAAGAACGAAGACGACGACGGCTGGGCCGTGGCCATGTACCTGGACGGTGGCGCCGAACCCGCGCTGGTGGGCCCCTGGACCATGGGCCGCGACAAGAAGAACCCCAAGCCGCTGGACACCTCGGCTTTCAACACGCTGGTGAAAACCGCGAAAGAGGTGATCCGCCGTTCCGAGCAGCAGCTGCACGCACAGCTGAACAAGAACGTGAGCATCACGGTGGACGGGCGGCGCCTTCGCGTGGCCATGGCCATCGTGCCGGACGAAGAGGGCGCGACCGCCACGCTGAGCGCATGGGACGAATTCGATGCCGAGCTGGCGCGCGTGCCCGTGCCACCCACTTATCGCCTCAACGTGGACAGCGCGCAGGCCTGGGTCGCGTCGGGTTTCGGGAAGCCGCAATGATCGACGGACTGGTGGCCGGGCGCCTGATGGGCGAAGCCTCCCGCCGGGTGGACAAGGCCGGGCGCGGCTACATCGTGGCCCGCGTGCTGGCGCGCAACAAGGCCGACGAGGAGTTCATCGTCAACGTGATCGCCTTCGACGAGGCGCCTTGCGCCGCGCTCGTGGCGCTGCGCGACGGCGAGTCGCTCAGCCTGGCGGGTGGGCTCACCCCCAAGGTGTGGACGGACAAGCAGGGCATCGTGCGACCCAGCCTGGACATGGTGGCAAACCGCGTGCTGACCGCGCACCACGCAGGCCACAAGGACGACGGCGACGCCTGACGCCTCTCAAGCCATCGACAGCATGTGCCCCAGGCGCGGGTCGCCGCGCCCACCCAGCACCAGCGCATGGGCCGCCTGCACGGCCTCGGGCCCGCTGCGCTGCTGCACCACCAGCCAGGGCGCGGTGGGCGCGTCCACCTGGTGCACGAAGGCGTGCCAGGCGCGTGCCATGCGTTCGTTGAAGCCGGCCGCGCCCCAGTCGCCATGGCGCTTCTTGGCTTGTGCCGGCGCAAAGAACAGCACCGGCCTGGGCCCGGCCAGGTCGCGGCCGCCGGCCAGGCGGTCCACGTGGGTGCCGCCAATGGAGCAGCTGTAGGCCAGTGCGGTGAAGCGGCTGTGGATGGCTTTGCGCAAATCGCCATTGCCTGCGAAGTCGACGTACACACAGGGCGTGTCGGCCGCGAGGTTGTCGAGCTGCTCGTAGGTGAGCACGCGGCTGTACACCCCGAGGCTTTCGCAGAACGCCACGTTGGCTGCCGAGGTGAGCCCGATCACCTCCACCTCGGGCCGCTTTGCAAGCTGGGCCGCGGTGGCGTAGGCCGTCTTGCTGCTGGCCGACGACAGCAGCATGGCGCCGCGGTGGCCGTGGGCGCAGGTGCCGAAGAAGTCGTTGTCGGCCAGGAAATCGTCGATCAGCCACGCGGTGAGGAACAGCGGGCGCAGCAGCGCCTGCTGCGGTTCCCGGGCGGCGTCGTACAGCGGGTCGGTGGCGCAGCGCAGGTACTGGTTGTAGACGGGGTGGAGTTCGGCGCGGTGCGGCGCACCGTCAAAAAAGCCGTCGGGTGAGACGCGCGCGGGCTGCAGCACCACGTCGGTGGCCATGGGCCAGTAGCCATACAGCCGCTCGCCCACCGCCACGGCCGGGCACTGCGTTTGCGTGACCACGCCAAAGCCCCACACCGGAATGAGGCCCCATTCGCCTTCGTCGGCGTCCTGCGGCACCGGGAAGAACTTCCAGTAGTTCATCGCGTCGCCGAACGCGGCGTAGGTGATGTTGTTCGCGGTGTAGGCAAAGTGCTCGATGCGCACGCGCACCTGGCCGTCGGACAACGGCGCTGGCGGCAGTTGCACGGTGCGGGTGGCGCTGAGCTGGTTCTTGCGGACTTGAAACTGCGTGGTGTTCATGGCGGTGTTTCCAGGGGCTGGCAGGCAGACGCGATGGTGCACCGGTCTGGCGCGCCCGCGTGTCGCGCGCGCGCCGGGCGGTTGGCCCCCTTTGCGCCAGAAGCGGCCTGCTCTGCGAAAATCCCCCGCATGAACGCGACCAATACCACCGAACTCATGAACACCCTGGGGCTGCAGGCCAAGGCGGCCTCGGCGCTCATGGCCAAGGCCAGTGCGGCCACCAAGCTCGCGGCCTTGCGCGGCCTGGCCGCGCTGCTGCGCGCCAATGTGGACGCGCTGCAGGTGGACAACGCGAAAGACCTGGAGCGCGCCCGGGCCAATGGCCTGTCCGAGCCCATGGTGGACCGCCTCAAGCTCACGCCCAAGGTGATCGAGACCTGCGCCCAGGGCTGCGAGCAGCTCGCCGCCATGCCCGACATCATTGGCGACATCACCGGCATGAAGCAGATGCCCAGCGGCATCCGCGTGGGCCAGATGCGCGTGCCCATTGGCGTGTTCGGCATGGTCTACGAGAGCCGGCCCAACGTCACCATCGAGGCCGCGTCGCTGTCCATCAAGAGCGGCAACGCCGCCATCCTGCGCGGGGGCTCCGAGGCGATCGAATCGAACCGCGCCCTGGCCGCGCTGGTGCAGCGCGCCCTGACAGACGCCGGTCTGCCGGCCGACGCCGTGCAGCTCGTGCCCACCACCGACCGCGCCGCCGTGGGCCAGCTCATCACCATGCCCCAGTACGTGGACGTGATCATCCCGCGCGGCGGCAAGGGGCTGATCGAGCGCATCAGCGCCGAGGCCAAGGTGCCCGTCATCAAGCACCTGGACGGCAACTGCCATACCTACGTGGACGACCCCTGCGACATCGCGCTGGCCGTGAAAGTGACGGACAACGCCAAGACCCAGAAATACAGCCCTTGCAACGCCACCGAAGGCTTGCTGGTGGCGCGCGCCGTGGCCGCCGAATTCCTGCCGAAGATCGGCGCGGTGTTTGCCGCCAAGGGCGTGGAGATGCGCGTGTGCGCCCAGAGCCGGGCGATCCTCTCCAGCGTGGCCGGCGCGAACCTGAAAGACGCCACCGAGGCCGACTGGTCCGAGGAATACCTGGCGCCCGTCATCAGCATCAAGCTGGTGGATGGCGTGGACGAGGCCATTGCCCACATCAACCGCTACAGCAGCCACCACACCGACGCGATCATCACCACGAACCATGTGCACGCACAGCGTTTCCTGCGCGAGGTCGATTCGGCCAGCGTGATGGTGAATGCGAGCACCCGCTTCGCGGATGGCTTCGAATTCGGCTTGGGCGCGGAAATCGGCATCTCGACCGACAAGTTCCACGCACGTGGACCGGTGGGTGTGGAAGGGCTGACCTCGCTCAAGTACGTGGTGCTGGGCGAGGGCGAAGTGCGCGGTTGAGGGGGCTTTTCCGCCCGGCGGCGGCTTGAAATCCCCGTCACGCGCCCCCATTACACTGGTTGCCTTCCCAGCCGCCAATACCCCTCCCCCCTATGGTTCCGCACCTCGTCACTGCCCTCACCGGCCCCATCAACGAACTCGAGCAGCGCATCCTCGAGTCCACCCCGGTGATCGAGCGCTGGTTCCGGCTGGAGTGGATGGAGCACACGCCGCCGTTCTACACGTCGGTGGACGTGCGCAACGCCGGTTTCAAGCTCGCGCCGGTGGACACCAACCTGTACCCCGGCGGCTGGAACCACCTCACGCCCGAGATGCTGCCGCTGGCGGTGCAGGCGGCCATGGCCGCCATCGAGAAGATCTGCCCCGAAGCCAAGAACCTCTTGCTGGTGCCCGAGAGCACCACCGACATCTTCTACCTGAGCAACCTCGCTCAGCTGCAGCGCATCTTCTACATGGCCGGGCTCAACGTCCGCCTGGGCTCGCTCTCCAACGACATCAAGGCGCCCACCACCATTGAGCTGCCCGGCGGCGAGAAGGTGGTGCTCGAACCCCTGATCCGCAGCAAGCGGCGCCTGGGCCTGAAGAATTTCGACCCCTGCACCATCCTGCTCAACAACGACCTGAGCGCGGGCGTGCCCGGCATCCTGGAAGACCTGCACGAGCAGTACCTGCTGCCGCCGCTGCACGGCGGCTGGGGCACGCGCCGCAAGAGCCACCACTTCAAGGCCTATGAAGAGGTGTCCAAGCGCTTTGGCAAGCTGCTCGGCATGGACCACTGGCTCATCAACCCCATGTTCAACCAGTGCGGCGAGGTTGACTTCAACGAAGACGCCGGCCTGGAATGCTTGCGCACCAACACCGACGCGCTGCTCGGCAAGATCCGCCGCAAGTACAAGGAATACGGCATCAACGAAAAGCCGTTTGTCGTGGTGAAGGCCGACAACGGCACCGGCGGCATGGGCATCCTCACCGTGCGCGACGCCAAGGACATTGACAACCTCTCGGCCAAGACCAAGGCCCGCATGGCCGTGTCGCCCTCGGGGCAGGCGGTGCACGAGGTGATCATTCAGGAAGGTGTGCTGACCAACGAGCGCGTCAACAGCGCAGTGGCCGAGCCAGTGGTCTACATGATGGACCGCTACGTGGTGGGCGGTTTCTACCGCGTGCATGCCGACCGCGGCGTGGACGAGAACCTCAATGCCCCTGGTTCCAGCTACGTGCCGCTGGCGTTCGAGCAAAGTGCACAGCTGCCGCAACCGGGCGTCAAGCCGGGTGCCAGCGTGCCCAACCGGTTCTACATGTACGGCGTGATCGGCCGCCTGGCGATGCTGGCGGCCAGCTACGAACTGGAAGCCACGGACCCCGACGCCGAGGTCTACGAGTGAGTTGCTGCGGCGCAACATTTCTCGCGGGGCGGTGATTTTAGACCGCTGAGCCGACAGACAAGCCGCCCTCGGCTGGCGCAAAATCGCGTTCCCTCGACAACTGAACCCCGCGCCGACAGGCCGGGGTTGTTTTGTGTCCGCTTCCAAATCGTCACTTGCGGCGCTCACCCTGGGCGCCATCGGCGTGGTGTATGGCGATATCGGCACCAGCGTGCTGTACGCCCTCAAAGAGGTCTTTGGCTCCGGCCATGTGCCGTTCACCATTGACAACGTCTACGGCATCCTGTCCATCCTGTTCTGGACGCTGACCGTCATTGTTTCCCTCAAATACGTGGTGCTGGTCCTGCGGGCTGACAACAACGGCGAGGGCGGGCTCATTGCCATGCTGGCGCTGGCCTCCACCGCCGTGAAAGACCGGCCGGCGCTGCGCCAGGTGTTGCTGGCCATCGGCATCTTCGGCACCGCCCTGTTCTACGGCGATGGCGTCATCACCCCGGCCATTTCCGTGCTCTCGGCGGTGGAAGGCCTGGAGGTGATCTCGCCGCATTTCCGCCATTACGTGGTGCCCATCACCCTGCTGGTGCTGTTTGCGCTGTTTGCCGTGCAAAAGCGCGGCACCAGCGGCATCGGCCGCTTCTTCGGCCCCATCACCCTGGCCTGGTTCCTGACCATCGCCGCGCTGGGCGTGTCCCAGATCGTGGGTCACCCCGAGATCCTCTCGGCGCTGAACCCGATGCATGCCTTGCGTTTCCTTTGGACGCAGCCCGGCACCAGTTTCATCATCCTGGGCGCTGTGGTGCTGTGCGTCACCGGCGCCGAAGCGCTCTACGCGGACCTGGGCCACTTTGGCAAACGCCCCATTCGGCTCGCCTGGTTCACCGTGGTCATGCCTTGCCTCACGCTCAATTACTTCGGCCAGGGTGCCCTGCTGCTGGAGCGGCCCGATGCCGTGAAGAACCCGTTTTTCAACATGGCGCCAGAGTGGATGCTGCTGCCCCTGGTCGGCCTGGCCACCATGGCCACCGTGATCGCTTCGCAGGCCCTGATCACCGGCGCTTTCAGTGTGACCAAGCAGGCCATTCAGCTGGGCTACCTGCCGCGCCTGAAGATCCAGCACACCAGCGTGCGACACACCGGCCAGATCTACATGCCGTTTGTGAACTGGAGCCTGTTCGTCGCCATCGTGCTGGCGGTGGTGATGTTCAAGTCGTCCTCCAACCTGGCCGCTGCCTATGGCATTGCGGTCACGCTGGACATGCTGATCACCACGGTGCTCACCTTCTACGTGATCCGCTACAGCTGGAAGTACCCGCTGTGGCTGTGCGTGGCTGCCACGGGCTTCTTTTTCCTCGTCGATCTGGCGTTCTTCACTTCCAACCTGCTCAAGTTTTTCGCTGGCGGCTGGTTCCCCTTGCTCATTGGCGGCGCGGTGTTCACGCTGATGATGACGTGGAAGCGGGGCCGCTCGCTCATGGCGGAAAAGCAGCACGCCGAGTCGATCGAACTCAACAGCTTCCTGGACGCCTTGTTCATTGCGCCCCCGGCACGCGTGGAGGGCACGGCGGTGTTCCTCACGTCGGACACCGGCACCGTGCCCAACGCGATGCTGCACAACCTCAAGCACAACAAGGTGCTGCACCAGCAGAACCTGTTTGTGACGGTGCGCAGCCACGAGGTGCCCTGGATCGGGCTCGATCGGCGTCTGAAGATCGAAGCCCTGGGCCACGACTGCTGGCAGGTGGTGGTGAACTACGGCTTCAAGAACGACGTGGACCTGCCCGAGGCGCTGGAGGCCATGCGCGGGCGCGGCTGTGAGCTGGGCGCCATGACCACCAGCTATTTCCTCTCGCGCGATGTGGTGGTGCCCACCATCGGCAGCGGCATGGCGCCCTGGCGCGAGAAGCTGTTTGCCCAGATGCACCACAACGCCAGCGCGGCCGCCGAGTTCCTGAACCTGCCGAGCAACGCGGTGATCGAGCTGGGTTCCAAAGTGGAGATCTGAGCCCCCACGCTCCGCCGCTTCGCGGGTCGCTGCCCCCGGCACAATCGCCCGATGCCATTTTTTCGCGACGTCAATCTTTCCGCCGCTTCCGCCGGCTTTGTGGCGGTGCTGGTGGGCTTCACCAGCTCGGTGGCCATCGTCTTTCAGGCGGCACAGGCCTTTGGCGCCACACCCGCGCAGATCACCTCCTGGATGTGGGCGCTCGGGCTGGGCATGGGGCTGTGTTCGGCGGTGCCCTCGCTGGTGCTGCGCCAACCCGTGATGATTGCCTGGAGCACGCCGGGTGCGGCGGTGCTGGCCACCGCCGGCATGGCGGGGGGCTTCACCATGGCCGATGCGGTGGGCGCATTCCTCATCAGCGCGGTCCTCATCGTCATCGTGGGCGCCACTGGCTGGTTCGAGCGCGTGATGAACAAGATTCCCATGGCCCTCGCGTCGGCGCTGCTGGCCGGGGTGCTGGCGCGTTTCGGCCTGCAAGCTTTTTCTGCCGCGCAAACGGCATTGCCGCTGGTGGTGCTGATGCTGCTGGCCTATCTGCTGGGGCGGCGCCTGCTGCCGCGCTACGCGGTGCCGCTCACGCTGGCGGTGGCCATCGCCTACGTGGTGGCGCGGGGCCAGTTCCAGGGAGGCGCGGTGACATTCGAGCTGGCCATGCCCGTGTTCACCATGCCCGCCTTCAGCCTCGCGGCGTTCACCAGCCTGGCGCTGCCGTTGTTTGTGGTCACCATGGCTTCGCAGAACCTGCCGGGCGTGGCCGCGATCCGTGCGGCGGGCTACGACATGCCGATCTCCAAGATCATCACGCTCAGCGGCCTGGCCACGATCGTGCTCGCGCCCTTCGGTGGGTTTGCGCTCAACCTCAGCGCCATCACCGCCGCCATCTGCATGGGGCCCGAAGCGCACGCCGATCCGAAGAAGCGCTACACCGCGGCCGTGGTGTGCGGCGGCATCTATGTGCTGATCGGCCTCTTTGGCGCGGCCATCACGGGCTTGCTGATCGCGTTCCCCCGCGAGCTCGTGCTGGCCATTGCGGGCATTGCCCTGTTGGGCAGCATTGGTGGAGGCCTGCACGCTGCCCTGAAGGACGACGCGCACCGTGAGGCTGCGCTCATCACCTTCCTTGTCACTCTCAGCGGTGTGGTCATCGGCGGCATCGGCTCGGCCTTCTGGGGCGTGGTCGCCGGCGCGTTGGCGCTGCTTGTGCAACAGTACGGGCTCGCCTCGAAAAAGTCTTCCTGAACACCATGAAAAAAATCCTCGTCGTCGCCGACCCGCTTGAATCCTTCAAGACCTACAAGGACACCACCTTCGCCATGATGCGCGAGCTGCAGAAGCGCGGCCACACGCTGGCCGCGTGCGAGCCCGAGCACCTGCAGTGGCAAAGCGGCCAGCCGGTGACGGCGCAGGTGCGCCACGTCACGCTCACGGGCGAGGCCGACGCGTGGTTCAGCGTCATGCGCGAGGGCCGCGAACCCCTGCACGGCTTCGACGCCGTGCTGATGCGCAAGGACCCGCCCTTTGACAGCGAGTTCTTCTACGCCACCCACCTGCTGGAGCAAGCCGAGCGCGAAGGCGCCCGCGTGTTCAACAGCCCCAAGGCGCTGCGCGATCACCCCGAAAAGCTCGCGCTGATGGAATTTGCGCGGTTCGCGCCACCCACGCTGGTGACGCGCCGGCCCGAGGCCATCCGCGCCTTTCACGCCGAACACAAGGACGTGATCCTCAAACCGCTGGACGGCATGGGCGGCATGGGCATCTTCCGTGTGGGCGCCGACGGCATGAACCTCGGCTCCATCATCGAAACCCTCAACCAGGGCGGCGCCACCAGCGTCATGGTGCAGCGCTACCTGCCCGAGATCACCCTGGGCGACAAGCGCCTGCTGCTCATTGGCGGCAAGGTGGCGCCTTTTGTGCTCGCGCGCATTCCGCAGGGCAGCGAGGTGCGAGGCAACCTGGCCGCGGGTGGCAAGGGCGTGGCACAGCCGCTGAGCGATGTGGACCGCGCCGTGGCCGAGGCCATCGCCCCCACGCTGGCCGCGCGCGGCCTGCTGCTGGTGGGGCTGGACATGATCGGCGACAGGGTGACCGAGATCAACGTCACCAGCCCGACCTGCTTCCAGGAAATCCAGCAGCAGACCGGCTTCGATGTGCCGGCCATGTTTGTCGATGCGCTGGAGGCCGCGCTGGCATGAGCGAAGACACGAGCGAAGACGACGAAGCCGCGGCCGCAGCGCCGGGCCACCCCATGCAAGGCCAGCCCCCCCGGGGGGCAGCGACCCGCGAAGCGGCGGACCGTGGGGGTTTGGCGCCCCAGCCGCGCAACCCCCTGCACGGGCTCACGCTGGAGGCCATCGTCACCGCGCTGGCCGACCACTACGGCTGGGACGGCCTGGGTGAGCGCATTCCCGTGCGCTGCTTCAACGTGGACCCCAGCGTGGGTTCGAGCCTGCGCTTTCTGCGCAAGACGCCCTGGGCCCGTGAGAAGGTCGAGAGCCTCTACCTTTTCATGCTGCGCGAAGAGCGGCGCGCCGGGCGCGGCTGACCCGCGCGGCGTCTTCGCGTCAGCGGCAAATGCGGTAGGGCCCGCGATCCAGGTGAAAGTGATCGCGGTGGGCCGCGTTGTAGTCCGGCCCCAGCGCGCCTTTGAAGAAGCGGCACGCGCCTTCGCTTACCTCGCGCAGAAATGCCGCCTGCGGCCCCTCGCCGGGCCAGTCGCGCAGCACGTTGACGCGCGCACCGCTCTGCAGGCGAAAGCCCACCACATCGAAGGCATTGGCCAAGGCGTGCTGGCTGCGCCGCTCGCCTTCGCCGGCGGTGCCGCGCACATTGCGGCAGGCGTAGCTGCCCACGTGCTCGACGCGCGCCACCGGCGCACCGAAATGCCGTTGCGCGGCGGGCTGCAGCGCGTGGCGCTCCCACATGGCCAGTGACAAGGTCGCGCCGCAGGTGAGCGTGAAGCTGGGCGCAAAGCGCGGGTCGTTCACGCGCACCGCCTCGGACCAGCCGCAGCCGTCTTCGGTGGGGTTGTCCTCCACCTCGGTGTGCGTGAGCGCGGTGCCCTGCAGCGCCACGCGGCACAGCGCGGGGTCGGCGATAGTGCGCTCCAGCTTGTAGCGGGTCAGCCAGTCGGGCGGGGCGGCCACGTCCAGCGGGGCCCAGGGGTTCCACTGCGGCGGGAGGGTGATGCGACCGCTGTGCACGGCCCAGACGGCCAGGCCAGCCGCAGCCACCAGAAGCAGTGGAACCCGCACAGGCGCTCAGTCGGGTGTTTTCTCGCCGCTGGGCACAGGCGCTGCCTCGTCGGGCGCTTTGGGCGTGTCGGAGGCGTGGTGCTCCTTCACGGTCTTCTTGCCCAGCTGGGGCGTCTTGTCGGCGCCGGGTGCGATGTCCTCACCGCGCCGGTTCTTGTCGTGTCGCACCTTTTTGTCGTGGGCAATGTCGCGTGGATCGGTCATGGGGGTCTTCCGTTGTGATGGAGACCCATGGTCAAGCACATGCGCACGGCGCCGGGTAGGACAACGCGCCGTTCGGCCCACGTCGTCCCCGTCCTACACGCGAGCGTCGCGACAGCTGACGGCGCACCGGGTGCGCCGCACCTACGATGGATGCACCACACACCCCAAGGAGCACAGCCATGAACACCATCATTTACATCGTCGGCCTGATCGTCGTCATCGGCTTCGTGCTGAGCTTCTTCGGCTTGCGCTGAGCGCGCCGCCGCCCCAGCGCGGCATGCCCTGCGGGGTACTTCAAGGGTTGACTGCGCCACAATGTGCCGGGCATTTCAGATGCTTGGCCACTGTGGCCTTTTTTTGTCCTTCAACCCAAGAGCTCCAAATGAAGACTCTCAACAAGCTCGCCTTGATCTCCGCTGTCACGCTCCTCGCCGCTTGCGGCACGTCGCTGCAACTGCCGACGTCTTCCTCCTCTTCCACCTCCTCATCCTCAGCGCCCGCTGCAGCGCCCGCGCCCGCCGCGAGCGCGCCCGCTGCGAGCGAATCGAAAACCGCCAAGTCGCGCGACGGCACCTACGAGGGCGAAATCATCGGCAAGGCCCGGCCGGGCAGCAAGTTCGCCGCGCTCAAGATCGGCATGGACATGCAGGAAGTGCAGGTCGCCATGGGCCGCGTGCCCGACCGCTTTCACACCTACGAGTCGGGCAAGCGCTGGATCCCGTTCTATTTCGGCAACGACGCGCGCCGCATGCAGGCGCTCTACAAGGGAGAAGGTTGCCTTACCTTCACGGGCGGCAACGTGTGGGGCAGCGCAGGCGGCGACCTGATCGGTATCCAGCACGACGCATCGGGCGCCTGCTACCAGCCCTGAGGCTGCTGACGGTGGTGCCGTTGCTGGCATGAATCCCGCTTCCGTCCGAAGCATCATGCCCGCGCCCCTCACCGTCTCATTCACCGCTTCGCACACCGGCCCCTGGGCCATTGACCACATGGCCACGGTGGCGGGTGTAGGGCTGCCGCTGGCCGGGCGGCTGGCCGTGCAGGAGGGGGCGGGTGGGGCCTCGGTGGCGGGCGCTGCCTGGAGCCTGCAAGGTGTGACCAGCCACATGCGCTACACGCACAAAAATGAGGCGTCGGCCCTGGTGGCGGTCCAGGAAGGCTTGGGTCGGGCCGGTGCGACATGCGCTGCGCTGATTCCCATCCGCAAAAGTGAAACCTGGTGGAGCCTGGCGCAGGACGACCGCCGCGCCATCATGGAGGAGCAGTCTCGCCACATCGCCTTGGGCATGGAATTCCTGCCGGCGGTGGCGCGTCGCCTGCACCATTGCCGTGACCTGGGTGGGCCGTTCGATTTCCTGACGTGGTTCGAATACGCCCCCGCAGACGCGGACCGGTTCGAAGCGCTGGTGCAGGCGCTGCGGCGCTCGCCCGAGTGGGCCTATGTGGACCGTGAGGTCGACATCCGCCTGAGCAGGACTGGGTGATCCGGCCGGTTCCCGCCGCTCAGAGTTTTTCGGTCTCGCCCACTTTGGGCTGCCACTTCATCAGCCGCTTTTCGATCTTGCCCACCGCGGCGTCTAGCGCCAGTGCAAACAGGGTGAGCACCACGATGCCCGCCATCACGGTGTTGATGTCAAAGCTGCCTTCGGCCTGAAGAATGAGATAGCCCACGCCCTGGCTCGAGCCGAGGTACTCGCCCACCACCGCGCCCACAAAGGCCAGGCCCACGCTGGTGTGCAGCGAGCTGAACACCCAGCTGGTGGCGCTGGGCAGGTACACATGGCGCAGCAGCTGCTTCTGGCTGGCGCCCAGCATGCGCGCATTGGCCAGGATCACCGGGCTCACTTCCTTCACGCCCTGGTAGACGTTGAAGAACACGATGAAGAACACCAGCGTCACACCCAGCGCCACCTTGCTCGCGATGCCCAGGCCGAACCACACCGCGAAGATGGGCGCCAGGATGATGCGCGGCATGGAGTTCATGGCCTTGATGTACGGCTCCAGGATGGCCGATGCCATGGGGCTGAGCGCGAGCCACAGGCCGCCCAGCAGGCCGCCAATGGCGCCGATCGCAAAGGCCAGCACGGTTTCGGTGAGCGTCACGCCCAGGTGCTGGTAGATGTCGGCGTCGGTGACGAACCAGGTCCAGATGCGTTCGGCCACGCGCACCGGTTCGCCAAAGAAGAAGGCGGCCTGGCGGTCGTTGTCGAACATGAAGGGCGGAATGAGCCCGGGCGTGGTCATGACGTACCAGAAGGCAATGAGCGCCACCAGCAAAGCCAGTTGCCACAGGCGCAGCGTCTTGGGCTGCGGCTTGATGAGGTTCCACATAGCGCTCAGGCCGCCTTGAGTTGTTGCTGGTAGCCCTTGAGGACTTCTTCGCGCATCACGGCCCAGATGGCAGCGTGCAGCTCGACGAAGCGGGCGGTGGTCTTGATTTCGGCCACGTCGCGCGGGCGCGCAATGTCGATGGCGAATTCACCGATGGGGTGGCTGGCCGGGCCGGCGCTGAGCACCACCACGCGGTCGCTCATGGCGATGGCTTCGTCCAGGTCGTGCGTGATGAACAAAACGGCTTTTTTCTTCGCCGCCCACAAGTCCAGCACCTCGTTTTCCATCAGCTGGCGTGTCTGGATGTCGAGCGCGGAAAACGGTTCGTCCATCAGGATGATGTCGGGGTCGAGCACCAACGTTTGCGCGAGGCTCGCGCGCTTGCGCATGCCGCCGCTCATCTGGTGCGGGTAGCGGTCGCCAAAGCCGCCCAGGCCCACGCGGCGCAGCCACTCTTCAGCCTGCCCGCGCGCGTCGGCGTCTGGCACACCGCGAAACGACAGGCCGGCCATCACGTTGCCCAGCGCGGTGCGCCAGGGCATGAGGCTCTCGGTCTGAAACATGTAGCCCGCGCGCGTGTTGATGCCCGCCAGCGGCTCGCCAAACACCTTCACCGTGCCGGTGCTCGGCGAGAGCAGGCCGGCCGCGACGTTGAGCAGCGTGCTCTTGCCGCAGCCCGTGGGGCCGACCACGCTGACGAACTCGCCCGCGCCGACCGTGAGCGTCACGTCGCGCACGGCGGTGTAGCGCTGGCCGGGGTCGTCTTTGCTGATGAAGGTGCAGGACACGCCCTGCAGGTCGATGGCGGGACTCGTCGTCATCAGGGCATCAGCCTTTCGGGTACTTCAAGTTCGCCTTTTGCACGAAGGCGTTGGTGTAGACCGCGTTCAGGTCGAGCTTGGCCTTGGCCAGCTCGGCGTCCACGCTGGCCAGCGCGCGCAGGGCGGTGTCGGCCCCCTTGGCGGGAAAGCTGCCATCGGGCGACAGCGCGCCCTTGGCGGCCATGAAGGCGTCGATGTAGACCGCGCGGTCGCCTAGCAGGAAGCTCTCGGGCACGGCCTTGATGATGTCGCCCGGGCCGGCGGCCTGGATCCACTTGGACGCGCGCACCATCGCGTTGGCCAGGGCCTGCGCGGTGTTGGGGTTTTTGTCCAGGAAGGGCTGCGGCGCATAGAGGCAACCGGCGGGCATGGGGCCGCCAAACACCTTTTCCGACTCGGCCACGATGCGGGTGTCGGAAATGATCTTGAGGTCGCCCGAGCGCTGCAGCAGCGTGATGACCGGGTCGAGGTTGCTGATGGCGTCGATCTGACCCGCGCGCATGGCGGCCACGGCACCGTTGCCCGCGCCCACGCCGACGATGCTCACGTCGCTGGGCTTGAGCCCCGCCTTGGCCAGCACGAAGTTGACCATCACGTTGGTGGAGCTGCCTGGGGCGGTCACACCGATCTTTTTGCCCTTGAGATCGGCCACGGTCTTGAAACCGCCCATGGTCTTGGGGTTGACGCCCAGCACGATCTGCGGCGCGCCGCCCTGCAGCACGAAGGCGCGCATGGGCTGGCCCTTGAACTGCATGTTGATGGTGTGCTCGAACGCGCCCGAGACGACATCGGCGCTGCCACCCACCACCGCGGCCAGCGCGCGCGAGCCGCCTGCAAAGTCGACGATGGTCACGTCCAGCCCTTCGGCCTTGAAATAGCCGAGCTGCTCGGCGATCGTCAGGGGCAGGTAATAGAGCAGGTTCTTGCCGCCCACCGCGATGGTGACCTTGGGCTTTTCCAGGCCTTGTGCGAACGCGAACGGGGGCAGCACGGCGGCGGCCAGGCCACCGGCCACGAGGTGTCGTCTTTGCATGGTGTGTCTCCTTGTTGGAAGGAGCCATGGTAGCCCGGGGCGCCGCCCCGGTGTACCCGGGAAATCACGGCAGTGGCAGGCCGTCGACGAACACCTTGAGCTCGTTGGGCTCGAACGCGGCCCACTGCTCGTTGCTGGTCAGGGGTGTGGTCACCACCACGGCGGCGCGGTCACCGGGCTGGTTGAGTTCGGCGAAGTTCACCGTCCAGTCCTGGTCCATCAGGGTGGCCTGTGCAAACGGGTGCTGGCGCACCAGCCAGTGCAGTTTGGTGCTGCAGTGCGCCCACAGTGCCTCGCCGTTGGAGAGCAGAAAGTTGAAGGTGCCGAACTGGCGCACTTGCGGCACGAGTTCGCGCAGGGTGAGGGTGAGCTCGCGCACATCGGGCAGGCTGGCGTGCGACTTGGCCAGCTCCTGCATGAGCCAGCAGAAGGCGCGCTCGCTGTCGGTGGTGCCCACCGGCCGGAAGTGGCTGTGCAGCGGCGGGGCGTAGTCTTTCAGGTCACCGTTGTGCGCAAACACCCACTGGCGGCCCCAGAGCTCGCGCACGAAGGGGTGGGCGTTTTCCAGCGCCACTTCACCGATGGTGGCCTTGCGCACGTGGGCAATGATGTTGCGGCTCTTGAGCGGATAGCCCTGCAGGAAAGTCGCCATGGGCGACTGCGAGGCGCTCTCGTGGTCGATGAACAGGCGCAGGCCCTTGCCTTCGAAGAAGGCGATGCCCCAGCCGTCGGCGTGGTGGTCGGTGTTGCCGCCGCGCTGGCAGAAACCGGTGAAGCTGAACGACGCGTCGGTCGGCGTGGCGCAATTGAGTCCGAGCAGTTGGCACATGGGGCTATTGTGGCGGTGGAGGTGCGGCGGCGCGCAGTTTCAGCGCAGCGATCAGGGCCAGCGCACAGATGGCCGCGAGCATGAGAAAGGTTTCTTCAAACGCGGCCACGCGCGCCGGGGTGCCCACGCCGCCCGCGGTGAGCTGCGCGCCGTGCGCGGCCAGGCGCCATTCGAGCACGATGCCGCACAGGCTCACACCCGCCGCGCCGCCCAGCATGCGCAGGAAGTTGATGACGCTGGCCCCCTGGGCAATGTCCACCCGCTCCAGGCCGCGCATGGCGCCGATGTTGAGCGAGGGCAGGATGAAGCCCAGTCCGATGCGGCCCACGATGGCCCAGGTCACCAGCAGCGGAATGACCCACATCGGGCGACCCGGGTCGATGGTGACCATGAGCCCGAACGAGGCCGAGAGCAGCACCAGGCCAATGCTCACCAGCTGGTGGGTGGGGTGGCGGTCGGCCAGCCGCCCGACCAGCGCGATGGCCACCGCCAGCACCAGCCCCGCCGGCAGAAGAATGGTGCCCACGTGCGAGGCCGAGAGGCCCAGCCCGCTCTGCATGTAGACCGGCAGCAGGTAGGTAGAGCCAAACAGCGCAATGCCGTAAATGAAGGCCACGATGCTGCCCATGGCAAAGCGCCGGTCCTTGAACAGCGACAGGTTCATGAGCGGGTCCAGGCCTTCGTCGGGCCGGCGCCGCCGCGCCTGCAGGGTGCGCCGCTCCAGCCAGATGAAGGCCACCAGCATCAGCGCGGCGCCCCCCAGCAGCAAGGCTGCGGTGGCGGCGGTGCCGCCGTGCAGCTCCACCAGGCCGTTGAGCAGGCACAGCGTGCCCACCGCAGCCAGCGCCAGGCCGCGCCAGTCCAGGCCGGCGCCCTGCGGGTTGGCCGCGCCGCCGCCCGGCGAGGTGGTGGGCACGAAGCGGTAGGCCAGCCACAGCGAGGTGAGGCAGAACGGCACAACCATGAAGAAGATGGAGCGCCAGCCAAAGCCATCGACCAGCAGGCCGCCGATGCTGGGGCCCAGCGCCGGTGCCAGCACCACGCCCATGCCGAAGATGCCGCTCGCACGGCCCTGCTCGTGCGGCTGGAAGGCGCGCAGGATGATGATGGCCGGAATGGGTTGCACCACGCCCGCGGCCAGGCCTTCGGCCACGCGCGCGGCCAGCACCAGCGGGTAGTCGTTGGCAAAGCCGCCGGCCACGCCACCCACCATCAGCAGCCACATGCAGCCCACATAGGTGCGCCGGTAGCCGTAGCGCGCCAGCAGCCAGGGGGTGGTGAGCATGGAGACGGTCATGGCCGCCATGAAGCCCGAGGTGACCCACTGCGCGCGTTCCTGGCCGAGCGTGAAGTGCCGGCTCATGTCGGGAATGGCGACGTTGATGACGGTCGACGACATGATGGCCGCCATGGTCCCCACCATCACCGAGAGCAGCAACAGCCAGCGGTAGCGCTCGCCGTAGCGCTCACGCAGGGCGGGCAGGGAATGGTCGCTGGAAGGGGTCGTCATGGGCGGGCGCGGCGGCCAGTTTGCCATAGGGGGTCGGGTATATTGCCCCAGCCCCTTGTTCCCCTGTCTGCACCCTCTCCATGCCGCCTGTTCCGAACGCCTCCCTGATCATTCGTGGGCTGTTGCTGCTGATCGTGGCGGCCGGTGTGTATTTCTTCGCCGGCTTTCTGGTGCCGGTGCTGGCCGCGCTCATCATCGGTTTTGCCAGCTGGCCGCTCTACCAGCGCGGTGTTCGCGCCTGCCGGGGCAGCACCCCGCTGGCGGCCAGCCTGGCGCTGGTGATCGTGGTCGTGGTGCTGGTGGTGCCGCTCACGCTGGCCTTGCACTACGCGCTCAAGGAGGCGAGCAGCCTGGTGGCCTGGCTGCTGGAGGTGAACCGCAACGGCGCACCGCCGCCCGCCTGGATCGAAGCCCTGCCCTGGATCGGCGAAACGCTGGCCACCTACTGGCGCGAGCACCTGGGCCAACCGCACGCGCTGGGCGACTGGATCCAGCTGCTCAGCGGCCAGCACATCGGCAACATCTACCGCATGGCGCTCAGCGCCACGGGCGATGTGGTGAACCTCGCGCTCACCCTGCTCTTCATGCTCATCACGCTGTTCTTTGTGTTCAAGGACGGCGCGCGCATTGCGGGCCAGCTCGACACCATTGGCGAGCGCGTGCTGCCCTTGCAGTGGCAGCGCTTTTCGCGCGTGGTGCCGGCCACCGTGAGCGCTACCGTGACGGGTCTGGGCCTCATTGCGATTGGCGAGGGGGTGGTGCTGGGCGTGGCGTACTGGGTGGCCGGTGTGCCTTCGCCGGTGCTGCTGGGCGTGATCACCGGCTTCATGGCGCTGATCCCGGGCGGTGCGCCGCTGTCGTTCAGCCTGGTCTCGCTCTACCTGGTGGGCTCGGGGCAACTGTGGGCGGGCGTGGGCCTGTTCGCCTGGGGCTCGATCGAGCTGTTCATTGTCGACAAGACGCTGCGCCCGCGCCTGGTGGGCGGGCCGGTGAAGCTGCCGTTTCTGCCCACCTTCTTCGGCCTGGTGGGGGGTGTGAAAACCATGGGCATCGTCGGCCTGTTTGTGGGCCCTGTGCTCATGGCCCTGCTGGTGGCCATCTGGCGCGAGTGGCTGCACAGCATGAGCGCGCCGCCTGCACCAAACCCACCCCCGCTGCCGGCACCGGCGCGCAGCGACGGCGCCGACCCGTTGGCCTAACCGCGCGCCTGCGCCGCCGCCGCGCAAGCCGCGCAGATGCACGCCTGGCCCCGCGCTGCAGGCGGGACGCGCGCCAGCAGCTCGGCGCTGAAGGTGGCGCTCAGGCACCAGCACGGGGGTTGGGCCTGGCCGGTCTCGCGCTCGATCTCCATGGCACAGCGGTTGTCGCGGCCACACAGCGGGCAGCGCGCGGGTCGGGCTGTGCGGGGTCGAGGGTCATGGCGGCAGTGTAGTCACCAACGTGATGGGCGCACAGGGCTTTGCCGGCCTACGATGCGCCGCATGAACGACACCGCCACCCCCACTTGCGCCGGCCGCATCGTCACCGAGGTGCAAGGCCCCGTGCTGTTGATCGGCATTGACCGCGCGGCCAAGCGCAACGGTTTCACGCCGGCCATGATGCAGGCGCTGGCCGAGGCCTACACCCGGCTCGACGACGACCCCGCGCTGCGCGTGGGTGTGCTGCACGCGCTGGGCGAGCACTTCACCGCCGGGCTCGACCTGCCCAGCTTCGCGCCGCTCATGCAGCGCGGCGAACGCGCCATGGCCGAAGGCCTGGTGGACCCGCTCAACCTGGGGAGGCCCGGCTACCGCCGCCGCACCAAGCCGATGGTGGTGGCGGTCAAGGGCATCACCTACACGCTGGGCATCGAGCTCATGCTCGCGGCCGACATCGTGGTGGCCGCCGACGATTGCCGCTTTTCGCAGCTGGAGGTGCAGCGCGGCATCATGGCCACGGGCGGTGCCACGCTGCGCATGGCCGAGCGCGCGGGGCTGGGCAACGCACTGCTGCACCTGCTCGCGGCCGATGTGTTTGACAGCGCTGAGGCGCTGCGGCTGCATTTCGTGCAGCGCGTGGTGCCGGCCGGCAGCGAGCTGGACGAGGCCTTGCGCATCGCCCAGGCCATTGCCCAGCAGGCGCCGCTGGCGGTGGTGGCCACCCGCCTGAATGCGCTCAAGGCGGTGGAAGAAGGGCCGATGGCCGCGGCCGATGAATTCGAGGCCACGCAGCAGCGCCTGGCCCGCAGCGACGACGCCCGCGAGGGCGTGCTGTCGTTCCAGGAAAAGCGCGCTGCGCGTTTCAGCGGGCGCTGAGCGCCACGCCCTTCGGGCGCCGGCGCCCGAGCTGGCCCAGCGGTTGCTCCACCGCGTGGTGGAACAGCGCGCCGGCCACATTGCAGGCCAGCCACGCCAACAGCACGCCGGCGGTCTGTGCTTCGGTGGTGGCGGCGCCAAAGCGCGTGAACCAGGCGTTGACCACCAGGGCGATGGGGAAGTTGAGCAGGAACACCGCATACGAGATGCGGCTCAGGTACGCCACCACGCGGCTGCGCGGCCAGCTGAACAGCCAGCCTTGGCGCTGCGCGCAGGCCAGCGCCAGGCACACCGAGAGCGCCAGCGCAATGCGCTCGCGGAAGTCGATGGCCAGGGCGGCCAGCGTCAGGACCACCAGCGCGCCCAGCAGCCAGCGCCCCTGGCGCCACGCGTCGTCGCTGTGGGTGGCCCAGTAGGTGAGCGCGCCCAGGCCGTAGGCGCCGAAGAAGTACAGCGCCCAGCTGTCCCATTCGCTGTCGCGGTTGAAATGCAGCAGCGAAGCCGCCACCACCATCGCCACCAGCGCGTGCACCCAGGCCATGGCCGCAGGCTGGCGCCGCGCCAGCCACAGCAGGCCCAGGAGCACCGCATAGAGCTGGAAGTCGATCGCCACGTACCAGACGCCGGCCGAGAGCGAGTCCACGTCCAGCAAGGTGTGCAGCAGCAAGGCGTGCGAAATGAACTGCCACAGGCCGGGGGGCGCGGAAATGGAGTCGTGCACCATCCAGCGCCGGGCGAGTTCGGTGCACAGCATGGCCACCAGCAGCGAGGCGATGTAGGGCAACGCGGTGCGCATGTAGCGCTGGCCCAGCTGCGGCAGGAACGGCGCCGTGCGCGGCACGCCGCCCGGCGCGAGGCTGCGCGCGGCCAGGAAGCCCGCCACCACCAGGAACACCTGCACGGCCATGCGCGCGTCCTGGCTGAACCAGGTGACCAGCTCGGGGGCGAGGCGGTGCGTCCAGTCCGACATGGGGCCGTAGAACGCCAGGTGGTGCAGCACGATCAGCTGCGAGCCCACTGCCTTGAGCAGGTCGATGAACATCAGGCGCTCGCCGGCGCCTGTGGGCATCGGGGGGCTCACAGGGCGGCCACGCTGCCGTCGCTGCGCGGATCGGCCGCGCCTTCGATCACGCCGTTGGGGTGGCGCACCAGTGCACCGGCGTGGCCCATGGTGTCGCTGAAGGCTTCGGGCAGCACTTCCACCGCATGGCCCGCCGCGCGCAGCGCGTCCACCAGGGCGGGGTCAAAGCGGCTCTCCAGTTTCAGGGTGGTGCTCTCGTCACCCCAGGTGCGGCCGAGCAGCCAGCGCGGCGCGCTCACCGCCTGCTGCAGGGGTTGCCCGAAGCGTGCGTAGCGGGTGAACACGGCGGCCTGCGTTTGCGGCTGGCCTTCGCCGCCCATGGTGCCGTAGGGCATCACGCGGCCGTCGTCGAACACCGCCAGCGATGGGTTGAGCGTGTGAAACGGCTTGCGGCCTGGCTCCAGGGTGTTGAGGGCTTTGGGGTCGAGCGAGAAGCTGGTGCCCCGGTTCTGCCAGCAGATGCCGGTGTCTTCGAGCACGGTGCCCGAGCCGAATTCCCAGTACACGCTCTGAATGAAGCTGACCGCGCGGCCTTGCGCGTCGATCGCGCCCATCCAGATGGTGTCGCCGGGCGCAGCGGGGTCGGGCCAGGGCAGGGCGCGCTGGCGGTCGATGGTGGCGGCCAGGGTGGACAGGCTGCCGGGCTGCAGGAAGCCGCGCGGATCGGCCGGCACGCGCCCGGGGTCGGTGACCACGCGCTCGCGCACCCGAAAGGCGCGCTTGGTCGATTCCACCAGGCCGTGAATGTGCGCAAAGCCTTCGCCTTCGCTCACGCCCAGGCGCTCGAACAGGCCCAGGATCATGAGCGCGGCCAGGCCTTGGGTGGGCGGTGGCAGGTTGTACACGGTGCTGTCGTCCAGGCGCACAGCCAAGGGCTCGACGAGTTGCGCGCGGTAGGCGGCCAGGTCGCTGGCGCGCAGCGGGCTGCCCGAGCGCTCCAGCGCGGCGCCGATGCGCGCGCCGAGCTCGCCCCGGTAGAAGTCGTCCAGGCCGCGCTCGGCCAGCGCCGTCAGCGTGCGGGCCAGCGCGGGCTGCTTCAGCACGTGGCCGGGCTCGGGCGGCTGGCCATTGACGAGGAAGGTGTGCGCGAAGCCTGGCGCGTCTTTCAGGCCTTCAAGCTTTTGCCGGGTGAGCGCGGACTGGCTGGTGGTCACCGCAACGCCGTTTTGCGCGTGGCGAATGCCGTCGGCCAGCAAGCGCGAGAGCGGCAGCGCCGTGCCCCAGGGGGCGGCCACCTCCAGCGCCTTGGCCCAGCCGCCAATGGTGCCGGCCACGGTGAGTGCTGCGGTCGGGCCGCGCGAGGGAATCGCGCTGAGGCCTGCGTAAAAGTCGCGCGAGGCCAGGGCGGCGGCCGGTCCGCAGGCGTCGATGGCCACCACCGGCTTGCCGGGTTCGTGGATCAGCCAGAAGCCGTCTCCACCGATCGCGTTCATGTGCGGGTAGACCACCGCGATGGCCGCGGCCGCGGCCACCATGGCCTCCACCGCGTTGCCGCCATCGCGCAGCACGTCGCGCCCGGCCTGCGCCGCGAGGTGGTGGGGGGCGACCTGCATGCCGCCCAGGGCCTTGAGGGTGTGAATCATCGGGGAGGCTCTTTCGTTGCTTGGCAGAGATTGTGGCTTGTACCGGGCCATGCGCCGCATGAGACAGCGCAGGGGCGTGGCTCAAAGCAGTCCGTAAAACATGCGCGCCGCAGTGAGGGCCAGGAAGGCCGCAAACACCTGGCGCAGGCGCTTTGCATCGATGCGGTGCGCCAGTGTCGCACCCCAGCCGGTGGTCGCCATTGTCGCGGGCACGATCAGCGCCATGCCCAGCAGGTTCACATAGCCCAGGCTCAGGGGTGGGCGAAGCGGCACGTCCAGCCCGTTGAGCACGAAGGCCAACGCGCCCGGCACGCTGATCACCATGCCCAGCATGGCGCCGGTGCCCACGGCGGTGTGCATGGGCACGCGCAGGGCATTGAGGATGGGCACGCTCAGGGTGCCGCCGCCAATGCCCATGAGCGTGGACACCCCGCCGATGCCGCTGCCCAACAGCGCGGTGCCCACCGGGCCCGGCAGGCCATCGCGCAGCGCAAAGCCGTCGCGCTTGAAAGCCATGTTCAGCGCCACCAGCAGCGCCATGCAGGCAAACACGGCCGTGAGCGAGGCGCCGCTGAGAAAGCGGCTGGCCACCGAGCCGACGATCACGCCCACGATCACCGACGGCATCAGCCGCTTGATGAGCGCCATGTCCAGGCTGCCGCGCTTGCGGTGCGCGCGGCTGGACAGGATAGAGGTGGGGATGATGGTGGCCAGCGAGGTGCCCACCGCCGCGTGCATGCGCACCGACTCGTCGATGCCCAGCAGCGTGAAGAGGTGGTAGAGCACCGGCACGATGACGATGCCCCCGCCCACACCGAGCAGGCCGGCGAGCACGCCCGCCACCAGACCGGTGGCGAGCAGGGCCGTAGCCAGGCCCAGCAGCCAGAGGCCGCTGTGTTGGTTGAAGAGCTCCATGGCGACTTACCAGCCAATGGCCTTGGGCAGCCACAGCGCGATCTGCGGGAACAGGAACACCAGCAGCAGCGCCAGCAATTGCAGCCCGATGAAGGGCACCACGCCTTTGTAGATGTCCTTGATGTTCACCTCGGGCGGTGCCACGCCCTTCAGGTAGAACAGCGCCCAGCCAAACGGCGGCGTGAGGAAGCTCGACTGCAGGTTGACCGTGATCAGCATCGCCAGCCACACCGGGTCCACACCCATGTTGATGAGGATCGGCAGGAACAGCGGCACCGCGATGTAGCTGATCTCGATCCACTCGACGAAGAAGCCGAGCACAAAGATGATGAGCATCATGAACCAGATGGCGGTGTTCACGCCGCCGGGCAGCGCCTCGAACATGCCCGCAATCAGGTCTTCGCCATGCAGCCCGCGGAACGAGAGCGCGAACACCTGCGCGGTCATGAGGATGAACATCATGATGGCGGTGATCTTGCTGGTGTCCAGCGCGGTCTCCTTGAGCGTCTTCCAGGTGAAGCGGCCCGACATGGCGGTGATGATCACCGCACCCACCGCGCCCATGCTGGCGGCTTCGGTGGGCGCCGCAATGCCGCCCACGATGGAGCCCAGCACCGCCACCACCAGCATCACCGGCGGCACCAGCACCTTGAAGAAGCGCACCCAGAGCTGACGCCGCGAGACCGCGTCGCGCTCGGCCACCGGAATGGGCGGCATGGTCTCGGGCTTGAGCCAGCCCATGATGACGAGGTAGACGATGTACACCGCGGCCAGCAACATGCCCGGGCCGACGGCGGCAGCGAACAGCGTGCCCACCGACAGCTGCATGATGTCCGAGAGCAGGATCAGGATGAGGCTGGGCGGAATGATCTGGCCCAGCGTGCCCGAAGCGCAGATCACGCCACAGGCCACGCTCTTGTCGTAGCCCCGCCGGATCAGGGTGGGCAGCGTCAGCAGGCCCAGCGTGATGATGGTGGCGCCCACGATGCCGGTGGTGGCGCCCATGAGCACACCAAAGAGCACGATGCCAATCGCCATGCCGCCTTTAAGGCCGCCAGCAATATGGCCCATCACGTCCAGCAGGTCGTCGGCCAGCCGCGATTTCTCCAGCATCACGCCCATGAACACAAAGAGCGGAATGGCCATCCACTGGTAGCCGCTCACGATGCCGTAGAAGCGCGCGGGCAGCAGGTTGAACAGCGTCTCGCCAAAGCCCAGCCAGCCAAACACGAAGCCGGTCACGGCCAGGCTGATGGCCACCGGAATGCCGATCATCAGCATCACAAAGAAGCCGACCAGCATGAAGACCGCGTAGGTGGACATTTCAAACATGAGAGGCCTCCTCGGTGGTGGCCAGCGGTGCGTCGAGCAGGCGCACCAGGTGCGCGAGCTGCTGCAGCACCAGCAGGCCATAGCCCAGCGGAATGAGGGCCTTCACCAGCCAGCGCAGCGGAATGCCGCCGGGGTCGGCCGAGGCTTCGTTGATGGAGCGCGACTGCTCCACGTACCCGAGCGACAGCCAGATGAAGGCCAGGCTCACGGCGATGAGCAGCAGCGCGGAGACCACGTCCACCACGCGTTTGCCGCGCGGTGAATAGCGCGCGTAGAACAGGTCCACGCGCACGTTTTCGCCGCGCTGCAGTGCGTGGCTCATGCCCAGCAGGATGAGGGCGGCGAGCAGGTGCCATTCGAGCTCCTGCGCCCACACCGAGCCGAAGCTCATCGTGTAGCGCAGGATCACGTTGGTGGCGACCAGACCGATCATGACCAGCGCGATCCACGCCGTGAGCGAGCCGATGCGGTCGATGAACCCCTCGATGCGTGCGGCCAGCGGCCGCAAAACCTTGAGCATGATGCCGACTCCCCTGGCTTAACCGCGAACCTTGAGGTGGTACGCCTCTTCGCTGATCTCGCTCCAGCGGTCGTACTTGGCCTTGAACGCCATGTACGAGTCGTGCACCTTCTTGGTCAGCGGGTCCTTGAGGCCGTCGGCCAGCACCTTGTTGGTCTCGGCCTTGAGGGCCTTGATCACGTCATCGGGCAACGGCTTGGCGATCACGCCCTGGTTCTTGATCAGGTCTTCCATCGCGTCGGAGTTGGCCTTCTGGCACCAGCCTTCGCTGATCACGTTGCAGGCGGCCGAGGCGTTGCTCACGATGGCCTGCAGGTCTTTGGGCAGCTTGTCCCAGGCGGCCTTGTTGATCAGCAGTTCGGACACGGTGGACGACTCGTGCCAGCCGGTCGTGTAGTAGAACTTCGCGGCCTTGTGCAGGCCCAGGCGGCGGTCCTGGAAGGGGCCGACGAACTCGGCCGCGTCGATCACGCCGCGCTCCAGCGCCGGGAAGATCTCGCCACCGGGCAGCACCTTCACGTCCACGCCCAGGTTGGCGTACACCTTGCCCGCCAGGCCCGGAATGCGCATCTTCAGGCCCTTGAGGTCGGCCACGGTCTTGATCTCTTTCTTGAACCAGCCGGTCATCTGCACGCCGGTGTTGCCGCAGGGCATGGCCACCATGCCGAAGGGCGCGTATACCTCGTTCCAGAGGTCGATGCCGCCGCCGTCGTACAGCCAGCCGTTCATGCCCTGGAAGTTCATGCCGAAGGGCACCGCGGTGAAGTACTGCGCGGCGGCGGTCTTGCCGGTCCAGAAGTAGGCGTTGGCGTGGTTCATCTCCACCGTGCCGGCGCGCACCGCGTCAAAGCCTTCGAACGCGGGAATGAGTTCGCCGGCGCCGAACACCTGGATGTTCAGGCGGCCGTCCGACATCTCGCGGATGCGCTTGGCCAGGTCGGTGGCGCTGCCCGGGCCGTCCATGTAGAAGGGCGAGCCCTTGCCGTAGGCGCTGGTCATCTTCCAGTTGAATTTGGCCGACTGGGCGTTGGCAACGACGGGGGCACCGAGCACGCTGCCAGCAACGGCGGCGCGGGTGAGGAACTGGCGGCGGATCAAGGACATGGCGGCACTCCGGGTGGGGGTTGAACAAAAAAGAGCTGCCGTTTGTAAAGCGGCATGTCACCCCTTTCGCAAGCGCCGTGCCATGCGAAACAACCCAAAAAACCCTTGATTTCAAAAGAAATGTTCTGCCAATCGTTGGCATGCATCCGATTTGGTGCGTTGCCTCCTGCAGTGTGGAGGGGCCGGTCGGTGCCGAATGTTCAGTGAATCGCGTGGCGCGTGTCGTTTGTCAAGTGAATGGACCGAACGCCGCGCGCATGGAAGCCCGGCGAGCGCCGGGAGCGCCCGGCGGCGCACAAACGCCACCGTGCACGCCGCCGGTGCGTGCGCACCAATGCGGGTGGCTCGCGCGGGCCGCCTTACAAACGCGCGCCGCCGCGCCGGTTCTTCACCCGGGTGAGCAGCGTCTTGCAGTCCACCGACAGGATCTCGGGCCGGTTGAAGATGTGGCGGCGCACGAAGGCCTCAAACGTTTCCGGGCTTTCGGTGAGCGCGTGCACGTGCAGGCTCTTCAGGTCGCTCATGATGTAGAGGCTCACCACCTCCGGGCAGTCGGCCAGCTCCTGCGCGATGCGCTCGATGGCCGCTGGCGTGACCACGATGTCCAGAAAGGTCGAGTTCACCTGCCCCAGCTTCTCGGGGTTGATCACCGCGGCAAACAGCTCGATCACGCCACTGTCTTGCAGCGCCTGCACCCGGGCCCGCGCGTGCGCTCGCGAAATACCCAGCTGGCGCGCCATGTCGGCAAACGAGGCGCGTCCGTCTTTCACCAGGATGTTGAGCAGGGCCTTGTCGAGCTTGCTCAGGGCCAGGTCGGCGGTGGCGGCGAGGGTGGGGGGTGGGTTGCGGCTCATGGGGTTGATCCCCAAGCAACTGGCGAGCCAGCACCACATGGGCATAGACTGGGCTTTATGAGCCCATCCACCTCCTGGCCCATGTGGCCCGCTCTCGTCATCGTGCTGGTCTTGACGGTGCTCGCCACCTCGGGCTGCACGGTGTGGCGCATCGGCAAGGCCGGCGAACTCGCCCGGCGCAGCGAACCCCTGCAGCACACCCCGCCCGACGCCACCTTGCGCCTGCTCATCGTGGGCGACAGCACCGGCGTGGGCACCGGCGCGAGCAGCCCGCAAGCCAGCCTGGCCGGCCTGCTGGCGCAGGCCTACCCGCGCCTGCAGATCGACAACCGCGCCCGCGACGGCGCCACCTTTGCCGGCGTGATCGAGCAGCTTGAAGCCGCCACCGCGCGCTACGACCTCGTGCTGGTGCAAGCCGGCGGCAACGACGTGATCCGCCTGCGCAAGCTCGACGACGTGCGCGCCGACGTCGAGCGCGTGGCCACGCTCGCCCGCGCGCGCGGCCAGCGCGTGCTGCTGATGCCGGCTGGCAATGTGGGCAACGCGCCCTTCTTCTTCCCGCCCGCGTCGTGGCTGATGACCTCGCGCGCACGTTCGCTGCACGGCTTCGTGCGCGAAGCCGCCACGCGCCACCAGGCCGCGTACATCAACCTGTTCAAGGACAAGGCGAAAGACCCGTTCGCCCAGCAGCCCGAGCTCAACGCCGCCGACGGCCTGCACCCCAGCGATGCCGGCTACCGCGTGTGGTTTGACGAGCTCATGACGCAGGCGCAGCTGGCACCTGTGCTCGCACCGGCCAAGGCCCGCTGAATCTGGCAGCGCCGCTCAGTCGGCCGGCGCGAAGTGCGCCACCAGCGCCTCGCCCCAGGCCCAGGGCCCGGTGAGGGTGAGCGTCACCGTGGTCCAGTCGCCATCGGCGTGCACCTGCTCGTCGGCGTCCCACAGGCCACCCTCATCCAGCGGACCCCGCGGCCCAGGGCTGTGCGCCTCGGCCCAGGCCAGCACGGCCCGCACCTCCTGCATCACCTCGGGCAGCTGCGCGGCGCGCACGCTGGCCATGGCTTCCCAAGAGCCGGTGCCCTCGCCGTCGTCGCTGGGGTCGAAGAGGAGGTAGTGGATTTCCATGGGTCGATTGTCTTGCCACTTGCGAATCGAAATGGCGAAACAGGGCACGAGTCGCTGTTCAAATAGCAGCCACCATGATGGACATCAACTCTGCTCAGGCTGCGGACCGCATTGCTGCTTTGCTGGCCGCGCCCGAAAGTCGCACGCTCGACTTCAAGCGCATCAGCGACAAGCACAAGAAGATCATTGAGACGGTGTGCGCGTTTGCCAACTCCGAGGGCGGATTGCTCGCCCTGGGGGTGGGCGACGCCAAAGACCTCAAAGCCGGGGACAAGCCGCAAAGCCGGTTGTGGGGTGTGGAGGAAAACCCCGAAGCGTTCGACGACTTGAGGCGTTTGTTGCTGCAGCGCTTTACGCCAGCCCTCACCCGGGTGCACTGGCTGCGCCTGCCTTGCATCTTGCGGGATGGTCAAGCCGGCCATGTGGTGGTGCTGCGGGTGGAAAAAAGCGACCAAGTGCACAGCGTGGTGGGCAACGGCACCTGGACGCGCATGGACGCCAGCAACCGCGAACTGAGCGCTGCCGAGATTGCCGACCTGACCTACCAGCGCGGCGTGAAGAGCGCCGAGACGCTACCCATGCCGGTGGCATTGGACTTGTTGAACACGGACGCTTGGCGCAGCTACTGCCTCACACGGGGCCTGGCCGACCTGGATGTGGTGGTACGCCTGCCTCGCCTGGGATTGGCGGTGCCTGGGGAGAATGGCTTGCAGCCTTTGCTGGCCGCCGTGCTGCTGTTTGCCGATGAGCCGGGAGCTTTGCTGGCCGGGCAGGGCATGCGGGCGGACATTCGCGTCTTTCACTACAAGGGCAAGGCCGTGCAGCGCGGTGAGGTGCCCAACCTGCTGTTGCCGCCCAAGACCATCTCTGGCCCGGCGGTGGAACAGATTGCCCAGGCGCAGGCTTATGTGCTGGAGCGGCTGGCGGTAGGGCTGACGATGGAGGGCTCGGGCTTCAAGACGCGCTATCGCTTCCCGGAACGGGTGATCAAGGAGGCCATTACCAACGCGGTGGTGCACCGCGACTACCGGCTCAACCGCGACATTCAGGTGCGCATCTTTGACGACCGGGTGGAGGTGGAGAGCCCAGGGCGTCTGCCCGGCAACCTCACCCCGGCGACCATTGAGAAGACCGGCTCAGTGCCACGCAACAGCTTGCTGGCGCGGCACTTGCGCGAGTTTCCCAACCCGCCCAACGTGGATGCGGGCGAGGGCGTGCCGATGATGTTCGCGCAGATGGCGCAGGCCAAACTGTACGAGCCGCTGTACCGCGAGCAGTTGGAGACGGCGGTGCCCACGCTGGTGGTGACCTTGTTGAACGGGGAGCGGCCACCGCTGTGGGTGCAGGTGAGCGACTGGATCGACCGCAACGGCCCGATCACCAACAGCCGCTTGCGCGAGATTTCCGGGCTGGACACGCTGGCCGCTTCCAAACAGCTCAAGCAGTGGGTGGGGCAGGGGGTGCTGGTGGCACTGCCGGCACCGTCCCGCCAGCAGGCGAGCTACACCAAACCGGAGCTGGCCGACCTGGCCGGTTCATTATCTTTGGGCTTGGATAATGAAACGTGAAGAGCGAAAAAATCCTTTCAAATCAATGGTTTAATTTGAAGTTCATTATCGCGAACTGTGTTTTTGACCAGTCTAATATGGATTGAGGCGTGGAGCCGTCGGTGCAGACCGAAGCGCTGGTCAGTCAGCGCAACGAATGGGTCGCGTGATGCGACCGCCAGACCGGGGTGGCGCATGTCAGTTCACATGACCTGCCGGCTGTGTGGTGTGGCGAATGGCCCCGCGCTGAGCGGTCAGTCCTTCGGCTCGGGTGAAGCAGCGTCAGCGCCTTTTCATTATTTTTTGGTTTGGATAATGAAGCCCGGAATCCGGAGAGCTCGTTGTAAAACAAAGAGTTTTTGGGTTGTTCATTATCTGACTGCCTAATTTTTCAGCAAAATGGACAGCCCTTGCCAAAATGAAAAACGGCGCCCAAGGGCGCCGTTTACCGAGGCAGAACCGGTCAAGCCGCCTTCACCTTCAGGCGCCAGGCGTGCAGCAGCGGCTCGGTGTAGCCGCTGGGCTGTTCCTTGCCCTTGAACACGAGGTCCAGTGCGGCCAGATAGGCCTTGCTGGTCTTGAAGTTGCCGGCCATCTTCTGGTAGAGCTTGTCGCCCGCGTTCTGGCCGTCCACCACGGCGGCCATGCGTTCAAACGTGGCGCGCACTTCCTTTTCGGTCACCACGCCGTGGTGCAGCCAGTTGGCAATGTGCTGGCTGGAAATGCGCAGCGTGGCGCGGTCTTCCATCAGGCCCACGTTGTGGATGTCGGGCACCTTGGAGCAGCCCACGCCCTGGTCGACCCAGCGCACCACGTAGCCCAGGATGCCCTGCACGTTGTTGTCCAGCTCCTGCTGCTTCTCGGCCGCGCTCCAGTTCGGGTTGCTGCTCACGGGAATGGTGAGCAGGCCGGTGAGCAGGTTGTCGCGCTCGGCGGTGGCGTCGATCTTCTCCAGCTCCTTCTGCACGTCAGACACCAGCACCTGGTGGTAGTGCAGCGCGTGCAGCGTGGCGCCGGTGGGGCTGGGCACCCAGGCGGTGTTGGCGCCGGCCTTGGGGTGGCCGATCTTCTGCTTGAGCATCTCGGCCATGAGGTCGGGCATGGCCCACATGCCCTTGCCGATCTGTGCCTTGCCGCGCAGGCCGCAAGACAGGCCCACGATCACGTTGTTCTTCTCGTAGCTCTGGATCCAGGCGCTGGCCTTCATGTCGCCCTTGCGCACCATGGGGCCGGCGAGCATGGCGGTGTGCATTTCGTCGCCGGTGCGGTCCAGGAAGCCGGTGTTGATGAAGGCCACGCGGCTGGCGGCAGCGGCAATGCAGGCCTTGAGGTTGACGGAGGTGCGGCGCTCTTCGTCCATGATGCCCAGCTTGACCGTGCTGTCCTTCAGGCCCAGCACCTTCTCCACGCGGCTGAACAGCTCGGCGGCAAACGCCACTTCGCGCGGGCCGTGCATCTTGGGCTTGACGATGTAGACCGAGCCCTTGCGCGAGTTGCGGATCGCGTCTTTCTTGGTGCGCTTGAGGTCGTGCAGGGCGATGGCGGTGGTGACCATCGCGTCCATGATGCCTTCGGGAATTTCCTTGCCTTCTGTGCCCCAGAGGATGGCGGGGTTGGTCATGAGGTGGCCCACGTTGCGCAGGAACATGAGCGAGCGGCCGTGCAGGCGCACCGCGTTCTTCTTGCCGTTGGGCGCGGTGTATTCGCGGTCGGCGTTGAGGCCGCGCGTGAAGGTCTTGTCGCCCTTGGTGACCGACTCGGTCAGCGTGCCCTGCAAGATGCCCAGCCAGTTGCTGTAGGCCAGCACCTTGTCTTGTGCGTCCACGGCGGCAATCGAATCTTCAAGATCCAGAATGGTGGAGAGCGCGGCTTCCACCACGAGGTCGCTCACGCCGGCCGCGTCGGTCTTGCCAATGGGGGTGTTGCGGTCGATCTGGATGTCCAGGTGCAGGCCGTTGTGCTTGAGCAGCACGGCGCTGGGCGCCTTGGGCTCGCCCTGGTAGCCCACCAGTTGCGACTTGTCGGCCAGCTTGCTCGTGCCGCCTTCGGCCAGGCCCACCACGAGCTCGCCGTCCTTGTTGATCTTGTAGCTGGTGGAGCCCACATGCGAGCCCTTCTTCAGCGGGGCGGTGCGGTCGAGCACGTGGCGCGCGTATTCAATGACCTTGGCGCCGCGCTTGGGGTTGTAGCCACCCTTCTTGCCCACCTTCTCGCAGCCCTTGTCTTCCGAAATCACGTCGGTGCCGTACAGCGCGTCGTACAGCGAGCCCCAGCGCGCGTTGGCGGCGTTGAGCGCGTAGCGGGCGTTGAGGATCGGCACCACCAGCTGCGGGCCAGCCTGCGTGGCCAGCTCGTCGTCCACGTTCTTGGTGGTGGCCTTCACGCTCTTGGGCTGGGGCACCAGGTAGCCAATGGTCTCCAGAAATTTGCGGTAGCCCGCCATGTCGCGGATCGGGCCGGGGTTGGCCGCGTGCCAGGTGTCCAGCTCGGTCTGCAGGCGGTCGCGCTCGGCCAGCAAGGCGGCGTTTTTGGGCGCGAGGTCGCTCACGATGCCGTCAAAGCCCTTCCAGAATTCCGCTTCGCTCACGCCGGTGCCGGGCAGCACCTTCTGGTTGATGAAGTCGAACAGTTCGGTGGCGACCTGAAGGCCGTGGATCTGGGTGCGTGCTGTCATGGGGTGCTCCGTCAGGGCAAGAGAGAGTGGGGAATACCGTGGCGCCCGCGCGCGGGCGTTCTGCAAGGTTGAACTGTATTCCACACCTGGGCCGGCATTAAATCGGTTTCTTGCGATTTATCTGTGACTCTGGTGGGGGTAATGCTGCGGAGCCCCAGTCAACATCCTCACGTCAGGGTGTCAATCGTTCGACCTTGAGCGAGCCCACCAAGTGCTTGAACACCGCTTCGATCTCGGCGTGGGCCCGTGGATGGCCCAGTGACTCTTGGTTGGCGCCCATTTCGATGGAGATGGAGTAGCCGGAGTTGCCGAGTGCGGTCAGCCAGGTTTGGTATGGACCACCCAAGCCATTGAGGGGCCGCGTGCGAAGCTCGGCAACTGGAACTTGTTGAACGCGCCACTGCAGACTGTTGAGCGACTCGCTGTGCCACTTGCCTTCTGGGTAGCGCTCGCTGAACACACGCTCAAATTCTGCAAGGCTGCGTTTCTGGATTCGCAGTCGCAGGTAGTGGCTGCTCGTCCACCAAGATTCAAAGCACAGTGGTTTGAACCCAACCTCCAGAACCTCACCCTCTTTGCCCTTTTCTCTCGACACGTATTTGACGCTGCGCACCCAGGGGTCGAAGTCGAAAAGGCCGTCCGAAAACTTCAACCAAGTCTTGCCCTCTTTCTCCACGATATCGCGACCAACGAAGACCCGACTGAGCCTTCCCGGCTGAGTTGATGGCTGGCGCACTCCTCTGTACGCACAACCAGACTGGAGCCACTCATGACGGATTCGATATCGATCAAGTAAATCGAATTGGTACGTGTTGTAGACGTTCGTTATTGGCGAATCCATGGCGCCGGGTGTTGCGTAGCGATCGTCGTTTTTTCTGATCGCTTCTTCAATGCCGCACCCACTCAAGACACAGAGCGTGATCAGCATCACCAAAGGACTCGGACTCATTTTCTTGCTACTTCCTGAGAGGCACGTTGGGACTGAAGGTGTCGCCAGGCCACTCTCGCGCGCATGCCAGTGCTTGCCCAAGTCAACGCGCACGGTGTAGAGCCCGTCGTTAGCCAGGGCTTGGCCCGCCAGGCGATCACGGTTGGGGTATGGCGCGTCCGGGTTGTTCGGGGTTGCGATCTGCGTGCTCAAAGGTGACAAGGTTGAGCCCATTGACTCCATTTCCTCAGTTCTCACTAGAGTTGACTCTATTGACATTCCGGCAGCGCTTTCCATTCGCTTTGATCACAGATCAACCGACCACTGCCACGAATGTAGGTAAATCCCGCCCTTCGCATGCATAAACTGGTTTTAGCCAAAACATTTATAGTTACCTTCTTCTGAGTATCAAATCCGTTGTAAGGGTTGTCATAGCCGCATGTTAATAATGCACTCTTAACATCATCCGAGTTCGCTCCACTTTTTTTCCAATTCTCAAACATCGGTGGAAGCGGTTGAAAGTCATTCCTAATTGAGCATCCGCAAATAGCGCTCAAGAAGATCGAGACAAAAAGAAACCGCCAAAATTTGCTCAAAATTTTCATTTGCAACTAAATTACTCAAGGGTTGATTTGAGGTGTCACTGTTTTGTATGCGGGAAAACCTCGTGTATCCCGCCACATTTCCTGGCATGCACTTTCGCGTGAGCTGCCATAGCAGTTATGCGTGGTATTTTCTTGACCTGTTCCGGCTCTAATCACCTCGCCAATAATTGAAGAGCTTTCAGGCAGCGTTCCTCCGGTATCAGGATTACCACCGAGCAGCCGGCCTACAGGATCTGCCACATGGTTCTGAAGACCAACACTGTCTTGCTTACCACCGCTCAACTCGCTCAGAAGTCGCGCCGCAGCTTCTGCCCTACCCCACCAGAAAACTCGCGTGAAGCGTCCGTCATGAGCACTTGGATCTGATTTGCGCTGCCTATGTCGATCAGGGTTCTCGAAAAGCATCGCCCGGTTGGAAGGTATAGCCTCGCTGCGCCATACAGGTAGCCAAAGCGTTCCGCTTTTTTCGAAGCGCTGCGAATATCACGTCATTTGAGGCTCTAGGGGGAGCATCGTCGAGGAAACTGCCATCTGGTAACCCCCCGCAACTTGTCCAGTCACTCTTCCAGCGCTCGACTGTCACGCCATCTTTGACCCAGTGTTCGCCGTAGGCTTTGATGGACTTTATGTATTCCACACGTTCAAGCGCACACGCCCCGTTCATGCACTGTCCGTACAGACAACCTGACAGGGCAATCAACAAGCCGCAAGACACAACCAGCTTTGACAACAGATTCGTCACTTGACACCTCCTACAAGAACTGAAATTGCTCTCCACACTTCTGGAGGCAGAGATTTGGCTGCCGCAAATGGAGCTGCTACCGGAATGGCAACCTCACTCCATCTGTCATGAAGAAATGCTTCGGGGGTACTTCGCGCCCTATTCGCATTGCCTTGGTCGTCATACAGCCCACTGAGGCTGCCACCGATGTAGTCGTGTGGTCCGGCGAAAGCTTCAATGAGTTTGTCCTGCCAGCTGCCTGCCTCATACGGCATTCCAAACAAAGTGCCTTTCATGCCTTGGATTCCTCCAGTTGGTCCGACCATGCTCTTGCCTTCAGGAGTCTCAATAAACCTTTCAATTGATCCTGCAGTGAATACCACTTGCCCTTGTTCATTCAACGCAAGATTGCCGTTAGCGCTTCTTCGGCATCGCTCATTCGTACTGCCACACAAAGTATCCAGATCCACCCGAGTTCCTCCCAGCTTGACTCCATCGTCGCCTATTCCCGAGCTGCTGCCAGAGATGTTGCTCAACACAGTGCCGTTCTCATCAACCACGCCGGCGAACTTGCGTGAATCCTCAATCATGAGCTGGCGCATCTGATCAGCTGCAGCTGATAACGCCTCCTGGCTCAGTGCTGCGCCTGCCGTGCCACTCACCGTCCCGATCAAGATATTGAGCACACGCTCCTCCATTTGAAGATTGCTCATCTGCACCTGGATCGTTTGGCGCTCGTCATCCGTCTGGCGCCCTGGCCCTGCACGTCGAACTGGCGGTAGGTGTTGCGCGACACGCCGGCGGCGCTGGGGGTCTGGATGTTGACCACCGGCACGCCGTTGGGGGCGGCCAGCACGGTGGGGCGCTGGCTGCCCGGCGCGCCAGGGTCGGCCGCAATCTGCGCGTGGGCGGGCAACAGCGGTGCGGTGCACCACGCCAGCAGCACCGCTGCGCTCAGCGTACGCCAGCGCGGGCTGGCCAAGCGGCGTGGCCCGTTGCGCGCGCTTCGGGTGGACGAAGCCCCCGGGGCGGCCGAAGCGATTTCGCTGACCGCCATGGGTTGGCCCCGCAGGGCGTTGAAGACGAGCCGGTGTCGGTGGCGGTTCATGTTGAAAATTTCCCTGAGCGTGGTGTTGTTGTGGGGGACGAGAAAAGCGGTCAGAGGCTGGTGGAGAACCAGAAGCCCGCTGTCATGGGCGCGGTGCGCAGGCCGTCGGGTTTGTGCAGCGGCCAGCCGGTGAAGAGCTCGTATTGCAAGTGGCTCAGGCTGCCGCGCACGCCCAGCACAGCGCCGGTCAGCCGCGTGCCGGCGAGCCAGCGCGCGCTGGGCCCGCGCACCTGGCCGTGGTCGATGCCGGCGAACAGCGAAGCACCGCTGCGGGCCAGCGGGGTGGCGAGTTCGTTGCGCCAGACCCAGCCGCTCTCTGCGCTCAAGGTGGATTCGCCGTCGAAGCCGCGCACCGTGTAGCGCCCGCCCATGGCAAAGCGCTCTTGGGGCGACAGCGGTGTGCGGTGCACCTGTGCACGCCACTGGCCGTTGTATTGCACGGGTTGCGCGCCCAGGTGAAACGGCCACTGCCACTGGGCGCTGCCCTGCACCAGCGCAAAGCGCGAGGTGCCTTCACCAAAGGCTTCTTCCGGGGCGGGCAGCGCGCCAAACGCACCGGTGCCACGGCGGTAGCTCAGGTTCAGGTCGAGCGTGCCGGTTTCAATGAAGGCACGGTGCGCCATGCCCAGTTGCCAGCCGCCCACACGGCGGCGCTGCACCTCGATCTCGGTGTCGTCGATGGTGTTTTTCGACTGCCGGGCAAACGCCTTGGCATGCAGCGTGGTCTTGCGGGTGGCGTTGCGGTGCACCAGCACGCTCAGCGTGGCTTCTTGCGAGGCGCTGCGGCCCCCGTAGGCGTAGTTTTGCGAAGCGCCGGCCACGGTTTGCAGGTAGCGGTGCTGGCCCGCGTCGATGGCCAACAGCGCGCGCCCCCACGGCACCGAGTAGTGCCACGAGGTGCCGTCGGTGTCGCGGCGCCCGGGGTCGCCACCGCCCAGGTCGCCTTGCAGGCCCACATAGAACAGGTCGCTCAGGCCCAGCGGGTTGTCGGCGCTCACGGTCAGGCTGCCCTGGTACAGCCCGGTGGCGCGCGAGCCGCTGTCGTCCACGCTCAGGTTGAGGCGCACCGCGCGGCCCTGCGACCAGCGAATCTGCACATCGCTCCAGCCGGGCTCGTCGGCGGGCACGATCTGGATGTCTGCCTCCACCGTGGGCACGCGCTTGAAGTTGTCGAGCGCCTGCTCGATGTCGCGCAGGTTCAGCACGTCGCCCTGGGCCATGGGCACGCTGTTGCGCACCGCCGCACGCGCAGGCGTGTCTCCCTCAAACCGGATGTGCCGCACCCGGCCGGGCAGCAGTGTGAGCACCAGGTGTCCTTGCCGCAGGTCTTGTGGTTCGATGAGCACGCGGCTGGTGACGAAGCCGCGCTCGATCAGGGCGCCCTGCGCGCGCTGCGCCAGCACGCCCACCGCGCCCGCGCCCAGGCAACGCCGCAAGGGGCCGTCAAGTCCGCTGGGGCCGGCCAGGTGGTCGAGCACCCAGCCAAAGCGGGCCTGGGTGTCGCCGCGCAACTCGATCTGGCGAACCGTGAAGCAGGGCGATTCGCCTTGCGGCAGCGGTGTGGGGGGCGGTTCGTCGGGCGGGGTGGGCCGCGCCTCGCGAGGCGGCAGCACTTGCTCGCGCTGCCGCGCATCGCGCTCCTGCGCGCGGCGCTGCTCGGTGCCTTCGCGCGCCGCTTGCTGCGCCGCTTCAGGCAGGGTCTGCGCGAAACCGGAGCCTGTTGCGAGCGCGCCCAGCGCTCCCATGCATGCCGCAAGCGCAGCTGCGCCCACGGCTGGCCTTGCGGCCGCCTTCCCTTCCATCTTCTTTCCTCGCCTGCATCTTTTTGGAACACGAAAGTGGCGAATTCTTTCGTGTGCCCATCACAAAGCAATACTTTGTTTTGAGTATTTTTGGCGGAGGCGGGAAAGGAAAGTGAACGTGGTGTGAAAAGTTCGGCGCCTGTGCGCCTTCAGGTGTCGACCGTGTCCTCGGCCAGCACCACCCGCACGCCTTGCGCCGCGCGCGCCAGTTCGTCGGGCAGGGCGCGGTCGGTCACGAGCACTTGCACGCTCGACCACGGCAGGCTGGTGATCAGCCCGGGGGCTTCGAACTTGCTCGCATCGGCCACCACGATCACGGTGCCCGCATGCGGGTAAACGGCCTGCTTGAACTCGACTTCAAAGGGGTCGAAGTCCAGGCAGCCGCCGCGCGCGCTGAGCGACGCCACGGAGACGATGAGGTAGTCCGGGTGCAGCTGGGTGGCAAAGCGCAGCGCGTTGGCGCCGGCCAGGGTCATGTCGCTGCTGCGCAGGGTGCCGCCGGGCAGCATGACGGTGTGGCGGTCGCCGCTCTGGGCCAGCGCGCGCGCCACTTCGAGTGAGGGCGTGGCCACGGTGAGGCCGTGGCGTTCGGCCAGGGCTTCGGCCACGAAGCAGGCGGTGCTGCTGTTGTCGAGCACGATGCTGGCGCCGTCGGGCAGCAAGGCGCACACCTGCTGTGCCAGCCGGCGCTTGGCGGCCACGTTGCTGCGCAGGCGCAGCTGGAAGGGCGATTCCTGCACGTCGCGGTGCAGGCTCACGCCGCCGTGGAATTTCTGCACGATGCCGTCGTCGGCCATCGCCTGCAGGTCGCGCCGCACGGTCTCGCCCGACACGCCCAGGCGCAGCGCGAGGTCGGCGGTGGTGATGGAGGGCGTGGCGCGCAGGATCTCGACGATGCGCTCCTGGCGCGCGCTCAGCACGGGCGTCATGCTCATCGGGTCAGCTCCGTGCGGCCAGCATGGCGCCGGTCTGTGCGTCAAACACCCGCAGGCGGGCCATTTCGGGGGCGAGCACGATGGCCTGTTCGGCCTGCAGCGCGGCATCGGCTTCGGTGCGCACCAGCACGTCGGCACCGCCCACGCGAATCTGGGCGTAGGCCTCGGCGCCCAGGCGCTCCACGCGCTGCACCACACCGGGCCAGCTCAGGGGCGCGCTGGCCGCGCCGGCACTGGGCACCAGCGTGAGCTCTTCCGGGCGCAAGCCGAGCACGGCGCCGGGCTGGATGGCGGCGTCGCCGTACTGGGCGTTGAGCCAGGCGCGACCCGCGGTGAGGGTCTCGGGCACGGGGAGAAAGTTCATTTCGGGAGATCCGATGAAAGAAGCCACAAAGCGGTTGGCGGGCCGGCGGTACACCTCCATGGGCGCACCCACCTGGCGCAGGTGGCCGCGGTCCATCACGGCGATGCGGGTGCCCAGTGTCATGGCTTCCACCTGGTCGTGCGTGACGTACACGATGGTGATGCCCAGCTCGGCGTGCAGGCGCTCGAGTTCGCCGCGCATGTGGGTGCGCAGCTTGGCGTCGAGGTTGGAGAGCGGTTCGTCAAACAGAAACACCTTGGGCTTGCGCACCAGGGCGCGGCCAATGGCCACGCGCTGGCGCTGGCCGCCCGAGAGTTCGTTGGGCCGGCGTTGCAGCAGCTCGGTGATCTGCAGTCGCCGCGCGGCTTCCTGCACGCGCTGGTCCACCTCGCTGCGCGAGAGCGCGCTGGTGCGCAGCAGCCCGAAGGCCATGTTCATGTAGACCGTCATGTGCGGGTACAGCGCGTACGACTGGAACACCATGGCGATGTCGCGCTCGTGCGGCTCGGCGTGGGTCACGTCGCGTCCGCCAATGAGCAGGCGGCCTTCGCTGATGTCTTCGAGGCCCGCGATCATGCGCAGCGTGGTGGACTTGCCGCAGCCCGAGGGGCCGACCAGCACCATGAATTCGCCCGCCTGCACTTCGAGGTCGAGGCTTTCCACAGCGACGTGGTCCTTGTAGCGTTTGCTGATGCCTTGGAGAGAGATGGCGGACATGGTGGGGATGGTAAGGGCGGGTGGAAGGGACTTACTTCAAACCGGCATGCATGAAGCTGTCGACGAAGCGGCGCTGGAAGATGAGGAAGAGCAGCATGAGCGGCGCGATCACCACCATGGTGGCGGCCATCAGGCGCGGCCAGTCGGCGCCGCTGTCGGCCTTGGCCAGCAGGCCCAGGCCAATGGGCAGGGTGCGCACCGACTCGCTGTTGGTCACCAGCAGGGGCCACATGTAGTCGTTCCAGTGCGTGACCACGGAGATCATGCCGAAGGCCACCAGCGTGGGCTTGACCAGCGGCAGGTACACATGCCAGAGCGTGGCCCAGTGGCCGCAGCCGTCCAGGCGCGCCGCATCGGCCAGGTCTTGGGGCACCTGGCGGAAGGCCTGGCGCAGCATGAAGGTGCCGTAGCCGCTGGCAATGAACGGGACCATGAGCGCCCACAGGCTGTTGAGCAGGCCGAGCTCGCGCACGGTGATGAAGTTGGTGAGAAAGGTGGCGTAAATCGGAAACATCACCTGCAACAGGAAGAGGCCGAAGAGCAGGTCGCGCCCGGGAAAGCGCAGCCGCGCAAACGCATACGCCGCCAGCGTGATGGTGGTGAGCTGCGCCAGCAGGATGCCGCTGGTGACCATGAGCGAGTTGAGCAAGTAGGTGCCGAAGGGCGCCACCGACAGCGCCGCCGGGTAGTTCGACCACTGCAGCACCTGCGGCAGCACGCTGGCCGCGGGGTCGAAGATTTCGGCGCGCGTCTTGAACGAGGTGATGAGCATCCACACCAGGGGGCCCAGCCACAGCAGCATGGCCGGCAGCAGCAGCCAGTGCATCCAGCGTGAACGGGCCAGGAGGAAGCGATGGGCTGTCATGTTCAGCGTCCCATGTAGTGAACGCGGCGGCCGAGCGTCAAGGCCACCAGGCCAATGAGGCCCATCACCACCAGCAGCAGGATGTTGGCAATCGCCGAGGCGGTGCCGATGTCCTGGAACTGGAAGGCGTTCTGGTAGATGTAGAACGTGAGCACGTTGGTCGCGTCGGCGGGACCGCCTTGCGTCATCACGAACACGTAGTCAAAGATCTGGTACGAGTGCAGCACGCCGATGATCACCACGAAGTACAGCGTGGGCGAGATCAGCGGCACGGTGATGTGCACCAGCTGCCGAAAGCCGGACACACCATCCAGCCGCGCCGCTTCGTACAGGTCGCGCGGCACCAGCTGCAGCGCGGCCAGCAGGATCAGCATGAAGTACCCCGCGTATTTCCAGATGCTCATGAAGATGATGGCCGGCAGCGCCCACTGCCGGTCGTAGAGCCATTCGAGCTTGGGCAGGCCCAGCAGCTCCATGAGCCCGTTGATGGGGCCGTAGCCCGGTGCGTACAGAAACACCCACACCATGCCGGCGGCCACCGACGGCACCATCACCGGGTAGAAGAACACCGAGCGGTAGAGCGAGGTGCCGCGCAGCTTGCGGTCGAGCGCCACGGCCAGCACCAGCGCCAGGCCGATGGAGGTGGGCACGGTCACCACCATGTAGACCACGGTGTTGCGCAGCGACTGCCAGAACAGCGCGTCGTGCCACAGCCGCTGGTAGTTCTCCCAGCCCACATAGAAGATCTCGGTCGAGCCGAGCTGCACGTCGAAGAAGCCGTAGATCAGTGACCGGGCGATCGGCCAGTAGGTGAACGCGGCCAGGAACACCAGCGAGGGCGCGAGCATCACCCCCGCGGTGAGCAGCTCGCGCCGCCGCGCCCGGCGCCGCAGGTCGGGCGCGGTGTCCGTGGAATGGGGCAGGGTGAGGGTGTTCATGGCGCGCCCGTTCATCAGCCGCGCCGGCGGGCCAGGCGCTGGATTTCCAGGTTCGACTTTGCGGTGGCTTCGCGCAGCGCGGCGTCGGGCTTCACCTCACCGGCCAGCGTGCGGTCGATCGCGCTTTGCAGGTGCGCGCGCACCTTGTGATAACCCGGCACCTGTAGAAAGGCGCCGGCCACTTCGGCGGTGACGAACGCGGTGCGCGCCTCGGGCACCTTGGCCACGTGCGCCTTGAGCACCGGCGTTTCCCACGACGACTTGCGCGCGGCCAGGTAGCCGGTGTCGATGCACCACTGCGCCTGGTTCTGCGTGTTGGTCATCCAGCGGGCAAAGGTCCAGGCCGCGCGTTTGTGCGCGTCGGGCTGCTTCTTGGCAATCAGGATCGGGCCGCCGCCCATGGTGGAGCCGAGCTGCTTGCCACGGGGCATGGGCGCCACGCCCACCGGGAACGAAGCCGACTTCAGGATGTTGGTCATGGAGCCGGTGGAGTGGTAGAGCATGGCGGTGCGCCCGGCCATGAAGTCGTTGGCCGAGCTCTCCCACGTGGAGGCTGCCGGCATGTTCTTCGCGGCGGCCATGCGCTGCCAGAACTCCAGCGCGTTCACGCTTTCGGGAGCGTCAAAGGCCACCTTGTCCTTGGTCCAGAACACCAGGCCGTTCTGGCGCACGAAGCTCTCGAAGATCCAGTCGTGCCAGCCGCCACCAATGGTGAGGCCCCATTGCGACACGGTGTCGCCCTGGCGCTGGGTGAGGGCCTTGGCGGCGGCTTCGAGTTCGGTCCAGTTCGTGGGCGCGGCCTTGATGCCGGCTTTCTCGAAGGCGGCCTTGTTGAAGTACAGCACCGGCGTGCTGCACTGGAACGGCAGGCCGTAGAGTTTGTCGTCGGACATGCAGGTGCCCAGGAAGCCGGGCATGAAGTCCTTGAAGACGTCGTCGGCCTTGGCCAGCGCCGTCACGTCTTCCAGGGCGTCCATGCCCAGGAAGGTGGTGAGCATGGAGTTGATCGGCAGCCAGGAAGCGGGTGGGTCGCCCACGCCCAGGGCGGTCATCACCTTCTGTTCGGTGTTGTCGTAGCTGCCCGCGTAGATCGCCTCGACCTGGATGTCGCTGTGGGCGGCATTGAAACTGCTGATCATGTTGGAGACCAGGCGGTTGATGTCACCCGAGACGCCCACCGGGTACATGAACGCCAGCTTCACCTGCTGCTGGCCCGAGGCGAACAGCGGCATGCCACCGAACATGGCGGCGGCCGACACGCTGGCGCTGGTCTTCAGAAACTGGCGGCGCTGGGTGGGGGCACCCGAGGCGGGTTGGGAGGGGTTGAATCGGGACATGACACGGCTCCTTCAAGACAGGGTGGTAGGTCAACAACAAGAAAAAAGGCAGGTCGTATGTTCCGGTCACATCGTGACAAACATATGAAATCCACACAAGCAAGAACAGTTCCACATCAAATTATGGATTTGTGTGGAAAATAAACATAGACTCCACAACCATGAGCCAGACCCTGCTGATCGCCCAGCTCTCCGACCCGCACATCGGCACCGGGCCGGCGTTTCTGGGCGGGCGCATGGACACCGAGCACGCCCTGCGCCAGGCGGTGGCGCATGTCGTGGCCATGGATCCCCAGCCCGACCTGGTGCTGCTCACCGGCGACCTCACCGAGCGCGGCAGCGCCGCCGAATACGCGGTGGTGGCCGACGCGCTGGCCCCGCTGGCCATGCCGGTGTTCGCTGTGCCGGGCAACCACGACGACCCCAAGGTGGCGCGCAGCGCCCTGCCCCGGTGCATGCCCACGGCGCCCGATGCACCAGACGGGGCGTGCTGCTACCGCCTGCGCCACGGCGGGCTGCACCTGATCGCGCTCGACACGGTGGTGCCCCGGCAGTCGCACGGCGAGCTCGGCCCCGCGCAGCTGGCCTGGCTGGCGGGCCAGCTGGGCCAATGCCGCGACGAGCCGGTGCTGCTTTTCATGCACCACCCGCCGCTGTCCACCGGCATCGAAGCCATGGACGCCTGCAGCCTGCTCGAAGGTGGCGACGAGCTGGCGGCCCTGGTGCGCGCGCACGGCAGGGTGCAAGGCATCTTGTGCGGTCACCTGCACCGGCCGGTGCAGATGCAGTTGGGCGGTGCGCCGCTGCACGTGGCGCCGTCGGTGGCGCACCAGATCGCGCTGGACCTGCGCCCGGGCGCCGCGCTGCACGCGCAGCTCGAGCCGCCCAAGATCTCGCTGCACCGCTGGTCGCCCGTGCAGGGCCTGTGCACGCACCTGAGTTACGTCCAGGCCTTCGGCCCGGCGCTGCCGCTGTGATGCAGGCGCAGCGCACCGGTCGCCAGGGCGTGGGCCGGCAACACCCCAGCGCCACCGAACCGCTCCCGCCATGACCACGCCCACCTTGCCCCCACTGGCCTTGTTTGACCTCGACCACACCCTGCTCGACGGCGACGGCGACGACTTGTGGTGCCGCTTCCTGCTGCGCCACGGCCAGCTGGACGCCAGCGTGCAGGCGCGCAACGAACAGATGGGCGCCGACTACCGCGCCGGGCGCGTGAGCGTGGAGGACTTCAGCAATTTCTACGCAGGCCTGCTGGCCGGGCGCACGCCGGCCCAGTGGGCGCCGTGGCAGGCGCGCTTTCTGGCCGAGGAAATCCGCCACCGCCTGCCCGAAGCCGCGCGCGCGCTCGTGGCCTCGCACCGCGAAGCCGGCCACACGCTGGTGCTCACCACCGCGAGCAACAGCGTGATTGCCGAGCGCACGGCGGGCGAACTCGGCTTCACGCGGTGGATCGCCACCGAACTCACGCTCGCCCACGGCGTGTTCACTGGCGAAGTGCAGGGCATTCCCAACATGCGCGAAGGCAAGCTGAAGCGGCTGCGGCGCTGGCTGTCAGACGAAGGCTTGCCCGCCAGCGCGCTGTCGTCGGCCTGGTTTTACAGCGACTCCATCAACGACCTGCCGCTGCTCAGCAGCGTGGGCCACCCGGTGGCGGTGAACCCGGACGCCATGCTCCACCAGCACGCCGTGGCCCACGGCTGGCCGGTGCTCGACGTCCTCGGCAAAGCGCTGGCCTGAAGCCTCAGCCCACGCGCCCGCTCAGCTGCCGCGCAGCGGCCAGCACCTTGCCCACGTGCCGCTCGTCAAAGCGGTGCGCCGGCATGGTGAGCGTGAGCGACGCGGCAATGGCGCCGTCCGCCTGAAACACCGGCGCTGAAACGCCGGCCACCTCGGCCAGGCGGTCGCCCACGGCGGTCATGAACCCGTCGGCGCGGATGCGCGCGTACACCCGCTTCTCGGCGGCGGTGGGCGCGCGGCTGTCGTCGCCGGCACCAAACGCACACAGCACGCGCCCGCCCGTGCCCTGGCGCAGCGGCAACACGTCGCCCGCGCGGATGTGGTCGCGCACCGGGTGCGGGGAGTCCACGCGGTAGAGGCACAGGCGCGTCTGGTTGGGCGCCTGGCCCTGGCGCACGTGGTACGCCGCGCTCTCGCCCGTGGCCGCCACCAGCTGGCGCAGCACTGGCATGACCACGCGGTCCAACGAAAACGAGGCGGCGTAGATGCCGTGCAGCCGCGCCACCTCGCCACCCAGCGCGTAGCGCCCGTCGTCCAGCCGCTGCAGCAGGTGCGCGTGTTCCAGCGAGGCGAGCAGGCGCAGGGCGGTGCTCTTGTAGAGCTGCGTGCGCGCGGCCAGCTCGGCCAGCGACAGGGCGGCATCTCCGGGGCGGTAGGCCGCCAGCAGCGAGAGCGCGCGGTCCACCGCCGCCGTGCCGCCGGTGGCGGCATGGGCATCGGCCAGCGAAGGGGTCTGCGCTTTGCGAGGCATGAACGGAGGGGCTCGGGAGGTTGCGGGTTGACAGTGCGCAGGGCATCTGCCATTCTTTTGGCAGACAGAATAGCGTTCTATCTAACAGAACACAACAACGGAATACAAGAAAAATTCCCCACCTATGACCTCCACCCCTGAAGTGCTCATCAGCGAAGTCGGCCCGCGCGATGGGCTGCAGTCCGTCAAGGCGACCATGCCCACGGTCGACAAGCTGCGCTGGATCGACGCGCTCGTGGCCGCTGGCCTGCGCGAGATCGAGGTGGGCTCCTTTGTGCCGGCCCGGCTGCTGCCGCAAATGGCCGATGTGGCCAGCGTGGTGCGCCACGCGCTCCAGCACGACGGCCTGACCGTGATGGCGCTGGTGCCCAACCAGCGTGGCGCTGAAGCCGCGCTGGCCGCCGGCGTGCACAAGATCACCCTGCCGGTGTCGGCCAGCGAGGCGCATTCGCTGGCCAACGTGCGCAAGACGCCCGAGCAGATGCTGGTGGAGCTGCGCGAGGTGCACGCCCTGCGGCGCGACACCGCGCCCGACGTGGCCATGGAAGTGGGCCTGTCCACCGCGTTCGGCTGCACCCTGCAAGGCGAGGTGAATGAAGACGACGTGATCCGCCTGGCCGTGGCCTGTGCGCACGCGGGCGCCGACGAAGTGGGTTTGTCGGACACCACCGGCATGGCCAACCCCGCGCAGGTGCGCCGCCTCTTCACGCGGCTGCGCGCCGAGCTGGGCGTGCGCGCGGGCGCTGCCCACATGCACAACACCCGCGGCCTGGGCCTGGCCAACTGCCTGGCCGCGTTCGACGTGGGCGTGCGCACGTTCGACGCCTCGCTCGGTGGCCTGGGCGGTTGCCCCTACGCGCCCGGTGCCTCGGGCAACGTGGTCACCGAAGACCTCGTCTTCATGTTCGAAGCCATGGGCGTGCGCACCGGCATCGACATTGCCCAACTCATGGCCGCGCGCCAGCCGCTCATGGCCGGCCTGCCCGGCGAGCCGATTTACGGCATGCTGCCCGAAGCGGGCCTGCCCAAGGGCTGGCGCGCCCACGCCGCCCATTCGGGCTGAACCTCTCCAAGCCTTCCCCATCCTTTGCGCCCCATGAAAACTCTCCCCTACGAAGGCCTGCGTGTCGTTGAATTCACCCACATGGTCATGGGCCCCACCTGCGGCATGGTGCTCGCCGATCTGGGGGCCGAGGTCATCAAGGTCGAGCCACCGGCCGGTGACAACACGCGCCGCCTGCTCGGCTCCGGCGCGGGCTTCTACCCGCTGTTCAACCGCAACAAGAAGAGCCTGGTGCTCGACCTGCAGTCGCCCGAAGGCAAAGAGGCCGTGCTGCGGCTGATCGCCACCGCCGACGTGGTGAGCGAAAACTTCAAGCCCGAGACCATGAAGAAGCTCGGGCTGGACTACGACAGCCTCAAGACGCTCAACCCGCGCCTCATCCACGTGAGCCACAAGGGCTTTCTGCCCGGTCCGTACGACCACCGCACCGCGCTGGACGAAGTGGTGCAGATGATGGGCGGCCTGGCCTACATGACCGGGCGCCCCGGCGACCCGCTGCGCGCGGGCTCGTCGGTCAACGACATCATGGGCGGGCTGTTTGGTGCCATCGGCGTCATGGCCGCGCTGAGCGCGCGCGAGAAAACCGGCGTGGGCAGCCAGGTGCAGAGCTCGCTGTTCGAGAACAACGTGTTCCTGGTGGCGCAGCACATGATGCAGTTCGCCGTGACGGGCAAACCCGCCGCGCCCATGCCCGACCGCATTTCTTCGTGGGGCATTTACGACGTGTTCCGCGTGAAGGACGACGAGCAGATCTTCCTGGCCGTGGTGAGCGACACGCAGTGGGCCATCTTCTGCGACGCCTTTGGCTACGACGACCTCAAGGCCGACGCGCGGCTGGTGGGCAACAACAACCGCGTGCGCAACCGCGAGTGGCTCATTCCGCTGTTGCGCGAGCGCCTGGCCCTGCAAAGCGCGGCCGAGCTGGCCGCGCTGTTCGAGCGCCACGGCCTGCCGTTTGCGCCCATCACCCGCCCCCACGAGCTGCTGGAAGACCCGCACCTACTCGCCACCGGTGGGCTCGCGCCCATCACCCTGCCCGATGGCGCCAGCGCAGGCCAGACCGCGCAGACCGTGCTGCTGCCGCTGGCGATCGATGGCGAACGCCTGGGCGTGCGCCGCAGCCCGCCGCGCTTGGGCGAGCACAGCGCCGACTTGCTCACCGAGCTGGGCTACAGCGCCGACGATGCGCAGCGCCTGAGCCGCACGGTGTCCAAAGCCGACTGAAAAGTCATCAATACCGGCAAAACCAGCATGGTTCCCTGCCCTGGCGTGCGGTAATCTGCCGCTCTGTGGACAAACTCAAGCAACTCGAAACCTTTGTGGCGGTGGCCACGCGCGGCAGCCTCACGGCAGCCGCCAAAGCCGAGGGCGTGGCCCCGGCCATCATCGGGCGGCGGCTCGATGCCCTGGAAGGCCGGCTGGGCGTGAAGCTCATGGTGCGCACCACGCGGCGCATCACGCTCACCCACGAAGGCAGCGCTTTTCTGGAAGACTGCCAGCGTCTGCTGGTGGACATGGCCAACGCCGAAGCCAGCGTGAGCGCGGGCGGCGTCAAGGCCAGCGGGCACCTGCGCATCACGGCGCCGGCGGGCTTCGGGCGGCGGCACGTGGCGCCGCTGGTGCCGCGCTTTCGCGAGCTCCACCCGGAAGTGACGATCTCGCTGAACCTGAGCGACCGCGTGGTCGACGTGGCCGGCGAGGCCTACGACTGCGCCGTGCGCGTGGGTGACCTGCCCGACTCTTCGCTGGTGAGCGTGCGCTTGGCCGACAACCGCCGCCTGTGCGTGGCCACGCCGCGCTACCTGCAGCAGCACGGCCGCCCGCGCGTGCCCGCCGACCTCGCGCGCTTTGACTGCCTCACGCTCTCCAGCGACGCCTCGCAAACGCGGGGCTGGGCGTTCACCGTGCCGGTGCCCGGCGCGGCCGGGGAGGTGGAGATCGTGCACCTGCGCCCCGGTGGCCCGCTGGACTGCACCGACGGCCAGGTGCTGCGTGAGTGGTGCCTGGCCGGCTACGGCATTGCCTGGCGCAGCACCTGGGAGGTGGAGGCCGACATTGCCGCCGGCCGGCTGGAAAGCGTGCTCGACGACTTTGCCGCGCCCCCCAACGGCATCTTTGCGCTGTTCCCCCAGCGCAAGCACCTGGCGCTGCGCGTGCGCTTGTGGATCGACTTCCTCAAGCACGAATACGCGCGCCCGGACTTCTGGAAAACCTGAACCCGCGGTGGTGTCTGCGACACCGCAAGTGCCCCATTCCACTGAATGGAATGGAGGTGGTGCGCTGGACGGGCGGGCGTCCTAAGCTCTTGGGTGATCGCTTGAACGACAACCCGAAAGAGAGACAAAGCATGACCCAGAGCACCCCCGTGTCCCGCCGACGCTTCAACGCCGTCGTGGGCGCCTGCCTCGCGATGCCGCTGGCCGCGCGAGCCCAGGCCTTTCCCTCCAAGCCCATCCGCATCCTCGTGCCCTTTGCCGCCGGTGGCCCCACCGACCTGATGGCGCGCGCGGTGGGCAAGAGCATGTCGGTGTCCATGGGGCAGCCGGTGATTGTTGAAAACAAGCCCGGCGGCGGTGGCGTGATCGCCATGGGCGAGGTCGCGCGCGGCCCGGCCGATGGCTACACGCTGGCCTTCCCGTCCATCCTGGCCGTGACCAACCCGGCGCTGATGGCCAACTACCCCTTTGACACGCTGCGCGACTTTGCGCCGCTCACCGTGGTGGGCTACATCCCGCACGCCCTGGTGGTGCGCCCCGACTTCCCAGCCAAAGACCTGCCCGCCCTGGTGGCCATGGCCAAGGCCAACCCCGGCAGCGTCAACTACGGCTCGTCGGGCAACGGCACCTCGGCCCACCTGGGCGCGGCGCTGTTTGCGCAGCGCGCCGACATCAAGGTCACCCACGTGCCCTACCGGGGCGCAGCCCCTGCGGTGCAAGACCTGCTCGGCGGCCAGATCCAGTTCATGTTCCTCGACATGAGCTCGGCGCTGGCGCAGATCAAGACCGGCAAGCTGCGCGCGCTGGCCGTGGCACCGGCGCGGCGCTTTGCCGGCCTGCCCGATGTGCCCACCGTGGCCGAGCAGGGCTACCCTGGCTTCGACGTGCACGGCTGGTACGGCCTGTTTGCGCGCAGCGGCACGCCCGCGCCCGTGATGCAGACCCTGTACGCGGAAGTGAAGAAGGCACTGGCCTCGGCCGAGATCCGCGACCTGTTCGAAAACTACGGCATTGAAGCCGGCGGCATGACGCCGGGCGACTACACCGAGCTCGTGCGCAAGGACCTCGCGCTGTGGAAGCGCACGGTCGACCAGCTGCAGATCACGCTGCAGTGAGCGCCATGCGCATCGTGATTCCTGACGACTACCAGGACTGCGTGCGCAGCCTGGAGTGTTTCAGCAAGCTGGCCGGCCACGAGGTGCGCGTGTTCCACGACTCCGTCAAGGGCACCGACGCACTGGCCGAGCGCTTTGCCGACGCCGACGCCATCGTGCTCACGCGCGAGCGCACGCGCATCGACGCGGCGCTGCTGGAGCGCCTGCCCCGGCTGCGCCTCATCAGCCAGACCGGCAAGCTCGCCGGCCATGTGGATGTGCCGGCGTGCACCGCGCGCGGCGTGCTGGTGGCCGAGGGCAGCGGCGCGGGTTCGGCCACCGCCGAGATCGCCTGGGCGCTCGCGCTGGCCAGCCGCCGCCACCTGGTGAGCGAGGCCAACCGCCTGCGCTCGGGGCAGTGGCAAGGCCACCTGGGCCAGCAGCTCAGCGGCCAGCGCCTGGGCGTCTGGAGCTATGGGCGCATTGGCCGGCAGGTGGCGGGCTATGGCCGCGCGTTCGGCATGCAGGTGTGGGTGTGGGGCCGCGAGGCGTCCACCGCCGCTGCGCGCGCCGACGGCTTTGAAGTGGCGCCCTCGCGCGAAGCCTTCTTTGCGCAAAGCGACGTGATCAGCCTGCACGTGCGCCTGGGGCCGCAGACCATGGGCCTCGTCACCGCCGAAGACCTTGCGCGCATGAAGCCCACCGCGCTGATGGTGAACACCAGCCGCGCCGAGCTCATTGCGCCGGGCGCTCTCGAGCACGCGCTGGTGCAAGGCCGCCCCGGCTTTGCAGCGGTGGACGTGTATGAGCAAGAGCCGGTGCTGGGTGCGCAGCATCCGCTGCTGGCCCTGCCCAACGCGCTGTGCACGCCGCACATTGGCTATGTGGAGAAGGACAACTACGAACGCTACTTCGGCATCGCGTTCGACCACATCGTGGCGCTGGCCGAAGGCCGGTTGACCGAGGTGGTCAACCCCGAGGCGCTGGCGCACGCGCGCTGACGGCGCCCAGCCAGTCCAGCAGCAGCGGGTTGATCGCGTCGGCCCGCTCGTACTGCACCCAGTGCCCGGCGTGCGCCACCACCTGCGTGCGCGCATCGCGCAGCGGTGCGGCCAGCTCGGCGGCCATGACGTGTGGGTCGGCCGTCACGTCGTGCTCGCCCCAGGCCAGGCAGGTCGGGCCGCCGTAGTGCGCCAGGGCCTCGGCCAGGCCGCCCGAGCGCGAAATCTCCTTGCTCCGGAAGCGGGTGCGCACGCAGGCGTCGGTGTGCACGCGCAGCGCGAGCGCGTCGATGTCGGGCGCGTCCACGCTCAGCATGTGCATGGCGAGGTTGTGGCGCATGGCCTGCTCCAGGGCCGCAGCGTCGTTCGCGCGCCAGGCGGGCTTCCAGTTGACCAGCTCGCCCTTGGGCCGGCGCCGCCCCTGGTGGCCGCCACTGCCCAGCAGGGCCAGGCGCTGCACCTGCGGCCGCTGCGCGGCCAGCTGCGCCGCCACGAGCCCGCCGAAAGAAAAGCCCACGAGGTTCAACGGCGTGTCGGCGCCCACCAGGGCGTTCAGTGTGGCCAGCGTGGGCGCGAGCAGCGCGGCCATGCCTTCGCCCTCGGGCGCATCGGAGTCGCCGAAGCCCGGCAGGTCGACGGCCCACACGGTGTGGTGGGCGGCCAGCGCCTCGATGTTGCGCACCCAGTGCAGCCAGCTGCCGTGGCCACCGTGCACCAGCACCACCGGGCTGCCGCTGCCCAGGCCGCGCCAGCACACCTGGCCGCCCGACCACGCCACGCGTTCGGTGCGCACCTGCGCCAGCAGGCGATCGATCTGCGCGCGGGCGGCTTCGTCGGTGGTGGGTTCGGTGGGCGTGCGCCGCTCGGGGGCCATCGGCATGGGGTGTGTCCTGGTGCGCGGTGGGTGCCGCATGCCGATGCTAAGGCCGGGGCGGCGCGCAGGCATGGCCTGCATTCCGCCCTGTGGAAGCGCAGCGCTGCTGCGTGCGCCGGCTTCAGATGGCCTTGGGGCGGCGCACGGCGCGCACTTTGCCGCTCATGCCGCCACCGCAATAAAACAGCTCGGCCCCGTCGGACTCCAGGCCACTCACGCCCACACCTGCAGGCATGTCCAGCCGCTGCAGCACGGCGCCGCTGTCGGGGTCGATGCGTCGCAGGTCGCTGTCGTCGCCTTCCCAGGTGCCGTGCCACAGCTCGCCATCGACCCAGGTGACGCCGGTGACGAAGCGGTCGGATTCGATCGTGCGCCGGATGGCGCCGGTGGCCGGGTCGATCTGGTGGATCTTGCGGTCGCGGTACTGGCCCACCCACAGGCTGCCCTCGGCCCAGGTCAACCCGGAATCGTTGCCGCCACCCGGGGCCGGAATGGAATGCAGCACGGTGCCCGTGGCGGGGTCGATCTTGTCGATGCGCGCCTCGCTGATCTGGTAGAGATGACGACCGTCGAAAGCCGTGCCTGCGTCGCCGGCGTGGTCGAGCGTGCGGGTGGTCTGGCCGCTGGCGGGGTCGAAGGCGAGAAGCTTCGCGCCCACGGAGGCCCACACCTGCCGGCCGTCGTGCGTGACGCCATTGACGCGGTCTTCGCCCTCAAACGGACCGTACTCGCGCACGATCTCGGCAGGGCGCGCGCTGGCGCGGGTGGGGGTGGTGGTCTTGCTGTTCATGAAGGGCTCCTGTGGTGGGGCACCGGGCATCGGCGCCTGCAGGTCACTCTAGGCAATTGGCAGCGCAGCAGGGAGTAACAAGATCGTCGTGAATCCGCTCAACGGTGGTGCCAGCCAGCGCTGCGCGCGGCCCCTGCCAATGGCGCGCACCTGCCCTTGCGCCTGCAGCTCGGCCAGCGCGCGCTGCACGGTGCGCTGGCTCGCGCCGAGTGCGAGCGCCAGCCCCGAGGTGGACCAGGCCGCGCCGTCCGACAGCAGCGCGAGCATCGACGCCTGTTCCCCTGCAATAGGCGGCATGAGCGTCACCACCTCTTGGGCCTGCACGGGCCGCAGTGCGAAGCCGCGCGCGGTGGCTTCGATGCGGGCCACCGGCTTCAACAGTGCGCGCAGGCGCCCGATCTCCACCCGAAGGCGCGCGCGGTGCGTGTCGTCGGGCCGGCGCGTGCGAAAGGCATCGGCAATCAACCCGTCGCGCGGTGCGTCGGCGGGCCAGGCCTGCGCCAGCGCACCCGCCAGCGAAAACAGCACAGGCCGGCGCGCCAGCGGCAACCACACAGCGCCGCAACCCACGCCCCGGCGGCAGGCATCGAGCACCAGCGCGCCGGAAGCGCGCCAGGCAGCCACCTCTTGCAGGCGCAGCGCCTGCTCGGTGCCCTGTGTGCGCAGCCGGGCCGCCGGTTGCTCCAGCGTGTGGCAAAGCCGGGCCACCTCGGCCTGCAGCGCGGGCACGCCCGCCAGTGCTGCCTGGGCCTGTGCCACGGCCAGCGCGGCGCGGGCCGGCGCCAGGCGAAGCGCCCGCAAGGCCAGCTCGGCCTGCAGCAGCGCGGCCACCGCCTGGAGCGCCGGTGCGTGGTGGCGCGGGTGGGGTGTGGCGAGCGTACCGAGGCTGTCTTCGGCCTCGGTCAGGCGGCCGATCAACAACAGACGCCGCGCCGCGATCAGCCGCGCGTGCAGCGCGTTGGCGTGGTCGGCATGGGCTTGCAGGGTGTGGGCTGCCGCCAGCAGCGCGCGCCGTGAGCCGCCAAGCTCGCGCATGGCCAGCGCCACCTCGGCTTCGGCCACCGCGCACCGGGCGCGCGCCACCGCCTCGTGCGCACCAAAGCGCCGGCCCGCCAGGCGCAGCAGCTCACGCGCGCGCAGGTGCTCGCCCAGCTGCGCCATGGCAATGCCGCGCAGGGCCAGCGCGGGCGGGTCGTCGCGCAGCGCCACACGCTTGAGGGCACCGAGCGCATCGCCAGCGGCCAGGGCACGGGCGCTGGCGGAAATCAGGGAGTCCATGGCGGCAGGCTACACCCCCCGGCTGACGTTGCAATGGTTTCAGGCAGCGAGGTCGGTACGGCGATCGGGCAAGGGTGACGTTGCACGTGCCGAGCGCAGCGCGTCGAGCTTCCACTGGGTGATCAGGCAATGCGGTTCGCGCTCGGCCTGCGCCAGCACCGCGCCCATGGGCCCGCACGCGGTGCTCAGGCCGCCGTAGGTGGTGGTGCCTTCTTGCCCGCAGGCGTTGGCATAGGCCACAAACAGGCGGTTTTCCAGGGCGCGGGCGGGCAGCAGCACGCGCTGCACGTCGTCGAATTCGAGCATGTTGGCGGTGGGCACGAGCACGGCGTCGGCGCCCTGCAGTGCCAGCATGCGTGCGGGTTCCGGGAACTCGATGTCGTAGCAGATCAGCAGGCCCAGCCGCCAGCCGCGCCACGCCACCACCGCCGGTGCCTGCGGGCCGGGGCTGAACTGCGCGCGGTCCACGTCGCCAAACAAATGGGTCTTGCGGTAATGGGCCAGGCGCTGGCCGCTGGCGTCGATGAACTGCACGGCGTTGTAGGGTTTGCCTTCGGCATGGTGCTCGGGGTAGCCGTAGACGATGGCCATGCGGTGGCGCTGCGCGATGGCGACCACGGCTTGCGACAACGCGCCGTCTGCCGGCTCGGCCAGCGCGGCCACGGCTGCCGCGCCGATCTGGTAGCCCGTGAGCGACATCTCCGGGCACACCAGCAGCGAGGCGCCTTGCGCACTGGCCTGGGCGGCGGCGGTGTCGAGCGCATTCAGCGCCTGCGCCGTGGTGGGCGCGTAGGGGCTCTGCCAGAGCGCGAGGGTGAGGCTGTCTTGTGGGGCGCTCATGGCAGTCTGGTCATGGCAGTCCGGTCATGGCAGTGCGGTGAGCCCACCAGGCTGGCGGCCAGGCGCGCCACGCTGGCCAGGGTGGCTTCTTTCACCGCGCTGCTGGCCGTGCTCTCGGCAAGGTAGGCGGTGATGAGGAGCGGTGCGCGGCCGTTGGTGGGCCAGGCAATGCCGATGTCGTTGGCGTCGGTGCGGTTGGTGCCGGTTTTGTCGCCCACGCGCCATCCACTGGGCAGGCCTGCGCGCAGGCGCTTGTCGCCGGTGGTGTTGGCCACCAGCCATTGCTGCAGCTGCTGGCGCGACGCGGGCGAGAGCGCGTTGCCGAGCAGCAGCTTCTGCATCGTGAGCACCATGGCGCGTGGCGTGGTGGTGTCGAGCAGGGCGGCGGCGGTGCCGGTGTTGAGCTCGGTTTCGCGGCGGTCCAGACGGGTGGTGTCGTCGCCGAGTTCGCGCGCAAAGCGGGTGAGCGCGGCCGGGCCGCCGTAGCTGTCCAGAATGAAGTTGGCCGCGCTGTTGT
>CALRUK020000006.1:0-234280 GCA_943371335.1 Synechococcus sp. UW140 | reverse complement strand
GCCCAGCATGGCCTTGTGCTCGCGGTAAGCCATCAACGCTGGCGACACGCCCAGGTGATTGATCGCACCATGCTTGATGCTGCTGCAGTCTTGCTCGTCGAGCTTGCAGATCTCTGCACGCTGTTGTCAACTCTCTAGCAATGTCAACTACGCGCCTGAAACCTGTCTCTGCGCCTTACCACGATGCATGAATAGGAGTGATCGCAATCCGGCACGCCAAGGGCATGCACGTTGAAAACTCGAACGGCAGCAACCGCTGCATTGGAGCCACTCAGGATACGGCTTCTCCTGCCGCAGTTGGCCATCTCCGGGTGGGTGTTTGGGTCGCTGCAAACCCGATGGATTCCAACGTTGAGCCTGTCCTCGTCAGTGCGATGTAGCTGGACGTGTCTGGCTCCACAGATCCAGTTCGCTGCGGCGCCAGGCCACGGCACGCACACCGAGGCGAACCGGGCAGGGGAACTGTTGTTGGGCCATGAGCCTGTAGATCGTGGATCGACCCAAGCCCGTCATCTGCATGACGGAAGGCATGCGCAGAAACACGGTCGGCACTTGATCATGAAAATCTGGTGGTGGGCTGGATGGCTGCTGCACGGTGTTCTCCCGGTGGAGGCATGCCGCTACTTTAGGGTCCGATTGGGACCCACGTCGCGCTGGATTCGCTGAGAAATCTAGCCGATAGAGTTCTGTCACCGAGCCCCTGAACGTTTTCGATGCCGTCTGAGCAAGGTCGGTCTGTTGCGATACGGACACATGAATGTATCCGTGGAGAATTCGGACACGTGTCGGACACGGAGGATCTAGAAAACAAAAAAGTCAGCAGGCGCTAACCTGCTGACTCTCGTGTTTCTTGGCTCCCCGACCTGGACTCGAACCAGGGACCTGCGGATTAACAGTCCGTCGCTCTACCGACTGAGCTATCAGGGAACAGCCTCGAATTATAGCTTCGTTTTTGGTGCTTTTTGGACGCTGCTGGCGTTTTGCAGGAATTTTGTCCTGCTGCCGCGCCCATGGGAAGCGGTGCAGTCAATCCTGCTCCAAGGGGGACACGCCGAGTGCCTTGTGCAGACGGGGGCTCGTTGTGGTGTATTGCAACATCACATTCCTGTCGGGGAAGACGATGGGAGCCGCGCCGAAGGCAGCGAGGGCGCACTCATGAAAGCCGCACAGGATGAGTTTCTTTTTGCCCGGGTAGGTGTTGATGTCACCGACGGCAAAGATGCCAGGCACGTTTGTTGAGAACTTCTCCGTGTCCACGCGCAGTTGCTTGCGCTCGATGTCCAGGCCCCAGTCGGCAATGGGACCCAGCCTGGGCGAGAGTCCAAAAAACACGAGCAGCATGTCGGCAGGAACCACTCGTGTCTCAGCATCCGGGCTCGTCACTTCTATGGCAGACAGGCGGTCGGCAGTTTCTTCGAAACCTGTGACCTGCCCGACGATGAATTCCATCGCGCCGCGATCGCACAAGTCTTTCACTTTGCTCACCGTGGCCGGCGCTGCCTGGAAATTGTCGCGCCGGTGAATCAGTGTCACGCTCAGGGCACGGTGTGCCTCGTGCTCCGCGAAGTGCACGGCCCAGTCCAATGCCGAGTCTCCACCACCCACGATGACCAAGCGCTTGCCGGAGAACCGGCTGGGGGCAGGGACGCGGTAGAACAGTTGTGTGTCGTCAAACTTTTCCAGGCCGACCACTTTCAGGGGCCGCGGTTGAAACGCGCCCACCCCCGCGGCGATGAAGATGGTCTTGGTGCGAAGGCGGGCCCCCTTGGACGTGGAGACATCGAAGCGGCCGTCAGCCTGTTGGCTCACTTGGACGACTTCCTGTTCCAGATGAAAGTCTGCATGGAACGGTTTGATTTGCTCCAGCAGACGATCAGCGAGCTCTCTGCCCGTGCAGACAGGCAAGCCCGGGATGTCGTAAATGGGTTTGTCGGGGTACAGCTCAACGGGCTGCCCGCCCGCGTGGGGGAGGGCATCGATCACGTGCGCGTGAATCTCGAGCAAGCCCAGTTGAAATACCTGGAACAGACCCACCGGGCCCGCGCCGATGACCACGGCATCGGTTTCGATGAGCGAACCTGCCGAGGACTCGCCCTTCTCGCTCTTCTCGTCCTGCATGGGGCTTTCGCCTCGTTCAGGCATCAAAAGCGCTCGTCAGCGCACCAGCTCAGACAGCTTGTCCGTGCGATCTTTCCAGTCGTCCGCGTCATCCAGCGGGGCTTTGCGCTTGGTGATGCTCTTCCAGCCGGGCAACTTGGCCAGATCGGCATTGAGCTGGATCATGTGCTGCTGGTCTTTGGGGAGGTCTTCCTCTGCATAGATCGCGCTGACTGGGCATTCGGGAATGCAGACTGCGCAGTCAATGCATTCGTCGGGATCGATCGTGAGGAAGTTGGGGCCTTCGCGGAAGCAGTCCACAGGACAGACGTCCACACAATCGGTGTATTTGCAGCGGATGCAGGCTTCGGTGACAACGTGGGTCATGGTGGTGATGGAATCGCGATGGAACCCCGGATTTTAGGCCGTCCACGAACCCGGGGGCGCCGGCGCGCCCTTGGGCGCGACGGTCGCAAGGGGATTGAAGGTTTCAGTGCACCAGCAGGGCGCCAGAGGTGCGGTGGCTCGCAGTGTCCACCAGCACCAACGAACCCAGCGTGCGGGAGCGGACAAACGGCAGCGTCACCAGTGGCTCCTGCAGCGACAACTCGATATGACCGATCGCATTGGGTTCAAGCTGCGTGGCGTCTTCTTCGACCAGCGTGTGAATGTCCAGACGGTGCACGATACGTTTGATCTTGGCCTTGACCCAGCGATGACCGTGCAAGGCCCAATACACGCGGCCAGGCACCAGCGTTTCGTCGTCAAGCCAGGCAACTGTCGCGCGAAGGTCGCGGCTGCTGGTGAGCGTGGCGGGGGTGTCGTTTTCTTCTACGGCGAGCAACCAGTCACCGCGCGACACATCGACTTCGCGGTCCAGCACGATGCCGGCGCTGTGGCCGGCCAACACCGCCTGGGGATGGCGCACATGGTTAAGCACTTGAGCGACCACCGCGGTCTGCCCGTTGGGCATGATGCGGACCGGCTGCCCAGGTTGTACGCCACCGGTGGCGACGCGACCCCAGAACACACGTCGGCCCTGTGACGTATCGGCCGAGCTGCTGAACTTCTCAACCCACTGCACAGCGAACGCGAAAGGCAGCGTGCTGTCCGCCGGCGTGACCGGAAGCCCTTCAAGGATCTGGAGCAGGGTGGGGCCGCTGTAGCCGCACCAGTTGGCATCTTCGCTGGTGTCCACCACGTTCCAGCCTTTCAGGGCGGAAACCGGAACGACGGCAGTGACAGGTATGCCGGCCTGGGCTGCAAATGCGCGCAGCGCTTTGTCGATGTGCCGGAACGCCGTTGCGCTGTCCTCAACCGCGTCGAGTTTGTTGACGGCGAACACCACCGATGGCACCCGAAGCAGCTTGAGCAGCAGGCTGTGGCGGCGCGTCTGCGGCAGCAGCGAAAGTCCGGCATCGGACCACGCCAGTTTTGTGGCGTCGACGAGAACCACCGCCGCATCGGCGCTGGATGCTGCTGTGACCATGTTGCGCGTGTACTGCTCATGGCCGGGTGCGTCGCCAATGATGAACTTGCGTGCTTCGGTGCTGAAGTACCGGTAGGCCACATCGATGGTGATGCCTTGCTCGCGCTCAGCCGACAGGCCGTCGGTGAGCAGGGCGAGATCGGTCTGGCCATGGCGCTGCACGCCTGCCAGGTGGTCCTGAAGCACGGCTTTGCTGTCAACCAGCAGGCGGCCGATCAATGTGCTCTTGCCATCGTCCACGCTGCCGCACGTGATGAGGCGCAGGGCAGAGCGCGTGTCGATGGGACCGGTGGTGGCGGTAGGGGTGGCGGCGGTGGTGGTGCTCATGTCGGTGTCCGGTGTCTGAACAGCTTTAGAAGTAGCCGTCCTTTTTGCGTTTTTCCATGGAGGCGTCGGACGTCTTGTCGTCCATGCGGGTCGCCCCACGCTCGCTGACCTCGGCGGCCAGGGTTTCGATCACGATGTCGTCTGCGTTGGCCGCCAGGCTCTCGACCGGGCAGGTGCAGGTGATGTCTCCCACGGTGCGGAAACGAACGTCGCGCAGTTGCACTTGTTCGCCATCGCGCGGCGGAGTGAGCTCGGTCACGGGCACCAGCAGGCCGCGGCGATCCACGACTTCGCGCTGGTGGGTGTAGTAGATCGAAGGCAAGGCGATGTCTTCGCGAGCGATGTACTGCCACACGTCCAGCTCGGTCCAGTTGCTGATGGGGAAAACGCGGAAGTGCTCGCCCATGTGCAGGCGGGTGTTGAACAGCGTCCAGAGTTCGGGACGCTGGTCTTTGGGCTGCCATTGGCCGAAGCTGTCGCGATGGCTGAAGATGCGCTCCTTGGCGCGCGCCTTCTCCTCGTCGCGCCGGGCACCACCAATGAGCGCGTCGAAGCGAAACTCTTCAATCGCCTCGAGCAGGGTGACCGACTGGTGCACGTTGCGGCTCTCGCCCGGGTGCGCCAGGCGAACAGTGCCACGGGCCATGGAGTCCTCGACGCTGCGCACGATCAGCTCGGCGCCCAGTTCCTGGGCGCGAAGGTCGCGGAAGTCGGTCACTTCGGGAAAGTTGTGCCCGGTGTCGATCATCAGCAGCGGGTAGGGAATGCGGCCGGCACCGAAGGCCTTCTCGGCGCACTTGAGCATGACAAGCGAGTCTTTGCCGCCCGAGAACAGCAGGGCGGGGCGCTCGAATGCAGCGGCAACCTCGCGCAGGATGAAGATGGTTTCCTCTTCCAGAGCATCCAGGTGGGCATTGCTCAGCTGGTGGTCGTTGGCGTGCTGCAGGGCAGCCTGGATCACGGCGGATTCGGTGCGGGCGTTCATGCTTGTGTCCGTTCGATGGTCGATACGAGGGGTTCGGTAGCCGGCTGCACATGCAGGCCGCATTCCTTGGCGCTTTCCTGTTCCCACCACCAGCGGCCGGCGCGAAAGTCTTCGCCGACGCTGATGGCGCGCGTGCACGGCGCGCAACCGATGCTGGGGAAAAACTGGTCGTGCAATGCGTTGTAGTCGAGCTGGTGTGTGGCAATGAAGTGCCAGACATCGCCCCATGTCCATTCGACGATGGGGCTGACCTTGATGCGCTCGGGCTCCTGCACGATTTCCCCGACTTCGGCACGCGCGTTGGACTGCTCGCGGCGCAAGCCGGTGATCCAGCCGTCGTGGCCGGCCAGCGCGCGGGCGAGCGGTTCCATCTTGCGGATGTCGCAACAGGCCTTGCGCAGCTCGATGCTTTGGTACATCGCCTCTTCGCCGTTTTTGCGCACGAACTGAATGACCGACTCCTGCCGTGGGCGGAATACCTGCACGCTCATGCCGTAGCGTTGTTCGATCTTGGGGATCAGGGCGAGGGTTTCAGCGTGCAGCTTGCCGGTCTCCAGCACAAACACACTGGCCTTGATGCCAGCCAGGTGCATGAGATGGGTGACCACCATGTCTTCAGCGCCGAGGCTGGAGGCTTGCGTGAGCTGTGGGTGGCTGGCGGCGGTTTCGCGCAGCAGCGCAATGCTGCGCTCGACTTTTGCGCCGAAGTCGGCCGAGGGTCGGTTGTAAAGAGCAATGGCGGTCATGGCGGTGGCTGTGTGGCGCTCAAGCGGTGGCAGCAAAATGCGGCGCGGTGTGCACGGCATCGCCTTGGTAGAAGGCGGGGTAGTGCGCGAGCAAGGACTGGCCATGCGCCAGGTTCTGGTCGGCGCGCAGCACCGCCTGGCTGAAGCCGCTGCGCTGCATCTGTACCAGCTGGTCGATGAGCACATCGCCAGTGGCACGGATCTGGCCAGCAAAGCCCAGGCGGCGGCGCAGCAGGAAGGCCTGGCTGAACGCGCGGCCGTCGCTGAATTTGGGAAAGTGCAGTTCGATCACGGCGATGCCGCTGAGGTCTGCCTCACGTGGGTCGGCGTCGTTGGCGATCGACAGGCGCTGCGCCTCGGGCTCGGTGGCCGCAAAGGTGTCGGCTTTGAAGAGTTCCAGGGTCTGGGTCATGGTCGTTCCTCAGGCGGCGGCTCGGGCCGTGCTGGTGCGCACCGCGTTGGCGGCAAGCTTGAAGGGGTCGGCGCCCGTGCGGCGCAGCGTGGCGAGGAACGTCTCGGCACCGTTGCGTTGTGCGCGGTACGTGTCGAGCAGTGCCTCGATCACGTCAGGCACTTCGCTCGCCGCGAAGGAGGGGCCAATCACTTTGCCGGGCATGGCTTCGCCAGAGAGGCGCGTACCGTCGGACCCGCCGAGCGTGATCTGGTACCACTCCTGGCCGTCCTTGTCGACACCGAGGATGCCGATGTGGCCGCTGTGGTGGTGCCCGCATGAGTTGATGCAGCCGCTGATGTGCAGGTCGACTTCGCCGATGTCGTGCAGCTCATCGAGGTCTTTGTAGCGATTGAGGATGGCTTGCGCCAGCGGCAGCGAGCGCGCGTTGGCGAGGTCGCAGAAATCACCGCCGGGGCAAGCAATCATGTCGGTGAGCAGGCCGATGTTGGGCTTGGCCAGACCCAGGCGACGCGCCTCGCGCCACAGTTCCGGGAGCGCATCGCAACGCACCCAGGGCAGCAGCAGGTTTTGCTCGTGTGTCACGCGGGCTTCGCCAGCAGAGAAGCGCTCGGCGAGGTCTGCTGCGCGTTCCAGTTGCTCCGCGGTGGCGTCCCCGGGGGCTTGCCCGAAGCGCTTGAATGACAGCGTGACAGCGCGCAGATCCGGGTTCTGGTGGGGCTTGACGTTTTGCTGCAGCCACCGGCTGAACTCCACGTCGTCTTCCGCAGCCGCCTTGAGGATGTGGGCAATCTTGGCATCGGCGCTCTTGCGGTCGCACTGCAGGGCCGGAGGCATGAAGAAGGCGCTCACCCGGTCCAGTTCGGCCTGGCTGATGGTATGGGGCGCCCCGTCTTTTTCGATGATGTCGCGGTACTCGGCTTCCACCTGGTCGATGTAAGCCTGGCCCTCGGCCTTCACCAGGATCTTGATGCGGGCTTTGTAGATGTTGTCCCGGCGGCCGAAGCGGTTGTACGCTCGCACCACCGCTTCGAGATAGTTGAGGATCTGGTTCCAGGGCAGGAACTCGCGAATCACGGAACCGATGATGGGTGTGCGCCCCATACCTCCACCCACACGCACCTGAAAGCCCAGCTCGCCGTCCACATTGCGCAGCAGGCGCAGGCCCACGTCGTGCCATGGGGTGGCGGCACGGTCTTCCCGTGCGCCGGTGATCGCCACCTTGAACTTGCGCGGCAAGAAAGCGAACTCGGGGTGCAGCGTGCTCCACTGGCGCAGGATTTCTGCGAAAGGCCGTGGGTCTGCCACTTCGTCCACCGCGATACCCGCCAAGGCGTCGGTGGTGATGTTGCGGATGCAGTTGCCGCTGGTCTGAATGCCGTGCATGCCCACGCTGGCCAACAAGTCCATCACGTCGGCCGAGCGTGCAAGGGGGATCCAGTTGTATTGCACGTTCTGGCGCGTGGTGAAGTGGCCGCACCGGTCGGGCAGGGTGGGCACTTCCGACAGGCCTGCATTGGCCTTGGACACGTCGTGGTCTTCCTTGTGGTCGAAATCACGAGCGATGCGTGCGAGCACCCGCAGCTGCGGACTGGAGATCTCGCCATACGGCACGGCCACACGCAGCATGGGCGCAAAGCGTTGCACATACCAGCCGTTTTGCAGGCGCAGCGGCTTGAACTCGTCTTCTTTCAGCGAGCCTGCCTGCCAGCGGGTGAGCTGATCGCGGAACTGGTTGGCGCGCAATTGCACGAACTGGCGGTCGAATTCAGAGTATTGGTACATCGTCGTCGTGGGTCTACGGGAATCAGAGGGCGATCAATTTGAGGCCGGCGTATGCCAGCAGCACCGACAGGGCGGAGCGAACCACGCGCTCCGGCGTGTGCCGCATGAGGCGTGTGCCCAGCCAGATGCCGGGCAAGGAGCCAGCCAGCAGCTTGGCGAGCAGCGGCCAGTCCACCGAGCCGAGGCTTGCATGTCCCAGCCCGGCCACCAGCGTGAGCGGCACAGCGTAGGCAATGTCGGCCGCCACGATGCGCGGCAGCGGCAGCAGAGGGAACAGCAGCAACAGCACGGACACACCGATGGCACCTGCACCCACCGATGTCAGCGTGACGAGTGTGCCGATCAGCGCGCCAAACAAGACAGGCAGGCTCCAGTGGCGCGCACGCGTGGCTTGCTGCAGGGCTTCGCTGGTGGCCACATGCCGTGCCATCTGCTTGCCCCTTGCTGCCTTGTAAAGCATGGCCGCAGCAGTGAGCAAGAGCGCCACACCCAGCGTGTTCGTCATGAGGGATTGCACGGCCGAGCTGGCGGGGCCGAGCTGGCGGAGCACCCAAAGGGTGAGCACAGCTGCGGGCAGACTGCCGGCGCTGAGCTGCGCCACCACCCGCCATGGCACCAGCTTTTGCCGTGCAAGGCTGACCGTGCCGCCCATCTTGGTGAACGCAGCGAAAAGCAGGTCGGTGCCGACCGCCAGATACGGTTTGACGCCGAAGAAAAAGATCAGGATGGGCGTCATCAGCGAACCGCCACCCACACCGGTGAGACCCACGATGAGTCCCACGGCGAATCCGGCCAGGATGATGGCGATGTCAGGCATGGCCGAGACTGTAGAGAGGCATCGATATATCCCAAACGATTTTTTGATCATGGGGATATATCCAGATGGCATATACGGTCGCGCGATGTGCCGAATTGCACGTGAACAGGCCGCTTGTCATGCGGATGCAACCGGGCATCGCTCTTGCAGGCTTACCATCCGGGCATGCAAAAGCAGCGCATCCTTGTCAGTGTGGTCGGGTTCTCCGACGTCGAGCGTCATGCGCTGAATACCGTTTTTCGTTTGTCCCAGGAACGCGAACTTTCGTACGCTCCCTGGGTTCCCATGGCGGCCCCCGGGGCTGTCATCCCGGCCGGTGTGGCGCAGGTGGCGCTGGTGGACGGCGAAAGCCTGGAAGCCGTGCTGTCCCACGCGAAGGAAATGCCACCGGGCCAGCGCCTGATCTGGGTGGGCCCGGACGCTCCCGAACACGCTTGGCGCGTGTTGTCACGCCCCATTGAGTGGGCGGCCGTGTTGCATGACCTGGATTTGGTGTTTGCTGCGCGTCAGGTCGATTCGGGATTGCTGGATCTGGATGTGACTGCGCCGGCACCGCTGGACCTCGACCTCGACATGGACATGGGCGAGGCTGGCGAATGGGTGCGGCGTGCCCTGGTGGTGGGTGCTGAAGATCAGGAGGGCACTTACCTGCGCTCGCGTCTGGCCTTGGTCGGCGTGGGGCACACCGACGAAGTGGTCGACACGCAGGGCGCGCTCGAACTCATGGAGCGCAACCGGTATGTCTGTGGCGTTTTCAATCTGGACGATCACCGCGTTGACGTCTGGTCTCTCATGCGCCATTTCGTGAGCCGCAATCCGCAAGCGCTCACCCTGGCCACGTCAGAGCTCGCAGGTCCGCTGGCGGGGTGGTGGCGCCGCCGTCGGGTGCGCCGGGATGTGCACCGCGTTGGCATCACGGCTCTCTTGGAGCGGCCGTTCCAGCCGCGGCAGGTCTCTCAGTGGCTGGACCTGATCTAGGTACGTTGCTGGCGGCGGGCCAATTTCCAGGCAAAGCGCGCCGGGTCGAGTGCACGAAGCAGGTCTTCGTCCTCATCTGAAGCCAGCTCTGCGTCCATCATGGCGGCCAAGCGGCTGGCGCACCATGCCGCGAGCGTGATGCCGCGTGAACCCAACGCGCTCAACATGTACAGGCCGGGGTGGCGCGGTGTGTCGGCCAGGGGCACGCGGCCGCGTCGGGCGCCCGCTTCAGCCATGTGTGCGTGCAATGCTTCGATATCGGGTACGGCCCCGACCAGTGGCAAGCGGTCGAGCGAGGCGCAGCGCACTTGCGCCCAGCCATTCAGCGTGCCCTGGCGCATGCCGTCGCGCAAGTCTTGCGCTGCCGCGGGGCAGAGCACTTCCAGACTGACCGCATTGCGTTCGTGCGCCGCGTCGCTCAGGTGGGTGCTGTTCTCGCCCCGTTCGTAGGTGGAACCCATGGCCCACAGGCGCGCTGGCCACTCAGGGGGCAGTCCCTCGTCCTCATACACCGGGACGTAGACACCGTTGTCACGCTGCGGCCGCTCGGCCCGTGGCTTGCCCTGCAGCGCACCCAGGCTCATCTGACCTTTGACGGGGCGCAGCGGCAGGGCGTCGTCGGGCAGCAGATCGGAGGCGGTGACCAGCAGCCTGTGGCTGTCGAAGGCGGCAGCGACCACCACCGCCGGTGCATGGGCCAAAACCTGGCCTTCACCGTCGAGCGCCTGCCATCCGCTCGGTGTGGGGACCAAGCGGTGCACAGGCGTGTTCCACCGGGCAGTCAGTGCCCCCAGGGTTTGGGCTTCTTTCAGCCAGGCTTGGACCAGCGCCGCAGGGCGCACCATGGCGGCTGGCCAGCGGCCTGGGTCGTGCCCGAGGTTGTCGACTTCGCAGGCTTGCCAACCCTGCCCCTGCGGCACCAGCTGTTGCAGTTCAGCCCTCGTGGTGGCCACACCCCGTTCGCTCAAGAGCGAGAGCGGTGTCGGCGCGCGCGTCACATGGGGGCTCAGCATGCCGACCGGCAAGGCTGAGGCGCCTTGGGCCGGGCCCGCAGCGGCATCCAGCAATGCGACGTGCCAGCCGCGCCGTGCCAATGCAACTGACACGGCGGCGCCGGCCAATCCGGCGCCAATCACCAGGGCTTGGCGGGGTAGGGTTGCTGACACGTGAAGGGGCGCGGCAGCAAGGCCGCACCAGTGGGTTTACGCGCCAGGCGTGGGCGGTACGTAGCCGGCAGCAGCGTCGGCGCCTTCGCCAAAGAAGTGCTTCTCCATCTGGCGAGCCAAGTACTGGCGCGCGCGCGCGTCGGCCAGGTTCAGGCGGTTTTCGTTGAGCAGCATCGTCTGGTGCTTGAGCCAGGCCGCCCAGGCTTCCTTGCTCACGCTTTCATACAAGCGTTTGCCCATCTCGCCCGGGTAGGGCGGGAAGTCCAGGCCTTCGGCTTCCTTGCCAAGCTTGATGCAGTGAACGGTGCGTGCCATAGGGATCCTCGCGTGAGTTAGATGGTTTGGTTATATGGAACGGAAGAAATAATTCGTTCCCGAGCCAGCCGATCGTCGGCATGATGCGGGGCTCTTCGTTCTTTGGCGCAGTTTGCCGAGGGCGCGTGCGGGCTCCAGGTGCCCGACAGGCCCGCCACTGTAGCAAGGTTTGGGAGCCCGCCATGCCGGTAGGGCCTGCCGTTCACGCCACCGCCCGCCGGGGGCCGCGGCGACTTTTTACAATACTGGGGTTCGACCCCATCAGGATTTCTCATGAGTGCATTTCTGGAAGAGCGCGTCCTCAGCGTTCACCACTGGACCGACCGGCTGTTCAGCTTCACCACCACGCGCGACACCTCGCTGCGGTTCTCGAACGGGCACTTCACCATGATCGGTCTGCGCGTGGACGGCAAACCGCTGCTGCGTGCCTACAGCATCGTGAGCCCGAATTACGCCGACCACCTGGAGTTTCTGAGCATCAAGGTGCAGGACGGCCCGCTGACGTCGCGCCTTCAGCACATCCAGGTCGGTGACACCGTCATCGTGGGCCGCAAGCCAACCGGCACGTTGCTGGTCGACTACCTGTTGCCGGGCAAGCGCCTGTACCTGCTGGGCACGGGCACCGGTCTGGCGCCTTTCCTCAGCATCGTGCGCGACCCCGAAACCTATGAGCGTTTCGAGCAAGTCATCGTGGTACACGGCGTGCGCCAGGTCAACGAACTGGCCTACCGCGACCTGCTCTCGAGCGATCTCGTCAAGGACGAGATCCTGGGCGAAGTGGTGCAGGGCAAGTTGCTCTACTACCCCACCGTGACGCGCGAGCCTTTCGTGCATCAGGGGCGGATTCCCCAGCTGCTGGGCGAAGGCGTGATCGCCAAAGACCTGGGCCTGCCTGCTTTCAATGCCGCAGAAGATCGTGTGATGATCTGCGGCAGCCCCGAAATGCTGCGCGACCTCAAGGCGCTTTGCGAGAAGACGGGCTTGAAGGAAGGCAACACCACAACCCCGGGCGATTTCGTGATCGAACGTGCCTTCGTCAGCTGAAACGGGGAACTTGCAGCAGAACGCACAGCTCACTGCCCTGTCCCGCGCACGAACTGCCGCGTCCCACTTTCAGGACTCTCCTTGACCGCTTCCGCTTCCTCAGGCCATCTTTCGCTGCTCGGCCAGCATCCCCGCCGCATTCTGGGCCTGGTGGCGGGCGCCTGTGTGGCCATGCTGGCCTTCGGGCTGTATTTGCAACATGTGGTCGGTCTCGAGCCATGCCCCATGTGCATCGTGCAGCGCTATGCGCTGGTGGCGGTGGCCCTGATCGCGGGCATTTCCGCCTTGTTGCACCGGCCGGCGGCCCGCCATGCTGGTGTGGCGCTGATGGGTGTCTTCGCCGTGTTTGGTGCCTTTGTGGCCGCTCGCCAGAGCTGGCTGCAATGGAACCCGCCCGAGATCATGACTTGCGGGCGCGATTTCTTCGGGATGATTGAGGCGTTTCCGCTGCGCCGCGCCATCCCGATGATCTTCCGCGGCACGGGCGACTGTTCGGTGATCGACTGGACCTTCATGGGCTTGTCGATCGCGAACTGGTCCTTTCTGTGCTTCTCGGCCATCGCTGTGATGGCTGTGGCTTTGTGGGTCAAGCGCCCCGCCGCCTGAGCGGGTGCTGGCCCTCGCGGGCCATCAGTTGAGCTTTTTGACCAGCACCTGGCTCTTGCGGTCCCAGTTGTACTTGCGCTTGCGCGCTTCGGGCAGCCAGTCGGCGCTGACCTGCACAAACCCCCGCTTGATGAACCAGTGCATGGTGCGCGTGGTGAGCACGAAGATGCTCTGCAACCCCTGTGCCTTGGCCCGGGCTTCGATGCGCTTGAGCAGCCGCTCGCCATCGCCCTGGCTCTGCGTGTCGGGCGACACGGTGAGTGCGGCCATCTCCCCGGTGCGTGCTTCGGGGTAGGGGTAGAGCGCTGCGCAACCGAAGATCACGCCGTCGTGTTCGATGATGGTGTAGTAGCCAGCGTCGCGCTCGATCTCGGTGCGGCTGCGCTTGACCAGCGTGCCATCTTTTTCGAACGGTTCGATCAGCGCCACGATGCCGCTCACGTCGTCCATCGTGGCCTCGCGCACGCTCTCCAGCTTTTCGTCGACCACCATGGTGCCGATGCCATCGTGGGTGTAGATCTCCAGCAAGAGTGCGCCGTCTACTGCAAACGGCAGGATGTGGCTGCGCTCCACGCCACCTTCGCAGGCGCGGATGCAGTGCTGCAGGTAGAACGCCGTGTCGGTGGGTTGGGTGGGCGCAGGCAACGCCGCCAGCATCTTCTTGGCGTCGGCCAGCGGCAGCTCGGTGTCGATGTCGCTTTCGGGATCTTGGTGGTCGACGCGGATGCCGGGCACTTCGGTGAGGAACATCAGCTTGTCGGCCTGCAGCGCCACGGCCACCGAGGTGGCCACATCTTCCATCGTCAGGTTGAAGGCTTCGCCGGTGGGTGAAAAGCCGAAGGGCGAGAGCAGCACCATGGCGCCCATGTCCAGCGTGCGCTGGATGCCTTCGGTGTCCACCTTGCGCACCAGGCCCGAGTGCTGGAAATCCACGCCATCCATCAGCCCCACAGGACGCGCCGTGATGAAGTTGCCCGAAATCACGCGCACGGTGGCACCGGCCATGGGGGTGTTGGGCAGCCCCTGGCTGAAGGCGGCCTCAATTTCATAGCGCAGCTGGCCCGCGGCTTCCTGCGCGCAGTCGAGTGCCACGGGGTCTGTGATGCGCATGCCATGCGAGTACTTCGCTTCGTGGCCCTTGAGGCGCAGCTGTTCGTTCACCTGCGGCCGAAAGCCATGCACCAGGACGATCTCCACGCCCATGCTCTGGATCAGCGCCAGGTCTTGTGCGAGCTTCTCCAGCTTGCCGGCGGCGATGGCCTCACCCGCGATGCCCACCACCAGCGTGTTGCCTCGGTGTTTGTGGATGTAGGGTGCGACAGACCGAAACCAGGGAACGAAGGTGAAGTTGAAGACGGTGGACATGAGGCGGGTGGCGGGCAGGCGGTAGGCCGGGCGCGGATAATGGCCGGTTGCCCGATTTTGACCGAAGTTCTCCACTTGTCTTCCACCCCGCTGCACATCGAATTTCCCGAATCCTTGCCCGTCTCGGCACGACGCCTCGAGATCGAGGCCGCCATGCGCGAGCACCAGGTGGTCATCGTGTGTGGCGAAACCGGCTCGGGCAAGACCACGCAAATTCCCAAGATCGCGCTGGCCATGGGGCGCGGCAAGTGCAACGCGAAGCCAGGGCAGCGCGGTCAGCTGATCGGCCACACGCAGCCACGGCGCATCGCGGCGTCCAGTGTGGCCAAGCGCATTGCCGAGGAGCTCAAGACGCCGCTGGGTGAGGTGGTGGGCTACAAGGTGCGCTTTCAGGATCGCCTGAGCAAGGACGCTTCCGTCAAGCTCATGACCGACGGCATTTTGTTGGCCGAGACGCAAACCGACCCCGACCTGCGCGCTTACGACACGATCATCATTGACGAGGCGCACGAGCGCAGCCTCAACATCGATTTCTTGTTGGGTTACTTGCGCCAGCTGCTGCCGCGCCGGCCCGATCTGAAGGTGGTCGTGACCTCTGCCACGATTGACGCAGACCGCTTTGCACAGTACTTCGCTTCCCGGCACGGCCCGGCACCGGTGCTGATGGTGTCGGGGCGCACGTTCCCGGTGGAAGTGCGCTGGCGCCCGTTCGAGGAGAACCGGGACTACGACCTGAACAACGCCATTGCCGATGCGGTGGACGAGCTCTGGCGTGGCCCGCAGGGGGGCGACATTCTCGTGTTCCTGCCGGGCGAGCGCGAGATTCGTGAGGCGGCCGATCACCTGCGCAAGCACCTCAGCCATGTGCCCACTTTGCGCAATGCCGAGGTGTTGCCGCTGTTTGCGCGGCTGTCGCAGGGCGAGCAGGACCGCATCTTCCAGGACCACAGTGGCCGGCGCATCGTGCTGTCCACCAACGTGGCCGAAACCTCGCTGACGGTGCCGGGCATCCGGTTTGTGATCGATGCGGGCACCGCGCGGGTCAAGCGCTACAGCTTTCGCCAGAAGGTGGAGCAGCTCATGGTCGAGCCAGTCAGCCAGGCCGCGGCCAACCAGCGCGCCGGGCGCTGCGGCCGGGTGGCCGATGGCATCTGCATCCGGCTTTACGACGAGGCGGGTTTCAATGCCCGTCCTCGCTTCACCGACCCCGAGATTCTGCGCAGCTCGCTGGCCGGTGTGATCCTGCGCATGAAGGCGCTGCGGCTGGGCGCGGTGGAAGACTTCGCGTTCATCGAAGCGCCGCAAAAGCGCGCGATTGTGGATGGCTACCAGCTGCTCGCCGAGCTCAACGCGGTGGACGAAGCCAACGAGCTCACACCGGTCGGCCAGACGCTCTCGCGCCTGCCGCTGGACCCGCGCGTGGGCCGCATGATTCTGGAGGCACAGCAGCGGGGCGCGCTCGACGAAGTGATGGTGATCGCCTCGGCCCTGAGCGTGCAGGACGTGCGCGACCGCCCGCTGGACAAGCAGGCCCAGGCCGACCAGGCGCATGCGAAGTTCGACGACGAGAAGAGCGAATTCAGCGGCACGCTCAAGCTGTGGAAGTGGCTGGAGGACAGCAAGGGCGGACATGGCAAGGACCACAAGCTCAGCCACCGTCAATACGAGAACCTGCTGCGCGAGAACTTCATCAACGTGCGCCGCGTGCGCGAATGGCGAGACATCCACACGCAGTTGCACACGGTGGTGGCCGAGCACCAGTGGAAGCTCAACGACAAGCCCGCCAGCTATGAACAGCTCCACCTGGCCATGCTGGCGGGCCTGCTGGGCAACGTGGGCCAGAAGCACGAAACCGAAGACTGGTACCTGGGGGCACGCGGCATCAAGTTCCATCGCCATCCCGGCGCCAACCTGAGCAAGCGACCCGGGCGCTGGATCGTGTGTGCGGAGCTGGTCGAGACCACGCGCCTGTTCGGGCGTGGCATCGCCGGCATCGAGCCGCTGTGGCTGGAGCAGGTGGGCTCTCACCTCATCAAGAAGCAGCTGCTCGATCCGCATTGGGAGAAAAAGGCCGCGCGCGTGACGGCGCTGGAGCGCGCCACGCTGTATGGCCTGGTGGTTTACAGCAACCGACGCACCGACTACAGCCGCGTGGACCCGGCCGGGGCGCGCGAGATCTTCATTCGGGAAGCGCTCGTGGCAGGCGATTGGGAGACGCGCCTGCCGTTTCTGCAGGCCAACCAGAAGCTGGTGAAACAGGTGGCCGAGCTGGAGCACAAGTCGCGCCGGCAAGACGTGCTGGTGGACGACGAACTCATCTACGCCTTCTACGACCAGCAACTGCCCGAGCACATCTGCAACGGCGCGGCCATGGAGCGCTGGTACAGCACCGAGTCGCGCGGCAACCCCAAGCTGCTGATGCTCACGCGCGAGGAGCTGATGCGCCACGAGGCGGCGGGCATCACGACACAGACCTTTCCCAAGACCTTGCGCCTGGGTGGCGTGGATTGCGCCTGCAGCTACCTGCACGAGCCGGGCGACGCGCGCGACGGCCTGTCGGTCACGCTGCCGATCTTCGCGCTCAACCAGGCCAGCGAAGACCGCTGCGACTGGCTGGTGCCCGGCATGCTCAAAGAGAAGGTGCTCGCGCTGCTCAAGACGCTGCACCAGCGGCCGCGTTCGCGCCTGGTGCCGCTGCCCGCCACCGCCGAGAAATTCACGCTGGCGCTGTGCGAGCCGGCAGCCTTTGGTGCGGGCAATCTGCTGGACGCCTTGCTCAAGCTGGTGCGCGAAGCCACGCAGCTAGACATCCAGCGCAACGACATCAAGGTCGACATGCTCAGCGCGCACCACTTCATGCATTTGCGCGTGGTCGACGAGCATGGGCGCCAGCTGGGCCAAGGCCGCAACCTGGCCGCGCTCAAGGCCGAACTGGGCGCGCAGGCACGCGGCGCGTTCCAGGCGCTGGCTTCGCTCAAGATGGACAGCCTGCGTCCGTCGCCCGCCGCGCCTGCCTACCAGGCCGCCAGCGCGCCCGCTGCGCCCAAAAGCAACGCAGCCAAGGTGCCCGCAGCCAGCGCGAGCCAGCGCCACACCGCCTGGGATTTCGGGGAACTGCCGGAGCTGATGGAGATTCGCCAGGGGCAGCAAACGCTGATCGGCTTTCCTGCGCTGGTGGACGACGGTGGAGCCGTTCGCATTGAGGTATTTGACGAGCCCGATGTGGCACAAGCCCGCCACCGAGAAGGCTTGCGCCGCCTGTGCGCCTTGCAGATCCGCGACGCGCTGAAGTACCTTGAAAAAAACCTGCCCGGCCTGCAGGCGATGGGTGTCGCCTACATGCAGGTGGGCAAGGACGCTGGCGGAGGTGGCACCCTGGAAGAGCTGCGTGCGCAGATTCTTGAACTCGCACTGGACCGCGCGTTTCTGGCCGATCCGCTGCCCACCGACGAGCCCGCTTTCAAACGCCGGGTCGAAGAGGGCCGTGGGCGCCTCACGCTCATTGCCAACGAAATTGCCCGCACCGCCGGGCTGGTGCTCACCGAGTACGCCGCCGCCGCGCGCAAGTTGAAGGACGGCAAGCCCCCGGCAGACGTGGCCAGCGACATTGCGCAACAGCTGCAGCGCCTGGTGCCCAAGCGCTTTCTGCTGCAGACGCCTTATGCGCAACTGCAGCACCTGCCGCGCTACCTCAAGGCGGTGCAGCTGCGGCTGGACAAACTGCGCGCCGATCCGGGCCGTGACGCCGCCCGCATGACCGAACTGCGCCCCCAAGACCAGCGCTTCTGGCGCCTTGTGGCGGAGCGCAAAGGCGTGCAGGACGCGCGCCTTCAAGAACTGCGCTGGTTGCTGGAAGAACTGCGCGTGAGCTTCTTTGCGCAGGAGCTGCGCACGCCCCAGCCGGTGAGCGTGAAGCGGCTGGACAAGGCCTGGGCGCAACTCAGCGCCTGACCCCGGCCTTGGGCGCGACGCCTTACTTGGCGGCCAGTGTTGCGCGCGCTTCGGTCACGCCCAACGCCTTGTTGGCCTGCAGTTGCTTGACCACCGCTTCCGCGTCGTTGCGCGTGGCCAGGTTGTTGATGCGCACTTCGTGGCGTCCCTCTTTGGTGAGCATTTCTGCCGGGTAGCCTGCCGCCTGCAGGCGGGTGCGCAGGGCTGCAGCGTCGGCCACGCTCGTGAGCGAAGCGGCCACGGCGCGCCAGCGTCCGCCCTGCAGCAGCACGCCGCTGCCAGGTTGCATCTCGGCTTGTCCGATGAACTTGGCCAGCTGATCGGGTGTGGCCTGTCCCGCCGGCTTTTCCGGCTCGCCCGTGAACACGACCCAGAACGCGCCTGGCTTGTCGAGCAGGATGCCGTCTTTGGCCTGGCGCACCACCTCCACCTTGCCTTCGAACACGCACACCGCGTCGTGCGCGGCATCGCTCATGGCCCAGAAGTCGGTGCCGCGAATGCCCACCGTGGCGGTGGCCACCTCAAGGTTGAGTTCGCGCGTGTTGCCCAGCGCCTTGCTGGTGTAGTCGGTGGCGTAGCGAAACACCCCCGTGATGAGCTTGAGCGAGCTCTTTTGCTCGGCGGGGCCTGCAGCGCCGTCGCGCTTGGTGTCCAGCGACTGAATCTGGAACTGCGTGTCTTCGCCCAGCTTGATGGTGCTGCGGTCGTCCATGCGAAGCAGCATGCGCGCACCGTTGGCGGTGATGGCCTTGTCGTTTGCGCGCAGCTGGGTGCCCGGCTCGGCAGGGCGGCGCTGGCCATTGCGTTCCACCCATGCGGGCAATTGAACCGCTTCAACCACGGTTGCGCTGGCTGCGGCGTGCGCGGTGGATCCCATGCTCCAACCCAGACCGCCAAGGGCCAGGGCCGCAAAGGCATGCCACAACAAGGCGCGGCGGCCCAGGGCTGCAGGTTGAACGTCGGTGGTGTGTTTCATCGATGAGTCGTTTTACTAGGGGTTGTTGAAAGGGTGGCGGCGGGGTGCTCAATGGCGATCGGGCAGCGCCGTCTCATGCATGGAAATGTCGGCATGCTTACCAAAAAGTTAAGCCCCAATTGACAGATGACGGCCGCTGCGATTCACTGCGTGCGTGGGTCGTGCGGGGCGACCGGTCTGGAAGGAAATCACCGATGGATCGACGTGAGTTTGTGGGGGCTTGTACCGTGGGCGGCGGATCGTTGGCCGCAGCCTTGTCGGGTACCGCCTGGGCATCCGATACCAAGCCTCGCGCTTACGCGCGCGCACAGTTGCTCGACGAGCTCGGGCAGCCGCTCAAGGCCAGCAGCCTCAAGGCCCAGACCAACTACGTGTTTCATTACCCCTTTGAGGCCACGCCCGTGTTCTTGCTGGATCTGGGCAAGGCCGCGGTCGCCACACCGCTGCAGACGCGCGACAAAAAGAGCTACCAGTGGCCTGGCGGCGTGGGTCCCAAGCGCAGCCTCGTCGCGTTTTCAGCCATTTGCGCCCACAAGCTGGTGTACCCCACGAAAGACCTGAGCTTCATCAGTTTTCGCAAAGGCGCGGCCACCAACCCGCAGACGCCCAGCAAGGGTAGCGACCTCATTCACTGCTGCGCCGACCACAGCCAGTACGACCCGGCCCGCGGCGCGCAGGTGCTTAACGGGCCCGCCGAGCAGCCGCTGTGTGCGGTGCTGATCGAGCACGATGCCCGCAGCGACACGCTCACCGCGACGGGCACGCTGGGCGGTGAACTGTTCGATGACTTCTTCAAAAAGTACGAGATGAAGCTCAGCCTGGAAGTGGGGCCGAACGCCCGCCAGACCGTGGCCCGCCAGACCGTGGTGCGCGAGCTGGACCGCTTTTGCCGCAACCCCGTCAGGTGTTGAGCCTCCACGCGTCGCGCTGAACCGTGGCGCGCCTCAGAGCCGCGAGAGTCGCTTGAGCGCTTCGCGCAGGGTGTCGTCCTTCTTCGCGAAGCAAAAGCGCACCACGCGCTGATCAAAACCATCGCCATAAAAGGCCGAAAGAGGTATGGCGGCCACGCCCATTTCGCGGGTGAGCCACTGGCAGAAGTCGCCTTCGGGCAGGTCGCGCTCGGGCACGGCCAGGTTGGAAATGTCCACGCACTGGAAGTAGGTGCCCTGGCCGGGCAGCAGTCGAAAGCGCGTGGCGGCGAGGCCTTCACGGAACAGGTCGCGCTTGCGCTGGTAGAACGCCGCGAGCTCGAGGTAGGGCGCTGGGTCGGCCATGTAGCTGGCAAGGGCGTGCTGCACGGGGGTGTTCACGGTGAACACATTGAACTGGTGCACCTTGCGGAACTCGGCCGTGAGTGCTGCCGGCGCCACCACCGTGCCGACCTTCCAGCCCGTGACGTGGTAAGTCTTGCCAAAGCTGCTGACGATGAAGGCGCGCGAAGCAAGCCCGGGGTAGCGGGCCGCGCTCTGGTGCACCTGGCCGTCGAACACCATGTGTTCGTAGACCTCGTCGCTGATCAACAGCACGTCGGTGGGCGCCAGCAGGTCTTGCAGGTGTTGCATGTCTGCAGCGCTCCAGACCATGCCGCTGGGGTTGTGCGGGCTGTTGATGATCAGGGCGCGTGTGCGCGGCGTGATGGCGCTGGCGATGCGTTCGAAATCGGGTCGAAAACTGCCCGGGGTGAGCGGTACGCGCACCGCCACACCGCCAGCCAGCTCGATGTTGGGCACATAGCTGTCGTAGCAGGGTTCGAGCACGATGACCTCGTCACCTGGCTGAACCACCGCCAGAAGGGCCGTGAGAATGGCTTGCGTGGCGCCCGCCGTGACGGTGATCTCTGTGTTGGGGTCGCAGGCCAGACCGTACAACGCATGCATCTTGGCGGCCATGGCCTGGCGCAACGCTGGCACGCCCGGCATGGGAGGGTACTGGTTGTGACCCGCCTGCATGGCGCGCGTCACGGCATCGACCAAAGCCGGGTCGCAGTCGAAATCAGGAAAACCTTGTCCCAGGTTGACCGCACCATGCTCGGCGGCCAGCGCAGACATGACGGTGAAGATCGTGGTACCGACCTTGGGCAGGCGGGAGGTGAGGGCAGGTGTGCGGGGAAGTGAAAGGCTCATGAGGTCACAACTCATAGTCGTCAGGTGTGCCGCTCATGGCACGCAGGATCAAATCGCGCGAGAGCCGGTCGCTCAGCAGTTCGGCAAAGCGCAGCACGAAGTGGCGCAGGTAGGTGCCCCGCTTGAAAGCCACCCGGGCCAGGTTGTGGCCGAACAGTTGGGCGGCAGGCCGCGCCACCAGATCGGGCGTGAGGTTCTCGCCCTGCATGGCCATTTCGGCCACGATGCCTACACCCATGCCGAGCTTCACATACGTCTTGATGACGTCCGAGTCGATCGCTTCGAGCACGATGTTGGGCTGCAGGTGGCGCAGGGCAAAAGCCTGGTCGATGCGGGTGCGGCCCGTGAAGCTGGGGTGGTAGGTGATCAGCGGTACCTGAGCCAGGTCGTCGAGCGTGATGCGTTCTCGCTCCAGCAAGGGGTGGTCAAACGGCAGCACCAGCACGTGCTGCCATTCGTAGCAGGGCAGCGTAACGAGTTCCGGGTAGTTCACCAGCGATTCGGTCGCCATGCCGATCTCGGCCACCTCTTCCATCAGCATCTTGGCCACCTGGTCGGGTGAGCCCTGGTGCAGGCTGATGCCGACCTTGGGGTAGGCCTGGCGCAACGCAGCGACGGGCCCTGGCAGCACGTAGCGGGCCTGGGTGTGCGTGGTGGCGATCGAGAGCGTGCCGCTGTCCTGGGCGGAGTACTGTTCGCCGATGCGTTTCAGGTTGTTCACCTCGCGCAGGATGATGTCGATGCTCTTGAGCACCTGCTGGCCGGGCTCCGTCACGCGTTTGATGCGCTTGCCATGGCGCGCAAAGATCTCGATGCCGAGTTCGTCTTCCAGCTCAATGATGGCCTTGGACACACCGGGCTGCGAGGTGTGCAGCGCCTTGGCGGCCTCGGTGAGGTTCAGGTTGCGGCGCACCGCCTCCTGCACGAAACGAAACTGGTGCAGGTTCATGGGGCGTTCTCCAGCGCGATCTGCGCAAGCAGCGCGGTCAGCCGCGGGTCTTCTCCGGCTGCAGGCAGTTTCTCAAACGTGACACGCGGGTGCGCGGCGGCGAGCTCGGCCATGAGCACGGGCAGGTCTTCGCGCGCGTGCTTGCCCATGCCGAAGAAGAGGGGCAAGACGCGCACGCGGGTTGCCCCGCGCTCCACCAGCTCGCGCGCCGCAGTGGCGATGTCCGGCGCACACAGTTCGAGGTAGGCACACGACACAGCTGCCTTGCCATCGCTCAGGGCAATTTGCTGCGCCACGGACTCAACGGGCAGCCGCCACAACGGATCGCGCGAGCCGTGGGCAAAAACGATCACTCCCAGCATGAATGTCCTACCTTCGCAGCACCAGCCACCCGAAAGCGCCCAGCGAAAAAACCGAATAGATCAAAGCCGGCGAAGCCGCCGCCACCCAGGGCTGCCACTGGTTGAGGTTGCCGATGTAGCCGAACACGTTGTTGAGCAGGAAGAAGCTGATGCCGATCATCACGCCCCCGAACACATAGCCCGTGATGCTGCCCGAGCGAAAGTGCAAATAGGCAAACGGCAACGCCAGCACCACCATCACCAGGCAGCTCAGGGGGTAGAACACCTTGCGCCAGAACTCGATCTCGTAGCGCTGGGCGGTCTGGCCATTGGCCTCCAGGTGACGGATGTAGCCGAACAGGTCGGCCGTGCGCATGCGTTCGGGCTTGAGCAGCGCAACGGAGACCATTTCGGCGTTGATGCCGCTGGGCCAGCGGAACGTTTCGGGCGCACTGCGCTGGATGCGGCCGGACGCGAGACCCGCGGCGTCGAACTCGCGCCGCTGCACCTGTCGCAACGTCCAGGAATCGTCGATCTCGATCTGACCGGTTGCCGCATGCATCGTCGACACCAGAAAGCCCTGGTTGTTGAACTCGAAAATACGCACGTTGCCCAGCTCGCCCTGAGGCGACATGGAACCGACGTTCACGGAGAAGTTGCTGTACGGCTGCTTTTCCTTGAGCCAGGCACCCGTTTGCCCGAGGCTGATGTTGCCTTGGTAGCGGGCCTTGAGCAATTGCGCGGTCTTGTCTGACAGCGGCGAAAGGTAGTCACCGATGGCAAAGGTCAGCGCGACAAACACGACACCCAGGCCCAGCAGCATGCGCAGGGCGCGCCAGGGGCCGAGTCCACTGGTGCGAAGAATCGTGTATTCCGAACCTTGGGCCAGCCGGGCCAGCACGAATACCGAGCCGATCAGAACGGCAATAGGCAGCAACTCGTAGATGCGGCTTGGCATGAGCAATGCCACGTACAGGAGTGCGTGGGGCACTTCGTAGACCAAAGAGGGGTCCAGCGCGGAGGCCTTGCCCAGTGCGGGAAGCTCATCAACAAAGTCGAAGAAGAAAAACAGCGACAGGAAGGCCAGCAGCACAAAAGCCACCGCCGCAAACACCTCGCCATAGATCAGACGGCGGATGGTTCTCATGCGCCCGCTCCCTGCGCATCGGGTTGCGATGCACGCCGGGTGGTCAGCCAGCTGCGCAGGCTGACGTTGTAGTGCCGTTTAAGGAACCAGAGCAGGGTCAGCACGAACACGCCGCCATGCAACGTGAGCATGTAGCCGGCCAAGCTGAACAGGCCACTGGCCACCCAGCTCTGGCCGAGGTTGAGAAGGTTGTAATAGAACACGAAGGCAAACAAGGTGAAGAACAGGTTGCCGCCGCGCCCGGCCCGGGGGTTGCCCGTGGTCGTGGCCACAGCGATCAGCACGAAGTTCATGGCAGTAAGCGCCATGCCGATCCGCCAGCCCAGCTCCCCCAGGTTCGCTCGATTGGGGTCGCGTATCAGGGTCAAGCTGGAGCGTGCCTTGAGCGCCTCGCCCCGTTCGCTGATGGCCGAGGAACCGATCTGCGTGCCGTACTCCTCGAATTCGCTCACCCGCAGGCTGCTCTGGTCCGCGGCGGCCTCCAGGCGCTGCCCGTTGTTGAGCATCAGGAACTGCTTGTCATCGAACCATTCAATACGGCCCGATCGCGCGGAGGTCACGGTCTCGCGCCCGTCGTCTTCGGTGCTGGAGATAAAGATGTTGCGGCCTTCGGTGCCATCAGCGGTGTCCTTGTCAATGAAGAACACGCGGCGCCCGCTGGACGACTCCTGAAACTGCCCGGGCGCCACGCGTTCCAGATCGCCCCGGCGCTCGAAGCGGTCGCGCAGGCTGTCGGTTTGCTGGTTGGCCCACGGCCATACGAAGAACACCATGAGCGTGATCGCCAGCAAAATCGGCCAGGAAAAACGCATCACCGGGCCAAGAAATCCCCCAAGGGAGCGGCCGCTGGAAAACCAGATGATCATTTCGCTGTCGCGGTACATGCGCGAGAGCGTGAAGACGATGGCGATGAAGAGCGCCAGCGTGAGGATGGTGGGCATGCGGCCGATGACCGTGTAGCCCAGCACCAAGGCAATCTCCTGGGGGTCGACACTGCCGCGCGAAGCCAGGCCGAGCGTGCGGATCAGCAGCATGGTCAGCACGATGGTGAACAGCACCACCAGGGTGGCGCCGAAACTGCGGGCCAGCTCTTTTCGAATGGAAGAATGGAATAACATCGATCGAGAACAGGAAAACACAATTATGGACTTCGAACTCAAATCCCTTTCTCCCAAGCAGGCTGCTGCACTGGCAGTCGATGCGCTGCTGGTTCTGGTGCCTGATGCGAAGCCGGCCGAGTCGTCGGTTGATGCCCTGTCCGATCTGGTGGCGAGTGCCACGCAGCAGGGCGATCTGGAGGTAGGCTTGGGCAAACAGCTGGCGTGTTACCGGCCAACGGGCATCAAGGCGACGCGTGTCCTGCTGGTGCGCGCGGGCGATGGCTCGGCGACGTCTGTGCGCAAGGCGGTGAGCTCGGGTGTTGCAGCGCTCAAGCAGCCTGGCGTCAAGAAGGTCGCGCTTGTGCTGAGCTTGCTGGATGTCGCGAACGAAGCCGTGCGGGCTGCCTTGGCGGCCTGTGCAGAAGCAACCTACGTCTACACGACCACCAAACCATCTGCCAAAGGGAGGGCGCTGCAGCAGGTGGTCGTGGGTGTGAACGACGCAGCTGCGGTGCGCCAGGGCTTTGATGTGGGTCGTGCCCAGGTGACAGGTGTCGAGTTCGCCAAAGAATGGGCCAACCGGCCGGCCAACCACGCCACGCCCACGATGCTCGCCGAAGCTGCGCGCAAGCTGGGTCGCAAACCGGGCATCAAGACCGACGTACTCGGCCCCAAGCAGGTTGAGGCATTGGGTATGGGGTCGTTTCTCGCGGTGGCCAAGGGCTCTGCCGAGCCCCTGCGCTTCATCGTCATGCAATACAGCGGGGCGGCCAAAACCAGCCCGCCAGTGGTGCTTGTCGGAAAAGGCATCACCTTTGACACGGGTGGCATCTCCATCAAGCCAGCCGCTGAAATGGACGAGATGAAGTTCGACATGGGTGGCGCTGCCAGCGTGCTGGGCACCTTCGCCGCGCTGGCTGAACTCAAGCCTGCCATCAACGTGGTGGGGCTCATTCCCAGCTGCGAAAACATGCCCGATGGCCTGGCCGTCAAACCCGGTGACGTCGTCACCAGCATGAGCGGCCAGACGATTGAAATTCTCAACACCGATGCCGAAGGCCGCCTGATCCTGTGCGACGCATTGACTTATGCCGCGCGTTTCAAGCCCCACAGCGTGGTGGACATTGCCACACTCACCGGTGCTTGTGTGATCGCGTTGGGTGGCGTGCGCTCCGGGCTTTTTTCGACGCGAGACGACCTGGCTCAGGCGCTCCAGCAGGCAGGAGAAACCGCCCAAGATCCCTGCTGGCGCATGCCGCTCGACGACGAGTACGGGGAAGGGCTCAAGTCCAATTTCGCCGATATGGGCAATGTCGCCGGGCGTGCGGGGGGTGCGATCACGGCGGCCAAGTTCCTCCAGAAGTTCACAGCCGACCTGCCCTGGGCGCATTTGGACATTGCTGGCACCGCCTGGAAAAGCGGGGCGGCCAAGGGATCTACGGGCCGGCCGGTCCCCTTGCTCCTTCAATATCTGATTGACCAAGCGGCGGTCTTGGCTGCCGCCGGCAAACCCGCATCGGCGAGTAAAGCCCGTCGAGCAGCCCGTCCGGGCAAAGCCTGACCACGGCTGCAATGACCGAGGTGGCCTTTCATTTCAACGCGCCCGACAAGCTCGGGTACGCCTGTCGCCTTCTGCGCAAGGCGTATCTGCGTGGAGCCCGCGTGGTCGCGTGGGTCGATGAGGCCGATCGGGTTGCGCTGGACGGCGCACTCTGGACGCACGCGGTGGGCGAGTTTGTGCCGCACAGTGTCCCGGGCGATCCGCCGCATGTTCAGACACGCTCGCCCATTCACATCGCGTCTGATGTTTCGGCGCACGACGGCGCCACTGTGCTGGTCAACCTGCGTGGCGAATTGCCACCGGGCTACGAACGGTTTCAGCGTGTGATCGAGGTGGTGACGGCTGACGCTGCCGATCGCGCCAGCGCGCGCGAGCGCTGGAAGCACTACAAGGCGCAGGGAATCGAGCCACAGCGGCACGACCTGCAACTGGCGCCACAGGATTAGCCACGCGACTTGGCGAAGCGGTGCGCTGGTATGTGCGTCGCTTATGTGGCATTCAACGACGTGATGTGCCTTGGGAAAACCCTTGAACGCCCCTGCGGGCGGGACGGTGCGCGGAATCCGCTGGTTTTTTGGAGTATCTTTATGGGCGTGGAGAAAAAAAGTTCCCTCCGCATTCCAACCTCTCATCCTTTCCGAGGAAAACCATGCAACTGAACATCAAACTGGCCGTCATCGCGGCGGCTGTCGCTCTTGCCGCTTGCGGTAAAAAAGAAGAGGCTGCTCCTGCCGCAGCGCCTGCAGCTGCTCCAGCGCCTGCAGCCCAGGTCATCAAGATCGGTCACGTTGGCCCGACCAGCGGCGCCATCGCCCACCTCGGCAAGGACAATGAGAACGGTGCCAAGATGGCCATCGAAGAACTCAACGCGGCTGGCCTGACCATCGGTGGCGCCCCCGTGAAGTTCGAGTTGCTCGCAGAAGACGACGCAGCCGATCCCAAGCAAGGTACCGCTGCAGCCACCAAGCTGGTGGATGCCAAGGTGGCCGGCGTGATCGGTCACCTGAACTCGGGCACGACCATCCCCGCCTCGCAGATCTACAACGACGCTGGCATCCCCCAGATTTCGCCCTCCGCCACCAACCCCAAGTACACCCGCCAAGGCTACGCAGGCGCGTTCCGTGTGGTGGCTGACGACGTGCACCTCGGTGGCACGCTCGGCAAGTACGCCGTGGAAACCCTCAAGGCACAGAGCGTGGCCGTCATTGACGACCGCACCGCTTATGGCCAAGGCGTGGCTGACGAGTTCGAAAAAGGTGTGGTTGCAGCTGGCGGCAAAGTCGTCGGCCGTGAATTCACCAACGACAAGGCCACCGACTTCAACGCCATCCTGACCACCCTGAAGGCCAAGAAGCCTGACGTGGTGTTCTTCGGCGGTATGGACGCGGTTGCCGGCCCGATGCTCAAGCAGATGAAGCAGCTGGGCATCAAGGCCAAGTTCATGGGCGGTGACGGCATCTGCTCCAGCGAGCTGCCCAAGCTGGCTGCCGATGGCCTGGCCGATGACCAGGTGTTCTGCGCCGAAGCCGGCGGTGTCGAAGGCGAGCAGAAAGAAGGCATGGACAAGTTCCGCGCCGACTTCAAGGCCAAGTTCGGTGCCGACGTGCAGGTCTACGCACCTTATGTGTACGACGCTGTGAAGGTCATGGCCAACGCCATGGTCACCGCAGGCTCCGCAGATCCCAAGGTCTACCTGCCGGCTCTGAAGGCCACCAACTACAAAGGTGTGACCGGCAACATCGCTTTTGACGAAAAGGGCGACATCAAAAACGGTGCGCTGACGCTGATGACCTACAAGGCTGGCGCTCGCACGACCCTGGCCGTGATCCGCTGATACAGCACTTGTGCTGACTTGAAAAAGCCACCTTCGGGTGGCTTTTTTCATGGACAAAGATGGGCGCCGTCCTACAGCGCACGCAAGAGCTTGTGTTTATCTTTGAGAGGTTGGCTCACTTAGCGGGCCAGAACCCACGGAGATTCAAATGGATAACCTGTATGAAGCATTGCGAGAGAGCCACGAAACCCAGCGCAAGCTCTGCCGCCAGTTGGTGCGCATCAAGCCAGAGAGCCCTCGCGCGCTCGATGTTTTCAATGCGCTGCGGATTGAGCTGGCAGCGCACGCTGCAGCGGAGGAGCGTTTCCTGTACGCGCCTATCCTGCTGGACGACATGGGGCTGAAGTCTTCCCGGCATGCGCTGGCCGAACACCATGAGATCGATGAATGTGTCGAAGCATTGGCGGCGGCACGCCATCGCCCAAAGGCCTGGCTTGAATGTGCCAAGAAGTTGTCGCACGAGGTGCACCACCACCTGAAGGAGGAGGAGACCAAGTTCTTTCAACTGTCTGGGAAGATCCTGACGGATCGGCAGAAGGTGACGCTCGCGGCAAAGTACCGGCGCGACCTACAGCGCATGCGGCGCGTGTGGGCTGGGTAGGCAGCTTGGTGAATCGCAATGGTTCACCATTTGAGATCCGGCAAGTTTCCTTGAACGTCATCTGAGCCCTACGAGCCGCATGTCGTATGGCTTTCACACGAAAGCACTACTGTCTTGCCCGTGGCGCGCAGTCGTCACGGGCGATAATGCGCGCTGTCGCATCGTTCGCGGCCATTTTCCAACGGCGCAAGGCAGAGAACTCGTATGACCACTCCATCACACTTCGCGATTTCGTCGCGTCCGCGGCTGGCGCGTATTTCGCTCGCGTTTGTTTGGCTTGCGGCATTGAGTGCTTGTGGCGGTGGTGGCGGAGGTGGTGGCAGCGCGCCTCTAGAGGGAACAGCTCAAGCACCGGCTCCAGCACCAGCACCAGCACCAGCACCAGCTCCAGCTCCAGCTCCAGCTCCAGCTCCAGCTCCAGCTCCAGCCCCAGCTCCAGCTCCAGCTCCAGCTCCAGCCCCAGCTCCAGCTCCAGCTCCAGCTCCAGCTCCAGCTCCAGCTCCAGCCCCAGCTCCAGCTCCAGCTCCAGCTCCAGCTCCAGCTCCAGCTCCAGCCCCAGCGTTGGGGGAAGCGCGTTCGTCCGCTCGATTGTTCTATTCGGGGCACAGTCTCACGGACAACCCGCTTCCCGACTATGTGGATTCCATCGCACAAAGCCTCAGCACCACAGTCTCGTGGAACCAGCAAAACGTGATCGGTTCTCCCATCCGTATCCGTACGCGGGGCAATGACTCCAACTCCTCGTCTTTCCCGGGGTACAGCACGGGTAAAAACCGCTCCGGTTCAAACCTGAACGTGGCGAATGAGCTCCGCCAGCCGCAAACCATTGGTGGTCAGCGCTACGACACCTTGATCCTCACGGAGCGTCATGACATCGTGGGCACGCTTTTGTGGGAGAACACAGTCGCCTATGCCCGTCATTTCCATGAGCGCTTGATTGAAGGTAACGCTCAAGCCAACACCTACCTATATCACTCGTGGTTGGGCGTCCCCAACAAGAGTGCACCCGGTGCGTGGGTCAACTACGAACGGGCGGTCGCGCCCGCTTGGCAATGCGTGGCCAGTCGGATCAACCAGTCGCTTCAATCGGAAGGTCGAAGCGATCGTGTGGTGTATTTGCCCGCTGGGCTGGCGTTGGCCAGTCTTGTCGAGCAGGCGACGACTTCGGGACGAAGCGTTGCCGGCATCACAGGCGCAAATGCGCGTGAAACGATGGATCGCCTCTTTGTCGACGATGTACACCTCACTTCCTTGGGTGCCTACTACATGGCGCTGGTGAACTACGCGTCCGTGTATCGCCGGTCACCAGTAGGCGCCTGGGCGCCAGTCGGGGTGTCTGCCACCCAAGCACAATCCCTGCAGAATGTGGCTTGGCAGGCGGTGACCTCTCACTACAACTCCTTCACGTCACCCGATCTGGCCCAGTGCCGGGCTGCCATGCGAGATACCGTGTGCGCAGCGTTCTACAACTTTACTGGCCAGCCAGGCCAGACTGCGTCTTGTGTCAGTACGTTCACTGCCGCATCACAGAGCAATCCGTTCTACTTCAACGCAGCATCAGACCGAAACTACTGGTTCCCCGCGCCGTGACGAGGCGCAGGCGCAAGCTTGAGGGCTGAGGCGCTGCAGCGCCTCTGTGATCTGGGCGGGTGCGGGGTGCGCACTTGCCCAGCGTCGCTGTCACCTGTTGGTTTGCTCAGTAGGCGTTCTTGCCCACGAGAGCACCCAATGTGCGCACCAGGATGGTCAAGTCGAGCCAGAGTGACCAATTGTTGATGTACTCGATATCGGCCTCGATGCGCTGTTGCATCCTTTCGATCTCGATGGTTTCACCTCGAAGACCACGCACCTGAGCAAGCCCCGTGATGCCCGGTTTGATGTTGTGTCGAGCGAAATAGGCGTCGATGCGCCGTGAATACTCTTCGTCGTGCTGCACAGCATGCGGTCGCGGGCCCACCAGTGACATTTCGCCTTTGAGAACGTTAAACACCTGAGGCAGTTCGTCCAGGCTCGTCCGGCGCAAGAAGGCGCCCACTCGAGTCACTCGTGGATCGTTGCGCTTGGCCTGTTTGACGACACCCGCCTCGGGTTGGTGAACGAACATGCTGCGAAACTTCCAAATGTGGAATATCTTGCCGCTCCACCCTTTACGAGCTTGCCGGAAGAACACGGGTCCGGGACTGTCGAGTTTCACGGCAGCGGCAATGATCAGCAGCAACGGCGAGATCATCAGCAGGATCAAGGAGGCGAGCACGAAGTCTTCGATGGCCTTGAACAAGAGACGGGTGCCCGTCAGCGGTGTCTCCGAGAGGGTGATCACAGGCAAGCCAGCGATTTCGCGCACGCTGTGATTGACCAGGAGCACCGAGAAGATGTCTGGTACCCAGTGCACCGCCACATGGCGATCCAGCAAAACGAAGTACATGTCCTCGATCAGGTAGGACTCGCCCAGCGGAATGGCGAAATAGACAGTTCGCACGTCGTGGCGATCGATCACGGCCAGCATCTCGTCCAGCGGACCAATGATGTTGGGCTCGTGGAGGGTGGCAAAGTCAGAGGCGTCGTACAGGTGTGCACCCGTCTCCCGTGACCGACCTTGATCATTTGGGGATAGTTCAAGACAACCGACCACCTTTTGATTCAGCCAAGGATTGCCTGACACCTTGTGCTGCAGATACCTGGCCAGTTTGCCGGTGCCCACGATGAGCACGTTCTCTGCTGGTACTGCGTGCAGCATGATGCGGGTCTGAACCTCGCGACTGATGAATTGCAACAGCAGCTGCAAGACATAGCCTGCCACATAAAGCTGCCCCAACAGCAGTCGAGAATAGGCTTCGGTCTGTTTGGTCACAAAGCCCACCACCAGCAAAAGCCCGTAAGCCAGCGACCAGGCTTTGAAAAGTGTGAGCGCCTTGCGCGCCATGCTGCTGTTGCTGCGGTAGACCCCGAACTGGTCGTAGGCGAAAACCATGCCGATGCCCAGCAACAGAAGCAGGACCGAGTACTCGGCTGTGAGACCGCCAATTTGCTGACGAATCAGCAAGAAGGCCAGTCCCATGACTGCTATCAAATCCAGAAGGGCCTGAACGGCCGTGGAGATGCTGCCGCGTCGTTTGAGGATGGACCGAAGGGGTCTCTTGGGTAAGGCCATGGTCGCGAGTATAGGTGTGCGATTGTGAAGGAGGGCTTGCGCGGTGCCCTTGAGGACGTCCGGTCTACCCAAATGTGCCGATGTTCACGTTTGCAGCTGCAAGGCAGGTGGCGAACACGCCACGGCGGGTGAGCTCAGAGGTCTCGCTTCACGCCCGTCTTGGGGTAACGCGTGACAACCTCCCACACCGCCTCCTGCATTGCGCGGGCGGTTGTTTCTTCAGGGGCCTTTGCGGGCGTGCCGTCGGCACGCTGCAGCCTATACGGGAGTCCAACGGGGCTGCGGTGGTAAAGCACCGCATAGTGTGTCAGGGCGACCAGATAATTGCCCAAGTCATTGAGATGGATGTTGTCCTGAGTGCCATCGGGATTGCGCGCAAACAGGTCAGTGCGTGAAGACAGGCCCGGCAGTCCGCCCGAAGCCTCGACACGCCGCACAAAATGGGCCATCACCTGTCCGGCAGGAATGACATACACCGGTCCGCCAGTGTCGCCATGGGCCAGACCTTTCGCCAGAAGTTCACCTTCCCAGTATTGGGCGAGGTCGTTATCAAGCCTTTGCAGCCAACCCTGCGCATCGTCGAGACTGTGCCAGGTCTCGTACAGATATACACGGGTGTCGGGGCGATGAAGGCGCGCCTCGCGCGACCATAGCCGAAGGTATTTGGGCGCGTCAAAATACTCAATGGCATCGCGGATTTCCACCATTTCGGTGAGCACGACGGCGTCAAACCCGCCACTGCGAACCGCCGCAAGAGCATCTTGGTAACGCGGATGCGCGTTTTCTTGTTCGAAGCCATTGATAGGGACATCGGGCTCCCAGTGCGACTTCAGCGAAGCGCCCCATCCAAGCTGCGACCGATGATCGTGACCCGAACTGACCATTTGCTCCAGCATCGCGGGCATGTCCCGGCTGACCAGGCTGTGCCCCAGATGAAACACGCGAAGAGGCTTGGCGGGTGGTGCCAATGGCGTCGTGTACATCTGATCAAGCGCGTCAACCGACAGGGACTTTTCGAATCCGCAGGCGCCTAGGGCCAGCAAAAGAGCCAGTTTCGCGGAGCGCAGGTGCAACATGGTGTGAAGTTCTCCAGGCCGATGCTGGTTGGGTTCGTTTAACCAACGCCCTCCGGTGTGATGGCGAGGTTGTCTAGCTGGGCGTTGGCTAGATGATGACTCAAGTGGGTGGCAAGTTCCGACACGTTGGGCATTTCCAGAATGTCAGCGTGTTTGCCCGGCACGCGTTCGATCACCATGTGGCGAGCCAACGCGTCCCAGCCATAGGCGGCCTGAGTGGAGCGGTCTGCTGCGGCCTGGAAGAAAGCGACTGGCATTTCGCTGGGGCGTGCCGCGTGCTGTCGTATGGCTTGGGCATAGACCTGGTTGCGGCGTCCACCGGGTTGTGCCCGGGCGGTTTGCAATTGGGACGCCTGACGGTACAGGTGTTTCACGTGTTGCCAGCCGTCTTGCCGGAGCATGCGCCACCGCCGCGCAATGCCAGCCATCAGATGCTTCCATCCGCGACCAGGCAACGCGCAATCGAGCATGACCAACAGTCCGATCTTCTCACCCGTTCCCATCAACCTCTGTGCGACTTCGTAGGCCAGTACCCCACCGATGGAGAAGCCACCGAGGTAGTACGGGCCATGAGGCTGCTGCGCCCGAATGAGTTCCACATAGGCGCCAGCAAGCGTGTCGATGGAATACGGGGGCAGAGGGCTGTCTACAGGCAGCTCCAAAAGATCGATCTCCGCCTGAGAAAACAGTCCGTACACGGGCATGTCAACTGTGATCTGGCGTGCCAGTTCGCGGTACATCTCGGCACCCGCGAGCAGGAAGAGTCCGTGCGGTTGCTGCGAGGGTCGCAGCACGGCCATGGATTTGTCGCGGTGGTGCCCGTTGCTCTCAAGGTGCTTGGACATGCCCATGACTGTGGGGTGCTCGAACACCATGTTGAGCCAGACTGGGCGTTGGAATTCTGTTTCCAAACGCCTGATCATTCGAACGGCCAGCAACGAGTGGCCCCCCATTTCGAAGAAATTGTCGTCAATGCCCAGGTCTTCGACCTGAAGCAGCTCCTGCCAGATGCGCAGCACTCGCTTCTCGGTCTCGGTGCGAGGCGCACGGCGGCGGCCTTTGGCGATGGCGTTGCCACTGGGTCTGGGCAGTGACTGCCGGTCGATCTTGCCGTTGGGAAGCGTGGGTAGCGACGGCAGTTGCACGAGTTGGGTCGGCACCATATGCTCGGGCAACCATTGGCGCGCACCAATTCGCAGGGACTCAAGATCCAGCATCGGCTGCTGCGACACGATGTAAGCGACGAGACGTTGGTCTCCTGGGGTGTCTTCCCGAACCAGTGCAACGCAGTGCTGAACTTCAGGCAGTGCGCCCAGGCAGGCCTCAATCTCGCCGAGTTCGATGCGGAAACCGCGGAGTTTGACCTGACCGTCCAGCCGTCCACCGTGTTCGAGCGAACCGTCGTGGCGCCAACGTCCCTGGTCACCGGTGCGATAAAAGCGCTGCCCGGCGAATTCGGGCACATGGTCGAGCACGCGGAAGCGTTCAAGCGTCAACTCGGGGCGTTGCCAGTACCCGTCTGCAACGCCGGCACCACCGATCCAAATCTCTCCTCTTGCACCTGCAGGCAGCAGGCGGCCGGTGTCATCGAGCACGAGCAACTGCGTGTTGTCGATGGCACGCCCCAGGGAAATCGGGGTGTCTGGCTGTACTTGCCAGCAGCTGGACCACACAGTGGTCTCCGTTGGGCCGTACATGTTCCAGACCTCGTCACAGCGCTCCAGCAGCGCGGTGGCGAGCGTCGGCGGCAATCCCTCGCCGCCGACCAGGGCGCGCAGGCCAGGTGTGGCGGGCCACTGGGCTTCCAGCAGCAGGTGCCAACGCGAGGGTGTGGCCTGAAGAACCGTGATCCCGTGCGTCTCGATCAGTCGCCTCAGGGCGGTGCCATCTATGGCTTCGTGGTCAGAGGCGAGCACGATGGTGGCGCCCACGCTCAGTGGCAGCAGCAGTTCGAGCACTGCGATGTCAAAGCCGAGGGTGGTGACAGCGAGAATCCGGTCGCCCTGTTTCATGCCGGGCTCGCGCGCCATGCTGCGCAGGAAATTCACCACCGTGTGCTGTGGCACGCATACGCCTTTGGGCCGCCCGGTCGAGCCCGAGGTGTAGATGAGATAGGCGGGTGCGGTCTCCCCTGAGGCGGGCTGCGACGGCTTGAGCGCCGCATTCGCCCAGTCCTGGTCGATCAACAGACAGGTCAGCTGTGCAATGCGCCCCGCTGTAAGGGTGTCCGTCGTGCCGATGATCAGGGTCAGCCCGGCATCTTCGATCTGGTAGTCAATGCGATCCACCGGGTAGGAGGGATCCAGCGGAACATATGTTGCGCCGCTGCGAATGGTGGCGAGCAGGGCGATCACCAGGTCCACCGATCTGGGCAGACACAATCCGATGCGCAACCCCGGGCCAAAGCCGCTTGCGCGCAGATGCTGGGCCAGCTTCTGCGACGCTTGGTCGAGTTCGCGGTAGGTGATGCGCCGCTCGCCAAACGCCAGAGCAACGGCGTCAGGCGCCACCTGCAGGCCACGCTCAAGGAAAGAGGCCAGGGTGTCTTCAGCCGGCTTCAGTGTGTTTCCAGCACCCCATGCGAGCAGCTGCCCGCGTTGATCCGCATCCAGGAGGTCCCAATGAGACAGCGGCTTGTGGGCGTGGTCAGCCACCGTTTCCAGCAAGCGCATGAGCTGCGTGCCCATTCGCACAATGGTTGCCCGTTCGAACAGGTCGCTCGCGTACTCCAGCACGATCGAATGATCCAGCACAGGGTCCACCACGACCATCAGGTCGACTTGCGCGGCACGCCGGTCTACGTCCACGCGCGACCAGGTGGGCCCACCAAAATCCACGTCTCTGACCGGCGTGTTCACCAGGTTGAACATCACGTTTGCCAGGGGCGGTTGTCCTGGGTCGCGTTGATGGCCCAAGGCGCGCACCAGCAATTCGAACGGCATGTCCTGGTGTTCGTACGCGTCCAGTGCAGACGCCTTCACGCGCTCCAGCACCTCTGTGAAGCTGGGGTCTCCCTCCAGTGACGTCCGTATCACCAGGGTGTTGACCAATGTGCCGATCAAGTTCTCGCTACCAGGATGGTGGCGGTTGGCAATGGGCATGCCCAGGGCGATGTCTGTCTGGCCGGTGTGCTTGAGCAGAAACACCTTGAAGAGGGCGAGCAGCGCCATGGCGGGTGTGGCGTCCTGGCGGGTGGCCAGGCTGGCCAGCGCGTCCATCGTGCGCTGATCCAGTGGCAGGCGCAGGCTGCCACCGCGGAAGCTGGCTTGCCGGGGCCGTGGCCTGTCAAGCGCCAGTGACACAGGTCGCAAGTCCTGCAGGCGCTGGAGCCAATGGTCGGTGTCTTTTTGTTGCCGTTGTGTCTCGAACCAGCTACGGTGCCACTCGCTGTAGCCCGAGTAGCGCGGCTGGGGTCCGACCAGCGCAGGATTCAACCCCGACAGGGCCTGGCGATAGGCTGTGCTCAGCTCCTTGAACAGAACCGCGAAGGACCACTGATCGGCCACGATGTGATGGAGCACCAGCACCAGCACGTGCTGGTCCGGACCTTCGCGAATCAAGCTGGCACGAAGCAGGGGCCACGTGTCGAGCTCGAAGGGCGGCTCGCTCAAGTCGCTCAGGAGCTTCTGGAGCGCAGCCGCAGTGCTGGATTCCCCTGTATCGGGCGCATCCATTGGGTGGAGGCGAAAGTCCCAGTTGTCGACCAAACTTGCTTCGATACCCCGGTCGGTGGTGATGAAGCGTGTGCGCAAGATCTCATGGTGTTCGATCACCGCCTTGAACGCTGCTTCAAGAGCCGTCGCATCGAGGGCGCCGCCCAGCCGTACCGCCAGGGGAACGTTGTACGCACTGCTCGAAGGCGCCAGCGCCTGCATGAACCACATGCGCTCCTGCGAGTAAGACAGTTGTACGGATGTGTTGGCTTGCAGGGGGTCGAATGTGAGCGCGGGACGTGCACTCGCGTCCACTGCCGAGTTGGTCATGCCCTGCTGGAGGGTATCCAGGGCTCCGGCCATGCCCCGCAGGGTTGGGTCGGCAAACAGCGTGGAGATGGACATTTCCACGCCCCACTGCGCTCTCACGCGCGAGAGCAGTTGGGTGCCCGTCAGCGAGTCTCCGCCCAGCTGCAAAAAATGAGCGTCGGGCGGCACCCGTGGCAGGTTCAGCACATCGGCCCACAAGGGCGCGAGCTCGGCCATCAGGCGCTCGGCCGATGCACTGGTTTGGCGTTCGACTTCGGCGGCCTTGATCTGGCTTGGCGCCAACTCACCGGCGAGGTACATCCTGCGCGCCTCTCGCCTTTGCAGCTTGCCGCTCGATGTTCTGGGCAGCACACCGCCGCGCAGGAGCATGACGTCCAGCAAATCCACTTCATGGGCTTCTGCGACATCACGGCGCAAGTCGGCTTGCAGCTGGACAACTTCACCCGGTGGCAACTGGTTGCGACACTCGACCAGCAGTACCACACGTTCATGACCGTCATGCTCAATGGGGCATGCAATCGCACCTTTGGGTCTGACCCATTGGGAGGCAGCGAGCGCTGTCTCTTCCAGGTCCTGCGGATGGATGTTGCGGCCATTGACGATGATCAGGTCGCTGTGGCGCCCAGTGACAAAAATCTCGCCGTCTTTGAAGAAGCCGAGATCGCCGGTTCTCAGGAACCCGCTGCCATCGCCTTCCCCTGCAATGTGTCCGCCAAAGCGCGCCTTGGAGGCTTCGGGTTGATTCCAGTAGCCCCCGCCGATGCTCGGGCCGCGCACCCAGATTTCTCCCACGACGTCCGGCGCACAGGGCGAGCACGTCTGCGGATCGATGATGCGGACTTCCAGCCCGGGGAGCACGTGTCCACTGCCCACCAGTTCCCGGGCTCCCGGTGCACCTGCGGGCAATTCCAGGACCCGGTGCGCTTCCTCCATGGCCACGCGGTCCACCGACAGGATCTTCGGCAGCTCCCGTGAGTCACCCAATGAGACCGCGAGCACCGCTTCTGCCAGACCGTAGGACGGCGAAAACACCTCTGGACGGAAGCCGAACCGCGCAAAGGCCTCAGCGAAGCGCCTGAGCGTGTTGGGTCGGATCGGCTCAGCGCCGCAGGTGGCGAGCTTCCAGTTGTGAAGGGAGAAATGGGAATCGGGATAGCGGGCCAACGCGTTGACGCAGGCCTCGTAAGCGAAATCGGGTGCGCCGCTGTTGGTGATGTTGTGCAGCTCGATCGCCTCAAGCCACCGGAGCGGCCGGATCAAGAACTGCTGGGTCGACATCAGAAAAGAGGTCGACCCACTGACCGCGGGCTGCAGCAAGCCAAGCACCAGGCCGTAGTCGTGGAACCAGGGCAACCACGTCAGGGTTCTGTCCAGTGCAGCGTCAAAATTGGCCACCTTCAGAATGGCACTGCAGTGCGCCATCATGTGCCGGTGCGATATCTGTGCGCCCCTCGGGTTGCCGGTCGACCCCGATGTGTACTGCAGATACGCGAGATCCTGGGTTTCGACGGGCCTGAAACCGTCGCAGGTCTCGGGCAGGGAGGGCGGATCGTTGCGCCAGTCGCAGAGGCCATCCAGGCTCGACCATTTCACGGCAGACGCCTGTGTCTGTGCCGCTGCCACGTGTTCACTTCGGGTGAACGCCATGGCCACCTGAGCGTCTTCGCACATGGCGAGCAAGCGGCGCCAGCTCAATTTGGAGCGCCGGGCATCTGGCGCTGGAGCCGGCACTGCCACCACACCTGCCACGAGGCAGCCCCAGAAAAGAAGCACCGCATCCAGGCAGTTGTCGTAGGCCAGGAGAACGCGATCCCCCTGCCGGACCGACTTCAGAAGCGATGCCGCGATCGTGTGGGCTGCATTCGAGAGCTCTTCGAACGTGAGCGTTTCTGCGGGTTGCAGATCGGCCTGCAGAAAAACGATGGCACGTCGGTCCTTGAACTGCTCAGCGTTTTTGCGAATTAGGCTTGCAAAAGTAGACAAGGCGATACGGGGTTTGCTGAAAGAAGAGATCAACCCGAAGAAACTGGGTGGATGCGGGCGGAGGAGCTGGGTGATCTGCGCCGCTTCAAGGGCCAAGTCAGTCGAAGAAGCGGCAAATCTTTATACCATCTCACTCCGAGAGGAAAACGGACTCTCTAGCCGGTAACCAGCTAGGGCGGTTGCGCGATTTCATGGGATCCTCCGCTGTCTTTTTTTACTTTCATCTTCGTCACATTCCGCCATCGATGAGACGTGTGCTGCAGTGAGGTCAGGCCGGCCTAAGCAGTGATTTCATGTGTTCGATGCGCCTGGAAAATTCGCGCTCGAACGTGCGCTCTCTGGCAAACGAGATGCCCGCTTCTGCCATCTTTCGAATGTCGGCCGGCGAGCGACTCAGCTCGACGATGACTTGCGCAAGCGCCTTCCAGTCGCCCATGGGCACTTGTCGCCCGGCGTCACAGATCTTCAGAAGACCTGCGAATGCCTCGTTGTCGTAACCCACAATGGGAACGCCACAGGCGATGGTTTCGAGGTACGTGCACGATGGATCACCTTGTCGGTGGCAGCACACGAACACATCCACTGAACTGCGCAGGTGCGGCATGAGTTCGGAGGCGAAATCAAGTACTCCTTTGAGGTGAACATGATCGTGCAATCCGTTGGCCGCAATTTCATGGGCTATAGACGCTTTCAGCGGCCCGTCGCCAAAAATCTCCATGACAAACGGCAGACCTTCATCCCTCAGGACCAGAGCAACCTTGACGAGGTGATCGGCGCCCTTCATCGCATTGAGTCGGCCTGAGAAGGCCAGGCGCAAGGGCTGTTCAGGAGTCCATTTGCTGGGCCGTTCAACAAGCGACTCCTTGGAAGGAATCATGTCAGCGTGAACACGGCTGTCGAAGTACAGCAGGGTGTTGGCGTTGAGGTCTTTGTAGGCCTCGTAGGTGGGGGTGCCGTTGCATTGCACGCCGGCAGAATGGCGTGCCGATGCTTCATTGGCTCTTTCTTGCCCTCGGGCCCACGCTCTCCTGCGCCAGCGGCGCCAAAACGGCGGGTTGTCGGCGTCGATCACCTGATAGCGCGTGTGCAGTGAATACTCCGTGACAAGTACGTAGGGGACACCGGCGCGTGTGCATAGCTCCGCGACGCCGTTCAGGCGATGGTCTGTGCCGCCCATGACGAGGTCGGCAGACAACATGGTCTCTCTGGCTTTCGATGTGTCAAAGCGCGCGATCACGACTTCGTACGGCAGTGCGTCCTGATCTATCCAGACGTCGTCCAGATTGTCCGTGCCTGGCGCTTCGTCAGGTTCCGCCAGAAGCGTGATCGGGCCATCCCAGAGGTCGACGTAGCTCTGCATGCCACTCAGAAACTTGCCCGTCAGGCGAACTTTCCCGGGTTGACCAATGCCGATGGGCAGGCTGGGGGCGATGACAAGTTTGCGATTCACAAGACCTCCGCTGGGCGTTGCCGGATGCGAGTCCGGTGGGCAACGCAACTGAAAATGTGTCCTTGAGACAGAAGTTGATGACCCAGCACAGGATCCTGCTGCCCGACGGCAAGGCGACGGGTCGTGCGCGAGGCTGTGAAGGTCAAGGTGTCGGGGTGCAGTTGAATCTCGACATCCTGGAAATCCAGCATCTCCTGTGTGCTGGGATACTGCCATTTGAAGTAGGCTTCTTTGGCACTGAAGATTCGAGTCACCCAGCTGGTGGTGAGCGCTGGCGCCAGCTGCGACACGGCTTTCAATTCAGCTGCGGTGCAGATGGAGGGCCACAGCGCAGGTTCGGCCCGTTCGTCGACCTCGATGTCGACGCCGACCGAGGTCCATTGGCTCTTCAAGGCCACCACGGCGATACAGCACTCCGACGAGTGAGAGATCGAACCCACCAATGGCTCGGGCCACGTGGGTGATCGGTCTTGCCTTGCCGGGATGGCGCAATCAGGCCACCCCAGGCGGCGCATGGCAGCTCGTGCAGCGGCTCTACCGGCGGCAAACTCCTGTTGCCGCCGCAGGATGGCACGGGTACAGGTCGCTCGTTCCTCGGGCCACAGCGATTCAGGGTGTCCATCAACGCCCGTGCATATCACCGCCAGGTCTGGCCCCACCAGACTTTGCAACTGCGCTTCCAGTCGCTCGTGGGCGGGTGTGATGGAGGCCAGCATGTTCAGTTGCTGCCTTGGCCGGCGCGCATCGCGCGCCGACGAGACATGGCATCCATCCGCATCTGCGCACGTTCCGCCGTCTCTTTCACCGCCGTCTCGGTGTTCGCAGGACGGTCGTCCAGGTGGCGCGCCAAGGCTTCCAGTGTCGGGAAGCGGAAGATGTCCGTGATGCTGAGCTTGGTGCTGCCCAGCACTTGGCGGATTTCGCGGTGCGCCTGCACGGCGAGCAGGGAGTGGCCTCCCAATGCGAAGAAGTTGTCTTTGGCCCCGACTTGCGGCACCCCCAACACGCGGGCCCAGACTTCGGCAATCGTGCGCTCCACATCGTTCTCTGGCGCCACAAAGACTTCGGTGCGCTCGCGCAGCGTGGTTTGTGATGGTGCTGGCAGTGCCTTGCGGTCCACTTTGCGGTTGGGCGTGAGGGGGAACTCGTCCACGGTCACAAAGTGGGCGGGCACCATGTGCTCGGGCAGACGGGTGGCTGCCCAGTCGCGCAGGCGGTCGGTGGCCACGCCGCTGTCGGCTCGCAGGTAGGCCACCAGTCGAACGTCACCGGGCTGGTCTTCGCGCGCGACCACCACTGCCTGGCGCACGCCATCGGCGGCTTCCAGCACCGCTTCGATTTCACCGAGTTCAATGCGGTAGCCACGGATCTTGACCTGGAAGTCGGCGCGGCCCAGGAAGTCGATGCGGCCGTCGGCGCGCCAGCGGGCGAGGTCGCCAGTGCGGTACATGCGCGCACCAGCGGGGGCAGCGCATTCGGGGCGAACAAAGGGGTCGGCCGGGAAGCGCTCTGCAGTGAGGTCGGCGCGCTGCCAGTAGCCACGGGTGACGCCATCGCCACCAATGTAGAGCTCGCCTGGGACGCCCACTGGCACGGGCTGCTGGTTGTCGTCGAGCACGTACATCTGGGTGTTGGCAATCGGCCGCCCGATGTTGACCACGGCTTCGCCCGTGCTGGCCGTTTCGGTGGACGACCAGATGGTGGTCTCGGTCGGGCCGTACATGTTTTCGATGGACGCCTTGGTCACCTGGCCGAGTTCCGCCACCAACGTGCCCGGCAGCGCTTCGCCGCCGATCATGAGGTGTTGCACTTGCGAGAGCGCCATGCGAGCCTCGTCGTTCATGGCAATCATGCGGGCCATGCTGGGCGTGCATTGCAGGTGCGTCACGCCGTGGCGCTGGATTTGGGCGGCGATGGAAAAGTCGTCGTCTGCCACCACGCTGGCCTGGTTGGTGAGGCGCAGCACTTCGGCCAATGGGGTCAAGCTCTGCAGCACCTGCTCGGTGGCAATGCCGTAGTCGATCAGGCAGGCAACTTCGCCAACGCCAATGCGCTTGAGTTGCTCCACGCGGGCCACGCAGTCGTCCACTGTGCCGAACAGACCCGAGTCTTCGAAGTAACGCAGGAAGGCGAAATCGAGGATCGCATCCATCTCTTCGTCGTTGAGCGAACGCAGGTCCAGGTCGAACGGGTTGTTCACGCCTGCAGGCTTTTTGAACGCAGGGAACGCCCATGCGTATTGCTTGATGAGGCCAGCTGCACTCCGCAGATAGTCCTTCATGGGTTCGCGGGCCACGGCGCGCGCCTGTTCGCGGTCAGCGGCCACATAGGTGTGCAGCATGAGCGTGACGGTGAAATTCGCCGGGTCATGGCCCGCGTCGCGCAAGGCCTGGTGGTAAATCTTGATCTTGCTGCCAACCTCGTCCACCGTTTGGCCCAACAGGTGGGTCAGCACGTTGGCGCCAATGGCGCCGGCTTCTTTCCAGGTTTCAGGGTTGCCGGCGGTCGTGACCCAAACCGGCAGTTCCTTGGAGACCGGGCGGGGCTGGGTAATGACGTTGAACGGTTCGCCGTTGGCCGTAGGGAAGGGCACCGCTTCACCGCGCCACAGGCGGCGCAGTTGGTCGATGGTCTCGAACATCGCCTTTTTGTTGTTGGGCGGTGTGTTCTGAGGGCGCAGCACGAAGTCATCGGGTTGCCAGCCGGAGGCAATGGCCAGTGCAGCACGGCCGTTGGTGAGGTTGTCGATGACAGCCCACTCTTCTGCAATGCGCGCGGGGTGGTGCAATGGGCCCACGCAGCTGCCTGCGCGCACGCCGATGTTCTTGGTGACGGCTGCAACTGCCGCGCCCGTCACCGATGGGTTGGGGTAGGGGCCGCCAAAGGCGTGGAAATGCCGCTCTGGCGTCCACACAGCACAAAAGCCGTGTTGGTCCGCGAACTTCGCACCTTCCAGCAGCAGCTCGTATTTCTTGGGGCCGGCACCGTCGTCGTTGCCCCAGTAATAGAGGCTGAAATCCATTTTTTGCGCAGAGACGGGTGTGCGTCCGCTGGAGACGAGCGCGCGGTTCTCGTCGCTGGAGAGCACGAGCTTGAAACCACGCGCCAGTGTGTAGAACAGCTCCAGTACCGAAATGTCGAACGACAGGCTGGTGACCGCCAGCCACACGCCCGGTGGGTCATGGCGGATGCGGTCGTCCATGCCGCGGAAGAAGTTGGCCACGTTGCGGTGTTCGACCATCACGCCCTTCGGGCGGCCGGTGGAACCCGACGTGTAGATCATGTAGGCGATGTCGGACGGACTGACACCGCTGGCGGGGTTGGCGTCGGGCTGTGCGGCGATCGCGGTGTCCTGGTCGATCACGAGCACTTGCGCCTTGTGGGGCGGCAGGCTGTCAAGCAGCGTGGACTGCGCAATGATCACCGGCGCGCCGCTGTCCTCGATGTACAGGGCAATGCGATCGGGCGGGTAAGCGGGGTCCAGCGGGACGTAACCGCCACCGGCCTTCTGGATGGCCAGTGCGCCGACGAGCAAATCCAGCGAGCGCGGCGTGTACAAACCCACCAAGGTACCGGGGCGCACACCCATCGCCGCCAATCGGTGGGCCACGCGGTTGGCTCTGGCGTTGAGTTCGGCATAGGTCAGCGCCGTGCCTTCGAAAACCACCGCAGTGGCCTGCGGCGTGCGCAGCACTTGTGCTTCGAAAAACTGGTGCACGCAGGTGTTGCGCTCGTAGTCACACCGGGTGTTGTTCCAGCCGTAGAGCACTTGTTCGCGCTCGGCGGCCGACATGATGGGCAGTCGGCCCAGCGTGGTTTGCGCTGCCGCAGCGTCGCCCAGCAGGTCCAGCACGCTCTGGAGACGCTGGGCGAGCTGCGCCGCCGCGGCATCGGGCAGGCGCGAGGCGTCGTACCAGAGTGACAGGGCGCCTTGCGCATCGACCTGCACGGTGACTGCACTGCCCTCAACGAAGCCAGCGTCCTCGGACACACCCACCTGAGGTGTCTGCACCCCCTTGATGGCGGGGTCTCGCAACGCGAGATCCAGCGCAAAGGCCGGCGCACGGCGCGCCTTTTCGAGCAGAGCTGTGCAGTGTTCAACAAAGCCGGAGAAGGGCGTGTCTCCCGCTGCGGCCAGGCGCAGGGGCACCCAGCGCGACAAATAGCCCGGTGCGCTGGGGGCAGAGCCGCACTGGTACGCCAGGTCAAAGGCGGACTTGCCGCTCACGCGCGCCACCCAGGCGGCCACAGCGGCCACCAGGCGATGGCCCGCCAGCCCGGCAGGCACATGGAGTGGTGTTTGTTTGAGCACGGCCGCTGCGCTGCTGGCGGTCACCGAAGGCAGATCGATGGCCTGAGGTGACTGCAGGCAACGGCGCCATCCGTCTTCACCGGCCACGACGCTGGCCATGGCATCGGTCAATGCTTTTGACTGGGCTGCATCGAGCCTTGGCAGTCGATCACCTGCCCGTGTGACCGTGGAAGGGCATACCGCCTGGGCTTGAAGATCGCGCAGGCCGGTCAGGCGCACGGGCCGCGATCGGGTGGCGACCACAAGACCTGCCGGGGTGGCTTCCAGCACGTCGCCGGGGGCGGCCTGGGTGCCGGCGTCTTCCAGCACGGCGCCCGTGACGGCAAAGACGCGGCCACCGATCTCCACCTTGGGCACCGTCAACGGGTTCCAGTAGGTGCTGTGGTCCAGTGCACAGACCAATGCGACCAGTGCTTCCCCATCTTGCGCAAAGTCCAGCCGTGCAGCGGCCGCGGGACGGTCCAGTCGGGCGTGGTAGCTGCGCTGGCTGAGGTCCTGGCGTACGCGTTGCGGGCCTGCCCCGCGCAGGTCGACCAGCAACTCGGCGAAGCTCTCCATGGCGGCTTCGTAGCAGCGGGTGTTGAGGGTGAGGGCGGTCTCGTTGGGGCCCATGTCAAACAGGCGCTGTTTGACGATATCGCCTTCGTCAATGCCGCCTTCAATCATGTGCCACGTCACGCCGTGTTGCTTCTCGCGGTGGACGATGGCCCAGACGGGCGCATTCAAACCCGCGTGTTTGGGCAATGGACCGTCGTGGAAATTGATGGCGCCTTTGGCGGCGCGATCCAGCACTGACTGGGGAATCACGGACAGGTTGGCGATGCTGAACAGCCAATCAAAACGCACGTCAGCCAGGCGCTCGCCCAAACCTTCGCCGGGCGCTTCCACCCGTAGGCCTTTTTGCCCAGCCCAGGTCCGGATATCTGCGTTGCGCGTGACCACCACCTCGACCTTGTCGCCACCTTGCAGCAAACGCTCTGCACACTGGATCAACAGGGACTCATTGCCCATCACCACACAGGAAAAGCTGCTCATGTATCGCTCCGAAAACGGGAAAAGGTTCAGGCCGACTTGGTGGGGCGACCGCCCACCAGCTTGCGCTGCCACAGGCACCGTACCGCGTGGGAAATCAAGTCGCTCAGAAAACGGTCGGGGCCCAATGCTCGCTTCGTGCCGAGTGCCTGGCGAAGCAGCAACAGCATCGAGCCGACCACGTAGGCCAGCGTGGCCAACGCCGCATACAGGGCGCCGTGATTCTTGGTGTAGTACCAGAGTCGGGAGTCGAACCAGTACCCCGGCATGCGCTTCCACGACTTCATGCCGGTCGACACGGAGCCGATGTGCATGATCCGGCTCTCTTTGACATATCGGCAGTTCCAGCCCGCGCGCTGCGCACGCAGGCAAAGATCGGTTTCTTCGAAGTAGAGGAAGTACTTCTCGTCAAACAAACCGACTTCGTCAAGCGCCTTGCGACGGATCAGCAGGCTCGCACCAGCCAGCCAGTCCACATCCATCGAGTCGCGGGGTTCGGGTATTGCGACGATGTAGCGACGCAGCAGCCGGGAAACAGGCCCTGTGCGCGCCGCTGACTCGAACTCGCTGAAGATAGAGGGGAACCGGAATGCGGTGTTGTGATACACGCCGTCCTGCCCAAACGTGTAGCCGCCTGCGAAGCCGCACTTCGGGTGTGTCAGCATGGCATCAAGGAGAACGCGCAGCGAACCCGGCTCCGGGAACGCATCGGAGTTGAGGAGGTAGACGAAGTCGGGCGCAGAACCGTCGGGCAGCCCGAGCCGGATGGCGATGTTGTTGCCGGCACCAAATCCGCCGTTGTTGCCAGAAGCCACCACACGGACGCGATCCCATCCCCGAGCAAGCACAGCATCCCGAATTTTTTCGTACGAGCCATCTCCAGAGTCGTTGTCCACCACTGTGATGGCGCCCCCGATATCCGCCATTTCCCTCACTGCCGATTCGAGCGCCTGCAGCGTCATGTCGGCCGTGCGGAAGTTCAGCAGGACCGTGAGGATGGTGGGGCCGTGGTTCATGGCTTTAGAGCCGCTTCGGCTTCGTTGATGCAGGTTTTGATGTGGCTTGCCAGCACACGGACGTTGGGCTCAAGCACCATGGAATCGTGATCTCCCGGGACTTCAATGACCCGCAGCCCAGGCATGTAGCGCGTCCAGTCGTTGTCTTCGAACACATATTCGCGCGCCGCACTCACCCAGCGCCCGTTCGTCACCTTCCAGTGCTGGTCAAGCGGTGGTCGGAACAGGACGGCTGGTCCGTTCCAAGACTGCAGGGGGTACAACGGAAGAGCCGCGCGGAAGGCTGCCTCAATCTCGGCGTTGTGCAGTTGGTGGGCACTGGCGGTCGATACCGCCTCGCCCCGCCTGCGCTTCAGTTCCCATGCGATACGGTCTTGCACCCAACGCTTGAGAAAGCCAAAGCCACCTCGCCGCAGTTCGACCAGCTTGATGAGCAGCTTGTCTGCGGCTGAAAGGAAGGGGCGCACTGGCAGGGGCGTGTCCAACATCACCAGCAGCGCCACTGTCTCACCAGCAGCTTCCAGCTGGCGTGCAATTTCGTAGGCGGTGATGCCACCACCCGAGAATCCGCCAAGGAGGTACGGCCCTTTGGGCTGGACCTGGCGCATTTCAGCGATGTAGTCCGTCGCGGCCTCCACCAACGTATCGTGTGGCGCCTGATCGCCATACAGGCCACGTGCCTGCAGGCCGTAGAAGGGACGTCCGACTCCGATGAGGCGTGCCAGATGCCGCAGGTTGAGCACGTTACCAAACATGCCTGCCACGAGGAAAAATGGGGTACGTTCTCCACCTTCGCCGTCGTGCATGGCCACCAGGTGGGTAAAGCGGCGTTTCGGGGCAGAGCTGGCCACCGGCGTACCGGCTTCGCCATCGGTGGTGGTATCCCCGATGCGTTCGCGAATCATGGCCGCACACAAGGCGATCGTCGGTGCCTCGAAGAGCACTGAAATCGGGAACTCGACGCGGTACGCCTTCTTGACCATGGCGAACAACCGCACCGCAATCAGCGAGTGACCGCCCAGGTCGAAGAAGCTGTCTTCTACGCCCACCTGATTCACGCCCAGCAGCTCTTCCCAGAACCCGACAAGCGTGCGTTCGACGTCGTTGCGCGGCTCCACATATTCGCTGTCGAGATCGGGGCGCTGGAATTTCTGACCTGACCCTGCTTCTTCTGCAACTGCCTGACCCGCCTGCTGAATCAGTGTCTCGAGCTTCATCGAAGTCACCACGACTTGGGACAGTCCGGTGCCCAGCACCCGTCCAAAGGCATCTGCGCCTTCGTTGGGCAGGATGCCCTGCGAGATGTTGTGTTGCAGCTGTTCTTCGGCCGGGGACAACTTGATATGGGTGTCGGCGCGCCGCGCATCGTCGAAGACCAGTTCGCGCGCATCAAGACGGCTGTTGGACGTGGCAAAACCGCCTTCCTGCAGCCTTTTGATGGAGAACCCCAGAACTTCCACGCAAACCTCGCCCTGCGCATCGCACAACGTCACATCGAAAACCGCGAACGGAGCGTCTGCGCGGTTGTCTTGTGCATTGCGCACCCAGCTGATGAGGCTGGCGGGTAGCGGCCGATGGACCCGCACTTCACGGTAAGAGACGGGTACCCACAGGTGATCGGGAGCGTACCCTGCAATAAGACGCATGGCCCAGCCGGTGGCGAGGTCGAGCAAGGCAGGGTGAAGCAAGTAGCCAGCAGTGTCGATGTCGTCTTTGAACGCAGGTGGCAACTGAAGATGCGCGATGCCCTCGTTGTGACCGTAGGCCACCGACTGCAGCACACGCCAGCGCGGCCCGAAATTCAAATGCTCTTCTTGCGGTGAGCGAAGACCTGCTGGATCTCCTTCCCGGTGCTGCAGACACCGGTCTGTGATTTCAGCCACGTCCAACACAGGAGCCGGGGCAAACGGGCCGGGGACCAGGGTCGCCTGAGCGTTGAGTTGGAAGCCCTGACGGCCTTCAAACATGACATCGCTGCGGATCTCAAGGGCATAGCCCTCGTCGCTGCGCTCAAGTCTTGCCCGTACAGCTCGCGTCTGCCCATCGTTCACTTCGAGCGGGCGGAAAAAGTACAGATCGCGAATGGTGAACTGTCCAGCTTCCCCGTTGCCACGCAGGGCCTGGGCTGCCAGTTCAAGGTAGCCCGTGCCAGGCAGCAAGGCTTGACCGCTGGATGTTCGGTGACCGTCCAGAATCCATCGATCCTGCGTGCGCCATTGCGCCATGAACACTCGATGACCTGCGGAATCCAGGGTGGACTCGTCAAGCAGTGGGCTGGTGAGTGTTTGTCGCGGCGCTGGAGCTGCATCGCCCAACCGGCTCGCCATGGCCTTGGCGGCCATGCCGACTTCGTTCCAGATGCCCCAGTCGATGGTCTGCACGCGTGTGCGATTGCCAGCTCGACTGTGCGCGTAGGCGTTGAGGTATTCGTTGGCCGCCACGTAGTCGACTTGGCCTGCTGGTGCGGTAACGGTACTTGTCGAAGAGAACAACACCATCTGGTCGATGCTGCCGTCAGGAAAGAGCTCGTGCAGAATCTGCATGCCGTGCACTTTGGGCGCAAATACTTCCTCTACAGCGCCGGATGTTTTTGTCAGCAGGGGTCCGTCGTCCACCACGCCGGCAGCGTGCACCACCATCTGGATCGCACCAAACCGTTGGCGAGCAAGAGCAACCGCCGCCTGCATGTCTTTGATGTTGCACACGTCGGCTGCCACCACGAGCACTTCAGCTCCAAGAGCCTCAAGCCGCCGTACGGCGCGAACACGCGTTGCTTCTGCACTGTGTGGGTCTGCGCTTCGCAGCAGGGCATCCCAGGTTTCGACGGTTGGCAAAGGTTGGCGTGTGAGCAGCACCAGGCGCGCATGCTTCTCCCGGGCGAGGCGCTCCGCGACGGTGAGGCCGATACCACCAAGACCGCCTGTGATGAAGCACACAGCGCTGGTGGCCAACTGGGGCAAGTCGGGGTTTTTGGCCAAAGCAACTGGCGCGAAGCCCAGTTCGAATCGTTTTTCACCGCGCAGGGCGGCCACGCGGTTGCCTGGTTGTGCGAACAGGTCCTCCAGCACGCGCTCCGACAGTGCGCCGATTGCCTCTGGCCTCGGCTTGGCGCGCCAACCCTTTTCAAGAACCGGCAAGACGACATCCAGCACGGTACAGGTCAAGCCCGGCAGTTCTCGGGGTGCGACTCGCGCAGGCCCCATCGCGGTGGCTTTTTCAGGGTAGGGCAGAGACTCGTCTCTGACGCGCACGGCACCCGTGCTCAACACAGTGAGGTGCAAGGGCTTGGGGAGGTTTTCAGCGACCAGTGCCTGTGACAAGAACAGAAGGCTGAAAAATCCTTGTTCAAGATTGCGCTGAAAGAAATTGCTCCCGGGACGGAAATGCTCTTCACGCGTGACCAGCCACGCATGCACAATTTGCTGAGGCACATGTCCCGTGGCCATAAGGTCGCGGACAAGGTCGTCGTAACCTTCACGGCCACGCTCGGGCGCAAGCAGGTATTCGTCTTCGCTCACGTGGGCAAACACATCGCCCGATCGGACCAGCGTGACGCGATGGCCTGCGGATCGCAGCTTCACCACCAGGCTTTCAGCCAGCCCCGCTTCATCCATGAAGAACAGCCAGCTTTGAGGCGGCGTGCTTGCAAGATCCTGGGTCACGTCAAAATCGACATCGGCTTGACGGGGTCGCCAACGCGGTTGGTAGCCCCATTGCCCGATATCGTCCGAGCGCATCAACGGCGCAGCAGTCGGCGCGGTGTGGCGCGCCTCTCCTGGTTCAATGAAATAAGGTTTGCGTTGGAAGGCATACGTGGGAAGCGGGACGCGGTGTCGGCGGGCCTCGCCCCAGATCGGCTCCCAATCAACAGCGACGCCGTTGGCCCAGAGCCTGCCCAAAGTGCCCAGGAACCAGACGTCGTCGGCAATGGCGTGCTCAGGGTGTCTCAGGGAATTGATCACCTGAGATGATGGAACTCCGTTGGCCTGGCTCAAAGAGCCCAGCGCTTTGCCAGGACCCACTTCCAGGTAGACCCTTTTCGGGTCAGCCTGTGTCAGCGTGGCCAGGCAGTCCGAGAAATTGACCGTATTGCGCAGATGCCCGACCCAATAGAGGGGGTCGGTGGCTTGTTGTGCACTCAGGAGCTTGCCATCCCGGTTGGAGACGATCGGTAGTTGCGGTGCGCTCAGCCGAATGCCGCGCAGATAGGCTTCGAATCTCCCCAGAATGGGATCGAGCATTCGGGAGTGAGCCGCAATATCAATCTGAACGCGCTGCGGCTCTACTTCGCGTGCGCGCAGCTTTGCCTCCAGCTCATCAAGAGCATGCTGAGGTCCCGACACGACGCAGAGCTCGGGTGCGTTCACACTGGCCATGTCCAACTCGTCGCCGAGCAGGGCGCGTACCTCCGACGCGGCTAGAGGCACGCTGAGCATTCCGCCGGTCGGCACCGAGTCGAACAACTGGCCTCGCAACAAGACAAGGCCAATGCAATCCTCGAACGACATTACCCCAGCCAGACAAGCGGCTGTGTTCTCGCCCATGGAGTGTCCCACCAGTGCCGCTGGCTTGACGCCCCAGGACATCCACAGCTTGGCCAGCGCGTATTCCACGATCATGATCAGCGGCAACTGCACGGATGGCCGCTTGAGCTTTTCGACCGCATCCGAGTGGAGGTGAGGCTCTGGCAGCCACAACGAGCGAATGTCGTAGTCCAAAGAACGCTGCAACACATCCAGGCCGCGATCCATCCAGTCCTGGAAGACCGGCTCTGTGGCATAGAGCTCGCGGGCCATGCCTGCGTACTGAGCGCCTCCGCCTGGGAACATGAAGATGACTTCGGGGTCCTCACCCAGGTGGCTGTGGGTGAACACCCGTCGGGTATCTGTACCTTCCAGGAGCTTGGCGGCCTCGTCGTGCGTTGCCGCGACCAGCACGCGCCGGTGCTCAAACGCTCTGCGACCTTCCTTGAGCGTGAACGCGACATCGGCCAAAGCCTGCTCAGGATGAGCACGCAGGTGCGCTGCGAGCGCCTTGGCATTCGCGTCCAGCGCATTCCGAGAGCGACCAGAGATCACCAGCAGTTGGAACGGCCAGTCTGAAGGTTCGGAGGGTGAGGTCTGTGGAGCCTCTTCCAGCACCGCATGGGCGTTGGTGCCGCCCACCCCCAGAGAATTCACGCCGGCGCGGCGTGGGCCTTTGTGGGATACCCACGGGGAGAGCGTGTGATTGACGCTGAACGGACTCGACTCGAAGTCAATGGATGGATTGGCTTGCTCATAGCCCAGGCTGGGTGGAATCTCCTGATGCTTGAGCGCCAAGGCCACTTTGATCAGGCTGGCCACTCCAGCAGCGGTATCGGTGTGACCGATGTTCGTTTTGACCGAGCCTATGCGGCAGAAACCACTCTCCGGTGTGGTTTCGCGAAACGCCTGCGTAAGTGCGGCGACCTCGATGGGGTCCCCCAGATAGGTACCGGTGCCGTGGCATTCCACATAGTCAACCGTGTCGGCGGAGATGCCCGCCACTGCTTGTGCCTCGGCAATGGCCTTGGCTTGACCATCCACGCTGGGAGCGAGATAGCCCGCTTTGGCTGCACCATCGTTATTGACAGCCGTGCCCTTGATCACAGCCCAGATGTGATCGCCATCGCGCAGCGCGTCCTCAAGACGGCGCAACACGACCACCCCAGCGCCAGAGCCGAATACGGTGCCCTGCGCGCGATGGTCAAAGGCGTGGCAGTGACCGTCCGGAGAGAGGATCTCCCCCTCTTGAAAAACGTAGCCTCTGGCGTGCGGCAGCTCGATGGTCACGCCTCCTGCCAGCGCCATGTCGCATTCCCCACTCAGCAATGCCTGGCTCGCATAGTGCACGGCGACCAGCGAGGTAGAGCACGCCGTCTGAATGTTGACGCTGGGCCCTTTGAGGTCAAAGATGTGACTGACTCGTGTGGAGAGGAAGTCCTTGTCGTTGCCCGTGTGTCGCAACAAGAACATGCCCGTGTTGGCCACAAGGTCCGGGTTCGAGCAGATATTGAAGTAGAAGTAGCTGCCCATGCCGCAGCCGGCATACACCGCAATGGGGCCTGGGAAGCTTTCGGGCGGATGTCCTGCGCTTTCGAGCGCTTCCCATGCCACCTCCAGAAACTGGCGGTGCTGGGGGTCCATGATGGCTGCCTCTTTCGGGCTGAAGCCGAAAAAGTCCGCATCAAAATGCTCAAATCCTTCGAGCACCGCCGCAGCAGGTACATAGTTTCGGTTGCGCATGCGCTCGGCGCTTTCGCCGGCAGCCAGCAGCTCTGCCTCTGTGAGCCGGCGGATGGACTCAATGCCTTGGCGCAAGTTGGCCCAGTAGGCTGTTGTATTCGCTGCACCTGGCAGGTGAGCCGCCATACCCACAATGGCGATGTCGTTCGATACGTCTGATCGTGTGTTCACGCAGTTCTCACAGGCACGGTCACCCACTCATACCCCCCATTGGGTGAGCGATTATGGCTCACAGGGTTGTTGCCTGATGTGCGTTCAGTCACACTTTTGGGGGATCCGTGGGGGTCGAAAACGAGCTGTCGCCGAAGTGGCTGTTTCCAAAATGGCTGTTGCCAGATTGGCTATTGCGGAAGTTGGTGTCTCCGAGCACACCGAACTGGCTGCGGTCGTTGAGCACCTCGTCAACCAAGTGGACGTCGATCAACCTGGCCTCTGCTGCAAATCCGTAAACAAGCGCCGTGTCGCAGAGGATGTTGATGCTGCGTGGGATGCCTTGCGCTGCCTTTGCAATCTTTGAAGTGGCCAACGGAGTGAACAGCTGGCGCTCACGGCCGGCGACCTTCAGCCTGTGGTCAATGTAGTCACCCACCTCAACAGAATTCAGCGGTGAAATATAGAAATCGGCCGCTACGCGCTGCGCAAACTGCTGGAGCTCCGGCCGTTTGAGCAGCGTGCGCAGTTGAGGCTGCCCGACAAGGACCACCTGAAGCAGTTGGTCCTTGTCAGCGTTGATGTTGGAGAGCATGCGAAGCGACTCCATGGCAGCTGGATTGACGTTTTGCGCTTCATCAACAATCAGAACCACGCGGTTCTTCTTGCTGTACTCGCTGATCAGAAAGCGCTGGAAGGCGTCATACCGCGCCACAGGTGAAATCGCATCGTAGGGTTGACCAAACGCCAGCATGATCCACTCTGTCAGGTCGGCCAGATCGGGGTGGGTGTTGGTCACCAGCCCGACCTTGACGTCGCTGCCCAGCTCGTTGAGCAGCCTTCGAATCAGCGTTGTTTTGCCACAGCCGATATCTCCACAAATGACAGTGAAACCGGCCCTGTTGTGAATGGCGTACTGCAACATGGTGTAAGCCAGCGAATGACGCTTGCCCATGTACAAGAAGTCGGGATCCGGCTGGATGGAGAAGGGCTTTTCTTTCAAGCCGTAGAAGGATTCGTACATGTCGTGTGCGGTGGTGAATGCCGCCGATTCGGCAAAGATCGGTAGGTTCCGCTATTGAGGCCGAGGGCGATCAAACGATGGGTTTGGTCGCACTGGGATTCGGATCTTCCCGCGAGCATCCTCGCTCGGCCTCACGACCCACTGTAAACATTATCGACTACGATCCGGCCACAAATGGCAGCGGGCGGCGGCTGTGAATTGCATTAACAGTACTTATGAACGATGTATGTGAAATTTGTGGAGTGCCTGTCTCGCGCGGAGACCTGGACCGTCACGTCAGGATGTTCACCGATCGAACGCTCGGGGCAGAAGGGGCATGGCTGCTGACGCTGAACACGGAAATGCTCGCGCGCGGCGCTCGCGACCCTGAATACTGGGCGTTGCTTAAAAAGGCGGATGTCATCACGGCCGATGGCATGCCGCTGGTGTGGGCGTCGAAATTCAAGTTCCCAAACGCGTGCATACCTGGTCGCACAACGGGCGTGGACCTCGTGGACGCCATACTTCGCAGCGAAAGCGTGGTGCCTTACGCCGTCATCGGGGGTAAGAGCCCACTTAAAACGATCGAACGCTACGGACGTCGAGCCATTGAAGGCTGCAAGTATGTGTTTGATGGACGAGTGGATTTGTCTGCGGACCAACTGGACTTGTTTTGTGCCGATCTGACTCGCCATCAAGTGCAGGTGGTGTTCATTGCTTTGGGAGTTCCCAAGCAGGATCGGCTCGCGCTTGCGCTGCGTGAGCGTATGCCGAACCTGATGCTGACCGGCATTGGCGGAACGTTTGAGATCCTTGGGCCGGAAGGTGCTCGGGCACCTCGCTGGATGCAGCAATTGGGGTTGGAATGGGCGTTCCGCCTTTTCAATGAGCCCGGGCGGCTCTGGCGGCGTTATCTCATTCACTACCCCCGCGGCGTGTGGGTTTTGCTCAAGGATTGCGTAGCCTCCGGCCGATGACGTGCCGGAGAGGTTCAGGACGCTTCGAGCGCACAGGCGAAGCGCTCAACCGATTCGTAAGCGACCGCAACAATCGTATTTTGAGCGGCTTCGGCACTCACTGGATTCCAGGGCTAATCCGCGTGTGCTGCGTGCCGGCCCTTGCAGGCAGCAGGCGCCGCGCCTTCGCGAAAAGACGCTTTTTTGGCCTGCGCCAGTTTTCGTCATTGCCCTCGCATCTTGTAACAACCGGGCTCGGCGGCAATTTCCGACCCTCGATAATTCGCGGGTTGTGTTGAGGAAGTCGCCCGACTGTGTTGTTTGTCTCTTTGATTTTGGCTACGCGAGATGCGTCAAGGGCAATGCCTACCGCTCAAAGCTTGTGTCAGGCCGTTCGGCGGGCGCCAAGTGCTTTTGTAGCGCCGCGCATCCCGTTCGTCGCCGTGACGTTATTCACGCTGGCCCAGCCTTGGAAACTGTCACCCATCGCGACACGTTGCACTCCATCCAACCGAACTCCGCATTAACGCCCCGTCGTCTTCAGCAGGTCACCGTCCATGTCCAACCCAACCCAACTTCGCACTCGCAGTTCGCACTTGGCCGCCGTGTCGGTTCTCTTTTGTGGCGTTCTAGCCGCTTGTGGTGGCGGCGGTGGGGCAGATAGTTCAGCCTCCGCAGCTGAACTGGAAGAAGCGCAGCGTGCCCGTAACCGAACGCCCACCACCAACCCGGTAAAGTCCCCGGCTCCTGCCCCGGTAAAGGCTCCAGCAACGGCACCTGCACCTGCTCCAGCACCGGCTCCAGCCCCCGCTCCAGCTCCAGCCCCCGCTCCAGCTCCAGCCCCAGCTCCAGCTCCAGCTCCAGCTCCAGCTCCAGCTCCAGCTCCAGCTCCAGCACCAGCTTCGATGATGCCGACGGTCAACACTGCCAGGATCCCTGCTGGTTCTGCAGGCGCCAGCACCGAGCGAGTCAGTACGACTGGCGAGCGCCCTGGCCCTGGTGACGGCACTGGCGCGTTCCGGACGGTCTGCGACTACAGCCACATGGCGTTCGATGACCCGATCGTGTATCCAGGTCAGCCAGGCCGTTCGCACCTTCACACCTTTTTCGGAAACACGGGTGTGACCGGCAATTCAACCGCCTCTACGATTGCGAATTCCGGAAACTCAACCTGCCGTGGTGGCATCGTGAACCGCAGCTCATATTGGGTGCCGACAATGATCGACACCCGCGACGGGACGCCACTGAGACCGTCGGAGTCGCACTTCTATTACAAAACAGGCTATTACGGTGTTGTGCCCAGCACCGTTCAAGCACTGCCTGCGGGTCTGCGCATGATCGCGGGCGATGCAAAAAACACGACGTCCAGCGGTCCATTCGCCTACAGCTGCCACGGTGACAACATTGCGGCCCAGCAAGGCCCGGGGATTCCGAACTGCCCTGTGGGGTCGGAAGTCTGGCAACACATCTACTTTCCACAATGTTGGGATGGCGTGAACCTGGACTCCCCCGATCACAAGAGCCACATGGCGTATCCAACGGCTGGCCGCGGTTGCCCGGCATCGCATCCAGTTGCCCTGCCAGAGATCACCTTCAATATTGTCTATCCCGTTACCGAAGCCAACTCAACGCTCCGCTGGCGCCTGTCCTCCGACAATTACGGCTCGAATCTTCCTGGTGGCTACTCCGCTCACGGCGACTGGTTCAATGGTTGGCGCGCGGACATCATGGACACATTCGTGCGGAACTGTGACCGCCCCGCGATGGACTGCGGTTCTCACATGTTGGGCGACGGTCGAGTCATCTACTGACGCTCCCAGCCCCTCGGTCAGACCCGGGGGGCCGAAACGGTTTCCGTCGGGGGATTCAACAGCGCCTTTGGCACCACATAGCGCGCGCCGTGTGGTGCGGTCCATTCCAAGCGGATTCGCTGGTCTGACATGGACAGCTGGCTCACTATCACTTCGACGGGGTAGAACCGGCCAGCCGCGAGTTCGACCAATTCTTCCGAGGGCGCGCCTTCGCCTGCAACCAGCTTGCGAGCCACCAGAATCCGCATGTGCGGCGCATCCGCATGAAAGCGGTACTTGCCGCTCAAGGGCGCCTTGATCCAGCCGCTCCAGCGCACAGAAGCTGCGGACGGGGCTGTTGTACCTGCAGCCCACTTCACGGACTCATCGAAGTCAATCACTTCGTCGACCCGGACAACGCCTGCGGTTCCGCGCAAGTTGGTGGCGGAAAAGTACTCCCCTCTGAGCCCCGTACCCACTGCATTCGCAGCCGTGCAAATGTCCGCGCGCTCGGCCGCACGGATTAACTCCGCCGACATTCGATCCCCCGCGCCTTCACTTTGGCCAGTTGCTGAGCCAGCGTAACGCCACAGGAGCAGAGCAGCCACGGCGGACGCCGCCAAGGTAACTGCCGTTGTCGCGAGGATTCGCCGAGATGGTGTTGAGGGTGCCCGCATAAGTGTGTGACTTTAGTCTCTGAGTCGCAGAACCGAAAGCGGGTTCCGTTGGATGCGAAAGCAACCGTGCTGCAAGGGCTGTTCTTTTGGGTCTAGCGACCGCGTGTCCATTGTGACGAGGCGCGTCGCGATCGAACAGCGAGTGTCACGGCGGCGTAGACGGCAAAGCCCCAGGGGGCACGCAATGCCATACCGAGCACCATGCCGGGGCTCGGTTGTATCTTGCCTTCGTTTTGCAGCAGCTGCGGCCATTTTTCAGCGATCTCTTTGACACCCTGGTCTTGCCGGCGTCTGACCTTCACCAGGCGACTGAACCCCTCGACCATCGGCCATTCGTATGTGGCTGGCACGCCTTTGCGCTCTTGGGGCGCGAACAGCAATCGAACGTAGGTGTCGTCAGAAATGATGCTGGGGAACTTGTCCCACCGAGCACGACCCGCTGCGTTGACCGCGAATGCACCAAATCCTGGCGCTTCGCTTCGAGCAAACGGAAGCAGTTGCCAGAATCGTGCGTAGGCACGTGTCACTGCAGAATGCGCTTTCGCAATGCGGGGGCTACCGCTGGCGTAACGAGGCGCTTCAGTGGCACTCAATGCCTCGACAAGCATTCGCACCAAGCTGGGGCTCACCAAAACGTCGGCGTCGAGGTACAGACGCATGTCCCCTGTCGCGGTTTCGTCGCCGACGTTCAATGCGTTGAGCTTACCGGGCTGCGCGAGATCGATCACCTGGAGTCCCCACCCGATCTTTCTGGCGGCGGAGTCGAAGGTGCGGGCAATCTCAACTGTCCGGTCTGTGCAGGCGTTGGCGACCACGAGCACCTGGACCGCAGTGCCCGCAGGTTCAGAGGCGAAGAGGGCACCAAGGCAGTCGGCAATGTAGCTCTCTTCATTGTTGGCAGGCACGATCACCGTCAGCCCGCCGGCAGGGCGCTCGCTCAGTAGAGATGGAGTCATGCTTGTCCCCGAAACAACCGCGCGAGTTTGCCGGCTTCAATGTCAATATCGTGGCGCTCATTGACCCTTTGGCGGGCTCGGCGTCCCATCTCCTGCATTTCGGAAATCTTGCAGCTCAGTGCCTCGTTTAAAGCGTACGCCAGAGCGTCGACATCTCCAGGAGCGACCAGCCAGCCGTCTTGACCGTGGCGCACGAGCTCCGGGATGCCCGCAACCGTGGTTGTCACCACTGGACGCCCAAGGGCCATGGCTTCCATGATGACCACCGGCAAACCTTCCGCAAAACTCGGAAGCACCATGGCTCTTGCGGCAAGCAGCTCTTCCCGCACTTGCTGGCTGCTGATCCAGCCCGTTATGCGTACGTGGTCCTGCAGGGCGTAACGGCCAATCATTTCTTCCAGTTCGCTGCGCATTTCCCCGTCGCCGGCAAGTACGAGTTCAAAGTGAACCCCCTTGCTTTTCAGCAAGCGCACGGCTTCAAGCAGGATGAGTTGCCCCTTCTGTTCGCAAAGTCGACCCACGCAGACAAGGCGGGGCGTGTCCGCCAAAGGCGTTTTTTCTGCCCCCTCGTGGAAACTCTTTTCCAGACCGCAGTGCACGACTTGAATGCGCTTCCAGTGCGCATGCGCCACCCAGCGATAGAGCTGACTGCGACCGAATGAGCTGATGGCTGCGACGAATGCCGCACGCTCGATCTTCGTTTTGAGATGAAGTGCCGACGGTTGATCGAACTCTTCTGGCCCATGCACGGTGAATGAATACGGCGCTCCGCCCAGTGCCCGCGCAAGCATCACGATCTCACTTGAGTTGGTGCCGAAGTGGGCGTGTACGTGATCGACAGGGCGTTGACGCAGCTGTCCGAGCATTCGACAGGCTTCGGCCACATAAACCAGGTGATACGGGAGGGGTCTGGCTGAGCCTCGGCTCATGTCCCATGCCAGACGAAGCGCCTTGATGAGGGCCAGGGGTGTACGCAAAAACTGTGTGATGAGGGCTCCAATCAGGCCCTTCCAGCCATGGCGCAGCACATAGAACGTCTTGCTTTGTTCACTGACGTCTTCCGGATCTACAAGCGGGTCAGACCAGCCGCGAAGAGCGATTCGCTGCACTTCGAACCCAGCTCGCTCCAGAGCCAGAATTTCCCTGCGAATGAAGCTGTGGCTGACTTTGGGATATTGGTTGATGAAGTATGCGATTTTCATGACCGTGATTGCCCTCTGGCGGTAGCGCCAACGATGATGACCGCCAGAGACCCCATCTCCAGGATCCAGTTCAGGGTCAGACCTGCTAGCTGTCTGCGAAGTGCCTCGTCCACTTCATGGAAGGAGGCAGCGCGGATGGCGACAAATACGACCAAGCCCGCAGCGCCCGCGCAAGCCAACCGCGTAGACCAAGGCGTCTCCCATGCCAGAACCATCATTGCGGCCAGAACGGTCGCACCGACGATTGGCATCGCTGCAACGAATGCCTCTTGGTACTGCTGGCGTTTCTCGTACCACCCGTGAGCGACAGCTGACGTTCGAGCGATTTCTGTGAGCGCGGATTGAAGGTCCAATTGCTTGTTGATGCCCAAGATCACCATACCTGCAAGCAGGGTGCTCCAGATGAGTGTCTCGTTGCGGTCCAAGGTGCTGTGGAGGCGCCGCATGCGGCTGGTTGCTCTGTAGCAAGCCCACGCTGCACAGGCATAGAACAACACCGTGATCCAGCCGCCCGGGGTTGGGTCGCCGATGCCCGGAGACCAAGCGCCTATCCATCCCGCATTCATGCGCTGCGCCCTTCGCCTACTTGTATTCGATGAGCCGCCCCGTGCGCCCAAGCACCTTGGTCAACCCGAACTTGAGCAAGCCTTGCGCTTCGGCAAACTTGCCGGCCAACGTAAAGAAGGCCAAGGCTGGCGAGCCAGATCGAACAGCAAGGCGAGCCCACTGGAGCGGATAGACCAACGCCAGTGCTGCTGCCCGGACGTCGACCCCAATGGCCAGGAAGAGGATGGCTGCAGGCAGGAGCATCCCCCAAAACGCCGAACGAGCTGTCTCACGTACCCAGTGACGTTCTGGAGACATTCCGTGCAACCAAGCGCCTTCGGCGAAGGCGTGTCCTGCCCTGACCGTGCGGCGCCACCACTGACCCCACCGTGTGATCGCGGCGTCGTGTCGCGTCATTTCACGATCCAGTCGACGTATGCGCCATCCATTTCTGCGCAGACGCACACACAGTTCGGGCTCTTCGCCAGCAATGAGCAGATCACGATAGCCGTCCACCTGGAGGAGTGCATCCACGCGCATCAAGGCATCACCGCCACAGCTCAGTGCGTCGCCGATCGGGGTGTCCCATTCGAGATCGCACATGTGGTTGTAAATGGAGGCTTCTGGATGGCGTTCCCTGCGGCGGCCGCACACCACCGCGCAGTCCGGGTGCGCATCGAGGTACTGGCGCGCATGCTCAAGCCATCCGTTGACCACTTCGCAGTCGCCATCAATAAACTGGATGTAGCGTGTCTCTGGGTGAGCACTGATCAGGAGGCGATAACCAGCATTGCGAGCGCGAGCCGCCGTAAAAGGTATGGTCATGTCAAGGGAAAGCACCGAAGCGCCCATACCCCGAGCTCTCTCCACCGATCCGTCGGTCGATCCTGAGTCCACGTAGACGGCTGCATCGATATTTGGCAGCACAGATTCGAGACACACACGAAGCCGATCACCTTCATTACGACCGATGACCACTGCGCCAACCGGTGACATACGGTTCACTGCGGCGTTTTCGGGGTGTTGGGTATTCACGATGTGGGCCAATCAGTTTGACTCGAGTCCGACGGGATCCCGCCCGATATGAGTTTGAAAGCGTCGTCCGTCCAGCTTGCACGGCGCTTCATCGTCCGAAGGCCGGGTGGTCGAAGTACACCGGGAAATCGAGCCGTAGTGTGCCACCGCCGTGCACGGCGCCGACCGCGTCGGGGCGCTCCTGTCAGGTGGAATGTCGAGATGTGTGACTTTGTTGCCCAAGACGCGGAGGCTGGGTGAAAGTCAGTGACTTTTTTTGGGGGGTAGACATCTCGCAGGAATACCGATGGCGGTGTGATGGGCAGGAACGTCCTGCAGCACGACAGCATTTGCGCCGATCACGGCGTGCTCTCCCACGACGACAGGGCCGAGCAGCTTGGCCCCCGCGCCAACATCAACGTGACCACTCAGCACGGGCGTTCCACCAGAAGCCAGCGTTCCAAGGGTGACTTGCTGGAAGATCAAGCAGTTGACGCCGATACGAGCGTTGGGGTGGATCACAATGCCATTCGGGTGAGGCAAAAGGAGACCGCCGCCTATCTGGCAGTTCAAAGGGATGTCTGCGCCTGTCAGTGCGCTCCAGAAGCGATGCCTTGCAGTGGCCCATAGGCGCATGGGATACCACCAAGGCGCTTTACGACTCCAGCGCTGGTAGTCGCGAATGCTCCTCAACAGGCGCTTGCCTGGATTCCATTCTCCGGGTGCCAAGTGCTCGCGCTGCCAGTCAGGGGATGAAGCGCTCAGCGGCTCTGCAGGCTGGTTTTGATCATTCATCGCGACATTCTTCCTGTCATGCACGTGCAGAATACCGCGTGCTTTAGGAGGATCTTCCGTTGAGCGGGTTGTAAGAAGTGCGGGCGCGGATTGTGTATCTATTCACACCAGACGCAGCCAGCATTGGTTTAACATGCTCTGCGTAGCAACAAATTGTGACATGGCCCCAGCGAGATGCAGTGCATCTTACTCATGCCCTCGTCGCGCCGGTCACGCTGCGCCATCATTCCCGTTTCGAAGAGCCGTGTTGAGCTCTTGCATCGGCCGCTCACTTGTCTAGGAATATCCAACATGAAACGTGCACTGCAATCCATTTTGTTCTTTGGGCTTCTGCTTGTCGGTGCTTCGGCGTGGGCTCAGTCCGCCACGCCGTACCAGCTGCGCCACGGAGATGCCTTGACGGTCTCGGTTTGGAAGGAAGAAGCACTGCGCATGGAAGTGCGCGTCTTGCCTGATGGAAGCATCACGTTTCCGCTCGCTGGTCGTATTGAAGTCGCCGGATTGACGACCCCTCAAGTGGAGCAGCGCATTACCAGCAAGATCAAAGAGTACATCCCGGAGGCAGTCGTGACGGTCGCTGTAACCGGCATTGACGGCAGCCGCGTGTATGTGCTCGGCAAGGTGGCAACACCGGGTCTCGTTACCCTGATGTCGCCATCGACCACCGTGCTGCAGGTGCTCAGCCAAGTCGGCGGCGTAGACCGCTTTGCGGACGCGAACTCGATCAGGGTTCTGCGCCAGACCAGTGGTGGTTCCTCGGTCCTTCCGGTGCGATACAACGATTTGATGCGTGGCAGCTCGTTGGAGACCAATGTGGTCCTGCTGCCCGGTGACACGATTCTGGTGCCTTGAAAATGACGCGAGTGAATACCATTCTTTGTGCTGTCGCTGCTCTTTGCGGCAGCGTCGCGCATGCTCAGCATTCTGTGAGACTCGCCTCGGAAATCGAAAGAATCGAGAATCCACTGCTGTCGAGCGTAAGCCCTGGCGGAGCTACTGTGGTGCGCCTGGTGCCCAGTTACGAATTCGAAACGCAGAGTGATCGAATTCGGTCTCGCTTCTCCGTGGGCGCTGTTCTTGAGCGATCCAGCAACACGGACTTGTTGGCCAGTCGCAACTACCCGAATCTTGGATACACGTGGGGATACACGTGGCCCACCGCAAGCCTTGAACTGCGCGCCAGCCTCGCCGAGTCCGCGACGCGAAATACGGAGCTGCAAGACTTCGGCCGAGTGACTGTGGACAGCCGGGAGCGCACGGTGTTGGCGGGTGCCACGTGGACCAAAGAGTTGACAGCGCGCACGCGGATGGCCCTCGGGCTGGAAGAGAATCGCGTCAGTTACGACACACCTTTGCTTCGAGGCTTTAGCGAGCAAGAAATCAGCAGTCGCTTTTCATGGGAAGCGTCACAACGAACCACCTATTACGTCGAGCCAGCGTACGCCCGGTTGAACCCGTCGGGGTTCGGGGACACGTCGACTTTGACACGTTGGCTCGTTGGGATGACGGGTGAGCTGGCTCCAGATTGGTCGCTGACCGTGTTTGGAGGTCAAGCGCGCACAGGCAGCGTCCAAAAGTCCACGGACAATGTTGGTGGTCTTCGCTTGAACTATGCGGGTAGCCGCATCTCCTCTGCCGTGGAGTGGGCCAGGGACATGGAGGCCGTTGGCACAATCGCAGGCTACGCAAGGACTGAAGCGCTGCGGTTGCGCGTTGCATACCAACTCACCGATAAAGCAACTGTGGCGGCCACCGCTTCCCGGACTCGTTCGGTCGGCGTTGCGAGTGGCGTGGGTAGTGTGATCAGTATCACGCTTGAGAACGAGTTGGCGGAACGCTGGTCTTCAGTACTTGGCGTTGATGATCGGAGAGCCACGGATGCGGCGGGTGCAACGGGCCGCGGGTGGGCTGTCCGGGCGGGGTTGGTTTACTTGTTTTCTGGCCGCTAGAGGCGATATTCATGTTTGGTGACTACCAGCTCAGTCTGCACGACTACCTCTCGATCTTGCGCCGCCGCGCGCTGGTCATGATTTTGGCCTTTGGTGTCGTTCTCGCCGCCTCTGTCGTCTTGGCATTCGTGCTGCCCCGTATCTATGAGTCGACTGCAACGATTTTGGTAGAGGGGCCTCAGGTCAAAGTCGCGGTGGAAGACGGCGCAGCCCGGCCAAGGCCGGAGGATCGCGTCAACCTCATTCGGCAGCGCCTGATGACCCGTGAGAATTTGACGCGTGTCGCCGAAGAGCACCAGTTGTTCACAGGTGGCGGAGACAAGAAGCTGTCTGACACTGATGTGGTCAAGGCGATGCGCGCCAGCATCAAGCTTGAGCTGATGCGCGGAGCTGCTGAGCCATGGGATGCAAGACCCGCCGCGATCTCCTTCAACCTGTCTTTTCAGCATGGTGACGCCGAGAAAGCGCTCGCCGTCACCCGTGAGCTGGCGAACATGTATCTCACGAGCAACCGTCAGGATCGCGTGGACAAGGCTTCGCGAACCACTGAATTCCTGACGGCTGAGTCCGAGCGTGTTCGCAAGGAGCTCGAGTCACTCGAGTCCAAGATCGCAACGTTCAAGTCTCAGCAAGGTGGAGCGATGCCAGACAGCACCGCATCAAGCCTTGTTGGACTACCGAGTCTGGAAGCCGACTTGCGCAACGTCGAGAGAGATCATCGCTTGGCGCTCAACGAACTTCGCTCGTTGCAAGTTGATCTGAGTGCTGCCAGACGCGGCGTGGTTGCTCCAGGTGCTGGCACCGAGGTTGGCCCAAGTCAAACGGAGCAAGAGCTGGAACGTGCTCGCACCGAGCTTGCTGGATTGCGGGCAATTTATTCCGACAACCACCCGGACGTGCGCTCGCTTCTGCGGCGCATTCCCAGCCTTGAACAAGCCGTGAGCAACGAGTCACGTGCGCAGACTCCAGCCAGGAATGCAGCTCGTGAGCAAGCGAGCCTGGTGATTTCTCGACTGGAAGCACAGGTGGAGGCAGCTCGTTCCAGGGCAGATCTGCTGGCCAGTCAGCAGTCTTCGTTGAGGGGCAGCATTGGGCAGCTTCGCGCTCAAGCCGCGAGAGCACCCCAACTCGAACGTCAACTGGCGGTGCTCCAGCGTGACTACGATGCAGCTAAAGCCAAGTATGAAGAGTTGCGGACCCAGTTGCTGTCGGCCCAGGTGGTTGAAAACCTCGAGGGTGGACAGCAGGCCGAGAAATTCACACTGCTGGAGCCGCCTCTGTTGGCCGAGTACCCGCTCAAGCCCAATCGCAAGAAGGTTGTGGCGGCCGGCTTCTTCGCCGCAGTTGTTGCTGCGCTGGGTGTTGCGTTCCTGCTTGAGATGTTGCTCGCACGTGTCTGGGGTGCCAACGCATTGACCGTCGCCGTGAACCAGCAGCCATTGGCCGTGATTCCCTACATCGAAATCAATGCAGACGGCTCGGCCGTTGCTGTATCTCGCGATCGCTCGGTCTTCGCGACGTTACTGGGGGTATTCCGCTCCAGAGCGCGCTGATTTTTGTGACCTATCGCCCAGACTGAGGAACGCCCGTTTAATGGAACGCATCAAAGAGGCCATCGAGAAGGCCAAGAACCAGAGCTCGTTGCGAGAACAGCCTGCACCGTCAACGAGAGTGCAGGTGTCTGCCAAGGTGCCTAAACCCGCCGTGGTCGAGGCGCCGGCGGCCTTGGACACAGAAATTCAGTACAGGCAGACGCCTGTCGTCCAGCTCGACATGGCGCATCTTGAGCGCCATCGCATCGTTGCGCATCAGAAGTTGCATCCAGCATCGTGGGCTTTCGATTTTCTGCGAACCCAGGTTCTTCAGAAGATGGATGAGAACGGCTGGCGAACGCTCGCTGTGACCTCTCCAACGATGGAGTCTGGCAAAACGGTCGTTGCCATCAACCTGGCCATCGGCATTGCACAGCAAACCAATCGAACCTCGTTGTTGGTGGACTTCGATTTGCGCCGGCCGCGCGTCGCGAGCATGCTGGGCCTGCAACGAGAGGTATCGCTGAACCAAGTGCTGGCAGGGCAGGCACGCGTGGACGAGGCCATGGTGAACCCGGGTATACCGCGCTTCGTGGTTCTGCCTACGCAACGAGCGATGCCCAGCTCTGCAGAACTGCTCGGCTCAAGCCGTGTGGGGGCGCTCATGGGTGAACTGCGCGAAAACTACGCGGATCGGATCGTCGTGGTGGACTTGCCACCGGTACTGGCGGCCGACGATGTTCTGGCGCTTCTTCCGCGGGTGGACTGCGTCTTGATGGTGGTGGGCAATGGTGTGTCCACCAAGAAGGAAATCGAAGAGGCCATGGGGCGCCTTTCTAAGTTCCACCTTTTGGGCGTTGTACTCAACAAGGACGACGCACCCGTGAGGAACTCCTACTACTGAGCGCGCTATCTTGCGCTTGCTCAACGCCAACTTCGCTTTTTCGGGCGGGCTTGCTTGAATCGAAGACCGCGTAGTGCGCCTTGAATCACCGACTGACTGGATCTAGACGTGCCTGAGCATATACGTGCGCTCATCGTTGTGCTTGTGCTGAGTACGGTGGTGTGGTGGATTGTCCGCCCAGCCATCGTGCAAATCATCCCAGCAGCTACCTTTGCACGTTGGCGCATGCTTTGGTACGTGACCACCCTGGCTTGGTTCCTCGCGCACAGTTTCTGGATCTACGTGTGCATTGTGATCATTGCCCTGGTGTTTGTCGGGCGGCGAGAGGCGCATGCTTTTGGCCTGTACCTGTTGCTGCTGCTGGCAGCACCTCCGATTCCTGAGGCAATACCGGGAATGGGCATCATCGATCACTTGTTCATACTTGACCATTACAGGTTGCTAGCGATCGCTTTTCTGCTGCCATGCGCGTGGCGACTTTCCGTGTCGTCGTCGTCCCGGCCGTATTCGTTAAACGTCGTTGATTGGATGGTGGTCGGCTATTTGGTGCTTAACACGGTGTTGGCGTACCGCGGGGGCAATTTCACCAGCGATACGCGCGCAGCACTGATGCTCTGGATCGATTTTTTCTTGCCTTTTTATGTGGCGAGCCGGAGCATCAAGGACTCGGAAGGCTTCCGGCATGCTCTTGCTGGACTGGCGCTGGGTGGGGTACTGATTTCGGTTTTGGCTGCGATCGAGGTTTTGCGAAGCTGGAAGCTTTACGAAGCAGCCACTGCAGCGCTGGGACTGCACACGTTCGGTGCTTACAAGACGCGGGGTATGTTCATCAGGCCAGCAGTGACAGTCGTGGACTCGATTGCGCTGGGTTATACGGTCGTTGTAGCTGCAGGTGGCTACCTGTACTTGCAGAATTTGATCGAAGGCCGAGCCAAGCGCTGGCTGGGATGGCTCGGCTTGACCGTTGGTGTGCTCGCCTGTTTGTCGCGCGGGCCATGGGTGGGTGCCATGCTGCTGGTGTTCGTCTTCATGCTGACAAGCGCCAACCCAGTCAAGCGAATGCTGCAGGGTGCTGGGGTTGCAGCGTGTCTGATGTTGGCCCTCTCCGCGACTGAGTTCGGGCAACAGATCATCAACTTGCTCCCCTTTGTGGGCAGCCAGGAGCAGGACAACGTTGAGTACCGTGCAGATCTTTTGAGCGTCTCTCTGGTCGTCATTGAGCGCAACCTGCTTTTCGGTGCCTCGGACTTCATGTCTGCGCCTGAGCTGGAAGTCATGAGGCAAGGGGAGGGCATCATTGACATCGTCAACAGTTACCTCGGGGTCACCTTGCATGCGGGTGTGGTCGGCCTGAGTCTCTTTGTCGGTATGTTCCTGGGGGCCCTGATGAAGCTCAGGCGCGGGATGCGGTGGGCACGTCAACTCAACGATGCAGATGGTTTGCTGCTTGGACGGGCTTTGTTGGCGTCAGTCGTCAGCGTCATGTTCATCATTTTTACCGTCAGCGGAATCACTGCTGTGCCGACCATTTACTTCTCTTTGGTGGGCATCTCGTGCGCATACTTCGCGATGCAGAAATCAAAGGCCAAGGTCAACCAGATGCGTGCAAGCCGATGAGCTCGTCCGCAGAGCATGGCGCTGCAGGAGCGCCGGCGCCGCAAAGTTTTGGTGGCCGCGCACGATCAGGAACGCTATGGATCGTGGCGGGCTTCGGGCTCGGGCAATTCCTGCGACTGGCTGCCAATGTGGTGCTCGCCGCCATCCTGTTTGAGGAAGTCTTTGCGCTCATGGCGATCGTGCTTGCCGTGATGATGGGGCTGGCCATGTTCTCTGACATTGGCTTGCAAACCAATGTGGTCCAGCATCCACGCGGTGACGAACCCGATTTCCTCAACACGGCGTGGACCTTGCAGGTCTTGAGAGGGATCTTTCTCTTCCTGGTTGCGGTTGCACTCGCTTGGCCGCTCTCGCGCTTTTATGGTGCGAACGACCCGAAGGCTTACGAACTGCTGTTCCTCATCCCTATCGTGGCCTTGACGTCTCTTATTGACGGCCTGCAATCAGCCAAAGTCATGACGGCCGCCAGACATTTGAAAATCAAGGAGGTGACGAAGATCGAGTTCCTGGTAGTGCCTTTCAACCTGAGCGTGATGCTCGGTCTGGCCTGGTACTACCGGTCTGCCTATGCACTGGCCGTGGCGTCCGTGTTGTCCTCGGCATTGCACACAGTGCTCACTTACCGAATGCTCGACGGGGAGAAATCGCGATTCCGCTGGGACCCGGAGGTCGTGAGCGCCATCATCTCCTTTGGGAAATGGGTGTTCCTGAGCACGTTGTTGACCTTTTTGGCCATACAGCTCGACCGCTTGGCGCTGCCGAGAATTTTCAGCTTGACCGAAGTGGGGGTGTATTCCATCGCTGCGAGCCTGGCCGTGATCGTGCCCACACTGGCGGGCAAGCTGCAGTGGAGCGTCTTATTCCCCTGGTACTCCCGAATGCTGGAAGAAGGTATGCCTTTGGCTCAGGCTTTCGCGCGCACGCGCACGGCCATGTTGGCTTCGTCCAGCTTCCTCTGTGCCTTGTTGGCTTCGGGCGCATCCAGCTTCTTTGAGTTGGCCTATGACACTCGGTACACCATGGGCGGCATGCTGCTTCCCATCCTCGCTTGCGGCGCGTGGTTCAGTTGCCTGGAGACCATGTACGGTGCAACGTTTATCGCTTCTGGTCGACCCAAATGGTCCGCCCTCAGCAATGCGACCAAAGTGGCGACGTTCGCAGGCCTGCTGCTGCTCGTTGCCGCGTTTGACATGAGCATCCTGGTGGCCGCGTCCTTCCTCACGTTGAGTGAGTTTTTGCGTTGGCTGGTGTGCCATGCACTTGGACGCCAGTTGGGCCTGCGCAATGCGCGCTCAGAGATCAGCATGTTCGCTGTTTTCGTGGCCGTTTCGCTCGCTGGTTGGTGGCTGGTAGAACGTGCGCCACTCGTTTCTGATCTTCAGCCGTTCTGGAGACTCGCCGTATTGGGCATTGTGGTCACGCTGCTTTTTGCACCCTTGTTCGTGCGGTTCTTGCTACCTCTTGTCCGAGGGCGGTAGGAACTTGTCGCTTCGGGTCAGGCGCCGGAACGGATGAAGGCTGACCAACAAAAAAGCCTCATCTCCTAGCGGATCTGAGGCTTCCAGGTGGTCAGTCGATGCGCTAAAAAGCGTCGGTGGCCCAATTGATGGCGGAGAGGGCGGGATTCGAACCCGCGGTGGGGATTAGCCCACACACGCTTTCCAGGCGTGCGACTTAAACCGCTCATCCACCTCTCCGCGAAGCCTGCGATTGTAGCAGGGCAATTGGCTCACGCGGCGGTGCTGCCATCAGAGGCTTTTCGCCAGGCGTGTTGCTCCAGGATGTCCAGCGAGACATACCGGAGTGCCGCAGCGTTGGTGCACTCGAGCACAACGGGTGGCGCCACGCCGCCATGCAGTGCTTCGAGCCAGCGCTGAACGCAGAGACACCACCGATCGCCGGGCTGAAGTCCAGCAAAACGCCACTCGGGACGAGGTGTGCTGAGGTCATTGCCTCGCGAGCGCGAGAACGCCAGGAATTCAGCGGTGACCCGTGCGCACACCACATGCGTGCCGTGATCCTCCGGTCCCGTCTCGCAGCAACCGTCGCGGTAAAAGCCTGTGAGTGGGTCGTAGGAGCAGGGCAGCAATTCGCCGCCCAAGACATTGCGAGAGAGTGTCATTGAACGACCCAATCAGGATGAGGAGCTCAGTTGGCCTTGGCGGTGCCGACCATCTTCATGGCCGAGGAGATCAACGCGGACACCTCGGTCATGTTGCTGGGAACGATGAGTGTGGTTGTGGCATCTGCGGCCACCTTGCTGTAGGCGTCCACCGCCTTCTCTGCCACTTTGAGTTGAACGGCCTCCTGGCCACCGGGCTGCCGAATGGCTTCTGCGACCTTTCGGATGGCTTCTGCCGTTGCTTCTGCCACAGCGAGGATGGCCGAGGCCTCGCCCTGCGCATTGTTGATCTCTGCCTGTTTCTCGCCCTCGGAGCGTGCAATGAAGGCTTCCCGCTCGCCGGTGGCGATGTTGATCTGCTCCTGGCGGCGCCCTTCAGACGCGGCGATGAGGGCGCGCTTCTCGCGCTCGGCCGTGATTTGAGCCTGCATCGCCAGCAGAATTTCCTTTGGAGGCGTCAAGTCCTTGATTTCATAGCGCAGCACCTTCACACCCCAGTTGAGCGCTGCTTCGTCGATCGCGTGAACCACTTGCGCGTTGATGATGTCGCGCTCCTCGAAGGTTTTGTCGAGCTCCAGTTTGCCGATGACGGAGCGCAGCGAAGTTTGAGCGAGCTGGGTCACAGCGACGATGTAGTTGGAAGAACCGTAGCTCGCGCGCATCGGGTCGGTCACTTGAAAGTACAGGATGCCGTCGACTTGCAGTTGGGTGTTGTCGCGCGTGATGCAAACCTGGCTTGGCACGTCCAGCGGTATCTCTTTCAGGCTGTGCTTGTAGGCCACCTTGTCGATGAACGGGACCAGAAAGTTCAGGCCGGGCGCCAGCGAGGCGTGGTACTTCCCCAAGCGCTCGACCACCCAGGCGTTCTGCTGCGGCACCACCTTGATGGAACGGGTGATGAAGATGACGGCAATGATGAACAGGAGGATGGCAATTTCCATGGGGATGACTTCTCGGAGGGGTTGCAGGAGGTATGAGGGTAGCGCACCCAGCGTCAAACCTTGTCGACGAGAAGCCGGTTGCCCACCAGCTCGGCCACGCGGTAGCTGCCCGGCGTCGGGGAGTTCCCAGGTCGCTGGATGACGGTCCACTGCGCGCCGCGGTACTTCACGCTGGCGGTGCCATCGGCGTGCCATTCGTCGATCTGCAGCACTTCCCCCACATCGAGGTTGACGCTGCGCAGCGAGCGCACGGACGGGTCGCCCGCCGTGCGCTTCTTGATGAAGTACCAGCCGACCACCGCGGCCGACCCTACGAGTGCCGCAACAATGAGCTGTGTCGTGGTGCTGGCGCCCAGGTGAGCGGCGAGCGCTGCCGCGGCCATGCCGATGGCCAGCATGAGCAGGTAGAACGTGCCCGTAAAGAGTTCAAGCGCGACAGCTGAGCCCGCCAGCAGCCACCACAAAGTTGAATCGGACATGAGTGCTCCCGTTTCCAGAATAAAAGGGACCCGCGAGAGTCTCTCTGGGCCGGGCCGGTGGTTATGTCTGGCTTGCGCCACATTCTGCGACAAAAGCCCGAGCCGTTTCGCGGGCTGCCACATGATTTCCGTACACTTCGCGCCTGCTTTGCCACCGTTGGGCTCCCAGCCTGAGGTGCCTTTCCCCCATGGCCGCTGCCACACGGCTGGAGAACCACATGAAATTCCGTTTTCCCATCGTCATCATTGACGAGGACTTCCGCTCGGAGAACACATCCGGCCTGGGCATTCGCGCGCTGGCGCAAGCCATTGAGGTGGAAGGCTTCGAAGTGGTGGGCGTCACCAGCTACGGCGACATGAGCCAGTTTGCGCAACAGCAAAGCCGTGCCAGCGCGTTCATCCTGTCCATCGACGATGAAGAGTTCAGCCATGGCGATGACATCGACCCTGTGGTGCTGAACCTGCGCAACTTCATTGACGAAGTGCGCCGCAAGAACTCGGATGTGCCGATCTACATCTACGGCGAAACCAAGACCAGCCGTCACCTGCCCAACGACATCCTGCGCGAGTTGCACGGCTTCATTCACATGTTTGAAGACACGCCGGAGTTTGTGGCGCGTCACATCATTCGCGAAGCCAAGAGCTATCTCGAAGGCATTCAGCCGCCGTTTTTCAAGGCCTTGCTGGACTACGCAGAGGATGGCTCCTATTCCTGGCACTGCCCAGGACATTCGGGTGGCGTGGCCTTCTTGAAGAGCCCTGTGGGGCAGATGTTTCACCAGTTCTTCGGCGAAAACATGCTGCGTGCCGACGTGTGCAATGCCGTCGAGGAGCTGGGGCAGCTGCTGGACCACAACGGCGCGATCGGTGCGAGTGAGCGCAATGCCGCTCGCATCTTCAACGCAGACCATTGCTTCTTCGTCACGAACGGCACCAGCACCAGCAACAAGATGGTGTGGCACCACACCGTGGCGCCAGGTGACGTGGTGGTGGTGGACCGCAACTGCCACAAGTCCATCCTGCACAGCATCATCATGACGGGCGCGATCCCGGTCTTCCTCAAGCCCACGCGCAACCATTACGGCATCATCGGCCCGATTCCACAGAGCGAGTTCGAAATCGAGGCCATCCAGGCCAAGATCCGCGCCAACCCTCTGTTGGCGGGCGTGGATGCGGCGGCGGTCAAACCGCGCGTGCTCACGCTCACGCAGTCCACGTACGACGGCGTGCTCTACAACACCGAGGCGATCAAGCAGATGCTCGATGGCTATGTGGCCAACTTGCATTTCGACGAGGCATGGCTGCCCCACGCTGCCTTCCACCCGTTCTATGGCAACTTCCACGCCATGGGCAAGAAGCGCGCGCGGCCGATGGAGTCGGTGGTGTATGCAACGCAGTCCATTCACAAGCTGCTCGCCGGCATCAGCCAGGCCAGCCACGTGCTGGTGCAGGATTCGCAAAACGTCAAGCTCGATCGCCACCTCTTCAACGAGGCGTACCTGATGCACACCAGCACCAGTCCGCAGTACGCGATCATCGCGAGCTGTGACGTGGCGGCGGCCATGATGGAGCCACCCGGCGGCCGTGCACTCGTCGAAGAGAGCATCTTCGAGGCGCTCGACTTCCGCCGCGCCATGCGCAAGGTGGACGCCGAGTTTGGCGAAGACGACTGGTGGTTCAAGGTGTGGGGCCCTGACGATCTGGCCGATGAAGGCATGGGCGAGACCGGCGACTGGGTGCTCAAGCAAAAGGACGTGTCGTTCAACGACAAAGACTGGCACGGCTTTGGCGACATGGCGCCCGGCTTCAACATGCTGGACCCAATCAAGGCGACCATCGTGACGCCCGGTCTGAACCTGGACGGCCGTTTCGAGGCCAGCGGCATTCCAGCTTCCATCGTCACCAAGTTCCTCGCAGAGCATGGTGTGGTGGTCGAGAAAACGGGCCTCTACAGCTTCTTCATCATGTTCACCATCGGCATCACCAAGGGCCGCTGGAACACCTTGCTCACCGCCCTGCAGCAGTTCAAGGACGATTACGCCAAGAACCAGCCGATGTGGCGCATCCTGCCGGAGTTCTGCCAGAAGCACCCACGCTACGAGCAGATGGGCCTGCGCGACCTGTGCCAGCACGTGCACGAGATGTACGCCCGCTACGACATTGCGCGCCTCACCACCGAGATGTACCTGAGCGACCTCACGCCCGCCATGAAGCCGTCGGATGCATTCGCGCACATCGCGCAACGCACCACCGAACGCGTGCCGATCGATGCGTTGGAGGGGCGAATCACCACCAGCCTGGTCACACCGTACCCACCCGGTATTCCGCTGCTGATTCCGGGCGAGGTCTTCAACAAGAAGATCGTCGACTACCTGAAGTTCGCGCGCGAGTTCAACTTGCAGTGCCCAGGGTTTGAGACGGACATCCACGGCCTGGTCGAGGTGCTCGACGTGGACGGACGCAAGAGCTATTTCGCCGATTGCGTGAAGGCCTGAGTCGGCCTCGCCTCAGCCCGGTGCATCGGGGCGCACCCGCAAGAAGGTGGCAAAGCGGGGGACACCGCTGCCATTGACGCCGCGAAAGCGGTAGGTGACCCATTCACCCACCGCGGGTGGGTGAACGCGCTGGGCGTCGGTGAACCCCGAGCCCAGCCGGAACCGGACGCCCTCGCGGGTCTGCACTTGCAACGCGCCCATGCGACCCTGGTGACGGCCCTGACCCGGAAGGTGCGCGATGACGCGCGCTTCGGCATCTTCGTGTGTCTTGACCTTGAGCAGATCGTCGCTTCGCAAGCCGCGGTAGGGGGCATCGCCCCGGTGCAGCATCAATCCTTCTCCGCCATCTTTCACCATGCGGTCCAGCTTCGACATCAGTGCTGCATGGCTGTGGACGCGCTCCTGCTTCACGGCACGCACCCAGGGCTGATCGATTTGCGAGACCAGGCCGTGATAGGCGGCGATGCGTTCTGTGAAAGGGGCGTTGTGGGTCGGCACATCGAACACCATGAAGCGAATGCGTCGCCACGAGGCCTCATCTGGAGTTTGCTGGCGCACCGTCGAAAGCGCCTCTTCGAAGCGACCGCGCCCGGCCCAGAGCTCCCCGTCCATCGGCATTGAAGGCCATTGCGCCGTGAACCATGCGGGCGCAACGATAACCTCGCCTCCGCGCGTCAGCAGCCGCTGGCCGTCCCAATAGGCGCGCAGACCATCGTACTTTTCGCTGAGCCAGTAGGCGTCAAGGGCCACGCCCGGGCGGTACACCTCCGCCAGCATCAATGCAGGCGCAGGACCGGCCCGGGACGGGGCCGGCAGTACAGCAGCCACCCCGCACGTTCCCAACAGCTGCAAAAACCAGCGCCGGTGCAGGCGCAACCTGCTGCTCATCGGTCGCGCCGAGCCCTGGACACGCCGTTGCCTGAAACGTTCAGAGCATGGCCTGGCTGTCGCGGCTCACACCTGTGGTCTGCGCGTAGCCGCCGTCCACGTAGGTGATCTCTGCCGACACACCCGACGCCAGGTCGGACAGCAGGAACGCCGCCACGTTGCCCACTTCTTCAATGGTGATGTTGCGGCGGATCGGGGCGGCACTGGCCACGAGGTTGAGCAACTTGCTGAAGTCCTTGATGCCGCTGGCGGCCAAGGTCTTGATGGGGCCGGCACTGATGCCGTTGACGCGCATGCCCCTGGGGCCCAGCGATTCGGCCAGGTAGCGCACCGACGCTTCCAGGCTGGCCTTGGCCAGGCCCATGGTGTTGTAGTTGGGCACGGCGCGAATGGCGCCCATGTAGCTCAGCGTCAGCAGCGACGACTTGTCGTTGAGGTAGGGCAGGGCCGCCTTGGCCATGCCGGGGAAGCTGTAGGCGCTGATGTCGTGGGCGATGCGGAAGGCTTCGCGCGAGAGGCCTTCCAGGAAGTCGCCGGTGATGGCCTCGCGGGGCGCGAAACCGATGCTGTGCACAAAGCCGTCGAACTTGGGCCAGGTTTGTGAAAGGTCGGCAAACAACTTGTCGATCTGTGCATCGTCGGCCACGTCGCAATCGAAGATGAGCTTGGAATCAAAGTCGGCCGCGAACTCGGTGATGCGGTCTTTGAAGCGCTCGCCGACGTAGCTGAAAGCCAGCTCGGCGCCTTGTTGGTGGCAAGCCTTTCCGATGCCGTAGGCAATGGATCGGTTGGACAGCACGCCCGTGATCAGCAGTTTCTTGCCAGCGAGAAAACCCATGTTTCAGTCTCCAGTGAAAAATCCAGCAGAATTGTCGCATGCGTCTATCTGCCCTCAGCTCCCACAGCCGTCTGGCGACGCTGTGCGTGGCCGCAGCGCTCGGCGTGGTGAGCCCCGCCAGCTGGGCGGCCCACGGTTATGCCCTGTGGGGGCAGCTGAAGTACCCCGACGGCTTCACCCACTTCGACTACGTCAATCCCACCGCGCCCAAGGGGGGTGAGATCCGGCTGGTGAGCAACCAGCGTATGTCCACCTTTGACAAGTACAACCCGTTCACGCTCAGAGGCAGTGCGCCCGCGTACCTCTCGAGCCTGATGTTCGATTCGTTGTTGGCGGGCTCGCTGGACGAGAACGGCGCCGGGTACGGGCTGCTGGCTGAAGATGCGGTGGCCGCCCCTGATGGTTTGTCTGTCACTTTCAGGCTGCGGGACACCGCGCGGTTTCACAATGGCGATCCTGTGCTGGCGGCCGACGTGAAGCACAGTTTCGACACGCTTCTGGGCCCACACACATCGCCCGCCTACAAGACCATCCTGCAAGAAGTCGCCGGGCTGGACGTGCTGGGCGAGCGCACGGTGCGCTTCCGTTTCAAGAAAGCCAACCGGGAACTGCCGCTCACCGTGGGCGCGCTGCCGATCTTCAGCCGAGCCTGGGGCAACCAGGCCGATCCCAAGACCGGGCAGCGAAAAACCTTTGATCAGGTGGTGACCGATATCCCGATTGGCAGCGGTCCCTACAAGATCGGCCCTGTGCAATTCGGCAAAGACATCACGTACGTGCGCGACCCCGCGTACTGGGCGCGTGACTTGCCGGTGCGTCGGGGCACGGCGAACTTCGACCGCATCACCGTCAAGATTTACAAGGACAACACCGCAAGGCTGGAAGCGCTCAAGGCTGGCGAATTCGACCTGATGCGCTTTTTCTCGGCGGGCGACTGGGCGCGGCGCGTGAACGGCAAGAGGTTCAATACTGGTGAGCTGGTCAAGGGCGAGTTCACGCACCGCCAGCCGATGGGCTTTCAAAGCTACGTGCTCAACACGCGCCGCTCTCCATTGGACGACATTCGCGTGCGCGAGGCGCTGGGCCTGGCCATGGACTACGAGTGGATGAACCGGCAGATGTTCTACAACGCCTACCAGCGCGTGCAGGGCCTGTTTGGCAACACCGATTGCGCCCCTCAGGGCAGCCCCTCGTTGGAGGAACTCGCCTTGCTGGAGCCGTGGCGCAACCGGTTGCCGCCGGCTGTTTTCGGGGCGATGTACCAGCCACCGCGCACCGATGGCGACAACTCCTTGCGCGGCAACCTCAAGCGTGCGCAGGCATTGCTCAAGGACGCAGGCTGGACGGTACAGGCCGGCCAGCTGCGCAACGCCCAGGGCAAGGTCTTGTCGCTCGAGTACCTGGACAGTGCCGAGACCGGTGCCCGCGTGGTCACGCCGTGGATTCGAAACCTCGAAAAACTCGGTGTGCAGTTGCGCTTTCGGCCCGTGGATTTCGCGCTGTACCAGCAGCGCCTGCGCAGCTTCGATTACGACATCATTTCCATCAATTTCCAGGGCAGCAACAACCCCGGCTCCGAGTACGCCGACCTCTTCGGCAGCGAGGCGGCAAAGACCCAGGATTCCGGCAACTATGCCGGCGTATTGCACCCCGCGGTGGACGCGCTCATCAGCCAGATGACGGCAGCGGGCTCCCAGCCGGCGTTTCTGGCAGCTTGCCGAGCGCTGGATCGGGTGATCACGCACAGCCACTACCTGATCCCCCAGTGGACTGCGACCACGCACCGCATGGCCTACAACGCCTGGCGACTGGCCCGGCCGGCCACGATGCCGCCTTATTCGCCCGGTGAAACCTGGGCCATCGACACTTGGTGGGCCGCCCCGCCGCGGCAGGACTGAACACCATGTGGGTCTATATCCTCAAACGCCTGTTGCTCATGGTGCCCACCCTGCTGGGCGTGCTGCTGCTCACCTTTGTGGTGGTGCAGTTCGTGCCGGGCGGCCCGGTTGACCAGTATCTGGCTGAAGCGCGCACTGGTTCGGGTGCCGGTGCTGAAGGTGGGTCGGTGTACCGGGGCGGGCAGGGCGTGGACCCCAAGCGCATCGAGCAGATCAAGGCTTTGTACGGCTTTGACAAGCCAGCGCATGAGCGCTTCTTCCAGATGCTGGGCCAGTTCGCGCGCTTCGATTTGGGCAACAGCTTCTTTCAGAACAAGCCCGTGAGCGAGCTCATTATGGAGAAGCTCCCGGTGTCCATCACGCTGGGTCTGTGGACCTTCCTCATCAGCTATGGCGTGGCTGTGCCGCTGGGCGTGGCCAAGGCGGTGCGTGCCGGGTCGCGGTTCGATTTTGTGACGACCTTGCTCGTGCTCATTGGCTACGCCATTCCAGGTTTCGTGCTCGGCGTGGCCTTGCTCGTGATCTTTGGCGGACAACTGCAGTGGTTTCCGCTGCGCGGTTTGACGTCCTCCAACTGGGAAGAGCTCAGTTGGGGCGCGCGCATCGTGGACTACCTCTGGCACATCACGCTGCCTGTCACCGCCATGGTGCTGGGCAGCTTTGCCGTCACCGCCATGCTGACCAAGAACGCCTTTCTGGAGGAGATTCGCAAGCAGTATGTGATGACCGCCAGGGCCAAGGGGCTGGACGAGCGGCAGGTGCTGTGGAAGCACGTGTTTCGCAACGCTCTCATTCCCATCATCACGGGCTTTCCTTCGGCGTTCATTGGCGCGTTTTTCACAGGCGCGCTGCTGATCGAAACGCTTTTCTCGCTCGATGGCCTTGGGCTGCTGAGCTACGAGAGCGTGATTCGCCGCGACTATCCGGTGGTGATGGGCACGCTGTTTCTCTTCACGTTGATCGGCCTGGTGACCAAGCTGATTTCTGATCTGTGCTACGTCTGGGTGGACCCCCGTGTCAAGTTCGACTGAAGCGGCCAAACCTTCGCTGTCCCCTGGTGCGCGCGCGTGGCGGCGCTTCAAGCGCAATCGGCTCGGCTACTGGAGCCTGGTGGTCTTTTGTGTGTTGGTGGTGGGCAGCTTGCTGGCAGAGGTGCTGTCGAACGACCGGCCCTTGATCGTGCGCTTTGAGGGCCAGACGTATTTCCCGTTGGTCAAAGACTACCCGGAGACCGTTTTTGGTGGTGACTTTGAAACGCCCACCGACTACCTCGACCCCTACATCCGCGATCAGATCACGCAGGGCGACAACTGGGCGGTGTACGCGCCCAACCCGTATGGTTCAAAGACCATCAACTACTTTGCGAAGTACCCCAACCCCTCTGCGCCCACCCGGGACAATTGGCTGGGCACCGACGATCGCGGGCGTGATCTGTTGGCCCAGCTCATTTATGGCTTTCGCGTGAGCGTGCTGTTTGCGCTGGCCCTCACCGCCATTGGTGTGGTGCTGGGGGTGATCACGGGTGCCCTGCAGGGCTTTTTCGGCGGCAAGACCGACCTGGCCTTTCAGCGCTTCATTGAAATCTGGGGCTCGATGCCCGAGCTCTACCTGCTGATCATCTTCTCGGCTGTGTTCTCACCCAGCATCAGCCTGCTGCTCATCCTCTTGAGCCTGTTTGGCTGGATGGGGTTGTCCGATTACGTTCGCGCCGAGTTCCTGCGCAACCGGCAGCTTGATTACGTGCGCGCGGCACGGGCGCTGGGCTTGTCCAACTGGCAGATCATCTGGCGTCACGTGCTGCCCAACAGCTTGACCCCTGTGGTCACGTTCCTGCCATTTCGCATGAGCGCAGCCATCCTCGCGCTGACCTCGCTCGATTTTCTCGGCCTGGGTGTGCCGCCTGGGACGCCTTCTCTGGGCGAGTTGCTCAGCCAGGGCAAAAACAGCATCGACGCCTGGTGGATCTCCTTGTCCACCTTTGCCGTGCTGGTCACAACGCTGCTCCTGCTCACCTTCATGGGTGACGCGCTGCGCGACGCCCTGGACCCCCGAAAGATCGACACATGACGGACGCGGCGCTGCTGGAGGTCAAGGGATTGCGCATCGCCTTCGGCGGGCAAGAGGTGGTGCATGGCATCGACTTCGCTTTGAAGGCGGGCGAAAAGCTGGCGCTGGTGGGCGAGTCTGGCTCTGGCAAAACCGTGTCGGCCCTTTCGCTGCTGCGCCTGGTGCACAACGCCGAGGTGACGGGCACCGCCATGCTGCAGGGGCGCGACCTGCTGGCCATGACCGAGCAACAACTGCGCGGCGTGCGGGGCGACGACGTTGCCGTGGTGTTTCAGGAACCCATGAGCGCGCTCAATCCGCTCTACACCATTGGCGACCAGATCCGCGAAGTGCTGCAGCTAAAAAAGGGCCTCACCCTGAAGCAGGCGGTGTCTGCATCTCACGAGCTGCTGGCCTCGACCGGTATTGCGGAACCCGCTCGCCGAGCCAATGCGTTCCCGCACCAACTGAGCGGGGGGCAGCGCCAGCGCGCCATGATCGCCATGGCGCTGGCGAGCGCGCCCAAACTCCTGCTGGCCGACGAGCCGACCACCGCGCTGGATGTGAGCCTGCGCGCCCAGATCCTGGACTTGCTGGCCGATTTGCAGCGCCAGCACGGCATGGCGGTCTTGCTCATTACCCATGACCTCAACCTCGTGCGCCGCTTTGCCGACCGCGTGGCGGTGATGGAGCGGGGCCATTTGGTGGAGCAGGGTGCTGTGAGTGATGTGTTTGCATCTCCCGCACACCGCTACACCCGCATGCTGCTCGACAGCAAGCCACAGCGAGACGTGGTCGAGCCGGTGCAACGCAGCGACGAAAAGCCGATTCTGAGTGCGCAGGGTGTGCGCGTGTCGTATCCGGTGGGACTGCCGGGTTTCAAGGGCTGGTTCAAAAAGGGTGAGTTTGTGGCGGTGCAGGGCGCCGATATGGTGATTGCGCCGGGGCAGACGCTGGGTGTGATCGGCGAGTCGGGCTCAGGCAAATCCACACTGGCGCTCGCTGCACTGGGGCTGTTGCCCTATGAGGGTCGGCTGCAGGTGAGTGACACCGATTGGGTGCAAGCGAAAAAGGCGGGCGCCGACCGCGCGTTGCGCCAGCGCATCCAGGTCGTTTTTCAGGATCCGTTTTCATCGTTGTCGCCTCGGCTCACCATCGAACAAATCGTGGGCGAAGGGCTGCTGGTGCATCGGCCGGAGCTCTCCGCCGTGCAGCGGCGCGAACGGGTGGTCGCCGCCCTGGCCGACGTGGGCCTGGTGGATGACCCTGCGCGCGGCAGCGACTGGTTGCAGCGCTACCCGCATGAATTTTCGGGTGGCCAGCGCCAGCGCCTGGCCATTGCCCGTGCACTCATTGTTGAGCCTCGGTTGCTGGTGCTGGACGAACCGACGAGCGCGCTGGATGTCACGGTGCAGAAGCAGGTGCTTGGCCTGTTGCAGCGTTTGCAGCGCGAGCGTGGCCTGAGCTACCTGCTGATCACGCACGATGTCGAGGTGATCCAGGCCATGGCGCACGACGTGATCGTGATGAAAGACGGGGCGGTGGTCGAAAGCGGCCCGGTTCAGCGGGTGTTGAAAGCCCCGGAACACCCCTACACGCGCACCCTCGTGCAGGCCGCCGCCTGAATCCGCGCAGCGTTTGATCTGGGTCAGGGCTGGCCCCGCCTCCCCGGCCTATAAATGGGCTCGCGGGAACGCGTTTCCTGTCCTTCCATGCCCGATCCCATTTCCTCTTCTCTGATCCGTCCCGTCACGCTCGCTTCCCCATGGCGTTGGCTGGCATTGGGTTGGGCCGATCTGCGGCGCAACCCCGTCCCGGGCCTGCTTCATGGCTTGCTGATCACACTGTTTGGCGCGCTTCTCCTGTGGCTCGCGCGCGATCGGTTCTGGTTGCTGGCCGGAGCTTTCTCGGGGTTTCTGATCGTTGCTCCCATCCTGGCCACGGGTTTGTATGAGGTGAGCCGCGCCCTGGCCCAGGGCGAGCGGATCGGAATGGGCGCGGTGTGGCAGCTTTGGCGCTCGGGCGATGGTCGACTGGTGCGCTTCGGCCTGCTTCTGGCGCTGGCTGGAACCGGCTGGGTGCTGAACTCTGCCGCGCTGATCACATGGGGATCGCCCGTGCCCATCCAGAAGCCGATGGACTTCATTCGATATGTGGTGCTGGTGCGCGAACTGGGTTTGTTCGAGGTCTGGCTGCTGCTGGGTGCCTTGCTGGCGGCCCCCGTCTACGCCTCCACTGTGGTGGCATTGCCCATGCTGGTGGACCGCCCGGTGCCTGTGGGCGTGGCGGTGTCGCGCAGCTGGCGTGCCGTCGCCAGCCACCCAGGGCCTGCCACGCTGTGGGCCGCTCTCATCGCCGTGGCGGCCGCTGTGGGTATGGCCACAGCGCTGCTGGGCTTGCTGGTACTCATTCCACTGTTGGGGCACGCCAGCTGGCACGCCTACCGGGATCTGTCTGCCGAAGACGGGCGGAACTGAGCGATGGAACCCACCGTTCTGGGCTTTACCGAAGGTCAGATTGCGCAATTCGGCCTGACCTTTGGGGTGGGAGCGTTCATCCTGTACATGCTCTTCATCGTGTTCAACCTGGCGCGCGAATCCAAGGCAGGGAAGTTTGGCACTTTCGTTCTATTTCTGGTGCTTTCCTTCGGCATGCTGGGTTTCCTGGCCAAGAACCTCATTCAATGCGTGCTCGGCATGTGAGGACGGTTGCCAGAAGGTGAACGCAAGCGTTACAATGCTGGCTTCACGACCAAATGGGCGGGTAACTACCGGCCCATTTTTTTTGGCCGAACGCTTTTGACCCTGCGGGCATCGCCCCGGGGCGGGAACCCTGGGCAGATCACGCAACCAATGGCTTGGCAAGACACCGTAGAACAAACCGTCACCGGTTTTGGATTTGAATTGGTGGAGCTCGAACGCTCCGCGGGTGGTTTGCTGCGTGTCACGATCGATTGGCCCTGGCAGGTCCCGCAAGCCGGTGAGCCCGTGCCCGTCGAGCGGTTCGTCACGGTTGAAGATTGCGAGAAGGTGACGCGCCAGCTGCAGTACCTGCTGGAGGTGGAGGGTCTGGAGTACCGGCGCCTGGAAGTGGGCTCGCCTGGCATAGACCGTCCGCTCAAGCGTGAAGTGGATTACGTGCGGTTTGAAGGTCATGTGGTGGACCTGACCCTCAAGGCGCCCATTGGTGCCACAGGGACCGACGTGGCGGCCAACCGCAAAAAATTTCGCGGCACGCTTGAGCGCGCCGCAGACGGTGTGCAGTGGCAGGTGGTTTGGAGCGATGCGCCCGAGCCCAAGCCGGGGCAGCGCGTGAGCAAGAAGCGCGCACCGGTACCGCTGCAGGCCCTGGCTTTTTCGCTGGAAGACATCCAGCAGGCGCGGCTCGCGCCGATCGTGAATTTCAAGGGCCGTCAGGCCCATGGCGCGGCCCATGTGCCGGGCGATGAATGAGAAAAAACGTTGTGATTACGGACAAGCTATTCGGAAAGGTGGGCGAGTGAAATGAACCGCGAAATGTTGATGCTGATCGATGCGATCTCACGCGAGAAGAACGTCGAACGTGACGTGGTGCTCGGCGCCGTGGAACTCGCGCTGGCCTCGGCCACCAAGAAGCTCTACAAGGGCGATGTGGACATCCGCGTCGCGATGGACCCTGACACGGGCGCCTACGAGACCTTCCGCCGCTGGTTGGTGGTGCCCGATGAGGCCGGCCTGCAAAACCCCGACGCCGAAGAGCTGCTCAGCGACGCGCGCGACGAACTCGCCGACATCGAAGAGGGCGACTACATCGAGAAGCCGGTCGAGAGCGTGCCGATCGGCCGCATTGGCGCCATGGCTGCCAAGCAGGTGATCCTGCAGAAAATCCGCGACGCTGAGCGCGAAATGTTGCTGAACGATTTCATGTCGCGCGGCGACAAGATCTTTGTGGGCACCGTCAAGCGCATGGACAAGGGCGACCTGATCGTGGAGAGCGGCCGGGTCGAAGGGCGTCTGAAGCGCGGCGAGATGATCCCCAAGGAAAACTTCCGCACGGGCGACCGGGTGCGCGCCATGATCATGGAAGTGGACCTGACGCTGCGCGGTGCACCGATCCTGCTGTCGCGTTCGGCACCGTCTTTCATGATCGAGCTGTTCCGCCAGGAAGTGCCCGAAATCGAACAGGGTCTGCTCGAGATCAAGACCTGCGCCCGCGACCCCGGCTCGCGCGCCAAGATCGCCGTGCACAGCTTTGACAAGCGCATCGACCCCATCGGCACCTGCGTGGGCGTGCGCGGTTCGCGCGTCAACGGCGTGACCAATGAGCTGGCGGGTGAGCGAGTGGACATCGTGCTGTGGTCGGAAGACCCAGCCCAATTTGTGATTGGTGCACTGGCCCCTGCCAATGTGGTGTCCATCGTGGTGGACGAAGAGCGCCATGCCATGGACGTGGTGGTGGACGAGGAAAACCTCGCGATCGCCATTGGCCGTGGCGGCCAGAACGTGCGCCTGGCTTCCGAGCTGACCGGCTGGCGCATCAACATCATGACGGCCGACGAGTCGGCCCAGAAGCAGGCTGAGGAAGCCGACGGCATTCGCAAGGTGTTCATGGCCAAGCTGGACGTGGACCAGGAAATTGCCGACATCCTCATTGAAGAAGGATTCACCAGCCTTGAAGAAGTGGCCTACGTGCCGATTCAGGAAATGCTGGAAATCGAATCGTTTGACGAAGACACCGTCAACGAACTGCGCACCCGCGCCAAGGACGCTCTGCTGACGATGGAGATTGCCCGGGAAGAAAGCGTTGAAGAGGTGTCGCAAGACCTGCGCGACCTTGAAGGCGTGACCCCCGAGCTGATCGCCAAGCTGGCTGATGCCGGCGTCCACACCCGCGACGAGCTGGCCGATCTGGCCACCGACGAGCTCACCGACATCACCGCACAGACGCCTGAAGAGGCCACGGCGCTGATCATGCTGGCACGCGCGCACTGGTTCACCGGTGACGAAGCGCAATCCACGACCTGACCAGCGGAGGCCCCAGCGGAGAAAAGAACCCATGACCAGTACCACCGTCGCCGAATTCGCGGCCGAGCTGAACAAGCCCACTTCCGTCCTGCTGGAGCAACTCGCTGCGGCGGGCGTGCCCAAAACCACCGGGACCGATGCGCTCACGGAGTCCGACAAGCAGTCCCTGTTGGGCCACCTCAAGGCCAGCCACGGCACGGCTGGCGGCGAGCGCAAGAAAATCACCCTCGTCAAGAAATCGACCTCGGAGATCAAGCAGGCCGACGCCACCGGACGTGCCCGCACGATCCAGGTGGAGGTGCGCAAGAAGCGCACCTTCATCAAGCGCGATGACGAGGTGGCCGTGCCGGAAGTGGCGGCTGAGGCGCCACCTGCGGCGCCCGTGATCGACACCGAAGAGCTGGCCCGCCGTGAAGAGGACGCGCGCCGCCAGGCCGAGCTGCTGCGCCGTCAGGAAGAAGAGCTGACCCAGAAGCGCCTGGCCCGCGAGGCCGAAGAGGCGCGTCTGGCCAAGGCCGAACAAGAGCGCGCTGCCGCAGCCGAGGCGGCTGAAAACGCGGCGCGTGCTGCCGCCGAAGCGGCGGCCCCCGTGTCGGTCGAAGACGCTGCCGCAGCCAAAGCGGCCAAGGACGCCGAGGCCAAAACGGCTTCTCTGGAGCGCGAGTCGGCTGCCCGCGTGATAGCGGACAAGAACGCCGAGGCGAAGAAGGCCGAAGAGCTGCGTGCGCAGGATCTCCTGGAGCGCCGCCGCAAGGCCGAGGCCGAAGCGGCGAACATCCGCGCAATGATGTCGGCGCCCGCCAAAACGCTGGTGGCGAAGAAGCCCGAGCCTGCGCCTGTGGCCGATCCGAAGGCCGGCATCAAGGGCACACTGCACAAGCCTGCGGGCACGCCCGCCAAGGCGCCTGGAGCGCCGGGCGCTGCGGTGCCGGCTGGCGGTGCCGCCGGCAAGAAGGAAGTCAAATCCGAAAACCTGTCGTCCACCTGGAAGGACGATGCGGCGAAGAAGAAGGAAATCAAGACGCGTGGCGACACGAGCGCCGGGCGTTCCAACTGGCGTGGTGGCCCGCGTGGGCGCCGCAACGACCGCGACTCGCGCGATGGTGGCCAGAGCAGCTTCGTGGCGCCGACCGAGTTCAAGGCGATCGAGGTGCATGTGCCGGAAACCATCACGGTGGCCGAGCTCGCGCACAAGATGAGCCTGAAGTCTTCAGAGGTCATCAAACAGTTGATGAAGCTGGGCCAGATGGTCACCATCAACCAGCCGCTGGACCAGGACACCGCGATGATCGTGGTCGAAGAGCTGGGCCACAAGGCCGTGGTTGCTGCGCTGGACGACCCGGAAGCCTTCACCGACGAAGAAGCGGCGCAACACGAGGTCGAATCGTTGCCGCGCGCTCCAGTGGTCACCGTCATGGGCCACGTGGACCACGGCAAGACCTCGCTGCTGGACTACATCCGCCGTGCCAAGGTGGCCGCAGGCGAAGCGGGCGGCATCACGCAGCACATCGGCGCTTACCACGTCGAAACCGAGCGCGGGATGATCTCCTTCCTCGACACCCCCGGTCACGAGGCGTTTACCGCCATGCGTGCCCGTGGTGCCCAGGCCACCGACATCGTGATCCTGGTTTGCGCCGCAGACGATGGTGTGATGCCCCAGACGAAGGAAGCCATCAAGCACGCGAAGGCGGCGGGCGTTCCTATCGTGGTGGCCCTCACCAAGGTCGACAAGCCGGGCATCAACCTCGAGCGCGTGCGCTCCGAGCTGGTGGCTGAAGAGGTCGTGCCTGAAGAATTCGGTGGCGACACGCCGTTTGTGGGCGTGTCGGCCAAGACGGGGCAGGGCGTGGACGCGCTGCTCGAGCAGGTGCTGCTGCAAGCCGAAGTGCTGGAGCTCAAGGCACCCGTCGATGCGATGGCCAAGGGCCTCGTGATCGAAGCGCGTCTGGACAAGGGGCGCGGTGCCGTGGCCACGGTGCTGGTTCAGAGCGGTACGCTCAAGACCGGCGATGTGATCCTGGTGGGGCAGACCTCAGGCCGCGTGCGTGCCATGCTCGATGAAAACGGCAAGCCGATCAAGGCGGCGGGTCCATCGATCCCGGTGGAAATCCAGGGCCTGGCCGAAGTGCCTCAGGCCGGTGACGACTTCATGGTGATGACCGATGAGCGCCGCGCGCGCGAAATCGCCACCTACCGTGCGGGCAAGTTCCGCAACACCAAGCTGGCCAAACAGCAAGCCGCCAAGCTGGAGAACATGTTCTCCGACATGACGGCCGGCGAGGTCAAGCTGTTGCCGATCATCGTCAAGGCCGATGTGCAGGGTTCCCAGGAAGCGCTGGCCGCTTCGCTGCTCAAGCTCTCGACCGAAGAGGTCAAGGTGCAGCTGGTGTTTGCCGGCGTGGGTGGCATCAGCGAATCGGACGTGAACCTGGCGATCGCCTCGAAGGCCGTGGTCATTGGCTTCAACGTGCGCGCCGATGTCGGTGCGCGCAAGCTGGCCGAAGGCAACGACGTCGACCTGCGTTACTACAACATCATCTACGACGCCGTGGACGAGTTGAAGGCCGCCATGTCGGGCATGCTGGCGCCCGAGAAGCGCGAAGAGGTCATCGGCTCGGCCGAGATCCGCACGGTGTTCGTGGCGACCAAGATCGGCACCATTGCCGGCTGTATGGTCACCTCGGGCATGGTCACGCGCAATGCTCACTTCCGCCTGCTGCGCGAGAACGTGGTGGTCTACACCGGCGAGATCGACACGCTCAAGCGCCTCAAGGACGACGTGCGCGAAGTCAAGGAAGGCTTCGAGTGCGGTATCAAGCTGAAGAACTACAACGACATCAAAGAAGGCGACCAGCTCGAATTCTTCGAAGTCAAGGAAGTGGCTCGTACGCTGTAAACCATGCCTCGTAAAGCGTCATCCACCCCCAACCGCGGTTTCCGCGTGGCCGACCAGATCCAGCGCGATCTGGCCGAGCTGATCGCGCGCGAGCTCAAGGATCCGCGGGTGGGCATGGTGACCATCAACGCGGTGGAGGTCACGCCCGACTACGCGCACGCCAAGGTGTTCTTCAGCCTGCTCACGGGCAACGCGGACGAAACCCTGCAGGGCCTCAATGCGGCCGCGGGCTTCCTGCGCAACGGTCTGTTCAAGCGCCTGCACATCCACACTGTGCCGACGCTGCATTTCGTTTTCGACCGCACCACCGAGCGCGCGGCCGACATGAACGCCTTGATTTCCAAGGCCGTGTCTTCTCGTTCAAAGGAAGAATGAGCATGCACGCGCCACGCACGAGGGTGCAACGGCGCCCCGTGCATGGGGTGTTGTTGCTGGACAAGCCGCTGGGTCTCTCCAGCAACCAGGCTTTGCAAAAGGCCAAGTGGTTGCTGCGCGCGGAGAAAGCCGGTCACACGGGCACGCTCGATCCGCTGGCCAGCGGTGTGCTGCCGCTGTGCTTTGGCGCCGCCACGAAGTTCAGCCAGATCCATCTGGACGCCGACAAGACCTACGAGACGACGGTTCGCCTGGGCGTCAAAACCAGCACGGCGGATGCCGAAGGCGATGTCATCGAGACCCGGCCGGTGAGCTGCACCGTGGGGCAGGTGGTGGAGGTGCTGGACCGGTTCATGGGTCCAATCCAGCAGGTGCCGCCCATGCACAGCGCGCTCAAGAAGGACGGCAAGGCGCTCTACGAGTACGCGCGCGAAGGCGAGACGGTCGAGCGAGCCGCCCGCCACGTCGTCATTCACGACCTCGAACTGCTGGACATGCAGTTGCAGGGCGACGCACCCCATCTGAACCTGCGCGTGCGCTGCAGCAAAGGCACCTACATCCGCACGCTGGGTGAAGACATCGGTGAGGCCCTCGGTTGTGGCGGGCACCTCACCATGTTGCGGCGCGTGGCCACCGGACCTTTCGATGTTTCCCAGTGCGTGGCCCTGGACGCGCTCGAAAGCTTGAGCGAAGACGACCGCCTGGCCCGCCTCTTGCCTGTGGAAACGCTACTGCAAGGTCATGAACCCGTCATGCTCGACGCCGAGCATGCGGGGCGGTTTCTCAGTGGCGTGCGCCGCCGTGGCGATTGGGCCGACAGCGCGCGTGTGGCCGTGTTCGGCCCGGCGCCGGGCGGCCATTCATCGGCCACATCCTTACCTTCACCGGTCTTGCTGGGCAGTGCCCACACCACCGCCGGTGAACTGATCCCGGGGCGACTGCTGAGCCCCTCCGAAATACAGCAAATCCTGGAAACCTCACCGGAACTCTCATCATGAGCAAACAAATCCGCAACATCGCCATCATCGCCCACGTTGACCATGGCAAAACCACCATGGTGGACCAGCTGCTGCGCCAGTCGGGCACCTTCGCCGAGCACGAAAAAGTGGTCGACACCGTGATGGACAACAACGCGATCGAGCGCGAGCGCGGCATCACCATCCTGGCGAAGAATTGCGCGGTGAGCTGGGAAGGCACGCACATCAACATCGTCGACACCCCCGGCCACGCGGACTTCGGTGGTGAGGTCGAGCGCGCGTTGTCCATGGTGGACGGCGTGGTGCTGCTGATCGATGCCCAGGAAGGCCCGATGCCGCAAACGCGTTTCGTGACCAAGAAGGCGCTGGCCCTTGGCCTGAAGCCGATCGTGGTGGTCAACAAGGTGGACAAGCCGGGCGCCAACCCCGACAAGGTGATCAACGCTGCCTTTGACCTCTTCGACAAGCTCGGCGCGAACGACGAACAGCTGGACTTCCCCGTGGTGTACGCCTCCGGCATCAACGGCTGGACGTCGCTGGTGGAAGGCGCACCCGGCGAGCAGTGGGGCCCTGACATGTCGGCCCTGTTCAACACCGTGCTCAAGCACGTGCCTGCGCAAACCGGCGACGCAAACGCACCGCTGCAGCTGCAGATTTCCGCACTCGATTTCTCCACCTTCGTGGGCCGCATCGGCGTGGGCCGCATCAGCGCGGGTGTCGTCAAGCCGGGCATGGATGTGGCGGTGATGGAAGGGCCTGATGGCAAGACCATCAAGGGCCGCGTCAACCAGGTGCTGACCTTCCAGGGCCTGGACCGCGTGCAGGTGACCGAGGCCGGCCCCGGCGACATCGTGCTCATCAACGGCATTGCCGACATCGGCATTGGCGTGACGATCACCGACCCCTTGAACCCGGCGCCGTTGCCCATGCTCAAGATCGACGAGCCAACGCTGACCATGAACTTCTGCGTGAACACCAGCCCGCTGGCTGGACGCGAAGGCAAGTACGTGACCAGCCGCCAGGTCTGGGACCGCCTGCAGAAAGAACTGCAGAGCAACGTGGCGCTGCGCGTCAAGGAAACCTCTGAAGACGGCATTTTCGAAGTGATGGGCCGTGGTGAACTCCACCTGACCATCCTGCTGGAAAACATGCGCCGCGAAGGTTACGAACTGGCCGTGTCCAAGCCCCGCGTGGTCTTCCGTGACATCAATGGCGAACGCCATGAGCCCATTGAAATGGTGACCGCCGACATCGAAGAGCAGCACCAGGGCGGCGTGATGCAGGCCCTGGGCGAGCGCAAGGGTGAGCTGGTCAACATGGAACCCGATGGCCGTGGCCGTGTTCGCCTGGAATACCGCATCCCTGCGCGTGGCCTGATTGGCTTCACCAACGAATTCCTGAACCTGACGCGCGGCTCGGGCCTGATCGCCAACATTTTTGACGGCTACGAGCCGCACAAGGGCGACATTGCCAGCCGCAAGAACGGCGTGCTGATCTCCATGGACGACGGTGAAATCTTCACCTACGCCCTGGGCAAGCTCGACGACCGCGGCCGCATGTTCGTGAAGGCGGGCGACCCGGTGTACGAAGGCATGATCGTCGGCATCCACAACCGCGATAACGACCTCGTGGTGAACGCCACGCGCACCAAGCAGTTGACCAACTTCCGCGTGAGCGGCAAGGAAGACGCCATCAAGATCACGCCCCCGATCGAGTGCACGCTGGAGTACGGCGTTGAATTCATCGAGGACGACGAGCTGGTGGAAATCACGCCCAAGAGCATCCGCCTGCGCAAGCGCCACCTCAAGGAACACGACCGCAAGCGCGCCAGCCGCGAAGGCTGATCGCCCGCCTTGCAGGCCGCCGTCTTCCGGGACGCGGCCTTTTTTCTGCCCTATTCATGCCTTTTCGCGCCCTCAGCCGACTGACGCACACGCAGGCGGTTCTCGTCATGATCGCGGTGACCCTCATGTGGTCGATCGCCGGCGTGGTGTCGCGTCAGCTGGAATCGGCGGCGCGCTTTGAGGTGACCTTCTGGCGCAGCGCATTCACCGCGCTTTCGTTGCTCGTGATCCTCCCCTGGTGGCGAGCCGCCGACCGTGCGGCGGGGCAGATCGCCGACGATCCCGCGCAGAGCTTTGTCGAGCGCCACTGGGGCGTGCTGGTGCGCTCCCAGGCGTTTTGGGTTTCCGGCGTGTGCTGGAGCGTGATGTTCACCGCCTTCATGCTCGCGCTCACGTTCACCACGGTGGCCAATGTGCTGGTGATCATGTCGGTCGGCCCGCTGTTCACGGCGCTGGTGGCGCGTGTGGCAATCGGTCAGCAGCTGGCCTTGCGCACCTGGGCTGCGATCGTGGCTGCCGGTGTGGGCATCGTGTACATGTACGGCAGCCAGTTCCTTCAGGCCTTCAGCGATCCCTCCACGCAGGCGAGCGGGCTGGTGGTCGGCTCGCTGGCCGCGCTGTGCGTGCCGGTCGCGGGCGCCATCAACTGGACGGTGGTGCAACGCAGCCAGACCCACGGCGAAAAGATCGATCTGGTGCCATCGGTTCTCCTGGGTGGCGTCTTGTCTTCCCTGGTGACCTTGCCGCTTGCGCTGCCGTTTCTGGCCACGGGCTCCGACGTGGCCTGGCTCGCCTTGCTGGGTCTGGTGCAGCTGGCCATTCCTTGCGCGCTGGCCGTGGTCTGCGCGCGATCGCTCAAGGCGCCCGAGGTGTCGCTGCTGGCCTTGCTCGAGGTGATTTTCGGCATCTTGCTGGCCTGGGTCGGCGCGGGGGAAGCCCCTGGTGCCGAGGTGCTGACCGGTGGCACGCTGGTCATTGGTGCCCTCGTGCTCAATGAACTGCTGGGCTGGCGTTCGCGAGCAGGCACACCACGTATCCAGACCGTGGACAAACGGCCACAATGACCCACTGAAATGGAAGATCGAAGATGACCACCACCGCACCCGAAAGCCATGTCGTTGTTGAAGTCCGGGGGCGCGTGGGCTGTATCACGCTGAACCGGCCGAGGGCGCTCAACGCGCTGTCGCTGGAGATGATCCGCCTCATCACCCAGGCGCTGAAGCAGTGGAAGGACGACGCTGCCGTGTTGGCGGTCGTGGTGCGTGGCGTCAGCAAGGACGCACCTTTCGGCGCGTTCTGTGCGGGCGGTGACATCCGCTTTTTTCACCAGGCAGCGCTTGCCGGTGACGACGCGCTGGAAGCGTTCTTCACCGAGGAGTACGCGCTCAACCACCTCGTCCACACCTACCCCAAGCCTTACATCGCCCTCATGGACGGCATCGTCATGGGCGGGGGCATGGGCATCAGCCAGGGGGCAAGCCTGCGCATCGTCACCGAACGCAGCAAGCTGGCCATGCCGGAGACGAACATTGGCCTCTTCCCGGACGTGGGTGGGGGCTATTTCCTGAGCCGCTGTGCCGGGCGTCTGGGCGAGTTCCTGGCCCTCACCGGCCATGTGTTGACGGGCCGCGAGGCCATCACGGCGGGCCTCGCAGACGGGTTTATCGACTCGGGGCGCCTCCCCGGCCTGTGGAATTCACTGGAGCAGACGCCGTTTGAAAACGGTGCCTCGGTGGAGCGTTGGTGTGCCAGCCACCTCAACACGACACCCGCACCGGCACCTTGGCCCGCGAAGGAAGTCGACCGCATCTTCAGCCTGCCCGATGTGTTGCAGATCGTGGCGGCACTGGATGCCACCGACAGCGACTGGGCACGGCACACGGCCGCCACCTTGCGCCAGCGCTCGCCCTTGATGCTGCATGTGGTGCTCGAGCAGATTCGCCGCGCGCGTGGCATGGGCCTGGCCGACGACTTGCGCATGGAGCGCGACATGGTGCATGCCTGCTTTCACCTGCGTCCCGGCGCCGCGAGCGAGACGGTGGAAGGCATTCGTGCGCTGGCGGTCGACAAGGATCACAAGCCCCGCTGGAACCCCTCGGCGCTGGAGGAGGTGAAGCCCGAGCAGGTGGCCGCGTTCTTCAAGAGCCCTTGGCCAGCCGAGGCGCACCCCCTCAAACACCTGGGTTGACACCCAGGCTGGGCGTGCGCTCAGCGGCTGCGGGATTTCATCGCGCGTTCCACTTCGCGCTTGCCTTCGCGGTCCTTGATCGTGTCGCGCTTGTCGTGTTCCGCCTTGCCTTTGCCCAAGGCAATCTCGCATTTGACCTTGCCGGTTTTCCAATGCAGGTTCAGTGGAATCAACGCGTAGCCTTTTTGCTCGACCTTGCCGACGAGGCGACGGATCTGTTCCTTGTGGAGCAAGAGCTTCTTGGTGCGCACCGAGTCAGGGCTGACGTGGGAAGAGGCGGTGTGCAGCGGGTTGATCTGGCAACCGATCAGGAACATTTCGCCTTCGCGAATCACGACGTAGCCGTCGGTGAGCTGCACCTTGCCTTCACGCAGTGCCTTGACCTCCCAGCCCTCCAGCACCAGACCGGCCTCAAAGCGTTCTTCGATGGCGTAGTTGAAGAGTGCCTTGCGGTTCTCGGCGATGCGGCTGTCTACGCCTTTGGTGGGAGCGTCTTTGCTGTTTTTGGTGGACATGAAGGGGGAAGGTGTGGCCGTTTCAGGCCAATACAATGAGCCTGATTGTATGAAAACTATTCACAAGTCCGTTCTGCTCTGGCACAGCGCGCAGGAAATGTTCGCGCTGGTCACCGACATTGAGCACTACCCGCAGTTTCTCCCCTGGTGCGAGCAGGGTGAGGTGCTGGAGAAGACCGACGATGGCATGGTCGCGCGCGTGGGCATGGCCATCAGCGGTTTGCGCCAGAGCTTCACCACACGCAACACGCACGAGGTAGACCGCAAGGTACAGATGGAGCTGGTGGATGGCCCGTTCTCCAAGCTCGATGGCGTGTGGGCCTTCACGCCCATCGGCGACGGAAGTCAGCGTGCCTGCAAGGTGGAGTTCCAGTTGAGCTACGGGTTCTCCAGCACGGCGCTCGCCGCGCTGGTGGGCCCGGTGTTCGACAAGATTGCCGGCAGCCTGGTGGACGCTTTCGTGAAGCGCGCCGACCAGGTGTACGGCACCGACTGACGGCGACGATGCGCATCACCCTGATGTGTGCCGTGGCGCCGCGCGCGGTGGAAGAGGCGGTGGTTGAGCTCCCCGAGGGCGCCACGCTGGTCCAGGCGCTGGAACGCGCCGGTTGGCTTCAACGTTTCCCCGAGATCGACAGCGGCGCACTCGCGTTGGGCGTGTGGGGACACAAGGCAGCGATGGGCCGTGTGCTTCGCGAGGGCGATCGGGTCGAGGTGCTGCGTGAGTTGCGGGTCGACCCCAAGGTGGCCCGCCGTGAGCGCTTCGTGGGGCAGGGGGCGCGTTCTACCGGGCTGTTCGCCCGCAGGCGCCCGGGGTCGAAAGCGGGTTACTGAGCCGCTGACTTGGGCATCGGTCCGCAATCGCTGCGGATGATGTCGTCCATGCGCCGGGCTTCGGTGGCGCGGGTTTTGTCGTCCATGATCTCGCGCTCGCCCTTGGCATTGGTGGTGGCCAGCCGCACACCCGAATCCATGGTGGCCTTGGCCTGCTTGGCGCGTGCGCAGCTTTCGGTACGTGCCTTGGCCACGCGTTGTTCCTCGGCCTTCTTGCGCGCTTCTTCCGCCTGTTCGGCCTGCTTCTTTTTGGCTTCGAGTTCTTTGTCGGCCGAGGGCAGCGTCGGTGCGGACGCGGCGGGTGCCGGCGCAGCTGCCGTGCCGGGTGCTGCCGGGTCGGCGGGGGCTGCCACGGGAGCGGCGGGCGCTGGCTGGGGGCGGCTGCCGCCGGGGCGCTTCACGATGTCTTTTTCGGCCACACCAGCGGGCGGTGCGGTGTCGCTGAACACCGTCTGCTTGCCTTCTTTCCAGGCCCACTGCGCCGACGCTGCGGTGCAGGCGGCGAGCAGAAATCCAGTGGCCAATGCGGTGCGCCAAGACGGGAGAAGCAGTCGGTTTTGAAGCATTTCGCGAGTGTAGCGGCGGGCCTGCGGGTGCAAGGTGGCATCTGCACGCGCAACGGCCACAAGCCGCCGCAGTGGTCGTTTTTTGCGCCTGAGCGGTAGGCGGGGTGGTGCGGCATGTGCGGGTTTGCCCCAAGGTCGGGCGGCTACAATCGACGCTTTTGGAGCTTTACCCATGCGCCTCCTCGGCAAAGCGCTCACCTTCGACGATGTGTTGCTGGTGCCAGCGTACTCCCAGGTCCTGCCCAAGGACACCTCGCTTGCCACCCAGTTCTCCCGCAACATCCAGCTGAATCTGCCCCTGGTTTCGGCCGCCATGGACACCGTGACCGAGGCCCGCCTGGCGATTGCCATCGCCCAAGAAGGCGGCATCGGCATCATCCACAAGAACCTCACCGCGCAAGAGCAGGCCGCGCATGTGGCCAAGGTCAAGCGGTATGAATCGGGCGTGCTGCGCGACCCGGTGGTGATTTCGCCGCAAACCACCATTCGCCAGGTGATGAAGCTGTCTGACGAGCTCGGCGTTTCGGGATTCCCGGTGGTCGACGGTGGCAAGGTGGTGGGTATCGTCACCGGGCGCGACCTGCGCTTTGAGACCCGCTACGAATTGCCCGTGAGCGAGATCATGACGCCGCGCGAGCGCCTCGTCACCATGCCGGATGGCACCACGCCTGCCGAGGCCAAGACGCTGCTCAACAAGCACAAGCTGGAGCGCCTGCTGCTGGTCAATGACGCCTTCGAGCTCAAGGGCCTGATCACTGTCAAAGACATCACCAAGCAGCTCAACTTCCCCAACGCCGCGCGCGATGCCGCTGGCCGGTTGCGCGTGGGTGCGGCCGTGGGTGTGGGCGAGGGCACCGAAGAGCGCGTGGAAGCGCTGGTCAAGGCCGGTGTGGACGCCATCGTGGTGGACACGGCGCACGGCCACAGCAAGGGCGTGCTCGACCGGGTGCGCTGGGTCAAGCAGAACTACCCGCAGATCGACGTGATCGGCGGCAACATTGCCACCGGCAGCGCCGCGCTGGCCCTGGTGGAAGCCGGTGCGGACGCGGTCAAGGTGGGTATCGGCCCCGGTTCCATCTGCACCACCCGCATCGTGGCCGGTGTGGGCGTGCCGCAGATCATGGCGATCGACAGCGTGGCCACCGCCTTGAAAGGCACGGGCGTGCCCATGATTGCCGACGGTGGCATCCGCTACAGCGGTGACATCGCCAAGGCGATTGCGGCGGGCGCCAACACGGTGATGATGGGCGGCATGTTTGCAGGCACTGAAGAAGCGCCGGGCGAGATCGTGCTGTACCAGGGTCGCAGCTACAAGAGCTACCGCGGCATGGGCTCGATCGGTGCCATGCAGCAAGGCAGCGCCGACCGCTATTTCCAGGAGAGCAGCACCGGCAATCCCAACGCCGACAAGCTCGTGCCCGAAGGCATTGAAGGCCGCGTGCCTTACAAGGGTTCGGTGGTCTCGATCATCTTCCAGATGGCCGGCGGCCTGCGTGCGGCCATGGGCTACTGCGGTTGCCCGGGCATCGAGCACATGCGTGAGAACGCCGAGTTCGTGGAGATCACGGCCGCCGGCATTCGCGAGAGCCATGTGCACGATGTGCAGATCACCAAGGAAGCGCCGAACTACCGCGCCGACTGAAGCGGTCTCGGCTCCTGAAAGAAACGCCCCTCTTGAGGGGCGTTTTTCATGGTCAGAGCATCAGGCTCACATGGGCCGACACCACGCGCCAGCCCTCGGGCATGCGCACCCAGGTCTGGCTCTGGCGGCCGATGCGTTCGCTGCCCTCGCGGCGGAACTCGATATTGGCCACCGCCATGTCGCGGCCGAAAGTCGTGACCTGCCGCGCCGTGACGGTGCGCATGAGGTTCACGGCCGGGCGGCCCTGGCGGAAGGCTCGAATGGCGTCAAAGCCATAGAGGTTTTCGCCCGCGCCGTAGCGCAGCGTCAGCGGTGACTGCCAGAACAGTTCGTCGAGCACGGCCACGTCGTTGGTGACCAGCGCTTGTTCGTAGGCGTCGAACACGGCGTTGACTTCGGCGAGCACGTCGGAGAGGTTGATGTCGGTGGGAGAAGACATAGGGCTTTTGAAGGGTGGTGTCACTTGCCGCCCCAATGGACGAAGCGGCGTTCTGCGATCAGGAAGATCAGGTTCATGGCGTAGCCCAGGGCGCCAGCGGCAAAGATGGCCGCGTACATCTCGGGCATGTCGAACACCATTTGGGCGTTCATCACGCGCTGACCCAGCCCATCGGTGGAGCCGATGAACATTTCAGCCACGATGACGATCACCAGCGCGAGCGACACCCCCGAGCGCATGCCGACGAAGACCTGCGGCATGGATTCCAGCAGGGTGACGTCGGTCAGCACGCGCCAGCGCGGGGCGCGCATCACGCGGGCGGCGAGCTGGCGCTGCTTGCGCGCGCCCATCACGCCGTAGGCCACATTGAACAGGATCACCAGGGCGGCGCCAAAGGCGGCCACGGCGATCTTGGTCTGTTCGCCGGCACCGAAGATCACCAGAAACAACGGGAACATGGCCGAGGCGGGCGTGGAGCGAAAGAAGTCGATGGCGAACTCGATGGATTCGTACAGGCGCTGCGAGGCGCCCAGCACGATGCCCAGCGGCACCGCCACGACCAGCGCAATGGCAAACGAGCTGAGGGTGCGCACGATGGTCTTGCCGAAGTCGGCGCCGAGCGTGCCCTGCGTCATGCCGTTCCAGAACGCACTGGCGGCCTCTGCGGGCGAGGGCAGCAACACGGGATCGACCGCACCGGCCGCGTGGATGAGCGCCCAGCCAGCGATGAGGATCACGACGCCCAGCAGCGGGCGCAGGCGGTAGAGCCAGGCAGGGAGTTTCATGCGCGCACCTCGCGTTGGAACACTTCGAGGGCCCGGGTCTTGGTCTGCACAAAGCCGGGGGTGACGGTGGTGTCGGCGCTGCGCGGGCGTGGCGCGTCAAACACCAGGCGCTCGGCCACGCGCGTGGGGCGTTTGGTGAGCAGCAGCACTTCGTCGGCCAGCAGCACGGCCTCGTCCAGGTCGTGAGAGACCAGCAGCGTGGTCACCGCGCGTTCCTTGAGCACCTTCTGCAGCGTGCCGCGCAGGAACATGACCATCTCGTAGTCCAGCGCCGAGAAGGGTTCGTCCAGAAACAGCACCTCGGGCTCCACCACCAGCGCCCGCATGATGGAGACCAGCTGCTGCTGACCGCCCGACATCTGGTACGGGTAGCGGTTGAGGTCGAACGAAACATCAAAGCTCTCCACGACCTGGTCGAGCAGCGCCTGCCGCTCCGTTTTGGTGAGGTCGAGAAACTGCAGCGGGTAGCGGATGTTGTCGATGGCGCGCATCCAGGGAAACACGGCCTCGCGGTAGTTCTGGAACACATAGCCGATGCGCGTGTCCTGCGCCTCTTTGCCTTCGAACAGGATCTGGCCGTTGTCGTACGGCAGGATGCCCGAGATCATGTTGATCAGCGTGCTCTTGCCGCAGCCGTTGGGGCCGAACACCGAGGTGATCTTGCCCTTGGGGATGTCCAGGTCGAACTGGTCGTACACGGTCACCCCGTCGAAGCGCTTGGTGAGGCCGCGCACGGTGATGTGCGTGCCGACCGGGTACCAGCGGTGCGAGGTGTCGTGGTGCGCCCCGGCCATGGGGGTGGCCGGGGATGGGGGGAAGGCGTCGTTCGAGGGCATGACTCGCATGGGGTGGGGTGTCCGTTTCGGGCGCTCAGAAGGCCTTGACCAGCGCTTTGCCGTCGACCTTGTCCTTGATCACGCCGAACTCGACGCCGAGGTCCAGGAATTTCTGGAAGTCGGCCACGTCGGCGGGGGAGAGGTCGGCGGCCATGACGATGCGTGGCAGCGGCACGGTGGCGGCCAGCTCGGGCGGCACCTTCATGCCGGCGATCAGGTAGCCGCGCGTGCTGCTGTCGCTCTGCGCTTCCTTCACGCCGCGCGCCCAGGCTTCGGCAAAGCGCTTGGCCACGTCGGGCCGCTCGCTCACGAACTTGTCGGCCAGCACGGCACCGGCGGCGAAGGCGCTGGCGTTTTTGTTGCCGAGCAGGTGGGTGGCGATCACACCGGTTTCGACGCGCTTGCCCACCTTCTGGGCGACCATGATCGTGGCAGCTGGCTCCAGCGTGTAGCCGCCGTCGAAGGTGCCGGCCTGCAGCACGCTGGCGTGCATATTGATGGGCTGCTCCTGGATGGTGAAGTCGGTGCCTTCGACCAGGCCCAGCTTCTTGAGCACCGCGCGCGCCGCACCGACGTTGGCCGGGCCGGGGGCCGAGAACAGCTTGATGCCGCCCTTGAAGTCCTTGAGTGACTTGGCCGGGTGGTTGGCCTTGACGACGAACTGCTCGATCACGTGCGCGCTGTTCTGGCCGTTGAGCGAGAGGTACTTGAGCGTCTTGGCGCGGCGCGATTCCATGTTGGCGCCTTCGAGCGTCACGAGGTTGGCCGCGCCGTCGATGTTGCCGGCCACGATGGCCTGCACCGTGAGCGGGTGGCTGGTCATGGGCACTTCTTCCACTTCGAGCCCGGCGGCCTTGAAGTAGCCGCGGTTCTGCGCGATGTAGAACGGCAGCGCGGCGCTGGACGGGAACACGCCCACCCGCACGCGGTCGGCGGCCTGGGCATGCGGCAGCAGCGCGGTGCACAGGGTCAGGGTGGCCAGGGCTTTGGCGGCGAGGGCAAGAAATTCAGCGCGTTGCATGGCGGGTTTCTCCGTGAAGTGACAAAAGGGTCTGCCGGGGGTAGAGCGGCGGTTGAAAGAACGAGTGGCCGGCGCGGTAGACGCGGTCCTCGGACATGTCGGGAGGCACCCCGGTTTCGGCCGCCCCCTCGAAGGTGAGTTCAAGCTGCACGCCGCTGGGGTCGTAGACGAACAGCTGCCAAAGCGTGGTGCCCGGCACCAGAAACTCGCGCCACGCCAGGCCAGCTGCCGCAAACCGCGCGCGGTAGGCGTGGTAGCCCACGCAGGCGAGCGAAAGGTGGTCGATGGCGGCGCTGCCGCTGGGCACGTGGTCCAGCCCGGCCAGTGCCGGGCCGCCGGCATACACGTGCACGATGGCCTGGCCACCGGGCTGCGGGCAGGCCAGCCAGGCACCGGGGTAGCCGAAGTCGGGCCGGGCCACCTCGCGCAGCCCGATCACGCCGCACCAGAAGGCACGCGTGAGGGCGAGGTCGCTGGTCTTGATGGCCAGGTGGAACAGGCCGAGCGTGAACGCGCCGTCGCCTGGGGTGGGTGGAGCGTGGGGGCTCAAGTCTTCTCTCCCAAAGCAACGTCACGGAACAAGCGCGTGAGGTCGTCGATGAACGGGTCTTCGGTCTTCCAGCGCGCGCCGGCCACCGGGTCGGCGCCTTGCAGCATGGTGTCGGTGGCGCGCACCGAAAGCTCCATGGCAAAGCGGATGCGCTCGTGGCGGGCGAGGTCGATCGCGTTCAGCCAGTCGCGCACCTCATGCTGGCCGGCGCGCACCGCGGCTTCGATGAGCAGCGCGGCACAGCTCGCGTCTTCCATGGCCTGCGTGGCGCCCTGGCCCAGCGTGGGGGCCATGCCGTGGGCGCTGTCGCCCAGGTAGAGCACCTGCCGCACGGGCTCGGCAAAGCGCACGTCGGACTCCTGCATGCGCGCCCAGTGCGCGTGTTCGGCCTGCTCGCACATGGCGTCCACCAGCCAGCGCACCGCAGGCGAGGCCTCGCGGCCTTCGGGCAGAAAGGCGCGGCGCATGCCCTCGGGCGTCTTCCAGTCTTCTGGAATGGCCGCGCCGGCTTCAATGGGGTAGGTGCCGGCGATGTAGATGTGGTCGGGCGGCACGCGAAACGCGAGCAGGCGGTGGTGGCGGTTGAACCATTGCTCGTAGTCGTCCACCAGGCCCTGGCTGCGGTCTTGCACCAGCACCCGCAGAATCGCCACGCCCACGTGCCGCGCCTCGGGCAGGCCGGAAAAGGCGGCGCGCGTGGCCGAATAGCGGCCGTCGGTGCCGATCAGCAGGTCAATGCCGTCGATGGCGTGGGCCTGGCCGTTTTCCATCCAGGCCACGCGGGTGCGGTGCGGGTCGGCCGGGTCGGCGCCCATGGACGTGACCTCGCAGCCGTAGCGAATGGCTGCGCCCGCGCCGCCGCGCAAGATGCGGTAGAGCTCGGACCAGCGGATGCGGATGCCCGCGTTGTCGGCCACGCGCGCCAGCGGCAGGTCAAACAGCACGGTGCCGTCGGCCAGCGAGGTGCGCCATTGCGTCCAGGGCAGGCTCTGGCCAACGACCTCGTCGGCCAGCGCGGGGTCGCAGGCGCGCAGCGCCTTGATGGCGTTGGGGCCAACGTTCAGGCCCGTGCCGGCTTCGCTGTGGTCGTCGGGCGCCACGCGCTCCAGGCACGTGACCGCCAGGCCGGGCAGCGCCGCCAGGCGCCGGGCGAGGATGGCACCGGCCACGCCGGCGCCGACGATGACGACTTTTCGAGGGGTGGACATGGTCAGGGGTTTCTCCAGATAAGCAGGATCAGGGCCACAGCGGCCATTCGGTGGTGGAGCCGCCGGCTTGCTCCCACTGCAGGCCCATCGCGAGCAGCAGCGCATCGCCACCGGCCGGGGCCACCAGTTGCACGCCCACCGGCAGGTGCCCGGCGCGCGCGGCGGGCAGGGCCAGCGCGGGCAGGCCGCTGGCGTTGACGAAGGCGGTGAACACGGCGTGGCCGCGCCCGTCCACCGGCTGGGCGTCGATCACGGGCGGGTGGCTCTGGTCGGCGGGCCAGGGCAGGGCGGCCGAGCAGGGCGAGAGCACCAGGTCGTGCGCGCTGAACACAACGCCCAGGGCGCGCAACAGGCGGCGCACCACGGCATGGGCTTCAAAAAGATCGGTGGCGCGCCAGGCCTGGCCGCTGGCCCACAGGGCCGCCAGCGCGGGCGAGAGTTCGTCGCCCGCGTGCGGCGCGTCGCGCAGCACATGGGCCAGGCCGGTGGTGCTGATGACGGGCCAGGCCTGCTGGTTGAAGGCCTGAATCTCGGCAGGGGCGTCGGTCACGTTCACCGTGTGGCCGCGCTCGCGCAGTTGCTGCGCAGCGGCGTCGCAGCGCGCCAGCACCTCGGCGTCCACCGGCGAGCCGGCGATGTGGCGCCAGTACGCGATGCGTTGGGGCCGGGGCGGTGCGCCAGCCGCAGCCCACCCGCCGGGCGCGGTACCGCCGATCACGGCCATGGCCAGCGGCAGGTCCCGCGCATGGCGGGCCATGGGGCCAATGACTTCCATGCCGGGCAGCACGTCGGGCAGGCCGTGCTCGCGCGGCACCACGTTCCAGCCGGGCTTGAAGCCGTACAGGCCGGTGTGCCCCGCCGGGCGGCGGATCGAGCCCCCACCGTCGGTGCCCAGCGCCAGCACGCCCACGCCCGCCGCCAGGGCAGCCACGGCGCCACCGCTGGAGCCGCCGGGGGTGAGCGCCGGGTCCCAGGGGTTGCGGGTGACGCCGGTGAGCGGGCTGTCGGTGTAGCCCTGCAGGGTGAATTCGGGTACCGCCGTCTTGCCCAGGAACACGGCGCCCGCCGCGCGCAGCCGCGCCACCGGCGACTCGTCCACCTCGGGCCGGTGGTGTTGCCACAGCCGGCTGCCCCAGCGGCAGGGCAGGCCCGCCAGCGGGATGTTGTCTTTCACGGTGACGGGCACGCCGTCCAGCGCGGAGTGTGGGCGGCCCTGGTGCCAGCGTTGGGTGCTGGCGATGGCCGCCAGGCGCGCGCCGTCGGCATCGACCCACGCCATGGGGTTGATCTGCGCTTGCACCATGTCGAGGCGTTCGAGGTGGGCGTCGAGCACCGCCAGGGGTGTGAGTGCACCAGCGCGGTACGCCGCGCCCAGCTCGCCAGCGTCGAGCTGCCACAACGGTGCGCGGGTGGCGGTGCTCATGCCACCTCCGCGATCACGGCCACCAGGCCGCCACCGTCTGGCCCTTGGTGCTCGGCACCGCCCGACACAAAGATCTGGCCATCGCCCAGCACGCCCGCCACCAGGCCGCCCACGGCCGCGCGGACGTGGCGCTGGGCGTTGATGTCGGTGTCGTCCAGCATGGTGTGGCGTGCGCCGCGCACCTGGCCCCGGCGGTCGGGCTCGCACTTCACCAGCGAGGCGGCCACGCGGCTGCGGTCCGCTTCACCCAGCTGGGGCGCGGCATTCAGGCCCAGGCGGGCGAGCACGCGGATGACGGCGGGCAAGTCCAGCGCGTCGGCCATGGGCTCGCAAGCCATGCGCAACGGGCCGCGCCAGTGGGCGCTGTGGCCCAGTAGCACGATTTCATTGGCCTGCACTTCCACCCCGGTGGACACGCCGGCGCGCCCGCACCAGAGGTCAAAGCGCGTGAGCAAGGCGGCTTCCAGCGCGGCGTCATCGGGCAGGTCACCGAGCGCCAGCGCCACACCAAAGGCCCCCGCCGCGCGCGACAAGGCCATGGAGCGGTTCGGGTCGGCGCTGGCCACGCGCTGGCCGGCGGCCAGTGCGGCCGCCGCACGCGCCGCGGTCACGCAGGGGCCTTTGACCTGCACAAAGCACACGTCGGCCGGGTCGTCGATGCCGGCGTCGGCCATGGCGCTGCGCACGGCGTCGGCCACCGCGCGCACCTGCGCCCAGCGCCCGATGTCGGCCGCCGGCGTGGGCGGGCTGAAGGCGCGGCCGATGGCCAGCGCAGGGCCGGCCAGCGCCGGGCCGGCCGGTGCATCGGCGTGGGCGGCACTGCGCACGAAGACGCTGTAGTGCGGCGAGAGCACGCCCTCGGTGCCGCCCGAGAGCACGCAGGGCAGTTCGCCCAGCAGATCGGCCGGCTCGCGGCCCAGGCGCTCGGCCAGCAGGTGCATCAGGCTCTGGGTGAAGTAGCCCCGGGTGAAGTCGTTGACGCCGCCGTTGCCCTCGGTCTTGCCGATGACCGCCACCACCTCGTCGGCCCGCACACGCCCGGCATCCAGCAAGGCGGCCAGGGCCGACAAGTCACCGGGGTGGGCCATCGGCAGGCGAAACACCTGGAGCTGGCGTAGGGGCGTTGGGCGGTTCATGCAGCGCAGTATCTGGAACACCAGTGCTGCGCGGAAGCTCAATGTTTCGCTCAGGGTGAGCGAGAAATGTGTGCAGTAGGGCCGCAGCCCGCCGCCGCCAACGGCCTCAGGGCGTGATTTCGGCGAGGCGACCCACCAGCAATTCCACAAACGACAGCGTGGCGCTGGGCAGGCGGCGGCCTTCGCGCACCGCCAGCACCAGCTCGCTGCGGCCCAGGGCCGCGTCCACCAGCGGGATCGACACCAGCTCGCCGCGGCGCTTTTCCTGCAGCGTGCCGATCTCGAACTGGAAACTGATCGCACCGGTCTGCCGCGTGAACTCCTTGAGCAGCTGCACGGTGCTGGCTTCAATCAAGGGGCGCATGACGATGCGCGAGCGCGCCATTACCGCATCGAGCAGGCGGCGGCTGCCAAACGAGTGGTCGCCCAGCGCCACTGCAAAGGGCTGGCATTCGGCCAGGCGCAGGCTGGTGCGCCCGGCCAGCGGGTGGTCGGGCCGCACCATGGCGCACAGCGGCTGGTGCAGGCGGCTGATCACCTGCAGGTCGTCGCTGGGGGCCGGGTCGTGCACGAGCACCAGCTCCAGTTCGTCCTGGCCGAGCAGTTGCACCAGCTGGTGGGTGACGCCGGAGACCACCTGAAACTGCACGCCCGGGTGCTGCGCCTGGTACTGGGCCACGGCGCTGGGGATCAGGTCGGTGGCCACCGATTCGGCGCAGCCCAGGCGAACGGTGCCGCGCACCAGGCCGCGCAGCTGCTCGATCTGCGACTGCGCCGAGCGCAGGTCGGAGAGCGAGCGGCGCACCGTGTGCACCAGCACCTCGCCCGCCGCCGTGAGGCGCACGCCGCGCGGCAGGCGCTCAAACAGCGGCGTGCCGGCCTGTTCTTCCAGCTCCAGAATCATCCGGTTGAGCGCGGTGGACGCCACGTGCAGCTTCTCCGCCGCCTTGCGGATGGAGCCGGCGCGGGCCACGGCGTCGAGGTAGATATAGGCGCGGGGCGGGTGGAGCATGGTGGGCTGGGGCAAGGGGTGTTACAAAATCTGGACCCAAAGTATTGGGTCCCAAACAGGCGGAATCTGGCACAATCCCCGGTTTTCCGGCGCCACCCATTGTCCATGCTGTCCGTCCCCATCCACCAGGCCAAAGGCCAGCTGTCCGAGCTGATTCGCGCGGCCGAGCAGGGCGAGCAGGTCGTGCTCACGCGGCACGGCAAGCCGGTGGTGCGGCTGGTGGCCGAAGTGGCCGACGTGGACCAGGCCGAACGCGACCGCGTGGCCGCCCAGGCCCTTACCGAGCTGCGCGCGTTTCGCGCCGCCTGGTCTGCCGAGGAGCCCCGATGAGGCCCTGGGTGATCGACGCTTCGGTGGCGCTGGCCTGGCTCATCCCCGAGCAGCAGAGCGAGCGCACCGACCACCACTACAGCCAGGCGCGCAGCCGCGCCGGCCTGTACCACGCGCCCAGCCTATGGCATTGGCAACTGGGCGAGGCCCTGCTGCTGGCCTGCCGCAGCGGCCGGCTGCCGCGCGCCCACTACGAGCGCGGCCTGGAGCTGGTGGCCCAGGCGCAGGTCGACATCGACCCACCGCTCAGCCTGCACCGTCGCAGCCAGGTGCTGCGGCTGGCCGAGTCTCACCACATCAGCTATTTCGACGCCGCTTACCTCGAGCTCGTCGTTCGCTTCAACGGCACGCTGGTCTCGCGCCAGGCCGACCTGCTGCAAGCCGCCAAGGCCTGCGGCATTGCCACCGACACCTTTTGAAAACCCCGGAAACCACCATGCAGCACCAGAAGATCCTCATCCTCGATTTCGGCTCCCAGGTCACCCAGCTCATTGCACGCCGTGTGCGCGAAGCCCACGTGTACTGCGAAGTGCACCCCTGCGACGTGAGCAGCGACTGGGTGCGCGAATTCGCCGCCGACGGCCAGCTCAAGGGCGTCATCCTCTCGGGCAGCCATGCCAGCGTCTATGAAGTGGACGACAAGGCCCCTGACGCGGTGTACGAGCTGGGCATTCCCGTGCTGGGCATCTGCTACGGCATGCAGACCATGGCGCAGCAACTGGGTGGCAAGGTGGAAGCGGGCAAGACCCGCGAATTCGGCTATGCCGAGGTGCGCGCCCGTGGCCACACCGCGCTGCTCAAAGACATTGCCGACTTCACCACGCCCGAAGGCCACGGCATGCTCAAGGTCTGGATGAGCCATGGCGACAAGGTCACCGAGCTGCCGCCCGGCTTCAAGCTCATGGCCAGCACCGAGAGCTGCCCCATCGCCGGCATGGCCGACGAAGCGCGCCATTTCTACGCCGTGCAGTTCCACCCCGAGGTCACGCACACCGTGCAGGGCCGCGCGCTGCTGGAGCGCTTTGTGCTGGAGATCTGCGGCACCCGGGCCGACTGGGTCATGCGCGACCACATCGAGGAAGCGGTGCAAAAGATCCGCGAGCAGGTGGGCGACGAGGAAGTGATCCTGGGCCTATCGGGCGGTGTGGATTCGTCGGTGGCCGCCGCGCTGATCCACCGCGCCATCGGCGAGCAGCTCACCTGCGTGTTCGTCGACCACGGGCTGCTGCGGCTGAATGAGGGCGACATGGTCATGGACATGTTCGTCGGCAAGCTGCACGCCAAGGTGATCCGCGTGGACGCGGCTGACCAGTTCCTGGGCCACCTGGCCGGCGTGAGCGAGCCGGAGGCCAAGCGCAAGATCATCGGGCGCGAATTCGTCGAGGTTTTCAAGGCCGAAGCCGCCAAACTCATTTCAGATGCCTCAACAAAAGGCGAGACAGCGAGTCGCGCCGTCAAAGGCGCGACGTGGTTGGCACAAGGCACTATTTACCCGGACGTGATCGAATCCGGTGGCGCCAAGAGCAAGAAGGCCGTGACCATCAAGAGCCACCACAACGTGGGCGGCCTGCCCGAGCAGCTCGGCCTGAAATTGCTGGAGCCGCTGCGCGATTTGTTCAAAGACGAGGTGCGTGAACTCGGCGTGGCGCTCGGCCTGCCGCACGACATGGTCTACCGCCACCCCTTCCCCGGCCCCGGCCTGGGCGTGCGCATTCTGGGCGAAGTGAAGAAGGAATACGCCGACCTGCTGCGCCGCGCCGACGCGATCTTCATTGAGGAGCTGCGCAACTTCCGCGACGAAGCCACCGGCAAGAGCTGGTACGACCTCACCAGCCAGGCCTTCACCGTGTTCCTGCCGGTCAAGAGCGTGGGCGTGATGGGCGACGGCCGCACCTACGACTACGTGGTCGCCCTGCGCGCGGTGCAGACCAGCGACTTCATGACCGCCGACTGGGCCGAGTTGCCGTACGCACTGCTCAAGAAGGTCAGCAGCCGCATCATCAACGAGGTGCGCGGCATCAACCGCGTGACCTACGACGTGAGCTCCAAGCCGCCAGCGACGATCGAGTGGGAGTGAACGCCTGGGTTTGGCACCGCCACAGCCGCCAGCCCGGGAAGCTGACCACCACAACCGTGGTCGTCATCACGAGGGCGGTGGTCCAGGTCGGGCTGTGCAGGAAATGGCGCAGCTCGAAGGGCACGTACAGCGCACCTGATAACGCCCCCAGCCACCCGCCCCGGGGCCTTTGTTTCCACAGGCCACAGGCCTTCGGATAGCGCGCCGTCATGTAGGCACAAGCGGCCAGCCTGGCCCGCGCTGCGTACGGTGCCGTACAGCCAACGCGCAGGGCGGCGCGCACATTGGGCTCCGGCGCAACCGCAACGGGTGGTTGCCGCAAGGCAGGAGCCCGACATGAACGCGATTTGCAAACGCTTTGCGGGGTGCGCACCATGAGCACCCAGGCGATCTCATCCCCACTGCCCCAAAGCACGGGCAGCACGGCGCGCCCCGCCTTGGCCGGCAAGCTGGGCCTGGGCCTGCTGGTGGCGCTCGTGGTGGGCTCCATCGTGGGCAGCGGCATTTTTGGATTGCCGCAAAACATGGCGGCGGGTGCGGGCGCCGGGGCCATCGTCATCGGTTGGGCCATTACCGGTGTGGGCATGCTCATGCTGGCTTTGACGTACCAGATGCTGGCGCTGCGCAAGCCGGCGCTGGACAACGGCGTGTATGCCTATGCGCGGGCGCTGTCGGGTGAGTACGTGGGCTTCAACGCGGCCTGGGGCTACTGGGTCAGCGCCTGGATCGGCAACGTGGGCTACCTGGTGGCGGCTTTCAGTGCCCTGGGGTATTTCTACCCCGCGTTTGGCGAGGGCAACACCCCGGCTGCCGTGCTGGGCGCGTCGGTCGTGGTGTGGGTGGTGCATGCGCTCGTGCTGCGCGGCATCCAGGGCGCGGCCGTGCTCAACGCGGTGGTCACGCTGGCCAAGGTGGTGCCGCTGCTGTTGTTCATTGCGTTGGTGGCCATGGCCTTTCAGGTGTCGACCTTCCGGCTCGACTTCTGGGGCAGCCCCGCGCTGGGCTCGGTGCTTGATCAGGTGCGCAGCACCATGCTGGTGACCGTGTGGGTGTTCATCGGCATCGAGGGGGCGAGCGTCTATTCGGCCCGCGCGGCCCGGCGCGAAGACGTGGGGCGTGCCACCGTCATCGGCTTTGTGTTGTGCCTGGTGCTGCTGATGGGGGTGTCGCTGCTCTCGCTGGGCATCTTCACGCAGCCCGAGCTGGCGGGCTTGAAGAACCCTTCCATGGCGCCTGTGCTGGAGAAGGTGGTGGGCAGCTGGGGCGCCATGCTCATTTACGCGGGCCTGATCGTCTCGGTGGGCGGCGGGTTCCTGGCCTGGACGCTGCTCGCTGCCGAGTCGCTGTTCACGCCGGCCGGCGGCGGCGTGATGCCTGCGTGGCTGGGCCGGCAGAACGACAAGGGCGTGCCCGCCCACGCGCTCTGGCTCACCAACGGCATGGTGCAGCTCTTCCTGGTGCTGACCTTGTGGTCGAAGGCGTCCTATCTGGCGCTGATCTCACTGTCCACCGCCATGATCCTGATCCCGTACCTGTTCAGCGCCGCCTATGGCTTGAAGCTCGCCTGGACAGGCGAGGGCGCCAGCCCCGAGCCCGGCGGGCAGACCCGGCGCGCGGTGCCCATTGCCGCCCTGGCCGCCGTGTATTGCCTCTGGCTGCTGTACGCCGCCGGCCTGAAATACCTGCTGCTCAGCGCCTTGCTCTATGCGCCCGGTGCCGCCATTTACCTGTTGGCCAAAAGGCAGCGCGCACAGCGCGCCTTCACGGGTGCAGAAATGCTGATCCTGGCCGCACTGCTGGTGCTGGCTGCCGCCTCGGCCTACCTGCTGGCATCCGGAAAGTTGAGCCTGTGATGGCCACCATGTCTCCCCCACAAGCGGTGTCACCGGGCCTGTATTCCGAGGTGGGCCGCCTGCGCAAGGTCATCGTCTGCCGGCCCGGGCTGGCGCAAAAGCGCCTGACCCCCGCCAACTGCCACGAGCTGCTGTTTGACGACGTGCTGTGGGTGGCGCGCGCCCGCAACGACCACGACGCGTTCACGGCTTCCTTGAAGGAGCGCGACATCCAGGTGCTGGAGCTGCACGACTTGCTCGCCACCACCGTTGCCATGCCGGCTGCGCGCGAATGGTTGCTGAGCCGAAAGCTCGGTCCCAACTTCGTCGACAAGGAAACCGCTGCACAGCTGCGGCCCTGGCTGGAGGCGCTGTCCCCTGCCAAACTCACCGAACACCTGATCGGAGGCGTGTCGCGCGCCGAAGTGCCCTTCGAGGCCAGTGGCCTGCTGGGCCTGTTCTCGGGTGCCAGCGACATGCTGCTGCCCCCGTTGCCCAACACCCTCTTCACACGGGACAACAGCTGCTGGATCGGCCACGGCGTGGTGCTCAGCCCGATGTTCTGGCCGGCGCGCCGCCAGGAAACGTTGCTGATGGCGGCGGTCTACGGCTTCCACCCGGCTTTTGTGCAGCCGGACGGGCGCAGCCCCACGGTGTGGATGGGCGACCCCGACATCGACCATGGAATGGCTTCGCTCGAAGGCGGCGACGTCATGCCGCTGGGCCATGGGGTGGTGCTGGTGGGCATGGGCGAGCGCACCTCGCCGCAGGGCGTGTGCCAGCTGGCCCGCAGTCTCTTCGCCGAGGGTGCTGCCACCCATGTTTTGGCCGCGCAAATCCCGAAGTCGCGCGGCGCCATGCACATGGACACGGTGTTCAGCTTCTGCGACCGTGACCTCGCCACCATCTTCCCGGACATGGTCGACGCGGTGCGCGTGCACAGCCTGCGCCCCGGCAAGCGCGAAGGCCAGCTCGACGTGCGCACCGAAAGCAAGCCCTTCATCGAGGTGGTGGCCCAGGCCATGGGCTTGCCGACCATCCGCACCGTGGCCACAGGGGGTGATGCCTGGGAATCGGAGCGTGAGCAGTGGGACGACGGCAACAACCTGCTGTGCGTGGCCCCCGGCGTGGTGATGGCCTACGACCGCAACGTCTACACCAACACCTTGCTGCGCAAGGCCGGCGTGGAGGTCATCACCATGCCCAGCAGCGAACTCGGCCGGGGCCGTGGCGGCAGCCATTGCATGTCGTGCCCGATCGTGCGCGACCCTTTGTAAACACCGGACACACCACCCCATGAGCTTCAACCTGCGCAACCGCAGCCTGCTGGACCTGATCGACTTTTCGCCGCGCGACATCCGCTACCTCATTGACCTGGCCGCCGAGCTCAAACGCTCCAAGGCGGTGGGCAACGAACACCCCCGGCTGCGCGGAAAAAACATCGCGCTCATCTTCGAAAAGAGCTCCACCCGCACCCGCTGCGCCTTTGAAGTGGCCGTGCACGACCAGGGCGGGCATGTGACCTACCTCGATTCCGCCGGCTCGCAGCTCGGCCACAAGGAGTCGCTGAAAGACACCGCCCGGGTGCTCGGGCGCCTGTTCGACGGCATCGAATACCGCGGCTTTCACCAGAGCGTGGTGCAGGACATCGCCCGCTTTTCCCACGTGCCGGTGTGGAACGGCCTGACCGACGAGGCACACCCCACGCAGGTGCTGGCCGACCTGCTGACGATGCAGGAGTTTGGCGAGAAGCCGCTGCATGAGCTCTCGTTCTGCTACCTCGGCGATGCGCGCTTCAACATGGGTTGCTCGCTGCTGATCGGTGGCACGCAAATGGGCATGGACGTGCGCATCTGCTCGCCCCAGGCGCTGGCGCCGCCCGCCGCACTGGTGGCGCAGATGCGCGAGCTGGCGCAGACCACGGGCGCGCGCATCCGCATCGACACCGATCCCCAGGCATCGGTGGCCGGGGCCGACTTTCTCTACACCGACGTGTGGGTGTCGATGGGCGAGGCCGACGACGTGTGGCAGCAGCGCATCGAGCAGCTCATGCCCTACCAGGTGAACGCCGCGCTGATGCAGGCCACCGGCCAGGCGCGCACGCGCTTCATGCACTGCCTGCCCGCCATGCACAACCTGGAGACCGAGCTGGGCCGCCAGGTGCACGACAAGTTCGGGCTCAGCGAAGTGGAAGTGACCGACGAGGTGTTCGAGTCCGAGGCTTCGGTGGTGTTCACCCAGGCCGAAAACCGCTTGCACACCATCAAGGCCGTGCTCGTGGCCACCCTGTCATGACGGGGTGGGCATGAGGCTGGTGGTGGCGCTGGGCGGCAATGCGTTGTTGCGGCGCTCGCAGCCGCCCAGTGCCGGCAACCAGCTTGAAAACGTCCGCCTGGCCGCGGCGCAACTCGCCCGCGTGGCCAGCCTGCACGACCTGGTGCTGACCCACGGCAATGGGCCGCAGGTGGGTCTGTTGGCGCTGCAGTCGGCCGCGTACACGGCCGTAGAAAGCTATCCGCTGGACGTGCTCGATGCCGAGTCGCAAGGCATGCTCGGCTACCTGCTGGAGCAGGAGCTGGCCAACCGCTTGCCGGCCTCGCGCGAAATTGCCTGCCTGCTCACCCGGGTGGAGGTCGACCCGGACGACCCTGCCTTCCAGCACCCCGACAAGCCGATTGGTCCGGTCTACACCCGCGCGCAGGCCGACGAAGCCTCCGCCCAGCGTGGCTGGCCCATGGTGGCCGACGGGCACGGTTGGCGCCGGGTGGTGCCCTCGCCCCAACCAATGGGGGTGCCCGGCCTCGGCATCATCCGCGCGCTGCTCGACCGTGGCGTGCTGGTGATTGCAGCCGGCGGTGGTGGCATTCCTGTGGCCCGCCGATCGCATGGCCGGGGCATGCAAGGCGTGGAAGCCGTGATCGACAAGGACAGCTGCAGCGCGCTGATGGCCATCGAGCTCAAGGTGGACTGCCTGGTGATCGCCACCGACGTGGATGCGGTGTACCTGGACTGGGGCACACCCACGCAGCGCGCGCTGGGGCAGACCACGCCCGATGCGTTGGCGCAGCACGCGTTCGCGGCGGGCTCGATGGCGCCCAAGGTGGCGGCGGCATGCGCCTTCGTTCGGGCCACCGGTGCACGGGCGGCCATTGGCTCGCTCGCGCACATTGAGGACCTGCTCGCGGGCACCGGCGGCACGCAGGTCAGCGCCGCCCGGTAGCGGCCTGGGCCTGCGCGCCCGACCGGGCGCGCTGCAGGTCAATACGCCAGTGTCATCAGGTCCACCACCTGGTGCACACCCTTCGTGCCCCAGGCCGCGTTGCGGGCGGTCTCGCGTTCGGCCCAGTCGCGCACCGTGCCACTCAGCGTCACGTCGTGGTCGTGCACCGCCACGCGGATGTCCTGCGCGTCCGACACGGCCGTGCGCAGCAGTGCGGCCTCGATGTCGGACTTGACCACCGTGGCCGAGAGCCGGGGTTTGACGTGGATCAGGTTGTCCACACCGGTGACGCCCATCAGGCAGCGGATGCCGTCGGCCGCCGACTGCTTCTGGTACTGCCAGTCGACATCGCCCGAGAGCGTGACCCAGCCTTTTTCCACCATCACCTGCACCGCGCCTGGTGGCAGCGAAACGGTCCAGTCCAGCACGTTGCCGACGGAATGCGCAATGTCCGCGTCGGTGCGTTCGCTCAGGCCTTTGAGCCGCACCTTCAGCTCGGTCGCCATGGCCTGGACGCCTTGCACCCGCAGGGCGGCGCGTTCGGCGTTGCACTTCTCGCCGTAGCTGTCCACCTCACCCTCCAGCGTGACCACGCCGTCTTTGACCAACACGCCGATCTGGGCGGCGTGCACGGAAGGCTCCCATTTCAGTTCTGCGCTCACGTCTTGCTGCAACTGGTTGTCGGTTTTCATCAGAAACTCCTTGGGTTTGGGAAATGAAGCGTGCACGCCACAGGCCGTGGCATCACGCGGTGGTGCAGGGAATGAATTCCAGGTGCCCGTGGGTCTGGGCCGCCTCAATGTCTTCAATGGGGAACGCTTCGCAACGCTGGCCCCGTGTGCCCCAGATGACATCGGCAAACCGGCCGCCCATCACCTCGACCAGACACGGCCCCAGCGGCACGTTCTGCTTGTGGCCACTGCCGTTGAGGTACGAGAGCGGTCCCGTGATGCGGGCGCAGCGCGTCTGGATGTGCATGGTGCGGCCTGTACAGGTTCAGAAGGACAGCGTCATCTTGTCGACCACCTGGCGCACGCCCGCGCTTCCCCAGGCGGCACGCGTGGCCAGGTCGCGCTCGGCCCAGCTCTGCACGCTCCCCGTGAGGGTCACTTCAGCGCCGTTCACCGCCACGCCGATGGCGCGGGTTTCTGCAGCGGCGCGGCGCTTCAGCGCGGCCTCGATGTCCGTCTTCACGCTGCTCGCCGCCAGCAGCGGCTTGATGGCGATCTGGTTGCTGATCCCGCTCACCCCCGGCAGGTGGCGCAACGCCTGCGCGGCGTCCTGCCGCTGGTACTGCCACTCGACATCGCCCGACAGCACGATCCATCCACCTTCGACCGTGACCTTGACCGTGTCCTTGGGGACCGAGGTCGACCAGCTCAGCACGTTCTTGGCCGACTGCGCAATGTCGGCGTCGGTGCGCAGACCCAGCGCGGAGAGCTTGACCTTCATGTTCACCGCCACCGCCTTCACGCCGGCCACGCGCAGCGCGGCCGTTTCGGCGTTCCACTTTTCCGGGTAGCTGCTGACTTCGCCGTCGAGCGTGACCACACCGTCTTTGACCTCCACGCCAATCTGTGCGGCGTGCACAGAAGGCTCCCACTTCAGTTCGTCCATCACGTCTTGCTGCAGTTGCCGATCGCTTTTCATGGTGAGGTGTCCGTTGGTTGAGGAAGCGCAAGGCTGCGCCGCCGCCCGCGCCGGGTCTGTGCGGCAGCGGACACCTTGCAAGGCGTTCGCGTGTGGCCCCTGTGTTCGCCACCGTACGGCGGCCTGGCCCGTTGGCGCATAGGCTGGTGCTTCACCCATGTCCAACCCGCCCGCCGCCTCAACCCCGCCCGTCTCATCCCCGCCCGCCGCCGGCACACCCGTGGCCGGCCAGGCCGCGCAGGCGTTTGTGCGCAGGCACCGTTTGCTGCTGGCTGGCGGTGGCGTGTTGCTGTTGGTGCTGTTGGCCTTGGCGGTGCGCTGGTGGCTCGGGCCTGTGGCCACAGCCGAGCGCGTGCTGCGGCGCGACTTTGTGCAGGGCGTGGTGGCCAGCGGGCACGTGCAGACGCCGCACCGCATCGACATCGGCGCGCTGGTCATGGGCACGGTGCGGCGCGTGCCCGTGGTGGAAGGGCAGACGGTGCAGGCCGGCGATGTGCTGGTGCTGCTCGACGACACCGAGGCCAGCGCGAGCACCCGCCAGGCCGATGCCGCCGTCTCGCAAGCGCAGGCCCGCCTGCGGCAACTGCAGGAAGTGCAGGCGCCGGTGGCCCAGCAAACGCTGCGGCAGGCCCAAACCAGCCTGGAGAACGCGCGCGCCGCCTGGACGCGCAGCCACAGCCTGTTCGAACAGGGCTTCATCGGCCAGGCCGCGCTCGACGAAGTCCGCAAGGGGCTGGAGCAGGCCGATGCCCAGACGCGCTCAGCGCACAAGCAGCTGGAGACCACCCGCCCTGACGGCAGCGATCACGCCCTGGCGCAGGCCAATGTGGCGGGCGCACAGGCCAGCGCTCAGGCCGCCCATGCGCGGCTGGCCTATGCGCACATCCATGCGCCGGCAGCAGGCACGCTGATCGCCCGCGACGTGGAGGCGGGTGACGTCGTGCAACCCGGCAAGACGCTGATGACGCTTTCGCCCACAGGCCAGACACAGGTGGTGGTGCAGATCGACGAAAAGAACCTGTCGCTGCTGGCGCTGGGGCAGGCGGCCTGGGTGTCGGCCGACGCGTATCCCACGCAGCGCTTTCCTGCGGTGCTGGGCTTCATCAACCCCGGGGTGAACACCACCACCGGCGCGGTGGAGGTCAAGCTCGATGTGCCCTCGCCACCGGACACGCTGCGCCAGGACATGACGGTGTCGGTGGACATCGAGGTCGCTCGCCGACCGAACGCCCTGGTGTTGCCCCTCACGGCGGTGCACGACGCCGACGGCGCTTCGCCCTGGGTGCTGATCGCGCAAGGCCGGCACGCGGTGCGCCGGCCGGTGAAGCTGGGCCTGCGCAGCGGCGGGCTGGCCGAGGTGACGCAAGGGCTGAACGAAGGCGACCTGCTGTTGACGGCGCCGCCCACGCTGAAGGACGGATCGCGCATGCGCCGCACGGCCGCTGCGCTGCCCTGAACCCCCGCCGAGCCGCCCGCCATGTTCAGCAACCGCCTGCCGTTCGAATGGATCGTCGCCACCCGTTTCCTGCGCGAAGGGCGGCTGCAGACGGTGTTCATCATCTCGGGCGTGGCCATTGGCGTGGCGGTGATCGTGTTCATGTCGGCCCTGATGACGGGCCTGCAGTCCAACTTCATCGACCGCGTGCTCTCGGCCTCGGCGCACATCGAACTGTTGCCGCCCCGGCAGGTGGCGCGCGCGTTGCGCCAGGGCGCCGGGGCTGCGGGCGGGGAGGTGGAAGGCGCGATCGTGCAGGCGCCGCTGCAACGCCAGAAGTCCATTGACCAGTGGCAGACCGTGGCCGCGCTGATCCGCGACATGCCCACGGTGCTCGTGGTGGCGCCGGTGGCCGCGGGCTCGGCGCTGGTGGTGCGCGGCAACGCCATACGCGCCATTTCGCTCACCGGTATCGAGCCCGAGCGCTACTTTCGCATCGTCAACCTGGGCGAGAAGATCGTGCGCGGCAGCACGCGGCTGCTGGGGAGCGACATCCTGATCGGCACCGAGCTGGCCACCGACCTGGGCGTGGGGGTGGGCGACAAACTGCGCGTGACCACGGGCAGCGGTGAAAGCATGGCTTCGAGCACCCTGACCATCGCCGGCATCTTTGACCTGGGCAACAAGGGCGCGAACCTGCGCAGCACCTTTGTGGCCCTGCGCACGGCGCAAAGCCTGCTCGGGCTGCCCGGCGGTGTGAGCAGCCTGGAGGTGACCGTGCGCGATGTCTACGCCGCCGAAACCGTGGCCCGCCAGATCACGGCGGCCACGGGCGTGGAGTCGGACAGCTGGATCACCACCAACGCGCAGTTCTTCACGGCGGTGAGCGCACAGACCACCGCCAACACCGCCATCCGGTTTTTCGTCGGCCTCTCGGTGGCCTTTGGCATTGCCAGTGTGCTGGCGGTGGTGGTGGTGCAGAAGTCGCGCGAGATCGGCATCTTGCGGGCGATGGGCATTTCGCGCGCGCAGATCTTGCGCGTGTTTCTGTTGCAGGGTGGCTTGCTGGCGCTGGGTGGCGCCCTGCTGGGCAGCGGCATCGGCGCGCTCGGTCTGGTGCTGTGGCAGCGGGTGGCCAGGAACGCCGACGGCACCGCGCTGTTCCCGCTGGTGATGGACCCCCAGCTGTTCGCGACGGCCTTGCTGCTGGCCACGCTCACCGGGCTGGTGGCCGCTTTTGCGCCCGCGCGCCGCGCCGCGCGCCTGGACCCGGTGGTGGCCATCCGTGGCTGATCGCGCCGACACCTCGGTGCCGCCAGCCGCGGTGGTGCGCATGCGCGGTGTGCGCAAGGCCTACAACGTGGGCAAGCCCATCGAGACCGAGGTCCTGCACGGCATCGACCTCACCGTGCTGCGCGGCGAGTTCTGCGCCGTGGTCGGGCCATCGGGTTCGGGCAAGAGCACCCTGCTCAATATCGTCGGCCTGCTCGACCGGCCCACGGCAGGCACGCTGGAGGTCTGCGGCGAACAGACCACCGCGCTCGACGACCTCGCCCTCACGCGGCTGCGCGGGCACAGCATCGGCTTCGTCTTTCAGTACCACCACCTCATCACCGCATTCAGCGCGCTGGAAAACGTGATGATGCCCATGCTGGGCGCGCAGGGCTTCGCCAACGAGGCCATGCGCCTGCGTGCGCAAGACCTGATTGCACGCGTGGGCCTGAGCGCCTGGCAAGACAACCTCGCGGGCAACCTGAGCGGGGGCCAGCAGCAGCGCGTGGCCATTGCCCGCGCGCTGGTGATGGACCCGGCGCTGGTGCTGGCCGACGAGCCCACCGGCAACCTCGACACCCGCAGCGCCGACGAGGTGTTTGCGCTGCTGCGGCAGTTCAACCGGGAGCACGGCACCACGGTGCTGTTTGTCACCCACAACGCCGAGCTCGCGGCCCGGTGCGACAAAACCCTGGAAGTGGTCGATGGCCGCGTGACCGGCTGAGCACCCGGCGGTACGGTGCCGTACAGACCCGGTGCAGCCCGGCGCCTACAACGGGTGGCAGTGGCTTTCGCCATTTGTGCCCCCGGGCATTCACCCAAGAGAAACACACCATGAACGCACACCTCTCCCGCTTGACGCTGGCCACGCTGGCGCTGGCCGCCACGCTGGGCCTGGCCGGCCCCGCTGCCGCGCAGGTCGCTGGCGGCACCACCACCACGGACGTCAGCATCGTCGAGTCGACCCGGATGGCCATGGGCTGGAGCGTCAAGAAGTCCTTGATGGGCAAGACCATCTACAACGACGCCAACCAGAAGGTCGGCAAGGTCGACGACCTGATCATTTCGCCCGACAGGAGCGTGTCTTACGTGATCGTTGGTGCCGGCGGTTTCATTGGCCTGGGGCGCCACGACGTGGCCATTCCCGTCACGCAGATCGAGGAGCGCCAGGGCAAGCTGGTGATGCCCGGCGCGACCAAGGACACCCTCAAGGCGATGCCGGCCTTCCAGTATGTGAGCGACACCGCCGGGCGCGACCGCCTGATGGCGGCGGCCGAGAAGGACATTGCCGCCGGCAAGGCCAAGGTGGTGGAGCTGGAGAACAAGACGGGTGTGGCCGCTGCCGAAGCGAAGGCGCGCATCGACCAGCAGAACACCGCCGTGAAGGCCGATGTGAAAGCCGCCGAGGCCAAGCTGGGCGAGATGAAAAAAGCCACCGCCGCCCGCTGGAAGGAATTCGAAGCCAGCGTGAGCGAAGCCACCGCGCGCCTGCGCAAGTCCATCGATGCCGCCACCGGCTGACGTGAACGAGCCCGACGCGACCGGGGGCGGGCTGACCGCGGCCGAGGCCGCGCGCCGCCTGCTGGCCGATGGCCCGAACCTGCTGCCCGGCAGCGCGCCGAAGTCGACCACCGCCATCGTGCGCGAGGTGCTCACCGAGCCGATGTTCCTGATGCTGCTGGCCGGCGGCGCGATCTATCTTGCGCTGGGCGACCGCACCGAAGCGGTTTTTCTGCTGAGCTTCGTGGCCGTGGTGATCGGCATCACGCTGGCGCAAGAGCGCAAGACGCAACGTGCGCTGGAGTCGCTGCGCGACCTGTCGGCGCCGCGCGCGCTGGTGCTGCGGGACGGCAGCGAGCACCGCATTGCCGGCCGCGACGTGGTGCGCGGCGACCTGCTGGTGCTGCACGAGGGCGACCGCATTGCGGCGGACGCCGTGCTCGTGCAGGGCGGGGTGGAGGTGGACGAATCGCTGTTGACGGGCGAAGCCGTACCGGTTTCCCGAGCCCCGTCCGCTGAGGCAGACGGCGCAGGCCTGGAGGGCGCGACGCTGCGTGCCAGCACGGTGGTCACGCGCGGGGTGGCCGTGGCCGAGGTCACGGCCGTGGGTGCCGGCACGGCGGTGGGGCGCATCGGCGCCGACCTCAACCGCACCGTGGAGCCGCCTTCGGCGCTGCAAACGGGTTCGCGCCAGCTGGTGCGGCGCCTGGGGGCGCTCGCACTCGCACTGGCCGTGGCGCAGGTGCTGCTGGGCGCGTGGTGGAACGACCAGCCCGTGCTGGAGAGCCTGCTCTCGGGCATTGCCCTGGCCATGGCGGTGCTGCCGGAAGAAATTCCGCTCATCCTCACCGTGTTTCTGGCGCTGGGGGCCTGGCGCATCGCGCAGCAGAAGGTGCTCACGCGGCGCGTGTCGGCGGTGGAAGCGCTGGGCGCCATCACCGTGCTGGCGGTGGACAAAACCGGCACGCTCACGCTCAACCGCATGGCCGTGGCGGAGCTGGATGCGGCTGGCGTGGCCTTCCGGCCGCACGGGGCCACGGCGCTGCCGGAAGCGTTTCACGCGCTGGTTGAATTCGCCATGCTGGCCACCCCCGGCGATCCGTTTGACCCGATGGAGAAGGCGATCCAGCGGTTTGGCCACGAATGGCTGGCGGGCACCGAGCACGTGCACGACGGGCGCGAGCCGGAGACGGCGTATCCCTTGTCGGGCGAGATCCTGGCCATGACGCGCGTGTTTGCCACCGCCGACCCGTTGCGCCACCTGCTGGCCACCAAGGGCGCGCCCGAAGCGGTGGTGGACCTGTGCCACCTTGAAGACAGCGCGCGGCGCGCCGTGATGGCGCAGGTGGAAGCCATGGCGGTGCGCGGGCTGCGTGTGCTGGGCGTGGCGCGGGGCCGCTGGGCCGGGGCGCCCGTGGGCGGCGAGGGCGCCGAGGCCGCGCCCGCGTGGCCGTCGAGCCAGCACGATTTCAGTTTTGAGTTCCTGGGCCTGGTTGGTCTGGCCGACCCGCCCCGGCCCGAGGTGCCCGCTGCGCTGGCCGAGGCGCGGCGCGCCGGGGTGCGCGTGATCATGATGACCGGCGACCACCCGGCCACGGCGCGCGCCATCGCGCAGCAGGTGGGCTTGTCCGAGCGGCCCGAGATCTTGAGCGGGGCCGAGCTCGATGCGCTGGACGACCAAGGCCTGCGCGAGCGGCTGGGCCGCGTGGACGTGTGCGCGAGGCTCAAGCCCGAGCACAAGCTGCGCCTGGTGCAATGGCTGCGGGCGCAGGGCGAGGTGGTGGCCATGACCGGCGACGGCGTGAACGACGCGCCCGCGCTCAAGGCCGCCGATGTGGGCATTGCCATGGGCGAGCGCGGCACCGACGTGGCGCGCGAAGCCGCCGCGCTGGTGCTGCTGGACGACTCGTTCGCCCGCATCCTGGAGGCGATCCGCCAGGGCCGTCGCATCGACAGCAACATCCGCAAGGCCACCGGCTTCGTCTTCGCGGTGCACATCCCCATCATCGTGCTGGCCCTGGTGCCCCCGCTGTTGCACTGGCCGGTGCTCCTGCTGCCGGTGCACATCGTGCTGCTGGAGCTGTTGATCGATCCGGCGTGCTCCATCGTGTTCGAAGCCGAGCCGGCCGACCCCGACCTCATGGAGCGCCCACCCCGCCCGGTGTCCGATTCGCCCTTTGCGCTGGCGCGCCTGGTGCCTTCGATGCTGCAAGGCCTGGGGGTGGCGGCGGCCTTGCTCGGTGGCCACGTGTGGATGCTGCACCAGGGATGGCCCGAGCTGGCGGCGCGCTCGGTGGTGTTTGCCGCCCTGTTGCTGAGCGTGATGGGGTTGATCCTGGCGCACCGCGACCGCACGCGCCCCGCCGTGTTGAACGCCGTGGGTCACAACCCGTGGCTTTGGCGCATGCAGGCCGGCGTGGGCCTGTTGCTGCTGGCGGTGCTGGGCGCGCCCTGGCTCAACGGTGTGCTGCGGGTGAGCTGGCCAGCACCGGCGGGCTGGCTGGCCATCGCTGCGCTGGTGGCGCTGGGCGCCTTGTGGCTGGAGCTGCTGCGCTGGGTGGTGGTTCGGCCCCGGCGCGCATGAGTGCCCTGGGTGCGCGGGAACGGGCGGCGCCCTGCACATGACTTGATGCAGATCAACCCACCGCACGAACAGGCCACTCAAAGGCCCCCTGTGTGGGCCAGCGCACACAAGGCGGCGGCTTGCAGGTCTATGTTGGTGGGCTTCGGCCCTGTGGCCGTTACCGCACACAGCACCCGGGAGCGCCTCCATGAAATTTGCCGACAACGCCATCCACAACCATCTGCTGGCCGCCTTGCCCGATGCCGAGCGGCAACGCTGGCGTCCACAGCTCGAACCCGTGAACCTGGCCCTGGGGCAAGTGCTGGGTGAGTCCGGGTGGACAGCGAGCCACGTCTACTTTCCGACCACCGCCATCGTCTCGCTGCTCTATGTGCTGCACGACGGCGGCTCCACCGAACTGGCCGTGGTGGGCCGCGAAGGCGTGGTGGGCATTTCGGCCTTCATGGGCGGCCACAGCACGCCCAGCCAGGCGGTGGTGCGCAGTGCAGGGCGGGGGTTTCGGCTCAAGGCCGGCTTCATCGGGCACGCCTTCGAAACGCAAGCGGCGGTGCAGCACCTGATGCTGCGCTACACCCAGGCCCTCATGACGCAGATGGCCCAGACGGCGGTCTGCAACCGCCACCACAGCGTGGACCAGCAGCTGTGCCGCTGCCTGCTGCACGGGCTGGACCGGTTGCCGGGCAACGAGCTGGTGATGACGCACGAGCTGATCGCCAACCTGCTGGGCGTGCGCCGCGGGGGCGTGACGGAGGCCGCCCTCAAGCTGCAGGCCGCGGGCCTCATTCGGTACCACCCCGGCCACATCACGGTGCTCGACCGTGCCGCGCTGGAGCGGCGCAGCTGTGAATGCCATGCGGTCGTCAAACGCGAATACGACCGCCTGCTGCCCGTGCAGGCGCGGGCTCCGGACGCTGCATGGCCTGCGGTGCGCGTGCGGCAACGCACAGATGGGGCTGCGCCGGGGCACCACACTCGAAGCGCGCCTTCTCACACCCACACCAGGAGCATCAGCCATGACCTACCAAGGTGAACGCGCCCGCGATCCCGTGTCCCTGCCAGTCCGCGTCTTTGAAGTGACGCATGTGCGCCTCACCGACGAAGGTCTTGTGAGCGATGTGCGCTGGCGCGAAGTGGATTCGGCGTCGGGGCACGATGTGGGCGATGCTGCAGAAGCCACCATGGCCGAGGTGGTGGAAGCGATTCACGAAGGGGCCCGGGTGTCGGCCTGGTTCGAGGCTCCCGAACCGCTGCCGCGCCAGCGTGCCTTCGAGGTGCTCATGCAGGAGGACGGTGCGCAGCGACTCGCCCTGGTGCAGCCCACCGTGCCCGGGCGCGAACTGGCCGACCTGTCTTCCTTGCCTTCGCGCGCTGCAAGCCCGGCCACAGCAGCGGTGGTGGTGCGCACCGCCCCGACCCGCCCGCGCAAGGCGATCCACGCGGTCTCCGCCGTGCGGCTCGATGCGGACGGCCGCATCACGCACGTGCGCTGGGGGCGGGTCGATCCCGTGCGCAACGACTGGGCCGCGCCCGAAGTGGTGGCACCCGTGGCCCAGGTGGTGGACGCGCTCAACGCGAAGCAGCAGGTGTTTGCGCTGTTTGCGTCTGTTCACGGGCACCTGCCCGACCGCCAGTTTGCGGTGGCCAACTACGACGGCAACCGGAACACCGTCGTGCTGGACGGCCCTGCGGCCTACGAGCGGGAAGTGCACGACATGGACCGCCTCGACGCCAAGGCCTGATGGCGACCCAGGACCACTACAAGGTGCTGGGCGTGCCCCGCGAAGCGAGCGCGGGTGATGTGAAGAAGGCCTACCGCAAGCTGGCCCGCAAGCACCACCCCGACATGAGCCAGGCCGCCGACGCGGCCGAACGCATGAGCGAACTCAATGAAGCCTACGCGGTGCTCTCCGATGCCGCAAAGCGCGCGGAATTCGACGCCATCGGCCAGGCGCCGTTGCACGGTGACCGGTTCACACCGCCACCGGGGTGGAACGAAGGCTTCACCTTCAACGGGCGAGGCATGCCCCCCGGCGATGGCGATCACAGCGCCTTCTTTGAATCGCTCTTTGGTCAGGCCGGCACCCCAGGCAGACGCAGCCACGCGTCTGCGCGCGCCGTGCGCGGTGAAGACCTCCACGCGTCGATTCAGCTGGACATTGAAGACGCCTGGCAGGGCGTGCGGCGAACGATCACCCTGCAGTCGCCCACCACCGACGCACAGGGCCGCACGCAATGGGCGGAGCGAACGCTGGAAGTGGGCATCCCGCCGGGCGTGAAGGCGGGCCAATCGATCCGCCTGGCCGGGCAGGGCTCGCCGGGTGGCGGTGGCGGGCCGGCTGGCGACATGCTGCTGGAGGTGCACCTGAGCCCACACGCGCGCTACCGGCTCGAAGGCACCGACCTGCACATGGCGCTGCCGCTCTCACCTTGGGAGGCGGCCCTGGGCGCGGTGGTGCCGGTGAACCTGCCCGGCGGTCAATCGCTCAAGGTGCGGGTGCCGGCGGGCACCCAGGGCGGTCAGGTGATCACGGTGCGTGGCCGGGGTTGGCCGGCCAGAAAGCCCGGCGATCTGGACCTGACGGTGGCGGTGGTGCTGCCCAGCGCCAGCGAACCCAGGGTGCGCGCGCTGTACGAGCAGATGGCCGCCGCCTTGCCCGCGTTCGACGCCAGAAAGCCGCAGGCCGCCGCGGCGCAGGCACACATGCACCCCACAGCGGTGTGAGCCGGTGCGGGCGCCGACAATGGCGCCATGGCCCTGCCCACCGATGTTTCCCCTTCACCCTTCGCGCGATCGCTCGGGCTGCTGCGCTCGCTGCTGATCTACCGCGCCATTCCGTGGCGGGCCGCGCAGCTGCGGCGTTTCTACCGCCGCTTTGTGCCTGCGGGCGGGCTGGCGTTTGACGTGGGCGCGCATGCGGGCAACCGCGTGGCCGCGTTTCGGCAGCTGGGCGCCAGGGTGGTGGCGCTGGAGCCGCAGCCCGACTTTCTGCGCCTGCTGCAGCGCCGCTTTGGCCGCGACGCGGGTGTGACGCTGCTGCCGCAGGCGCTGGGGCGTGCGCCTGGTCAGGCCCGGCTCATGGCCAGCCCGCGCACACCCACCGTGGCCACCCTGTCCGCCGACTTTGTGCAGCGCGCCGGCGCCGCGCCTTCGTTTCAAGGGGTGCGCTGGGAGCCCGGGCCGGTGGTGGAGGTGACCACGCTGGACGCGCTGATTGCCCTGCATGGCGTGCCCAATTTCGTGAAGATCGATGTGGAAGGCTTCGAGCTGGAAGTGCTCATGGGCCTGAGCCAGCCGGTGCCCGCGCTGTCGTTCGAATACGTTCCGGCGGTGCGCGATGTGGCCCTGGGCTGCATCGACCGCATGGAAGCATTGGCGGGCGCCGGTCGCTACCGTTACGCGGTGTCGCTGGGCGAGCGCCAGCGGTTGCAGACGCCCGAAGGCGAGGGCGCGGCCGCCATGCGCGAATGGCTGCAAGCCTTGCCGCCCGATGCGCCTTCAGGCGATGTGCACGCCTGGCTTGCCGTTTGAAACCGGCTCGCTCAAGAGCCGTGGTGCGGTGCCGTCACGGGCGCGCCCACGTGGTCCATGCCCTGCTGCTCGTGTGAGCCCGGTGCGTTGAACACGGCCAGCAGCACGCGCGTGAGTTCGTGCAGGGGGCCCAGCGTCTCGGGGCTGGGGGTGAGACCGGGCACGAAGCCATTGCCCAGCAAGCGCTGCAGCAGCGCGGGGTCGTCGGCCACCACATGCACCGGCACTTCCCATGAAGCGCCCGGGCCGCTCACCAGGGCGGGCGGCTGGTGGTCGCCCACGATGACCATCACCAGCGGCCGCTGGGAGCGCTGGCGCAGGTAGTCGGCCAGCCAGGCGTGCTGGTAGCGAAGGCTCTGCAGGTAGGGGGCCAAGAGCTGCCGCGCGGTGGTGGGCGCCGCCAGGGCTTGCGCGGCCTGCTCGGGCGTGTAGGTGTGCGGCCCGGTGTGGCGAGACGCGCCTTCCACGAAAGGCGCCAGCGGGTGAAAAGGCGCGTGGGTGCTCGTGGTCGGGAAGACCACAAAGCGCGGTGCCCGCGTGAAAGGCCCGCTGCCCACGTCGAGTTCCTGCGCGTGCAGCAGCGCCATGGCGGCCTGGTCGGGGATGCGCCAGTAGCCGAAGTCCGGCCCCTGGTAGCCGATGCCGGCGTCGTCGGCCAGCCGGTCAAAGCCATAAAACGTGCCTTCAGGCCAGGCGCGCTTGATGCCGGGCATCCAGCCCACGGTGCGGTAGCCGTGCTGCGCGAAATGGCGCACGAGTGTGGGCCGCTGGCTGGCCAGCAGCAGGTCGTGGTCGGCCGGGTCGCGGGTGTCCACACCGGCGAGCAGCCCGGCGTGCGACAGCCACGAGGCGCCACCAAAGGTGGGGGCCGTGACGCGCGCGCTCACCACCGCGCGCCCGCCGTGGTCGATCGCCGCCTGCAGGGCCGCGCGCGGCTCGGCCAGCGCGGCGACCTGGGCGGGCTGGTCAAAGCTGCCCGCGCCGTACGACTCGGCAAACACCAGCAGCACGTCCGCCGGTCCGCGCGCGCCCACCAGGCCGGAGAGGTCGCCGTCAAACGCGGGGCCGGCGTCGAGCACCGAAGCGCCGTCTTCAGGCCACCACACCCGCGCCAGCAACTGGCCCTGGTGCGCCAGCGTGGGCGTGATCGGCAGCGAGAAAAACCAGCGTGTGTCGCGTTGCCCGGGTTCGTAGGCCACAAAGCTCAAAGAGAGCGCCGCCACCAGGGCCGCCAGCCAGGGGCGGGGACGCCGATGCACCACGCATTGCGCCAGCACCCGGATCGCGTGGCGCACCACCACCAAGAGTGCCATGGCGGCCAGCGCCACACCCAACGCGATGCCCAGCACCTGCCAGGTGGACAGCGACTGCGTGGCCAGCTGCAACAGCTCCACCGCGTGGCGCCCGTCCCAGTACACGTTGACCGGGCGTCCGAGCACGGCCGGCGCCGTCACGTTGGCATAGCGCACCACCATCAGGGCCACAAAGCCGATCGCCCACACGGTGGCGGCGCCACCCGTGAGCCGCCCGCGCCAGGCCACCCAGCCCATCAGCGCGACGACGCCCAGGCACAGCTCGAACGACAGGCGCGGCATGGCGTGCACGCCAAAGCCGGGCCAGCGGTTCTCGAACGTCCACAGCGCGTTCAGCAGCGCAAAAGCCAGGACGAAGCGCCACAGCCACACCGCCGCCTCTGCGGCCGGGGGCCTGTGCGTGGTGGGGTGGATGTTCGCGGGTGGGCGGTTCAAGCGGGCCGATCCAGAAGGGTTCGGCTCACTGGCGCACCGCTTCAAACTCGATGATCAGCGGCACCTCGTCGCCCACCCAGCCGTTGGCCACCGCGTAGTTCATGCCGTAGGCGCTGCGCTTGAAACTGCCGCGCGCCGACACGCCCATCACATAGGGCTTGCGCAGCGGGCCCCCCAGGGGCGACTCCGCGCTCTTGTTCCAGGTGGCCTGCAGCGTGAGCGGCTGCGACTTGCCCAGCAGCTCCAGCTGGCCGGTGATCTCGAACTGGCGATCGCTCGTGCGCTTGGCGCTGCTGGCGGTGAACACCATGCGCGGAAACTGGCTGCTGTTGAGGAAGTCCGGGCCTTTGAGGTGGTCGTCGCGCTTGCGCTGGTTGCTGAACACGCTGCCGGTTTCCACTTCGATGCGCACGTTGGTCAGCGTGGCGGTGGCTTCGTCAAAACTGTAGCTGCCGCGCACCGAGCGGAACATGCCGAGGATCTTGGCGTAGCCAATGTGGTCCACCAGAAAGGCCACCGTGGTGTGGTCGGGATCGAGCTCGTATTTGGCGGCCTGCGCCTGGGCAGCGCCGGGCAAGAGCAGGTGGGCGCAAAGCGCCAGTGGGGCAAGGAAGGCGGTGCGCATGGTTCAGGTCTCCGGTTGAAGGTGGCGCTGTTGCGCCAGGGTCCGCACATCGATGGCGAACGAAAGGGTTAGCAAGGCCAGGCTGAGCGCGGCGAGCGCACTGGCCAGTGCGGTGGGCACGATGGGGCCCAGGCAGACGATGAGGGTGGTGATCTGCACCACGCACACCGTCTGGCGCCGCTTGCTGGGAGGCAGGGCGCCCGACAGCCAAGGCCACACGGCGGCCGCGGCCACGAAGGCATAGCGCATGAGCCCGCTGGCCAGCACCCAGGGGCCAGCCTGGCCGGCCTGCACCACCAGCGCACACAGCAGCAGGGTGAAGAAGGCATCGGTTTCCATGTCGAATCGCGCGCCGAAGGCACTGGCCAAGCCGCTGCGGCGCGCCAGCGCGCCGTCCACCGCGTCAAGCAGCGCCGTGGCGGTGGCCACGATCACCAGCCACCACGCCACCGCCGGCATCGCCGCCAGGGGCGCTTCAGGCACGGCCTCACCCACGAGCGCGGCCAGCAGGGCGGCGGAGCCCAGGCGCAGCAGCGTGATGCGGTTGGCCGGGCCGAAGCGGGCATGCGGATGGTGGCCCAGCCCACGCCACACCAGCCAGGCGCCCACCGCAAACAGCAGCGCGGCCTTGATGGCGTAGCCCGGCCCCAGGGGAATGGCCGCGCCCAGTGCAGCGGCCAGCGCCACCACCAGCGCCCCGGCCACGGCCAGATCGCGCGCGGCGTCGCGCCGCAGCCGGGCGGCGGGTGGAGACAGGGCAAAGGCGGGCGCGGAGTGGGGTCCAGGGGTCTGCATGGTGGGCCGCTGTGGCAGGGGGATTGGCGCGGGGTCCAGGCCAGGGCGCCGGTTCTCGGCGATCATGGCACGCTCTGCCGATGTGATCCGGCCTGCGGCTTTTCGTTCTCGGATGTGTTCCCGGTTTTGTGCCCAGATTCATTCATGCCCCTGAATTCCGACCCGTCTTCTCCTGTGGAAGCCCAGGCCTGCTGGGTGGTCTCGCCCGGTGTGGCCGAGCTCCGCACCGAGACCTTGCCCCCTTTGCCCGAAGGCGCGGTGCGCGTGCGCACCCTGCACACCGCCGTGAGCCGGGGCACCGAAGGCCTGGTGTTTCGGGGCGAGGTGCCCGCCAGCGAGGCGCAGCGCATGCGCGCCCCCTTCCAGGCGGGCGAATTTCCCGGCCCGGTGAAATACGGCTACGTGAACGTGGGTGTGGTGCAGGCCGGGCCGCCCGAGCTGCTGGGGCGCACCGTGTTCTGTCTGCACCCGCACCAGACGGTGTTTCAGGTGCCGGCCTCGGCCGTGGTGCCGGTGCCGGAAGAAGTGCCCGCCGCGCGCGCCGTGCTCGCGGCCAACCTGGAGACCGCCATCAACGCGATGTGGGACGCGCGCCCGAGCCCGGGCAACCGGTTCGCGGTGGTCGGTGGCGGCACGCTGGGCCTGCTGGTGGCGTGGCTCGCCGCGCGGCTGCCCGACGGCCTGGTGGAGGTGGTCGACACCAACCCGGCCCGCGCCCGCGTGGCCGCCGCCCTGGGTGCCCGCTTTGCGCTGCCCGATGCGGCACAGCCGGGTGCCGATCTGGTCGTGCACACCAGCGCCCAGGCCGCGGGCCTGGCCACGGCCTTGCGCCTGGCGGCCTTTGAAGCCACGGTGCTGGAACTGAGTTGGTACGGCAGCCGCGCGGTGAGCGTGCCGCTGGGCGAAGCCTTTCACTCGCAACGCCTCACGCTCAAGAGCTCGCAGGTGGGCCATGTGGCCACGCCGCAGCGCGGTCGCTGGAGCCACCGCCAGCGGCTGGAGCTCGCGCTCTCGATGCTGACCGACCCCGTGCTCGACCAGCTGATCACCCACACCGCGCCATTTGCCGAGCTGCCGCAGGTGCTGGCGCAGCTCGCCGGCCCGCACGCCCCTGATGTGCTGTGCCAGCGCATCGATTACCCCGCCTGATTTTTCAACCCCTGAAGGAAACCGACCCGATGTACGCCGTCAACGTTCGAGACCATTTCATGATCGCCCACAGCTTCCAGGGGGCGGTGTTCGGCCCCGCGCAGCGCATGCATGGCGCCACCTACGTGGTGGACCTCGAGCTGCGCCGCCAGGCGCTGGACGCCGACGGCATCGTGGTCGACATCGGCCTGGCCACACAGGTGCTGCGCGAAGAACTGGCCGCGCTGAACTTCCAGAACCTGGACGAAATGCCCGAGTTCAAGGGCCGCAACACCACCACCGAATTCCTGTCGCGCGCCATCTTCGACCGCATCGCCGCGCGCATTGCGGCGGGCGCGCTCGGCGTGCAGGCGCTGCCATCGGCCAGCGCGCCGGGCCTGCAGCACATGCGCGTGACCCTGCACGAATCGCATGTGGCCTGGGCTTCTTACGAAGGCGCCTTGCCCGCCACCGTCTGAACCATGCCGGCCGCACGCGACTGCCACTTCCTGCTGCCGGGCGACTGGCACACCCCCACGGGTGGCTACACCTACGACCGGCGGCTGGCCCTGGCGCTGCGCGAAGCCGGCTGGGCCGTCACCCCCCGGGTGCTCGAAGGCGCCTGGCCCTGGCCCGACGACGTGGACCTGGCCGCTGCCGCCCGCCACATCGCCGCCTTGCCCGACGGTGCGCTGGTGGTGGCCGATGGCCTGGCGTTCGGCACGCTGGCCGCTGTGGTGAAGCCCCACGCGCGCCGTTTGCGCTGGCTTGCGCTGGTGCACCACCCGCTGCACCTGGAAACCGGGCTGGACGCGGCCGACAGCGCCCGCCTGCGCGCCAGCGAAGCGCAAGCCCTGCAGCTGGCGCGCCAGGTGGTCGTGACCAGCCGGCGCACAGTGGCTGACGTGGTGGCGCTGGGCGTGCCGCCCTCGCGCGTGGCGGTGGTGGAGCCGGGCACCGACCCGGTGCCGATACCGGCGGGCCCGGCGCGCCCGGGCCTGCCGGTGCAGTTGCTGTGCGTGGCCACGCTCACACCGCGCAAGGGCCACGCCGTGCTGCTGCAGGCGCTCGCCGGCCTGCAGCACCACCGCTGGGTGCTGCACATCGTGGGCAGCACCGAGCGCGACCCCGGCACCAGCGCCCGCCTGCGCGCGCAGGCCGCACCGCTGGGTGAGCGGGTGGTGTGGCACGGCGAACTCCCCGGCACGGCCTTGCACGCGCACTACGCGGCGGCCGATGTTTTCGTGCTGCCGTCCCTGTACGAGGGCTACGGCATGGTCGTGGCCGAGGCCATTGCGCACGGCCTGCCGGTGGTCACCACCGACGGCGGCGCGCTGGCCGACACGCTGCCCCCAGCCGCCGGGCTGCAAGTGCCCGCCGGCGATGCGCCCGCCCTGCAGGCCGCGCTCGACCGGGTGCTGAGCGACCCCGCGTTGCGCGCGCACCTGGCCGATGGCGCACGCCAGGCCGCCGCCGCACTGCCCACCTGGGCGCAACAGGCGGCGCGCTTTGCCGCCGTGCTGGAGAACCTCCCATGAGCGAAGAACGCTTCAGCGCCGACTGGCTGCAACAGCGCGAACCCTTTGACACCGCTGCGCGCAACGCCGCCGCACAGCGCCTGCGCCTTGCCGCGCGGCTGGCACAGCAGCGCCCCGCAGGCGCCGCGCCCTGGCGCGTGATCGATCTGGCCTGCGGCACCGGCGCCAACCTGCGCTGGCTCGCACCGCACCTGGGTGGCGCGCAGGAGTGGCTGGTGGTCGACCACGACGAAGCACTGCTGCAGTGCTGGCCAGAGCGCCTGGGCCTTTCCGGCACGGCATCGTCCATTCAGACGCCGCTGCGCTGGGCGGGCACCGGCTTTGAGGCGGCCATCGCGCGCCAGCCGCTCGACCTGGCCCGCCACCTGGAGACGCTGCCCTGGCACGCCGCCCATCTTGTCACCGCGTCGGCCTTGCTCGATCTCGTCAGTGCGTCGTGGCTGCAGCGGCTGGTGGCGCAGGCCGTGGCCGCACGCGTGGCGCTGCTGTTCACCCTCAGCGTGGACGGGCGCCATGAATGGACACCCGAAGATCCGCTGGATGCCCAGGTGGGCGGGCTGTTTGGCGCACACCAGCGGCGCGACAAAGGCTTTGGGCCTGCGCTGGGTGCCCAGGCCGTGCCCGCCCTGCGGCGCGCCTTGCAGGGCAGTGGCTACCGCGTGTTCACGGCAGCGAGCGACTGGCAGATGGACGGCGCGCTGGGTGAACCTGCTGCGCAGCTGCAGGCTGCGCTGGTGGAGGGCATGGCCAGCGCCGCCACCGAGCAAGATCCGGCGCTGGCCGCCGAGGTGGCCGCCTGGCAGCAGCGGCGGCGCGCCGTGTGCGCCAGCGGGCGCGTGTGCGTGGGCCATGTGGACGTCTTGGCCCTGCCGCCGGCCGGCGCCTGAAACGCGCCGTCAGCGGTTGGGCCGGTGCCCGCTGAGGTCCAGGTCCCACAGCATGTCTTCGCCCAGCGAGAGCGTGCGCGCGGGCGGGCGAGGGCAGTCGGCCATGACGTCGTGCGCGGGCGCGCGCAGGCCGCGCCGGCCCTGGCCTATCAACACGGGCGCCACCACCAGGTGCAGGCGGTGCAGCACACCCGCCGTGAAAAACCGCGACACCGTCATGCCGCCGCCTTCAACGAACAGCATCCGCAAACCCCGGGCAGCCAGCGCCTGCACCACACACTCGGGCCGGTAGCCGGTCGGCTCCGCCTGAGCGTCGAGCAGGCCTTCCACCGCCAGCACCTCGGCCGCGTGCGGGCCGCGCGCGCTGCCCAGGCGGGCGCGGGCCGTGGCGGCATGTCGGGCGTCGCACACCCACAGCGAATGCGCCTGCGCATCCCTGAACACGCGCGACTGCCCGTCCAGCCGTGCGGCCGGGTCCACCACCACGCGGGTGGGTTGCGGGCCGGGCACGCGGCGGGTGGTCAGCTGCGGGTTGTCGATGGCGACCGTGCCCGCGCCCACCAGCACTGCGTCGCACAGGCCGCGCAGGCGGTGCAGGTGCAGCAGGCAGTGCGGCCCATTGACGTAGTAGGAGTCACCGGTGGCCGTGGCCACGAAACCATCGAGGCTCTGGCCGAGCTGCGCCACCAGCCAGGGCGCGGCGCCCGGGGCCTGGCGGGCGTCCAGCAGCGGTTTGTAGAGCTGGAACAGGTCGGCGCGGCGGGCGCTGCCTTCGTCGGCCAGCAGCCAGCCTTGCTGCGCGCACCAGCGCAGCGGTGAACCCGCATGGCCCGATGCGCGCAACTGCAGCATCTGCTGCCACAGCGCGGGCCAGTCGGCCGGGATGTCGTCGACCGCGGTGGGGGCCTGAATGGCCGGCGTGGTTGTCTGCGTGGGAGAGACCATCGGGCCATCATCGCCGGCACTTCGGGCTGGCGTGAGGCGTGGGGTCATTTCCACTTGGGGGCGTAGTAGGGGTCTTCGATGCCCGCATCGCCGGGCGTGGCGTTCCAGGGCGCCGCCGGCAGGGCGGTGGCGATCACCAGGCACGCCAGCGCCATGGGCAGCAGGCTCACCGCCGACACCACCACACCGCTGGCAGGCCGCCACCACGACCACAGGCCCGGCACGGCGCTGGCGGTGGCCACCATCATTGCCAGCTGTGCGAGCAGCAGCGAACCGCCCAGCGCGGCAGCGGCCGCGAGCGCCAGGCAAGCCACGGTCAAGAGGCCGGCCATCAAAATCCCGCGTCCGCGCGGTGCCGCAACGCGCGGTGTTCGCCACAGCAGCAGCACCGCCACCAGCGCACCGGCCAATGCGATCCACAACACCTGCTGGGCGCGTGCGCTGGCAGGCCACACGTAGCCGGGGAACACGCTCCACGCCACCAGCAAACCCAGGCTGGCGCCCAGCGCGGCGCGGTGCGGACCGCCCACGCGCAGCGCGAGGGCGACACCGAGCACGCTCAGCAGCAGCGGCAGCACGAGGCTCTGAAAGGCAGGGTGGTTCAGGAGGTTCATGGGTGCGCTCAGGGCTGGCCGAGGTAGAAGTAGGCGGCGTGCCGGCGGTTGTCGCCGCGGCCCACTGCAACGTACACCGGACCGAGCGGTGTGTCCATGGCGATGTACAGCGCCAGCCCGAACCGGCTCTTTTCCCGTTGCGGGCCGAAAGCGGCGTCGCCGATGCGCGCGGCTTCGAGTGAGACGCCGGCATAGGCGCCATCTAGAAAGCCCACATTCGTCAGGCGGTGGCTGTAGTTCAGGCGCCCCAGCAGGTATTCGTCGCCCGAGATCTCGTTGGTCTTGTAGCCCGACAGCCGTTGAAAGCCGCCCAGGAACGACGTCTCGTAGATCGGCAGCGAGCCACCCGACGCCGTGACACCCTGCACGGCGAATTCCAGCGCATGGCGCCCGAAGCCCACCGCGGTGCGGTACGTGGCCGAGAGCTTGCGGTAGTCGTCGCTGGCCCCCCAGCTGGGCTGCGACTGCACCACTTGCGCGTCCAGCGCGTAGCCACTGCGCGGAAAGCGCACGTTGTCCAGCGTGTCCAGTTTCAGGCGAAGCACCAGGGCAGCGGTGTTGGCATCGGCTTCAAACAGGCCCGGGGGCAGCAGGCTGGTGTCGTTTTGCAGGCGCACGCGGCCCCGCCGCACCCCCAGGCGCAGTTGCCCGCTGTCGCCCAGGTTCAGCCCCAGGTCGCCCCCAAAGCCCGAGTTCTCCAGGCGGAATCGCACCGCCCGCACGCCGGCGTCGGTGAAGAGCTCGAAGGGGCTGCGTTCGCCACCGGCATGGCCGGCCACAAACCAGCGCTGCGCCGTGTGCAGGGGCTGGTACCACTCGGTGCGCAGGCGGTCGGTGCGGCCAATCTGCAAGTCGTTTCGCCATTCGGCGCCCAGGCGGTTGAGCCAGGTGGCGCGGTGCGTGGCCAGCAGGTTGAAGTACGAACTGCCAGCGAAATCGGACGACAGGCCCAGGCCAAAGCGAACGTAGTGCGGGCCCCAGGACTTCTCGGTCACCTGGGTGGTGAGCACGTAGCCCGTGCCGGGTTCCTGGCTGAAGGTGTAGCTCACGGCCTCGAAGTCGCCACTGCCGTACAGGCGCTGCAGGTCCCGGTCCACCCGGGTGGCGTCAAACGCTTCGCCCGGGCGGGTCTGCAGGCTGTCGAGCACGGTCTGCGCGTTCACCCGCTGCGCCCCGGTCACCACCATCTGCGCGATGCGCTGCCCGCCAGGGTCAGGCTCGGCGCGCCGCTGGGCCATGAGCGCGGTGTATTCGCTGGCCGGCAGGGCGTGGGCAGAGAGTGCCTGGCTGGCCTGGCGCGCAGCGGCTTCGCCGGCCTGGGCCGCATCGGCGAGGTGATCGAAGTCGCTGCTGCTCACGCGGCTCAGGTCGGGCGTGATGAGCACGTCTTGCGGCCCCAGTTCCTTGAGCGACTGCGCCACGTTGGTCGCCGTGAGAATGCGCAGCATCTGCTCCGAAGCCGAGAGCAGGGAGGTGATGTCTTCCCGACGCAGCAGCGGCGTGCCGATGTTGACCGCGATGACCACGTCGGCCCCCATGCGCCGCGCCACGTCCACCGGCAGGTTGCGTGTCACGCCGCCGTCGACCAGCAGCCGGCCGTCGAGCTCGACAGGGCTGATCACGGCGGGAATGGCCATGCTCGCGCGCACCGCCTGCGCCAGGCTGCCACGACCAAGCACCACCATTTCCGAGGTGGCCAGATCGGTGGCGACGGCGCGAAACGGCACTGCAAAGCGGTCGAAATCCACATGTTGCTGGCGCGCGGTGAGGCGGCGCAACACCGCTTCCAGCGCCACCCCGGCCACCGCCCCTTTGGGCAAAGACAGGCCACCCGCGCCCACCCCCATTTCAGGGCCGACGTAGTTGGTGGCGTCGTCCGCCTTGCGCTCGGGCGGCTGGTGGTCACGCACCACGTCCCTGAACAGCAGCGCCGTGCTCAAGCCCCGCATCTCCTGCTCGATCGTGCTCACCGGCAAGCCGGTGGCGTAGGCCGCGCCAACGATCGAGCCTGCGCTGGTGCCCACCACCAGATCCACCGGCACGCGCAATTCTTCAAGCACCTTGAGCACCCCCAGGTGGGCGCCACCCCGGGCGCCACCGCCCGACAGCACGAGCGCAATGCGCGGGCGCTGGGCGCTGACGTGGGAGGTTTCGGTGGTCGCCCCGCTCGTCTGTGCCGATGCGGCCAGACTCGCCAGCGACGGCAGCAGAAGCAGTGCGATGCGGTGGGACATGGGCGGATGATAGGGGCGCATCCCCGCCAGGCGAACCGCTACATTGATGCCACGCTCCGGAGACCGACCCATGTACCTGCCACCCCAATTCACCGCCAAAGACCCTGCCATCGCCCTCGAGCTGATGCGGGCACACCCGTTTGCCAGCCTGATTTCCAACGACGACGAAGGCCTGCCCTTCGTGACGCACCTGCCGCTGCACCTGTTGGAGGAAGCCGATGGCCTGCGTTTGCTCGGCCATTGCGCCAAACCCAACCCGCACGGCCGCTACCTTCGCGATCGGCCCCGCGCGGTGGTCACATTTCTGGGACCCCACGCCTACATGACGCCGCGCGTCTACCCCGATCTCACGCGGGTACCGACCTGGAGCTACCTCGCCGTGCACGCCACCGTGGAGGCGGTGCTTCGGGAAGACTTTGACGACAAGGACCGCCTGCTCAAGCACCTGATCCACGACCACGACCCCGCCTATGCCGAGCAGTGGCGTGGCCTCGCAGAGGATTACCAGCACAAGATGATGCAAGGCATCACCGCGTTCGAGCTGCGTGTGACCCAGCTGCAGTGCAAGGTCAAGATCAACCAGCACCGCCCCGAAGCGCACGCCGGCATGCTGGCTGCCTACGAGGCGGGCAACCCCGACGAGCGGGCGCTGGCGGGCTGGATGCGCCGTCTGGGGCTGGTGGGCAACGCTGCCTGAACGCGGCGTGGACGGAAAACTCACCGATATTTACACTGGCGGCGTCTGAACTTTCTGCGCCCGCAGCAGGTCCACCTTTCGACGCCACACCCCATGTCTGCCTTGTTCGCCTTGCCCGCCCGCTCTTTGTCCACTGGCGCCTTGCGCTCACGCTTGCCGCTCCAATGGGCCCTCGCCGCTGTGCTGGCCATGGGTTCGCTGGCCGGCGCGCAGGCCGAAGGTCCGGTGGCGCAGACGCCGCCGGCCCAACAGCTCGCCGCCGTCGACCCGCGCTGGAGCGCCAGCCTGGAAGCCTTCGCCGCAGCGGATCTGAAACAGGCGCCTTTGCCGGGCGGCGTGGTGTTTGTTGGCAGCTCGTCCATCCGCCTGTGGAACGACCTAGAAACCAGCTTCGCCGACCAACCGGTGGTGATCAAGCGCGGCTTTGGCGGTTCGCAATTGCTCGACTGCGTGAAGCTGGTGAACCGCCTGGTGCTGCCCTACAAGCCGCGCATGGTGGTGGTGTATGCCGGTGAGAACGATCTGGCCGAAGGCGCCACCCCGCGCGACGTGGCTGAGCGTTTTGTCGCTTTCGTGCGCGCCGTCAAAGCCGATCTGCCCGACAGCCGCATTGCCTTTGTGTCGATCAAGCCCAGCCCCTCGCGTTCCGGAATGATCGCAGCGGTGCGCGAGACCAACGAACTCATCAAGGCCTACAGCACCACCGAGCCCCAGCTCGATTTCATCGATGTGTTCTCGTCCATGCTCGATGTGAACGGCCAACCGCGCGGCGAGTTGTTTCTGGGGGACCGCCTCCACCTCAACGCAGAAGGCTACGCGTTGTGGCAACGGATCATTGCCCTGCACCTGAAGGGCTGAGCGCACGCCTTGGGGTCTGCGCCCCAAGGTCACGGCGCCGGGCGGCGCGGCGGTCTCGCGCCAGCGACAAGCGCGCCACCACCCACAGCGCGTAAAAGCCCACCAACAGGATCAGCGCGTCCACCGACCCCGGGCGCCCTGGCCGGCTGGCCCCGAACATCGCCAGCGCCAGCAGGGCCACCACCAGGTGGGCGCAGAACACCGGCAAGGCCGCCTTGCCCAGGGTTTCCAGCGGCCGCCAGCGTGGTGCGCGCTGCTTGAGCCAGTCGCTGTAGTGCATCACGAGCACCAGCAACGCCAGCAGGTTGATGAGCCTCAGCGGGCCCAGGTGCCACTTGTCGAACATCAGGTTGACCACCGAGCCCGCGGCCATGGGCGTTTGCCCCACCGCATGGCGCCACACAAAGGCGCTCAGCGCCAGCACCAGCGCGGTCAGCACCATCCAGCGCGGGAATGCCGCAGGGACATGGTCGGGCTGGCTGTGCATTGACCCCAGCCACAGGCCGATCACCCAGAGAAGTTGCCAGGCAAAGATTTCAAAAGCGCCCATGTCCTGGTAGCGCAGCGGCATGTCGAACCAGCCGGTGGCCATCTGGTAAGTGGCCGGGCCCAGGCCGAACTGCGCACCGAACCACAGCACCAGGCTGATCCCGATCACGCCGCGCCAGCCGTGGGCCATGCCGTGCAGCAGGGCCAGCGGGCTCACCAGCATGAAGACGATGTAGATGGGCAAGATGTCGAGCAGCGCCGGGCTGTACAGCAGCATGCTCGCGCTCACCGTGGCCACCACCGGGCGTTCAAGGAAGAAGCCCAGCAGGCCGGTGATGGCGTCTTCGCGGCTCAGCAGGCCGATGCCCGCAATGGCCGTGAAGGCAAACAGCACCAGTGCGAGCTGGCAGGCGTAGAGCTTGAGCGCGCGGTTGAAGAAGGCGTTTTTCATCGCCTCGGTGCCGTGCTGGTCGGCCTTGGTGGAGTAAACGCGCCCGGCCATGTAGGCCGACAGCAGCACAAAACCTTCGGCCGCGGACACGTAGCCCAGCGGCTGTCCCAAAGGGTCTGAGAGTGTCGTGGGGAGATGCGTCAGCGTCATCAGCACGAGCATCAGGCCGCGCATCGCATCCAGTTCCCACCGGCGTTCGTCCTGGCTCATGGGGGTGGCGGGTGATCCGTCAGGAGGGCCACCAAGTTAAGCGACTCAGGATGACGCCGCCGCCGCGATGAAAGTTCCCGCCCGGCGGGTTCGGGCCTCAGTGTGCCGGCGTGCGCGTGCGCCAGAAAGGCCGAAGCACGCCGGTACCGCGCTCGCGCTCGTCGAGCAGCATGGCCACGGCGAACAGGCCTGCGAAGGCCGCAAGCAGCAGCGCGACGTCGGTCGTCCAGGGCCTGATCACCTGTGTGGAGCCGAAAAACGCCAGCGTGAACAGTGCGATCACGATGTGCGCGCAGAACACGGCCAGCGCATGCCGGCCCAGCAGCTCCAGCGCCTGCGGCCGCGGCATCACCCGCACGAGCCAGGGCCCTGCCGACACCAGCACCAGGAACACGCTGGCGAAGTTCAGCACCCGCATCGGGCCGAGCGACCACTTGTCCAGCAGCATGCCCACGGCCGGCAGCCAGGGCAGTGGGTCCTGGCCTGCCATGTGGCGCCACAGCAGCATGCCCAGCGCGTAGAGCGACGCTGGCACCAGCACCCACAGCGGTATGCGCGGCAGCGGCGCCTGGCGAGCGCCCAGCCACAGGCCAACGACCCACAGCATCTGCCAGGCCAACCAGTGGAAGGCGCCCATGTCCTTGTAAGGAATCGGCAGCCCGGTCAGGGCCACGACCTCGTCGTACAGCCATTGCCCCAGGCCCCACTGCTGGCCGAGCCAGAGCAAACCACTGACCGCGAGCACGCCACGCCAGCCGTGCTGCAAACCGCGACGCAGCAGCCAGGGGCTCACCAGCATCAACACGATGTACATCGGCAGGATGTCCAGCAGGGGCGGGTTGTGCAGGAGCAAGGCCGCACCCAGCACGGCCGAGGCAGGGTCAATGAAGAAGAACTCCAGCAAACCCGTGACGCCCCCCTGGCGGTTGTGCACGCCCAGCCAGGCAATCGCGGTGAAGGCCAGCACCAACAGGCCCAGCTGGCAGGCATAGAGCTTGAGCGCCCGTGCATGAAAAGCCGCCTGCATGGCATCAAGGCCGTCGCGTCGACCGCGCTGGCTGTACACGCGGCCGGCCATGAAAGCCGAGAGAAACACAAAGCCCTCGGCGGCCGACACAAAGCCAAACGGCTGGCCCGATGGCAACGAATACATCGTCGGCATGTGGGTCAGCGTCATGAGGACGAGCATCAGGCCCCGCAGGGCATCGAGCTCCCAGCGGCGTTGCGGGGCGTGTGGCATAGGGTTAACCAGTAAAGGCCGCGATCATGCCAGAGGCGCACGCCCGTTGCAGGGGTGCCCCTGCAACCCTGACCTACACTCGTTGCATGCCCGAGACGCCCGCACCCGACGACGCCCATTTCATGCGCCTGGCGCTGGCCGAAGCGCAGGCCGCCGCCCAGGCTGGCGAGGTGCCCGTGGGTGCCGTGGTGGTGAAAGACGGGCGCGTGATCGCCACCGGCCGCAACGCCCCGATTGATGGCCACGACCCCACCGCGCACGCCGAAATCCAGGCCCTGCGCGCCGCTGCGCAGGCGCTGGGCAACTACCGGATGGAGGGCTGCACGCTGTATGTGACGCTGGAGCCTTGCTCGATGTGCAGCGGCGCCATGCTGCATGCTCGGCTGTCGCGCGTGGTGTTTGGCGCGACCGACCCCAAGACCGGCGCGGCCGGCTCGGTGCTCAACCTCTTTGCGGTCCCGCAGATCAACCACCAGACCACAGTGGAGGGCGGCGTGCTGGCCGAGGAGGGCGCAGAGCTGCTGCGAGCGTTCTTCAAACCGCGGCGCGCCAACCCCCATCCCTTGCGCGACGACGCCTTGCGCACGCCCGATGACCGTTTCGAGAACCTGCCCGGCTACCCGTGGGCGCCGAACTACCTCAGCGATCTGCCTTCGCTGGCTGGCCTGCGCCTGCATTTCCTGGACGAAGGGCCGCGCGAGGCGCCATTGACCTGGCTGTGCCTTCACGGCAACCCGGCGTGGAGCTACCTCTACCGCCAGATGATCCCGACGTTTGTCGCCAGCGGAGCCCGCGTGGTTGCCCCCGACCTCATCGGCTTTGGCCGCAGCGACAAGCCCAAGAAGGAGAGCGCCCATACGTTCACCTGGCACCGCCAGGTGTTGCTGGAATTCATCGAGCGCCTGGATTTGAACAACGTGGTGCTGGTGGTGCAGGACTGGGGTGGCTTGCTCGGCCTCACGCTGCCCATGGAAGCGCCTCAACGCTACCGCGGTTTGCTGGTGATGAACACCACGCTGGCCACCGCCGAAGCGGCGCTGTCGCCGGGTTTTCTGGCATGGCGAACCATGTGCGCCCAGAACCCCGAGTTCGATGTTGCGCGCCTGTTTGCCCGAGGCAACCGCCACATGAGCGCTGAAGAATGCGCGGCGTACAACGCCCCGTTTCCCGATCGCGGTCATCGCGCAGCCCTGCGCGCTTTCCCGCCATTGGTGCCGGAGCACGCGCAAGACGACGGTGCGGCCATCAGCCGCCAGGCGCGCGACTTCTGGGCCACGCGCTGGGAAGGGCAGAGCCTGATGGCCATCGGCCAGCAAGACCCGGTGCTGGGTGAGCCCGTGATGCGCGACCTGCACCGCCACATTCGCCACTGCCCACCGCCCATGCTGTTGCCGCAGGCGGGTCACTTCGTGCAGGAGCACGGACAGAGCGTGGCCCAGGCCGTGGTGAGCCATTTCGCCGTGGCCCCGCGCGGATAATCAAGCTCTTTTTGCATCGAAGAACATGAGCCACGGTCATACCAGCAGCCCCTCCAGCAGCCACCGTCAAGGTCCGAGGCACATCTACGTTTACTCCCCCTCCAGCGCGGTGCGCGACAAGGCGGCCTTTCGCCGGGGCGTGGCGCGCCTCAAGGCGCTGGGCCATGAGGTCGAGATCGACGAGGCCGCGCTGTCCAGCCACATGCGGTTTGCCGGCGATGACGCCACGCGACTGGCGGCGATTGGCCGCGCCGCCGAGAGCGGTGCCGATGTGGCGCTGATCTCACGCGGTGGCTACGGGCTCACCCGCATCGTGGGCGAGCTGCCCGTCAAGAAGATTGCCAAGGCCGTCGAGCGCGGCACCCAGTTCGTCGGCCTGAGCGACTTCACGGCGCTGCAGATGGCGGTGCTGGCCAAGACCGGTGCGATCACCTGGGGCGGCCCGGCATTGGGGGAAGACTTCGGCGCTGAAGCACCCGACGACATCATGGAAGCCTGCTTCGACGATCTCCTCGTCGGCCATGGCGAAGGTGCGGGCTGGCGCCTGCCGGTGGGCGACGCCAGCGAATTGCCGGCCTCCGGCGCGTTCAAGGCCAAGGGCGGCACGCTGTGGGGCGGCAATCTGAACGTGATCTGCGCGCTGGTGGGCACGCCGTATTTGCCGGCCATCAAAGGCGGTGTCCTGTTCCTGGAAGATGCCAACGAGCATCCCTATCGCATCGAACGCCAGCTCACGCAGTTGCTCAATGCCGGCATCATCGGCCAGCAAAAAGCCGTGCTGCTGGGCTCGTTCAACCGTTTCAAGCTGATCCCCGGTTACGACCGCGGCTTCAACCTGAAAAGCGTGGTGGACTGGATGCGCTCGAAGACCAAGACCCCCGTGTTCACGGGCTTGCCATTTGGCCACGTGCCGACCAAGGTGCTGCTGCCTGTGGGGCAGAAAGTCGAGTTGATGGTGGAAGGGCGGGACGCCCTGATCTACTGGGGCTGAAATGCCGATGCCGCAGGGCGCTCAACGGCGCATGCGGCAGGCATCCATGAGGCTCTTGGGCACCAGGCCCTGAAATACCGGTGAAAGGCTCTGCACGCGGTGCACGGCCAGGGCTTCACCGTGCAACTGGCTCAGCACCGCCACCATTTCGGCCCGCGCAAACCACAGCGCGTGCGCGTCGTGCATGTACTTGAGCTTGCGGGTGAGTTGAGGGTTGGCCTTGGCGCCGTCTTCACCGAGCACTGCGAGCATGGCTTCGCGCACCGGCTCCAGCGACTCGGGCGAGTCCTTGCGCGTCTCGGGGCTGAGCAGTGCAGAAATGCTGTTGCGAATACCGGGTTTGAACCAGCGCATGGGAGTGGCCTCAACGACTTTGTATTAATTGGTTGCAGGATACGTCCCACATCCTTGCATTTGCAACCGGGAAAGTTTGACAGAAGGCAAAAAACAACAAATAAATCATATGTTTACACGTGCTTTTTGACCGACCACCTGAGGTAAGTAGTACCTTTTTACGCTTTTGTTGACATTTGCGCGGCGGGTGGCTCAAACACCGCTGTGCGGCCCACCCGGCCGAAATCGCCATCGCGGTGCGTCTTTCATGAAAAACAGGAGCTGTCGCGCTGCGAACAGCATGGCTTTTCACTGTGTCTGGATACCCCGGGTGGTGTGTTGTAATCCGGTCGATATTCCCTCTGTCCTATGGCCGAACTGACTATTGCTTTCGTGGATTTGACTGGCAGCGTCTCGGTGTTTGAAACACTGGGTAACGACCGTGCGACGAAAGCCGTGACCAAACTCACCCAGTGGATCGGTTCCATGGGGGTCGAAAACGGGGGAACGGTGGTGAAGATGTTGGGCGACGGCGTGCTGATGTCGTTTTCCAACAACCGCCATGCGGTCGATGCCATGGTCCTCATCCAGCAAGAGCACGCCAAGCGCGTGATGCAGTGGCCGGACCGCCTCAAGCTCATGATGCAGATCGGCATGGCGCGCGGCCAGGTGGTGGTGGTCGATGGCGATTGCTTTGGCGACGCGGTGAACGTGGCTTCGCGGTTGAGCGACCTCGCCGGCCCCGAGCAGATCATGGCCACCGACACGGTGATCCGCAAACTCGGCGCGCGCCACGGCGTGCGAAGCCGCAGCCTGGGGCCCATGCGCATCAAAGGCAGGGTGGAGCCCTGCGAAGTCTTTCGCGTGGAGTGGCAGCCCGAGATGCTGTCCGAGTTCCTCACACTGCCCGCTGACTTGCACGCGCTGAGCCCCACCAAGGAGTCGGTGTTTGGCGGGTTCGAGCTCACCTGGCTCGACACCACGCATGCCTTCAGCCTGACCGACCTGCCCATGAAGATCGGCCGGGTGCCAGAGGCCGATTTCATCGTCAGCGACCCGCGTGTCTCGCGCATGCACGCCAGCATCGACATTCGTTCGGGCAACTACGTGCTGGAAGACATCAGCAGTTATGGCACCTGGGTGCGTTTTGGTGCGGGCGACAACGTCATCGCGCTGCGTCGCCAGGAGTGTTTGTTGCACAGCGACGGCGAGATCGCCATGGGCGCACCTTTCACCGACTTCACCACCCCCACCGTGAAGTTCAAGCTGGTTGAAGCGAACTTGTCGATCGGCTCGGGCGGCATTCGGAAATAGCGCTTTCTACCGGGCACTGGCGGCATACCGGACGCACGCCTTGCCAAAGATAAAACCAATACCGGAGACGACATCGTGCGCTGGATCAAACGACTTTTTGCCTTGCTGTCGCTGTTGCTGGTGGCCGCTGCCGCGCTGGCGGCGTTTTATGCCTACCGCAGCCTGCCTAAAACCAGTGGCAGCCTTCAGATGGTGGGCCTGTCCGCCCCCGTGAAGGTGCATCGCGATGCCAGCGACGTGACACACATTCTGGCCACGCAGCCGCGTGATGCCTGGATGGCCATGGGCTACGTGCATGCCCAGGAACGCGGCTGGCAGCTGGAGTTCAACCGCCGTGTCATGCGCGGTACCCTGTCCGAGGTGCTCGGCCCCTCCACGCTGGAAACCGACAAACTCATGCGCACCCTGGGCTTGCGCGAAGCGGCGCGTCGCCAGTTTCAAGGCTTGCCCGCCGACGCGCGCGAGGCACTTCAGGCTTACAGCGACGGCGTGAACGCATTTTTCGCGCACTCCGAGCAGCTGCTCACGCCCGAGTTTCTGCTGCTGGGCATTCACCCGCAGGCAGAGGCCGCTGCAGGGCGCTACTGGGACCCGCTGGACAGCGTGGCCTGGTCGCTCATGATGGCTTTGGACCTGGGAGGCAATTGGGGCAACGAGTTTGCGCGCCTTTCCGCCCTGGAGGCCATCGACACCCCGGCGCTGTGGGAGCTGTTTCCGCCCTACCCGGGCGAGCAGCCTGCGGCCACGGCCGACCTGGCCAAGCTGTACCGAGGGTTGGGCGTGTACCGCGGCAAGACGGTCACCTCATCGGCCGCCCCCCTGCCTGAGGCCGACCGTGGCCTGGTGGCATCGGTGCGTGAACAGATCGGGACCGATCTTCAGCGCTGGGCCGACGAGCTGGGCAACATCGAAGGCAAGGGCTCAAACAACTGGGTGGTGAGTGGCGCGCGCAGCGCCACCGGCATGCCCCTGCTGGCCAATGATCCCCACCTGGGCCTGAGCGCGCCAGCGATCTGGTACTTCGCAAGACTGCAGGCACCGACTGCGGGCAACACCAAAGGCATGGACGTGATCGGCGCCACACTGCCGGGCACACCCTTCGTGGTGCTGGGGCGCACGCAGCAGGTCGCCTGGGGCTTCACCAACACCGGCCCCGACGTGCAAGACCTGTTCCTCGAGCAGATCAACCCGGCCAACCCGGCGCAGTACCGCGTGCCTTCCGCCAGCGACGAGCCCGCCTGGACCAACTTCGGCCTGCGCATGGAAACCATTCGTGTGAAAGGCCAGCCCGATGTCAGCCACATGGTCCGCAGCACGCGCCATGGGCCTGTGCTCAGCGACGCGCAGGCGCGCCACGGCGAGGTGATGGACACCAGCCGATTTGTGCTTTCGTTGCGCTGGACCGCGCTCGACCAGGACAACCGCAACGTGGTGGCCACGCTGGAGGCCAACCGGGCGCAGACGGTGGACGAGTTGTTGCGCGCTTTCCGCGACTTTCACTCGCCCATGCAAAGCGTGGTCATGGCCGATCGCAGTGGGCGCATTGCCTACAAGGCAGCGGGCAAGGTGCCTGTGCGCTCACCAGAGAACGACATTCGAGGCGTCGCGCCAGCGCCTGGCTGGGACTTGCGCTACGACTGGTCGGGCTGGCTGCCCTACGAGGAAACGCCGCAAGACAGCGGTGCGCGTGGCTGGATCGCCACCGCCAACCAGCGCATCCATGGGGCGGACTACCCGCACTTCCTGACGCAGGACTGGGCCGCGCCGTACCGGCAGGAACGCATCGAAGCCCTGCTGGCGCAGACGCCCAAGCACACCCCCGACTCATTTCGCGCCATGCACGCAGACCATCAGTCGGCCGCGACCGTGCGACTGTTGCCCTTCCTGCAGAAAACCGCTTCCGATCACCCGCTGGCCGCCGCCGCCCAGGCCGCCCTTCGCGACTTCAACGGTGAAATGCGGCTCGAGTCCGCTGCACCGCTGATCTACAGCGCCTGGGTCGATGCGTTCACCCGCCGTGTGATTGGCGAGCGCCTGGGGCAGGCAAGGTTTGAAGCCATGTACGGCAAGCGCCTCTTCCGCAACGCGGTGGAGGGGATCCTGGAGCGCAACGATACCCAATGGTGCGGCGCGGCGGGGTGTCCTGCGGCCAGCGGCCTTGCCTTGACCGACGCGCTCAACCGCCTGCAGGCCGTGCACGGGGACGACGTGTCCGCCTGGCAATGGGGCAACGCCCATCCGGCCATTTCCATTCACCGGCCCTTCAGCAATGTGAAACCACTGGCGCGGTTTTTCGAGGTGCGAACGCCCACCGGTGGTGACCCGTTCACGGTCAATGTCGGTCAGTACCACCTCGACAAGGCCGACGCGCCCTACGCGAACCGCCACGCTGCGAGCCTGCGAGCGATCTACGACCTGGAGAACCTGGACAACTCCCGCTTCATCTACCAGACAGGGCAGAGCGGCAACGTGTTTTCCAGCCGTTACCGGGACATGAGCGAAGCCTGGGCGGCGGTGCAGTACCGCACGCTCACGATGAAGCCCGGGCAGTGGCGCTCTACGCTGGAGCTCAGGCCCTGAAGGGCTGAGGCCGTCCTTTACTTGAGGTTGCCCGAGAGAAACTGCGCCAGCCGTTCGCTCTTGGGCCGCGCCAGCACTTCGGCCGGCACGCCCTGTTCCTCAATGCACCCCTTGTGCAAAAAAATCAGGTGTGAAGACACCTCGCGCGCAAAGCCCATTTCGTGCGTCACCACCACCATGGTGCGGCCTTCTTCGGCCAGCAGCTTCATCACGCGCAGCACCTCGCCCACCAGTTCGGGGTCGAGCGCGCTGGTGGGTTCGTCGAACAGCATCACATCGGGCTCCACCGCCAGCGCCCGCGCAATAGCCACACGCTGCTGTTGGCCTCCACTCATGTGTGACGGGTAGCGGTCTTCGACCCCGCGCAGCCCGACCCGCTCCAGGTAACGGCGCGCTGTCTCCACGGCCTTGTCTTTGGGAATGCCCAGCACATTCACCGGCGCCTCGATGATGTTCTGCAGCACGGTCATGTGCGCCCACAAATTGAAGTGCTGGAACACCATCGCCAGTTTGGTGCGCAGGCGTTGCAGCTGCGCGGCGTTCACCGCCCGCAACTCACCATGCCGATCGGCCTTGAGTTGAAGCTCTTCACCCGCCAGCACAATGCGCCCGGTGTTCGGGTTCTCAAGCAGGTTGATGCAGCGCAGCAGGGTGCTCTTGCCCGAGCCCGAGCTGCCGATCAGGCTGATCACGTCACCAGCGCGGGCCTGCAGCGACACGCCTTTGAGCACTTCGTTGCTGCCAAAGCGCTTGTGAATGTCATGCACTTCCAGCAAGGGACGGCCGGGTGTTCGGGTGGCGGTGGATTCTGCGGTCATGGTCGTCAATACCCGAAGAGATGGAATGGCTCAGGCGCCAAGCAGGTCGCCAGAACGGAAAGGGGTCGGGCCGGCAATCTTGCCGACCTCGCCGCCGGCAACGATGTAGCGTTCGCGCACGGCCGCATAAAAAATGCCCGGAACCTCGGCCCGCACGGCATGCACGCGCGCGGATCCAGCGGTGGGGTCGATGACCTCAGCCACCACATCGCCCACAGACAAGCGGTCGCCCGGCCGGGCCAGAAACACGAGCACGCCTGGCACGGGCGAGCGCAGCGTTTGAGAGCCCGCCAGCGGCGTGGGTTCGCAGGCCATGGGCGGCAGGGTGGGGGAGGGCTGGCCTCCGAGGACGCCTGCGTGCAGCAAAAAAGCTTTGATCGCCTGCGCATCTTGGCGCGCGAGCTCGTGCGACACGTCCGCCTCACCGCGCAGCTCCACGGTGGTGCTGGCGCAAGCCTGGGGCAGCGGGGCGGTCACGCCGGTGTTTTTGAGGGCCGCCGCCAGTTGCCACCACAGCCCCGACAGGCGCTCGTCAAACGGACCGCCGCCCGATTCCCGGGCGAGCAAGACCGCGCGGCAGCCCAGCAGCCGCGCAAGCGGTTCAAACGGAGCCCAGCACGCCTCTTCGCTGTAGAGATGCATCACGGCTTCGGTGTCGCAGTGCAGGTCGAGCACCAGGTCGGCATCGTGCGAGAGCAACAGCAGCTGCCGGCGAAGGCTCTCCAGTTCGCTGGCGGGTTGCCATTGGGTCAGCCATTGGCCCACCAGGCGCCTGACCGTGTCCACGTTGGCACCCGCATCGTTGCCCATGAGGGGAAGCGCGTCTTCCAGAACGGCCGCAGCCATATCGGGGTAGTGGCGATTGAAGTTCTGGGCGGTGTCGAACTCGAAACGGCCCATGGCCCGATGGTCCAGCCGCTGGCTCAGGCCAATAGGATTGGCCGCGGGCACCAGGATGACTTCACCCCGAAAGTGACCTTCCCGTTCTGCCGCTTCAAGACGCTCGCGCAAATGGTGGGCGACCAGCATGCCGGGCAGTTCTTCGGCGTGCAGGCTGGCCTGGATATAGACCTTGGGCCCCGCGCCAGCCACGCCGAAATGAAAGGCGACGAGCGTCTTCTGGCTGCCCAGGCTCGGGCTCAGCAAGGGGTATTCGGTGCGTTGCATGGTCGGGAGGCCGCGGTCGGCGTGCTCAATGGCCGCGCGGTGCGAGGTGAGCCAGGAAGCGGCGTTCTGCCAGTTTGAACATGCCCACGAGGCTGAAGGTGATCGTGAGGTAAATGGCTGCCGCGAAGATGTACGCCTCAAAGGGCAGGTAATAGTCGGAGTAGATGCGGCTGGCCGCCGCGGTGACGTCGAGCATGGCCGGCACCGTGCTTGCCAGGCTGGTGGCGTGCAACATCATCACCACCTCGTTGCTGTAGGCCGGCAAGGTGCGGCGCATTGCACTGGGCAGCACGATGCGGCGCATCGCTTGGGTCGGGCTCATGCCCATGGCCTGCGCCGCCTCGATTTCGCCAGCCGATGTCTCGCGAATCGCTCCCGCCAGCATCTCTGCCGTGTACCCGGCGGTGTTCAAACTGAATGCGAGCAGGGCGCAGAAGAACGGCTCCTTGAAATGCGTCCATGGCCACACGTCGTTCCAGCGGGCCTGGATCCAGTCGAGTTGTGCCAGCCCGTAATAAATCAGATAGAGCTGAATCAGCAACGGGGTGCCACGGATCACATAGGTGTAGGCGCCGACGATCCATCGCAGCGGGGCCACCGAACTCGTGAGCGCCAGCGCAAACAACACCGCCAGGACACTGCCCACCCCCACGGAAGACAGCAACAGCCACAGCGTGGTCACCAGCCCCTCGCCATACATGGCCAGTGTGCTGGGCTGAAAGATGATGTCCCACTTCATGCGAGTTGCTCAGGCTTTGGCCCGCTTGACGCCAAGGCTGAAACGCCGGTCGAGCCAGCGCAACGCCCAGAGCGACACGGTGGTGTAGACCAGAAACAGCGCCGCAGCGAAGAGGAAGAACGTGAACGGCTCCCGCGTGGCCGCACTCGCCTGCTTGGCCAGGTAGGTCATTTCTTGCAGGCCGATCAAGCTGACGAGGGCCGTGGCCTTGATGAGCACCAACCAGTTGTTGGTGAAGCCGGGCAAGGCGTAGCGCACCATCTGGGGGGCCGTGATGCGGAGAAACGTCCGCACAGGGCCCATGCCGAAGGCCCAGGCGGCTTCCATCTGGCCTTTGGGGATTGAGAGGATCGCGCCGCGGAACGTCTCGGTCATGTAGGCCCCGTAGATGAAGCCGATCGTGAGCACGCCCGCCAGGAAGGGATTGATGTCGGCCGAGGACTTGCTTCCCATGGCCGCCAGCAGATGATTGAGCCCGATGGTGCCGCCGTAAAAGATGAGCAGCATGAGCACCAGTTCGGGGATGCCTCGCACCAGTGTGGTGTAGACAGTGGCCAGTCCCACGAGCGCGGGACGGCCTGAAAGCTTGGCCACAGCGCCCAGCAAGCCCAGCACAATGGCCACCAGAAGGGCGGCCAAAGAAACGCCCACCGTGAGGAGGGCGCCTTGCAGGATCGAGGCGAAGTAGCCGGACAAAACGGAACGGCTTAGTTGCCGTACACGTCGAAGTCGAAGTACTTCTTGCTCACCGTTTCATACACGCCATTGGAGCGAATGGCCTTGATGGCGGCATTCAGCTCGTCCTTGAGGGCGGTCTCGCCCTTGCGCAGGGCAACACCCACGCCCGTGCCGAAGTACTTGGTTTCATTCAGCACAGGGCCGACGAAGCCGTAACCGGCGCCTTCAGGCTTGCTCAGGAAACCACCGTTGACTTCCACCTGGTCTGCCACCGTGCCATCCAGACGGCCCGACTTGATGTCGAGGTAGACCTGGTCTTGGGCTTCGTAAGGCACCACGCTGGCACCTGCTGGCTTGAGTTCGCCCATGGCGTACTTCTCTTGCGTGCTGCCCTTGAGGACGCCGATCTTCTTGCCCTTGAGGGAGGCCAGATCGGTGAAGGCGGTGCCCGTCTTCACGACGATACGGCTGGGGGTGAAGTAGTACTTGTCGGAGAAGTCCACCACCTGTTGACGCTCTTCGGTCACCGACATGGAGCTGATGATCACGTCGTACTTTTTGGCCTGCAGGCCGGGGATCATGCTGTCCCAGACCTGTTCCACGTACACGCACTTGCGTTTGATTTCCTTGCAGAGTGCCTCGGCAATGTCGACGTCGAAGCCGGTTGGCTTGCCATCGGCGGTCTTGAACGTGAAGGGCTCGTAGGTCGGATCGATGGCCACCTTGAGTTCAGGCATCTCGGCGGGCGCTGGAGCCGCGGCGGGAGCCGGCGCTGCAGGCGCTGCGGCCGTGGGAGGTGCTTCGGTTTTTCCGCAGCCCATCAGGGTGGCTGCGCCGATCAGGCTCAAGGAAAGGAGAACATTTTTCATGAAGAAATCTTTCGTTGGAATGCCGCGTTATTCGCGGCCATGGACAGGCGATGCATTGTAAATCTCGCCCCAGCTGCTCAAGGGCCGGGGATGATGGTGTTTCCCCTATAGGGCATAGCAACAACCGCGCCGGAGATGCGGCAGGTGGTGTCTTCGTCACCTTTGGTCTCTGCTTCTTTTACTTTACATAATATACATCGTGGAATATAAAATGAAAGTGAGAAGAAGTGGAGACCACAAAGAAAACACGCTGCCAAGGCAGCGTGTTGAACCGATCACGTGATGCCGCTGTGCCCTTCAGCGCATACCGGCGCTGGATGCCAACTTGAAAACAGCCACTGCCTGAACCATCTGCTCGGCGCGCGTCTGCAAGTTGGACGCCGCCGCGGCGCTTTCTTCCACCAGCGCGGCATTCTGCTGCGTGGCCTGGTCCATTTGCGTGACGGCTTCGCCCACCTGGGCGACGCCGGAACTCTGCTCGCGGCTGGCGGCACTGATCTCGCCCATGATGTCGGTCACCCGGCGAATGGAGCTCACGACCTCGGTCATGGTGACCCCGGCCCGATCCACCAATGTGGTTCCCTCGGCCACACGATCGACGCTTGCCGTGATGAGAACCTTGATCTCTTTCGCGGCTTCTGCGCTGCGTTGAGCGAGGTTGCGGACTTCACCTGCCACCACGGCAAAACCACGGCCTTGTTCGCCCGCGCGCGCCGCCTCAACAGCGGCGTTGAGGGCCAGGATGTTGGTCTGAAAAGCGATGCCGTCGATCACGCTGATGATGTCGGCAATCTTGCGTGAGCTGTCGTTGATGCCTTTCATGGTGTCCACCACTTGCGCGACCACATCGCCGCCCTGGGTGGCCACGGTCGATGCGCTCATGGCCAATTGATTGGCCTGCAGTGCGTTGTCGGCGTTCTGCCTGACCGTTGAGCTGAGCTCTTCCATCGATGCAGCGGTTTCTTCCAGTGCACTCGCTTGCTGCTCCGTGCGCGCCGACAGGTCGTTGTTGCCTTGCGCAATCTCGGCACTGGCCAGCGCCACACCTTCAGCATTGCCCCGCACGTTGGACACCACGCGCCCCAGGCTGTCCTGCATGGCTTTCAAGGCCTGTTGCAGCTGGGCGGCTTCGTCGCGGCCCTCGGTGTGGATTGCCACGGTCAGGTCACCTTCGGCAATGCGACGTGCGCTCTCGGTGGCAGCGCGCAGCGGCACCGTGATCGAACGGCTCAACACAAAGGCGGCAGCGGCCCCCAGCAGCGTGGCCAGCACACCACCCAAAATGAGAATCGTGCGGCCCATCGCCGCCTTGTCTTCGGCGGCCTTCAACGTCTCGTCGTAAATGGCTTGCTGACGCTGTTCAAGCTTGAGAATGGAGCCGATGTAGGCCTCGGCCAGGGGCTTGAGGTCACGCTCCAGCGCTGCGCTGACGTCTTCGCCTGCCATGCGCGCCTTCACCACCGCTGCGCGGGGCGTGCGGTAGGCCTCACGTGCGGCATCAATGTCAGCAATGAGCTGTTTGCCCGCGTCCGTTTGCACCAGCTCGATGATGCGCTTGCGGGTTGCCTGCGTGAGCTCCGACGTCTTGTCCATTTCCGCTTGCCACATCGGGACGCGGCTCAGGTCGGAATCCAGAATCGCGGCGCGAGTGCGTATCCAGTTCAAGTCGATGGTCTGGCGCCAGCGCACCGCGAGCTGCAGCTTTTCGTTGTCCTCCTGGGCCAGCATGCGTGTGGTCTGAACCAACTCCTGCAGTCGCCAGACACCGATTCCGGCCATGACCGCAGTGATGAACAGCACGGCGCCGAACGCAATGGCCAGGCGCGTACTGACCTTGATGTGGTTGAGTTTCATGACGAACACAGTCTCCTCAGATGGAATTCAAACGTGGTGCCCTGCGCAGTCGTGCGCATGCTTACCTTGATGTCATCGGCATAAGCAGGGGCTTCTTGAAGAAGACGGCACGCCTCGTCCAAACGCTCAGGGCGATCCAGGCGAAAAAAAGCCCGGACCGCTTTTCAGCAATCCGGGCCCTTGATGGCACAGGCGCGCACCGCGCGCCAAGCATCAATCTTCCACGAAGGCTTCTTCCCGCTTCTTCTTGATGGAGGGCAGCAGAACGATGAGCAGCAAGAGTGCAGCCACCGCCAGCAACGACGCAGAAATGGGGCGCGTCACGAACACAGACCAGTCACCCCGCGAGATCAACAAGGCGCGACGCAGGTATTCCTCCATCATCGGGCCCAGGATGAAGCCCAGCAGCAGGGGGGCCGGCTCGCAACCCAGCTTGATGAACAGGTAACCGATCACACCAAACAGCGCCACCATCCAGATGTCGAAGTTGTTGTTGTTGGTCGAGTACACGCCAATCGCGCAGAACAGCACGATGGCCGGGAACAGCCAGCGGTAAGGCACGGCCAGCAGCTTGATCCACATGCCGATCAGCGGCAGGTTCAGGATGATCAGCATGGCGTTGCCAATCCACATGGAGGCGATCAGGCCCCAGAACAGCTCGGGGTTCGAGGTCATTACCTGCGGGCCTGGCTGGATGTTGTGGATCGTCATGGCGCCCACCATCAGCGCCATCACGGCGTTGGGCGGAATGCCCAGCGTCAGCAGCGGGATGAAGGAGGTTTGGGCACCTGCGTTGTTGGCCGACTCGGGACCCGCCACGCCGCGGATGTTGCCTTTGCCGAACTGGATTTCACCGGGCTTGAGCTTGATCTTCTTCTCGATCGTGTAGGCCGCAAACGCCGACAGCAAGGCACCGCCGCCAGGCAGAATGCCCAGAGCCGAACCCAGTGCCGTGCCACGCAACACGGCGGGCAGCATGTGTTTGAAGTCTTCCTTGGTGGGCATGAGGCCGTGCACCTTGGCCGTGAACACTTCGCGCTGGTCTTCAGGCTGCGACAGGTTGTGGATGATTTCGCCGTAGCCGAACACGCCCATGGCGATCACCACGAAGCTGATGCCGTCGGTCAACTCGGGCACGTCGAAGCTGAAGCGTGCCACGCCAGAGTTCACGTCGGTGCCCACCAGACCCAGCAACAGGCCCAGCACGATCATGGCCAACGCCTTGATCAGGGAACCCGAGGCCAGCACCACGGCGCCGATCAGGCCGACGATCATCAGCGAGAAGTACTCGGCGGGGCCAAAGCTCAAGGCGACTTCGGTCAGCGGCGGCGCGAAGGCAGCCAGCACCAAAGTACCGACGCAGCCCGCAAAGAACGAACCCAGACCGGCCGCGGCAAGCGCGGGGCCTGCACGCCCTCTTTTCGCCATCTGGTGACCGTCGATCACGGTCACCACCGAAGACGATTCGCCCGGCAGGTTGACCAGAATGGCGGTGGTGGAGCCACCGTATTGGGCGCCGTAGTAAATACCGGCGAGCATGATCAGTGCGGCCACTGGCGGCAGGCCATAGGTGGCCGGCAACAACATGGCGATGGTGGCCACCGGGCCGATGCCGGGCAGCACCCCGATCAGGGTGCCCAACAGGCAACCGACCAACGCATAAACCAGGTTCTGAAAGGTGAAGGCAACGCCAAAACCCAGCGACAGATGTTCAAAGAGTTCCATGGGGTAGGTCTCGAGCTCAGGCAGTCAGGAAAGCAGGCCACACAGGGAACTGCAACTTCAGGGCGTAGACGAAGGCGCCATAGCTGCCCACCGCCAGGATGGTTGCGAGGATGATCGACTCCTTCAGGCTGCAATTGGGGCGGGCATAGCCCGCGATGAGCACCAGTGCATAGATCGCGATGATCATGCCGAATGCCGGGATGCCCAGAGCCGGCACGCCCACCAGCAAGACACCAAAAGCCAGGTTGGCGCCGATGATGAAGCCCAGGGGACGCCAGGCGAATTTGCCGATGGGGTCACCGTTGGGTGCCTTGCTCCGGAACGACTGGATCGTGATGGCCACGCCCAGAATGATGAGCACGATACCGAGCAACAAGGGGAAGTAACCGGGTCCCATGCGTGCTGCACTGCCCACCGTGAAGTTGGTGGCGCCGACGGCAAAGGCGATGCCGACGGCCGTGAACATGAGTCCGGAGAAAAAGTCTTTTTGGCTTGCCATTTTCACGGCGTCTCCTCAATTTGTGGATATGCGGGCGATTTTGCTGCGGTTGCGCGGTTGCGCGCATGTGGGTTACACCTACTTATTCGCTCACCCCCTGGAACTTTTTGCCGATACGCGCGAGGCTTCACCACTTGCCGCGAGGCTGCTGTGCCCGCACAAAGGCGGCAATGATTTCGGCCGACGAACCCCGCCCTGCCCGCCGTGCAAAGTCGATGGCCGTCAGGCCGAGCTGGTTCTTGATCAGCGGGTCCGCGCCCTCTTCCAGCAGCAGCTTCACCACGCCCGGGGTGCCGTAGTGCGCCGCCATCATCAGGGGCGTGGTTTTGTTGGGCGACTCGGCGTCGATGTAAGCGTGATGCTCCAGCAAGAGACGCACCATCGCGGTGCTGTTTTCGCCGGGATCCGAGGCGGCATAGTGCAAGGGCGCCCAGCCTGGCTTGTTGACCTCGGCGTTGCGTGCAATGAGGCGACGCGCCAGCTCAAGCTGCCCCTTGATTGCGGCCATCATCAAAGGGCTCTCGCCTTTGGTGTTTCGTGCCTCCACATCGACACCCGGCTGCGCAATCAAGTACTCCGCGACCTGCGGGGCCTGATCGCGCAGCGACAGGAACAGCGCGTGGTCCCCATCCGGGTTGCGGGTGTTCAGGTCAAAGCCGCGTTGCACCAGCTGTCGAATGGTGGGCACGTCATCGCGTTTGACGGCGATGAAAAAATCGTCATAGGAATTGGCCCACGCTGCATTGGCAATGCCTAATGCAAGACAAAAAATCCATTTGAAAACAACATGATTTTTCATTTTCTTCATGCTTTCTCTTAACTAGACGGCCTGCCCTGCCTGGGCAAAGAGCACATCAAAATTGCGGCTTGTCGTGGTGGCAACCGTCTCCACAGAGACGCCCTTGAGGTCTGCGACCTGCTGGGCCACCCACGGCACATAGGCCGGTGAATTGGTCTTTCCCCGGTAGGGCACGGGCGCAAGATACGGGCTGTCGGTCTCGATCAGGATCCGGTCCAGCGGCACAAAGGCCGCCACATCCCGCAAATCGGCTGCGTTGCGAAACGTCAGGATGCCCGAGAAGGAGATGTAGAAGCCCAGGTCGAGTGCAGCGCGCGCCACATCCATGGTTTCTGTGAAGCAATGGAAGACCCCGGTGGCCGCCGGCTGCCCAGTAGCGTGCGCCGAAGCAAAACCGCCCTCTTCTCGCAGGATGGCGAGCGTGTCGTCCGACGCGCTGCGGGTGTGGATCACCAGCGGCAAAGCTGTCTGGCGGGCAGCGCGGATGTGGGTGCGAAAGCGCTCGCGTTGCCAGGCCATGTCGGCCACCGATCGATCGCCCAAGCGGTAGTAGTCCAGACCCGTCTCGCCAATACCGACCACGCGCGGGCGCGCGGCGCCTTGCAGCAAGTCATCCAGCGTGGGTTCCTGAACGCCCTCGTTGTCCGGATGCACGCCGACGGTGGCCCAGAGGTGATCGTGATCGCGCGCCAGGCTGTAGACGTCTTCAAACTCCTCCAGCGTGGTGCAGATGCACAGAGCGCGGGTGACCTGTGCATCGGACATCGCCTGAAGAATGTCAGGCAGTTGGGAGCGGAGCTCGGGGAAATTGAGATGGCAGTGGGAATCGGTGAACATACGGGAGGGATGCCGGCGTGAAAAAGCCGATGGGCACCGCATTGTGCGCCGCATCGGCCAGCAGGGAAACGAAGGCTCAGAGCGTCTGGGTGGCGCGGTCAGAACCCAGGCTGGAGCCCAGGATTTCTTCAATCTTGAGCTTGAGTTGGCGCGACTTTTCGTCAGCGGGAAACCGGATCCCGCCCCTTGGGTGCGAGCACCCTGTGCCTTGGCGGGCGTTACCCAGGCGACCTTGCCTGCCACGGGATAGCGCTGGGGGTCATCGGGCAGGCTCAAGAGCACGTACACGTCATCGCCCAGGCGGTACTCCCGTGAGGACGGGATGAAGATGCCCCCGTCCGCAAACAAGGGGATGTAAGCGGCATACAGGGCCGCCTTTTCCTTGATGGAGAGCTGGATCACGCTCGGCCGCGCCGCTGCGGTCGATGGGGAGGGGTTGGTGCTCATGGCTGCGGAGTTTAGCGGCAATGCACTGAAAAGCGGGCAGGTTTGTGCACCCGCTCTAGGTGCGGCGCGGCGCTGCCGCGTTGCCGCTCAACACCTGCCGCGTGCGGGCGGCCCAGGCTTCCTGCATCAGGCCAGCGTTGTAGGGATGCTCCACCGTGCGGGCCGTGGTCATCAGCTCGCGCGACCACTGGGCCAGCGCTCCCCAACGCGGCGCGGGTGGGAGTTGCTCTGCTGGGAAGAACCGGGTGGGCGCACCCGATGCCCTGGCCATGAGGTCGTGACAGAGCTTTTGCAAAACCGCGAGCTGCTGCGCAGGCGGCCAACCGTTGAGGGTGCCCCAGTCGCCACGGGCCAGGGCTTGGGGGAGCTGTGCCCAGGTGACTGTTTGCAAACCCGTGGAAGCCCAGACCAGCGCATCGTCGGGCCGACCACCGGCCGCTTGAAGCCACGTTGCCGCTTGCTCAGGATCGGGCGGCTTGCCTTTGTCGGCTGCCGCGTGGCTCAGCCAGGCCAGCGCTTGTGAAGCGTCCGGCCACACCATGGCGTGCGTCTGGCAACGGCTCCGAATGGTCGGCAACAGCTGGTGCGCCGCCTCGGTCGCGAGCACGAAGCGCACCTCGCCCACCGGCTCTTCCAGCGTTTTGAGCAAGGTGTTGGCCGACTCGATGTTCATGCGCTCTGCCGGGTACACCAGGATGACTTTGGTGCGGCCTCGCGATCGCGTGAACTGCGTGAACGCGACGGCTTCGCGCGCCGCCTCCACGCGAATGAGCTTGCTGGCCTTGCGCTTCTTGTCGTCAATCTCTTTCTGGGCGCCCTCGTCCAGCGGCCATCCCAGCTCCAGACTCAGCGTTTCCGGCATCAGCACGCACAGATCTGCATGGGTGCGCACGTCGATGGCGTGGCAACTGCCGCAAACGCCACAGGCGCCGTCCGGGGTGGGCTGCTCGCAGAGCCAGGCGCGTGCGAGCGCGAGCGCGAGGTCGTACTGGCCCAGGCCCGAGGGGCCTGACAACAGCAGCGCATGTCCGCGCTGTGCCAGCAGCAGCTGCAATTGCGCCTGGAGCCACGGGGCCAAGGTGGTCATGAATGCACCCCGTTGGCATGCAGCCAGCCACGCTGCTCAAACGCCAGCCGGACCTGGTGCCACACCGCGTCACGCGACTGGTCGGAATCAATGCGGGCAAACCGGGCTGGGTGGGCGTTCATGCGTTGGGCGTAGCCCCCGGCAACGCGCTCGAAAAACGCCTGTGACTGCGATTCAAACCGGTCGGGCACGCGCGCTGAAGCCAGGCGCTGCGCGGCCACGGCCGGGGGGACATCGAACCAGACCGTCATGTCAGGCTGGCGGAGCTGATCGGTGTGGGGCATGGCCTGTACCCAACGCTCCAGTTGTTGAAGCACGTCCAGATCAAAGCCTCTGCCGAAGCCCTGGTAGGCAAAGGTCGCATCGGTGAAGCGATCACACAGAACCACGTCGCCACGCTGAAGCGCCGGCTCGATCACTTGCTGCAGGTGGTCCCGGCGGGCGGCAAACATCAGCAACGCTTCGCAAAGCGGGTCCATCGCGTCGTTCAGCACCAGCGCACGCAGTTTTTCTGCCAGCGGCGTGCCTCCCGGTTCGCGCGTGAGCGTGACCACCCGCCCGGCGGCGCGAAAGGCGTCGGCCAAGGCGGCGATGTGGGTGGACTTGCCCGCGCCGTCGATGCCTTCGAAGGTGATGAAGAGTCCGGCCGGGGGCGTGGGATGCATGGGGGCGCAGTGGGGGAATCAGCGGCGAAGGATGTAGCGCTGCACCGCCGCATTGTGCTCTTCGAGCGTGGCGCTGAACTGGCTCGAGCCGTCACCGCGCGACACGAAATAGATGGAGTTGGTGTTCATGGGCTGCACCGCTGCCATCAGCGAAGCGGTGCCCGGAATGGCAATGGGCGTGGGCGGCAGGCCGGCGCGGGTGTAGGTGTTGTAAGGCGTGTCGGTTTGCAGGTCCACCCGACGCAGGTTGCCATCGAAACGCTCGCCCAGGCCGTAAATGACGGCTGGATCGGTCTGCAGGCGCATGCCGATGCGCAAGCGGTTGGAGAACACGCCGCCGATGCGGCGGCGGTCGCTCTCCAGCCCGGTTTCCTTTTCGATGATGCTGGCGAGCACCAGCGCCTCGTCCGCAGAACGCAGGGGTGAAGCCGGGTCGCGCTGCTCCCAGGCCTTGGCGAGGCGCTGCTCCATGGCCTGCGCTGCCTGCTTGAGCACGCTGGACGCCGGCGCGCGCGTGACCACGCGGTACGTGTCGGGAAAGAAGCGGCCTTCCGGGTGGCGTCCGGGGTAGCCGATCAGCGCCATGATGTCGTTCTGGCTCAAACCCTCCATGTCTTGCGTGAGGTCGGGCGAAGAGCGCACAGCCTGCAGCACCTGGCGGATGTTCCAGCCTTCGAGCAAGGTGATGCTGCGCAGCGCCTGTTCGCCCCTGACGAGCTTTGACAGCAGCGTGCGCGGGGTTGTGCCGGCAGAGATTTCGTAGGTGCCGGCCTTGATGTCACGCGCCTGGCCAGACAACCGGAACCACGCATACAGCAGCAAAGAGGGCGTGTTCACGCCCGAGGAACTCAAGGTGTCGGCGACCGTCTGGGCCGACGAGCCGGGGTTGATGGTGACCAGCAGGGGCTCTTTGTCCGATGCACTCGTCGTAAGAGGCAGTGGTTGTTGCAGCCACCACAGGCCGCCAGCGGCAGCCAGCATGGCCAGAAGCAGGGGCACAACCACCAGCAGTTTCAACAGACGCATCACGGGCTTGGGCTCGACAGGGACAAGGGGGAAGGAGTCGGTGGGGAATTGGGCCGGCCATGATAATCCACCGAATGAGCACAACGACCATCCCGAACAGCACGCCCCAGGGGCTCGCCACCCGTGGCGTGGCGCCGCTTTCTCACCTCGGTGTCATCCGTGTGGAAGGCGAAGAGGCGGCCAAGTTTCTGCAGGGCCAGCTCACGCAGGACTTTGCCTTGCTCGGCCTGTCGGAGGCTCGCCTCGCCGCCTTCTGTTCGGCCAAGGGGCGCATGCAGGCCAGCTTTGTGGGCTTCAAACGCAGCCACGACGAGATCTTGCTGGTGTGCAGCCGGGACTTGCTGGCCGCGACGCTCAAGCGCCTGTCCATGTTTGTGCTGCGTGCCAAGGCCAGGCTCAGCGATGCCAGCGATGCATTCGCGGTGTTCGGCCTGGTGGGCCAGGCGGTGCCATCGGCCCTGCCTGAGGCCGCCTGGAGCCAGTGGCGCGATGGCGAGGCCAGCGTGGTGCGCCTGTACCCCGCCGAAGGCCTGGCCCGCGCACTGTGGGTGGCGCCCGGGCAATCGGGCGCGCCCGCCGGCGAGGCCATGGCCGAACCGCTGTGGCAGTGGCTGGAGGTGCGCAGCGGCGTGGCCACGGTGAGTCAGCCCGTGTTTGAGGCCTTTGTGCCGCAGATGCTCAACTACGAATCGGTTGGTGGTGTGAACTTCAAAAAGGGCTGCTACCCCGGCCAGGAAGTCGTGGCCCGCAGCCAGTTCCGCGGCACGCTCAAGCGCCGCGCCTACCTGGTTCACGGATCAGCGCCCATGGCCGCCGGTGAAGAGGTGTTCCACGAGAGCGATGCCGAGCAGCCCTGTGGCACCGTGGTGCAGGCGGCTGCGAACCCGGCTGGCGGCTGGGATGCCATCGTCTCGGTGCAGACCAGTGCTGCCGTGCAAGGCGCCGTGCGGGCTGGCCGTGCCGATGGCCCCGCGCTGCAATGGCTGCCCCTGCCCTACCCTTTGCTTGAGGACATCTGAACCGCCCCGGGAGGTGCGCCGATGTGCCTGATCGCCTTCGCATTGCATGCCGATCCGGTGTGCCCTCTGCTCATTGCCGCCAACCGCGAAGAGTTCCTGGACAGACCCACCGAAGGCCTGCACCGCTGGGCGCTGGCCGACGGGACGCACATTGTGGCGGGCCGCGACCTGCGCGACGGCGGCACCTGGCTGGGCCTGAGCCCGAATGGACGGGTGGCCATGCTGACCAATGTGCGCCAGCAGCAGGCAGGACCCGGATCGCGCAGCCGAGGCGAACTGGTGACGCGATGGCTGCAGGGCCACGCCGACGATGAGCAGCTGGCCGCCGCGATCGATCCCGCCGCGTATGGCGGGTTCAACCTCGTGGTGGGCGACTTTCACCGGCAGCGCTGGAGCTGGCTGAGCAACCGCCGGCCCGACGCCCCGCACGAACCGCACCCGCCGGCCCTGCATCACCAGGTGTTGACGCCGGGCATTTATGGCCTCTCAAACGCCAGCCTGGACACGCCCTGGCCCAAGACGCTGCGCCTCAAGCAAGCCGTGGTGGAAGCGCTGGCGGATGTGCGCGAACCCGGCGATACCCCGCACTGGATGCAGCCGCTGTCCCGTGCGCTGGCGGACGGCCAGCCCGCCGCCGAGGCCGATCTGCCGCACACCGGGGTGCCCGACGACATGGAGCGCGCGCTGTCCAGCCCGTTCGTACACATGCCGGGTCGCGCCTATGGCACGCGCAGCAGCCTGGTGGTGCGCGCGAGGCAGGCCACCGCGGGATGGAACGTCGAGATGCACGAGTGGACCCACGACCACACCCAGGCCGCAAGCAGCGGCTTTGAACAAGCGTTGCTGCGCAGCGAGTCGCTGGTCTGGTAAGCCGCTGCGCTTACAGCCGGATCACCATTTCCTGGTGGCCAATGCCGGCCTCTTCAAACGGCTCGCCACGCCGCTGATACCCCAGGCGCGCGTAGAAGGCTTCGGCGCTTTGCTGGGCGTGCAGCATCACCTCGCGGTCACCGCGCTCGCGTGCGGCCTGCATGAGCGCATGCAACACGTCGCGCCCCAGGCGCCCGCCGCGCAAGCCGCGCTCCACCGCCATGCGACCGATGCGCGCCACGCCGGGCTCGTGCGGCAGCATGCGGCCGGTGGCCACCGCGCGACCGAGCCGGTTGTAGGCCACGGCATGCACCGCATGTGCGTCGGCCTCGTCCCATTCCAGTTCCTTCGGGATCTTCTGTTCCTGCACGAATACGGCCGTGCGCAAGCCTTGTGCATCGGGGCCGAGTTCGGCCCACGATCCCACGCGCAAGGCGGTCATGGCTTCGCCGGCTTCATAGCCATCGAGAATCTCGCGCAGCGCAGCGGGCACCGGGCGCGACTTCTGCGTCGCCGGGTCTGCAAAGACGTAGACGATCTCGCCGCTGATGAGGTGCTCGTCGCCCCGAAAAATCGCGCCTGTGAAGGTGAGCGATGACGTGCCGATGCGGCTGCACTTCATCGCCACGTCGATCTGGTCGTCCACCCGGGCCGAGGCATGAAACTCCACAGTGGCCTTCACCACATACAGGTCGCCCTGCAGATGCTCCATCGACTCCTGGTAAGGCAGTGCCAGCGCTCGCCAGTAGTCGCTGATAGCGGTGTCGAAGTACATCAGGTAATGCGCGTTGAACACGATTTTCTGCATGTCCACTTCAGCCCAGCGCACGCGCAGGCGGTGAAAGAAGCGGAAGTCGGATCGGGCAAGGCTCATTTCAGGGGGCTCCAAAGGCGTTGCGCAGCGCCAGGGCTGCGTGTTGGTGGGCGGTGCGGGCTTCGGGAATGGCGCGACCGAAGTTGATGAAGCCGTGGACCACGCCGGCGTATATCTCCAGGTCCACCGCCACGCCGGCATGGCGCAGGCGGTCGGCGTACATCACGCCTTCGTCGGTCAGCGGGTCGCATTCGGCCAGGCCGATCCACGCGGGCGCCACGTCTTCGAGTTCACGCAGGTGACCGTGCTCGTCCACCCCGTCCAACGGGGCGAAGCGCCAGTCATCGCGGTCGGCGGCGCTGCGCAGGTACTGGCTGAAGAAGTACGTGATGTGAGGCTCTTCCAGCAAAAAGCCCTGCGCGAAGGTTTCGTGCGTGGCGGTGTCCTGATGCCCGGCACAGCCCGGATAGAAGAGGCACTGCAGCGCAATGGGCCAACCGGCATCGCGCGCTGCAATGGCCGTCACGGCCGCCAGCGTGCCGCCGGCGCTGTCACCGCCCACGGCGATGCGTGTGCCATCCAGCCGCAGCGCGGGCGCTTGTTCTTTCAGCCAGGCCAAGCTGTCCCAGGCGTCGTTCACGGCGGTGGGAAACTTCGCCTCGGGGGCCAGCCGGTAGTCCACCGACACCACCGCGCATGCCGCCAGGTGCGCAAGCTGTCGGCACAGCGGCTCGTGGGTGGCCACGCTGCCCACCGTGAAACCGCCCCCGTGAAAGTACAGCAGCACAGGCAAGGGTGTGGCGCTCTCCGGAGCGAAAAGACGGGCTGCCACCCCAACGCCATCGCGCGTGGGAATGCGCAGGTCTTCCACCCGGGCCAGGGCCTGTGGCGGTATCTCCAGCACGCCGGCGCCCGCCTCGTAGGCTGCCTTGGCTTGCGCGGGTGAAAGGGCGTGGAGTGGTGGATGCCCCGCGCGTGCGATGCGGTCGAGCACGCCCCGCATGGTGGGCGTGAGCAGGGTTCGTGGGTCGGCGGGATGTCGCATGGGGAGGCATTGTGGCTGTCTTTTGCGCGACCCGTGAAGCCTCGGGTTTGGTAGGCAGCGGGGCACGGCGCCCGTATAGTTTTCCTCCGTGGAGCGCCGCGCTCCGCGCCTGAAAAAAACGGAGACACGCATGGCCCAGATCCTCTACGTCACGAACATCCTGATCGACTTCGGTGCCCTGGCCCAGTTGCAGGCCGAGTGCGAGCGGGTCGGCATTGCCCGCCCGCTCATCGTGACCGACGCCGGCGTGAAGGCGGTGGGGCTCCTGGACAAGGCGATCCACGCCCTGCCCGCGCTGGCGCCCGCCGTGTTTGACGAAACGCCTTCGAACCCGAACGAGGCGGCCGTGCGCGCGGCTGTGGCGGTGTACAGGGCGGCCGGGTGTGACGGGCTGATTGCCTTGGGCGGGGGCAGTGCCATCGACTGCGCCAAGGGCGTGGCGATTGCGTCCACCCACGAAGGCCCGCTGAAGACCTACGCCACCATCGAAGGCGGCTCTGCAAAGATCACCGACCGCGTGCCACCGCTCATTGCCGTGCCCACCACAGCGGGCACCGGCAGCGAAGTGGCGCGCGGCGCCATCGTGATCGTGGACGACGGCCGAAAGCTCGGCTTTCACAGCTGGCACCTCGTGCCCCGCACCGCACTGCTCGACCCCGAGCTCACGCTCGGATTGCCGCCCATGCTCACCGCCGCCACCGGCATGGACGCGATCGCCCACTGCATGGAAACCTTCATGGCGCCGCCTTTCAATCCACCGGCCGATGGCATTGGCCTGGACGGTCTGCAGCGCGGTTGGGCGCACATCGAACGCGCCACCAAAAATGGGCAAGACCGCGAGGCGCGGCTGAACATGATGAGCGCGTCCATGCAGGGCGCCATGGCTTTTCAGAAGGGCCTGGGCTGCGTGCATTCGCTCAGCCACAGCCTGGGTGGCGTCAACCCGCGTCTGCACCATGGCACGCTCAACGCGGTGTTCCTGCCGGCGGTGATTCGTTTCAACGCCGAAGCCGACTCGATGAAGAAAGACCAGCGCCTGCAGCGCATGGCACATGCCATGGGTCTGACCAGCGGCAGCGACGTGCCCGAGGCCGTCAAGGACATGAGCGCGCGGCTGGGCCTGCCTTCCGGTCTGGCCGCCATGGGTGTCACGCCCGAGCTCTTTGACCGCGTGATCGAGGGTGCGCTGGCCGACCATTGCCACAAGACCAATCCGCGCCTGGCCAGCGCGGACGACTACCGCGCGATGCTGCACGCATCGATGTGAACGCCAGGGCGCACGCCCTGCATTGCACCGCCCCCCAACGCCATCGTGTGAACACACGAGGTGCTGCCCTGCGCCGCTGAAAAACCAGCGCCTGCAGGCGCCTTTTTCCCTGCACATCCGGGTCATGGATTCATGAGATTTTCATGATCGGTCCATCACGCGCGCCCAGAGGCTTCGCTTCACACTGAATTTGTCATCGCGCCAAGGGCCTACCCGGTGCGGTGACCGACCCCAGGGGAGCCCATTGCCTGGCGCGGGCTGTCAGCAAGAGGACGCTGATATTGGCGCGGGCGCAACAACACGGGAGATACCGAAATGATGGCCACATCTGCCACCGCCGCCGACGCGGCACTGACGGTTCGCGAAACCGAAATTCTGCACTTCATCGCGCACGGTTTGACGTCCAAGCAAATCGCCCGTGAGCTCAACATCAGCCCCTACACGGTGAACACCCACCGCGACAACCTGCGGCGCAAGCTGGGCGTGCACAACGGTGCACAACTGGCGTACTGCCAGGCCACGCGCGCCAGCGGCGCCGCATCGGGCGAGCGCATGACACCCGGCTGACCACTGCCACCGCCGCTTTCATCCCCCACCTCACCGGAGCCACGCCATGCCAACCCCCCTTCCCTACTCGCCCTCGCTGGTGCTGGGCAGCATCGTCGACCCCGCAGTCATGGACAACCTGCTGGCCATCTCGGCCGCGCAGGCGCCCATCGACGCGGCGCAGGAAACCCTGAACTCGTTCATTGCCATGAAGCGCAGCCTGGAGATGACGACCCAGGAACTGATCAACATGAGCATCGAGCCCAAAGACCTGATCAACAAGCTCAAGGACGTCGACGCCGACGTGGACAAGGCCGCCACGGCCTACGCCGCCACACGCATCGAACAAGAGCTCAAGATGCAGCCGCTGCGCGCCAAGATGCAGATGGTCAACGCCAGCATCGAGAGCCCGGTGGATTTCGTGCGCACGCAGGTCAAGTCCAAGCCGCTGGCGGCAGACTCGCTCAAGATGGACGCGCAGTTTTTCTCGTTCGACGAAAACGACGAGAACAACAGCAACACGCTCTCCAACATCAAGTCGTACGTGAGCGCGGCCACGTCCATTCTGGGCAACAGCGCTTCGTTCGAGATGTCCAAGACGGCGGTGAGCCAGGTGAGCAAGCAGCTGCAGCTGCACAAGATTTCCGGCACCTTGGTCATCACCGCTTCGTGCACGCACCGCGATGCGCGCCTGCTGATGCCGTTCTACCTCGACGTGGACAAAGCCATCCGGGTGTGGAACCGGCTGTTCCCCTCGCCTCAGGACAAGATCCGCATCGACGAAACCGTGATTGCCGAGATCGCCGAGCAGGAAGGGACCGCCGAGGAGAAGGCGCTCAACATCATTTCCGGGTGCACTCTGGGGTCCAGCTTCGTGGGCATGGTGCACATCCTCAAGACCGAAGACACGGCCAGTTCGCAAGACGTGGAGACCCGCGCGAAAGACACGCAGGCGCGCCTGAGCCTGGGGTCCTACTTCGCCGGGCTCAAAGGCGGCCTGGGCATGGACAGCAATTTCGGCGACGACGTGAAGGCGCTGCTGAGCACGCAGAACATCAACTCGCACGTCACGCTGGTGACCGCGGGCTACATCCCCACCCTCAAGTCCAACCAGGTGTCGATCGGGGTGAAGCAATTCGCCAACTTCGATCCGAACGCGATGATGACCGACCTGGCCAAGCTCTCGGACTTCACCGCCGCCGACCGCAAGACCGTGCAGCAAGCGGCCACGGCGGCACGCACCAAGGGCGAGTTCGTTCAGCTTAAGACGGCCGCCATCACCAGCGTGATGCAGGGCTTGTCGAACCTGGACGATGGCAAAAACAAGATGCTGGACATCTCTTCCATGATGCTGGCGTTTGAAGACTACGTGAAGGCCTGCAGCGGGGCCGATGAAAACGTGAAGGTGGGCCTGCCCATCAACTACTACACCAAGCCCATCACCCGCAGCCAGCTCGCGCAGATGTGGGTGGCGAAGTACTACCCCAACAAGTACCTCGGCATCTCGGGCGACGACACCGTGCGGGTGCCACCGCCCCAGCCTGGCGCCGACGCTGCCACCAGCAGCTCGCAGTAGCCGCATCGTCGCGCGACGCCCCGCCCGCCATTGACCCCCGTTTGCCCTCGCCAGGAGCCCTCAAATGCCCACCACCATTCCCTACTCGCCATCGCTCGTGCTTGGCAGCATCGTCCATCCCGCGGCCATGGAGACGCTGCTGGCCATGTCTGCCGTGCAGACGCCCATCGACGTGGCCCAGGACACGCTCAACTCGTTCATCTCGCTCAAGCACAGCCTGACCATGACGGTCGACGAGCTGCTGAACATGAACATCAATCCCAAAGACCTCGTGGCCAAGATCGCCGACGTCGATGTGCAGCTCGACAAGGCCGCCACAGCCTACGCCACCACACGCATCGAGCAGGAGCTCAAGATGCAGCCGCTGCGCGCCAAGGTGCAGCAGGTCAATGCGAGTGTGGAGAGCCCGATTGACTACAACCGCACCGCCATCAAGCCCATCGACCTGGCAGGTGACTCGCTCAAGATGGACGCCCAGTACTTTTCGTTCGACGAAAACAACCAGAGCGCCGAGAACACGGTGGACACCATTCGCAAGTTCATCAGTGCGTCGGGCGGTGTGGGTGGCTACCAGGCCGCGGCCGAGTTGGCCGACTCCGCCGTGAAGCAGATCAACCGCCAGCGGCAGATGCACAAGGTGGCGGGCACGCTGGTGCTGACGGCGAACTGCACGCACAAGCAGGCTTCCATCCTTGCCCCGCTGATCCTGGACGTGGACAAAGCCATTCGTGTGTGGAACCACCTGTTTCCCGACACCAAAGACAAGATCAAGATGGACCCGCCGCAGATCGAGGCCATTGCCAAAGAAGAAGGCACCGCCGATGAAAAGTCGTTCAGCATCATCTCGGGCGCCACCTACGGCTCGAGCTTTGTGGGCATGGTGCACGTGCTCAAGACCGACTCCACCGAAACGTCGCAAGACATGGAGGTCGACGAGCAGGTAATGCAGGCCAAGGTGGAGGAAGACGCCTGGTGGCACTCGTCCTCTGGCGGCCTGGGCGAAGACGACACCGTGGCCTCAGACATCAAGAACCTGCTGAGCCGGCAAAACATCAGTTCGCACGTCACGGTGCTCACCTCGGGCGTCATTCTGGGCATGGAAGGGGTGGATGTGCAGACCGCCGTGCGCGCCTTCGCCGAGAGCGAGGGCGAAGGCGGCACGATGGCCGCGCTGGCCGCGCTCACCAACGAAAACAACGCGGGCACGCAATCGGTTCAGGCCATGTCGGAGGCCGCGCGCACCGGCAAGGAGCTGGTTGACCTGAAAGAAGCCACCGTCACCGCCGTGCTCAGCAAGCTGGGTGAACTGCAGGGGCAGCAGGTGCGCATGCTCAACATCGACTCGCTGCTGACCGCGTTCGACAACTACGTGGAGCGCGCGCGCGCCGGCGGCATCGGTGTGCCCATCAACTACTACCTCAAGCCGATCACGCGCAACCAGCTCGCGCAGATGTGGATGAGCAAGTACTACCCCGGCCGCTACCTGGCCATTTCGGGCGACGACAGCGCCACAGCCGCCGCCAACCCGGACGGCGGCGAAGCGCAACAGTGACGGGGCCGACGATGAACGCCAACGACCTGGCCGCCCTCGCGCAGCGCACCGCAGATGAAGTGGCGCCCTGGCAGGAGCCGATCGAGCTGGCGATGCGCGAGTTCGGCATCGACTCCACGGCGCGCCAGGCCGCCTTTCTGGCCCAGATCGTTCATGAATCGGACGGCCTGGGCCAGCTGGTGGAGAACCTCAACTACAGCGCGCAACGGCTCACGGTGGTGTGGCCGCACCACTTCTACCTGGCGCCCGACGAGCCCGGCAACCGCCACGACGCCAACGCCTATGCCCACCATCCGCAGGCGCTGGCGAACCTGATCTATGCGGGCCGGCTCGGCAACGGCCATGAAGACAGCGGCGACGGCTGGAACTTCCGTGGGCGCGGTCTCGTGCAGCTCACGGGGCGGCGCCTCTACACCGAAGCCAGCGAGGCGCTGGGCATCGACCTGGTGAACCAACCCGATCTGCTGCTGGAGCCGCTGCAGGCCGCGCGCGCCGCGGGTTGGTACTGGTCGCACATTGAAGGCAATGCATTGGCCGATGAAGGCACGCAGGACGCCTTTGACCGCCTGACGGTCGCCATCAACGGAGAACTCATCGGCCAGCCACACCGCGTGGCCCTGTGGCGCCACGCCGAGTCGCTGCTCTGCGCCGCGGGCTGAGTTCACCATGGCACCGCGCACGCGCCTCGCCAGCTTCTGGTGCCTGCTGGTGTGGCTGCTATGCCTTGCGGCGCTGCCCCGCGCGCAGGCCGAGCCTGTGGCGAACGACCCGCCGGCGCCTCGCGTGGTCGAACTCAGGGGGCAGCTCGAACCCTACAAGATCGTGGAGGTGCAGGTGCGGGACCTGTCCACCTGGGGCCTGGCGCCAGGCCACACGCCCTGGCGTCTGGTGCCCTACATCGATGGCCGCGCGCTCAATGGCGTGTACCCCGTGGCCGTCAACTTGCGCAACGCCACGCTGCAGTTTCACTTGCGCATCACCCCCGACAACCGCACCGCATGGACGCATCTGCTCAGCCCGCTGGTCTTTCAGCGCCCGGTGCGTTTCAGTGTCGGGCTCGAACTGCAGGACCCGTTCGAAACCGACTTTGTGCTCGAGGACAAACCCGCCACGCTGACCGTGATCAACCCACGGTGGGTGGCGCTGGCCGCGGTGGTGGTGGCGGTGTTCGCGGCGGCGTTTTGCGCGCTCGCTGCCCGCACCAGTTTGCTCATGGAGCGCAGCGAGCCAGGCCAGGGGCCCGTGGTGTTGCGCTTCAGCCTGGCCAAGGTGCAGCTCGCGCTCTGGTTCTTTGTGGTGTTTGGTGCCTTTCTGGTGATCTGGCTGGTGACGGGCAACTTCAACACCATCAACAGTTCGATCCTGGCCACGCTGGGCATCAGTGCCGGCACGGCGCTGGGTGACGCCTATCTCAAAAGCGCGCGCTCTCACCCGGCTGGCGCCAGCAGCTCGGAGCCGGCGCCCATGGCACCAGAGGGTTCTCCACTCACGCCCCGCCAGCGTGCGACGCGCTTCGTGCGGGAAATGGTCTCCGACAGCGAGGGCTACTCCATCTACCGTTTCCAGATGCTGGCCTGGACGGCGGCACTCGTCGTGGTGTTTCTGGCCGATGTCTACGACGACCTCGTGATGCCCTCCTTCGGGCCCGAATTGTTGTATCTGCTGGGCTTGAGTTCCGGCACCTATGTGGCCCATGGCGTGTCGGACAACTTTCGGGGCCGAGGCGATCCGTCCAGTCCCCCGGGCGCACCCACGGCACCCGCTGCGCCGCACTCTGCCACACCCACCAATATCGGCCCGTCGCCAGCGCCCTCCCCGCCCATTTTGCCCGCCACCGCGCCGCCGTGGGGTACTTCGAAATGAGGCCAAAAGCACGACATGTTTCACGCTCGTGCATCACTTCTACTGCATGCGCCGCATGGTGATTTCTTACAAAAAGCAATATAAAGAAATCAGGTTTTCGTCAGAAGCGGCGCCTAATGTTCAGCTTGGGTGCGAGCCCAACCTGGGGGGTCGAAGCACCTGAAAACACGCCTGCTGCCTGACGAACCTGGCGCACCACCGTGTTGTGGGAGCCGGAACAGATCGAGTCGTACAGAAAGAGCGAGATATGACCGGAATCAACAAGGTGCAGGGCGAAGAGTACCGATTCGACAACTGCGTGATCCGCAGTGACACACGTGAACTGCTGCGAGATGGCATCCCCCAGAAAATTGAACGCCGGTCGTTCGATCTCATCCTTTACCTGATCAAGCTCGAGGGCCGGGTGGCCAGCAAGGACGAGTTGCTCGAGCATGTCTGGGGCAACCACTACGTGTCGGACTCCGTGATCGCGCAAAGCATCATGAAAGTGCGCAAGGCGCTGGGTATTTCCGGCAAGGAAGATGGCCCCATCAAAACCATTCACCGCGTGGGCTACCGGTTTGTGGGCGCCATACAGCGCGTGGCAGGTGCTCCGGCGCCATTGCCACCCGGCGGGCACCCTCTGGGTGCCGCTTCGGTCATCTGGCTGCCCACAGAGTGCGCCAGCCCAAAGGCGGGGGTTTCGTGGGTGCGCTATGGCCTGATCTCTGTGGCCTCACTGGCGCTCGAAGCCCAGGGCGTCAGCGTTGCCGCCGCAGGCGAAGCCATCCGGCTGTGCGAAAGCGCCGACGTCGACGACCCTGCACAGACCATCGCCGACGAACTGCGTGCCCAGGGAATGGACACGGGCGTGGTGGGCAGCCGTCTGAGCGGCGTTGCCGAGCACTACCTGCTGGAGTGGCAGCTGCACCTGGGGGGCGTGTGTTACGCCAACCGTGTCAGGGGCGAGTCGCCCGCGGAAATGGCGCTCATTGCCGCACAAGAGATCGCCTTGCTGGCACGGCTGCATGCCTTGCAGTCGGGCCCCCTCACGCCGCAAGCCCCTCTCTGGGAGCACATCGATGAAGTGCTCTCGCTGGCCGAATCGCTGAATCAGGTCGACCGCATGGCAGCGCTGCTGGCGCGCTGCGTCGAGCTGCCACAGTGCCCGCTGCGGGTGCTCGCCGCCTGCGTGGAGGTGTTGGCGCGGCGCACCGACCGGTCCACGCCCGGCATGGCCGAGCGGCTCAGCCAGCGGGCACGCCAGAGTGGCGACAGTGGTTACGAAGGATGGGCACGGTTGTGCCTGGCCAAGTTTCACCTCTATGTGGGCGAAGTGGCCATGGCGCGCCAGCAGGCCCTGGGTGGGCTGGATGTGTTGCGTCGCCATGCCACTGGCGCCCTGCTCTCGCGGGCGCTGCTGCTCGCGACGCACATGCTGGCCATGCTGGGGCAACACAGCGAAGCGCAGGCGCTCCTGCAAGACGCGCAAGGCGCGGTTGACACCACACTGCAGCCCAGCCTGTCGTGTGAAGTGCAACTGCGCCGCTGCGAACTCGCCTACCTGCGCATGGACATCGCGGCCGCGGGGCAACCTTTCCATGAAGCCCTGGGCCTGGCCCAGCGCCTGGGCTCTCAGTCCACCGAGTCCTGGCTGCGCGTGTTCTGCGCGATGCAATGTCTGGCGGCCGGCCGTTTCACCGAAGGCCATCAGCACCTGGAGGCCGCGCGCGCGGCCAGCGAGCAGCGTGGCCTGCCCCGCGCGCTGATCTATGCCACGCTGCAAACCGGGTGCTTTCACGCGCGCAATGGCGATCAGGCCAACCTGGAACATTGCCTGGCCCGGCTGGGCGATCCCCAGCTTCGCGACACCGCCCTGGGCACGGCGGCCTGGCGTTGGTTGCGTGCCAGGCACATGCTGCTGTCGGGCCAGGCGCAAGACGCCTTGCCACTGGCCGAACAAGCCATGGGGGAGCTGGCCCACCTGGGGCTCTGGTGGAGTGAAGACAACTGGTTGTTCATGGTCCAGGTGGCGCTGCTGGGCGACAACCGCGCCATGGCCGAACACGTGTTCGCCGACTTGGAGGCGCGGCAGCTGCTGCACCCCGCAGCGCCGCGCCGGGCGGCCCTGCTGGCCGTGCAAGGCATGCTGGCCCACCACGACGGCGCTCAGGCTCAGGCGATGCGCCTCTTCGAACAGGCGCACGAGCTCGCTCGCCACACGCTGATGGCACAGGTGCTGTTGCCGGGTCTCGTGTGGTTGTGGCTGGTCAATGGGCGCCAGCCCGCTTCGGCACAGCTGGCCAGCGCCGGCGACTGGGTCGAACTGACACCCGAAGGACGGCATGTGCAGGCCGTGTTGCATGGCCAGTCGCAATGGGGCGACGCCCTGCGGCAGACCGCGTTGATGTTGGGCACAGGCACAGACCATCCCGTGCCGATGGTGGCGGATGCCGGCGACGCGGCACTGATCCGCTACACGCAGTACCTGCCCTTGCCCGTGTGAGCTGCCGGTTCAGCCGCCTTCGCGCTCGGGCATGCGCGCACCCACATGCTGTTCGCCGCGCTGCTCGGCCAGTTCCACCTGGCGCTGGCGTTCGGCCAGGGCCGCTTTCTCCTGCGGGCTGCGCTGGTCGTGGCAGTGCCCACAGCTCACGCCCTTGACGTAGTGCGGCGAGGCCTTGTCTTCTGCGCCCAATGGCCAGCGGCATGAGCGGCAGAGCTCGTGCGGGCCGGGCGCCAGGCCATGCCCCACGCTCACACGTTCGTCAAACACAAAGCACTCGCCTTGCCAGGTGCTCTGCTCGGGCGGCACTTCCTCCAGGTATTTCAGGATGCCGCCTTCAAGGTGGTACACCTCGTCGAAACCACGCATCTTCATGAGCGCGGTGGACTTTTCGCAGCGAATGCCCCCGGTGCAGAACATGGCCACCTTGGGCTTGCGGCCCTCGCCTTGCAAGGCGGGCTGGGCATCGAGCCAGGCAGGCAGTTCGGTGAAGGTTTTGATGTTCGGATTGACCGCGCCCTGGAATGTGCCGATGGCCACTTCATAGTCGTTGCGGGTGTCGATCAGCAGCACGTCGGGGTCGGCCAGCAGCGCGTTCCAGTCTTGCGGCTTGACGTACTGGCCCACCGTCTTGCTGGGATCGAGCCCGGGCACCCGCAGCGTGACGATCTCCTTTTTCAGCCGCACCTTCATGCGGTGAAACGGCGGGTGCTCGCTCCAGGACTCCTTGTGCGGCAGGCGGGCCAGGCGCGGGTCGGCGCGCAGGTGGGCCAGCACGGCATGCACGCCTGCTTGCGGGCCTGCGATGGTGCCGTTGATGCCCTCTCTGGCCAGCAGCAGTGTGCCCTTGACGCCGTGGGCCTCGCAGCACGCGAGCAGCGGGTCGCGCAGGTCGGCGAAGTCCGGCAGGTCGACGAACTGGTACAGGGCGGCGGTGAGAAAGGCGGCTTGCATGGGGGCAATTATCCCGCCTCGCCCTCAAAGGGGCTCGATGCGGGAGAGGTCGGGCTTTTCCAGCCACTGGGCGAACTCGTCGGCCAGCTGGGTGGCGGCGCTGGTGGCGCCGTTCCACACTTTCATGCGCGCGGTCAGGTCCTGTCCAAAACGAACGAAGTCGTTGCGGTCGGGCAGCTTGGCGTTGGGCAAGGTGCGCACCCATTCCGGACTGGGCGCGATCACCAGCATGGCATCCAGCGCGGGACTGCTGCGGTGCCGGCCCTTCCACGACTTGTCCAGCCAGCCAGGCACCACCGCCTTCTGAAAATGCGGATACAGCACGATGGGCGCCTCGGCCGGCGGCTGGTAGTGCAGGTGGAGGTGGTAGTCGGTGAGGCCACCGTCCCAGTAGGTACCGGGTGGCGCGCCGGCAATGTGGCGCACCGGGCGCAGCATGAACGGGATGGAGCAGCTGGCCTGCAGCGCGTCCATGAAATTGTCCGCCGCCATGTTCACCTGGCGGGTGCGGTAGTCGTGCGTGGCAAAAGGCAGCGGGCTCACCGCCTCACCGCCGGCCAGGGTTGACGAGAACACCACCCTCTCCAGCCAGGCGCCCAGCGCCTTGCGGTGCACGGCGTTGGCGGTGAAGGCGCCCAGGTAGCCCAAGGGTGTGCGAAGGCGCCCGTCTTGCTGGAGCAGCAGGCGACCGCGCGCGGTGACGATGTGCAGGCGGTAGCGCGGATGGCGCAGCGTTTCGTCCACGCGGCCACCGTAGAACAGGCGCAGGTTGTCCGCAAACCGTTCACTCACCTGAGAGGCGGTGGGCCGCTTCTGTCCGGGTGATAGCTCGTAGTGCTGGGCGATGTAGTCGCGCTCGAGCCGCTCGAAGGCCGCGCGGGGGTCGTTCAGGCAGGCTGTGGCCATGCGCCAAGCGCCGATGGACGCGCCCACCAGATGCACCTGCTGTGTGCTTTGAGGCAACCAGTCGCCAAAAAGAAATCGGTCCAGAGGACCGAGGATCAGGCCCTTGGGGCCACCCGCTGCGGCGGGGATCACACCCACGTCCTGCGGGCGCAGGCCATGTTGTTCGATGTGCTGGCGGGCCTTGGGGCCGGCGTAGAGGCGAAGCGCGTGCATAGGGCTGCGATTGTCGCGCAGCCCCAAGGCCTTCAACGCTCTGCGGTCAATGCGATTCGGACGCCTCGGTCACGTCGGAGTGGCGCGAGATGGAGGGAATTTCTTCTGCCACCACGGTGTCGGGGTCGATGCCGAGCACCAGGCCCACCGGGTCCGGGTAGGTGTTGATCAGCAGCTCGGAGCGCATGGACTGCTCTTCCGCGCGGGCGCGCCAGGAGCCGATGTGGATCACGCCGGCAATCGGCTCGTACACGTCGTTGTCGAACGGCGCCGTCTGGTGCTGGATGGCGTTGATCATGCGTTTGGGGAAGTTCCAGTCGCGCGCCAGCGCGGCACCCACTTCGGCATAGCTGTAGCCGAACAGGCCGCGCTCGGCCTTGGCCCGCTTGAGGTCGAGCATGGGCACGCTACGGTCGAGGTCGATCATGGCTTCGGGCATGCCGACGTGCATCACCAGCTCGCCAATGCCGTGGATCAGGCCGGCCGTGAACGCGGTGTTCTCGTCCATCTTGATGGGAAGGGCGATATAGCGCGACAGGTTGGCCGTGTTCAGGCTGTAGCGCCAGAACTGGTTGAGGTTGACGCCGCCCACGGTGTGAAAGCCTTCGCCCAGCGAAGCGGCAATGACCAGCGCACGCACTTTGATGAGGCCCAGCACGTTGATCGCTTCGCGCGCGGTGCTCACCGAGCGGTTCAGGCCGAAGAAAGCCGAGTTGGCGGTTTTCAGCAGTTTGGCGGTCAGGACGGGGTCGTCCTCGATCAGGGAGGCCGCCAGCATGGCGTCGACGTCTTCCTGGTCAAAAGTCTCGATCAGCTTGCGCACCACTTTGGGAGCTGAAGGAAGTGCATTCGGTTGCTTGAGTAGCTTTTCGATTTGCATGGCGGTCTGCCCTTCGGTTGTGCGCTTCGGTTTGCGAGTCGCTTTCCATTTCATCGTCCGGCACCGCCCACACTTGAGAACTTTCTGGGCAATGCGTGTAAGGAAAACATGTCAGTCGATAAATGCCGTCAAGGCGGAGCTGAACGACCACTCGGTCGGGTCCTTGCCCAGCACGCTGTCCAGATCCAGGCCGAGCGAGAGGCCGATCATGTCTGGGAAAGTCGCCACCAGGCCGCGCTCGTCGAGCTGGATCTCTTCGGCCCGGGCGCGCCAGGAAGCCAGGTGCAGCACGCCGCCCAGGGCGTCGTACACCTCACCCTCAAAGGGCGCGGTCTGGTGTTTCAAGGCAGAAACGATGGACGTGGGAAATTGCCATTTTTCGGCCATGCCGGCCCCGACCTCGGCGTAGGTGTAGCCCAGTACCATGCGCTCGGCGTCGGCGCGGCGCAGGTCCAGCGGCGGCGTGCCCATGTCGATAGGGCCGATCACGTCTGGCATGGCAATGTGCATGATCAGGTCGCCAATGGCGTGCACCAGTCCGGCGGTAAAGGCATTGCCTTCGTTCTGGCGCAGCAGGCTGGCCAGCGAGCGGGAAATGTCGGCCACGCGCAGGCTGTAGCGCCAGAACTGCACCATGTCCACGCCGGGCACGTTTTTGAAGCTGGAGCCCAGCGCCGCAGCCATCACCAGCGAGCGCACATGCGTCATGCCCAGCAAGGCCACCGCCTCTTCGGCACTGCCAATCTGGCGGCTGACGCGGAAAAACGCGGAGTTGGACAGGCGCAGCACGCGGGTGGTGAGCGCCGGGTCGCGCGCAATGAGGTCGGCCACCCGCTTGGGGCTGGGGTCGTCCTTGTTCATCTCGGCCAGCAGGTCCGAGACGGTGCGCGACATCGCGGGCAATGCCCGTGGGTAGTTCAGTAGGGCTTCGAGTTCCATGGGGCAGTGAAGTCCGGTAAGTGGGGATGTCCGGTCCCCCTTCTTATCGGCGCGCCCCCCACCGACTTGAGCGCGGAGGCTCCCCTTCAGCGCGGGCTTTTCAGCTTGGCAAAAGCCGAAGCCATGGCCGACGGTGCGGGTGCGTTCGCAGGCCCTGCACCACCACCGCGCGCAGGCCGCTGGCCGGGCGCTCTTGCAGGCTCGAACCGGTTGTCGCGCGGGCCGTCGCGCCGGGCGGGTGCGGCGTCCAGCTTCATGGACAGGCCGATGCGCTTGCGCGCCACATCCACCTCCATCACCTTGACCTTGACGATGTCGCCGGTCTTGACGATCTCGCGCGCGTCGTTCACGAACTTGTGCGACAGCTGGCTCACGTGCACCAGGCCGTCCTGGTGCACGCCCAGGTCGATGAAGGCGCCGAACTGGGCGACGTTGCTCACGGTGCCTTCCAGAACCATCCCCTCGCGCAGGTCGCTGATGTCGTCCACGCCTTCGTTGAAGCGCGCAACCTGGAAGTCGGGGCGCGGGTCGCGGCCGGGCTTTTCGAGCTCGCCCAGGATGTCCTTGACGGTGATCACACCAAAGCGCTCGTTGGCAAACAGCTCGGGGCGCAAGGTCTTGAGCATGTCGGCGCGGCCCATGAGTTCGGCCACCGGTTTACCGGTTTTCTCCATGATCTGCTCGACCACTGCATAGGTTTCGGGGTGCACACCGGTCATGTCGAGCGGGTTGTCGCCACCGCGAATGCGCAGGAAGCCCGCGCTTTGCTCGAAGGTCTTGGCTCCCAGGCCTGACACCTCCATCAGCTGCTGGCGGCTCTTGAAGGCGCCATGCGTTTCACGCCAGCGCACCACCGCCTTGGCCACGCTGCCCGACAAGCCAGACACGCGCGAGAGCAGCGGCACGCTGGCGGTGTTGAGGTCCACCCCGACGCCGTTCACGCAGTCTTCCACCACGGCGTCCAGCGTGCGAGCCAGTTCGCTCTGGTTCACGTCGTGCTGGTACTGGCCCACGCCAATGCTCTTGGGGTCGATCTTCACCAGCTCGGCCAGCGGGTCCTGCAGGCGCCGCGCAATCGAGGCCGCCCCGCGCAGGCTCACGTCCACGTCGGGCATTTCCTGGCTGGCGAATTCGCTGGCGGAATACACCGAAGCGCCCGCCTCGCTCACCACCACCTTCTGCACGCCGGTTTGCTCTGCTTTCTCAAGCAGCTTGATCAGGTCCGCCGCCAGTTTGTCGGTCTCGCGGCTGGCTGTGCCATTGCCAATGGCAATCAGGTTCACGCCATGCTTGCGCGCCAGCTGGCCCAGGGTGTGCAGCGAGCCGTCCCAATCGCGCCGGGGCTCGTGCGGATACACGGTGGCGGTGTCCACGAGCTTGCCGGTGGCATCCACCACGGCCACCTTCACGCCGGTGCGGATGCCCGGGTCCAGGCCCATCACCACCTTGGGGCCGGCGGGCGCGGCCAGCAGCAGGTCGCGCAGGTTGTCGGCAAACACCTTGATGGCCACGCCCTCCGCGCTCTCGCGCAGGCGGGCAAACAGGTCGCGCTCGCTGGAGAGCGAGAGCTTCACGCGCCACGTCCAGGCCACGCACTTGCGCAGCAGGTCGTCGGCCTTGCGGCCCTGGTGGCTCCAGCCCAGGTGCAAGGCGATGCGCCCTTCGGCCAGCGAGGGCGTGGCACCCGGCTTGCCTGCCGGTACGGCATCGGGCGGCTCGGGCAACACGAGCTTGGCGTCCAGAATCTCCAGCGCGCGGCCGCGGAACACGGCGAGCGCCCGGTGCGAGGGCACGCGCGAGATCGGCTCGTCGTAGTCAAAGTAGTCGCGGAACTTGGCCACTTCGGGCGCGTTCTCGTCCTTGCCCGCCACCAGCGTGCTCTTGAGCAAACCTTCGGCCCAGAGCCACTCGCGCAGGTTCTGCAGCAGCGCGGCGTCTTCGGCCCAGCGCTCGCTCAGGATGTCGCGTACGCCGTCGAGCACGGCCTGCACCGTGGAGAAATCGGCGCCGGGTTTGCCGTCGTCCAGCACTTCGGGTGGCTTCGTGAAGGCGGCGGCTTCTGCGGCGGGGTCCAGCGTGGGGTCGGCAAAGAGCTTGTCGGCCAGCGGCTCGATGCCGAATTCGCGTGCAATCTGCCCCTTGGTGCGCCGCTTCTGCTTGAACGGCAGGTACAGGTCTTCCAGCTCCTGTTTGGTGGGGGCGGCGGCAATGGCCGCGCGCAACGCGTCGGTGAGCTTGCCTTGCTCGTCAATGCTCTTGAGCACCGCAGCACGCCGGTCTTCCAGCTCGCGCAGGTAATCCAGGCGGTAGGAGAGTTCACGCAGTTGAATGTCGTCCAGCCCGCCGGTGGCTTCCTTGCGGTAGCGCGCAATGAAAGGCACCGTGGCCCCGCCGTCAAGCAACTCCACCGCCGCGCGGACCTGATGTTCCCCAACCCTGATTTCCGTGGCGATCTGCCGGATGATCTGCTGCATTCGAACCGATGTGAAAACAAGAAGCGCGCGAGTTTGCCACAGGCCCACTGGCTCACATTCAGGCCATTCCACCATGCAAGACGACCTCTTTGGCGCCCCGCCCGCCGCTGCCCACACGCCCGCGCCAGCGCCTGTGAAGTCCCCTGCGCGCCAAAGCCTGGCCAGGGTGAACGCCGCGCCGCCCGACGAGGCACTGCTGGCAATGGCCCGGGCGCTTCCAGACCAAGTGCGCCTGGGCACTTCGTCGTGGGCCTACCCTGGCTGGGCCGGCCTGGTGTGGGACACCGAATACCCCGAAAGCCTGCTCTCCAGAGAAGGCTTGCGCGCCTACGGCGAACACCCCTTGCTGCGCAGCGTCAGCGTGGACCGCAGCTTTTACCGCCCGCTCACGCAAGACCAGTACGCACGCTACGCCGCCCAGGTGCCGGACGACTTCCGATTTGTCGTGAAAGCGCCCAGCCACGTCACCGACGCCCTCGTGCGCGGCGAAGACGGCCGAGGCATGCAGCCCAACCCCGCGTTCCTCGACCCCGCACTCGCCACGCAAGACTTTGTGGCCCCTGCGCTGGCCGGCCTGGGCCACAAGGTGGGCGCACTGGTGTTCCAGCTCAGCCCCCTGCCCCGCCACCTGCTGCACAACCTGCCCCTGGTGCTGCAGCGGCTGCGCCGCCTGTTGCTGGCCCAGCCCGCGCTCGGCCCAACCGCGCCCGACGGTGTGCTGGCCGTGGAAGTGCGCGACCCACAATGGCTGGACCCGCTCTTCATACCCGAACTGGCCGCCGTGCTGCGCGAAGCCGGCGCCACCTGGTGCCTGTGCCTGCACGCCAAGATGCCGCGCCTGGCCGACCAGCTGCCCCTGCTGCGCATGCTCTGGCCGGGCCCCATGGTGTGCCGCTGGAACCTCAACCCCCTGCACGGCGCCTACGGCTACGAAGAAGCCCAACGCGAGTACGGCCCGTACGACCGCATCCACGACATCGACCACGAAACCCGCGATCTGCTGGTGCGCACCATCAAGGGCATTGCCGGTGCAGGGCAGAACGTTTTTGTCACCATCAGCAACAAGGCGGAGGGGTGTGCGCCGCTGTCGGTGCGGGCGTTGGCGCAGGGGTTGGCGAGATGTTGAATTTGTTTGGGCTTGCCGATTCCGCCTGCCGCTGCGCGCCTTACAGCGGTCCGACAACTCGCACCAGCAACCACGCCAGCACGACATACCCAGCCACCGCGACACCCGCCCACAACAACGATGTCGTTTTGCTCCGAAGCAAGGCGAGCATCGCCAGGCAAGACATCGCGTACATCGCGGCGGCAATGATGTAGGCCTCTGGGGCGGGCACGAACACCGGTGTGCCGCCTCGACGTGGCGAGGTTTCGAAGCCTGAATAGGCAACGATCAGCGTGCCGCCGACGAGCCCCAGGATGAACAAGGCCGCGATCGAGAGCCGCAGCGGCAGGTTCGAGGATGGGGAATCGCTCATGGCGCCAACCCAAGGTGCATGTGCACCTTGGCATACGCCCGCCCATTGACCACGATGGCGCGCGGCTGCGTGCCAAACGCTGTGAAGCCGGCTTCGCGGTAGAGGTGGATGGCGGGTGCGTTGCCTTCGGTGACGGTGAGCACCAGGTCTTTCAGGCCGATGGCTGTGGCATGCGCCACGAGCGCCTGCAGCAGTTCACGCCCCAAGCCGTGGCCGGCCGCTTCGCGTGCGACGTACATCGCCACCACCACGCCCTTGTGCCGCTCCTTGGCGCGCAACGCGCATTCGAGGCCGACCATGCCGACCATGGCACCGCCATCGTCAAACGCGCCCCAGAAAGGCACCTGCTCAGAAGCCAGTCGTTGCCGGGACTCTTCGGGAGGCCTGGCGCTGGCGTCTTCCCAATCCGAGGTGAACGCCTCCGGGTGTACGTGCAGCGCGCGCAGGCGCAGTGCGCGGTACTCGGGTGCGTCCTCGGGCGTCAGGCGGCGAATGGGCATGTGCGGTGAGTTGTTGCTGCGGCTGCAGCGATCCTAGCCCTTCGTGCGGGTGTCGCACCCGCTCAAGCGGTGCAGTCTTTCAGGAAGCGCAGCACGAGATCGTTGAAGAAGGCTGGGTTGTCCCGGTGCACACCATGACCACTGTCGGGCACCTCCACCACGCGCGCCCTGGGCAGGTAGCGGGACAGCGCCTGCGTCGTTGACCGGTGGATCGCCTGGGTGCGGTCACCGTGCGTCAGCAGAATCGGCATGCGCAGCGCCCTGAGCGCATCGCGATCCAGTGCCGGATAGGCATCGGACGACAGGCACAGGGCCCGCATGGCGGCGGCATTGCGCAATCGTCGCGTGCGACCTTCGGGCGTGCCTGCCTCCCCTGGGCCCTGGCCGTTGATGCCATCGGTGAGCAGGCGCACAGCCCTTTCCGGCTCGCCTTGTTGAAAGGCTTCTGTGGCCGGGTTCAACACATCGCGCTCAAACTGCCGCCGTGCATCCTGGCCACCTTGAACCTCCTCCGCAAAAGGCAGCACGGGCGGCTCCGTGATGGCGAGGGCGCGCACGCGGCGCGGCTCGACCAGCGCCGCCTGGAGCGCGGTGTAGGCGCCATACGAGGTGCCCACCAGCATGGCGGGCTCATCGCACCACCGATCGAGCAACTGCAAGAGGTCTTGCGCCTCTTCGAGCACCGAGTGGGTCGAGCTGTTCAGTGCGTTGCTGTTGGGGCTGCTGAACCGCCTGCTGTAAGTGATGCAACGGAAGTGCGCGGTGAACGTCTCCCACTGGGGCGCCCAGGACGACCAATCGCCCATGCCACCGTGGACGAACACGAGCGGGACGCCCTGCCCCGCTTGCGCAAAGTGAATCTCAACCCCTGGCGAGGCCTCGGTTTTCTGCAGTGGAAGGCTCTGGAGCTCTCCCATCAGTTCGCCTTCACGTCCGCCAGCGAGGGCTTGAGCCTCGCTTCCTCGCGCTGCAGGAACTGGGTGAAGGCCTTGCCGTCGTTGGGCTCCACCACCACGCTGCCCGCCTTGAACTCGGCGTCGCGGTAGGCGGCGTCGTTCATCACGGCCTTCAACACCGATTGCAGCCGGGCCGTCACCGCTTCGGGCAAGCCGGCCGGGGCCAGCACCCCGGTCCAGAGATCGGCCTCGACGCCTTTGACGCTCTTGCCTTCGTTGACGGTGGGAATGTGGGGCGCCGTGGGATCGCGGTGGGTCGAGATGATGCCGATCGCCTTGAGCCGCCCCTCGCGAATCATGGGCAGCGCCGACATCAACGCCACCGTGCCCAGCTGCACCTGGCCGCCGACCAGATCGTTGAGCAAAGGCGCGCCGCCTTTGTACGGCACGTGCTCCATGCGAAAGCCAGCGGCTTGCGCCAGCAGGCTTCCACCAATGGTCTGCATCATCGCGGTGCCCGACGCTCCCGCCATCACGGGGTCGTTCTGGCGTTTGGCCAGCGCCACCAGCTCGTCGACGTTGTTGGCGGCGAACCCCGGGTGGGCCACCAGCACCGTGGTGTTTTGCGACAAGCGCGTGATGGGCGTGAAGTCTCTGCTGGTGTAGCCGGCCTTCAACACCACGGGCGCCACAAGCATGTCGTTGACCGTGCCTATCAGCAGGGTGTAGCCGTCCGGGGCAGCACGCTGTACTTTCTTGGCCCCGATGGTGCCGGAGGCGCCGCTCACGTTTTCAACCACCACGGGCTGACCCAGACGCCGCTGGAGTTCCAGGCCCAATGCCCTGCCCACACGGTCCACGGCAGCGCCCGGCGGATAGGGCACGACCAGCGTGATCGGTTTGTCGGGGTACCCCTGCGCGCTGGCCAGGGAAGCGAAAGCAAGCGCGGCGAGCGAGATCACGGCGGTCCTGCGGCGAAGGTTCATGGCGGTCTCCGTTTTGAAGTTGTGCGGCCAGTGTCTGCCTGCAAACCATAGCCGTCCAATCGTAAATGGCCGTCTGCAATAGGTCATGTCTATATCATTCGCCCACCATGAGCGCACCCGTTTCGGCCACCTCCCTTCGCAACCGCCTTCTGGCCCGCGCGCGCTTGCGCCACCTGCATGTGTTCGTGAAGGTGGCGGACCTGCAGACGGTCAAACGGGCGGCCGAGGCCGTGGGCATGACGCAGCCGTCGGCCACGCAAAGCCTGGCCGACCTCGAGAAGTTGCTCGAGTGCAGCCTGTTTCTGCGCCATTCGCAAGGCATGGCGCTGACCACAGCGGGTGAACTGCTGTTGCCCATGGCGCGGCGCATGTTGGGTTTGGTGGACGAAACCGCCACCAGGGCCGCCGAGATTGCCCAGGGTGCCGTCGGTGCGATCCGCATCGCGGCCATCTCAGCCGCGATGGGCAGCCATCTGGGCGACGCACTCCCGGGCTTTGCGCGCCTGCATCCCCAGATCCAGATCGAACTGCTGGAGGCCGATGCCCAGCGCCAAACGAGCCTGCTGGCCCAGCGCGAGGTGGACTGCGCCATCTGCCGCCGCCCGTCGGTGATGCCGGCGGGCTGGGACTTCACGCCGCTGTGGCCCGACCGGTTCGGCATTGTGGCGGGCGTCTCCCATCCGCTGGCGCGCAAACGCCGGGTCGACATGAACGACCTGCTCGATCACCTGTGGCTGGTGCCGCCTTCATCCATCGCAGCGCGCGGTGTCTTTGACCAGTTCTTTGCCTCAGCACCGGGTGTGAGGCACTACAACATCGTGTGTGCCTCGCCCACCCTGCTCTGGACGCTGCTGAGCCAGGAGCCGCTGTTGAGTCTGGTGCCGTTGAGCGTGATGCAGCGCTTTCTGCAGACTGGCCAGCTGACGCAAATCGACCTGGGCCATGAGATGCCGTTCGACGACATCGGCGTGCTGGCGCCCCAGGCAGACCGGGGGCCTGCGCTGGAAGCGCTGCTGTCTTTCCTGCAGGCGCACGCACAGCGAAGCCCGCACAAAGGCTGACCACCCGGCTCAGCGGCTGGCCCGCACCCGCAACGAGCTGCTCACCCCGGCCAGCAATGCAAAGCCTGCCGCCAGACACATCGCCATGGTCTCGCCGCGTCCGTCGTGCTGGTTCCACACCGCATAAATGGCGGCCAGCATCACGGCGCCCAGGGTCTGGCCGGTGAGGCGCGCGGTGCCGAGCATGCCGCTGGCAGCGCCGCTGCGGTTCACCGGTGCGCTGGTGACGATGGTGTGGTTGTTGGGCGACTGGAACAGTGCGAAGCCTGCGCCGCAGAGCGCCAGGCGCCAGGCCATGTCCAGGCTGGTGGCCTGCTCGGGGCGCAGGCCCACCAGCAGCAGGCCGGTGGCAAACACCACCATGCCGATGCCACCCAGCCAGCCGGCCGGGTAGCGGCCGATCAGGCGGCCGGCCATCGGCGCCACCAGCACGGTCGCCATGGGCCACGCGGTCATGATCAGCCCGGCCTGCATGTGGGTGCGGCCCTGCACGTCCAGCAGCAAAAACGGCAGGCTCAGGAACGCGAGCATCTGCGCACAGAACGCGCCCAGCGACGACCCCATGGACAACGCAAACACGGGAATGCGCAGCAGATCGAGCGGGAACAGCGGCGCAGCCAGATGCCACTGGCGGCGCAGGTACACCGCGCCCACCAGCACGCCCGCCCCCAGCATGGCCCAACCGAGCAGCGGCACGCTGTTCACCGCGCCACTGCGCACGCCCAGGTAGTCGGCCCCCACAAAGAGCAGCGTGAACATGAGCACATTGAGCGCCACGTCGATCAGCGAAAACTGCGGCGCAGCGGTGGTGCGGGGCGGGTTGGTGGGCAGTGCGCGGCGGCCCAGCCAGAGCGTGAGCAGGCCCAGCGGCACGTTGATCGCAAACAGCCATGGCCATGAAGCCACGGAGAGCACGGCCGCTGCCACCGCCGGCCCGGCCATGGTGGAGGTGGCCACCACCATGGAGTTGACCGCAATGCCCCGGCCCAGCCGGTGGCTGGGGTAGATCAGCCGCACCAGCGCGGTGTTCACGCTCATGATGCCGGCGGCGCCCAGGCCTTGCAGGGCGCGCGCGGCCGTGAGCATGGCCAGCGAGTTCGCCAGCATGGCGGCCACGGACGACACCACAAACAGCGCCATGCCCACCAGGTACACGCGGCGGTAGCCAAGCCGGTCGCCCAGCGCGGCCAGCGGCAGCAGCATCACGAGCGAGGCAATCTGGTACGCGTTGACCACCCAGATGGCCTGCGACGCGGGTGCGTTCATCTCGCGGGCGATGCCGGGCAGCGCCAGGTTGACGATGCTGCCGTCCATGACGGACATGGCAATGCCCAGCACGATCACCAGCACGGCCTTGCCGCGCTGGGGTGACGGCAGCCCGTCTGCCACGCTCATGGACGCGCCTCAGCCACCAGGTGTTTGTGCGGATCACCGCCCAGCGTGATCCAGGTCAGCGCCACGCCGATCAGCGCGCCGCTGGCCATGCCCACCACCATGGGCAGGGGCTTGCCGTTGGCAAACAGGCTCACGATGGCCATGGCGGCCGCACCGCCCAGCATCTGCAAGGTGCCCAGCAGCGCGGAGGCAGTGCCTGCAATGGCGCCATGCTTCTCCAGCGCCAGCACCGAGGTGGTGGGAATCACCAGGCCCATGAAGCCGCTGGCCACAAAGTACAGCGCAATGAGCACCGCCAACTGGTCGCCACCGGCAAGGTAGTAAGCCAGCAGCGCACCCATCGTCAAACCCGAGGCCGTGGCCGCCGCCTTCACCAACCGCACCAGGCCAAAGCGCTGGCCCAGCATGCCGGTGAACTGCGAGGCGCCAATGAAGGCGATGGCGTTGAAGCCAAACGCCAGGCTGTACTGCGTGGGCGAAAGGCCATAGTGGTTGATGAGCACAAATGGCGAGCCCGCGAGGTACACAAAGAAGCCGGCCATGGCGGTGGCGCCAATGCCGACCAGGCCAAGGTAATGCCAGTCGCGCAGCAGCACGCCATACGCGCGCAAGGCGCTGCCCAGGCTGCTTTCCACCCGTTCGGCTTCCGAGCGCGTTTCCTGCAGCGCCCCGTACACCAGCGCCAGGCCCGCCACCGAAGCCAGTGCCACCGCCCAGAACACACCGCGCCAGCCGGTGAGCGCGATCACGCCGCTGCCCGCCAGCGGCGCCAGGATGGGCGACACACTGAACACCAGCATCAGCAGCGACATCAGGCGTGCGGCGTCTGCACCGGTGTGCAGGTCTCGCACCACGGCGCGCGGGATCGCCATGCCCGCTGCGGCCCCGAGCCCTTGCAGAAAGCGCAGCGCCACCAGCGTTTGAATGTCCGAAGCGAGTGCGCAGCCGATGCTTGCCACCGTGAACAAACCCAGACCGAAGTACAGCGGCGGCTTGCGCCCCACCATGTCGGACACCGGGCCATACAAGAGCTGGCCCACACCCAGGGAAAGAAAGAACGCCGTCAGGCTGAACTGCACAGCGCCCACATCGGCGCCCAGGCTCTGGCCAATGGCCGGCAGCGCGGGCAGGTACATGTCGATGGCAAAGGGGCCAATGGCCGAGAGCAGGCCCAGGATCAGGGCCATCTTGAGGTAGCGGGATACAAACATCTGCGTATTGTCCCTACCGGGTGAAGGCATTGCCGGGGCGCGGTTGGCGCGTTCTGGTGTAGGCATGTGCTGCGTGCGTCACAATTTCGCCTCCCGACGCCCCACTCATTTCACTGGAGAAACCCCCCATGGCCGTTGAAGGCAGCGCAGGCGACCTGCTCAAAGTCGTGACCCTGCTGGGCGCCGCCGTGGTGGCCGTGCCCCTGTTCAAGCGCATCGGTCTGGGTTCGGTGCTGGGCTATCTGGCGGCTGGCCTGGCCATTGGGCCGTTCGGCATGGGGTTGATCAGCGACCCCGCCACCATCTTGCACACGGCCGAGCTCGGGGTGGTGATGTACCTCTTTGTGATCGGGCTGGAGATGCAGCCCTCGCACCTGTGGAGCCTGCGCCGCGCCATCTTCGGCCTGGGCAGCCTGCAGGTGGTGGTGTGCGGCCTGCTGCTCACGGGTGTGGGCCTGGCGTTTGGATTTCCGCTGGGTGTGTCGTTCGTGAGCGCCATGGGTTTCGTGCTCACGTCCACCGCCGTGGTCATGCAGCTGCTGGGCGAGCGGGGCGACATGGCGCAGCCGCGCGGCCAGAAGATCGTGGCCATTCTGCTGTTTGAAGACCTGCTGATCGTGCCGCTGCTGGCGGTGGTGGCCTTCATGGCGCCGACCGACGTGGGCAGCACCGTGGCGGCCACGTCGTCGCGCTGGAGCGCGATTGGTCTGGCGCTGGGCGCGCTGGTGGCGCTGGTGGCCGCAGGCGTGTGGCTGCTGAACCCCCTCTTCCGCATTCTGGCGAACGCCAAGGCGCGCGAAGTCATGACCGCCGCCGCGCTGCTGGTGGTGCTGGGCGCGGCGCTGTTGATGCAGGTGGGCGGGCTGTCGATGGCCATGGGCGCTTTTCTGGCCGGTGTGCTGCTGTCGGAATCGACCTTCCGCCACCAGCTGGAGGCCGACATCGAGCCCTTCCGCGGCCTGTTGCTGGGCCTGTTTTTCCTGAGCGTGGGCATGTCGCTGGACCTGGCCGCGGTGGCGCGCAACTGGCCCATCATCGTGGCCGGTGTGGTGGCCATGATGATCGTCAAGGCGCTGTGCATTTACGGGGTGGCGCGTTTCGCCAAGAGCTCGCACGCCGACGCGCTCGACCGCGCGGTGCTCATGGCGCAGGGCGGTGAATTCGCCTTTGTGCTGTTTGCTGCCGCGCTGGGCGCGAAGGTGATCGACCCGGTGGTCAACGCCAACATGACGGCCATCGTGGTGCTCTCCATGGCGCTCACGCCCCTGGTGGTGCTCGTGCACAAGCGCCTGGCGGCCAAGCCCGGGGTGTCGATGGAAGGCATTGAGGCCGTGAACGGCCAGGCCGCCAGCGTGCTCGTGATCGGTTTCGGACGCTTCGGGCAGATCGCCAGCCAGGGCGTGATCGCGCGGGGTGCGAGCATCACCATCATCGACAACAACGTGCAGATGATCCGCGACGCCGAAACCTACGGCTTCAAGGTGTACTACGGCGACGGCTGCCGCGCCGACGTGCTGCACGCCGCCGGCGCCCACTCGGCCAGCGCCATCCTGGTGTGCCTGGACAACAAGGAAGCCGCCACGCGCATCGCCGAGCTGGCCAAGGCCGAGTTCCCGCACGCGCAGCTGCTGGTGCGCGCCTTTGACCGCCAACACGTGCTCGAACTGCGCAAGGCCGACGTGCGCTACCTCGTGCGTGAGACGTTCGAGTCCGCCATGTCCATGGGCCGCGAGGCCTTGTTGACATTGGGCGCGGCCGAAGAGGAGGCAGACGAAGTCATGGAGCACCTGCGCCGGCGCGATGCCGAGCGCATGGACCTGGAAGCGGCCGGCGGCCCGTTTGCGGGGCGCGCGCTTGTGCTGGGAAACCAGGTCAAGCCGGCGGAGGACAGCGCGGACGCCCGCTCGCCTGCCTGAGCGCACTGAGCCGTCGCGCGCTCAGCCGCGGTCTGCGTCAAACAGCCCGGGCTCGCGCCCGATGCGCGCGCGCTCGATCTGCAACATGCGCAGCTTGGTGGGCACGCCGCTGCCACCCGAAAATCCGCCAGAGCGCCCGCCCGCCGCGAGCACGCGGTGGCAAGGCACGATGGGGGCAAACGGGTTGTGGCCCAGGGCCTGCCCCACGGCGCGGGCCAGGCTTGGGTCGCCCAGCGCGTGGGCCACCTCGCCGTAGGTGAGCGTCTGCCCGGGCGCAATGGCGCGGGCGATGGCATACACATCGCGCTGGAATGGCGTGACGCGGCTCATGTCCAGCGGTACCTCCCGCAGGTCGCGCGGCTCGCCGTTGAGCAGCGCCTGGATGCCCTCGATGGCGGCTTGCACCGCGGCAGGTGGCGAAGCCGATTCCGCCGATGGCGGCAGGTCTTTCAGCAGGCGTGCGCGCGTGCGTTCGGGATCTGCTTCAGGCAGTTGCACGGCGATCACCTTGCCAGCGGCCCACGCGATGCCGCATGGGCCGATGGCGGTGGAAAACAGCGCATGTCCGAGGGTTTGACCGCCCTCGCCCATCGCCGCCTCGGGCATCACACCGCGCGCAGTGCCGCGCGCAGGCCCGCGCCGATCTCGGGGCGCTCGTGGAACGGGTCGGCGGGGTTGGTCTGGTTGACGATGCCTTCCATGCGCGCGCGCACGTTGCCCAGCGCGCGGGGGTGGCTGAAGATGTAGAAGCGGTCGGCGGTGATGGCGTCAAACACCAGCTGCGCCACTTCGGTGGCGGTGACCTTGCCCGAGCTCACGGCCTTGTCGCTCATGGCCTGGCCGATCATCTGGCTTTGCGTGGGCTTCTCGTCGGCCATGCTGGCCGGGCGGTTGCGGTGGCTCTGGCTGATGCCGGTGGGCACGAAGTACGGGCACAGCACGCTGGCGCTGACCTGGTCGCTCACCAGCTTCAAGTCCTGGTAGAGGGTTTCGGTGAGGCTCACCACGGCGTGTTTGCTCACGTTGTAGATGCCCATGTTGGGCGGTGTGAGCAGGCCGGCCATGCTGGCGGTGTTGACGATGTGGCCGCGCCAGGTCGGGTCGGCCTTGGCGGCGGCCAGCATCATGGGGGTGAACAGGCGAACGCCGTGGATCACGCCCCAGACGTTCACGCCCATGACCCACTCCCAGTCCTGCACGGAGTTTTCCCAGATCAGCCCGGCCGAGCCCACGCCTGCGTTGTTGAAGACGAAGTGCGGCGCGCCAAAGGTCTTGTGCACGTCGGCGGCCAGGGCTTCCATTTGTTCCTGGCTGGAGACGTCCACCCGGCGCGAAAGCACCTTGACGCCAGTGGCCTCGATCTCGGCGGTGGCCTTGTCCAGCGCGTCTTGCTGCACGTCGACCAGCACGAGGTTCATGCCCAGCTTCGCGCCGATGCGCGCGCACTCCAGCCCGAAGCCCGAACCCGCGCCCGTGAGCACCGCCGTTTTGCCTTTGAAGTCCTGAATCATCTGTGTCTCCTGTGTGTGGAATGAAAAGCTCAGGCGACCCGAACCATTTCGATGTGGTCGATGCCGTCTTCGATGTAAATGGGGCCAGCGGGCGCAAAGCCGTGTTGACCGTAAAACGCTTGCAGGTGCGCCTGCGCGCCAATGCGGATGGGCTGTGCGCCCCACAGGCTCACCAGTGCCCGCACCGCTTCGCTCATGAGCGCGTGGCCCAGACCGCCACCGCGCGCTGCAGGCAGCGTGACCACGCGGCCGATGCTGGCCTCGGGGTACTTGAGCCCGGCGGGCACCAGGCGGGCATAGGCTTCAAGGCCCCGCGCGCTTTCGCCGAGCAGGTGAAAGCACTGCGCGTCGGCGCCGTCCATGTCCTGAAACACGCAGGTTTGCTCGACCACGAACACCTCGGTGCGCAGTTGCAGCAGGGCGTAGAGCGTGCGGGCGTGCAGCGCATCAAACGGCAGGCAGCGCCAGGTCAGGGGCGAAGAGCTCAAGCGCGCACTTCCCTCAGCACAAAACCAATGCGCGGGAAGTGCACATGCAGGCGGCCGGCGCGCTCGTCGGTGCGCTCCAGCGTGTAGCGGGTGCGCGTGGCCGCGCGCAGGATGCCTTCGGTGGGTTCCTGGCCAAACACCTCGGCCGACACCGTGACGCGGCTGCCCAGGGCAATGCCGTGGTCGTCCTGGAACGTGTCGTCGGTGAGCGGCGCGGGTTCTGCGGCGGCGGCCACCGCAATGGCTTCGGTCGAGGTGAGCTTGCTCATCTGGCCGTGGCCAAGGGCGGCCATGCGGTCCATCCACTCGATCACGCTGGGCGTGGCGTCGAGGATGCCGGCCATGGCGGGGTTGACCACGCGGCTGAACCACAGCGGGTGGTAGGCGGCGAAGTCGGCCACGCAGGGCGCCTGGCCGAGCAGGAAGGGCTGCGTTTCCACCATGGTCGAGAGGCGGCGCAGGTAGCTCTTGTAGGCGGCGGTGGCGTCGCCCGGGCGCAGGCTGGTCATGCCGTTGCGCATGGCGCCACGGTCGGCGGCGAAGGCTTGTGCAGCTTCAGGCGGCTGGCCGGCAAACAGCGCGGCGGCGCCTTTGGGGCTGAGGTTGTGGCCCATGGCGGCCCAGAACAACGTGCTGTCGGCCCACTGGGCAAGCACGCGCGCGGCGCCCTTGAGGTGGTCGGGGTACAGCGTGGGCGTGGGCTGGCGGTGTTCGAGCACGTCGCTGATGAGCGCGGTGTCGCAATAGATGTCGGCGCCGATCTGCAGGAATGGCGTGCGGCGGTAGCCGCCGGTGAGAGCGATCACGTCCGGCTTGGGCATGATGCGCGGGATGTTCACGCTCTGCCAGGCGAGCTGTTTGTGGCCCAGCATGAGGCGCACTTTTTCGGAGAACGGGGAGGTGGCGTAGTGGTGAAGGATGAGGTCGTTCATGGTGTCTCCGGGGTCGGTAATCAATGCGGCAAGGCGCGTTCGAGTATGGCGTTGAAGTCCACGCCGGCGCCCAACGAGCCAAAGCTGTGACCCCATTCGCCGCCGATGCGCGAATCGCAGAACGCGCTGAACACGGCGGCGGGTGCGGTCTGGGCCAGCAGCGCGGCCTGCACGGCCAGGGCCACGTCTTGCGCGAGGCGGCGCGCTTCCATTTCGGTGGCCATTTCTTCCACACGCGCGGGCAGGCGCTCGGCCAGGTGGTCCAGTGCGCGGTGCATGCCGCGTGCGGGCGCCAGTTCTTGCGCGAGCGCGGCGGCGGCATCGGCTTTGCGCAGGGCGCGAAGCAGGTCGAGCGCCATGATGTTGCCCGCGCCTTCCCAGATGGAATTCAGCGGCATCTCGCGGTAGATGCGCGCCATCACACCTTCCCCGCCCTCTTCCACATAGCCGTTGCCGCCCAGGCACTCCATGGCTTCCTGGGCAAAGTGGCTGCCGCGTTTGCAGATCCAGAACTTGGCCACCGGCGTGAGCAGGCGCGTCATGACCTGCTCGTGCGAGTCGCCTGCGCGGTCGAAGCTGCGCGCCAGGCGCAGGGCCAGCGCGGTGGCGGCCTCGGATTCGAGCGCGAGGTCGGCCAGCACGTTTTTCATCAACGGCTGCTCGATCAAGCGCTTGCCAAACGCCATGCGCTGGGTGGTGTGGTTCAGCGCGAGGCTCAGTGCCTGGCGCATGAGGCCGCTGGTGCCCAGGGCGCAGTCGAGCCGCGTCATGGTGCCCATGGCGAGGATCTGTGGCACACCGCGACCTTCTTCGCCCACCAGCCACGCAGTGGCGCCCACAAACTCCACTTCCGAGCTGGCGTTGGCCTTGTTGCCCAGCTTGTCTTTCAGGCGCTGGATGAAGATCGGGTTCAGCGAGCCATCGGGCCGCACGCGCGGCAGGAACAGGCAGCTCAGCCCGCTGGCCGTCTGCGCGAGGATCAGGAAGGCGTCGCACATGGGGGCCGAGAAGAACCACTTGTGCCCGGTGACGCTGAAGCGCTGGCCCCAGGCGTCGGTGCCGTCGGCCACGGCGCGCGTGGTGTTGGCGCGCACGTCCGAGCCGCCCTGCTTCTCGGTCATGCCCATGCCCATGGTGAGGCCGGTTTTCTCGCGCCAGACCTTGAGCACCGGGTCGTACTGGCGGCTGGTGAGGCCGGGCGCCCAGTCCTGGTAAATGGCCGTGTTGTCCTTGAGCGCGGGCGTGACCGCGTAGCTCATGGAGATGGGGCACAGGATGGACGGCTCCAGCTCGGTGAACAGCATGAAGCCGGCGGCGCGCAGCTGGTGCGCATGCCCGGTGGCCTGCTGCCCGGCCGAAAATGCGGTGCCATGCAGGCCCGCGCCCACGGCCTGCGCCATGAGCGCGTGGTAGCTGGGATGGAACTCCACCTGGTCGATGCGGTGGCCCAGCCGGCTGTGCGTCTTGAGCTGCGGCGTGTGCACGTTGGCCAGGCGCGCATGCAGCTGCATGTCGGCGCTGCCCACGGTGGCGCCCAGCGCGTGCAGCGGTGCCGTGTCCAGCCCGGGGGCGTTGAACTTCAGCGCGGCCTGCAGGGGCCGGTTGCCGTCAAACAAGTTCACATCGACCAGCGGCTCCGGCTGGTTGAAGACCTCATGCGTGGCGGGCATCGCGCGGTCTCCTCGGGGCAAAGATCAGGGTCCAGGTGTCGGCCAGGTCGCGCACTTCGGCCGCGTCCAGCGCGCCCTTCTCCAGCAGCAACTGGTGCAGGCGCGGCAGGTGGTAGTGCGGCACCGCCGGGTACAGGTGGTGTTCAAGGTGGTGGTTCACGTGGTGCGGGAACAGCACCGCGCGGCCCAGCCAGTTGGCCGGTGTTCCCCAGGTGCGGTTGCAGCGCGCCGCCGTCAGCGGCGACGACAGGTCGGTCACGCCGCCGTGTTCGCAGATCGCCCGCAGCCGCAAGATGGGTTGCAGCACCGTGAGCAGCGGCAGCCACCACAGCACGGCAAACATCAGGAGTGCCTGCCAACCGCCCACCCCAAAAGCCAGCAGCGGCGCCACGGCATGAAACGCCACCACCAGCCAGCGGTCTTGCCGGGCGGCGGCGCGCAGTTGCGGGGAGGTGTCGTCCAGCGGGCGGATCTCCCGGTGCGTGTCGTCGTTGATGGCGGGCGTGCCGAAGAAATAGGCGTAGGTCTTCCAGGCGTTGAGGCCCAGCAGGTCTTCGCCGAGCTTGCGCAGCAGGTAGGCCCGCCCGCGCGGGTAGCCGCCGTGGATGGCGGTGTCCGGGTCTTCTTCGGTGTAAAGGTGGTTGTGGTGCAGCCGGTGCGTGACGCGGTAGGTGCACATGGACAGGCCAGCGGCCATGCCCATGAAACGGCCCAGGCCGTCGTTGGCCCAGCGCGCGGCAAAGAGGCGGTAGTGCGCTGCCTCGTGCACGAGGATGAACACCGCGTGTTGTGCCACGCCGATCACCAGCACGCTCAGCAGCATCCAGGCACTGGGCCAGGTGAGCACGGCCAGCGCCACGGCCGCCGCAATCAGCCCGAAGGTCTGGCCCACCGCCAACAGGGAGCGCGGGGTGGACAGCGCGGTCAGTGGCGCCAGCTCTTCAGCGCTGAGCAGGCGCCGCGCCTGCGCGTTGCGCGCGCCGGGGGCGCGCAAGTCCTGGCGGAACTCTTCACCACGCGGGCTCGCGGCGCTCATGGCGGCCTGGCTTCAGATCAGCTTGACCAGTTGCTTGCCGAAGTTCTTGCCCTTGAGCAGGCCCATGAAGGCTTCCGGCGCAGCGGCCAGGCCTTGCGCCACGGTTTCGCGTGGGCGCAGCTTGCCCGAACCCACCAGGGTGCCGAGCTCGGTAAGCGCCTCGGGCCACACTTCCATGTGTTCGCTGACGATGAAACCTTCCACCTTGAGGCGGTTCACCAGGATCAGCGCGGGGTTGGCCAGCGGCAGGGGCTGGCCGTCGTAGCCGGCGATCATGCCGCACACCGCAATGCGGCCAAACGCGTTCATGCGCAGCAGCACGGCGTCAAGCACCATGCCGCCCACGTTTTCGAAGTAGCCGTCAATGCCCTTGGGGCAGACGTCCTTGAGCGCCTTGGCCAGCGAATACGCGTCCTTGTGCAGCTTGTAGTCGATGCAGGCGTCAAAGCCGAGCTCTTCGACGGCGTACTTGCATTTGTCCGGACCACCGGCAATGCCCACGGCGCGGCAGCCGCGTGCCTTGGCCAGCGCACCAAAGGCGCTGCCCACGGCACCCGTGGCCGCGCTCACCACGACGGTGTCGCCCGCCTTGGGGTTGATGATCTTCACCAGGCCGTACCAGGCCGTCACGCCCGGCATGCCGACCGCGCCGAGGTAGTGCGAGAGCGGCACGTGGGTGGTGTCGACCTTGCGCAACGCACCGGGCTGGGTCGCGTCGACCACGCTGTATTCCTGCCAGCCACCCATGCCCACGACCTTGTCGCCGGGCTGGAACTTGGGGTGCTTCGATTCGGCCACTTCGCCCACCGTGCCGCCAATCATGACTTCGCCGAGCGGCTGAGAGGCCGCGTAGCTCTTGCTGTCGTTCATGCGCCCGCGCATGTACGGGTCGAGGCTCAGGAAGTGGTGGCGCACCAGCACCTGGCCATCGGCCAGCGCCGGGGTCTGGGCGGTGACCAGCTTGAAGTTGGCCACGGTGGCCTCGCCTTGTGGGCGGTTGTCGAGAAGGATCTGCTGGTTGGCGGGCATGAGGGGTCTCCTGAAAAGTCAGTCGGTGGAAATGCGGTTGAGGGGCTGTGCGCCCCCGGGGCCCACGGGGAGTCGGGCCACAAACTTGAACGTGCCGGTGGCGTGGGCGCAGAGCTTGCCGGCCGCGTCAAAAATGCGGCCCTCGGTGAAGGCCATGGTGGCACTGCGGTGCAGCAGTTGGCCCTTGGCCACCAGCGGGCCTTTGGCCGCGCGCATGAAGCTGGTTTTCATCTCGATGGTGACTACACCCATCCCGGTTTCCACCGAGCGGGCCGCGTGCGCCATGACCACGTCGAGCAGCGTCATGCTCGCGCCACCGTGCACCACGTCGAACGAGTTCAGGTGGTCTTCAGACGGGTTGAACGTGATCTCGGCTTCTCCGCCTTCGAACTTCTGGAGCTCGAAGCCAAGCAGCTCGACGAACGGGATGCGAACGCTGAATTTCATGGGCGCGATCAACCGCCGGTGATGACGGACACACCGCCGTCCACCGCCAGCCACTGGCCGGTGATGTGTTTGCCGGCATCGGATGCGTAGAGCACGGTCAGGCCCTTGAGGTCTTCGTCGTCGCCCAGACGGCGCAGCGGTGCGTGCGAGGCCAGCTTTTCTTCGCCCATGGCCTTGAGCGTGCCCACGGTCATCTTGCTGGGGAAGAAGCCCGGGCAGATCGCGTTGACGGTGATGCCGTACTTGCCCCACTCGGCGGCCAGCGCGCGCGTGAAGTTGATGACCGCCCCCTTGGAGGTGTTGTACGCAATGGTGTTCATGCCCGACGGGTTGCCACCCAGGCCGGCAATGGAAGCGGTGTTGATGATGCGCCCGCTCTTGCGCGCGATCATGCTGCGCTTGGCGATCAGCTGGCTCAGGATGAAGTAGCTGCGCACGTTGAGGTTCATCACCTTGTCCCAGGCTTCCACCGGGTGGTCTTCGGCGGGCGCGCCCCAGGCGGCGCCGGCGTTGTTCACCAGAATGTCGATGTCGCCCAGGCGCTGCAGGCTTTCATCGGCCAGGCGCTGAATGTCGTCCTCTTTCGAGCAGTCGGCGGCGATCCAGCGCGCGTCGATGCCGGCGGCTTGCAGTTCGGCGGTGGCGCTCTCCAGGTCTTCGGCCTTGCGCGAGCTCACCAGCACGCGCGCCCCGGCCTCACCCAGCGCATGCGCCATCTGCAGGCCCAGGCCGCGCGAGCCGCCGGTGATCAGGGCGGTCTTGCCCTTGAGGTCGAAGAGTTGGGGAATGGTGCGGGTCATGTGTGGTCTCCTGTAGTGGTCGAAAGAAGGCGAAGCGCGGCGCTCAGAAAGCGTCTTCCGGCAACGCCGCGCAGGTCTGGTCGCGGCTGCTCACCACCTGCAGCCAGGCGCCGATTTTGGGCAGCTCGTAGTGAAAGAAGAAGCGCATGGCCGCCAGGCGGCCGGTGCGCGCGGCGGACTCGCTCGCGCCGTGCGCGGCCAGCGCCACGTCGAGCCACACCCAGGCCAGCACCGTGTGGCCAAAGGCCTGCAGGTAAGGCACGGCGTTGGCCAGCGCGTCGGTGGGTTCGCCCGTGGCCCAGGCGGCTTTGGTGGCGGCCCCCACCTGCGCAAGGGCCTGGCCCAGCGCGTTGGCGTGGGCAGCGAACTCGGGGATGTGGATGGCGCGTTGAAGCGTGTCGTTGATGCGCCCGGCCAGCAGGCTCAAGCCTTTGCCGCCTTCCATGAGCACCTTGCGGCCCAGCAGGTCCATGGCCTGAATGCCGTGCGTGCCCTCGTGGATCATGTTCAGGCGGTTGTCGCGCCAGTACTGTTCCACCGGAAAGTCGCGGGTGTAGCCGTAGCCGCCGTGGATCTGGATGGCCAGGCTGTTGGCTTCCAGGCACCACTCGCTCGGCCAGCTCTTGGCAATGGGCGTGAGCACCTCCAGCAGCAGGCGCGCGTCATCGGCGGTGGCGGCGTCGGCGGTGTGCTGCTCGTCCACCAGACGGGCGCAATACAGCTCCAGCGCCAGCGCGCCTTCGCAATACGACTTCTGGGCCAGCAGCATGCGCTTGACGTCGGCGTGTTCGATGATGCGCACCGGTGGCTGCGCCGGGTCTTTGCCGGCGGGCCCCATGGGCCGGCCTTGCGGGCGGTTTTTCGCGTAGTCCAGGCTGGCGTGGTAGCCCGCCATGCCGAGCATGGTGGCGGCCATGCCCACGCCGATGCGGGCCTCGTTCATCATGTGGAACATGCAGTGCAGGCCCTTGCCCGCCTGCCCCACGAGGTAGCCCACGGCGCCCGCTTCGCCCTTGACGGGGTACTTGCCTTCGCCGAAGTTCAACAGGGTGTTGGTGGTGCCGCGCCAGCCGCACTTGTGGTTGAGGCCCGCCAGCGCCACGTCGTTGCGCTCGCCGGTCAACTGGCCCTCGGTGTCCACCATCTTCTTGGGCACGATGAACAGCGAAATGCCGCGCGTCCCCGGCACCAGCTTGCCCTGCTCGTCGGGAATCTTGGCCAGCACCAGGTGAATGATGTTCTCGGTGAGCTCGTGCTCGCCCGCCGAGATCCACATCTTGTTGCCCTTGAGCCGGTAGCGCGGGCCCAGCGGGTCGTCTGCGAAGTCGGCGCCATCGGGCACGGCGCGTGTGGCCACGTCGCTCAGGCTGGAGCCGGCTTGGGGTTCCGACAGGCACATCGTTCCTGAAAAACGCCCGGCGAACTCGTTGAGCGCAAACACCTGCTTCTGCAACTCGGTGCCGTGCACCATCAACAAATTGGCGTTGCCGGTGGTGAGCATGCCGCTGCCAATGCTGACCGAGGCCATGGCGAAGAAGGCGTTGGCCGCCGCTTCCACCGTGTAGGGCAGCTGCATGCCGCCCACGTCGTAGTCCTGCGCGGCGCTCAGCATGCCGCTCTCGGCATAGGCTTTCTGGGCGTCGTGCGTGACCTGCGGCAAGATCACCTTTTCGCCATCGAAGTGCGGCTCCTGCGTGTCCACCAGGCGGTTGAACGGCGCGTACTTTTCGCGGGCAATGCGCTCGCAGGTGTCCAGCACAGCGTCAAACGTCTCGCGGCTGTGGTCTGCAAACCGCTCGCGCTCGTTGAGCGAAGGGGCGTTGAGCCAGTCGTAAAGCAGGAAATCAACTGTGGGGCGCAATGACATGGAACCCTCTTCCTTCATGAAAGACCGGCTGTCCGTGAGGGGAAGCCTGGCCAGAATGCCGTGGAGCCGGCTTCGCCGGTCCACAGGCATTGCCCCCCTCCGGGGGGTGACGCGAAGCGGCGCGGGGGGTGTGTTGTGCCCCGCGCAGCGCGCGGGATCACAACACTTCGAAAACCCCGGCCGCGCCCATGCCGCCACCGATGCACATGGTGACGACCACCTTCTTCGCGCCACGGCGCTTGCCTTCGATCAGCGCATGGCCGGTCAGGCGCTGGCCCGACACGCCATACGGGTGGCCCACGGCAATGGCGCCGCCGTTCACGTTGAGGCGGTCGCCCGGAATGCCCAGCTTGTCGCGGCAGTAGAGCACCTGCACGGCAAACGCTTCGTTGAGCTCCCACAGGTCGATGTCACCGATCTTCAGGCCCAGGCGCGCGAGCACCTTCGGGATGGCGAACACGGGGCCAATGCCCATCTCATCGGGCTCGCAGCCGGCCACGGCAAAGCCGAGGAATCGGCCCAGGGGTTGCAGGCCGCGCTTCTCGGCCAGGGTTTCGTTCATCAGCACGCAGGCGCCGCCGCCGTCGCTGAACTGGCTGGCATTGCCGGCCGAGATCACGCCACCGGGCATGGCCGGGCGGATGCCGCTGATGCCTTCCTTGGTGGTGCCGGCACGGATGCCTTCGTCGTTTTCGACCGTCACCTTCTTCGTGGTGAGGCCCATGACCTTGTCGGCCACGCCGGCGGTCACGGTGATCGGGGCGATCTCGGCCTTGAACAGCCCGGCTTCCAGCGCGGCCGTGGCCTTTTGCTGGCTGGCGGCACCGTATTCGTCCATCGCGTCGCGCGAGATGTTGTAGCGCTTGGCCACCTGCTCGGCGGTCTGCAGCATGTTCCAGTAGATCTCGGGCTTGTTGGCCACGAGCCAGGGGTCGGCGAGCATGTGGGTGTTCATCTCCTGCTGCACGCAGGAAATGCTTTCCACGCCACCGGCCACGTACACGTCGCCCTCGCCCGCAATGATCCGCTGCGCGGCCATGGCGATGGTCTGCAGGCCGGACGAGCAGAAGCGGTTGACGGTGACACCCGAGGTGGTGATGGGCAGGCCGGCGCGCAAGGCGATCTGGCGTGCGATGTTGGCGCCAGTGGCCCCTTCGGGGTTGGCACAGCCCATGATGACGTCGTCCACTTCGGCACCGTCGATGCCGGCGCGGGCGACCGCGTGCTGCACCGCGTGGCCGCCGAGGGTGGCGCCGTGGGTCATGTTGAAGGCGCCCTTCCAGCTCTTGGCCAGGGGGGTGCGGGCGGTGGAAACGATGACGGCGTTGGTCATGAAAGGTTCTCCTGTTCGGTCTTGTGCTGTGCGATCAGTTGAAGGTCTTGCCTTCAGCCACGAGACGCTGCAACAGCGGCGCCGGCTCCCAGAACTTCGCGTCGTCCAGCGGGTTCTTCGCAAAGCGCTTCATGCTCTGCACCACGTTGAACAGGCCCACGGTGTCGGCGTAAATCATCGGACCGCCACGGTGTGCAGGGAAGCCATAGCCAAAGATGTAGACCACATCGATGTCGCTGGCCTTGTTGGCGATGCCCTCTTCCAGAATGTGCGCGGCCTCGTTCACCAGCGCATACACCAGGCGCTGCACGATCTCTTCGTCAGAGATCTTGCGCGGGGTGATGCCCAGGGCCTTTCGGTGGTCCTCGATCATCTTCACCACTTCGGCGTTCGGGATCGCATCGCGCTTGCCCGGCACGTAGTCGTACCAGCCGGCGCCGGTCTTCTGGCCAAAGCGGCCTTTTTCGCACAGCAAGTCAGCGGTCTTGCTGTATTTCATGTCCGGCTTTTCCTGGTAGCGGCGCTTGCGAATCGCCCAGCCGATGTCGTTGCCGGCCAGGTCGCCCATGCGGAACGGGCCCATGGCCATGCCGAACTTTTCCATGGCCTTGTCGACCTGCTCGGGCGTGCAGCCCTCGTCGAGCAGGAAGCCGCCCTGGCGGCCGTACTGCTCGATCATGCGGTTGCCGATGAAGCCGTCGCACACGCCAGACACCACGGCGGTCTTCTTGATCTTCTTGGCCACGGTCATCACGGTGGCCATGACGTCCTTGGCGGTCTTCTCGCCTCGCACCACTTCGAGCAGCTTCATCACGTTGGCCGGGCTGAAGAAGTGCAGGCCCACCACGTCCTGCGGGCGCTGGGTGAAGTGGGCGATGGCGTTCACGTCCAGCGTGGAGGTGTTGGACGCGAGGATGGCACCGGGCTTCATCACGCGGTCCAGTTCCTTGAACACCTTTTCCTTCACGCCGATCTCTTCGAACACGGCTTCGATGACGAGGTCGGCCGAGCCGATGTCGTCGTAGCTCAGCGTGGTCGACAGCAGGCTCATGCGCTGCTCGTACTTGTCCTGCTTGAGCTTGCCCTTCTTCACCTGCGCTTCGTAGTTCTTGCGGATGGTGGCCACGCCACGGTCCAGCGCTTCCTGCTTCATTTCCAGCATCTTCACGGGGATGCCGGCGTTGAGGAAGTTCATGGAAATGCCGCCGCCCATGGTGCCCGCGCCAATGACGGCCACCGACGCGATCTCGCGCTTGGGGGTGTCTTCCGGCACGTCGGGAATCTTGCTGGCGGCGCGCTCGGCGGTGAACAGGTGGCGCAGCGCACGGCACTCGGGCGTCCACATCAGGTTGATGAAGATGTCGCGCTCGAACACCATGCCGTCGTCGAACTTCTTCTTGGTCGCGGCTTCCACGGCGTCCACGCACTTGGCGGGTGCCGGGAAGTTCTTGCTCATGCCCTTGACCATGTTGCGCGCGAACTGGAAGTAAGCGTCGCCCAGCGGGTGCTTGCAAGGCAGGTTGCGCACCTTGGGCAGCGCACTGCCGTCGGCGTGCTTGGCCGCCATTTCGCGGGCCAGGGCCAGGGCCTCTTCCGCCAGGCTCTCGGTCGAGGCCGACAGCTTGTTGAACAGCATCTGGCCGGGCACCTGCGCGAGCATTTCGCTCTTGACGGGCTCACCGCTGACGATCATGTTCAGCGCGGGCTCCACGCCCAGGGCGCGCGGCAGGCGCTGCGTGCCGCCTGCGCCGGGAATGAGACCGAGCTTGACTTCGGGCAGCGCCACGTTGGTGCCGGGCGCGGCAATGCGGTAGTGGCAACCCAGGGCCAGCTCCAGGCCGCCCCCCATGGCCACCGAGTGCATGGCGGCCACCACCGGCTTGGACGCGTTTTCCACCGCCAGGATCACCGACAACAGGTTGGGCTCGGCCAGCGCTTTGGGTGAACCGAATTCACGGATGTCGGCGCCGCCGGAGAACGCCTTGCCGGCGCCAGTGAGCACGATCGCCTTGACGGCAGGATCCGCTTCCGCCTTCGCCAGGCCATCGGTGATGCCCTGCCGTGTGGACAAACCCAGGCCGTTGACCGGCGGGTTGTTCATCGTGATGACGGCCACATCGCCGTGGACCTTGTACTCAGCGGTCATGAAAGCTCCTTCGTTGTGTCAGGCAGGGCCTGAGGGCGTTGACTGTGACGCTCTTCGCTAAAAAGAACGACCGTTCGATTCTAGAAACATTGTGCGGCGCCGCAAGACCCGGGTGTCGCCGGCTTGTCTCAAGCGGAAGCCAATTGAACCAAAGCCCCCACTCGGCGGGCGTGTCCTATCCAGGATGCCAAGGGTCCGGCTACGCCGGCCCGAGGCATCGCCCCCCAGTGGGGGGTGACGCCGCAGGCGGCGCGGGGGGCAGTTGCCGGCGCCGGGCCGCCCCAAGCCGGGAAAGCCCCCTCGGGGGGCAGCGACCCGCGAAGCGGCGGAGCGTGGGGGCCACATCTAAACCTCCAGCCACTCCTTGCGCGTGTAAGGGTCGGCCCGCAGGCTCTCCGGCGTGCCCTGGAACACGATGCTGCCGTGCCCCATCACCAGCGCACGGTCAGAGATCGCCATGGCAATGGTCAGCTTCTGCTCGATCAGCAGCACCGACACCCCCCGGCTCTTGAGCGTCTGCAGGTACTGGCCCACCAGCTCCACGATCTTGGGCGCGAGGCCTTCGGTGGGCTCGTCGATGATGATCAGGTCCGGGTCGCCCATGAGCGTGCGGCACAGCGTGAGCATTTGCTGCTCGCCACCCGAGAGCACACCGGCCTCGGTGTGCTGCCGCTCTTTCAGCCGCGGGAACATGCCGTACATGTCGTCGAAGCTCCAGCGCGAGCCTTTGCCGCTGCCCTTCTGGCCGAGCATGAGGTTCTGTTGCACGGTCAGCGTGGGGAAGATGTCGCGGTTTTCAGGCACATAGCCCAGGCCGAGGTGGGCCACCTCATAGGCCTTCTTGCCCATGATCTGCTGCCCCTTCCAGTGGATGCTGCCCTGGCAATCGACAAGGCCCATGACGGCCTTGGCGGTGGTTGAACGCCCGGAGCCGTTGCGCCCGAGCAGCGCCACGATTTCACCGGGTTGCACGTCGAAGCTCACGCCATGCAGGACGTGGCTTTTGCCGTAATAAGCGTGAAGGTTTTCAATCTTTAGCATGTCGGTACTCCGCAGGGCCGCCCCAAGGAGGGCCGAGCCCCCGTGGGGGGCAGTGCAGCGGCAAGGCCGCAAACGTGGGGGCTCATGCGGCCGCTCCCTGGGTGTCTGCCACGTGCGAGCCCAGGTAGGCCTCCTGCACGCGCTGGTTGGCGCGAACCTCTGCCGGGGTGTCGAAGGCCAGCACTTCGCCATACACCACCACCGCAATGCGGTCGGCCAGGCCGAACACCACACCCATGTCGTGCTCCACGGTCAGCAGCGTCTTGCCCACCGTGACTTCCTTGATCAGGCTGATGAAGCGGCTGGTTTCGCTCTTGCTCATGCCGGCCGTGGGCTCGTCGAGCAGGATCACGCTGGCACCGCCGGCGATGGTGATGCCGATCTCCAGGGCACGCTGTTCCGCGTAGGTGAGGTTCATGGCCAGCACGTCGCGCTTGCGGTCGAGCTTGATCATTTCCATCAGCTGTTCGGCGCGCTCGTTGGCGTCGTCCAGATCGGCCAGGAACTTCAGGAACGTGTACTTGTAGCCCAGGCTCCAGAGCACGCCGCAGCGCAGGTTCTCGAACACGCTCAGCTTGGGGAAGATGTTGGTGATCTGGAAGCTGCGCGAAAGGCCGGCGCGGTTGATCTCGAAGGGCTTCTTGCCATCAATGCGCTGCCCATTGAGCAGCACTTCCCCACTGGTGGGCGCAAAGCGCCCGCTGATGAGGTTGAACAGCGTGGACTTGCCGGCGCCGTTGGGGCCGATGATGCCCACGCGTTCGCCCGCGTTCACGGCCAGGTTCACGCCCCGGATGATCTCGGTCTTGCCGAAGCTCTTGCGCAGGTCCTTGAGTTCCAGCGCATAGGTCGATGGTGCGTTCATGCTCACAGCGCCTCTCTCCGCTTGATTTCTTTCTCGATGTCTTCCTGGATGGCTCCCCACTCGCGCAGGAAGGTGCGGCGCGTGAGCTCGAAAAGGCCCAGGCCCGTAAGCGCCACCAGAGCGGCGCCCACCCAGCTGTCCACACCATGGGCGTCCAGCGGAATCCCCAGGAAACGCAGCTCGGAGCCGAGGGTGGTATTCAGCTGCAGGTGGTAGACCATTTCGATCATGGCGCCCGCGCCCAGCAGCATCACCATGGCCGTGCCGGCCAGCGCCAGGTAGCTCACCCACAGCTCGCGCAAGCGGCCGAAGGCGGCCACGCGCAGGTTCATCATGATCAGGCTGGCAATGCCGCCGGGGGCATACATCACCATGAACAGGAAGATCAGGCCCAGGTACAGCAACCAGGCCTTGGTGAACTCCGAGAGCAGCACAAAGGCCAGCACCATCAGCACACCACCAATGATGGGACCGAAGAAGAAGGTGGCGCCGCCCAGGAAGGTGAACAGCAGGTAGGCACCGGAGCGCGCCGCGCCCACCACCTCGGCGGTGACGATCTCGAAGTTCAGCGCGCCCAGGCCGCCGGAAATGCCTGCAAAGAAGCCGGCGATGATGAACGCGATGTAGCGCACGCGCTGCGTGTCGTAGCCCACGAACTCCACGCGCTCGGGGTTGTCGCGCACGGCGTTGAGCATGCGGCCCAGCGGCGTGCGCGTGAAGGCAAACATGAGCGCCACCGAGATGAAGGTGTAGACCGCAATGAGGTAATACACCTGCACCTGCGGCCCGAAGGTGATGCCCATGAAAGGCTTGCCCACCATGCGGTCGCCGGAAACACCACCTTCGCCGCCGAAGAACTCGGGAATCATCAGCGAGAGGGCGAACACGAGTTCACCCAGGCCCAGCGTGATCATGGCGAAGGTTGTGCCCGACTTGCGCGTGGTGACGTAGCCAAACAGCACGGCAAAGCCCACACCCGCCAGGCCACCCACGACGGGCACCAGCGACACGGGCAACGGCAGGCTGCCGGCGCTCACGCTGTTGAGTGCATGGATCGCCAGGAACGAGCCCAGACCGGTGTAGACCGCGTGCCCGAAGCTGAGCATGCCGCCCTGCCCCAGCAGGATGTTGTAGGACAGGCAGGCAATGATCGCGATGCCCATTTGGGACAGCACGGTCATGGCCAGGCCACTGGTGAAGATGCGCGGCGCCACGATGAGCAGCAGCGCGAACAGGCCCCAGGTCAGCCAGCGCCCGACGTTGAGCGGTTTGAATGCGTAATGTTGGGTTGCCATGGATCAGCCCTCCCGCTTTCCGAGCAGGCCACGCGGGCGGAAGATCAGGATCAGCACGAGGAACAGGTACGGCAGGATGGGCGCGACCTGGGACAGCGTGAGCTTGACGTAAGAGTTGTTGGCCACCGCATCGGACAGCGGCAGGCCGATCTGCTGGGCCAGCGTGAGCAGCGAGTACTCGAAGGCCACCGCAAAGGTCTGGATCACGCCGATGAGCAGCGAGGCCACGAACGCGCCCGAGAGCGAGCCCATGCCACCGACCACCACCACCACGAAGATCACCGAGCCCACCGTGGCGGCCATGGCCGGCTCGGTCAGGAAGGTGCTGCCACCAATGACACCGGCCAGGCCGGCGAGCGCAGAGCCGGCGCCAAACACCAGCATGAACACGCGCGGCACGTTGTGGCCGAGCGACTCCACCGCTTCAGGGTGCGTCAGCGCAGCCTGGATCACCAGCCCGATGCGGGTGCGCGTGAGCAGCAGCCACACCGAGGCCAGCATGATCACCGCCACCAGCATCATGAAGCCGCGTGTGGCCGGGAACGGCGAGCACACCACGCGCACGGCCGCGTCGGCCGCGCTGCACATCTCGGGCGCCGCAGCACCCCAGACCAGGCGAAGGCCTTCCAGGGAATGGTTGATGAGCGTGAACGCCGGGCCTTGCAGCTCGGTGGGTGGGCGGAACTCCACAGCGATGCGGCCCCAGATGAGCTGCACCAGCTCGACGATGACGTACGACAGGCCGAAGGTCACCAGCAGCTCGGGCACGTGCCCGTACTTGTGCACCTTGCGCAGGCACTGGCGCTCAAACAGCGCGCCGAAGGCACCCACGACGAGGGGCGCAATCAGCAGCGCGGGCCAGAAGCCAACGAACTGCGCCACCGTGTAGCCCACATAAGCACCCAGCATGTAGAAGCTGGCGTGCGCGAAATTGAGCACGCCCATCATGCTGAAGATCAGCGTGAGCCCCGAGCTCAGCATGAACAGCAAGAGCCCGTAGCTCAGCCCGTTCAGCATCGAGATGATGAAAAACTCCATTCCCTCAGACCTTCCTCATCGTTGAAAGTAAAAGAGCCCGAGACGGCACCCCGTGTCGGGCTCTTGCATCGCACTTCGCCCCATCCAGAGGCACAGCGGAACCGGCTTTGCCGGGCCGCCAGTGCCGCCCCCCGTGGGGGGTCGCGCGAAGCGCGGCGGGGGGTGCTACCTCACCCCGGCCGCTTCATCTGGCAGCTGGTGGGCGTGCTGGACACGTAGTTCGGGTACTCCGCCACCGGTGCCAGCGTCATGCCGGTTTTCTCGGGGCTGTAGGGGTACTTGGCATCGGCCTTCTGCCACACCGACATGTACAGCGGCTGCTGCAGCTGGTGGTCGGTCTTGCGCATCTGCACTTCGCCGTTAAAGCTCTTGACCGTCAGGCCTTCCATGGCGGCTGCCACCTTCACCGGGTCGGTGGACTTGGCCTTGGCCATGGCCGCGCCAAGCATTTCAAAAATGCGGATGGTCGAGCCGGTGTAGAAGTCGTCGTTGTACTTCTCGTTGAACTCCTTCATCCACTTGTCCATCTGGCCACCCATGTTGTAGTGGTTGTAGGCAATCTGGTAGACACGGCCGGCGCCGTTGGTGCCCAGCGCAGACGGGGTGCCGGTGACGCCGGCGTAGTAGGTGAAGAACTTGCCGGTGTAGCCGTTTTCGTTGGCGGCCTTCACCAGCAGCGACAGGTCGGAACCCCAGTTGCCGGTGATCACGGTGTCGGCGCCAGAGGCCTTGATCTTGGCGATGTAGGGTGCGAAGTCACGCGTCTGGGCCAGCGGGTGAAGGTCTTCGCCCACCACCTGGATGTCCGGGCGCTTGCGACCCAGGGCTTCCTTGCCGAACTTCACGACCTGGTGGCCGTGCGAGTAGTTCTGGTTCAGGAAGTACACCTTCTTGATGTCGGGCTGGGTGGCGATGAAGCTGGCCATCGCCTCCATCTTCATGGAGGTGTCGGCGTCAAAGCGGAAGTGCCAGTAGCTGCACTTGCTGTTGGTGAGGTCGGGGTCCACGGCCGAGTCGTTGAGGTACATCACCTCTTTGCCGGGGTTGCGCGCGTTGTGCTTTTCGATCGCGTCAGACAGCGCCAGCGCCACCGACGAACCATTGCCCTGAATGATGTAACGGGCACCCTGGTCAATGGCGGCCTTCAGCGCGTTCAGGCTTTCGGCCGGGCTGAGCTTGTTGTCGATGGGCGTGACCTCGAACTTCACGCCGGCCGGGTTGCCCTTGCCGCTGAACTTCTCGGCGAAGAACTGGTAACCCTTGATCTGGCTCACGCCCACCGGACCGAGCAGGCCGGTCAGGGGGTCGATGCGGATCATCTTCACGGTCTCGCCTGCCTGGGCAAACGTGGCACCAGCGGCCACCAGCATGGCGGCGCCTGCGATCATCTTCACGGTCAGCTTCATACCTATGTCTCCTTGTTGACGAATCGAATAAGCGCAGCGTAAGGGCATCTGGTGCGGTGCAACGTAGGGGATTGCCCGGGCCTCTATCACGCAGGCGACAAGGTGCCGCCTGATGGTGCGTTCAGACCCCGGGCAACACGTAACCCTTGAGCTGCTCGCGCAAGGTCATCTTCTGCATCTTGCCGGTGGCGCCCAGCGGAATGGCGTCGACAAAGACCACGTCATCCGGGATCTGCCATTTCGCCGTCTTGCCTTCGTAGAACGCCAGCAGTTCGTCGCGCGTCACCTCGGCGCCGGGCTTCTTCACCACCACCACGATCGGGCGCTCATCCCATTTGGGGTGCTTCATGCCCACGCAAGCGGCCATGGCCACGGCCGGGTGGGCCATGGCGATGTTTTCCACATCGATCGAGCTGATCCATTCGCCACCGGACTTGATCACGTCCTTGCTGCGGTCGGTGATCTGCATGAATCCGTCGGGGTCGATGGTGGCCACGTCACCGGTGGGGAACCAGCCCTGGCCCTGCGCGTCGTAGCGCAGCGGGTCACCGCCCTCGCCCTTGAAGTAGCTGGCAATGATCCAGGGGCCGCGCACCAGCAGGTCGCCGTAGCGCTTGCCGTCCCAGGGCAGTTCCTCGCCGGCGTCGTCCACGATCTTCATGTCCACGCCGTACACCGCGCGGCCCTGCTTGAGCAGCACCTTGTGCTGCTCTTCGGGCGGCAAGGCCATCTGCGCGTTTTTCAACGAGCACACGGTACCGAGCGGCGACATCTCGGTCATGCCCCAGGCGTGGATCACCGCCACGCCGTACTGGTCGTTGAAGGCTTTCATCATGGCCGGCGGGCAGGCCGAGCCGCCGATCACGGTGCTCTTGAGCGTGCTGAACTTCAGGTTGTTGGCCTGCAGGTGGCCCAGCAGCATCTGCCACACGGTGGGCACGCCGGCGGCCATCGTTACCTTTTCGGTTTCCAGCAGCTCGTAGATCGACTTGCCGTCCATCGCCGGGCCGGGGAACACCAGCTTGCAGCCCGTGGCGGCGGCCGAATACGGCAGGCCCCAGGCATTGACGTGGAACATGGGCACCACCGGCAGCACGCTGTCGCGCGCGCTCAGGCTGAGGGCGTCGGGCAAAGCCGCGGTGAAGGCGTGCAGGATGGTGGAGCGGTGCGAATACAGCGCGGCCTTGGGGTTGCCGGTGGTGCCGCTCGTGTAGCACATGCTGGAGGCCGAGTTCTCGTCAAAGGTGGGCCAGTGGTAGGTGTCGGACTGGTCCGCGATCCAGGCCTCGTAGCTCTGCAGGCCCGGCAGGCCGCTGTCGGCGGGCAGCTTGTCGGCGTCGCACAGCGCGATCCAGTGCTTGACCGTGGGGCACTTGGCGGCCACCGCCTTGACCAGCGGAAGGAAGGTCATGTCGAAGCAGACCACCTTGTCTTCGGCGTGGTTCACGATCCAGGTGAGCTGCTCGGGGTGCAGGCGCGGGTTGAGGGTGTGCAGCACGTGGCCGGTGCCGCTGACGCCGAAGTACAGCTCCAGGTGGCGGTAGCCGTTCCAGGCCAGCGTGGCCACGCGGTCGCCGAAAGCCAGGTTCATGCCCTTGAGCGCATTGGCCACTTTGCGCGAACGCACGGCGATCTGCCCCCAGTTGCTGCGGTGGATGTCGCCTTCCACGCGGCGCGACACGATTTCTCCGCTGGCGTGGTGCCGCTCGGCGTGCACGATCAGCGTGGAAATCAGAAGGGGTTGGCTCTGCATTTGGCCCAGCATGGGGAGTCTCCTGTGGATGGGTGAAAAGTGGCGATCATCGTAGCCGTTTGAAATCCGCCAACCCCCCGGGGTTCCACCGGGGGAGCGCCGGCCATGTCCATTGCGGGACAGCGCCCGCGCACCCCCGCCGAATTGACCCTGTCCCTGGTCATGTTGGACCCCGACGGGGACAATACCCCCATGAATCGACCGCTCGACGAGATGGCCGCCGGCCTGGACCTGGGCCTGAAATGGCACAACCGCTTCGCCACCCTGGGCGACGCCTTCTCCACCCGGCTGCAGCCCACGCCCCTGCCCTCACCCCACTGGGTGGGCACGAGTCTCACAGTGGCCGACCTGCTCGGCCTGGACCGCGCGTGGCTGGCTTCCCCCGCCGCGCTTGACGCCTTCACCGGCAACCTGGCCATTGCGGGCACGCAGCCGCTGGCCAGCGTGTACAGCGGCCACCAATTTGGCCACTGGGCCGGGCAGCTGGGCGATGGCCGCGCCATCCTGCTGGGCGAGGTGGACACGGCCAACGGCCCGCAAGAGGTGCAGCTCAAAGGCGCGGGCCTCACGCCTTACTCCCGCATGGGCGACGGGCGCGCCGTGCTGCGCAGCTCCATCCGCGAATTTCTGTGCAGCGAAGCCATGCACGCGCTGGGCATCCCCACCAGCCGGGCTTTGTGCGTCACGGGTTCGCCCGGGCCGGTGCGCCGCGAAGAAATCGAAACCGCTGCGGTGGTCACGCGCGTGGCGCCCAGCTTCATCCGCTTCGGGCATTTCGAGCACTTCTCCCACCATGGCCTGCACGACGAACTGCGCGTCCTGGCCGACTTCGTGATCGACCGCCACTACCCGGCGTGCCGCGAAGCGCCCGGTAACCCCTTCGCCGCGCTGCTCGAAGCCGTGAGCGCGCGCACCGCCGAGATGGTGGCGCAGTGGCAGGCCGTGGGCTTTTGCCACGGGGTGATGAACACCGACAACATGAGCATCCTGGGCCTGACCATCGACTACGGCCCGTTTCAGTTCCTCGACGCCTTCAACCCCGGCCACATCTGCAACCACAGCGACACCGGCGGGCGGTATGCATACAACCGCCAGCCCAACATCTCCTACTGGAACCTGTTCGCGCTGGGCCAGGCGCTGCTGCCGCTCATGGACGACCAGCAACAGGCGCTGGACGCCCTGGAGCCCTACAAGGCCCTCATGCCGGCCGCGCTGCAGCGGCGCATGAACGCCAAGCTCGGTCTGGCGCAGGTGCAGGCGGGCGACGCCGAGCTGACCGAGTCCTTGATGAAGTTGCTCGCGGCCGACGCGGTGGACTTCACCATCTTCTGGCGCCGCCTGAGCCGCGCAGTGGATGGAGCACTCGAACCCGTGCGCGACCTGTTCCTGCAGCGCGAGGCTTTTGACGCCTGGGCGCTGCGCTGGCGCGAACGCCTGAGCACGCAACCCGGCTTCAATGCCGAGGCCACGCAGGCACAGATGCTGCGCACCAACCCGAACGTGGTGCTGCGCAACCACCTGGGCGAAGTCGCCATCCAGCGTGCCCGGCAAGGCGATTTCAGTGAAGTTGCGCGGTTGCAAAGTGCGCTGGAGCACCCATTTGAAGAAGTCGCCGGACAGGAAGACCTGGCCGCTTTCCCGCCCGCGTGGGCCAGCCAGATCGAAATCAGCTGTTCGTCATGAAGCACCAGCCGCACGCCGGCCGGTGCCTTTTCAAGGAGATCCCATGAGCTTTCCCATCCAGAAAACCGAAGCCGAATGGCGCGATGTGCTGGCAGCCAAAGGGGCTGAGCCGCGCGCCTTCGACGTGACGCGCCACGCCCACACCGAGCGCCCCTACACCGGCAAGTACGAGCAGGTCTGGGCCGACGGCAGCTACCACTGCATCTGCTGCGGCAACACCTTGTTTGACGCGCACACCAAGTTCGACGCCGGTTGCGGATGGCCCAGCTTCTCGCAGGCTGTGCCCGGCGCCATCACCGAGATCACCGACCGCAGCCACGGCATGGTGCGTGTGGAAACCGTGTGCAGCCAGTGCGGCGCCCACCTGGGCCATGTGTTTGAAGACGGCCCCACGCCCACGGGCCTGCGCTATTGCATGAACTCCGCCTCTCTGGAGCACCAACCCCCCAAGGACACGCCATGAAAGCCAGCAGCATCCTCGAGACCATCGGCCGCACGCCACACGTGCGCATGCAGCGGCTGTTTGCAGGCGCGAGCCAGCAGGTGTGGATCAAGTCCGAGCGCAGCAACCCCGGCGGCTCCATCAAGGACCGCATCGCCCTGGCGATGGTGGAAGACGCAGAACGCTCCGGCGCGCTGCAGCCCGGCGGCACCATCGTGGAGCCCACTTCGGGTAACACCGGCATTGGTCTGGCCATGGTGGCGGCCGTCAAGGGCTACAAACTCATCCTCGTCATGCCCGACAGCATGTCGGTGGAACGCCGCCGCCTCATGCTCGCCTACGGCGCGAGCTTCGATCTCACGCCGCGCGAAAAGGGCATGAAAGGCTCCATTGCGCGCGCCGAAGAGATCGTGGCCAGCACGCCCGGCGCCTGGATGCCGCAGCAGTTCAACAACCCGGCCAACGTGGACGTGCACGTGCGCACCACCGCCGAAGAAATCGCCGCCGACTTCCCCGAGGGCATCGACGCGATCATCACGGGCGTGGGCACCGGCGGCCACATCACCGGCGTGGCGCGCGTCCTCAAGGCGCGCTGGCCCCAGCTCAAGGTGTTCGCCGTGGAGCCTGCGGCCTCGCCCGTGATCTCCGGCGGCGCGCCCTCGCCCCACCCCATCCAGGGCATTGGCGCGGGCTTCATCCCCAACAACCTCGACATGAGCCTGCTCGACGGCGTCATCCAGGTCGACGCCGAAGCCGCGCGCGAAATGGCGCGGCGCTCGGCGCGCGAGGAAGGCATGCTGGTGGGCATCTCGTCCGGGGCCACGCTGGCTGCCATTGCGCAGAAGCTCCCCGAGCTGGCCGCCGACGCCGTGGTGCTGGGCTTCAATTACGACACCGGCGAACGTTACCTGTCCGTAGAGGGCTTCCTGCCCGCCTGATGCCCATGAAAGACCTCAAAGACATTCGTCTCTCCATGCTCGACCTGGTGGCCGTGCGCGAAGGCGGCACCGTGGCCGACGCCCTGGCCCTGGCCCTGCGCACGGCGCAACACGCCGAGTCGCTCGGCTTCACGCGCTACTGGTTGGCCGAGCACCACAACATGAGCGGCATCGCCTGTTCGGCCACGGCCGTGCTGGTGGGCCACATTGCAGGCGGTACGAAGCGCATTCGCGTGGGCTCGGGCGGCGTGATGCTGCCCAACCATGCGCCGCTGGTGGTGGCCGAGGCCTTCGGCACGCTGGCTGAGCTCTACCCCGGGCGCATCGACCTGGGCCTGGGCCGTGCACCCGGCACCGATCCGCACACCATGCGCGCCCTGCGGCGCGACCGCGTCGAGACCGAAGCGGACTTTCCGCGCGACGTGGCCGAACTCCAGCACCTGCTGGGCCCCGCCACGCCCGGCCAGCGTCTGATTGCCAACCCCGGCGCGGGCACCAATGTGCCCATCTGGCTGCTGGGGTCCAGCCTGTTTTCAGCGCGGCTGGCGGCCGAGCGCGGCCTCCCCTACGCCTTCGCGTCCCACTTCGCGCCCCGGCTGCTGCTGCAGGCGCTGGACGTGTACCGCACGCACTTCCAGCCCTCGGCCACGCTGGCCGAGCCCTACGCCATCGTCGGTGTGCCGTTGATCGCCGCTCCCACCGACGAAGAAGCCGAATTCCTGGCCAGCAGCACTTACCAGCGCGTGCTGGGCATCCTCACGGGCAAGCGCGGCCAGCTGCCTCCGCCCGTGCAGGGCTTCATGCAGCGCCTGCACCCGCAGGAGCAGTCCGCCATCGCCGACTTTCTGGCCGCTGCGGTGATCGGCGGGCCCGACACCGTGCGCGAAGGGCTGCAGCAACTGGCCCAGGTGACCCAGGCCGACGAATTCATGATCGTGAGCGATCTGTTCGACCCCGCGCTGCGCCTGCGCTCGCTGACCATTGCCGCCGAGGCCATGGCCGCACACCCCGAGACCGCGGACGCGGCCTGACCAGGGCACCCGCGCAACCGGCTGTGTCGCGTCGCCGGGTGCTCTTGCTTCAGCCGCACGCCCAGGCCCGGGCGGTCGCGTGGTGCTCTTTCAGACCCCGCCGCGCACCATTTGCATGACCTGCCCGGCATCCAGCGTGGCGGCCTTCTGCTGGATCTGCGGCAGGTACTGCGACTGCATCTGTTTGGCCGGGCCCAGCAAGTCCTGGAAGGTCTGCTTGAGCAAGGCCGTGCTCATTACCCGGCCGCCGCCGTAGTACCGCTTGGCCACCTGGCCCAGGGCATAGGTGGTGGCAAACGAAAACGCCATGCCGGTGGCCGCACCGCCGATGCGCCCCACGGTGCGCCCGGCCGCCTTGCCCAGCAAGCCGCCCAGCAGCTTGCGCCCGAACTGCTCCAGGTACTGCGAGGTCAGGCCCACACCCACCGCAGCAATGAACTCGCGGATGTGGCCCTGGTCCAGCTCGACGCCATGCGCCTTGCCGATGGCATAGACCATCTTCACCTGCAAGGGAATGATGGCCATCGACGCCCAGGATTGCGGCAGCAACTCCAGCGCTCCGTTGAGCAGCGAATAGTTCAGGATGGACTTGTCCAGGTCGGCTCCTGGTGTCACGGTGGCGGCCACCACAGGGGCTGCGGCAGCCGCGCTCACCGCCACCGGCACGGCCTTGTCGGCGGCGTCCAGCACGGCGTCGGCTTCCCGCTCAAAGGCCGCCGCCTCACCCGCGTCCAGCTGCAGCCGGGCTTTCAGGTCCGCCAGAAAGGCCACTTCGGGCGGGCTCTGCCGCCCGTCCGCATCGCACACGCACACCGCCATTTCGTAAGCCAGCTGGCGCTGACCGGCATCTTGCAAGCCGCCCACCGCATCGGCCAGCGACACCCGCTTGAGCAGCACGTCCTGGTACAGCCGTGCCAGATCGGCGCTGCCACCTGCCGACCCGAGGGACTGGGCCAGCTGGCGAATGGATTCACGCTCGCTGTCGGCCTTGTTGCCATCGGCAAACGCGGCCAGCAAGGCAATGGAAAGAATGGACTGTTGCTCTTGAGGGGACATGCGCGGCGGGCTCCTGTGAAGATGAATCGAAAAGGATCACACGATAGGGAGCCTCTTGCAGCCCCGCAAGTTCCGCAGGGGCACCAAAGCCCCGCTTAAGTCAGCTGCCGGCCCAAGGCCGATAATCCGCCCATGCGTTTTCTCATTGACTTCTTTCCCATTGCCCTGTTTGTGGTGGCCTACAAGATGGCCGACATCTACACCGCTACCGCTGTGCTGATGGCCGCCACCGTGGTGCAGACCGGCATCATTTACGCGATGGACCGCAAGCTGCAAACGCTGCACAAGGTCACGCTGGTGCTGGTGCTGGTGTTTGGTGCCCTCACCCTGTTCCTGCAAGATGAGCGCTTCATCAAGTGGAAGCCCACCGTGCTGTACGCGAGCATGGCCATCGTGCTGGCCGCAGCGCTGTGGATCTGGAAGAAGAACTTCCTGCAAATCCTGCTGGGCAGCCAGCTCACGCTGCCTGAACCCGTTTGGGCAAGACTCACGGCCGCGTGGGTGGGCTACTTCCTCTTCATGGCGGGCATCAATGCCTATGTGGCGGCCTACTACTCCACCGAAGACTGGGTGAACTTCAAGCTGTGGGGCTACGTGTTCCCGGTGATCTTCATCGTGGGCCAGGGGCTGTACATCGCGCGCTACATGAAAGACGACACGGCGGGCAAACAGCCATGAGCGACGCCACAGTGATGCCCACCGCCAACGCCATCGAGGCGCGCCTGCGCGAAGCGCTGGCGCCAACGCTGCTCGAGGTGATCGACGAAAGCGCGGCCCATGCAGGCCATTCGGGTGCCAACGGGCTGGGCCACGGCACGCACTTTCGGGTGCGCATTGGCGGCCCGGCATTCACCGGGCGCACAAGGGTTGCGCAGCATCGCCTTGTGTATGATGCGCTGCAAAAATTCACCGAGGCAGGGATGCACGCCCTGGCCATCGAAATCAAGGCCTGAAGGCCCTCCCCACCCCCGATTCAGCCGCTACGTTCTGATACCTGTTTGCTGAAACCCTGCCCCTGGCGGCGGCTCCAACCTTTTTTCATCCCAAGGAACACCATGAAACTTTCCCTGTCGGCCCTCACCGCTGCAGCGCTCATCACGGCCGCCCCCTGGGCCCTCGCCCAGAACGTGGCCATCGTCAACGGCAAGGCCGTCCCGTCCGCCCGTCTGGCGGTGCTGGAGCAGCAGATTGCGGCCTCGGGCCGTCCGGTGGACGACAACGTGCGGGCCCAGCTCAAGGAAGAAGTGGTGCTGCGCGAAATCTTCATGCAGGAAGCGCAGAAGCGCGGCATTGCCGCCACCGAGGACTACAAGAACCAGATGGAACTGGCCCGCCAGACCATCATGATTCGCGCCCTGTTTGCGGACTACCAGAAGAAGAATCCGGTCACCGCCGCCGACGTCAAGGCCGAGTACGACAAGTTCGTGGCGGCCAACGGGGGCAAGGAATACCGCGCCCGCCACATCCTGGTGGAGCAGGAAGACGAAGCCAAGGCGATCATCGCCAGCCTCAAGAAGGGCGGCAAGTTCGAAGAGATCGCCAAGAAGCAGTCGAAGGACCCTGGGTCCGGTGCCAACGGTGGCGACCTGGACTGGGCTGCGGCCGCGAGCTACGTGCCCGAATTCTCGGAAGCGATGGTCAAGCTCGAAAAGGGCCAGATGACGCAAGAGCCGGTGAAGACCCAGTTTGGCTGGCACATCATCCGTGTCGACGACGTGCGCAGCGCCGAGCTGCCCAAGCTGGAAGACATCAAGCCGCAGATCGAGCAGCAGATGCAGCAGCAAAAGCTGGCCGAATTCCAGAAGTCGCTGCGCGAAAAAGCCAAGATCCAGTAAGGCGCCAGGCCTTCACAAAAAAAGCGCGGCAGGCCCGCGCTTTTTTTTCGTTCCGGCTCAGCGCATCTGCACCAGCAGCCAGACCAGCCCGATCAGCACCGGCTGGTGCAGCAGGTAGTAAGTGAGGCTCCAGCGGCCCAGGGTCACCCCCGCGCGGCGCAGCCCGGTGGCCTTGCCGAGTGCGGCACCCAGCCACGCAGGCTGGCGCCGCAACGCCCACTGCCCTGCCGCCATGCCCCACCACATCACACCCAACCATGGCACGAGCGGCACGTAGTCTTCGGTGATGGGCTTGCGGCTGATCAGGCCCAGCCAGTTGAGTGCCGGGCCGTTGAACACCTCCAGCGCGGGCCAGGCGGCGATGGCGTGCGGCGCGGCGAACTTCAGGCCCACGACCACCCCACCCAGCACCCACAGCCACGCGCCCCAGCCAGCGGTGGCGCGCACCACGATCAGCATCACCGCGATACCGTGGAGCACGCCGAAATAGATAAAGCTGTTTGGAAACATCAGCACCGAACCGGCCGTGACCAGCACCGCAGCACCGGCCACCTGCAGCCAGCGCCGCCAGAAGCGCGCCCAGCTCTGGCCCTGTTGCACCGCCACCGCCTGAGAAAGCCCGGCGGTGAACAGGAACAGGCTCACGATCGCGGTGCGCTGCCAGGTCCAGAACGGGTCGCGGTAGAAATCTGCGTCGATGAAGCCAAAGAAGTCGAGGTCGAAACACAGGTGGTAGGCCGTCATCCACAGCATGGCGGCGGCGCGCAGCAGGTCGATGCGGTCCAGGCGCTGCGGCATGTGCAATCCCGTTTCAGGCCAGCTGGCCATGAATGCCCAGCAACAAGTCGGCCAAGGCCTGCGGTTCGCTGACCATGGGGTCGTGCCCGGTGGCCAGCTCCATCACCTGCCAGCCGGGCTCGCTGCGCACGCGCTGACGCGAGGGGGCAATGGTGGCCAGCGCGGGCGAGGTGCAGTCGATGAAGCTGCGAGGCACCGCGGCCACGCGCGCCGCATCGAAGTCCAGCACCTGCTGGTACACGCTGAAAGGCTGCGGGGTCTGGCGGCGGTTCACCCATTCGCGGTCGGCCCCTTCGAGACCGAAAACCTCGGCATCGGGCGGCGGAAAGCTCAGGCCACCGCTAAGCTGCGCCGCCTCGATGCGCCCTTGCCGGGTGGCTTCAGGGTGCGGGCTGCTCCAGCTCTCGCCCGGTCTGGGTACCGAAGCATCCAGGTACACCAGATGGGCCAGGGTGCCGGGGTGTGCGCGCTGCAGGCGGTCGGCCACGCCCGTGACCACCATGCCGGCGTAGCTGTGCCCCACCAGCACCACGCGCTGCAGCTCCTCGGCCTCGATCAGGCCCACCACATCCTGGATGTGCGTGTGCAGGTCGACCGAAGGGCTGAGCAGGTGGGCGCGCTCGCCCACGCCGGTAAGCGTCACGGCGTGCGCCTGCACGCCGGCGCCTCGCAGCAGGGGCAGGAGCCTGCGCCAGCACCAGGCGCCGTGCCAGGCCCCGTGCACGAGCACGATAGCGGCCGAAGTTGCTGCAGGGCTTGGGGACATGGGCGTTCTCCGGGACAATAACGGGCTGTTTTTCCTGGCCCGATTCTGCACGCTCCACCCACGCCATGCTGCCCCACCAGATCGAACTCCTCTCGCCCGCCCGTGACGCCGACATCGGCATCGAAGCGGTGAACCACGGCGCCGATGCGATCTACATCGGCGGGCCATCGTTTGGCGCGCGCACCAGCGCCGACAACCGGGTGCAGGACATCGCCCGCGTCACCAGGCACGCCCACCGCTTCGGCAGCCGCGTGTTCGTGACCATGAACACCATCCTGCGCGACGACGAACTCGAACCCGCGCGCAAGCTCGCCTGGCAGCTGTACGACGCCGGCGTGGACGCGCTGATCATCCAGGACATGGGCCTGCTCGAAATCGACCTGCCCCCGATCCAGCTGCACGCCAGCACGCAGACCGACATTCGCACGCCCGAGAAAGCCCGCTTCCTGCAGGACGCAGGGTTGTCCAAGCTGGTGCTGGCGCGCGAACTCACGCTGCCGCAGATCGGCGCCATCCGGGACGCGCTGGACCCCGAACGCTGCCTGATCGAGTTCTTCATTCATGGCGCGCTGTGCGTGGCCTACAGCGGCCAGTGCTACGTGAGCCATGCACACACCGGCCGCAGTGCCAACCGCGGCGACTGCTCGCAAGCCTGCCGCCTGCCCTACGAAGTGAAGGACAGCCAGGGCCGCATCGTCGCGCACGACAAGCACGTGCTGTCGATGAAGGACAACAACCAGAGCGACAACCTGCGCGCCCTCATCGACGCAGGCGCGCGCAGCTTCAAGATTGAAGGCCGCTACAAAGACATGGGCTACGTCAAGAACATCACCGCGCACTACCGCCGGCTGTTCGACGACATTCTGGAAGAGCGCCCCGAGCTCGCGCGCGCCTCCAGTGGGCGCTGCACGTTTTCGTTTTCCCCCGACCCCGCCCAGAATTTCAACCGCGAGTTCACCGACTATTTCGTGCAGGGCCGCCAGGAAGACATTGGCGCCTTCGACACCCCGAAGAACCCGGGCCGCCCCATCGGCTGGGTGACGAAACTGGGGACCAACTTTGTCGAGCTGGAAACCGACGACCCGGCCACGGTGGTGCACAACGGCGACGGCCTGTGCTACCTGGACCTGCACAAGGAACTGGTGGGCCTGCAGATCAACCGCGCCGAACCCGTGGGCACGCCCGGCCAGTGGCGCGTGTTCCCCAAAGACGCCATGGACGGGCTGCGCCACCTCAAGCGCGGCACCGTGATCAACCGCAACCGCGACACCAGCTGGGTCCGCGCGCTGGAGAAAAAGTCGGCCGAGCGCCGCATCGGAGCGTGGCTGCGGCTGGAAGACACGGCCGAAGGGCTGTCGCTCTCCATCACCGACGAAGACGGCCACGTGGGCCAGGCCAGCCTGCCCTGCAGGCTGGAGCCTGCGAAAGACACCGCGCAAGCCACCGCCCGGCTCAGTGACAGCCTGGCCCGCCTGGGTGAAACGGTGTTCGAACCCATTGACGTGTCGCTGAAGCTCTCCCAGCCATGGTTTGTGCCGGCCTCCTTGCTCAACCCGCTGCGCCGCGACGCCATTGCGGCACTCGAAGCCGCCCGGTCAGCGGCCTGGCAGCGCCTGCCGCGCGCCACACCCGTGGAGCCACCGGTGAACTACCCGGAAGACACCCTCACCTACCTGGCCAACGTGTTCAACCACAAGGCGCGTGATTTCTACGCGAAACACGGCGTGAAGGTGATCGCATCCGCTTACGAGAGCCACGAGGAAGACGGTGAAGTGAGCCTGATGATCACCAAGCACTGCGTGCGTTTCTCGCTCAGCCTGTGCCCCAAGCAGGCCAAGGGCGTCACCGGCGTGCAGGGCACCATCCGCGCCGAGCCCATGAGCATCACCCACGGCAACGAAAAGCTCACCCTGCGCTTTGACTGCAAGCCTTGCGAGATGCACGTGGTGGGCCGCATGAAGCCCGCCGTGCGGGACGCTGTGCCCAGCAGCCCGCTGAAGTTCTACCGAACCCGCCCCAGCCCGCAAACCGCCGCCTGAGCCAGGCGTTCAGATGTGCCCCACGACGGGCGGGGTGTGGCGCATGTGCAGCGACAACCCGAGCGCGGCCATGTGGTTGCCATTGCGCCCCAGGATGGTCTGGCACAACGGCAGAAACTCGGCCTCTTCAAACGCGGCATGGCTGGCATAGGCTGCCACCAGCGCGTGCACTTCGTCCACATCCAGATCGGCGTCTTGCCCTTTGGCCACGCGCTTGAGGTCCTTCTCAAGCCGCTTCCAGATGCCTTCCATGATGCGGTGCTCGTGCGTGAGCCGATCCACCATGGTCTGCACGCGGGCCCTTTCGATGCCTGGCAGTGCACTGGCCAGCGCTGCCACGAAGAGTTCACGCTCTTCGTCCAGGTGGTGTTCAAGAATGGCTTCGTGAAACAGCGCCAGCGAGTGGGTGGCGATCTGGCGTGCGCGCGCCGCCGGCTCCATCAACGCAGGCAACTGGTCCAGCGCCTGGAGTTGCCGGAGGATGCCGACATGGCTCCCCGCAAAACCATCCAGTGGGGCGGTGTCGGTGGCAGGGTGGCAAACGGGGTGGGCTTCGGTGGCTTGCATCATGGAAGCCAGTCTAGGCAGACGGCTGCCTGCGCTGTTTGACGCACATCAAACAGCGTGCGGTGTCAGACGATCAGGCGATCAGGCGGGCTGAGCGCCGCCACCGCGCAGGCGCTTGATGAGGTTCACCACGACCAGCACAAGCCCACCCGCCAGCAAACCTGCGGCGGCGCCCGTGAGGCTGGAGACCACCGAGCCCAGCCAGCCCAGTGTGGCGGCAAAGGCTTCAATGCCATGGCCCAGGGCAGGAATGCCATGCACCAGAATGCCGCCACCCACTAGGAACATGGCAGCGGTGCCCACGACCGACAGCGTTTTCATGAGCCAGGGCGCGGCTGCCAGAATGCCGCGGCCCACGCTCTGCTTCCAAGCCGCCGCCTGCCGGCTGAGGTACAGGCCCAGGTCATCGAGCTTCACGATGCCCGCCACGAGGCCGTATACGCCCACCGTCATGATCAGCGAAATGCCCACCAGCACGGCCACGCGCTGGCCCATGCTCACGGCAGCCACAGTGCCCAGGGTGATGACGATGATTTCGGCCGACAGGATGAAGTCGGTGCGCACGGCGCCCTTGATCTTGTCCTTCTCGAAGGCGACCAGGTCCACGTTTTCATCGGCCACGGCCTCGACCAGTTTCTCGTGGTGCGCGGCATCCTCGGCCTTGTGGGGGCCAAACGCGTGCCAGAGTTTTTCGGCGCCCTCGAAACACAGGAACAGGCCGCCCAGCATGAGCAAGGGCGTGATGGCCCAGGGCGCGATCACGCTGATGAGCAGGGCACTGGGCACCAGGATCGCCTTGTTGATCATCGAGCCCTTGGCCACCGCCCACACCACCGGCAGCTCGCGATCGGCCTTCACGCCCGTGACCTGCTGCGCATTCAGGGCCAGGTCGTCGCCCAGCACACCGGCGGTTTTCTTGGCGGCCAGCTGCGTCATGGCGGCCACGTCGTCGGCCACGGCAGCGCTCTTGCGCGCGGCCACCTTGGTCATCAGCGCGACGTCGTCCAGGATGGTGGCAATGTCGTCGATCAGCGCAAGCAAACTGGAACCGGCCATGGTGTGGGGCTTTCAGGAAGGGGTGGCGTCTGCGCGGGGCCAGACGGGAGGAAACAGCGGGTCGTTGAGCTCGGCGCCATCGGCCATGCGCTCGGCCAGGCCCGGGAATGGGGGCGACGTGCGCCAGGGACGTGGCGCGTGTCGGGCGTCCTCGCCCAGGTAGCGGGCGGAAAACACGCGGCGCCGCTGCCCGGGGCCGACGCCGCTGGACGCGTGCAGGGCCAGCATGTGAAACGCCACGCAGTCGCCCGGCTCCAGCGCCCAGGCCAGTTGCCGGAACCGCTCGGGCTCGGCGTCGATGGCGGGCAGTTCGGCCAGCGTGCCTTCAGGAAACCAGCGGGCTTGCTGGTCGCGGAAGGTGCGCGGCATGTACCAGGTGCCTTCGTGCGAACCCGCCACAAAGCGCAGCGTGCTGGCCAGCGGAACCGGGTCCACGGGAATCCAGAAGCTCACGTTCTGGCGACCGCTGACGTTGTAGTACGGCTGGTCCTGGTGCCAGGGTGTGGGCTGACGGGTGCCGGGCTCCTTGACGAGCAGGTGGTCGTGGTAGAGGCGCGCGCAGCGGCTCTGCATGAGCTGCGTGGCGATGTGCGGCAGGGCCGACTCGCACAGCACCTGCTGGTACGCCGGGTTGTGCTGCCAGGTGCAGAAGTCCTCGACAAAGCGACCCGGGTCATCGGGTTCGCTGGCCACCAGCGCCAGCGGGCTCAGGTGCGCGAGGTTGTGCTCGATGCCGCGCTCCAGCAGTGCCAACTCGCTGGCATTGAACACGCCCCGCAGCACCACGGCGCCATCGGTGGCGTAGTGGCGAACCGTTTCGGCGTCCAGGTCGTGTGTGCGCGCCACGGTCTTTGCTGCGTTGGTTCGCGCTTCAGCCAACCCAGCGGCGCGCATTGCGCCACAGGCGCATCCAGCCGCTGAAGGCGGACGGATCCTGGTCGGTCCAGCTCATCTGGATGTTGCGGAACACGCGCTCGGGGTGCGGCATCATGGCCGTGAAGCGGCCATCGGCCGTGGTCACCGCCGTGAGCCCGCCGGGGCTGCCGTTGGGGTTGAACGGGTACTGCTCGGTGGCAGCGCCGGTGTTGTCCACGAAGCGCATGGCGGCAATGGCCTTCGCGGGGTCGCCACGGTGCTTGAAGTTGGCATAGCCCTCGCCGTGCGCCACGGCAATCGGCAAGCGGCTGCCCGCCATGCCGGCCAGGAACAGGCTGGGCGATTCCAGCACCTCCACCAGGGAGAGCCGCGCCTCGAAGCGCTCGCTCTGGTTGGTGGTGAAGCGGGGCCAGGCCTGGGCACCGGGAATGATGTCGGCCAGCTCGGCAAACATCTGGCAGCCATTGCACACGCCCAGGCCGAAGGTGTCTGCGCGGCCAAAGAAGCCCTGGAACTGTTCGGACAGCGCGGCATTGAACGTGATGCTGCGCGCCCAGCCAATGCCCGCGCCCAGGGTGTCGCCGTAGCTGAAGCCACCGCAGGCCACCACGCCCTGGAAGTCGGCCAGCTGGGCGCGACCGGTCTGCAGGTCGGTCATGTGCACGTCAAAGGCTTCGAAGCCCGCCTGGGTAAAGGCGTAGGCCATCTCCACGTGGGAGTTGACGCCCTGCTCGCGCAGGATCGCCACCTTGGGACGCGCGAGGTTGAGAAACGGCGCGGCCACGTTGTCGCTGGCGTCGAACGTCAGTGACGTGTGCAGGCCGGGATCGGCCGGCAGCCCGGCGGCGGCGTGCTCGGCATCGGCACTGGCCGGGTTGTCGCGCTGCTGGTTGATCTTCCAGCTCACGCTGTCCCACACCTGGTGCAGGTCGAACAGGCTGGCGGAGAACACCGCCTTGGTGTCGCGCCACACCTGCAGCTGGCCCTTGCCCGCGTCCATGGCGGAGCTGGCCGGGCGCGTCTTGCCGACGAAATGGCTGTGCTTGGACAGGCCATGCTCGCGCAGGGTCTGCATCACGGCATTGCGCTCTTCGGTTTTCACCTGCAGCAACACACCCAGTTCTTCGCTGAACAGCGCCTTGAGCGTGAGTTCTTCGCGGCGCGCGCTGACCTGGCCCGCCCAGTTCTTGGCGTCACCCACCTCGGCGCGGCTGTCGCTGATCCCGTCGCCTTCGGTCACGAGCAGGTCGACGTTGAGCGCCACGCCCACGTGGCCGGCAAAGGCCATCTCGGCTGCAGCGGCCAGCAGGCCGCCATCGCTGCGGTCGTGGTAGGCCAGGATCTGGCCGTTGGCGCGCAGCGCGTTGACCGCGTGGACCAGGTTGAGCAGGTCTTGCGGATCGTCTAGGTCGGGCACTTCGCCACCGCCCTGCCCCAGCGCCTGGGCCAGCACGCTGCCGCCCATGCGGTGGCGCCCCTTGCCCAGGTCAATCAATACGAGGGTGGTGTCTTCCAGCGTGTGGTTCAGCTGCGGCGTGAGCGTGCCGCGCACGTCGGCCAGGGTGGCAAACGCGCTGACGATCAGGCTCACGGGCGAGGTCACCTTCTTCGTGTCGGTGCCTTCTTTCCATTGCGTGCGCATGGACAGGCTGTCTTTGCCCACGGGAATGGAAATGCCCAGCGCCGGGCACAGTTCCATGCCCACGGCTTTCACGGTGTCGTACAGCGCGGCATCTTCACCCGGCTCGCCACACGCGGCCATCCAGTTGGCCGAGAGTTTCACGCGCGGCAGTTCGATGGGCGCGGCCAGCAGGTTGGTGATGGCTTCGGCCACGGCCATGCGGCCAGAGGCCGCTGCGTCGATGGAGGCCAGCGGCGTGCGCTCGCCCATGCTCATGGCCTCGCCCGCGAAACCCTTGAAATCGGCCAGCGTGACGGCACAGTCGGCCACCGGCACCTGCCAGGGGCCCACCATCTGGTCGCGGTGGCTCAGGCCACCCACCGTGCGGTCGCCAATGGTGATGAGGAAACGCTTGGAGGCCACGGTCGGGTGGCTGAGCACGTCGATCACGGCCTTTTGCAGGTTCACGCCCGTGAGGTCCAGCGGCGCGGGCTGGCGATCGACCGACTTCACATCGCGGTGCATCTTGGGCGGCTTGCCGAGCAGCACATTCATCGGCATGTCGACCGGGCTCTGTTGCCCCGCATCGGCCAGCACCAGTTGTCGTTCCTCAGTGGCCACGCCGATCACGGCAAACGGGCAGCGCTCGCGCTCGCAGAAGCCTTTGAACACCTCCAGCGATTCGGGCGCAATCGCCAGCACGTAGCGTTCCTGGCTTTCGTTGCACCAGATTTCCTTGGGCGCCAGGCCGCTTTCTTCCAGTGGCACGGCGCGCAGGTCAAAGCGCGCGCCGCGGCCGGCGTCGTTGGTGAGTTCGGGGAAGGCGTTGGACAGGCCACCGGCGCCCACGTCGTGGATGGCAAGAATGGGGTTGTTCGCGCCTTGTTGCCAGCAGTGGTTGATGACCTCCTGCGCGCGGCGCTCGATCTCGGGGTTGCCGCGCTGCACGGAGTCGAAGTCCAGGGAGGCCGCGTTGGTGCCCGTGGCCATCGAACTGGCTGCGCTGCCGCCCATGCCGATCTTCATGCCCGGGCCGCCGAGCTGGATGAGCAGCGAGCCAGCGGGGAATTCGATCTTCTTCGTCTGGGCCGCGTCGATCACGCCGACGCCGCCGGCGATCATGATGGGCTTGTGGTACCCGCGCTGCACGCCGTCCACCGACAGCTCGTATTCGCGGAAGTAGCCCAGCAGGTTGGGCCGGCCGAATTCGTTGTTGAAGGCCGCGCCACCCAGGGGGCCCTCGGTCATGATCTGCAGCGGGCTGGCGATGTGCTCGGGCTTGCCGCCGGGCTGATCGCTCAGGCCGCCCCAGAGCTTGCCAACGGTGAACCCCGTGAGGCCGGCCTTGGGCTTGGAGCCGCGGCCGGTTGCGCCCTCGTCGCGAATCTCGCCGCCCGCACCGGTGGAGGCGCCCGGGAACGGCGAAATGGCGGTGGGGTGGTTGTGGGTTTCCACCTTCATCAGCACATGGTGCGTGGCGGTTTCCGCCGCATAAGCGGGCGCCGATGGGCCACCGGCACGCGCCACGAAGCGCTCGACCACGCTGCCTTCCATGATGGAGGCGTTGTCCGAGTAGGCCACCACCGTGTGCTGCTGTGCCTGCTGGTGCGTGTGGCGGATCATGCCGAAGAGGCTCTTGTCCTGGGCCACGCCGTCGATGGTGAACTGCGCGTTGAATATCTTGTGGCGGCAGTGCTCGCTGTTGGCCTGCGCAAACATCATCAGCTCGACGTCGGTCGGATTGCGCTGCAGGCCATTGAAGGCGTTCACCAGGTAGTCGATCTCGTCATCGGCCAGGGCCAGGCCCCAGTCGGTGTTGGCGCGCTCCAGCGCTGCGCGGCCGCCACCCAGCACGTCCACCTGCTCCATGGCAGCGGGGTGCAGTTCGGTGAACAGGGCCTGGGCCTGCGTGCGGTCGAGCGAGACGTTTTCCGTCATGCGGTCGTGCAGCAGCTCGGCCACGGCGCGCAACTGGTCTTGCGACAGGCTCGCCTTGCCGAGCAACCCGGACTTGAGCCCCACGCGAAACTCCACCAGGCGCTCAACCCGGTGCAACGCCAGACCGCAGTTGTGGGCGATGTCGGTGGCCTTGGAGGCCCAGGGCGACACGGTGCCCAGCCGGGGCATCACCAGCAGTGCGGGCGCGCCAGCGGCCTCCAGCTGCTGGTGTGCCGCGGTGCAGGGCTCGCCGTAGGTCAGCAGCTCGCCCACGCGCTGCAGCGTGGCGGCGTCGGGTTCGCCGTCAAAGCTCGCCAGGTGCACGAAGCGGGCCGAGAGGCTGGTGATTTTTTCGGAAATGCCCGCGAGACGGGGCAGGAGCTGCTGGACTTTGAAGTCGCTGACGGCGTTGCCGCCTTCAAAAAAGCGCAGGTGCAGGGACACGTTGGGAGCCTGAGGTGCGTTGACCCGGCGGCGCCGGGTGGAAAACGCAGGATTTTACCCGGCCGCCCCCATGGCCTTGGCCCGCAAAGCGCCGTCCAGCGGGGCTCGATGGGATAATCGCGCCCCATGAGCATCACCTACAAAGACGAAGCCGGCATCGCAGGCATGCGCACCGCCTGCCGCCTGGCGTCCGAAGTGCTGGACTACCTCACGCCGCTGATCCAGCCCGGCGTCACCACGCTGGAGATCGACCGGCTGGCGGCGGAGTACATGAAGCAGCAGGGCACGGTCTCGGCCACCATCGGCTACCAGCCCAGCGGCTATCCGCCCTACCCCGGCCACCTGTGCACCTCCATCAACCACGTGGTCTGCCACGGCATCCCCAACGAGAAACCGCTCAAGAAGGGCGACATCCTCAACGTCGATGTCACGGTGATCAAGGACGGCTGGTACGGTGACAACAGCCGCATGTTCCTCATTGGCGGCGAAGCCGCCTGCTCCGTGCAGGCGCGCCGACTGACGCAGGTGACCTACGAAGCCATGTGGAAAGGCATCGTCATGGTGCGCCCCGGCATTCGCCTGGGCGATATCGGCCACGCCATCCAGACCTTTGCCGAGGGCAATGGTTTCTCGGTGGTGCGCGAGTTCTGCGGCCACGGCATTGGGCAGAAGTTCCACGAAGACCCGCAGGTGCTGCACTACGGCCGCCCGGGCACGCTCGAAGAGCTCAAGCCCGGCATGACGTTCACCATCGAGCCCATGATCAACGCCGGCAAGCGCGACATCAAGGAAATGGGCGATGGCTGGACCATCGTCACGCGCGACCGCTCGCTGTCTGCGCAGTGGGAACACACCGTGCTGGTCACCGAAACCGGCTACGAGGTGCTCACGCTGTCGGCCGGCAGCCTGCCCGCGCCGGCGTTCGTGACCGCCACCGCCCCCGAGCTGGCCTGAGGCCATGGTGCCGGCGCCAGCACCCGCCGGGCACGACCTCGGCACCCTGCGGCTTCAATACCGCAACGACAAGGCCGCGCTCATGGCGCAGCTGGGCGTGCAGGGCTCGTCCACGCGCGGCGTGCGCAAAGCGCTGCAGCAACTCTCCCGCCTGACCGACCAGACCCTGCGCGAGCTGTGGTCCATGGCCGGTTTCGGCCCCGGCTTCTCGCTCATCGCCGTGGGTGGCTTTGGCCGTGGTGAGCTGTTTCCCTTTTCCGACGTCGATGTGCTGGTGCTGCTGCCCGACGGCAGCCAACCCGACCACGACGCCACGCTCAAGACCCGGCTGGAAGGCTTCATTGGTGCGTGCTGGGACCTGGGCCTGGAGATTGGTTCCAGCGTGCGCACCGCCGCCGACTGCGTGGCAGAAGCCGAAAAAGACGTGACGGTGCAAACCTCACTGCTTGAGTGCCGGCTCATCGCCGGCAGCAAAAATGCTTTCTCCAGCCTGGTGGGCCAGCTGGCCGAGGCCATGGACCCGAAGGCCTTCTTTGTGGCCAAGACGCTGGAGATGCGCCAGCGCCATACCAAGTTCGAGAACACGCCCTATTCGCTCGAACCCAACTGCAAGGAGTCGCCGGGCGGCCTGCGCGACCTGCAGATCATTCTCTGGGTTGCCAAGGCCGCAGGCCTGGGCCGCAGCTGGGACGAGCTGGCACGCAAGGGCCTCGCAACGCCCCTGGAAGCGCGGCAGATCAAGGCCAATGAAGCGCTGCTCAGCCTGATTCGCGCACGCCTGCACCTGCTGGCCAACCGGCGCGAAGACCGGCTGGTGTTCGACCTGCAGACCGCGGTGGCGGAATCGTTTGGCTTCAAGGCCCAGGTGCCCGCCGTGATCACGCCCGGCACCCCTGGGGCGCCCCATGCGGCCCCCACCGCGCGAGGCACGCGCCGTGCCAGCGAATCGCTCATGAAGCGCTACTACTGGGCGGCCAAGGCGGTCACCCAGCTCAACCAGATTCTGCTGCTCAACATCCAGGAACGCCTGCAGAGCGACGTGCCCGGCGTGGACCGGCTGCGCCCGCTCAACGAGCGCTTTTTCGACAAGGGCGGCATGCTGGAAGTGGCCAGCGACAACCTGTACGTGCAGCAGCCGCACGCGATTCTGGAAACCTTCCACCTGTACCAGACGACGGTGGGCATCAAGGGCCTGTCGGCGCGCACGCTGCGCGCGCTCTACAACGCCCGCCCGGTGATGAACGCGCGCTTTCGCGCCGACCCGGTCAACCGCGCGCAGTTCCTGAAGATCCTGCAGGAACCCGAGGGCATCACGCACGCGATGCGCCTGATGAACCAGACCTCGGTGCTGGGGCGCTACCTCTGGGTGTTCCGCCACATCGTGGGACAGATGCAGCACGACCTGTTCCACGTCTACACGGTGGACCAGCACATCCTGATGGTGCTGCGCAACATGCGCCGCTTCTTCATCGCCGAGCACTCGCACGAATACCCGTTCTGCTCGCAGCTGGCCGCCGGTTGGGACAAGCCCTGGATTCTTTACATTGCGGCGCTGTTTCACGACATCGCCAAGGGCCGGGGGGGCGACCACTCCGACCTGGGTGCGAGCGACGTGCGCACCTTCTGCCACCAGCACGGCATTGACCGCGAAGACACCAAGCTCATCCAGTTCCTGGTGGCCGAGCACCTCACCATGAGCCGCATGGCGCAGAAGGAAGACCTGAGCGACCCCGACGTGATCGCCGCTTTCGCCAGGCGCGTGGGCAACGAACGCTATCTCACCGCCCTGTATCTGCTCACCGTGGCCGACATCCGCGGCACCAGCCCCAAGGTGTGGAACGCCTGGAAGGGCAAGCTGCTGGAAGACCTGTACCGCTACACCCTGCGCGCACTGGGCGGCCGCGCGCCCGACCCGGGCGCGGTGATCGAAGGCCGCAAGCGCGAGGCGCTATCGATGCTGGCGCTGCACGCCCTGCCCCACCAGGCGCACAAGGCGCTGTGGGACACGCTCGACGTGAGCTACTTCATGCGCCATCAGGCCGACGAGATCGCGTGGCACACGCGCGTGCTCTCCAAGCAGATGGCGCAGACCGCGAGCAAGGCAGCCGCCCGCCTCGAGGGCGACACCCAGCCGGCGATCGACAAGTGCATCGTGCGTGCGCGCATCTCGCCCGAGGGCGAAGGCCTGCAAGTGCTGGTGTACGCGCCCGACCAGAACGACCTCTTCGTGCGGATCTGCGGCTATTTCGACAGCTCGCACTTCAGCATCCTCGACGCGCGCGTGCACACCACGCTGACCGGCCATGCGCTGGACACCTTCCAGGTGGTGGCGCCGAGCATGTCGGAGCACTACCGCGAACTCATCGCGATGGTGGAGAACAACCTGGCGCAGACCATCGACGAACGCGGCCCGCTGCCCGCCCCGACCAAGGGCCGGCTGTCGCGCCGGGTGAAGAGCTTCCCCATCACGCCGCGCGTGGACTTGCGGCCTGATGAAAAGGCGCAGCGCTGGTTGTTGTCGGTGTCTGCCAGCGACCGCGCGGGTCTGCTGTATGGCATCACGCGGGTGCTGGCGCGGTACGACATCAACGTGCAGCTCGCCAAGGTGACCACGCTGGGCGAGCGGGTGGAAGACACGTTCCTGATCAGTGGCGCCCAGCTGCAGATGAACAAGCGCCAGATCGAGATCGAGACCGAGCTGCTGGAAACGCTGGAGGGCTGAGGCCCAGCGCTCCAGTCGCCGTGCTCAACGGTGGCCGGCGGGAACGGCCTGCGACGTCGGCCCTTCATCCGGGTTGGCCGGCTTCTTCCCAAACAGGCCACCGAACCAGATCGACACATCGTCCACCAGCGTGAACACGGCTGGAATGACCAGCAGGCTCAGGAAGGTCGAAGTGATCAGGCCACCGATCACGGCCACCGCCATGGGAGACCGGAAGCTCGCGTCGGCCGCGCCCCAGCCAATCGCAATCGGCAACATGCCCGCGCCCATGGCAATGGTCGTCATCACGATCGGGCGGGCGCGCTTGTGGCAGGCGTCCAGGATCGCGTCCAGGCGGTTCATGCCGTGCTCGCGCCGCGCCTCGATGGCGTACTCCACCAGCAGGATCGAGTTCTTCGTGGCCACGCCCATGAGCATGATCAGCCCGATCAGCGACGGCATCGAGAAGCTCTTGTTCGCCAGCAACAGCGCCACGAACGCACCACCCAGCGAGAGCGGCAACGCCGCCAGGATGGTGACCGGGTGCAGGAAGGCCTTGAACAACAGCACCAGCACGATGTAGATGCACAGCACACCGGTGAGCATGGCCAGGCCAAAGCTGGCAAACAGCTCGCCCTGCACCTCGGCATCGCCGATTTCCAGCACCGACACGCCCGGCGGCAGGTTGCGCAAGCTGGGCAGCTTGTCCACAGCGGCTTTCATGTCGCCCAGCGCGATGCCGGCAAGCTCCACCTCGAAATTGATGTTGCGCGCGCGGTCGTAGCGGTCGATCACGGCCGGGCCACCGCCAAAGCTGAGCGTGGCCACCTGGCCCAGCATCACCGGGCCTTTGCTGCCCGGCACCGCGAGGCGCTCCAGCAGGCTCAGGTCGTGGCGGCCCGTGCCATCGAGCTTGACGACGATGGGGATCTGCCGCTGCGGCAGGTTCATCTTGGGCAGGGCGTTGTCGTAGTCGCCCACCGTGGCGATGCGCAGCGTCTCGGCAATGGCGCTGCTGGTCACGCCCATTTCGGCGGCGCGGGCCAGGTCGGGCGTGACGATGATTTCCGTGCGCACCAGCGCGGCGGTCGACTGGATGCTGCCCACGCCCGCGATGGTGCGCAGGTCGCGCTCGACCGCCGTGGCCGCTGTCTGCATCGACACCGCATCTGCGCCGGTCAGCGTCAGGATGTACTTTTCACCCGAGCCGCCCAGCCCCACCTTGCTGCGCACGCCGGGCAGGTTGGACATGGCGTCGCGCAGCTGGTTTTCGATCACCTGCTTGCGCGGGCGGGTACCGCGCGCATCGAGCTGGATGGTGAGTGCCGCCTTGCGCGACTCCGCCGCGCCCTGGGGCGCGAATGGGTCGGTGCCGGCCGAGCCCGAGCCGATGGTGGTGTACACCGATTTCACGTGCGGCACCGCGGCCACCAGCACGCGCGCGCGCTCGGCGGTGGACACCGTCTGCTCCAGCGTGGCACCCGGGGGCAGCTCCAGGTACACCTGGGTTTGCGAGTTGTCGTCCGGCGGAATGAAGCCCTGCGGCAGCAGCGGAATCAGCATGATCGAACCGACAAAGAACGCACCTGCGCCCACCATGGTGATCCAGCGGTGGCGGATGCACCAGGCAGCCCAGCCCTGGTAGGTGTTGAGCCAGCCGGGTTCGTCCTGGTTGCTCATCCAGCGCCAGAGGGCGGCGGTGGCGCGGTTGCGGCGCGCCCAGCCGGGCGCTTCCTCGGCGGTCACCACGGGCTTCAACAGGTAGGCCGCCATCATGGGCGTGAGCGCGCGCGCCACCACCAACGAGGCGAACACGGCAAACGACGCCGTCCAGCCGAATTGCTTGAAGAACTTGCCCGGAATGCCCGACATGAAGGCCGTGGGCAAGAACACCGCGATCAGCGTGAAGGTGGTGGCGATCACCGCCAGGCCGATCTCGTCGGCCGCTTCCATGGACGCCTGGTACGGCGTCTTGCCCATGCGCATGTGGCGCACGATGTTTTCCACCTCGACGATGGCGTCGTCCACCAGGATGCCGATCACCAGCGACATGGCGAGCAAGGTCACCACGTTGATGGTGAAGCCCATGTAATACATGCCGATGAACGCCGGAATGGCCGACAGCGGCAGCGCCACGGCAGAGACCACCGTGGCCCGAAAGTCGCGCAGGAACAGCCACACCACCAGCACGGCCAGGATGGCGCCCTCGTACAGCAGCTTCATGGAGCCATCGAACTCGTCCTTCACGGGCGTGACGAAGTCAAACGACTCGGTGATGCGCAGGTCCGGCCGCGCTTCCTGCAAGGCCTTGAGCTTGGCGCGCACGCCATCGCCCACCTCGATCTCGCTCGCGCCGCGGCTGCGCGCCACTTCGAACCCCACCACCGGTTTGCCGTCCAGAAAAGCGGCGGCGGTGGGTTCGGCCACGGTGTCCTTGATGTCGGCGATCTGGTCCAGCCGCACGCGCCGGCCATCGCTGAGTGAGAGCTCAAGGCGCGAAATCGCTTCGGCCGACTGCAGCGAAGACAAGGTACGCAAAGGCTGCTGGCTGCCGCCCAGGTCCACACGGCCACCCGCGCTTTCGATTTGTACCCGCGCCAGCTGGCGCGAGATGTCGGAGGCGGTGGTGTTCAGCGCCTGCAGCTTGAGCGGGTCCAGCAGCACCTGCACCTCGCGCTCCACGCCACCCACGCGGTTGATGGCGCCCACGCCACGCACCGACAGCAGCAGCTTGGCCACGTCGTTGTCCACAAACCAGGACAGCGCCTCGGCGTCCATCTTGTCCGACGCCACTGTGTAAGCCAGCACCGCACCGCCAGCCAGCTCCACCTTGTTAATGATGGGTTCGCGCAGGTCGGTCGGCAGGTCGCCACGCACCTTGGCCACGGCAGAGCGCACGTCGTCCAAAGCTTCCTGCGTGCTCTTCTCGATGATGAACTCGGCAGTGATGGACACCGTGCCGTCCTGCACCTTGGTGTAGATGTGCTTGAGGCCTTGCAGCGACGCGAGGCTGTTCTCGATGATGCGGGCGACGTCGTTCTCGAGCTGGTTGGGCGAGGCGCCCGGCAACGAGGCCAGCACGGTGATGTTGGGCACGTCCAGGTCGGGGAAGTTCTGCACCTTCATCTGCTTGAAGGAGAACAGGCCCGCGAGCGTGAGCATGACGAACAGCATCGCCGCCGGAATCGGATTCTTGATGGACCAGGCGGACACGTTCATGGTGCGGTCCTCACTGCACGACCTTGACCAGGTCGGCTTCGTTGAGGAAGCCCGCACCCTCCACCGCCACGGCGTCCTCTTCCTTGACGCCTTCCAGCACCTCGACGCGCTCGCCCACCCGCCGCCCGGTCTGCACCTTGCGCTGGTTGGCCTTGTTCTGCGCGTCGATCACAAACACGTAATTGCTGCCGTCGCGCACGACGATGGACTGGCTGGCCACGGTCAGCGCGTCGCTCTGGCCCAGTTCGAAACTGCCCTTGGCGAACGTGCCGGCCTTGAGCTCGGCATGGCGCGGCAGGTCGACGAACACCAGAATGTTGCGCGTTTGCGGGTCGGCGCCGGGCGCAATCGCGCGCACCTGGCCCGCAATTTCCAGCCCGGTGGCCGCGGTCACCAGCACCTTCTGGCCAACGCGGATGCGGCCCACTTCGCTGGGGGTGACCTCGCCGCGCCACTCCATGCGGCTCTGGCGCACCATGCGAAAGAGCTCCTGCCCGGCGCCCACCACGGCACCCACGGTGGCGCTGCGGGCCGAGATCACGCCGTCGTCGGGCGCGAGCACGCGCGTGTTGCCCAGGCGCACTTCGGTCGCACCAAAAGCGGCCTTGGCGGCTTCGAACTGCGCGCGCGCCACCTTTTCCTGCGTGAGGTACTGCGCCACTTGCGACTTGGACAAAGCGCCCGTGTCCTGGATGGAGCGCGCACGGTCGGCGTCGGCCTTGGCGTTCTCGAAGCTGGCCTCGGCCTGCATCAGACTGGCCTGGCTCTGCAGGCTTTCGGCCTTGGTGGTTTCGCTGGCAAACACGGCCAGCACCTGGCCCTTGCGCACCACATCCCCCACGTTCACGTTCACCGAAGCGAGCCGCAAACCATTCACCTCGGCACCCACGCTGGCTTCCTGCCAGGCGGTGATGTTGCCGTTGGCCTGCAGGCGAATCGGCAGGCTGCTGCGCGTGGGCTTGGCCACCGTGACGGTGAGCGAAGGCTTAGGCCCGGCCTGGGCGCCGGCGGCCGGCGCGGGCTCGGCAGGCTTCTTGATGAAGACCCAGAACACCACCAGAAGCACCAGGGCCAGGGCGATGGCCAGCCAGAGCCAGCGTTTGCGCGATGGAGGAGAAACAGCGTTCATGATGGATCTTTGAAAGCGTCAGGGTTGTTCACGGGATCGAAGCCGCCGCCCAGGGCAACGTAGAGCTGGATCCAGGCATTGATGCGTTCCTGCTGCAGCGCCACGGCGCTGCTGTCGGCATTGAGCTTGAGGCGGCGGGCCTCTTCGAGTTCGTTCAGGCTCGCCAGACCCACGCGGTACCGCGCCTCGGTCGCCTGGAACGATTGCCCATAGCCGGCCACGGCGGTGTCGGTGGAAGCCACGCGCTCGCGCAGGCTGGACAGCGAGACCAGCGCCTGCTCGACCTCGGCCACGGCCTGGCGCACGCTGCCCGCGTAGGCCACCTTGGCAGCCTCGTAACGCGCCACGGCGCTGTCGGTCTGCGCGCGCAGCACCGAGCGGCCCACCAGCGGGAAGCTCAGCGAAATCGGGCCGATCGACCAGGTGTTGAAGCTGCCTTGGGTACCGCCACCCGAAAACCGGTGGCGCAGCACGCTGCCCGACAGCGACAGGCTGGGCAGCAAGGCGGCACGCGCCACGCCCACATCGTCGCTCGCGGCCACCAGCTCGCGCTGCGCCCGGTACACGTCGGGCCGCTGGCGGATCACCTCGGCCGGCACCGCGTTCACCGACAGCAGTTGTTCCATGCGGGGCGAGCGCCACAACACCTGTGGGTCGGGCGCGCTCGCCAGGCGCTGGCGCACCTCGGGCTCGGCCACGGCCGTGAGCGCCGCGAGCGACTTCACTTGCCGCTCGCAGGCCTCTTCCTGCTGGCGGTAGCGCGCAGCACCTTCGGCACCGCTGGCGCGCGCCAGGGCGGCCACGGCCGGTGCCGTGAGGCCTGCGCGCTCGGAAATGACGTTGTTGTCGGCCGTGACC
>CALRUK020000005.1:0-264175 GCA_943371335.1 Synechococcus sp. UW140 | reverse complement strand
AAGGCCGCAGCCTCTGCCGAGCAGCGTGGTTGGGTCACCAGCGAACGCCTGGACGGCGAGTTTGTCAAGGAACTCGCCGCCAAAGGCATGACGATTTCCACCCCGTCCGAAAGCCTCAAGAAAGAGCTGTCTGCCATTGGTGATGCCATGACGGCCGACTGGGTGAAAACGGCGGGCCCTGAAGGCCAGGCTGTGATCGACGCGTACCGCGGCCGCTAAGCGTTGACTCCAGCAGCGGGCCGTTGTGAGGTCCGCTGCTCTCTCTTCATTTGTTCTTCTTCCGAACCAGGAGCGTGCGGTGGCACAACTCGTCTCTCGTTTTTATCAGGGCCTCATGTTCCTGTCCTGCGTCTCCATGGTCGCTGCCTTCGCGACCGTGTTGCTCGGTGTCATTGCGCGCGAGGTGCGTTGGGACATCGTTGGCCTCGACGCTTATGCAGGCTACGCCATCGCCTGCGCGCTGTTCCTGGCTTTGCCAGGCACCCTGAAAAGGGGTGAGCACATTCGCGTCACGCTTTTGTTGGACCGCCTGTCGCCAAGGCTTCGTGCTGGTGTTGAGTGGGTCTGTCTGTTCCTGGGTTTTGGCATGACGCTGATGCTCGCGTGGTACGCCAGTCGCATGGTGTGGCTGTCATGGACCACCCATGACATCTCGCCCGCCGCCGACGCGTCGCCGTTGTGGATTCCGCAGCTGGGCATGGCGCTGGGCTGTATCGGCTTTGCCCTGTCATTTGCACACGCTCTGGTGCTTCATGCACGGGGCGGCAACTTCATTGCAGTGGGTGCGGAAGCCGCACGCACCGAGTAAACCCGCCCAATCGTTGAGGAGAATTACATGGACATTTTGATTGCAGGCGGCCTGATGGTGCTGCTGCTGGTTCTGCTGGGCTCAGGGCTCTGGATCGGCCTTTCTCTGTTGGCGGTGGCTGTGATCGGCATGGAGATGTTCACCTCCAGGCCGGTGGGCGACAGCATGATGTTGACGATCTGGGGGTCCACCTCCAGCTGGACATTGACCGCGCTGCCGCTGTTTCTCTGGATGGGCGAGATCCTCTTCCGGAGCAAGCTGTCGGACGACATGTTCAAGGGTCTGGCCCCATGGCTGGATCGCCTGCCAGGCCGCTTGCTGCACACGAACGTGGTCGGTTGCACCATCTTCGCCGCGATCTCCGGGTCGTCCGCCGCCACTTGCGCCACCATCGGCAAGATCACCCTGCCGGAGCTCAAGAAGCGGGGCTATCCCGATGACATCGCGGTGGGCACGCTGGCCGGCGCGGGTACCCTGGGGTTGCTCATTCCCCCTTCGATCATCATGATCGTCTACGGGGTGGCGGCCAACGTGTCGATTGCCAAACTCTTCCTGGCCGGTGTGATCCCTGGCCTCATGCTCGCGGCGCTTTTCTCAGGCTACATCATTGTTTGGGCGCTGTTCAACAAGGACAAGGTGCCTGCGGCCGATGCGGCCATGACGTTCAAGCAAAAGATCTACGCATCGCGCCACTTGATCCCTGTGGTGTCGTTGATTGGTCTGGTGCTGGGTGGCATCTACAGCGGTATCGCGACGGCGACCGAAGCTGCAGCGCTGGGCGTGGGTGGCGCTTTGATTCTGGCCAAGATCGAGGGCTCGCTGAACTGGGAACGCTTCAAGGACGGCCTGGTGGCTGCTTGCCGCGTGTACTGCATGATCGGCCTGATCCTGGCGGGCGCCGCGTTCCTGACGCTGGCCATGGGCTTCATCGGTCTGCCCAGGCACCTGGCCGAATTCATCGGTGGGCTGCATCTCTCGCCTTTCAACTTGATGCTGCTTCTGGTGGTGTTCTTCATTGTTCTGGGTTGCTTCCTGGACGGCATTTCCATGGTGGTCCTGACGATTGCCGTGTTGCTGCCCACCGTTGAAGCGGCTGGCTTTGACTTGATCTGGTTCGGTATCTTTATCGTGCTGGTGGTCGAGATGGCTCAGATCACGCCTCCCGTTGGATTCAATCTGTTTGTGATTCAAGGACTGACGCGGCGAGAGGTGACGTGGATCGCCCGCACTGCACTGCCCCTGTTCGCATTGATGATGGTCGCTGTTTTGCTGACTTACTTTGTGCCTGACGTGGTGCTTTGGTTGCCCACGCGCATGCAAGGCTGAAACACATACCACTCCGCTCGGGTGCCACTATGAAGCTGATACTCCTGGCTCTACTCGCTATGGCCTCGGTGGCACACGGCCAGACGCGCTGGCAACTGGCCACTGGGTACCGGGCGGACTCTTTTCACACGCAGAACATCGCTGCATTCGCGAGCGATGTGGAGCAGGCAACCAATGCCGCGTTGCGCATCGAAGTGCGCCCCAACAACTCGCTGTTCAAGTTGGCTGATATCCGCCAAGCCGTGCAAGACGGCAAGGTGCAGGCCGGTGAAAGCATCATGGCCGGGATGGTCAGCGAAATACCGATGGCCGGCGCTGACTCCATCCCATTTGTTGTGGACAGCTACGACAGTGCGCGCCGGTTCTGGTCGTTCCAGCGCCCGTTGATCGAAAAGCAGTTTGCAGCGCGGGGCCTCAAGCCACTGTTCGCAGTGCCTTGGCCGCCGCAAGGCTTGTTCACCACCTTTCCGGTGCGATCTCGTGCAGATTTCAAGGGAAGTCGCATGCGAACCTACAACCAGACCACCGTGCGTCTGGCCCAGATGCTCGAGGCCACGCCGGTAGACGTGCCCATGGTCGAGGTCAACAAGGCACTCGCTGACCGCAAGATCGACAGCATGATCACGTCTGCCGTGACCGGCGTCGAAAACCGCGTTTGGGACCGCGCCAGTTTTTACTATGGCATCAACGCCTGGTTTCCCAAAAACATCGTCTACGTCAATGCCACCGCATTCGATGCCCTGGCGCCGGCCGTTCGCGAGGCTGTGCTGCAGGCGGCTGCCCGTGCAGAGGTCCGTGGCTGGACGATGAGCGAAGCGGCAGCGGCCGAGTCGATGCTGGAGCTGGAGCGCCACGGTACCAAGGTAGGGCGAGCGCCGGCCGAGTTTGAGGCAGAGCTCAAACGACTGGGTGAAAAATTTTCCCGAGAATGGGTGCAAACGGTGGGCAACGACGCCAACACGATACTTGTTCCGTATTACTTCAAACGCTAAGGTCAACAACCATGCAAGACAACCAAACCCCCCTGGGCAACCGCTGGCAATTCTGGATTGATCGTGGAGGCACCTTCACCGACATCGTGGCCAAGAAGCCGGATGGTTCGCTGACGACGCACAAATTGCTGTCGGAGAATCCTGAGCAATACCGTGACGCGGCGGTGGCAGGCATCCGGCATTTGTTGGGTTTGAAAGCCGGTGAGCCTGTGACCCCTGCACTCGTGGAGTGCGTGAAGATGGGTACCACCGTGGCCACGAATGCTCTGCTGGAGCGCAAGGGTGAGCCGACGCTGCTCATCACCACACGCGGTTTCCGGGATGCGTTGCGCATCGCCTACCAAAACCGGCCCCGTCTGTTTGACCGCCGCATTGCGCTGCCTGAGCTTTTGTACACCGAGGTGGTGGAAGCCAACGAGCGCTTGAGTGCTTTCGGTGATGTGTTGCAACCGCTGGATGAGGCAGCGCTGCGCAAAGACCTTCAAGCGGCGTTTGACCGAGGCATTCGCAGCGCGGCCATCGTGTTCATGCATGGTTACCGTTTCACCGCCCATGAACAGGCGGCCAGCCGCATCGCACGCGAGGTCGGTTTTTCGCAGGTGAGCACATCCCACGAAACCAGTCCGATGATGAAGTTTGTGAGCCGTGGCGACACCACGGTCGTGGACGCCTACTTGTCGCCCATCTTGCGGCGCTATGTGGAGCAAGTGGCTGGCGAAATGCCAGGCGTGAAACTGTTCTTCATGCAGTCGTCTGGCGGATTGACCGATGCGCGCGCATTCCATGGAAAAGACGCCATCCTTTCGGGTCCGGCGGGTGGCATTGTGGGCATGGCACGCACGGCCGGTCTTGCCGGGCAAGAACGTGTGATTGGTTTCGACATGGGTGGAACCTCCACCGACGTGTCGCACTATGCGGGCGAGTTTGAGCGCGAGTTCGAAACCCAGGTCGCGGGCGTGCGCATGCGCGCGCCAATGATGAGCATCCACACGGTGGCCGCCGGGGGCGGATCGATTCTGTCTTTTGATGGCTCGCGGTTTCGCGTAGGGCCAGAGAGTGCTGGCGCCAATCCTGGTCCAGCCAGCTACCGGCGCGGCGGGCCCCTCGCAGTCACCGACGCCAACGTCATGACTGGCAAGATCCAGCCCCGTCACTTTCCGAAGGTGTTTGGCCCTCATGCCGACGAAGCCTTGAGCCTCGATGCCGTGCAGGCCAAGTTCGGCGAACTGGCATCCCGCACAGGTCGTTTGCCTGAAGAGGTGGCTGAAGGGTTCATCAACATTGCGGTGCAGCAGATGGCCAACGCCATCAAGAAGATTTCCGTGGCCCGCGGATACGACGTCACCCGGTACACCCTGCAGTGCTTTGGCGGCGCTGGTGGACAGCACGCGTGTCTGGTGGCCGATGCCCTCGGCATGACGCGCGTGTTTGTGCATCCCTTGGCCGGTGTGCTCAGTGCGTATGGCATGGGCCTGGCTGACCAGAACGTGATCAGGGAGCAGGCGATTGAACTTCCTTTGGTGGCCGCGTCACTTCCCCTGATCGCGGAAAAGCTTGATGCACTGGGGGATGCCGCTCAGGCAGAGTTGCAGCGCCAACAGGTGAACGCGGGTGAGGCCACCGTGCACCATCGAGTGCATGTGCGCTACGAGGGCAGTGACTCTGCGCTGGTCGTTCCTTTTGGCGACATTGCCACCATCGAGGCTGGTTTCGAGGCTGCGTACCGCCAGCGATTTGCCTTTCTGATGGAAGGCAAGGGCCTCGTGGTGGAAGCCGTGTCGGTGGAGGCCGTCGTGCCCGGCGATGCCCCTCATGAGCCCCGTTTCCCTCTGAATGAAGTCCGTGAAGTGCCACGCCGCGAAACCGTTCGCATGTATTCCGGCGGCGAGTGGCTGGATGCGGCCCTTGTGGTTCGCGAGGACTTGCGTCCTGGAGACGTGATCCCTGGTCCCGCGATCATTGCTGAAAAGAACGCCACCACGGTGGTCGAACCAGGTTGGGAGGCTGTGCTCACAGCACTCGATCACCTGGTGCTTGACCGGCGCGTTCCCCGCACCGCCACCTATGCCGTCGGTACCAACGTCGATCCCGTGTTGCTGGAGGTCTTCAACAACCTCTTCATGAACATTGCTGAGCAAATGGGCCTGCAACTGCAGAACACCGCTTACTCCGTCAACATCAAGGAGCGCCTTGATTTTTCTTGCGCGCTGTTTGACGCCGAAGGCAACCTGATCGCCAATGCGCCGCACATGCCGGTGCACCTGGGTTCCATGGGCGAGAGCATCAAGACGGTCATCCGTGAGAACGCGGGGAAGATGCAGCCGGGTGACGTGTACGCGCTCAACGATCCCTATCACGGCGGTACCCATCTCCCTGATGTCACCGTCATTACGCCCGTGTACCTGGGTAACCAGCCCACGTTCTATGTGGGCTCCCGTGGCCACCATGCAGATATCGGCGGCACAACTCCAGGTTCCATGCCCCCCTTCTCGACGCGAATCGCGGAGGAGGGCGTTCAGATCAACAACGTCAAGTTGGTCGATCAAGGCGTACTGCGGGAAGCGGAGATGGTGGCGCTTTTGCAGAGTGGCGAATACCCATCGCGCAATCCGCAGCAGAACATGGCCGACCTCAAGGCGCAGATCGCTGCCAACGAAAAGGGTGTGCAGGAGCTGCGAAAGATGGTGGACCAGTTCGGTCTCGAAGTGGTCGAAGCCTACATGCGCCACGTGCAGGACAACGCTGAGGAATCAGTGAGGCGAGTGATCACGCGCCTCAAAGATGGCCAGTACACACTCCCGTTGGACAACGGCGCTCAGATCCAGGTGACGGTGCGCGTCAATGCAGAGCAGCGCAGCGCCGAGATTGACTTCACTGGAACATCACCTCAGCAGATCAACAACTTCAACGCCCCCACCGCCGTGTGCATGGCGGCTGTTCTGTACGTTTTCCGTACCCTCGTGGACGACGACATCCCGCTCAACGCGGGCTGCCTCAAGCCGCTGAAGGTCATCATTCCTGCGGGCTCCATGCTCAATCCGAACTCGCCAGCCTCCGTGGTGGCGGGCAACGTGGAGACCTCGAGTTGCATCACCAATGCGCTGTATGGCGCGCTCGGTGTGATGGCGGCAAGTCAGTGCACGATGAACAACTTCACGTTCGGAAACGAAGCCCATCAGTACTACGAGACCATTTCGGGTGGCAGTGGCGCAGGGAATGGGTTTGACGGCACCAGTGTGGTTCAGACGCACATGACCAACTCGCGGCTGACGGATCCTGAAATTCTTGAGTTCCGGTTCCCGGTGCGTCTTGAGAGTTACGAGATCCGAGAAGGATCGGGTGGCAAGGGGCGCTGGCACGGCGGACACGGTGGCGTGCGACGCGTGCGCTTCCTCGAGGATATGACTGCGAGCATCCTCTCCAATGGCCGCACGAATGGCGCTTTCGGAATGGCTGGAGGGGAGCCGGGTCAGGTCGGTATCAACCGTGTGGTCCGTGTCGACGGGACGCACGAGGATCTCGGCCACATTGGCCAGGCGGAAATGAAGCCGGGTGACATCTTCGAAATCCACACGCCTGGCGGCGGCGGGTATGGCGCGCTCTAAGCGTCTTTGATCTGTTACAGCTCCTCCACGCGTCGCGCGGGGAAGCTGTCCCAGGTTTGGCAGCCTGGGCATTGCCAGAAGTGCAAACGCGCTTCAAAGCCACAGGCAGCACACCGGTAGCGACGCAGCGGTGTGCTGGCCTGTTCCAGTGTTTGCCCTATCCTGATCTGGGCATCGGGATCCGACAGGGTTTCACCCTGAAGCCACTGGGTGGCGATCACCAGTGACAGTTCTTTGTTGAGGTGCGCGAGGTAGCAATCGCGCGCAGCGTCTGGGTGACCACTCAGGCTGGCCAAGGCCTCAGTGGTGTCTATCGAGGGTGCGCGCAGCTGACTGGCTTGCAGCAGGTCGCTGGCCTCTTGCTGTTTGCCCGTTTGCACGGCCAGTGCTGCCAGGGTGCTTGCAGCGAGCGGCAGGCTCTGGGGCGCATGCTCGTTCAAGCGCCGCAGCGCTTCGTACGCACCGGCCACATCACCCGTTTGTGCTTTCAACGCCGACAGCGCCATCCAGCCGCGCGCGAGTTGCGGCGCTCCCTGCACGGCTTGCTCGAGCAAGCGCAGCGCTTGAGCGCTGTTGCCGCTGCGCTGGGCGAGCTCGGATTCTTCGCAAAGGTAGTGCGCAAGCCGGGTGGAAAAACTCCCTTGGTCGGCGTCTTCGAGGCGCTGCGCGATGTCCTTGGCCTGGGGCCAGTCGCGTGATCGCTCGTAGATCCCCAGCAGCGCAAGGAGCGCTTCGCCTTCAAACGCGGTACCTTTCAGCTTGTGCAGCGCGGACTCTGCTCGGTCGAGCAAGCCGGCTTTGAGGAAATCGAGGGCAAGCGCATGCTGCGCGCGATCACGGTCTTTCCGATCAATGTCGGCGCGTGACAGCAGGTGTTCGTGGACGCGCACTGCTCGGTCGTAGTCGCCGCGACGCCGGAACAGATTGCCCAATGCGAAGTGGAGCTCTGCTGTGTCGGGATCACCTTGCACCGCCTCTATGAACGCGTCGATTGCTTGGTCCTGCTGTTCATTGAGCAGGTGATTCAAGCCGCGGAAGTAGGCACGCGGTGCCTGACGGCTCTCCATGCGCCACTGGCGCAGGTCAAGCCGTGAAGCTCCCCAGCCCAGCGCAAATGCCAACGGAAGGCCCCACAGCAGCCACGTGAAGTCAAAGTCCATGTCTTGGATCTACAGGGTCAGGGGGGAGGAGGGTGGTGTCACCCTCAAAGGTGGTGCTGTGCAAGGCAGAGGCAGACGTTTGCGCCCTGCGCGAGCGTCGCGCCCTGAGCCACAGGGGCAGCATGACCGCGACACCCAGAAAAACGCCAATCACCAGAGCCACGAGGATCACCAACACCAGTGGAGCCTGCCAGCTGGCGCCGAAGAACAAATGGAGCGTGACGCTGTCCTGGTTGTTCAGTGCAAATGCGAACAGCACAAAAAAAATGGCTGCATTGAGCAGCCACATCAGGTATTTCACATCGTCCCCTTTTGTGGTGGGGCGATTGTAGCGAGCGAGCCCGAAGCTCAGGCCCGCTTTTGCTGTTCGAAACCGAGAATCTCCGCGGTCTTTTTGTCCACCTCTTCGCGCAGCGCCTTGCCTGGCTTGAAGTGTGGCACCCGCTTTTCCGGGATCATCACGCTCTCGCCGGAACGTGGATTGCGGCCAATGCGCGGGGAGCGCCGGTTCACGGAGAAACTGCCAAACCCGCGAATCTCAATGCGATGACCTTTCACCAGTGCATCGCCCATGGCGTCCAGGATGGCCTTGACGGCGAACTCTGCGTCGCGATGGGTCAACTGGCTGAAACGACTGGCCAGGGCTTCAACAAGGTCGCTGCGGGTCATGTGATCGTGTTGGGGTTGACTTCGACGCCGGCGAAGACGCCGTCCGCAAGGACGGGCGCTTCGCTCGACGTCGAACCAGTTCGACTTCAGTTTTGGTTGTTGTCCAGCTTGGCGCGCAGCAGTGCGCCCAGGCTCGTGGTGCCAGCGTTCTCACGGGAAGACTGCTGGCTCAGGCTCGCCATTGCCTCCTGTTGGTCGGCTGCGTCCTTCGCCTTGATGGACAGCTGGATGTTGCGGGTCTTGCGATCCACGTTGACCACCACAGCGTTGACTTCGTCGCCTTCCTTGAGCACGTTGCGGGCATCTTCCACGCGGTCGCGGCTGATTTCGCTGGCGCGCAGGTAACCCAGCACGTCTTCGCCCAGATCGATTTCAGCGCCCTTGGCATCCACCGTCTTGACCTTGCCGGTCACGATGGAACCCTTGTCGTTCACCGACACGAAGGTGGTGAACGGATCGCCATCAAGCTGCTTGATGCCCAGAGAAATGCGCTCGCGCTCGACGTCGATGGCCAGCACGATGGCTTCGACTTCCTGGCCCTTCTTGTAGTTGCGCACAGCGGCTTCGCCGGCTTCGTTCCAGGAAAGGTCGGACAGGTGAACCAGACCGTCGATACCGGCAGCCAGACCCACGAACACGCCAAAGTCGGTGATCGACTTGATCGGGCCCTTGACGCGGTCACCGCGCTTGGTCTGTTCTGCAAACTCGTGCCATGGGTTGGCGCGGCACTGCTTCATGCCCAGCGAAATGCGACGCTTGTCTTCGTCGATGTCGAGCACCATGACTTCGACTTCGTCGCCCAGCGACACCAGCTTGGAGGGGGCAACGTTCTTGTTGGTCCAGTCCATTTCGGACACGTGCACAAGGCCTTCGATGCCTGGCTCGAGTTCCACGAACGCGCCGTAGTCGGCGATGTTGGTGATCTTGCCGAACATGCGGGTGCCTTGCGGGTAGCGGCGGGAAACGCCCATCCACGGGTCGTCACCCATTTGCTTCAGGCCCAGCGAGACGCGGTGCTTCTCGGTGTCGAACTTGAGGATCTTGGCGGTGATTTCCTGACCGGCCGTGACCACTTCGCTCGGGTGACGCACGCGGCGCCATGCCATGTCGGTGATGTGCAGCAGGCCGTCGATGCCGCCGAGGTCCACGAATGCACCGTACTCGGTGATGTTCTTGACCACGCCGTGCACGATGGCGCCTTCCTTCAGGGTGTCCATCAGCTTGGCGCGCTCTTCGCCCATGGAGGCTTCCACCACGGCGCGGCGGCTCAGCACCACGTTGTTGCGCTTGCGATCGAGCTTGATGACCTTGAATTCCAGGGTCTTGTTTTCGTACGGGGTCAGGTCCTTGGTCGGACGGCTGTCGACCAGCGAGCCCGGCAGGAAGGCGCTGATGCCGTTGACCATGACCTTGAGGCCGCCCTTGACCTTGCTGGAGGTCGTGCCGGTGACGAATTCGCCAGACTCGAGCGCTTTTTCCAGCGACATCCAGGAAGCGAGGCGCTTGGCCTTGTCGCGCGAGAGCAGGGTGTCGCCGAAGCCGTTCTCGACGGAGTCGATGGCCACCGACACGAAGTCGCCCACTTGCACTTCCAGTTCGCCCTGGTCGTTCTTGAACTCGGCGAGCGGAACGTAGGCTTCGGACTTGAGGCCAGCGTTGACCACCACGTGGTTGTGCTCGATGCGAACGACCTCGGCGGTGATGACTTCGCCCGAGCGCATTTCTGCGCGTTTCAGGGACTCTTCAAACAGGGCGGCAAAAGATTCAGACATTGAATTTCCTAGACCACTCAGCGTCGACGCAGACATCCAGCAGAGCTGGTTGGCGCAGAAACGACGTGTGGGTGGCGTTGACATTGCGGTGCGTGACACCGCGGGGTTAAGTGGAAAGAACCATCAGGCCTGCGGGCTGGGAGCGCCCGGCTGTGCCGTCTGGGCCATCAAGGGTGGCGTGTTCAGTTGCCTGAAAACGCCGTTTTGCTTTGCCACCAGTCCAAAACCTGCCGAACCGATTGATCGATGTCCATGCCGGAGTTGTCCAGTTGCAAAGCGTCTTCGGCGGGCTTGAGTGGTGCGTGTGTGCGGGATGTGTCCCTCAGATCACGCGCTTTCAAGTCCTCCAAAAGGTCAGCGATGTTAGCAGCAAAACCCTTTGAAATCAATTGCTTATGCCGACGAAGGGCGCGTTGTTCCGCATTGGCCGTGAGAAACACCTTCATTTGCGCGTCAGGGAAGATCACGGTGCCCATGTCGCGTCCGTCTGCCACCAGACCGGGGAGCTGGCGGAAGGAGCGTTGCAGCCCCAGCAGCGCCTCTCGCACCGCCGGCACGGAAGATACCCGCGAGGCCGCCATGCCAGCGGCCTCGGTGCGCAGGTCGTCCGTCACGTCCTGGCCTTCAAAGAGGGTGCGCAGACCATCAAAGCGCACCCGAAGGCTCGCGGCCAGTGCGCCCAGCTGTTGCTGGTGTTGCACGTTTTTCAAATCGGTCTCTGCGGTGGACAGGCCTGCCCGCTCGGCTGCCAGCCCGACCAGCCGGTACAACACGCCAGAGTCCAGCAAGTGGTAGCCGAGTTGCGCGGCAACCTCGGCAGACAGCGTGCCTTTGCCAGATGCAGTGGGGCCATCGACGCAAATCACGGGTATGTGTTCGGCTGGCGTAACACAGCACTGGAAAAGCGTTTCGAAATAGTCCGGGAAGGTTTTGGCGACACATTTCGGATCTTCAATCCGCACCGTCACGCCGGCTGGATTGAAGGCAGCGAGCGAAAAGCACATGGCGACGCGGTGGTCGTCGTAGGTGTGGATCGACGCAGCGCGCCAATCTTGAGGGCTTGCGGGCGGCGTGATGCGGATGAAGTCCGCCCCTTCTTCTACCGCAGCGCCCAGTTTGCGGCATTCGGTTGCCATGGCGGCGATGCGATCGGTTTCTTTCACGCGCCAGCTGGCGATGTTGCGCAAGGTGGTGGTGCCTTCGGCGTACAGCGCCATCACCGCCAGCGTCATGGCGGCATCCGGAATGTGGTTGCAATCCAGGTCGATTGCCTTGAGCGGCCAGCTGCCACGCTCAATATGCAGGCGGTTGGCTTCACCGGTGATCCTCGCGCCCATCAGGCGGGCAGCGTCCACGAAGTGAATGTCACCTTGAATGGACGAAAGGCCAACACCTTCAATCGTGATGCCCTGGGTGCCCGGCGCGGCGTTTGCAATGGCGCCCAAGGCAATGAAGTAACTGGCCGAGGAGGCATCGCCTTCAACTGCAATGCGTCCTGGCGACTGGTAGCGACTGCCGGCCGGTATGGTGAAGCGTTGCCAACCATCTCGTTTCACAACAACACCAAATCGCGCCAGCAGATTGAGCGTGATTTCAATGTAGGGGCGCGAAATGAGTTCGCCTGTGACCTCGATGACCACATCCTGCTCTTGGGCCACGAGCGGCAGCGCGAGCAGCAGGGCGGTAAGGAACTGGCTGGAGACGTCTCCCCGCACGCGAATGGGTTGACCCAGATGCAGGTTTGAGGTCTGACCGTTGCCCAGTTTCAGGGGAGGGTACCCCTCGCTGATGAGGTAGTCCACCGGGCAGCCGAGCTGGCGCAACGCGTCCACCAGATCACCAATCGGGCGCTCGTGCATGCGTGCGACGCCACTGAGCTCGAAGGCGCCACCATGTCGCGCTGCCAGCAGGGCCAACGACGCGGTCAGTGGGCGCATCGCTGTGCCCGCGTTGCCCAGGAACAAATGGGCCTGCGTCACAGGAAGACGCCCCCCCAGGCCGTGGATGCGCACAGCACCGTCTGGCTGGGTTTCGATCCGGCAGCCCAGCTCATGCAGCGCCTTGAGCATCACGCTTGTGTCGTCGGAGTCGAGCAGATCTGCGATGTCGGTATGCCCGTCGCTCAGTGCGGCGAGCAGCAGAACGCGGTTGGAAATGCTCTTGGAGCCAGGCAGGCGCACCGTACCGCCAGCGCTGGTCAGCGGTGGTATGTCGAGGAAGGAAGTGGGAAACATGCGCGGAAGTTGAAAAGCCCTGCCACAGGCAGCGCTCAGGTGCGGGGCTTGACGGCCGTCATGCGCCAGCTCGCGCGCGCGCTGCTGGCCTGCTCGATCAAGGTCTCGAGGGCATCCGGGTTGCCTGCATTGATGGCTGTTTCCAGCGCATGAAGGGCGCGCTGAAAATGTCGCGATTGCGCCAGCAACTCTTCGCGGTTCGACATGAGAATGTCGCGCCAGATCGCGGGGTCGCTGGCCGCAATGCGGGTGAAGTCGCGAAAGCCAGGCCCTGCCAGTGAAAGGAAGTCTTGTCCTTGCGCCTGGCTTTCGATGGCGTTCATGAGCGCGAACGACACCATGTGCGGCAGGTGGCTCACGGCCGCGTAGGCGGCGTCGTGCGCTTCGGGGGACATTTGTTTGACGTCACAACCCAGCGCAGTCCAGAGCTGTTTCGCCTTGTCGAGTTGGGCGGTCAATGTCCGCTCAATGGGCGTGAGGATCACTTGCCGACCGTGGTAAAGATCGGCGTCTGCGTGTTCGACACCTGCCACTTCCTTGCCCGCAATCGGGTGTGCCGGAACGAACACGCCGACCTGATCCTTGAGCACGCGGCGAGCGGCGTCGATCACTTCACGCTTGGTCGACCCCACGTCCATGATCAGCACATTGCTGCGCACAAGGTGTCGAATGGCTTTGAACGTCGCTTCGGTGGCCGAGACCGGCACTGCGAGCAGCACGAGGTCGGCGCCTGACACCGCGAGCAGCGCCGATGGCGCTTCCACATCGATCACACCGAGCTGCCGAGCCCGTTCGGTGGTGGAGGGCGATTTGCTGTACCCGACGACGCGCTTGACCAGGCCGGCCCGCTTGAGGGCCAGCGCAAAGGAGCCGCCCATCATGCCGCAGCCGATCAGTCCCAATTGTTCAAACATCATTCGTTTACCGGGTATGCACCCAGGACCTTGTAGAACGCGCACAGACCCTGAAGTTCCTTGAGCGCAGCGGCCACATGAGGCTGCGAGGGGTGACCCGCAATATCGATATAGAAGTAGTACTCCCACTGCCCGGACTTGGCGGGGCGGGACTCAAAGCGCGTCATCGACACGCCATTGTTCTTGAGAGGCACGAGGAGGTCATGTACCGCGCCAGGCCGATTGGGCACAGACACGACCAGGCTGGTGCAATCGCGCCCGGATGCGGGTGGCATGGCGAGCGTCTGCGGCAGCGTGATCACGGCGAAACGGGTGCGGTTGTACGCCTCGTCCTGAATCGCATGCGACACGATGTGCAGTCCGAATTGGGCCGCTGCACGTTCGCTGGCCAAGCCAGCCCATGACGGGTTCTCTGCCGCCAAACGGGCGCCCTCGGCATTGCTGGAGACGGCTCGTCGTTCCGCGTTGGGCAAGTGCTGCGAGAGCCAGTTCTGGCACTGCGCGAGCGCTTGCGGATGGGCCATGACCACTTCGATACCGTCGAGATGGTTGAGCTGGCGCAGCAAGTTGTGCCGCACCAGTAGGCTGACCTCGCCCACCACATGCACAGGGGAACGCAGGAACAAATCCAGCGACCTTGCCACCACTCCTTCTGTTGAGTTCTCCATGCCTACCACGCCGAACTGAGCGGTACCTGCTGCAGTGGCGTGGAACACCTCGTCGAAGTTCGCGCAGTAAATCAAGTTGGCGGCGCTGCCGAAAAACTCGATCGCGGCCTGTTCGCAGAATGTGCCCTGCGGCCCGAGGACAGCCACCCGCTGCGGTGCCTCGAGTGCGAGGCACGCGGACATGATTTCCCGCCAGATGGAGCTCACATGTTGATTGAGCAGCGGCCCCTGGTTGGCTTTCTGAATCTTCTCGATGACTTGCGCCACGCGATCAGGCCGGAAGAATGGGGATCCTTCCGCGCGTTTGATGTCGCCGACCTGTTCGGCCACGCGAGCGCGTTGATTGAGCAGGGCCAGCAGTTGCTGATCGAGCGCATCGATCTGAACGCGCAGGGCTCCAAGAGCCTCGGACTGTGAGGGGGCGGTCATTGCTTCAGGCCTGTGTTCGTTCGAAGTGGCGCATGTAGTCGACCAGCGCTTGAACGCCATCCATGGGCATGGCGTTGTAGAGGCTTGCACGCATCCCGCCTACCGATTTGTGCCCCTTGAGTTGCAACAGACCGGCCGATTTGGCGCCCGAAAGAAAGGCGTCATTTCGGGACTCGTCGCGCAGGAAAAAGGGCACGTTCATGCGCGACCGGCAGTCCTTGGAAACAGCGTTGTAGAAAAGCGCCGACTGATCGATGTAGCCATACAGCAGATTCGCCTTGGCGATGTTGCGCGCTTCCATGGCTGCCACGCCCTGCAGGCTTCCCTCGGTCTGGCGCTTGAGCCATTGGAAGGTCAACCCAGCCATGTAGATGGCGAAAGTGGGTGGCGTGTTGTACATCGAATGGTTGGCAGCCACCGTTTTGTAGTCAAACGCCGAGGGGCAAGTCTGCATGGCATGGCCGAGCAAATCGTCACGCACCACGACCAGCGTGAGCCCGGCAGGTCCGAGGTTTTTCTGGGCGCCACCGAAGGCCAAGCCCACGCGCGCCCAATCCACGGGTCGTGATGCCACATGAGACGAAAAGTCGATCACCAAAGGCGCGTCGCAACCGAGCGCCTTGAGGTCGGGCAGCTCCTGCATCTCGATTCCGTGGATGGTCTCGTTGGTGCAGACGTGGACGTAGCGCGCGTTTGGGCTGAGTTGCCAGCTCGATGGAGCGGGCAGCGACGTGTGGTGATCCGACTCATTGCTGGCAGCAGCACGCGCATTGCAATAGCGCCGCGCTTCCTTGAGAGACTTTTGACTCCAGCTGCCGGTTACGACGAAATCCACCGCTTCGCCGCGAGAGAGATTCAGCGGCACGATGGCGTTCTCGGCCAACCCACCACCTTGCATGAACAGGACGTGAAAATGCGCGGGGATGGCAAGCAGCTCGCGCAGGTCTGCTTCCGCAGCCTTGAGGATGGTGCCGAATTCCTGGCCGCGGTGGCTCATTTCCATGACGCTCATGCCGCTGCCGCGCCAGTCGAGCATCTCTTCAGACGCTTGTTGCAGTACTTCGGCTGGCATGGCGGCAGGGCCAGCGGAAAAGTTGTAGGGGCGCGCCATCACGGCTCTGTGCCCGTGTCATCCGCCTCGCTCGTGTCGCCCAGCTCGGGGACGTTCGCGTCGTTTTCGACAATGCGTTGCAGGCCAGAGAGCTCGGCACCTTCATCGAGCGCGATGAGGGTGACACCTTGCGTGGCCCGTCCCATTTCGCGAATTTCCGACACGCGCGTGCGCACCAGAACACCCTTGTCGGTGATGAGCATGATCTCGTCGTCTGTATGCACCAGGGTGGCTGCAACGACCTTGCCATTGCGTTCGCTTTGCTGAATCGCGATCATCCCTTTGGTGCCCCGGCCGTGGCGCGTGTACTCCGTGATCGGCGTGCGCTTTCCGTAGCCATTGATGGTGGCCGTGAGCACGCTCTGCGCTTCGTCTTCCGCGACCAACATGGCGATCACACTTTGGGTGTCCTCGATCATCATGCCGCGCACACCTCGCGCGTTGCGCCCCATGGGGCGCACGTCGTTTTCATCAAAGCGGACGGCCTTGCCACCATCGCTGAACAGCATCACATCGTGCTGTCCGTCGGTGAGGGCTGCGCCAATCAGGAAGTCGCCATCATCGAGGTCCACCGCAATGATGCCTGCCTTGCGTGGGTTGCTGAACTCGTCAAGCGCCGTCTTCTTGACAGTGCCCATGGACGTGGCCATGAACACATAGCGATCAGATGGAAAGGTCCGCATTTCGCCTGTCAACGGCAAAACGACGTTGATCTTTTCGCCCTCTTGCAGCGGGAACATGTTGACGATAGGACGGCCGCGCGATCCGCGCGACCCCGCAGGAACTTCCCACACCTTGAGCCAGTACAAACGGCCGCGGTTGGAGAAGCAAAGAATGTAGTCGTGCGTGTTCGCAATAAAGAGCTGGTCGATCCAGTCATCTTCTTTGGTGGCAGTCGCCTGCTTGCCGCGGCCTCCACGCTTTTGCGCCCTGTACTCGGACAAAGGCTGACTCTTGATGTAGCCGCTGTGGCTGAGCGTCACCACCATGTCGGTGGGCGTGATCAGGTCTTCGGTCGCGAGGTCCTGTGCGTTGTGCTCGATCTCGCTGCGGCGCGCACCCAGTTTGGTCTGACCAAACTCTTGTTTCACCACGGTCAGTTCGTCGCCAATGATGGTCGACACGCGCTCCGGCTTGGACAGAATATCGAGCAGATCGTCGATCTCACCCATCACCTCGCGGTACTCCGCCACGATCTTGTCTTGCTCCAGCCCCGTGAGACGTTGCAAGCGCATTTGCAAGATTTCCTGCGCTTGTGTTTCGGAAAGGCGGTAGAGGCCATCGGTACCCATGCCGAACGCCTTTTCAAGACCCTCCGGCCTGTAATCATCCGCATTGATCACGCCGCCATCTGAGCGGGTGCGGGTCAACATTTCTCGCACCAGTTGGCTGTCCCAAGGACGGGCCATCAGCTCGGCCTTGGCCACCGGTGGCGTTGGAGACTCGCGAATGATGCGGATGAAGTCATCAATGTTGGCCAAAGCCACAGCGAGGCCTTCGAGCACATGACCACGTTCGCGCGCTTTTCGCAGGTTGAACACGGTTCGGCGCGTGACCACTTCGCGGCGGTGCTCCAGGAAGACCTGGATCAGATCCTTCAAGTTGCACAAGCGAGGCTGCCCATCCACCAGCGCCACCATGTTGATGCCAAACGTGTCCTGCAGCTGCGTTTGCTTGTACAGGTTGTTGAGCACCACCTCAGGAACTTCACCGCGCTTGAGTTCGATCACAAGACGCATGCCCGACTTGTCGGACTCGTCCTGAATGTGGCTGATTCCTTCAATTTTTTTCTCGTGCACGAGCTCGGCAATGCGCTCCTGCAGGGTCTTCTTGTTGACCTGATAGGGCAGCTCATCGACGATGATGGCTTGGCGCTGTCCTCGATCAATGTCCTCGAAGTGGCACTTGGCGCGCATCACGACACGACCGCGGCCTGTGCGGTATCCGTCTTTCACTCCGTTGATGCCGTAGATGATCCCCGCAGTCGGGAAGTCAGGCGCCGGGATGATCTCCATCAGTTCGTCAATTGACGACTCTGGGCTTTTGAGCAGATGCAGACAGGCGTCAACGACTTCGTTCAAGTTGTGAGGCGGAATGTTGGTGGCCATGCCCACCGCAATGCCCGCAGAGCCATTCACCAGCAGATTGGGCAGCCGAGATGGCAAAACCAGGGGCTCTTTTTCCGACCCGTCGTAGTTAGGACCGAAATTGACCGTCTCTTTGTCGATATCCGCCAACATTTCATGCGCGATCTTCGACAGGCGGATTTCCGTGTAACGCATCGCCGCGGCGTTGTCCCCGTCCACAGAGCCAAAGTTGCCCTGGCCGTCGACCAGCATGTGTCGCAGGGAGAAGTCCTGGGCCATGCGGACAATGGTGTCGTACACCGCACTGTCTCCGTGAGGGTGATACTTACCGATCACGTCACCCACGATACGGGCCGACTTTTTATAAGGTCGGTTCCAATCGTTGTTCAGCTCGTGCATCGCAAACAACACGCGCCGGTGCACGGGCTTGAGGCCATCGCGGGCGTCCGGCAGAGCTCTCCCCACAATCACGCTCATTGCGTAGTCGAGGTAGCTTCTGCGCATCTCCTCTTCTAGACTGATAGGCAAGGTCTCTTTGGCGAACTGTGTCATGAGCGGGGAGTAGGGTGCGAATGTTGGCCTGATGGCAGCCGTCGATTTTAAGCCGCATGCTCCCTGCGCCAGTCCGCGCTCGTTTGTTGTGCGTCTGCAACGAATGGTCGGAGGCATTGCGCCGCATGGTCTCGCGCCCACGGGCTGACCGTCGGCCAATACGAGCTTGTGGCACAATAAATTCCAGCGTTTTTAGTGGTGGTCACTTGAAGCGTCGTTCTTGTCACGCAGTCTGTCTGCGGCTTATATAGAGGAAAACCATGAAAAAACTTAACAAAGTGGCAATGCTTTTGGCAACCGCCGCCATGGCAACGGCCGCTGGCGCCCAAACCATCGACAACTGGCGCAATGGCACCAGCGAGCTGGTCTGGAAAAACGGCACGAATGAACTCTGCTGGCGCGATGCCAACTGGACCCCTGCCACGGCCGCTCAAGGTTGCGACGGTGCAATCGTTCCTGCAGCAGCTCCTGCTCCTGCACCTGCTCCAGCACCTGCACCTGCCGCTGCAGCGCCTGCACCTGCACCAGCGCCTGCACCAGCTCCCGCTCCTGTGGCTTCCAAGGTGACCTACGCTGCAGACGCCTTCTTCGATTTCGACAAGGCCGTGCTCAAGCCCGAAGGCAAAGCCAAGCTTGACGATCTGGCTGGCAAGGTCTCCGGCATCGCCCTGGAAGTCGTGATCGCTGTGGGTCACACCGACTCCACCGGCGCCGCTGGCTACAACCAGGCCCTGTCGAACCGCCGCGCAGAAGCTGTCAAGGCTTACCTGGTGAGCAAGGGCATTGAAAGCAACCGCATCTACACCGAAGGCAAGGGTCTGACCCAGCCAGTGGCCGACAACAAGACCAAAGAAGGTCGCGCCAAGAACCGTCGCGTGGAAGTCGAAGTGGTCGGCACCCGCAAAAACTAAATCAGTTTTCTACTGATCTAAAAACCGCGCTTCGGCGCGGTTTTTTATTGCGCTGGCGATAATCACGTCATGAACTCCAACGTCAATGCCGATCCGGCAGAACTCGCCAAATTCTCTGACCTTGCCCATCGCTGGTGGGATCCCGAAAGTGAATTTCGCCCGCTGCATCAAATCAATCCTCTTCGATTGGAGTGGATTGATCGGCTGGCGGGATTGGCGGGCAAGCGGGTGATCGATATCGGGTGTGGCGGGGGCATTCTGTCGGACTCGATGGCTCGCAAGGGTGCATTGGTGACGGGCATCGATCTCTCTGCCAAAGCGCTGCGTGTTGCGCAGCTGCATGCGCTGGAAGCGGGTACCACCAATGTCAGCTATGAGGAAATCAGCGCAGAAGCCATGGCGCAGGAGCACCCTGGTGAGTTTGATGTCGTGACATGCATGGAAATGCTTGAACATGTGCCGGACCCGGGCTCGGTGGTGAGGGCTTGTTCGGCCCTGGTCAAACCAGGGGGGTGGGTGTTCCTCTCCACCCTCAATCGCAACCCCAAGGCCTTTTTGTTCGCGGTCCTGGGTGCCGAGTACTTGTTGCAGTTGCTGCCCAAGGGCACGCACGAATACGCCAAATTCATCCGGCCGAGCGAGCTGGCTGCGTATTGCAGGTCGGCCGGGCTTTCCCTTGAGCACACGCGAGGCATGCAGTACAACCCGCTGACGCAGCGCTATTGGCTGAATGAAGACACCAGCGTGAACTACCTGTTCGCCACACGCCGGTCATGACGACGCTGCGATTTGCGGGCGTGCGGGCCGTGCTGTTCGATCTGGACGGCACATTGATCGACAGTGCGCCAGATTTGGGCGCGGCGGTGGACGGCATGCGGGTTCGGCGGGGGTTGCCCGGCCTTGCGCTGGATTGCTATAGATCACATGTCGGCTCCGGAGCGCGAGGCATGCTGCAGGTGGCATTCGGTGTATCCCCAGACCATGGTGACTACCCAGCATTGAAGGAAGAGTTTTTCGAAGCCTACGACGGCTGCCTGACTCAGCGCACGCAAGCCTTTGCCGGAGTGGATGAGTTGCTGGGTGCGCTGGTGGCCCGGGGTTTGCCTTGGGGTGTGGTCACAAACAAATCACAGCGCTTCGCAATCCCCATCACGCGGTCGATGGAGGTTTTCTCGTCTGCCGCCGTGATGATCTGCGGGGACACGACTCCCCATACCAAGCCGCACCCAGAGCCGTTGTTCGAGGCGGCTCGTCGGCTGGGCGTTGCGCCGCAGCATTGCATCTACATCGGAGATGACGAGCGAGACATTCTGGCTGGCAAGGCGGCTGGCATGGCTACTGTGGCGGCGCGTTACGGATACCTCGGTCACGGTGCCGATGTCAGTACCTGGCGCGCAGATGCTGAAATTTCTTCACCCACTGAACTCTTGAAATTGCTGGAACTGGCATAAACTGTGTCCCTTGGGGCTGCACTGGTTTCGACGTGGGTTCGGACGCGCAGCAGGGCATGTCGAGGTTCTGTCACCTCGTTAATCCGCAGAAAAAAACCAACTGCAAACGACGAACGTTTCGCACTCGCCGCTTAAACACCGGTGAGCCTCGCAACAGCAGGCCGATGGGCTGGGCAAGGGGGTCGCAAGACCTCCCGGCTGCGAGGATATTTACATTGGCTGGCTCAGCGTCGGGCACCTTGGCGCTGGGTGAGACTCAAGGATGCTGGCCTCCCGTTTAGCGTGCCACTGCGCGACTCGGGCGGCGAGACTCAAAACAGACGGCTACACATGTAGAACTGCTCGAAGAAGGCTTGCGGACGGGGGTTCGAATCCCCCCAGCTCCACCATCTCATCTCACATCCTGTCTTTGGCAGGCGGTTGTTGCGAACGCTTGCCACAGTTGGCTCGGCGGTCGTGTTTCCATTGCACTCATCTGCCTTTTCGCAGGCGTCTCCTGCGTTCATGGCGAGTTTTGATCACCCACAAGCCGCTCACCAGAAAATACACGGCGAGCCCGCTGACCGAGGCCACGATCGCCAATCCAGTGGCCATCGGTTTTCCAACGCCTTTGAGGTGTTCCAAGCCCGCTTCAAGGCGGTCATTCCAGTCAGGCGCGCGGTCGACGATCGATGTGGCGTCGTCCAGCTCGACTTTGGCTTGGCGGTCCGATACCTCGGGCTCTCCCAGCACCGCTTTGCCGAGTCGGTAGGCGCCGTAGTAGACCGGCCCGAATGTCACAGGGTTGGTCACGAGTGTGCTCGCCACCGCCATCGGCAGATTCGCTCTGAGCAGCACGGCAACCGCCGCCGATACGGGTATCTGGGCGACCGGCAAAAGCAAGCCAAAGAACACACCCACGGCCACGCCCATCGCGATGCCTTTGCGGCTGAAATGCCAAAGCCTTTGTTGGCTCAGCAAAGGCCCCATCCAGCGCAGCCATCGGTTGTTGCGAATGCTTTCTGGCTTGGGCAGCCATGCCTTTATCCGTTGCTTCATTTTCAGCAGGGGTGAGTCCAGTCTTCGCGGGATGCATTTTCTGCAAGACAACGTCGGACTCGCGCGACCGGCGACAATTCCCGAATCATGATGCAACTGCAGGACATTCTTTTCTCACAAGGATTCGGAACGCGTCGCGTTTGCCTGGGTCTCGTACAGCAGGGTCTGGTGCTGGTGGGCGACGACCTTCAGCCCTGCTTGGACCCTGCGGCGGTATTCCACGAGCAGGGGCTCACCTTTCAGGTGCAAGGTGAGCGGTGGCAGTACCACGCCTTGGCCTATCTGATTTTGAACAAACCGTCCGGGTTTGAATGTTCACAAAAGCCGAGTACCTATCCCAGCGTGTACACCTTGTTGCCTGCGCCGCTGCGCCAGCGCGGAGGCGGTGCGGCGGCGGGTGTGCAGGCCGTCGGTCGTCTGGATCAGGACACCACGGGATTGCTGCTGTTGTCGGACGACGGGAAGTTCATACATCGCATGACCTCGCCGCGACACCATGTGCCCAAGGTGTACGAAGCGCAGGTCAAACACCCACTGGACTCACGCCAGGTGGGTCGTCTGCTGGAGGGCGTGGTGTTGGACGATGACCCCAAGCCCGTTCGCGCACAGGCGTGTGAAGCGGTGAGCGAGCTTCACTTGAAGATGACACTGACCGAAGGCAAGTACCACCAAGTGAAACGGATGGTCGCCGCGGTAGGGAATCGGGTGGAGTCCTTGCACCGTTCGGCCATTGGCGGTCTTTCGCTTACCGCGGAGCTCAGGCCTGGCGAGTGGCGTTGGCTGACGGCAGATGAAGTGTCCGCGCTGTCCAAAAAGACGGCGGTGACCAACTGACACTCGGGTTAGAGCAGATCGCCTTTGCGACTGTCCAGCGGCATGAGGAAGGAATTTTCCTGCCACTGGGAGTTGAAGTCGCTGCGCGGCTCACCGGTGGTGCTGTTGGGCCAACTCGACAGCGGGCCGAAGTCGCTGCTGCGGCTGCTGCGCTGGCGTGTCAGTACGGTACGGAGGTTGGCTTGGGCGGCGATGATGGCGCGCTCTTCCATTTCGCGTTCGCGCATCGAATGGTTGAGCGACGATTCGCCCAGGAATTCGGCGCGGATTTCAGCGACTGTGGGCAAGCTGTTGGAACGCACCACCCAGTAGGGCAGGCCACACTGAGTCAATAGAGAGTGCTTGAGCGTGCGTGTGCTGCGCGGCAGCCCTGCGCTGCCGGGTACGTCAAGGCAACCCAGTACTCGGCCGTCGGACCGGCAGACGGTGAACGTGCAGTAAACGCCGCCAAGCAGTTTGTACCATTCCACCCCTTGTTCACGATCGCGAGGCAGCGTGAACCGCGTCACCGGCAGCTTGATCATGATGTGGTGGTCATAGAAGGCCCGTGCCAACCAATGCCACACACGAGCTTCCTCGCTGTTGGCGAGCGCGCGTGTGCTGAGCGGCCAGTGCTTGGGAATGCGGCGGCGCTCCCTGGCCTGCCTGTCCACCCACAGGCGATGCAGGAACGCGCCCAGCGCCAGGAGGACGGGCGCGAGCACGGCGAGCAGCCATGGGTTGTTCCAAGTATTCATGTTCGGTGGGTCAGGCGTCGATTTGTATCAAAGTGTAGGCGCTTGTCTGCAGTTCACCGCAGGCGTTGGTCGGACTGCCGCGAGTTCGCGTGAATTCCTTGGGGTTTGCAGGCAGTTTTGAGTTGCCTTCGTTGCGCCGCCACCAGCCGGTGGCGGATCGTCAATTGTGCCCAAGGCCTGCACGAGCGACTAGCCATAAAGGTGCAGCTACGGTGCAAGCTGGAGGAAATCCGTCACGGCGCGGGTAAGAAGCTCTGGCTGATCGCGTTGGGGACTGTGGCCGCAATCGGGCAATTCGACCCGCCGTGCGTGTGGTGCCTTGCTGCTGATGGCGTCGAGCTGCGCCAGGGTGCCGTATTCGTCGCCCAGGCCTTGCACCAGGAGCAGTGGTGCCGAAATGGATGCGCATTCGTTGCGAATGTCGAAAGCCCTGAAAGCGGTGCTGAGCCAGACGTCGTTCCACTGCCAGAACGCGTTGTCAACGTCGGCGTGGTAGCGAGACAGGCGTTGGCGAAGCCCGTTGGGGTCGGCTTCGTAGAGCGCCTTGGCGCGTTCAATGGCCTGAATGGCGATGGTTTCCACCATCACGTGCGGCGCCATTGCCACGCAGCCCGCGACGGGGTGGCTGCTGGTGTGCAGGAGCGCGATGGTGGCGCCGTCGGAGTGGCCAATCAGCACGGGTCTGGACACGTCCAGTGCGTCAAGGAGTCGGGGCAGAACGCGCCAGGCTTCGTGGTGCATGTAGTCGGGTTCGTGCCGGCCAACGTGCCACTCGCCTTGCCAGCGTGCCGGGCCGCGAACGTCGACGACCGGGTCAGACAGACCGTAACCTCGCCGTGAATAGAGCCAGCCCGCACGCCCGGTCGCTTTGCACACCTCGGTGGGCCAGTGTCGGCCCCGCTGCTCCCACATGGCCACGCTGCCCAGGCCTTCGTGCAGAAACACCAGAGGGGCTCGGTCGCTGGGCCCCGGGATATGGGCCACTTCAAGAGCGACACCATCGATATGGATTCGTTTCATGCTGCGATGCTAGCGTCGGCAGGATGGGTTCGCAGGCCTGGGGCTGCCCCCATCCTGGCCTTCGAATGGATGTATTCTTGCCGCCATGTCGTTGTTGTTCGATTCCTTCTGGCGGGCCGTCGCCTACTGCGTGCACCCGCGCGTGATCGCGCTGTCGTTTCTTCCCCTCATCCTGATGGTTGCGCTCTCCTTCGGTCTGGGGTACTTCTTCTGGGAGAGCGCCGTGGCATCGGTCGCGGCCTGGCTGGAAGCCTTTGATCTGGTGCAAGCCTTTCTGGGTTGGCTCGAGCGCCTCGGCCTGGGCTCGCTGCGCACGGTGTTTGCACCGCTGCTCGTGCTGGTGATGGCCACGCCGCTGATCGTGCTGTTGTGCCTGCTTCTTGTCGCCATGTTCATGACACCTGCCATGGTGGAACTGGTGGCGCAGCGGCGCTTTGCGTCGCTGGAGCGCAAGCATGGTGGCTCGTTGTTGACGAGCATCTTCTGGTCTCTGGGCTCAACCTTGGTGGCGATCGTCGCGCTGGTGCTGTCGATGCCGCTGTGGCTGGTGCCACCCCTCGTCTTGATACTGCCCCCACTCATCTGGGGCTGGCTGACCTACCGCGTATTTGCCTTTGATGCTTTGGCGGCGCATGCCTCCAGCGACGAGCGCAAGGCCATTCTTCGCCAACACCGGGGCAGTCTTTTGGTCATTGGTGTGCTCAGTGGTTATCTGGGTGCTGCCCCGAGCCTTCTGTGGGCTTCGGGGGCGATGTTCATCGCGCTGGCGCCATTGTTGGTGCCCGTGGCGATCTGGGTTTACACGCTGGTGTTCGCCTTTGCCTCGTTGTGGTTCGCGCACTTTTGCCTCGCGGTGTTGCAGCGCCAGCGCGCCCTGGCCAGTGACGCGGTCGATGTGGTGGCCAGCCGCGCTGAGCCGGCTGCTTCTGAGCCGAACCTGCTGGCCCCTCCCGAAGCCGCACCGAACCCCATCTTCAACACGCCGCCCGACCGCACATGACCCCAGAATTTGGCTTGATCATCGTTGGTGACGAAATACTTTCCGGCAAACGCAGCGACAAGCACCTTCCAAAAGTGATTGAGCTGCTCTCACGTCGCGGTTTGGCGCTTTCGTGGGTGCGGCTGGTGGGCGATGACCGCACCCGCATCACGGCTGCGTTGCGCGATGCCTTCGCCAGCAGTGATGCTGTTTTCTGCTGTGGGGGCATTGGTGCCACGCCCGACGATCACACCCGTCAATGTGCGGCGGCGGCACTCGGGGTTGATCTGGCCCTGCATCCGCAGGCCAAGGAGCTCATTGAATCGCGCATGCGCGACCTGGCTGCCGAGCGAAACGAGGTCTTTGACCCCGAGCGACCTGACAACGTGCACCGCTACAACATGGGCGTGTTCCCTGCAGGCGCCCGGATCGTTCACAACCCCTACAACAAGATCCCTGGCTTCAGCTGTGGTGGCTCCGGCGGCGGTCAAGTGCACTTCGTACCGGGTTTTCCGGTCATGGCCTGGCCCATGATCGAAGGTGTGTTGGACACCGAGTATGCGCAGCACCATCGACAGGGTGCCTCGGAAGAGCGCTCTGTGATTGTGATCGGCGCGATGGAGGCGGCTCTGACACCCTTGATGGAGCAAATCGAGCTCGCCCATGCGGTGAAAGTGTTCAGTCTGCCCAGCGTTGATCACCCTGAGTTCGGTCGCCACATTGAGCTGGGTGTCAAAGGAGCGGTTGCGGCGGTGGCGCCAGCTTATGCGGCTTTGTTGGCGGGGCTTTATGCGCACGGTGCTCAGCTTGGCCCCGAAATGGTGCGCTCTTGAATCGCACGGTTTTGGTGCACCACTGTTTCGCACGTTATTTGTGCATGAAGGCGGGTGGCGCCCGGCATCGTGCACTGTGAGCGGTAAATAGCCCCGCAAGCGGGTGGCGCCTGACCCTTTGTGGCGCGCGGCCTGCGACATAATCCCGGCAGCCCCGTGAGCCAGGGGAGTCCTCGTGCCGACGTGTGAACCAATTTGTGGCACACATTCTGCTTATCAGCAGCGTCGTTTTTCAATTTCCACTCACCCAGCTACAGGAGTATTTGATGGCCAAGACCGTCGCAGATGTGATGCAAATGGTGAAAGACAACGAAGTGAAATTCGTTGACTTCCGCTTCACCGACACCCGGGGCAAAGAGCAGCACGTCACCGTGCCCGTGTCCCACTTCGACGAAGACAAATTCTCGTCGGGTCATGCGTTCGACGGTTCTTCCGTGGCTGGCTGGAAGGGCATTGAAGCCTCGGACATGCAGCTCATGCCCGACCCCAGCACGGCCAACATCGACCCGTTCTTCGAAGAAACCACGCTGTTCCTGCAGTGCGACGTGATCGAGCCCGGTGACGGCAAGGCCTATGACCGCGATCCGCGCTCCATTGCCAAGCGTGCCGAGGCCTATCTGAAGGCATCCGGCCTGGGCGACACCGCTTACTTCGGACCAGAGCCCGAGTTCTTCATCTTCGACGGCGTGCGCTGGAGCAACGAACCCGGTCGCGTGTTCAGCGAGATCGAAGAGTACGAAGCCCCCTGGAACAGCGGCTCCAAGCTCGAAGGCGGCAACCGCGGCCACCGCCCGACCGTCAAGGGCGGCTACTTCCCCGTGCCTCCGGTCGACAGCACGCAAGACATGCGCGCCGAGATGTCGCTGATCCTGGAAAGCCTGGGCATTCCCGTTGAGGTGTTCCACCACGAAGTGGCGGGCGCTGGCCAAAACGAAATCGGCACCAAGTTCTCGACCCTGGTCGAGCGCGCCGACTGGACGCAGGTGTTGAAGTATGTGGTGTGGAACGTGGCCAATGCCTATGGCAAGACCGCTACCTTCATGCCCAAGCCTTACGCTGGTGACAACGGCTCCGGCATGCACGTGCACCAGTCCATCTGGAAAGACGGCAAGAACCTTTTCGCCGGTGACGGCTACGCTGGTCTGAGCGATTTCGCCCTGTACTACATCGGCGGCATCATCAAGCACGCCCGTGCACTCAACGCCATCACCAACCCTGGTACGAACTCGTACAAGCGTCTGGTGCCCGGCTTTGAAGCCCCTGTGAAGCTGGCTTACTCGGCCCGCAACCGCTCGGCCTCCATCCGCATTCCTTACGTGGCCAACCCCAAGGGTCGCCGCATCGAGGCACGTTTCCCCGATCCATCGGCCAACCCGTACCTGGCGTTCTCCGCCCTGATGATGGCCGGTCTGGACGGCGTGGAAAACAAGATCCATCCGGGCGAAGCCGCCACCAAGGATCTGTACCACCTGCCGCCGGAAGAGGACAAGTTGGTGCCGACCGTATGCCACAGCCTCGACCAGGCGCTGGAGTACCTCGACAACGACCGCGGCTTCCTGACCAAGGGTGGCGTGTTCACCGACTCCATGCTCGACGCGTACATCGAACTGAAAATGGGCGAAGTCACGCGTTTCCGCATGGCTCCCCACCCTGTCGAATTCGACATGTACTACAGCCTGTGATCGGTCTGCCCGGCATGGCCGGGTAGCTCCTGCCTCGCACAAGAAGGGCCGCGCAAGCGGCCCTTCTTGTTGTTTGGGCGGCCATCGGCGCCGTTCGGAGTTCACCGAGGCACTTCGGCGGGGGTTTTCGGTCATACTAAAAAGCGCTTGTTTCTGCGCGCCGCGCACCCCCAAACCGCTTCCCTGGAGTTGATGTCACCTTGAATCCGATGCGTTTCCATCCGATCCGGTCGCTCGTCGCGGCGAGCCTGGCGCTGTGCGCCCTGCAGGTTGATGCCCAGGGGCGCATCTTTCGCTGCGGCAATGAGTACACCAACGACCCCCAAGTCGCCAAAGCCAAGGGTTGCAATGTGATGGAGGGTGGCAACATCACCATCATTGAGGGCACGAAGCCCGCACCCGCGCGCAGCGCTCCCGCTGCGGCGGCCCCGCGCAGTGGCAGTGGCACCGAACGCGTGGACTCCACCGCGCAGCGTGCCAGGGACAGCGATGCGCGCGCCATTCTGGAGGCCGAGCTGCGAAAGGCCGAAGAGCGGCTTGCCCAGGCGCGCAAGGAATACGCCAATGGCGAGCCTGAGAAACAAGGCATCGAGTCGCGCAACTACCAGCGCTACCTGGATCGAGTGGCGGAGTTGAAGGCTGCTGTGGCTCGCGCGGAGAGTGATGTGTCGGGTCTGCAGCGCGAGTTGAGCCGACTGCCGGGCTCTGCCAACCCGGCCGGTTCTGCCGCAAAATGATCGGCTTGAAAAAGCCAAACTTCTCCTCCTTTCTTCCTGCGTCTCAGCGCCGCGCACCCGTAGACCCGGACGGCCCTGCGTCGCGCAAGCCCCAGGCGATGCCCTCGCGTTTTCAGTCCCTGGACCTGCTGGCCACTCTCGTGGCCGTGGTGGATTCCAGAGGCAGCGTGTTGTACGCCAACGCGGCGCTTGAAGACGCGCTAGGCATGTCCAGGCGCAGCATCACAGGCGCCTTGCTGCAGGATTCCTTTACGGAACCGCCCCTGCTGGAAAACGCCCTGCAGGGGGCCAGTGGCAACCAGTTTGCGGCGTTGCGCTACGACGCCTGGCTCAAGCGCCTGAGCCACGACCCGTTGCCCGTGCACGTGGTGGTGGCCCAGACGGACAACCCGGGTGAAGTCATCATCGAGTTGCTGCCGCTGGAGCAGCAGGCGCGTCAGGAACGTGAAGAGCGCTTGATTGACCAGGCGCAGGCCAACAAGGAGCTCATCCGCAACCTGGCGCATGAGATCAAGAATCCGCTCGGGGGCATCCGGGGTGCGGCGCAGTTGCTGCAGATGGAGCTGGAGTCGCGTGAGTTGATCGAGTACACGCAGGTGATCATCCATGAGGCGGACCGCTTGCAGTCGCTGGTGGACCGTCTGCTGGCGCCTCACCGCCGACCCCATGTGGTGGGTGATGTGAACATTCATGAGGTGTGTGAGCGCGTGCGCTCGCTGATCCTGGCCGAGTTCCCCAAGGGCTTGAAGGTCGTGCGCGACTACGACACCTCGATCCCTGAGTTCCGCGGCGACCGCGAGCAACTCATACAGGCGGTGCTCAACATCGCCCACAACGCGGCGCAGGCGCTGAGCGAGCGCATTGCAGCCGGCGATGCGCGCATTGTGTTTCGCACGCGAGTGGGCCGGCAGGTGACGTTTGGTAAACAGCGCTATCGGCTGGCACTGGAATTGCATGTGATCGACAACGGGCCTGGCGTTCCAGACTCGATCAAGGACCGCATCTTTTTCCCGCTGGTGTCGGGGCGCGATGGTGGTTCTGGCCTGGGGCTCACGCTGGCGCAGACGTTTGTCCAGCAGCACCATGGCCTGATCGAGTGTGAGAGCGTGCCGAGCGAGACGGATTTCAAGATCCTGATCCCGCTGCCCTAGCAGTCACTGACATTCGAACGCCGCGCCACAAGAAGGGAAGACAACTCAATGAAGCCGATCTGGATAGTGGACGACGATCAATCGATTCGCTTCGTGCTTGAAAAGGCGCTGCTGCGCGAGAACCTGCCTACCCGCAGTTTCACCAATCCGCAGGATGTGCTCAAGGCGCTGATCGACACACCCGAGCAGGAAGGCCCCCAGATTCTGGTGAGCGACATCCGCATGCCGGGGGGCTCCGGCCTTGAGCTGCTGGAGAAGGTCAAGGAGAAGTTGCCTGGACTGCCGGTGATCATCATGACCGCGTTCTCCGATCTGGACAGTGCGGTGTCGGCCTTTCAAGGTGGGGCATTCGAATACCTGCCCAAGCCCTTTGACCTGCCCAAGGCGGTGGAGTTGATCCACCGTGCGGTGGAGGAAAGCCAGCGCGAAGAAGTGGCCGAAGAGCGCATGAGCGCGGCACCCGAAATGCTCGGCCAGGCGCCGGCCATGCAGGATGTGTTTCGCGCCATCGGACGCCTCAGCCAGAGCCAGGTGACGGTGCTGATCACGGGCGAGTCGGGTTCGGGCAAAGAGCTGGTGGCGCGCGCGCTGCACAAACATTCACCCCGCGCGGCGGGGCCGTTCGTGGCGATCAACACGGCCGCCATTCCGAAAGATTTGCTCGAGAGCGAGTTGTTCGGTCACGAACGCGGCGCCTTCACCGGCGCGCAGACCATGCGTCGGGGTCGCTTTGAGCAGGCCGATGGCGGCACGCTGTTCCTGGACGAAATCGGTGACATGCCGTTTGACTTGCAAACACGTTTGCTGCGCGTGCTGTCGGATGGGCACTTCTACCGCGTGGGCGGACACAGTGCGGTGCGTGCCAACGTGCGTGTGATCGCTGCGACCCACCAGAACCTGGAGCAGCGCGTCAAGGAAGGCGTGTTCCGCGAAGACTTGTTCCACCGCCTCAACGTCATCCGCCTGCGCCTGCCAGCGCTGCGCGAGCGCCGCGAAGACGTGCCCATGCTCACGCGCTTTTTCCTCCAGCAAAGCGCGAAGCAACTGGGCGTGGAGCCCAAGCGCATTTCCGAGGCGGCCTTGAAGCTGCTGGGTACGTTCGACTTTCCGGGCAACGTGCGTCAGCTGGAAAACGTGTGCCACTGGCTCACCGTGATGGCGCCGGCGCAGGTGATCGAGCTCAAGGACTTGCCCCCCGAGGTGTTGTCCATGACGGGAGCATCGGCCGCGGCGCTTGCGGCGATGCCGGAGATGCCGGTCGTGTCGTCTGCGCCTGTGGGCTTGGGCCTGCCCGTGGCGCCCGCAGCGTTGGCCGAGCCGGCGCAGGTCTCGAGCGTGGCTGCCACGCCCATGCCTGCCGAGTCGCCGGCGGCTGCGTTTGTGGAAACGCTCGCAGCGTCTGCATCGGCGTCGGGGGCTTGGGAGAGTGGTCTGCAGGCAGAGGCTTTGGCCTTGCTGGAAGACGGCCGCACCGATGTGTGGGACGTGCTCACCCGCCGGTTTGAAACCCGCCTGATTCAGACCGCGCTGGCCAACACGCGTGGGCGGCGCATTGAAGCCGCGCACAAGCTGGGCATTGGTCGCAACACGATCACCCGCAAGATCCAGGAACTCAACCTAGAGTGACTACCACCGGGGCGTGGTCGCTGGGCTGCGGGTTCTTGCGCGGTGCGCGGTCGATGGTGCACGCCGTGACCGTGGTGCGCAGCGCGTCGCTCACCAGGATGTGGTCAATCCGCAGTCCCCGGTTCTTCTGGAAGCCCAGCATGCGGTAGTCCCACCACGAGTAGCTCTTTTCAGGCTGCTCGAACTGGCGGTAGGCATCGGTCAGGCCGAGCCCGAGCAGCTGCTGGAAGTGGGCGCGTTCCTCCACGGTGTGGTGGATGGTGTCTTTAAGCCCGACGGGATCGAACGAATCGCGGTCTTCGGGCGCGACGTTGAAGTCGCCCATGAGCACGAGGCGCGGGTGCAACTGCATTTGTTCGCCCACCCAGCGGTGCAGCGCTTCCAGCCAGCGCATCTTGTAGGCGAACTTGTCGGTGCCTGGCGCCTGGCCGTTGACGAAGTAACAGTTGACCAGGCGCAGGGGGCCTTGTGCGGTGTCCAGCGTGGCTGCGATCACGCGCGATTGCTCGTCTTCGTGGCCGGGAATGTTGCGCACGACATCGGTGACGGGAGCGCGGCTGAGGATGGCGACGCCGTTGTAGGTCTTCTGTCCGAAGACGGCGGCGTGGTAGCCCGCTTCCCGCAGCGCGTCGTGGGGAAACTTCTCGTCGACCAGCTTGAGTTCCTGCAGGCCGAGCGCATCGACCGGGTTGGCGGCCAGCCAGTCGAGCACCTGGGGCAGGCGCACAGCCAGGGAGTTGACGTTCCAGGTGGCGAGTTGCATGGTTCAGCGCTCTCGGGTGTAAGTGACGAAGGAGAAGGGCAGGCCGCTGGCGGCGGTGTGGCTTTCGCGCGCTGTGACGCGCCATTCAGGGCCGAACGCAGGCGCGAAGGCATCGCCCTCGAAGTCCTGGTCGATTTCGGTCACGACGGCTGTCTCTGCCAGAGGCAGCGCGGCTGCGTAGATCTGTGCACCACCGATCACCCAGGCGTCGCCGCCGTCAGGGCAATGGGCGACGGCGGCCTGCAGCGACTCGGCGCGCAGGGCGCCCTCGGCTTGCCACTGGGCATCGCGGGTGACGACGATGTTGATGCGGCCAGGCAAGGGGCGGAACCGTGGTGGCAGCGAATCCCAGGTCTTGCGGCCCATGATCACCGGTTGGCCCATCGTGGTCCGCTTGAAGTGCGCCAGGTCTTCCGGCAGGTGCCAGGGCAAGGCGTTGTTTTTGCCGATCACGCCATTGGCGGCTCGGGCGAAGATGAGGTGCAGTCGGGTGGGCTTGGGCATGCGCTTATTGTGCCGCCCGGGGCGAGGGCCGAGCCGGCCAGAGCACGCTGGCAATGGCCATCATCACGAAGGCAATGGCCACCCAGTCCTGCCAGTGCGGCACCTCACCCACGATGAAGGTGGCACTGAGCGTGCCCACCAGCGGGATCGCCATGACGCTCATGGCACTGGTGGCTGGCGGGAGGCTGCGCGCCATGCCGAACCAGATCAATTGCGCCACCCCATAGTTGATGAAAACGCCGTAGGCCAGGCTCACCCACATGGGCAGCGAGAAACGGGCGGGCTGCGGCAGCGGCTCCAGCGAGAAGGCCAGCGCCCACACCACTGCGCTGCCCAGCATCAACATCCACACCGTGACCACCATGGGCGACAGTGTGAACGTTGCTCGGCGGAACTGCAGCGTGCCCAGGCCCCAGCAGAAGGCCGCGCCCAGCATCCACGCAATGCCGGCAGGGCGCCCGCTCAGGCGCTGGAGTTCGTGCCACAGCAGCAACCCGATGGCAATGCCTGCGCACACCACCGCCAGACGCACGCGCGGCGTGATGCGCTCATGAAAGAAGGCCGCACCCAGCAGCACCGTGAAGATCGGCATGGTGAAGCCCAATATGGCTGCGCGGCCCGAGGCCAGCTCCTTCACGCCGAAGATGGACAGCGTGTGCCAGCCCAATACGTTCGGCAGCGCCAGCCAGATGATGGTGATCCACTCCGCCCGCGAGGGCTTCATGCGCTCGCCCTGGCGCGCGACGTATGCGAACAGCCAGAGCGCGCCCAGCAGCATGGTGCTGGCGCGGAAGTACAGGGGCGTGAGCTCCTGCAGCGAGAGCTTCATCATGGGCCAGTTCACGCCCCACATGAGCGTGAGGGCGAGCAGCGCCCAGAGCTGGCGGCGGCTGATCACGCGCGCGCCGACAAACCGGCGCTCACACCGCCACCGGGGCCTTGATGGCCGGGTGGTGCTGGTAGTCCAGGATTTCGAAGTCGTCGAGCTCGTAGTCGAAGATCGATGTCGGACGGCGCTTGATGTTCAGCGTGGGGTAGGGGTGTGGCGCGCGGGCGAGCTGCGTCTGCACCTGCTCGTGGTGGTTGCTGTAGATGTGGCAGTCGCCACCGGTCCAGATGAATTCGCCCACCTGCAGGTCGCACTGCTGCGCGAGCATGTGCGTGAGCAGTGCGTAGCTGGCAATGTTGAACGGCACACCAAGAAAGATGTCGGCGCTGCGCTGGTAGAGCTGGCAGCTGAGCTTGCCGTCGGCCACATAGAACTGGAAGAACGCATGGCACGGCATGAGCGCCATCTTGTTCAGGTCGGCCACGTTCCAAGCGCTCACGATGATGCGGCGCGAATCCGGATTGCTCTTGAGCTGCTTGACCACTTCGCTGATCTGGTCGATGTGCTGGCCATCCGGCGTGGGCCAGTTGCGCCACTGCACGCCATAGACCGGCCCGAGGTCGCCGTCTTCGCGGGCCCATTCGTCCCAGATGGTGCAGCCGCGTTCCTGCAACCACTTGACGTTGCTGTCCCCGCGCAGGAACCACAGCAGCTCCACGATGATGGCTTTGGTGAACACCTTCTTGGTGGTCACCAGCGGGAAACCTTCGTTGAGGTCAAAGCGCATCTGATGGCCGAACACGCTGGTGGTGCCGGTGCCGGTGCGATCGGTTTTCTGCACGCCCGTGGTGAACACGTGGCGCATGAAGTCTTCGTACTGGGAGCGAATGGGTCGGTCGGTCATGGACGGGCGGCAGACAGGATGCCGGGCAGGGCGGGGGATGGCGCGGTGATGCGCGCATCGAACGGGTGTTGCTGCAGGGCGAAGACCTGCTGGATGCGCTTGATGTAGCCCTGTGTTTCCGGGAAGGGTGGCACGCCGCGGTAGCGGTCCACCGTGCCTTCGCCGGCGTTGTAGGCGGCGAGCACGAGCGGCACGTTGCCCTTGAAGTACGCCAGGAGCCACTGCAGGTAAGCCAGGCCACCGCGAATGTTTTGCTCGGCATCAAACGGCTTGCGCACCGCGAAGCGCGCAGCAGTTTCGGGGATGAGCTGCATCAGGCCCTGCGCGTTTTTGTCCGACAGGGCGTTCACGTTGAAGTTGGATTCGGCGCGGATCACGGCAAACGCCAGGCCAGGCTCGATGCCGAACTGCGGTGCGAGCTTGTAGACGATCTTCATGATGCGCTGCTGTTCGGGCGTGCTCACGAGTTCGCGGTAGCGCAAGGCGGCCTGCTGCGTTTCGGCCGCCTTTTTTTCCTGTTCAGCGGCGTGTTCCCCGCGTTGCAGCTCGGCGCGCTCGGCTTGCAGCACGCAGTCGGGTTTGTCGGCTGGCACGCCGAGGCGCTTGAACATGACTTCGGCGTGCGCGTCGCCCATCAGCGCGGCGCGGGCGAACCAGTGGGCGGCGTAGCCTTCGTGGCGTGGCGTGCCACGGCCGTTGGCGTAGAGCCAGCCCAGCTTGTAGGCCGAGAACACATCGCCCGCCATCGCCGCGCGGCAGTAGAGCGCAATGGCCGCATCGGTGTCGCGCGCCACGCCTTCGCCCACCTCAAGGGTCCGCGCCTGTTCTCGCCAGGCCAGGCGCTCGGCAGGTTCTGCTGCGTGCGCGCCCGCACCTGCGCCAAGCGCGCAGGCGAGCAGCAGACGAAGCAGGAAGCGGGCTTTCATGGACGAGCGAGAACGCGGCCGGGGTTCATGATGTGTTGGGGGTCGAGCGCCTGTTTGATGGCGCGCATCAGGCCCAGTGCCACCGGGTCCTTGTAGTGGGGCAGGTGCGACGCCTTGAGGCTGCCCACACCGTGCTCGGCGCTGATCGAGCCATCGTAGCGCGCCACTGTGTCGAAAACCAGCGCGTTGACCTGTGCTTCCTGCTCATTCAGGAACTTTTTGGCATCTGCGCCGGCCGGCGCCTGCACGTTGTAGTGCAGGTTGCCATCGCCCAGATGTCCGAAGTTGACCAGCCGCACGCCGGGTATCTCGCGCTGCAGCAGGGCATCGGTCTCGGCGCAGAAGGCGGGAATGCGCGACACCGGGATGCTGATGTCATGCTTGATGTTCAGGCCTTCTTCAGCCTGTGCAAGCGGAATGCTCTCGCGGATGTGCCACAGCGCGCGCGCCTGGGCCAGGCTCTCGGCCACCACCGCGTCGCTCACCAGGCCGCGCTCGAAGGCGGTTTCCAGGAGACGCTCGAACTGGCTGCGTGCGTGTTCTTCGGATTCGCTGTCGCTGTTTTCCAGCAGCACGCAATAGGGGCTGTCTTGCCACAGTGGCACCCGCAGTGCGGGGAAGTGCCGGTCCACAAGGCCCAGGGCGAACTGACCCATGACTTCAAAACCCGTGAGACCGGCCCCGAGATGCTGGTGTGCCAGGCCTAGCAGCGCCACGGCGGACTCCAGCGTGGGCACCGCCGCCCAGGCCGTGAGCTGCGCGGCGGGCAAGGGATACAGCTTGAGCGTGGCCGCGGTGATGACACCCAGCGTGCCTTCGCTGCCAATGAACAGGTCGCGCAGGTCGTAGCCGGTGTTGTCCTTGCGCAGGCCGGTCAGGCCCTGCCACACCTCGCCCTGAGCGGTCACCACCTCGAGGCCCAGGCAAAGCTCGCGGGCATTGCCGTAGCGCACCACCTGCGTGCCGCCGGCGTTGGTGGCCAGGTTGCCGCCGATGGTGCAGCTGCCCTCGGCGGCCAGGCTCAACGGCAGCAGAAAGCCCGCCTTTTCCGCGGCATCTTGCAAGGTTTGCAGCACGCAGCCGGCTTCCACCGTCATGGTGAGGTTGGCCGGGTCGATGGCGCGTACCGCGTTCAAACGCGTGAGGCTGAGCAGCACCTGGGTGCCGGAATCGTCGGGCACCGAGCCCACCACCAGACCGGTGTTGCCGCCCTGCGGAACGATGGCCGTGCCCGCAGCGGCGCAGGCGCGCACCACGGCCGCCACTTCGGCGGTGCTGCCCGGGCGCACCACCGCCAGTGCCCGGCCATGTGCGCGTTTGCGCCAGTCCTGTTCCCAGGCCGAGAGGTCGGCCGCCGGGTCTTCGTGGGTGAGCACCTGCGCGGGCCCAACGGCCTCGCGCAGTGCCTGCAGCAGGGTGGCGCTCATGGCTGGGCGGCCCGCGAGGCTGCCGCTTCCGTGGCGCTGGCCACGTCGGCCGCCACGGCCTCCTTGCCGGCAGCGCGCAGGCGCATGCGCACGTGCAGGGCACAGGCCGCAAACAAGGCGATGCACAGCAGTACTTCGATGATGGCCAGCCACATGGACAGACCCGACTCGCTCGTGGCACGCACCACGCCTTCGGTGAAATACAGCCACACCAGCAAGCTGACCCAGCGGTAGGTGTACATGCGGTTTTTCAGCAGGCCAGCGAGTGGCACCGTCAGCGGCAGCACCTTGATGACCCACCACGAACCGCCTTCGCGCAGCGGCGCGAGCCACAGCTCCCAAGCCAGGCCCAGCACGATCAGGCCCAGCAAGCTGCCCACGGCCAGCCAGCGGGTGCCGCGCACGGCCAGCGCCGTGTCGGGGGCGTGGAGCGAATCAGAGGGGGGCAGGGGGGTGTGGGGAGCGGGCATGGCGGCAGTCAAAGAGCAGGTGGCATGATACCGGGATGACCCTGAACGAGCGCCTGCGGGCCCTTGAAACCCTGGCGCGCGCCCTGTGGCGCGACGCCCTGAAATTCCCTTGGCGCAACACGGCGCTGACGCTGCGTGAGCGCTTTCGGGAAGACCGGCTCGGCATCACCGCCAGCGCACTGACCTTCACCACCACGATCTCGCTGGTGCCGCTGTTCACGGTGGCGCTGGCGATCTTCAGCGCCTTCCCGATGTTCGAGCGCCTGCAGGCGACCCTGCAGCGCTGGCTGGTGCAGAGCCTGGTGCCGCCCGACATTGCCAAGCAGGTGTTCAGCTATCTCAACCAATTTGCCAGCAAAGCCGGGCAGATGGGCTGGGCGGGCGCGCTGGTGCTGCTGGTGACCGCACTGGCCCTCATCCTGACCATTGACCGCAAGCTCAACGACATCTGGCGCGTGCGCCAGTCGCGCCCGTTCACCCAGCGTGTGCTGGTGTACTGGGCGGTGCTCACCCTGGGGCCGCTGCTGCTGGCGGGCAGCCTCACGGCCACTTCGTATGCCGTGACGGTGTCGCGCGGGGTGGTGTCCGGTCTGCCCGGCGGCGTGCGCTTTCTGCTGGAGGCGGTGCAGTTCGCGCTGCTCACGGGCGGCATCGCCGCGCTCTACCGCTATGTGCCCAACACCCGGGTGCGCTGGAGCCACGCGTGGCTGGGTGCGCTGTTTGTGGGAGCGGGTCTGGAGCTCGCCAAGAAAGTGCTGGCCTGGTACCTGGCGCAGGTGCCCACTTATTCGGTGGTGTATGGCACCTTTGCCACGGTGCCGATCCTGCTGGTGTGGTTCTACGTGGCCTGGGTGATCGTGTTGCTGGGGGCGGTGGTGGCGGCCTATTTGCCGAGCCTGCTATCGGGCATTGCGCGGCGTGGCGACACACCGGGCTGGAGTTTCCAGCTGGCGCTGGAGTTGCTGGCGCAACTGCAGGCGGTGCGCGACGCCACGCCCCGAGGCTTGAGCCTGGAGGCGCTGGCGCAGGCCTTGCGGGTGGATGCGCTGCAGCTGGAAGAGCCGGTGGCCGCCATGGTCAAGCTGGACTGGCTCGGCCGCCTGGACGAAGACGGTGAGCGCTACGTGCTGCTCGTGGACCCTGCCGTGACCCCGCTGGCACCCCTGATGGAGCGGTTGCTGCTGGCGCACCAGCCCAACACCGCGCGCTTCTGGTTCGAGAGCCACTGGGCCCGCCTGACGGTGGCCCAGGCACTGGCCAGCTCGCCGTCGTCCCCCATCAGCGTGCACGGTGCCGTGGTGGGGCCGTCGGTCGCTTCGGGTTGAGCGCCTGGTTCAGCCCACCTTGAAGGGTGCGTGCAGGAACCCACGGAACCGGGCCCTTCCACCGCGCACCGGCGCTTGCGTGAGCCGGTAGCCGGGAAACCGCTGCAGGAACCGCCCGATGGCGATGCGGCCTTCCAGTCGCGCCAGGCTGAGGCCTGCGCACTGGTGAATGCCAAAGCCAAACGCGAGGTGCTTGTTGCCTTCTCGCGCGAGGTCGAGCACCTCTGGGTTTTCAAACTGTGCGGGATCGCGGTTGGCTGCGCCGATGCACAGCGTCACCAGCGTGCCCGCGGGCAGCGCCATGCCACCGACCTGCGTGTCTTGAACAGCGCGGCGGTTGCCCAGCTGGTTGGACGATTCGAAGCGCAGAAACTCGTCGACCGCGCGGCTCAGCACCGTCTCTTGGGCGGCGGTGTCGCCTGCGGTGTGCTGCAGCGTTTGCAGCAGCGCGTGGCGCGCATCGGGAAACTCCTGCAGCGAGATCAGGCCGTTGCCAATGAGGTTGGTGGTGGTTTCGTGGCCGGCGTTGAGCAGGAAGATGCAGTTCTGCAGCAGCTCCACTTCGCTGAGCTGCTCGCCGTTGGCTTCCCCCTGGATCAGGCGCGTGAGCACGTCGCGCTCCGGGTCGCCCGGGCGCAGCCGGCGCGCCGCCACCAGGGTGCGCAGGTAAGCGAGCATGTCGGTCACGGCCGCGTTGCCCAGGGCCTGTTGCTCGGCGGTGAGCGTGGGCTCCAGCGCGCCCAGGATGGCGAGTGACCAGGCCCGCAGCGGGCCGCGCTCGGCGTGCGGCACGTCGAGCAGGTTGCCGATGATCTCCACCGGAATGGCCGAGGCGAAGTCCTCGATCAGGTCGCCGCCGCCGCGCGCCTGCAAGTCGTCCAGCAGCTGGTCCACCAGCTGGACCAGGCCGGGTTCCATCTCGGCGATGGCGCGGCGTGTGAGGGCGCCCATGATGAGCCGGCGCACGCGCGTGTGCAGTGGCGGGTCGTTGAACACCAGGCTGGTGGTGTGGTGCTCGAACAGCGCGGAGCCCGCGCCGTACTTGGGGGCGAACTCCACGTGCTTGTCGGAGCTGAACGCCTGCGCGTCGCGGTACACGGCCATGAGGTCGGCGCAGCGCGTGAGGAACACCGAACCGTCGGGCATGCGGCGAACCGGTTCGCGCTCGCGCAGTGCGGCGTACACCGGGTAGGGGTTGGCGAGAAAGTCGGCGGGCAAGGCGCGCAGGTCGAAGCTGGTGGCAATCTCGTGGGCGCGCGCCGAGGTCATGGGCGGTGTGATCGTGAAGCTCATCGGCGGTTCAGGAAATCGCGGATCGCGAACAGAGTGGCATCGGGCGTTTCCGTCATCTGGTGGTGGCCCACCGGCAGCGTGACGGTGCTGGCAGTTTTGCCGGCTGCGCGTGCCGCCTGAATGAGGGTTTGCGCGGCCTTCGGGTGGGTCATCTGGTCTTGCCCGCCCAGCAGGAAAAGCACCGGGCAGGTGATGCGGGCCATGGCCGCTTCGCCGCCGGCATAGCGGTCGCAGGCGACGAAGCCGCGGTGGAACACGTTGACCCGGGTGTTGCTGCGCAGCACGCGGCGGCCCAGCGCCATGCCCGCGCCGTACACCCAGGTGCCGGGGCCCAGCGCCGACGGGGGCGCTGACAGCGTGCTGCGGCTGAACACGTTGACCATTTTGAGCGCCTTCTCGGGCTCGTTGAGCGATGTTTCGATCAGCGCGGGCGACACCTTCATGGGGTAGGCCGTGCCGACCAGCACCAGATGGCTCACGCGGCCAGCGAGCTGCGCCGCGGCTTGCAGTGCAATGAGCGAACCCCAGCTGTGGCCGACCAGCGCCGCCTGCGGCACACCCGCCGCGTCGAGCAAGGCGGCGATGAAATCGGCGGCTTCTTCCACCGTGGAGGGCGCTTGGCCCTCGCTCTTGCAATGGCCGGGCAGGTCGACCGCGAGCACGTTCCAGCCGTGGTGGGCCAGGTATCGGCTTTGCAGGATCCAGACACTGTGGTCGTTGAGCACGCCATGGATGAACACGACGGTCGGTTTGGCGGCATCGAAAGGCTTGCCGCCGGTGTAGCAATACGTGCTGGCGCCGTTGACGGTGAGGTACATGTTCAGGCTCCTACTTTCTCGGCCGCCTTGAGTGCGCGCTTCAGGTCGTCGATCAGGTCGTCTGCATCTTCCAGGCCGATGGACAGGCGGATGGTGCCTGGGCCGATGCCCCCCGCGGCCAGCGCTTCGTCGCTCATGCGGAAGTGCGTGGTGCTGGCCGGGTGAATCACCAGCGAACGGCAGTCGCCCACGTTGGCCAGGTGGCTGAAGATCTTGAGCGCCTCGATGAAGGCCTTGCCTTGTTCGCGGCTGCCTTGGATGTCGAAGCTGAACACCGAGCCCGCACCCCGGGCGCCAAAGCGCAGCAGCTTGTCTGCCAGTGCATGGCTGGGGTGGCTCTCCAGCAGCGGGTGGCCCACGCGGCTCACCAGCGGGTGGCTGGCGAGAAACTGCACCACCTTCTCGGTGTTGGCCATGTGGCGGTCCATGCGCAGCGACAGGGTCTCGATGCCCTGCAGGATCAGCCACGCGCTGTGCGGGCTCATGCAGGCGCCGAAGTCGCGCAGGCCTTCGCGGCGCGCGCGCAGCAAGAAGGCGCCGACGGTGCTCTCTTCGCTGAACACCATGTTGTGAAAGCCTGCGTAGGCTTCGGTGAGCTCCGGGAAACGGCGCGACTTTTCCCAGTCGAAACTGCCTGCGTCCACGACCACGCCGCCGATCACGGTGCCGTGCCCGCTGAGAAACTTGGTGGCCGAGTGGTAGACCAGATCGGCGCCGAGCTCGAAGGGCTTGATGAGGTAAGGCGTGGTCAGGGTCGAGTCCACCAGCAGCGGTACGCCGGCCTCGTGCGCGATTTGCGCAACGGTCGGTATGTCCAGCACGTCCAGGCCCGGATTGCCCACGGTTTCGCCGAAGAAGAGTTTGGTGTTGGGCCGCACGGCGGCGCGCCAGCCGTCGATGTCACCCGGCTTCACAAAGGTGGTTTCGATGCCGAAGCGGCGCAGGGTGTAGTGCAGCAGGTTCTGGCTGCCGCCGTACAAAGCGGTGCTCGCCACGATGTGCGAGCCCGCCCCCATGAGCGTGGCCACGCTCAGGTGCAGCGCCGCCTGGCCGCTGGCGGTGGCGATGGCGCCGATGCCGCCTTCCAGCGCCGCCATGCGCTGCTCGAACACCGCGTTGGTCGGGTTGCTGATGCGGCTGTACACGTGGCCCGCGCGCTCCAGGTTGAAAAGCGCAGCGGCGTGGTCGCTGGATTCGAAGACGAAAGAGGTGGTGAGGTGGATCGGCACGGCGCGCGCGCCGGTGGCCGGGTCGGGGGATGCGCCCGCGTGCAGGGCGAGCGTGTCAAAGCCTGGGTCTGAGTAGCCGGACATGGTGTCTCCAATGGGTGTCTTTGGCCATCTCCGCCACGGCAAGCAGGATGGTCTTGCGGGTTATTGTGGGCTATATTGTCAGCACCCCAGCCCCCTGCGGGACACACCAGAAACGAGGAGATCGGCCATGAAAGTCAGCGACATCATGCGCGTCAAAGGCGGCACGCTTTACACCATCCAGCCCCAGGAATCCCTGGAGCGCGCAATCGAAACCATGTCGCAGTTCGACATTGGTTCGCTGGCGGTGATGGAGCACGGTGACCTGGTCGGCATGCTGACCTTCCGCGAAGTCATTCACACCCTGGCGCAAAACGGTGGCGCCCTCAACGGCAAGACCGTGCGCTCGGTGATGGACGACCACCCCATGACCTGCACGCCGGAAACCGAACTGGAGCAAGTGCGCCCCATGATGCTGGAGCGGCACACGCGCTACATGCCCGTGATGGACAACAAGATGCTGATGGGCGTGATCAGCTTCTACGACGTGGCCAAGGCCGTGGTCGACAGCCAGAACTTCGAGAACAAGATGCTCAAGGCCTACATCCGCGACTGGCCGGAAGAAGAGTCGACCAAGAACGAGCCCAACTTCCCCTGAGCCCGCACAGCCCACCAGAAAACGCCCCGCCAGCCGGGGCGTTTTTCATGGGGCAATCCGCCGAGCTAGACGACGCCATCCAGAAGCACCGCGGAACCGGCTTTGCCGGGCCGCAGGTGCTGCCCCCCTTGGGGGGTGGCGCGAAGCGACGCGGGGGGTCACTCCGAACTGTGGATCATGTCGCGCACCCGCGGATAGATCTGATTGTTCCAGCGCCGGCCGCTGAACACGCCGTAGTGGCCCACGCCTGTCTGCACGTGGTGGGTCTTCATGTAGGGGCGCACGCTGCTGCACATGTCTTGCGCCGCCACGGTCTGGCCGACCGAGCAGATGTCGTCCCGTTCACCTTCCACCGTCATGAGGGCGGTGCGGCGAATGGCGGCGGTGTTCACGGTGCGTCCGTTCCAGGTGAGCACGCCGCGCGGCAGGTCGTAGGTCTGGAACACCTTCTCGACGGTTTCGAGGTAGAACTCGGCCGGCAGGTCGTTCACGGCGAGGTATTCCTCGTAGAAGTCCTGGATCACGCCCGCCTCTTCGGTGCGGCCGGCCAGCAAGTGGTCGTAGATGTTGCGGAAGGACTGCTTGTGGCGGTCCGGGTTCATGCTCATGAAGGCGGTGAGCTGCACGAAGCCCGGGTAGACCCGGCGCATGAAACCGGCATGGGGCAGCGGCACGTGGCTGATGAGGTTCTTCTCGAACCACTCGATGGGCTTGCTGGTGGCGAGCTTGTTGACCTCGCTGGGGTTCACGCGGCAGTCGACCGGGCCGGCCATCAGCGTGAGGCTGCGGGGCTGGGCCGGGTTGTCGTCCTCGGCCATGATGGCCGTGGCGGCGAGCGCGGCCACACAGGGCTGGCACACCGCCACCATGTGCGTGCCCGGGCCCACCGCTTCGGTGAAGCGGATCATGTAGCTGATGTAGTCATCCAGCGAAAAGCCACCGTGGCGCAGCGACACGTCGCGCGCGTTGTGCCAGTCGGTGATGTACACGTCGTGGTCTTGCAGCAGGGTGCGCGCGGTCTCGCGCAGCAAGGTGGCGAAGTGGCCGGAGAGCGGTGCCACCAGCAGCACTTTGGGCTGCGGCTCGGCGCCTTCCTTGCGAAAGTGCAGCAAGGTGCCGAAGGGCAGGGTGAGCGTGGCTTCTTCGGTGACGGCGTATTCGCGATCACCAACGGTCACGGCGTTGATCTTGTAAGGCGGGCGCGAGTGGGTGAGCCGCATGCGCGAGATCACGTCGCAGGCGGCGGCCGCCTTGCGCACCGGGCTGCCTTCGGTTTCGCGCAGCCACAGTGTGGCGCTCAGGCTTTGGGCCATCAGCCTCATGGGCGAGATCAGGTCGGACTGGAGTTGGTAAGCCTGATACATCATGGTTTCTTCCTGAGACAACGTACCTGCTCTGCAGGCAAGTTGCGGGCCAGCGCTGTCCTGCACCGAGGCAGTGCGCACGCCGTGCACAGCGATGGCACAGCCCTTGCTCATTGCTGTGCCCCCAGGAGGAGCATGTTCATGGCCAAAGCAGCGGTACTGACGATCAGCAGCAAGAACTACGGTGCCTGGGCCCTGCGCGGCTGGCTCATGGCGCGCATGGCCAAACTGGACTTCACCGAGCACGTGATTTCCCCGGACGACCCGGCCATGAAGGCCGAGATGCTGCTGCTGTCCGCCTCCATGAGGGTGCCCGCGCTGGAGCACGACGGCATTTACGTGTGGGACACACTGGCCATTGGCGAATACCTGAACGAGGTCAAGCCGAAGGCGGGCTTGCTGCCCGCAGACCGCGCGGCGCGCGCGCACTGCCGCGCCATTTGCGGCGAGATGCACTCGGGCTTTTCGGCCATGCGCTCTTCGCTGCCGATGAACATCAAGGCCTCGTTCCCGGGGTTCAAGCTGTGGTCGCGGGCGCAGACCGACATTGACCGCGTCGAGGCGATCTGGACCGAATGCCTGGAGACCTACGGCGGCCCCTACCTGTTTGGTGAAAAGCCGTGCATGGCAGACGCGATGTTTGCGCCGGTGGTGACGCGCTTCATCACCTACGAGGTGGCGATCAGCCCGGTGTGCGTGGCGTATTGCGACACCATCATGGCCTTGCCGGCGATGAAGGAATGGGTGGCCGCCGCAGAGGCCGAACCAGACGACATCGACGAACTCGACGCAGAGTTCTAGTTTTCAGACCTTCGCTCGCTGGACCGGGCAGCCGGGCGCTCTGCTCCGCGAATGTCCCCCGGACCGGCTTCGCCGCTCCTCCTCCTTTACTTCGCTGCGCAGAACGCCCGGCTGCCCGGTCCTGAGTGGCGCAGCCGATCACCCGCGTCGCCGGCCTTGCGACACAGGCGGCGTCAGACCCTCAAGCCCAAGGCGTCGGCTTCGGAATCTCGCAAACAGGCTCCACATCGATCGACTTGAAGTCGGCTGGCGAGACGATCTCCAGGTACTCCATGTCGGGCGAATAGTCGAACAGGTAGTGGCGGATGCCCGGGCGTTGGTGCACGCAGTCCCCCGCCTGAACCAGCGTCTCCTTGTCCTCGTACATGAAGCGCGCCCAACCCTTGAGCATGATCACGATCTGGAAGTCCGCCTCGTGCCGATGCCATCCCGTGCCCTCCTCAGGCGGCAGATTCGCCTTGACGAGGTGGGCAATCACCTTGCCATGCGTGGCCGTGGCCACCCCGAGGTCGCGGTACAGGAAAAAATCGCGCAGGCCACCGCTCACGTAGTCGCCTTCGTCACCTTTGACGTGCGAAAACAGGGTGGAGGTTCGATCGAGCATGGGACGCTCCTTTCTGGGGATGGACAGCAACCATCTGCTGCAGTGCAGCACAAAGCACAAAGCACAAAGTGTTCCCATGGGTCGAAAGGCATTGGCGGCCGCCGGCCGTGCGTTTTGTGCACCAGACTGGCTCACCGGCGCACCAGCACACCTCAGGGATAATCGTCCCTCTATGAGCGGCAACACCTTCGGTACCCTGTTTTGCGTCACCAACTTCGGTGAATCCCACGGCCCGGCCATTGGCTGCGTGATCGACGGCTGCCCGCCGGGCATGGCGCTCTGCGAGGCCGACATCCAGGCCGACCTCGACCGCCGCCGCCCCGGCACCAGCAAGTTCGTGACCCAGCGCAACGAACCCGACACCGTGGAAATCCTCAGCGGCGTGTACGAAGGCAAAACCACCGGCACCCCCATCGCCCTGCTCATCCGCAACACCGACCAGCGCAGCAAGGACTACGGGAACATCCTGCAGACCTTCCGCCCTGGCCACGCCGACTACACCTACTGGCAGAAGTTCGGCATTCGCGACCCACGCGGCGGCGGCCGCAGCTCGGCGCGCCTCACCGCGCCCACCGTGGCCGCCGGCGCGGTGGCCAAGAAGTGGCTCAAGGAACGCTACGGCACCACCTTCCGCGGCCACATGACGCAGGTTGGCGAGCTCGCCATCGGCTTCGAGAGCTGGGAGCACGTGCCCAACAACCCATTCTTTGCACCGGTGGCCGACGTGTCCGCCATCGAGGCCTACATGAACGAGCTGCGCAAAAGCGGCGACTCATGCGGCGCGCGCCTGCGCGTGACCGCGCAAGGCATGCCGGTGGGCCTGGGGCAGCCGCTGTATGACCGGCTGGACGCCGACATCGCCTACGCCATGCTGGGCCTCAATGCGGTCAAGGGCGTGGAAATCGGCGCGGGTTTTGCCAGCGTGGCGCACAAGGGCAGCACCCACGGCGACAGCCTCACACCCGATGGCTTCAAGGGCAACAACGCCGGCGGCGTGCTGGGGGGCATCAGCACCGGGCAAGACCTGGAGGTGCAGATCGCCATCAAGCCGACCAGCTCGATCCTGATCCCCCGCGAGACCATCGACACCCACGGCCAGTCCACCGAAGTCATCACCAAGGGCCGCCACGACCCTTGCGTGGGCATCCGCGCCACGCCCATCGCCGAAGCCTTGCTGGCGCTGGTGGTGATGGACCACGCGCTGCTGCACCGCGCGCAATGCGGCGATGTGCAACTGCCCACGCCCGACATCGCGGCGCAGTCGCGCGGCTGATCTTTCCTTGAAGACCGATCCGCCGCCGGGCCGCCCCAAGGCGGAACAGCCCCCCGGGGGAGCATCGACCCGCCCAGCGGTGGAGCGCGCCAGCCCGTCCCGGCAGCTGTTCCCGTTTGCGATGCTCTCTGCGAGCTACTTCGCGCACATCGGCTTTTTCAATCCCTACCTGCCGCTGTGGCTCAAGGAGCTGGGGTTCAGCCTGATCGCCATCGCCGTGCTCACCTCGGTGCAGTCGGCCACGCGGCTGTTTGCGCCCTACCTGTGGGGGTCGCTGAGCGATCGCACCGGTGAGCGCGTGCGGCTGCTGCGCTATGGCGCCACGGCCGCGCTGCTGGTTTCGCTGGGCCTGTGGTTCGACGCGGGTGGCGTGGTGCTGTTTGTGGTGCTGCTGCTCATGTTCAGCCACACCAGCGGCATGATGCCCATGAGCGAAGCGGCGCTGGCGCACCTGGTGAGCCAGGGTGGCACCTTCGATGCGCGGCGCTATGGCCGCGTGCGCCTGTGGGGCTCCATGGGTTTTCTCGTGACGGTGGTGGCGGCCGGTCTGTGGTTCGAGCGTTATGGCCTGGTGCACTTCCCGGCCTGGACGCTGGGCACGCTGGCGGCCGTGGCGCTGAGTGCGTGGCTGCTCCCGGACTTTCGCGAGCCGGCGCACGCCACGGAAGACGCCGCCGGTGTGTGGCCGGTGCTGCGCCAGCCGCCCGTGCGCTGGTTCTTTGCGGCCGTGTTCTTCCATGTGCTGGCGCACATCTTCATTTACGTGTTCTTCTCGCTGTACCTGGACTCACTGGGCTACAGCAAGACGGTGATCGGCTTGCTCTGGGCGTTGTCGGTGGTGATCGAGATCGCCTGGTTCTTCACGCAGAGCCGCTGGCTGCCCCGGTTCTCGCTCTCGGGCTGGCTGGTGCTGGCGGCGGCGCTCATGTCGCTGCGCATGGCGCTCACTGCCGGCCTGCCGCTGGTGTGGCCGGTGTTGTTGCTGGCGCAGGCGCTGCACGCCATCACTTTTGCCGCGCACCACACGGTGTGCATTGCGTTGCTGTCGCACCATTTCCCCGGCCGCTTGCGCGGGCGCGGACAGGCGCTCTACACCGTGGTGGGTTACGGCTTGCCGGGTGTGGTGGGCGGCCTGGCGGGTGGGCTGCTCAGCTCGGCCTTCGGGCTGGCCAGCGTGTTCTGGCTGTCTTCGGCGTGCGCGGCGGTGGCCTGCCTGTGTGCGCTCAGGGCGCGGGCGTTGCAGCCCACCAGCGCCGCAGCGGGTTGAAGCCGGTCACCAGCGCGGTGGCCAGCAGCACCAGCGCGCCGCCGGCAAAGATGCCGGAGGAAAGCGCTTCGCCCAGGAACAGGTGGCCCCAGGTGACGCCAAACACGGGAATGAGGAAAGCCGGGCTCATGGCCGCCACCGGCGTCACGTGGCGAATGATGCGCAGGTGCGCCCAGTAGGCCAGGCCCGAAGTGACCACCCCCATGACGAACACGGCCACCAGCGCCAGCGGGGTGAATTGCGCTTGCGGCCACGCCCAGACCGTACCCGGCAACACCAGCACCATGGCGGCGAGGTGGATACCTGCCGCAATCGCCAGCGGCTGCATGCGGGTGGTGGCGCGCTTCATCAGCGGCGTCGAGCAGCCGTAGCAGGCCGCGGCCGTGATGCAGGCCAGTGCGGCGGCCACGGTGGCGGCATCGGGCTGCACAGGACCGAGCCGCACGATCAGCCCCACGCCGATGAAGCCGCACACACAGCCCAGCAGCTTGCGGGCGGTGAGGGTGTCTTCCTTGAACCAGGCCGAGGCCAGCGCGCCGAAGAGCACCGCTGTGGTGTTGAGCAGCGCGCTGTAGCCGGCTGGCAGGCGCAGCCCGGCCCAGGCGTACAGCAGGAACGGCACGGCCACCGAGAGTGCGCCCAGCACCAGCAGTTCGCGCCAGTGGGCCCAGGGCCAGCCCTGGCGCAGGCCGCGCATGATGAAGGCGAGCGTGAGGCCCGCGAGGGCGACGCGGCAACCCGCGAGCACGAGCGGACCCATCACGGGGCTGGCCACGCGGATGAACAGGAAAGAGGCACCCCACAGGGCCGACAGGCCCACGAGCTGCGCGAAGTGGCGCGTCTGCACCGGGGCTTAGCCCGCGGCGGCGATTTTGCGCACCAGCCCCTCGATGGCCAGCGTGTAGCCGTCCGTGCCAAAGCCGATCACGATGCCCGCCGCCGCGGGCGAGATGTACGAGTGGTGGCGAAACGCTTCGCGCGCGTGCACGTTGGAGATGTGCACCTCGATGACCGGCAGCGGCTTCACGCCACCAATGGCATCGAACAGCGCCACCGAGGTGTGGGTGAACGCCCCGGGGTTGAACACCACGCCGGCCACGTCGCCGGTCTTGTGGCGGCGGCCTGCCTCGTGGATCTTGTCGATCAGCGCGCCTTCATGGTTGCTCTGGAACGCTTCCAGCGCGAAACCCAGGCGCTGCGCGGTGGCCTGGCATTGGGCCTGCACGTCGTCCAGGGTGGTGGCGCCATACACGCCAGGTTCGCGCGTGCCCAGCAGGTTGAGGTTGGGGCCGTTGAGCAGCAGGAGGGTGGGCATGGAGGCGTCTCTTGTGTGAAGGTTTTTGTGAGGTTCAGCTTAAACCAGCGGCACGGTCAGCCGATCGACGACAGGCCGGGTGTCGGGCCGCACGCCGCGCCACCACAGGAAGGCCTCGGCGGCTTGTTCCACCAGCATGCCCACGCCGTCGGCCACGCGGTTCACGCCAGCGGCTTGCGCCTGCTTGAGGAACGCGGTCAGGCCTTTGCCATAGACCATGTCGTAAGCCAGGGCGCCGGGCGCGAAGAGGCCTGCGGGCAGCGGCAAGGGCTCATGGGTGAGGCCGGTGGAGGTGGCATTGATCACCACGTCGAAGGCGTGGCCGGCGAGCTCTGCGTAGCCGCTGGTGTGCAGCGTGGTGTGAGCCGCGAAGTCGCGCCCCAGGGCGTGGGCTTTGTCGGCGGTGCGGTTGGCCACCGCCAGCAGGGCAGGCTGTTCGGATGCGATGGGCAGCAAGGCCCCGCGCGTGGCACCGCCAGCGCCCAGCAGCAGCACGCGTTTGTCTTTCAGCAGGCAGCCGAGGTTGCGCTGCAGGTCATTGACGAGGCCCACGCCATCGAAGTTGTCGGCCAGGATGTGCTCGCCCTCGAACTTCAGGCAGTTGGCCGCGCCGGCCAGCCGCGCGCGCTCGTTGGGGTGGGTGGCGATCTCGAACGCCTGGAGCTTGAACGGCAGGCTGACGTTAAGCCCGCGTCCACCGGCTGCGCGAAAGCCCGTCACGGTGTCGGCAAAGCCGTCCAGCGGCGTTTCGATGGCGGTGTAGCCGATGTCCTGTGCCGTGGCCTGCGCAAACAGGCTGTGGATCAAGGGCGATTTGCTGTGGCTAATGGGGTGGCCGAGAACGGCGTAGCGGTCGGTCATGGGAAGGGCGGCGTTGGGGAAGGCGCCATTGTCGCGCAAGCCCCTGGCGCGGCCGCGGGCTTGCGCAGCGGCCTACCATGGCGCCCATGAATACCACCCCACTCAAGATCGATTTCGTGTCCGATGTGTCCTGCCCCTGGTGTGCCGTGGGCCTGGGCGCGCTGGAAGAAGCGCTGAAGAAGCTGCAGGGCAGCGTCGCCGCCGAGCTGCACTTCCAGCCCTTCGAGCTCAACCCGAAGATGGGCCCCGAGGGTCAGGACATCGGTGAGCACCTGCGGGAAAAGTACGGCTCCACGCCCGAGCAGCAAGCGCAGATCCGGGACACCATCCGCGCGCGCGGTGCCGAGGTGGGTTTTGCCTTCAACCCCGAAGGACGCGGCCGGATCTGGAACACGTTTGACGCGCACCGCCTGCTGCACTGGGCCGAGGAAGAAGGCCAGCCAGGCCAGCAGCACGCCCTGAAGAAAGCCCTGCTGGCCGCTTGCCACACGCGGTCGGAGGCCATGGGCCACCACGACGTGCTGCTGGCCTGCGTGCGCGAGGTGGGCCTGGACGAGGAGCGGGCGAAAGCGATTCTGGCCAGCGATGACTTCGCGCAGGAGGTGCGTGAGCGCGAAGCCTTCTACACCGGCCACGGCATCCATTCGGTGCCGGCGGTGATCATCAACGACCGCCACCTCATTTCGGGTGGGCAGCCGGCGGCGGTGTTCGAACAGGCGCTGCGGCAGATCGCCGAGGGTTGAGCCGGGCGCGCCAGCGGGTGGCGCTGCAGTTGCTCAGGCGCTTTCGCGGCGCTCCAGCGCACGCTGGATGAAGTGCTTCTTCACGCGCGTGCGCGGCACCGGGTCGGGCAGATGGCTGAACCAGGCGCGCACGTCTTCGTCCAGCCCGATGCCGTGCATGTAGTTGTAGATCGCCTTGCGCAGCCCGATGCCCAGCGCGTCGTGGTCCACGCCGGTGGGGTCGATGAAGCCAATGTCGTTCTTCGCAAACGTCACCTCGGGCAGCGGGATGAGTTCGATGCCATAGGCGGCCGGGTCCAGGCCCACGGGCGAATGCACCGTGCAGGCAAAGCGGTGGAAAAAGCCGCTCTGGATGCAGCCGTTCTCGAACAGCTGGCGCACGTATTCAAGCGAGTCCACGGTGTCCTGCACGGTCTGCGTCGGAAAGCCGTACATGAGGTAGGCGTGCACCAGAATGCCGGCGTCTGAAAAGCCCTTGGTGACCCGCGCCACCTGCTCGACCGACACGCCCTTTTTCATCAACGTAAGCAAGCGGTCGCTGGCCACTTCGAGCCCGCCGCTCATGGCGATGCAGCCGCTGTCGGCAAGCTGCTGGCACAGCTCGGGCGTGAAGGTTTTCTCAAACCGGATGTTGCCCCACCATGAAATGGGCAACTGGCGGCGCAACAGCTCGTCGGCCAGCGCCTTGAGCGACTTGGGCGGTGCGGCTTCGTCCACGAAGTGAAAGCCGCTCTGGCCGGTCTCCGCCACGATCGCCTCGATGCGGTCGACCAGGGTGGAGGCCGACGCGGTTTCGTAGCGGCTGATGTAGTCCAGGCTCACGTCACAGAAGCTGCACTTCTTCCAGTAGCAGCCGTGCGCCACGGTGAGCTTGTTCCAGCGCCCGTCGCTCCAGAGGCGGTGCATCGGGTTGAGCATGTCGAGCAGGCTGAGGTAACGGTCCAGGGGGAGGCCGTCCCAGGTGGGCGTGCCCACGTCTTCAAAGGGCACATCCGGCTCGGCCATGTGGATGTACTTCACCGCGCCGTTCTCGCGAACGAAGCAGCGCACCAGGCGCTGCTTGGAGCGCTTGCGTTGCAAGAACTCGATGAGCGCGAGCAGGGGCCGCTCGCCCGCGTCCAGCGTCACGAAGTCGACGAGGTCAAAGAGGCGCGGCTCGGCGAGTTCGCGCAACTCGGTGTTGACGAAACCACCGCCCAGCGCGATGTGGATGTGGGGGTTCTGCGCCTTGATGGTCTGCGCGATGCGCAGCGCGGCGTAGAGCGCGCCCGGAAAAGGGACGGAGAGCAGCACCAGGTCGGGCTTGTGCTGGGCCAGTGTGGCCAGCGTGAGCGTGTGCAGGATGTCGTCGACCAGCGTGGGCGGGGCAGCGAGCGCGGCGGCCATGGGGTCAAAGCTGGGCTGGCTGCTGGCCAGCGACTCGGCGTAGCGCACAAAGCCAAAGCGCTCGTCGACGGCGTCGCGCAGCACGTCGGCCAGGTCGTTGAGAAACAGGGTGGCCATGTGGCGCGCCTTGTCTTGCACGCCCAGCGCGCCAAACGCCCAAGCCAGCGGGTCGCCGCCTTCTTCGCTGAGCGCGGCGTCCACGTACACCTCCAGCGCGGCAAAGCGCGGGCCTTCGGGCAGCAGCTCGCGCGCGGCAATGCGGTGCGCGAGCGTCGCGTCGCGCCCTTGCAGGAAGGCGATGACGGGCCCGATGGTGCTGCGGTAGCGCTCGAACTGGTCCAGAAAGGCGTGCACGCTGGCGGTGCGCTGTGCTTCCGCCTGGGCCAGTGCGCGGCCGCGCACGGCTTCCAGGCCCGCCGGTGTGAAGATCTTGAGCACCAGCGCCAGCGCCAGGTCGGCCTGCACGGCTTCGATGCCGCGCGAGCGCAGGAAGCCGGTGATGTAGGCCGTGGAGGGGTAGGGCGTGTTGAGCTGCGTCATCGGCGGGATGAGGCTCAGCACGCGCAGGGCGGGCGTGGTCATGGTGTGGCTTCTTGGGGTTCCCAATTGTGAGGCTTGGGGACGTTTGGTTGTGGCGTCAGGCCTTCTGGGCAGAGCCCTCGCGTCAGGACGGTGGCGGCGCCCGCCTGCTCCGGCCTTGCTCGCGGGGGTCTGGCCAGGTTCGCCTGCATCGCTTCGTCACGGCCTTGGCTGGTGCGCTGCGTCTGTGGCAACCGCGAATGGGGGCCTGCGCAGGCGGGCACCGCCACCATCCTGCAAGCAAGGGTCGGACCACCGCGCGACCAGCCAGCGCCCGAATGGCCCGAACCACCCGACTTCACCCACCTGGCCGGTGAGTGACCTTGGAACTCAGGCCGCGTAGTCCGACAAAGGAACGCAGCTGCAGAACAGGTTGCGGTCCCCATACACGTTGTCCACCCGCCCGACCGGCGGCCAGTACTTGGCATGGGCCCGGGTCGAGGTGCTGGCGGCGCCCACGTCGCGCGCATAGGCGTGCGGCCAGTCAGCCTTCATCAGGCTGGCGGCGGTGTGCGGCGCGTTCTTCAGCGGGTTGTCGTCTTGCGGCCAGGTGCCGGCTTCCACGAGGCGGATTTCCTCGCGGATCGCGATCATCGCGTCGATGAAGCGGTCCAGCTCTTGGAGCGTCTCGCTCTCGGTGGGCTCCACCATCAGGGTGTTGGCTACAGGGAACGACAGCGTCGGCGCGTGGAAACCGTAGTCCATCAGGCGCTTGGCCACGTCCTCGGCCATCACACCGCTGGTGTCCTTGAAGTGGCGCAGATCCAGAATGCACTCGTGCGCCACGTGACCGTTGGCGCTGGCGTACAGCGTGGGGTAGTGCGGCGCCAGGCGTTTGCTGATGTAGTTGGCCGCAAGAATGGCCGCCTCGGTCGCGTGCTTGAGACCGTCGGCGCCCATCATGCGGATGTACATCCAGCTGATCGGCAGCACGGCCGCGTTGCCCAACGGCGCCGCAGAAATGGCCCCCACGCCGTTCACGGGCAGGCCAGCGGTGGCATGTCCGGGCAGGAAGGGCACGAGGTCTTCGACCACGCACACCGGGCCGACGCCCGGGCCGCCGCCGCCGTGGGGAATGCAGAAGGTCTTGTGCAGGTTGAGGTGGCTCACGTCGCCGCCGAATTCCCCCGGCGCTGCCACGCCCACCAGGGCATTCATGTTGGCGCCGTCCACGTACACACGCCCGCCGTGCTGGTGCACCAGCGCACAGAGTTCCTTGACTTGCGTTTCAAACACGCCGTGCGTGCTGGGGTAGGTGATCATCACGGCGGCCAGGTGGGCGCTGTGTTGCTCGCACTTGGCCTGAAGGTCGGCCAGATCGACGTTGCCGTTTTCATCGCACTTGGTCACCACCACCTGCATGCCCACCATCTGCGCGCTGGCGGGGTTGGTGCCGTGTGCGCTGCTGGGGATGAGGCAGATGTTGCGGTGGCTCTCGCCACGCGATGCGTGGTAGGCCTGGATGACCAGCAAGCCGGCGTATTCGCCCTGCGACCCGGCGTTGGGTTGCAGGCTGATGCCAGCGTAGCCCGTGGCCTGACAGAGCCAGGCGCGCAACTGCTAGTCCAGCAGCTGGTAGCCCTGCAATTGGTCGGCCGGCGCGAACGGGTGCACGTTGGCGAACTCGGGCCAGGTGATGGGAATCATCTCGCTCGTGGCGTTGAGCTTCATGGTGCACGAGCCCAGCGGGATCATGCTGCGGTCCAGGGCGAGGTCCTTGTCGGACAGCGCGCGGATGTAGCGCAGCATGCCGGTCTCGGAGTGATGGCTGTGGAACACCGGGTGCGTCAGATACTCGCTGGTGCGGCGCAGCTCGGCGGGAATGAGGGGCTCCACGCCTTTTTCAAACGCATCGAAAGCCGGCAGGGGCTGGCCGCTTTGGGCGAACACGCTCCAGAGGGTGCGGATGTCGTCTCGCGTGGTGGTCTCGTCCAGCGTGATGACGGTGTATTCGTCCCACGCCTTGCGCAGGTTGATGCCCGCGGCCACAGCGCGCGCCAGGATCGCATCGGTCTGGTCTTGCGTGTGCAGGGCGATGGTGTCAAACACCCCTTTGTCGCCGTGGTGGGTGTCCGTGTAGCCCAGTTGCTCAAGGCCCCTGGACAAGATGGCGGTGTACGCAGCCACGCGCTGCGCAATGCGCTTCAGACCGTGCGGGCCGTGGTACACGGCGTACATGCTGGCCACCACGGCAGGCAGCACCTGTGCGGTGCAAATGTTGCTGGTGGCCTTCTCGCGGCGGATGTGCTGCTCGCGCGTCTGCAAGGCGAGGCGGTACGCGGGTTGACCATGGGCGTCCACGCTCACGCCCACCAGGCGCCCGGGCAGCGAGCGCTTGAATTCATCGCGGCAGGCCATGTAGGCTGCGTGCGGGCCGCCAGCGCCCATGGGCATGCCAAAGCGTTGCGTGGTGCCGACGACGATGTCCGCACCCATCTCGCCGGGCGACTTGATCAGCGTGAGCGCCAGCAGGTCGGCCGCCACGATGAAGGCGGCGTTCTTGCCATGGATCACCGCGGCGTCGCTGCTCCAGTCGTGCAGCCAGCCGCTGGAGGCGGGGTACTGGGTGAGGGCGGCGAAGTAGTCGTCGCCCGCGAGCAGGGTGTCCCAGTCTTCACCAGACATCGCCACCTTCACCGTGAGGCCCAGCGGCTTCGCGCGGGTCTGCACCACTTCAATGATCTGGGGGTGAATGTCGCCCGAGACCACCAGCGTGTTGCCTTTGGCTTTGACTGAGCGCTTGGCCAGCGTCATGGCCTCTGCGGCGGCGGTGGCCTCGTCGAGCATCGACGCGTTGGCAATGGCCATGCCTGTGAGGTCCGTCACCATGGTCTGGAAGTTCACCAGCGCTTCCATGCGCCCCTGCGAGATTTCAGCCTGGTAAGGCGTGTAGGCGGTGTACCAGGCGGGGTTCTCCAGGATGTTGCGCAGGATGACGCCTGGCGTGTGCGTGCCGTGGTAGCCCTGGCCGATGAAGCTCTTGAGCAGGCGGTTCTTTTGCGCCAGTGCCTTGAGCTCGGCCAGCGCCGCGGCTTCCGTGACGGCCGCCGGCAGCTGCATGCCCTGGCTGCGCGCGATGCTGCGCGGCACGATGCCTTCGATCAGCGCGCGGCGCGAAGCCTCGCCAATGACCGAGAGCATGAGTGCTTCATCGGCCTCGCCGATACCGATGTGGCGCGCCACGAATTCGGACGGGTTTTCCAGTTCACCGAGGGGTTTGACAGAAGGCATCAGCATGGCGGGCTCCGGCGGCAGGGTGCTTACTGCCCTGCAGCAAATGTGTTGTAGGCGGTTTCGTCGAGCAGGGCGTCAACCTGCGCAGGCTCTGCGAGCTTGACCTTGAAGAACCAGCCGTTGGCGAGCGGGTCGCTGTTGGCCAGCGAGGGATCGGCGCGCAGGGCTTCGTTGACTTCGGTGATCTCGCCGCTCACGGGCATGTACACGTCGGCCGCAGCCTTCACGGACTCGACCACACCGGCCACGTCCTTTTGCGCAAAGCTTTTGCCGACTTCGGGCAGGTCCACAAACACGACATCGCCCAGCGCGTCTTGTGCGTGCACGGTGATGCCAACGGTGGCAATGCCTCCGTCAACGCGGATCCATTCGTGGTCTTCGGTGTACTTGGTGGTCATGGGAATGCTCCTGTGAAAAAGGTGGAAACGAAGGGCAGCTTATCGGCTTCGCGCAAGGCGGCTGGGCCAATGCAGGGGTTATCCCCGGTGGTAGCGGTTGGGCACGAAAGGCATGGCGCTCACCTCCATGGGCACGGGCTTGCCGCGCACGATGGCCACCACCCGTGTGCCCACGGCAGCGTGAGCCGGGTGCACATAGCCCATGGCCACGGGTTGGTCGGCGCTGGGGCCGAGCAGCCCGCTGGTGACTTCGCCAATGGTCTGGCCATCAGCGCTTTGCAGAACGGTGTGCTCACGCACGGGCACGCGCTCCAGGGCGATCAGCCCCACGCGCTTGCGTGGCAGTGCCTGGGTGCCATCGAGCTGCGCCAGCACGCGCTCGGCGCCCGGGAACCCGCCGGCGCGTGCACCCCCGGTGCGCCGCACTTTCTGCATGGCCCAGTTGAGGGCGGCTTCCACGGGCGAGGTGGTGGTGTCGATGTCGTTGCCATAGAGGCACAAGCCGGCTTCCAGGCGCAGTGAGTTGCGCGCCCCCAGGCCCACTGGCTTCACCTCGGGCTCGGCCAGCAGGGCGCGGGCCAGCGCCTCCGCGCGGTCGCCTGGCACCGAGATCTCGAAGCCGTCTTCGCCGGTGTAGCCACTGCGGGTGATGAACAGGTCGGCGCCTTGCCAGGTGAACGCGGCACCGGTCATGAACACCAGCCGCTCGACGCCAGGCACGAGACGCTGCAGCGCGGTCACGGCCTTCGGGCCTTGCAGCGCCAGCAAGCCGCGCTCGGGCAGCGGGACCACCTGACAGCGCGAGCCGATGCGCGCCTGGATGTGTGCGATGTCGCCCGCCTTGCAGGCCCCGTTCACGATGACGAACAGGTCATCGCCCCGGTTGACGAACATCAGGTCGTCGATGATGCCGCCCTGGTCGTTGAGCAACAGGCCGTAGCGCTGCTTGCCCACGGCCAGGTCGATCACGTCCACCGGCATGAGCGACTCGAAGGCGGTGGCCGCATCGGGCCCGACCAGGTTGAGCTGGCCCATGTGAGACACGTCAAACAGGCCTGCGGCAGCACGGGTGTGGTGGTGCTCGGCCATCAGGCCGGCGGGGTACTGCACCGGCATGGAATAGCCGGCAAAAGGCACCATGCGGGCGCCCAGCTCAAGGTGCAAGGCGTGCAGCGGGGTCTGGAGAAGATCGGTGGCGTCGGACACGGCGAAAAGCTCTCGGCAAGGGGCAGGCCCGTGGGGGCGGGACACGGTTCATCCGTGCGCTGCCCCACTGTCCGCTTTACCTGAGAGATTCACACGGGCGATGCCGCGCTTGCTCCTTCGGTGGACCGCTTCAGGGAGCGGCCTCTCTCCAGGGGGGTACATCGGCCTTGCGGCCCATGTTTGCCAGTCCTTTTGCCTGAGCGTTCAGGGCACCCGGTGTGCGGTGCCGCCTGCGCCTTCGGCGAGCCTTTTCCGAGACGGAACCGGCTTCTCTCCTGACCGGGCGAGTGTAGCCGACCACCCAAGTCCCGCACACGCCTCAAGGTGTTTCGAGGGCGGATTCCGGCAGAAGGCGCGCCAGCCGCTCGCTGATGCCGTCGGCCCGCTCGCTGCCGGCCAGGCGCTCCACGTCGCTGATCATTTCGCGGCTCACGGCCAGCATGGCGGGCAGGTCGCGGGCTTCGCGCAACGCGTCGCGGTAGCGTTGGGCGAGCGGCTTGTCGCGCGGGGCAAACATGCGCTCGCTCAAATCAAACAGAAACATGCGTGCGCTGGCCAGCGAGCGCGGGCCCGAAAAAGCATCGGCCGAGACGGCCGGCGCGGCGCTCGGCGCAGGACGGGCGGCGACTGCGTTTTCGTTCACCAGATAGCCACGCACCAGCAAGCCCGCCACCAGGGCGCGGCCCTGACCTTCGAACAACGCGAAGAGCTCGTCGTCGGTCTTGCGGCCGTCGGCCATGAGGAGCAGGGCGCGCTCGCGCTGGGCGAGTTGTCGTTGCCCGGGGCGAAGTTCGGCCCGGCCTTTTTCGGTCTTGTTCAGCATGTCGTGCAGGGAGTCGTTCGCGAACCCTGCACTGTGGTCAGTGCATGTGACGACGCGGTGAAGCACGGGCATGAAAAAGCCACCCGAAGGTGGCTGGATCGAGAAAGCGGTCAGGTGCGTGACTTCGCTCACATGCCCGCGTAGTTCGGGCCGCCACCGCCTTCGGGCGTGACCCACACGATGTTTTGCGTCGGGTCCTTGATGTCGCAGGTCTTGCAGTGCACGCAGTTCTGCGCGTTGATCTGCAGGCGGTCGGTGTTGTCGGCGTTCTTCACGAACTCGTACACGCCAGCCGGGCAGTAGCGGGCTTCCGGGCCAGCGTACTTGGCCAGGTTGATCTTGACCGGCACGCTCGCGTCCTTGAGCGTGAGGTGGGCAGGCTGGTGTTCTTCGTGGTTGGTGTTGCTCACGAACACGCTGCTCAGGCGATCAAACGTGAGCTTGCCGTCGGGCTTGGGGTAGACGATCTGCTCGCACTCCGCGGCCGGCTTGAGGTAGAGGTGATCGGCCTTCTCGCGGTGCAGCGACCAGGGCGGCGACTTGAAGCCCAGGCGCGGGAGCAGCCAGTGCTCCACACCGACCATGAAGCCGCCAAACAGGTTGCCGTACTTGAACCACGACTTGAAGTTGCGCGAAGCCTCGAGCTCTTCCTTGAGCCAGCTCTTGTCGAAGGCGACGGGGTAGGCCTTGAGCTCGTCGTGCTGGCGACCCGCCTGCACAGCCTCAAACGCGGCCTCGGCGCAGAGCATGCCGCTCTTGATGGCGGCGTGGCTGCCCTTGATGCGCGCGCCATTCAGGTAGCCCGCATCGCAACCGACCAGCGCACCGCCCGGGAAGGTGGTTTGCGGCAGGCTCATGAGACCACCCGTGGTGATCGCGCGAGCGCCGTAGCTGATGCGCTTGCCGCCTTCCAGGAAGGCCTTGATGCGCGGGTGCGTTTTCCAGCGCTGCATTTCCTCGAACGGGCTGAGCCAGGGGTTGCTGTAGTTCAGGCCGGTCACCAGGCCCAGCGTCACCTTGTTGTCTTCCAGGTGGTACATGAAGCCGCCACCGTAGGTGTCGTTCTTCATGGGCCAGCCCGCGGTGTGGATCACCAGCCCGGGCTGGTGCTTGGCGGGGTCGATTTCCCAGAGCTCTTTCACGCCGATGGCGTAGGCCTGTGGGTCTTTGCCCTCGTCAAGGTGGAACTTCGCGATCAGGCGCTTGCCGAGATGGCCGCGCGAGCCTTCAGCAAACACCGTGTACTTGGCGTGCAGCTCCATGCCGAGCTGGAAGTTCTCGGTGGGTTCGCCGTCCTTGCCCACGCCGAGGTTGCCAGTGGCCACGCCCTTGACCGAACCATCGTCGTTGAACAGCACTTCGGCCGCGGAAAAGCCGGGGAAAATCTCCACGCCAAGGGCTTCGGCCTGCTGGCCCAGCCACTTGACCACGTTGCCCAGGCCGACCACATAGTTGCCTTCGTTGTGGAAGTTGTTGGGGATCAGGAACTTGGGCGTGTCGATGGCACCGGTTTCGGTGAGCCACAGCAGCTTGTCGTCGGTCACGGGCTGGTTCAGGGGCGCGCCATCGGCTTTCCAGTTGAGCAGCAGCTCGCTGATGGCCTTGGGGTCCATCACAGCGCCACTGAGAATGTGCGCGCCGGGTTCCGAGCCTTTCTCCAGCAAGCAGACATTGATCTCGCCGCCTTTTTCTGCGGCGATCTGCTTGAGGCGGATGGCCGTGGCCAGGCCACCTGGGCCGCCACCGACCACAACCACGTCGTACTCCATGGCTTCGCGGGGGCCGTAGGTGCTGATGATGTCTTCGGGGGTCATGTGCTGGGTCTCGCTCTGTCGGGCCGTGAGCCCGGGGGTGTGCATGACGGCGCCGCAGTCGTGCAGGCCGGTGTCGTGGTTGCGACCGATTTTAGTGGGCCATGGCGCACAATCGTGTCGCCAAAGCCTGTGGCCCGCGATGGGCACGCAGAACGCACTACTTTAGAGGAGCCTCTCTCATGGCATACAGCCTGGATTTGTCGGGTCGCGTGGCCCTGATCACCGGTGCATCGGGTGGACTCGGTGAGCAATTCGCCAAAACCCTGGCCGGTGCAGGCGCCGCCGTGGTGCTGGCCAGCCGGCGCACAGACCGCTTGATGGCACTGCGCGCCCACATCGAGGCGGCGGGCGGCGATGCCCACGTGGTCGCGATGGACGTGACCGACACCGCCTCTATCAAGGCCGCGGTGGCGCACGCAGAAACCGAGGTGGGCGCCATTGACATCCTGGTGAACAACTCAGGCGTGAGCACCACGCAGCGCATCCAGGACGTGACCGAAGAGGACTACGACTACATCTTCGACACCAACACCAAGGGCGCCTTCTTCGTGGCGCAAGAGGTGGGGCGGCGCATGCTGGCCCGTGCCAAGGGCGCAGCGCCTGGCACGTATGTGGGCGGACGCATCGTCAACATCGCCTCCATGGCCGGGCTCAAGGTCTTGCCCCAGATTGGCGTGTACTGCATGAGCAAGGCGGCGGTGGTGCAGATGACCAAAGCCATGGCGGTCGAGTGGGGGCGCTTCGGCATCAACGTCAACGCGATCTGCCCCGGCTACATCGACACCGAGATCAATCACCACCACTGGCAGACCGAGCAGGGCAAAAAACTCATCGACATGCTGCCGCGCAAGCGCGTGGGCACCCCAACCGACCTCGATGCGCTGCTGGTGATGCTGTGCTCGAACGAGAGCCACTTCGTGAACGGCGCGGTCATTGCCGCTGACGATGGCTTCGGGGCTTGACGGGCCCGCGCAGTCCGCTTCTTTTGACCTGTTGACATGACTACCGCTGTATTGGGCCGGCCCTCGGGCTGGCCGCCGGGCATGGTCGCCGGCATTCTGGCCGGCCTGGGCGCCGGCGCTTTCTGGGGCTCGGCCTTTGTGGCCCCGCTGCTCACCCCGGGCTTCAGTTCCATCGACCTCACCGTGGGGCGTTTTCTGTCTTGCGGTGTGCTCTCGGCGCTGCTGCTGTTGTGGGCGCGTGTGCGGGGCGAAAGCCAACGGCCCACCTGGCGCCAGGCGGGCGCTGCGCTGTGGCTGAGCTTGCTCGGCTACACCGGCTACTACCTGCTGCTTGTTCTGGCCATTCAGGCGGCCGGTGCCGCGTTGCCTGTGCTGATCATCGGCACCATTCCCCTGTGGATCATGCTGCTGGGCAAGCCCCAGGGGCTGCGCTGGCGCTCGCTGTTGCCGGGCCTGGTGCTCACGGTGGCGGGGCTCGTGCTGATGATGCGGGTGTCCGCCCACGGCAGCGACGCGGGTGAAGGCTCGAACTTCTGGCTGGGCATCTTGTACGCCGTGCTGGCCATGGCTTCCTGGACCGCTTTCGGCTTGCTCAATGCGCGATGGCTGGCCCAGCATCCGGAGGTGAACTCCACCGTGTGGGCCAACTGGTTGGGGGTGGCCGCCGGGCTCGGCTCGCTGGTGATCTGGGTGGCTGTGGGCTCGGAGCTCGAGACCCTCGTGCAGCGCCCCGGCTTTGACACTTTCTTGATCGTCTGCGCGATCACGGGCATCGGTTCTGCGTGGATTGCATCGGTGCTGTGGAACATGGCCAGCCGGCGCCTGAGCCCGAGCCTGGCGGGCCAGCTGATCGTGAGTGAAACCGTGTTCGGCCTGATCTACACCTTTGCCTGGAGCGCCCAGTGGCCAGCCGCCCTGCAGTGGGTGGCCTGCGCGCTGTTCGTGCTGGGCATCCTCGCGTCCATCAAGGCGCATCGCTGAAGAACCTGCACCCATGAAACTCGAACTGCCCGATCACAAGAAACGCGTGTTCAGCATGACCATCCCCATCCGCTGGGGCGACATGGACGCCATGGGTCACGTGAACAACACCACCTATTTCCGCTACCTGGAGACCATCCGCATCGACTGGATGCGCTCCATCGGTTGCCAGCCCGATCCCGCCGGTGAGGGGCCGGTGATCGTCAACGCGTTCTGCAATTTCTACCAGCAGCTTGAGTACCCCGGCGACGTCGTCGCCACCATGTACGTCAGCGACATGGGGCGCAGCAGTTTCGAGAGCTGGTGCACGCTCACGCGCAGCGACGACCCTTCGACCATTTATGCCGAAGGGGGCGCTACCACCGTGTGGGTGAATTTCCCGCTGAAGAAGTCGGCGCCCATTCCCGACTGGCTGCGCGAACACCTGGCCTGATGCCCGGTGCCGTCGGGGCGCACAAATGCTTGCAGACTTTGTGCGCTGCCTTGCATAGCATGGCCCTATGAAAACACCCATTCGTTTGCTGAGCAGCCTTGGTTTGTCCTTGGGCTTGTTGGCCGCTTGCGGCGGCGGTGGCGGCGATGGCGATGCCAGCAGCCCGGGCAGCCCGGGCAACCCCCAGACCAACAGCCCCGACTTCGTGCCCACCACCGGACCGGTGACAGTGACCGAGCTCGCCACGGGCCTGCCCAGCCCCTGGGGCCTGGCGTTTCTGCCAGACGCGCGCATGCTCGTGACAGGACGCACCGGCACCCTGCGGCTCTATGCGGCCAACGGCCAGTCGTTTGCCAACATCAGCCTCAATGACCTCTCTGGCCTGACCACGAACGGGCAGGGCGGCTTGATGGACGTGGTGGTGGATCCGGCGTTCAATAGCAACCGGCGCATTTACTTCACGTTTTCGGAAGTCGACAGTGGCAACGCCAACCTCAACGGCACGGCCGTGGCGCAAGCCGAGCTCGACACGGGGGCGCTCACGCTCCTGAACCTGCAAGTCATCTACCGGCAGACGCCCAAGGTGGCCAGCGGCGGTCATTTCGGCTCGCGCCTGGTGTTCGACCGCGACGGCCATTTGTTTGTCACTCTGGGGGACCGGCAGAACGCTGACCAGAGCCCGTTCGCGCAAGACCTCAGCCGGGGCAACGGCAAGGTGGTGCGCATCACGACCTCCGGTGCGCCTGCGCCGGGCAACCCCGTGCTGGGTGCCGCGCAGCTTGCCCTGTGGAGCTATGGCCATCGCAATCCGCAGGGCGCCGCGCTGCATCCGGACACGGGCGAGCTGTGGACCAGTGAGCACGGCCCGCAAGGTGGTGACGAGGTGAACGTCACTCGGCCTGCCCGCAACTACGGCTGGCCGGTGATCAGTTATGGGCAGGAATACGGCACCACGCAGCAGGTGGGCGAGGGCACGGCCAAGGCAGGCATGGAGCAGCCGGTGGCGTATTGGGAAACCAATGACGGTCGCGCGTGGACGGGTGGACAGAAATCGTCGATCGCACCCAGCGGCCTGGCGTTCTTTACCGGCACGCAGCCGGCACACTGGAACCGAAGCCTCTTCGTGGGCGCGCTCGCCGGCCAAGCGCTGTGGCGGCTGCAGCTGGATGGCACTCGCGTGGTTGGGCGCGAGCGCTTGCTGGCCAATCGCAACGAACGCATTCGCGATGTGCGACAGGGGCCTGATGGCCGCCTCTATCTCTTGACCGATGGCAGCAGCGGCAAGCTGCTGCGCATCGGCAACTGAGGCCGCTTCGCTTACTGCTTGTTCTCGCGGGCGTTGGCCTTGTACTCAACGTCATCCGCATACAGTCGGCCATCCTTGCGGTCCACGTCCACTTCCACGTAGTGGCCCTGGCGCAGGTCTTCGAAGCGCTTGTAGTCGTTTTCGTAGTCCGTCTTGTCGGTGACGTAAATGGTTTCTGCATTCACCACAAAGGCTTTGGCGGCCAGGTCGATCGACTGGATGCGTCCCTTGATGTCGTCTGCATGAGCGGCACCCACACCGAGGGTGAGGGCGGCAGAGATGAGCAGGGCGCGGGTGGTGCTGGAAGTCATGGACATGGCGTCCTCCGTTGTTGTGGTGCACAGATGGAAGGAACCCATGGTTTTGGAAAAGTGCCCGTTCTTCTGGTGCGGTTCGTATCTCGCGGTAAAGGCGGTTTTGTCCTACAGACGTCGCACCCGATTCGCTTTTAGTTCGCCGGCTTGGCTTTGGGCACGCGGCCCATCAGGAAAAACTCCGGGTTGGGTTGCATGTTGCTGAAGCTCGCCAGCCGGTTGGACAGACCGAAGAACGCGGTGATGGACGCGATGTCCCAGATGTCTTCGTCCGAAAACCCGTGCGCATGCAGCGGCGCAAAGTCGTCGTCGTTGACTTCATGCGAACGCAGGCACACCTTCATCGCAAAGTCGAGCATCGCCTTTTGCCTCGGCGTGATGTCCGCCTTGCGGTAGTTCACGGCCACCTGGTCGGCCACCAGCGGCTTCTTCTCGTAGATGCGCAGGATCGCGCCGTGTGCCACCACGCAATACAGGCACTGGTTGGCCGCGCTGGTGGTGGTGACGATCATTTCGCGCTCGCCCTTGGTCAGCGAGCCGTCTTCCTTGAGCATCAAGGCGTCGTGGTACGCAAAGAAGGCGCGCCATTCGGCCGGGCGGCGTGCCAGCGACAGGAACACGTTGGGAATGAAGCCGGCCTTCTCTTGCACTTCCAGCACTTTGGCCTTGATGTCGTCGGGCAGCTGATTGAGGTCGGGTGCGGGGTAGCGGCTCATGGTGGTGTCTCCGGGTGTGGGTATGGATTCATCCTACGTTATCGTGCGGGTCGCCGATGTTTCACCTACCCCAGGAGCCTTCAATGCAAGACAACAACGACCCCGAATTCCAGCGAGGCCTGGCCATGCGCACCCAGGTCATGGGCGAAGCCTTTGTGGCCCAAGCCTTCGACAACATGACGCCGTTCACCGAGCCGATTCAGCAGCACATCACGCGCAAGGCCTGGGGCGACGTGTGGCAGCGCGGCGTGCTCGATCTCAAGACCCGCAGCCTGCTCACCGTGGCCATGCTCGCGGCGCTGGGCAAGCAGCACGAGCTCAAGGGCCACGTGCGCGGCGCGCTCAACAACGGCGCCACGCCGCAAGAACTGCAGGAGGTGCTGCTGCACGCGGCGGTCTACTGCGGCCTGCCCACGGCCGTGGAGGCGTTCCGCACCGCTGCCAGCGTGGTAGAGGGCGACAAGCCGTGACCCTGCAGCGATACGATCCAGCCTTCGTCACCATTCCCTTCGGAGTTTCGTCATGACCGCTTCCCGCCCCTCCCTGGTTCGCCGTGCCCTGCTGGCTGCCGGCCTGGTCTGCAGCGTTGGCCTGGCCCACGCGCAGTCCACCACCCGCATCCTGGTGGGTTTCCCGCCCGGTGGCGGCACCGACGCGATCGCCCGCATCCTCGGTGAGCGCCTCAAGGAGGAGTTGGGCCACGCCGTGGTGGTGGACAACAAGCCTGGTGCAGGCGGTCAACTGGCCGCGCAGGCGCTCAAGGCGTCGGTCGCAGACGGGAACACGCTGTTTCTCAGCCACGACCACAGCATCACCATCTTGCCGATGGTGACCAAGAACCCGGGCTACGAACCGGCCAAGGACTTCGTGCCGGTTGCTGGCTTCGCCACCTTCGTCAACGCGTTTGCGGTGTCCAGCGGCACGCCCGCGCAGTCGTTCAAGGCCTATGTGGACAGCGTCAAGGCCTCAGGCGGCAAAGGCACGGTGGGCATTCCGGCGCCGGCATCTGTGCCGCAGTTCCTGGTGCAGGTGATCGCGAAACAGAACGGGCTGGATCTGGTGGCTGCCCCTTACCGCGGCAGCGCGCCCATGATGTCGGACATGCTGGGCAACCAGATCCCGGCAGGCGTGGCCTCCGTTCCCGACTTCATCGAGAATCACAAGGCGGGCAAGTTGCGAGTGGTGGCGGTCATGGGCGCACAGCGCCAGGCCGCCATGCCCGAGGTGCCTACCTTCGCCGAGCTGGGTCTCAAGGGCTTTGAGGACGTGCCTTATTACGGCCTGTTCGCGCCCGCAGGCACGCCCAAAGCCGTGCTGGAGCGGCTCGCCCAGGCGGTGCAGAAAGCGGTGGCGCAGCCCGATGTGCGCGACAAGCTCACCGCAATGGGACTGACGGTGGGCTACATGAGCGGCGAGCAACTGGGTGCGCGCGAGCAGGCTTACGGCAGGGTCTGGGCCAAGATCATTCAGGACAGCGGCTTTCAACCGCAGTGAGGCCAACGCTTCTCGCCCTCCCGAATTGAAAAGACTCAGCCCGAGAGCAGGCGCTGCATGAGGTCGGGCGTGCTGTGGGCTTCGTACTTGCGCATGAGGCGCGCCCTGTAAATCTCGACGGTGCGGTGGCTGATGGCGAGTGCCTTGCCGATCTGTTTGCTGGTCAGGCCGTCCATCAAAAATGCCGCCACCTCGCGCTCGCGCGGGGTCAGCTCTGCCTTGACCGCGCGGCGAGAGCTCAGGTCCTCGAAGCTCCAGATGCCTGCGGCATGTGGTGCATCCCGCCGCAGGGCGCGGCCTGTGACATGGCACCAGAAGGTTTCACCCTGCGACTGCCCACCCACGCGCTTCATGATGCGATCGTCCGCGTAGGTGCCGCTGCGCCCCAGCAGCGGCGCCATGCGCTCGCCGGTGCGCTCGTACTCGTCGGCGCTCGGGTACAGGATCTGAAAACTTTGCCCCACCAGCTGCTCGCGGCTGGCGCCGAACATGTCGCACAGGGCCTGGTTGCAGTCCACCATGATGCGCTGCCTTGAGAGCGCCAGCCCGACGGGAGCGAGATCGAAGGCGAGGCGGTAGTCCACCTCCGGGAGCGAGCTCGCTGCGGCGTTCATGGGTGTTCGGGTGCGGGTTAGGCTTTACGAAATACTACGTACTTGGTTACGTAGTATCGTAGCGGCTTCCACGGTTCAACCCAGGAGACACCGACGTGAACAAGATTTTTCCGGACGCGGCCGCCGCGCTCAAAGGCATCGTGGCCGATGGCCAGTTGCTCGCCGTCGGAGGCTTCGGCCTTTGCGGCATTCCCGAGGCACTCATCGACGCCTTGCGCGACAGCGGTGCAAATAACCTCACCGTGATTTCCAACAACGCCGGCGTGGACGGCTTTGGCCTGGGCAAGCTGCTCGAAACCCGACAGATCAGCAAGATGATCTCGAGCTACGTGGGCGAGAACAAGGAGTTCGAGCGCCAGTACCTGGCGGGTGAACTGCAGCTCGAATTCACGCCACAGGGCACGCTGGCCGAGAAGCTGCGTGCCGGTGGGGCAGGCATCCCGGCGTTCTTCACCAAGACGGGTGTGGGCACCCTGGTGGCCGAGGGCAAGGAGCTGCGCGAGTTTGATGGCGAGACCTACGTGATGGAGCGCTCGCTGGTGCCCGATGTCTCCCTGGTGAAAGCCCATCGCGCGGACAAATCGGGCAACCTGCAGTTCCGCCTGACGGCGCGCAACTTCAATCCCGCTGTGGCCATGGCCGGCAAGATCTGTGTGGTGGAAGTCGAGGAAGTGGTGGAGACCGGCGCCCTGGATCCGGATCAGATTCACTTGCCCGGCATTTACGTGCACCGCATCGTGCACAACGCCAACCCCGAAAAGCGCATCGAGAAGCGCACCATCACCGAAAAAGCAGGAGTCTGAACATGCCCTGGACCCAAGACCAGATGGCCGCGCGTGCGGCCCACGAACTCGAAGACGGCTTTTACGTCAACCTGGGTATCGGCATTCCGACGCTGGTGGCCAACCACACCGGATCCAAGGAAGTGTGGCTGCAGAGCGAGAACGGCATGCTCGGTATTGGCCCTTTCCCGACCGAGGACGAGGTCGATGCCGACCTCATCAACGCCGGCAAGCAGACGGTGACCACGCTGCCCGGCTCCAGCATCTTCGGCAGCCACGACAGCTTTGCCATGATCCGCGGCGGCAAGATCAACCTCTCCATCCTGGGGGCCATGCAGGTGAGCGAGAAGGGCGACCTGGCCAACTGGATGATCCCCGGCAAGATGGTCAAGGGCATGGGCGGTGCGATGGACCTTGTCGCCGGTGTCAAACGCGTGATCGTGCTCATGGAGCATGTGGCGAAGAAAAAAGACGGCACCGAAGACCTCAAGATCCTGTCGGCCTGCACGCTGCCACTGACGGGCGTGGGTGTGGTCGATCGCATCATCACCGACCTGGGCGTCATGGACGTGACGCCCGACGGCCTCAAGCTGGTGGAGCTGGCGCCTGGTGTCACGCGTGAGTTCATCCAGTCCAAAACCGGCGTCACGCTGATCTGACGGCTATACTCCCACCTCTACCCGTCATTGGGGAGTAGCCGACCTGCACCTTGCAGGAGTCTGCGTCAACACACTTGGCCCTCATGGCCATGGCGCAGACAGCTTCCAGCCTGGCAAGACCTTTGACCACACAGCCTCCGGAAGGGCCGGGGACGCCGTGTGGTCTTTTGGTTTCTGCCGGCCCCCGGAGCATCTTTTGGAAGCATTCCTCATCTCAACCGGCATCGTCGCCCTCGCCGAAATGGGCGACAAGACGCAACTCCTGTCCCTTGTGCTGGCCGCGCGTTTCAAGCGTCCTTGGCCGATTGTGTGGGGCATCCTCGTGGCCACCTTGTTGAACCACGCACTGGCCGGTGCGGCAGGCGCCTGGATCATGGCGGCAGTGGGCCCGAACGTGATGCGCTGGGTGTTGGGTGTGTCGTTCATTGCGATGGCCGTCTGGATGCTCATCCCCGACAAGCTCGACGACGAAGACGCCATGCCGAAACGGCAGGTGGGCGTGTTCATCGCCACCACCTGGGCCTTCTTTCTGGCCGAGATGGGCGACAAGACGCAGATCGCCACCGTGGCCCTGGGCGCGCAATACGAGCCACTCATTGCAGTGGTGCTGGGTACCACCTTCGGCATGATGTTGGCCAACGCACCCGTGGTGTTCTTCGGTGACGCCATCACGCGCCGGGTACCCATCAAGGTCGTGCACATCGTTGCGGCACTGATCTTCGCGGTGCTGGGTGTGCTGGCCCTGTTGGGTGTTGGCGCCTCCATGACCGGTTGACGCACAGATTGGGGCGCTAGAATGGCGCCCTGCTGCGGGTGTAGTTCAATGGTAGAACGGCAGCTTCCCAAGCTTCATACGAGGGTTCGATTCCCTTCACCCGCTCCATTTTCAGCGCTGTCTCTCCAGCGCTTTCTTCCCAACCCCCCTGCAGCCTGCGGGCATCCGACGTCGAGCGGAGTGCCCGCGTATTGGCGTGATGCCTTCCGTCTTCAGTGCACACGCCGGCTCTGTTGATCTCGCTGCAGAGCGTGACTTATTCAGCTTTTCCGGCTCCCTTTTGATCGTCAGAGTGGTTTGGACTCCACGGGCCGATTTCCGTGTGAAACAATTCGAAACGTTAACTTTTGGTTAGTTCTGGAGCGCGACGTGGCTTCAGGTGTTGTCTTCCTTCCAGCAAGGAAACTGAAATGAATATTCCCAGCTTGCAGGCCACCGCGGTGGTCAGTAAAAACTCGATCGCTTTTGTCGAGCAGGTTTTTGAGCTGTATCAAGCCCGGCGGCCACTGGTGACGGTGTCGAGCCCGGCACAGGCGCAGTCACTGCCTGGCGTGGTCATTGATCGATGCGTCACCCCCGAAGAGCGCTCTGGCTGGTTTACCGCCCAACATCCATTGATTCGTGATGAGCTGCCTGCGCAGGTGACCTACACCTCGGGCACGGAAGGGCAGCCCAAAGGCATCCTGCTGACATACGCCAATCTGGCAGATGCGGCCGATCGGATCATCGATCAAATGAAGATGACGGCCGACATTCGTGAATACGTCGGTGTGCCCGCCACGTTCAGCTTTGGCATGGCCCGTTATCGCGCCATCAGTGCCGTCGGCGGTCGTGCTTACCTGTCGCCCCGCGGTTTCGATCCCATGGAGCTGACACGCATGCTGGCAGCGGGTGAGGTCAATTCGCTCTCTGCAGTACCAACGCTGCTGCGCATTCTGCTGGCAGCGCCAGAGGTGATCGGCGCAGCCGGCAAGAACCTGCGCTGGATGGAGATTGGCTCGCAGCACATGACGGCTGACGAGAAGCGCCGTATTCGCGATCTTTTCCCGAACGCGCTGATCGTGCAGCACTACGGCCTGACCGAGGCGTCGCGCAGCACCTTCCTGACGATCTCGGATGCGCCTGCGGAATTGCTTGACTCGGTCGGCCGCCCGGTGGGTCGCACCGAAACGCAGGTCGGCGCGGATGGGCGCATCCGTATCCGCGGGCCGCATGTGGCGAAATCGCGCGTGGATGCCAATGGACTGCACGACCTGCAGGATGCCGACGGCTGGCTGCAGACGAACGACTTGGGGCACATGCGCGATGGCTATCTGTTTTTTGATGGCCGAGCAGATGACCTGATCAACTTCGGCGGCATCAAGATCGTTCCCGATCAGCTCGAAGACCGCATGCGCTCACGCCTCGGGGCAGGCGTTCAGATTGCCGTCACCAAGGTGCCCGACGCTCAGCGTGGCGATGGTGTGTTGGTGGCTGCAAAGACCGATGCCTCCGGCGCCTCTCGCGTGCGTGAGGCCGCTGTGGCTTCGCTGCGCGACATGGGCATTGACGCGGGTGGTTCCCTGCACGTGATGCCCGTTGAAACCATTCCGGCCACTGGCACCGGCAAGGTCCAGCGAAGCGTGCTCGCAGCACAATTCGTGGCGCAGCAGCCCAAAGCAAGCGCCATCACGAAGCCTGCCAAGGGTGAGATCAGCGACGTGCTCTCGCTGTTTCAGCGCGAGTTTCCAGGGCAGAAGGTCGGCCCTGACGACACTTTTGAATCGCTGGGTGGCGATTCGCTGCACTACATCAAGTTTTCGTTGAGTTTTGAACAGCGCTTTGGATCGCTGCCGACCAACTGGGAGCGGATGACGCCTTCGGCGCTGCAAGAACTGGTGGGCAAGTCCGAGAAAACGTTCTGGCGCCGTCTGGAGTCGGTCACGGTGGCGCGTGCTTTCTTCATGATCTGCATCGTGGCCTTGCACACGGATGCATTTGTCTACAGCCCGAACTGGGGCGCGGCTTACTTTCTGGTGATGCTCGCCGGCTACTCGGTGGCGCGCTGGCAGTTGCCCGAAATCATCCGTGCTGGCAACGTCAGTACTTTGCTGAGAACCGTGCGATACGTGGCCATTCCCACCGTGCTGATGGTGGCGCTGATGCAGTTGCTGACGCATAAGTTCGAAATCACGCCGCTATTGTTGATCTCGAACTTCCTTGATCCCCACACGCTCAAGGGCTACCTCTTCTACTTTGTCGAGTTCTACATCCAGCTGCTGCTGCTGTCCGCCTTGTTGTTCTCTTTCGCGAGCGTTCGCGAGGCATTCCGGGCGCGTCCGATGGTCAGCGCGTTGGTGGTCCTGGTGGCTGTGGTGGCGATTGATCGGACCGTCGAGCACTTCTGGAATACCGACTTCAACTACCACCGCGTTCCTTGGCATTACGCCTGGACCTTCGCGTTGGGCATGGTGCTGGCCGGGGCGAATGATCTGCGAACGCGCTTCGTGGCACTGGCCGTTTCCATTGTGGCGGTGGCGATCGTATGGGGTCCTACGTCAGCGGCTTTCTATGTGGGCGGCGGGTGTGCGGTGGTGTTGTTCGTGCGGGCTTTCGTTGTCCCGGCGCCCGTCAAGGTGCTGGTGGCGGAAATCGCCGGTGCGTCCATGTTCATCTACCTCAGCCACTCGCAGATGATTTCGATCGTGACGAAGATTTACGGCCACAACAAGCCGTGGCTCTCGCTCATCTCGGCCATCATCGTGGGCACCGCTTTGACCCACGCTTATGCTTGGTGCGAGCGCCGTTTTGCCCAGCTGCGGCAAGGCGCCCATTGAGGGCGCCTGCCTTTAGAAGCCCACAGCCTGCCCGTCGCGTCGCTGGTCGCTGGCGGCCACATAGCCGTCAGCGATGTCATCGCTCAGCCTTGCGATGAACTGCCCGCTGCCAAAGTCGAGGTAGGTGTCGGCCGTGGGTTCAAAGCGGTGGCCCAAAGCCTTGAGGCCGTCGCGCAGCGCAGGGGCCATGGTGGATTCAAAGTCCACGTCCATGCCCTTGCCCCATTTCCAGCGCGGTGCGTCGCAAGCGGCTTGGGGCTGCTGCCCGTGCACCAGCATGCGCACCAGCGTTTGCACATGGCCTTGAGGCTGCATGTTGGCGCCCATCACACCAAAGCTCATCAGCCCCTGGCCTTCGCGCGTGACGAAGCCGGGAATGATGGTGTGGAAGGGGCGCTTGCCCGGTGCCACCTGGTTGGGGTGGCCGTCCTGCATCGTGAAGCCGTGGCCGCGGTTTTGCAGGCTCACGCCCCAGCCGGGCACCACCACGCCACTGCCAAAGCCGAGGTAGTTGGACTGGATCAGGCTCACCATGCGACCCTGCGCATCGGCTGTGGTGAGGTACACCGTGCCTCCGCGGGGCGGGTGGCCGGCGCCAGGGTCGATGGCCCGCTGGGGGTCGATGAGCCGGGCGCGATCGCGCAGGTAACCCGGGTCCAGCAGGTCGGCCGCGCGCACCTCGGTCATGAAGCGTTCGTCTGCCACCCAGCGGTAGGTGTCGGCAAAGGCGAGCTTGATGGCCTCGATCTGCAGGTGCTGGCTCTCAATGCTGTCGACGCCGTATTGGCCAATGTCCAGCTGCTCAAGCATGCCCAGCGCCATGAGCGCGGCAATGCCCTGGCCATTCGGGGGGAGCTCGTGCACCGTGTGGCCGGCGAAGGCCATCTCGATGGGCTTGACCCACTGCACTTCGTGGGCGGCCAGGTCGCTGGCGCGCAGTTGCGCGCCGTGTTCTCGCGCAAACGCTTCGATGGCGGCTGCAATCTCGCCGCGGTAAAAGGCCTCGCCTCGCGTCTGCGCAATGCGGCGCAGCGCGCGGCCCGCCTCGGCGAAGGTAAAGCGTTCGCCGGGCAGGGGGGCGCGGCCACGTGGCAGAAACGCCTGGGCGAAACCGGGTTTGTCGTGCAGCAGCGGCACCGCGAGGGCCCATTTGTGCGCAATGACAGGCGCCACCGCCGCGCCGCCTTCGGCCAGTTCGATGGCCGGTTCGAGGAGGTCGGCAAAGGGCAAGGCGCCGAAGCGTTCGGACAGCGCCGCCCAGCCGGCCACCGCGCCGGGCACCGTGACGGCGTCAAAGCCCCGCAGCGGAATCTGGCCGCCGTGCTTCTGGTCAAAGTAGGCCTTGCTCCAGCCGGCGGGCGCCACGCCGGATGAATTCATGCCATGCAGCTCTTTGCCGTCCCAGACGATCGCGAAGTTGTCGCTGCCCAGGCCGTTGGAGATCGGCTCCACCACCGTGAGGGCAGCCGCCGCCGCAATGGCGGCATCAATGGCGTTGCCACCTTTGAGCAACATGCGCAGCCCGGCCTGTGCGGCCAGGGGTTGCGAGGTGGCCACGGCGTTGCGCGCCATGAGCGGGCTGCGAACGGTGGGGTAGGGGTTGCGCCAGTCAAACTGCATGGTGTGGTCTCAATAGGGGTTCACTTGAGGATATCGCCGATGCAGAGGTACTTGATCTCGACGTAGTCGTCCATGCTGTGGTGCGAGCCTTCCCGACCCAGGCCGGACTGCTTCACGCCGCCAAAGGGCACGTGCTCGGTGGCCAGAATGCCCACGTTGATGCCGACCATGCCGTACTCCAGCGCTTCGCTCACGCGGAAGATGCGGCCAACGTCGCGGCTGTAGAAATAGCTGGCCAGGCCGAACTCGGTGTGGTTGGCCGCATCGATGGCCTCTTGCTCTTCATGGAACTTGAACACGGGTGCAAAGGGTCCGAAGGTCTCTTCGCGGGCGCAGAGCATGTCGGCGGTGGCATCGGCCACCACCGTGGGTTCGAAGAACTGTCCACTGCCCAGGCTGCGCAGGCGCTGCCCGCCGGTCACCACACGGCCGCCTTTGGCCAGAGCATCGTCCACATGGCGCTGCACCTTTTCCAGCGCAGCCTCTTCGATCAGCGGTCCCTGGTTCACGCCTTCGCCGAAGCCGTTGCCGACCTTGGCGGTCTTGACCTTGGCCGCGAACTTGGCGACGAACTCGTCGTAGACGCCCGCCTGCACGTAGAAGCGGTTGGTGCACACGCAGGTCTGGCCGGCATTGCGGTATTTGCTGGCAAAGGCGCCCTCGACCGCGCTGTCGATGTCGGCGTCGTCGAACACGATGAAGGGCGCGTTGCCACCCAACTCCAGCGACATCTTCTTGACCGTGGGTGCGCACTGCGCCATAAGAATGCGGCCCACTTCGGTGGAGCCGGTGAAGCTGATGTGGCGCACCACGTCGCTGGCGCACAGCACCTTGCCCACGGCGATGCTGTTGTCGCTGTCGGCGGTGATCAGGTTGAACACGCCCGGCGGAATGCCCGCCCGAATGGCGAGTTCGGCGGCGGCGAGTGCCGTCAAGGGGGTGAGCTCGGCAGGCTTGATGACCACCGGGCAACCTGCGGCCAGCGCCGGCGCCACCTTGCGCGTGATCATGGCCAGCGGGAAGTTCCAGGGTGTGATGGCGGCGCACACGCCAATGGGTTGCTTGAGCACCATCAGGCGGCGGTTGTTGTCAAAGGTGGGCAGTGTTTCGCCGTTGACGCGCTTGGCCTCCTCGGCAAACCACTCGACAAAGCTCGCGCCGTAGGCCACCTCGCCTTTGGCCTCAGCCAGCGGCTTGCCCTGCTCGGCGGTCATGAGGCGGCCCAGATCGTCCTGGTGGGCCATCAGCAGGTCGAACCATTTGCGCAGGATGCCGCTGCGCTCCTTGGCGGTCTTGGCTTTCCAGGCGGGCCAGGCTGCGTTGGCGGCTTCGATGGCGGCTTGCGCGTCTTTCGGGCCGAGGTTGGCCACATCGGCCAGCTTCTGGCCGGTGGCGGGGTCGAGCACGTCGAAGCGGCTGGCACCCGAGACCCACTGGCCATTGATCAGGCCATCGGTCTTGAGCAGGGTCGGGTCCTTGAGCAGGGCCAGGGGGGAGGTCTTCATGTCCATCGGTGTCTCCGTCGATGCATTGCGCTGAAAAAGGCTGGAGCGCCATTCATTTAACTTATTAAATAAATGGCGCCCGATTGTGCCGCCGAAAGGCCCGCCAGCATAGTCCTGGGTGCTTTCGGACACGGTGCCGCTCGCGACGCAGGTGCTTGGTCCACACGATTTCGCCGGCCGGACACGCGGGGTGGCCGGCATGTTGGAAAATACCGGGTTCCGCGCGCGCGAGCGCTGCCCCTGTCTCTTCTGAACGAAAACCACAAGGCCACCATGACCCGCCCCGCCTCCGTCGCCGACATCCGCAAGAGCTTCCTGGATTTCTTCGCTTCCAAGGGCCACACCGTGGTGCCTTCCAGCCCGCTGGTGCCGGGCAACGACCCCACGCTCATGTTCACCAACTCGGGCATGGTGCAGTTCAAGGACGTGTTCCTGGGCACCGACAAGCGCCCCTATGTGCGCGCAGCGTCGGTGCAGGCCTGCCTTCGCGCCGGCGGCAAGCACAACGACCTCGAGAACGTCGGCTACACCGCGCGCCACCACACGTTTTTCGAGATGCTGGGCAACTGGTCGTTCGGCGACTACTTCAAGCGCGACAGCCTGAAGTGGGGCTGGGAGCTGCTGACCGAGGTCTACAAGTTGCCCAAGGAACGGCTGCTCGCCACCGTCTACATTGACGATGACGAGGCCTACGACATCTGGACCCAAGAAATCGGCCTGCCGCCTGAGCGCGTGATCCGCATCGGCGACAACAAGGGCGGCAAGTACAAGAGCGACAACTTCTGGATGATGGCCGACACCGGCCCTTGTGGCCCGTGCTCCGAAATCTTCTACGACCACGGCGCGCACATTGCCGGCGGCCCGCCGGGCAGCCCCGACGAAGACGGCGACCGCTTCATCGAAATCTGGAACCACGTGTTCATGCAGTTCGACATGAAGGAAGACGGCAGCATCGTGAAACTGCCCGCGCCTTGCGTGGACACCGGCATGGGCCTGGAGCGCCTGGCCGCCATCCTGCAGCATGTGCACAGCAACTACGAGATCGACATCTTCGACGTGCTGATCAAGGCCGCGGGCCGCGAGACCGGCACCGCCGACCTCAACAACCCGTCGCTCAAGGTGATCGCCGACCACATTCGCGCCACCTCGTTCCTCATCAGCGACGGCGTGATCCCGAGCAACGAAGGCCGCGGCTACGTGCAGCGCCGCATCATCCGGCGCGCCATCCGCCACGGCTACAAGCTGGGCCAGAAAACGCCGTTCTTCCACAAGCTCGTGCCCGATCTGGTGAAGATGATGGGCGAGGCCTACCCGAACCTGGCGTCGCAGGCGCAGCGCATCACCGAGGTGCTCAAGGCCGAAGAAGAGCGCTTCTATGAAACGCTGGCCAACGGCATGGAAATCCTGGACGCTGCCCTGGCCGACGGCGCAACCGTGTTGCCCGGCGACGTGGCCTTCAAGCTGCACGACACCTATGGATTCCCGCTCGACCTCTCGGCCGACGTGTGCCGCGAGCGCGGCCTGTCGGTGGACGAGGCCGGTTTCCACGCGGCCATGGAGGCGCAAAAGGCCAAGGGCCGGGCGGCGGGCAAGTTCAAGATGGACAAGGCGCTCGAGTACGCCGGCGCGGGCAACACCTTTGTGGGCTACGAGCAGATGGAGGCACCCGCGCAGGTGGTGGCGCTGTACCTCGACGGCACCACCGTGAACCAGCTCCAGGCCGGGCAGCAGGGCGTTGTGGTGCTGGACACCACGCCGTTCTATGCGGAGAGCGGCGGTCAGGTGGGCGACGAGGGCACCATTGCCACCGGTTCGGCCTCGTTTGTGGTGGGCGACACGCAGAAGATCAAGGCCGACGTGTTCGGCCACCACGGCTCGGTGGAACAGGGCACGCTGTCGGTGGGCGACCGCGTCACCGCATCGGTGAACCTCGCCTTGCGTGCTGCCACCGTGCGCAACCACAGTGCCACCCACTTGATGCACAAGGCGCTGCGCGAGGTGCTGGGCGATCACGTGCAGCAGAAGGGCTCGCTGGTGAACGCGGAGCGCACCCGCTTCGACTTTGCACACAACGCGCCGGTGACCGATGCGCAGATCCGCGCCATTGAAGCGATCGTCAACACCGAGATCCTGGCCAATGCCGCCACCCAGGCGCGCTTGATGGACATCGAAGCCGCACAGAAAACCGGCGCGATGATGCTGTTTGGCGAGAAGTACGGCGACACCGTGCGCGTGCTGGACATCGGCAGCAGCCGCGAACTCTGCGGTGGCACGCACGTGCAGCGCACGGGCGACATCGGCTTGTTCAAGGTGGTGGCCGAAGGCGGGGTGGCCGCAGGCGTGCGCCGCATCGAAGCCATCACCGGCGCGAATGCGCTGGCCTACCTGCAGTCGCTCGAAGACACCGTGGCCCAGGCTGCAGGCGCGTTGAAGGCGCCCACGGCCGAGTTGAACACCCGCATCGGCCAGACGCTGGAACAGGTCAAGGCGCTGGAAAAGGAAGTGGCTGCGCTCAAGGGCAAGCTCGCTTCCAGCCAGGGCGATGAGCTCATCGCACAGGCGGTGGATGTCAAAGGCATCAAGGTGCTGGCGGCCGTGCTCAACGGCGCCGATGCCAAGACGCTGCGCGACACCCTCGACAAGCTCAAGGACAAGCTCAAGACCGCGGCCATCGTGCTGGCGGCCGTGGACGGCGGCAAGGTGCAGCTGGCTGCGGGCGTCACCGCCGACAGCATGGGCAAGGTCAAGGCCGGCGAGCTGGTGAACTTTGTGGCCCAGCAGGTGGGCGGCAAGGGCGGCGGCAAGCCCGACATGGCCATGGCCGGTGGCACGGATGCCAGCGGCTTGCCCAAGGCGCTGCAGTCGGTGCAAGGCTGGGTGGCTGAACGTCTGTGAACGAGCAGGGGTGGCCTACGCAGGCCACGCCAGCACCCGCTTGCTGCCAAAGTGCCGGTGCTCTCCCGTGACGGGGTCGGTGAAGTCGATGCCCTGGGCGAGCAGGCGCAGCGGATTGGAAAAATCCTCGGGGTCGTCCGGTCCGCGCAGCACGCGCGGGTAGAACTGGTCGCCCGCGATCGGCAGGCCCAGCGCGTTCATGTGCACGCGCAGCTGGTGGCGCTTGCCCGTGACGGGCTCAAGCCGGTATCGCGCCCACGCGCCGCGCGTTTCAACGTGGTCCATGTGCGTTTCGCTGTTGGGCTCTCCATCGGCCTCGCCCATGCGGAAGAAGGCCTGGTCTTCCTCCACGATGCGGCTGCGCCTCACCAAGGGCCATGCATGGGCTGTGCCGCTGGATGCGATGGCCTCGTACACCTTGTGCACGCTGCGCTCGCGAAACAGCGCCTGGTAGGCCGCGCGGTCCTGCGGGCGCAGGCTGAAGAGCACGAGCCCCGCGGTTTCACGGTCGATGCGGTGAATGGGGCTCAAGGTGTCGATGCCCAGGCGGTTCTTCAGCCGCACCAGCAGGCTTTGCTGCACGTAGCGCCCGCCGGGGGTCACCGGCAGAAAGTGCGGCTTGTCGGCCACCAGCAAGTGTTCGTCCTGGTAGAGCACCGCCTCTTCGAATGGCACCTCGGGCTCGTCGTCGAGCTCACGGTAGTAGTAGACCCGCGTGCCCGGGCGAAAGGGTGCCTCAGGCAGCAAGGGCTGGCCCGCTTCGTCAAGCACGTCCCCGTGCGCCATGCGCTGGACCCAGGCCGCGTGCGACACCGCGCTCAGGCGCTCGGTGAGAAAGTCAACGAGATGCACCCAAGGCGCGGGCTTGTCACTGGGCAGCGCCACGCAGCTGGCCGATACGCCACGGCGTGACGGGATGGCAGCGTTCCTGGGTGGACGGCCCATGGTGGGCAGCGGGTGTGTCGGTCAGACCCGGCGGAACACGAGGTCCCACACGCCGTGGCCGAGCTTGAGGCCGCGGTTTTCGAATTTGGTGAGCGGGCGGTAGTCGGGCTTGGGCACAAAGCCATCGCAGCCGGCAGCGGCCGTGTTCGTGAGCAGCGGTTCTTCGCTCAGCACCGCCAGCATCTGCTGTGCGTAGGGCTCCCAGTCGGTGGCCAGGTGCAGGTAGCCACCCGGCTTCAAATGGCGCGCCAGGCGGTTCACGAACGGGCCCTGAATGAGGCGGCGCTTGTGGTGCCGGCTTTTGTGCCAGGGATCGGGGAAAAAGATGTGCACGCCGTCGAGGCTGGCTTCGCCCAGCATGTGGTCAAGCACTTCCACGGCATCGTGGCGGAAGATCCGGATGTTCTCCAGCTGCTGCTCGCCCACCAGCTTGAGCAGCGCTCCCACGCCAGGCTCGTGCACCTCGCAACACAGAAAATTGTCTTGGGGACGCACCGACGCGATGTGCGCGGTGGCGCCACCCATGCCAAAGCCGATCTCCATGATCAAGGGCGCCTGTCTTCCAAACGCGGCAGCGGCGTCGAAGGGTCCGGGCGCGTAGCCCAGCAGAAAGCGCGGGCCGTGCTGTTCGAAGGCGCGGGCCTGCCCCGGTCCCATGCGGCCAGCGCGCAGCACGTAGCTCTTGACCTCGCGCATGAAGGTCGTGTCGGCGGGCGCGGGGCGCGGTTGGGCGTGGCGGGGGTCGGTCATGGGGGCTTTTGGCGAGCGGGGAAGCGCTGGATTTTAGGCCGCGCAGTCTTTCAGGCCGGCCAGGCACTCGCCCATTGATGCAGCGCTTCGGCCACGTTCGTGACAGGCGCCGGGGGCAAGCCCAGCACCCGGGCTGCCTGTTGCAGCGCGGCCAGGGGGGTGTCCGCATCAAAAGGCTGTGCGCCGTTCTGCTTGCTCAGCTTCTCCCCGTTGTCGCCGAGCACCAGCGGCGTGTGCGTGTAGCCCGGTTCGGGCAGGCCCAGTGCGCGCTGCAGCAGGATCTGGCGCGGGGTGTTGTCGGCGAGGTCCTCGCCACGGACGACGTGTGTGATGCCCTGCGCTGCATCGTCCACCACCACCGCCAGTTGGTAGGCCCACAGACCGTCGGCGCGCAGGAGCACGAAGTCGCCCACGTCGGCGGCCACGTTCTGCGTTTGCGGGCCCAGCCGCCGGTCAGACCAATTCACGAGCGCATCGAGGGGTTCGATCGCGAAGCGCCAGGCCCTGGGCGCTTGGCCTTTCAAGCCGCCTCGCTCGGGCCGGCAGGTGCCGGGGTAGACAGCGGCCTGGTGCCGTTCGCGCGCGATGCCTGCGGCCTGCAGGGCCGCTTCAATGTCCTTGCGGGAGCAGCCGCAGGGGTAGCTGCGGCCTTGTGCGATCAGGTGGTCCAGCGCCGCGCGGTACAGCGCTCCCCGAGACGATTGCCGAACCACGGGTTCGTCGCTGACGAGGCCACATGTGGCCAGCTGGCGCAGGATGTGCTGTTCCATGCCCGGCAAGCAACGCGGCGCGTCCACGTCTTCGATGCGCACCAGCCAGACACCGCCGTGGGCGCGCGCGTCGAGCCAGCTGGCCAGCGCTGCCACGAGCGAGCCGGCATGCAGAGGGCCGGTGGGAGAAGGGGCGAAGCGGCCCCGGTAGGTGGCCATGCGGCGGGTTGCGCGGTGGGCTATCGATCGGCTTGGACCGACCTTGTAGGCATGTGCCGCTTCACGCGACCGTGAGCGCCATTTCCAGGCCGGACACAAACGCGTCTTCCACCCGGTGACCCAGGCACCAGTCACCGCACACGCCGATGCCCAACGCCTTGTCGTAGAGGTGGCTTTTGCCCAGCGGGGTCTGCGTTTGCGCGAAGCGCCAGCGGTGCGCCACCGCGTGGGTGGGCGTGGCGCGAATGCCGGTGATTTCGGCAAAGCCCTTGAGCAGTTTGGCCTTGACGCGCTCGGCGTCGTCTTCCAGGTGCTTCGTGGACCATGCGGGGCTGGCCTGCACGGTCCAGCGCTCGATCGGGTCGCGTCCGGGCTTGCTGGATTCGCGCGCCAGCCAGCTGATGCGGTGGTGTGTGCTGCGCGCGGCGTTCCACTGAGGGCCGAGGTGGGGCAAGCCGGGTTGCATGGCTTGCGGGTAAGCCACCATGAGCGTCCAGCACGGCGCCACGTGGACGGGGGTGAGGGCCTGACGCAGCTCGGGCGCCAGGCCGGAAGCCAGGAGCAGGTCGTGGATTTGGGGGTGTGGCATGGCGAGTACCACGCGGTCAAAACCGCCCAGCACCTGCTGACCACCTTGCGTGTCTTCCGAACGAAGTTGCCATTGCTCGGGGTGCAGCGCATCGCGCTCCACGCGGGTGACCCGGGTGTCCAGCAGCGTGCGCGCCAGCAGGTTGCCGTGCATGGCGGGTTGAGCCAGCGGCTGTGCCCACAGGTTGACCAGCGCGCTCATGCCGGGCGAGGCCACAAAGTGCGGTTCCGTGGGAGGGGGCGCACTGGCCAGCACACGGCCAAGCTCATCGAGCACGCGCACGGTGCTGGCGCTCCAGGGGCGCACCACGGCGGTGGCATTGCTGCGCAACGCGGTTTCAAAGCGCGCGTCGCGCACCGTGAAGTACTGCGCGCCATGGTCAAAGCCGCCAAATTCGGTGCGGCGCGTGGCCATGCGGCCACCAAAGCCTCGGCTCTTCTCGAACAAGGTCACGCGGTGGCCCGCCTGCACCAGCGTGCGCGCGCACACGACCCCCGCCATGCCGCCGCCGACCACCGCCACATGCAGCGGGGTGGCAACTGCCTTGCCGGCTTTCGATCGGGGGGAGGGCGCTGCGGCTGCGCGAGGGTTTTTGGTGTTCTTCATGTCTCTGTGCGCGTTGGGTGTGGGAGGTGTGACCGACTGTAGCAGCGGTGCGCGGGCTGCGCGGTGGGATTGTCAGATCTGGTGGTGGTTATTCAGCAGCGCGCTGCGCGTGTTGGGGTGTTGCAGGCGGTCCAGCCACCAGCGCAGGGCCCGTCCGCTTTCGCCCGCGCCCCGCGATTGGCGCCACGCGTACGAGACGCGCAGACTTCGGTTGGGGCGCTGCACGGTTTTCACCACCAACCGCCCGGCGTTGATGAAGGGCTGCGCCAGCGACAGCGGCAAAAAACCGCCGCCCAGTCCTCGAAGTTGCGCCTCCAGCTTGTGCTGCATCGTCGGCACCGTGAGCACGTCTTGCCCGGGCAGCAGGTTGTGCGTGACGCCTCGGCCGCGTTGGGTGCTGTCGGCCACGGCCACGGCACGGTGCTCGCGCAGCTCTTCGTCGCACAGGCTGTGGGTGGCGGCGGCCAGTGCATGGTGCGGTGCCACGGCGTAAACGAAAGACAGCGTGCCCATGGGCGCCGACTGGAACTCGGAGAGCGACAGCTCGCTCGGGACGCCCAGCGCAAGGTCGGCCTGGCCGCTCTGCAGCGCCTCGATCGTGCCCGACAGCGTCTCGGCGCGAAGCTTCAGGCGGGTGGGAGCGCCTTCGGCGTAGAACGCTTCGCACAACTCGAACAGTGTGGCGCGCGCCACGATCGCGTCGGCGGCGATGGTGAGCTGAGGCTCCCAGCCGGTGGCCACCCGCTTGACACGCTGCGCCACGGCGTCGAGCTCGTTCAACAGGTATTGACCGGAACGCAGCAGTTCGGCGCCGGCCGGTGTGAGCACCGCGCGGCGTGCGCTGCGGTCGAACAGCAGCACATCCAGCGCGTCTTCGATCTGCCGGATGCGGTAGGTGAGGGCGCTGGGCACCATGCCCAGTTCGCGGGCGGCCGCCGCCATGCTGCCCAGGCGGGCCACCGCGTCGAGCAAGCCGAGGTTTTCCGGGGAAAGGGCAGCGCGTGGTGAGGTGTTGGCCATGGTGTGAGGGGCTTCAATGGTTCAAAAAATTTGAATGATGCCATCAAAACCATGCAGCCACAGAGGCGTGTCATCGGCCCAGAATTCACCCCATGCCAGCCGCCACCGACCCGGTGATCCGGCCAGCCCCACAGACGACGAAAGGAATCCACCATGCTCCAGATTCGACGCTCCGATGCCCGCGGTTACGCCGACCACGGCTGGCTCAAGAGCCACCACTCGTTCTCGTTTGCCGACTACTTCGACCCCGCCTGGATGGGCTGGGGCAACCTTCGCGTGATCAACGAAGACCGCATCGCCCCGGGCACCGGCTTCGGCACGCACGGCCACCGCGACATGGAAATCATCAGCTACGTGCTGCAGGGCAACCTGGCGCACAAGGACAGCATGGGCAACGTCAAGGGCATTCCCCCGGGTGACGTTCAGCGCATGAGCGCAGGCAGCGGTGTGCGCCACAGCGAGTTCAACCACGCGCCCAACAGCACCACGCACTTTCTCCAGATCTGGATCGAACCCAATGTGCGCGGCATCGAGCCGGGCTACGAGCAGAAGACCTTCCCTGAAGACCAGAAGCGCGGCCAGCTGCGTCTGGTGGCTTCCAACGAGGGCAAGGATGGCTCGGTCACCATCCACGCCGACGCCTCCATGTACGCCGGCCTGCTGGACGGCCAGGAGACTGCCGAACTCACGCTGAACCCGGCGCGCAAGGCCTACGTGCACCTGGTGCGCGGGGAGCTTGATGTAAACGGCCAGCGCCTCAAGGGCGGTGATGCCGCCGTGCTGGCTGGCGAAAGCCAACTGCAGCTCTCCAACGGCCAGGACGCCGAAGTGCTTGTCTTCGACTTGGCCGCCTGATTTCCCTCACCTTCAAACTTTTTAATCAAGGACTCACCATGAACGCTCTGCAAAACCCCCTGGCCCTGATCGGCCGCATCCTGTTGGCCATCGTTTTCATCCCGGCCGGCTTTGGCAAGATCGCCGGCTTCGCCGGCACCGTGGGCTATGCCACGGCCATGGGGCTGCCGCTGCCGCAAGTGGGCGTGGCACTGGCGCTAGTGATTGAACTGTTTGGTGGTCTGGCGCTGCTGATCGGCTTTCGCACCCGCTATGCTGCGCTCGCCCTGGCCGTGTTCACGCTGGTGGCCAGCTACTTCTTCCACGCTTTCTGGGCCGTGCCGGCCGAGCAGCAGATGGTGCAACAGCTGATGTTCTTCAAGAACATCGCCATCACCGGTGGTTTGCTCGCCTTTGCCGCCTTCGGCCCAGGGGCTTTCAGCATCGACGGCCGCCGCACGGCAGCCTGAGCCGTAGATTTACGTTTCTCCGCGCGCGGCGCTTCGGCGCTGCGCTTTTCTTCCTTCACCAGAAAGTCCAAACATGTCCAAAGTTGTTGTGGTTTATCACTCGGGTTACGGTCATACGCAGCGCATGGCGCAGTCGGTGGCTGAAGGCGCTGGCGCCGAACTGCTCGCCATCGATGCCGATGGCAACCTGCCCGAAGGCGGCTGGGAAACGCTGGCCGCTGCCGACGCCATCATCATGGGCTCGCCCACTTACATGGGCAGCGTGAGCTGGCAGTTCAAGAAGTTTGCCGATGCCTCCAGCAAGCCATGGTTTGGCCAGCAATGGAAAGACAAGATCTTTGCCGGCTTCACCAACAGCGCCACCATGAACGGCGACAAGCTGTCCACGCTGCACTACCTCTTCACCCTGGCCATGCAGCACAGCGGCATCTGGGTCGGTACCGGCCTGATGCCCAGCAACAGCAAGGCCGCGCAGCGCAATGATGTGAACTACGTGGGTTCCTTCAGTGGTGCGATGGCGCAAAGCCCGTCCGACGCCGGTGCCAACGAAATGCTGCCCGGCGACCTGGAAACGGCCAAGCTGTTTGGCCAGCGCGTGGCCGCCACGGCCGCGAAGTTCAAGGCCTGACATCACCCAGCCCAAGGCCAGCCGCTGCCCGCACCGCCGCTGGGTGTGCGGGTAGCATCCGGGCATGAAGTTCCTCAGCATCATTCCCTGGGCAGACTGGCTTGCGCTGGTCTGCTTTCTGGCTTTGTGGGTCGGCTATGCGTGGTTCGCGCGCGAGTGGGGCCGGCGAATGGGCTCGCTCATCCACACCACCAACCGCTACCGCGGCTACTGGATGACGCAGACCACCGCGCGCGATCCGCGCATGCTCGACGGCGTGATCACCCAGACCCTTTCGACCACACCGGCTTTCTTCTCGTCCACGTCCATCCTCGTGATCGGCGGCTTGTTTGCCCTGCTGGGCACGACCGACAAGGCCACCGAGCTCATGAGCGAGATTCCGTTTGCGCAGACCACGACCCTGATCGTCTTCGAGTTCAAGATCCTTGTGATGGTCGCCATCTTCGTGTATGCCTTCTTCCGCTTTTCGTGGTGCATGCGGCAGTACACCTTTGTGGCGCTGGTGATCGGCGCCATGCCGCCGGCCGAGGATTTCGAGGCCGGCAAATACGACCGAACCGCCTTCGCGCAGCGGGCAGCCGCCATGGTGGGGGCCGCTGCTGAGACCTTCAACGACGGTCTGCGGGCGTACTACTTTTCGTTTGCGGCGCTGGCCTGGTTCATCTCGCCACTGGCCATGGTGGTCGCCACGCTGGCGGTGGTCGCGATTCTTTATTTCCGTGAGTTCCGCTCCGAGGTGCTGGGCATTTTGAAAGACGAAATGCCACCCCCGAATTGAGTGAGGCGCCGCCGCTGCGCCTCCTAAAATGGGCCGATGTTCACCCATCTGCGCCTGCACACCGAATTCTCCGTCGTTGACGGCACCAACCGCATCGACGACGTGGTGGCCGCCGCCGCCGCCGATGCCCAGCCCGCGTTGGCCATCACCGACCTCAGCAACCTGTTTGGCGCCGTCAAGTTCTACAAGGCCGCGCGTGGCGTGGGCGTCAAGCCCATCATCGGCGCCGAGGTCATGCTGCAGGGCTTCACCGAAGAGACGCCCGGCGCCATGCCCGGCAGCCACCAGCCCGCTGCACCGCGTGTGCTCCTGCTGGTGCAGGACATGCAGGGTTACCTCAACCTGAGCGAGTTGCTGGCGCGCGCCTGGACGCGCAACGCCGGCCGTGGCCAGGCGCTGGTGCAGCGCGACTGGCTGCAGGAATGCAACGCGGGGCTGATCCTGATCTCTGGTGCGCAGGCCGGCCCTGTGGGGCAGGCGCTGTTGCAGGGCGATGCCCAGCGCGCAGCCGACATCGCCTTGCAGCTGTCGACGATGTTCACGCACCGTTTCTACATCGAGCTGCAGCGCGCGGGCCGTGCTGACGACGAACGCCACGTGGCACAAGCCGTGCAGCTCGCGGCCCGGCTTCACCTGCCGGTGGTGGCCACGCACCCCGTGCAGTTTCTCGACGCCGACGGCTACGAGGCGCACGAGGCCCGCGTGTGCATCGCCGAAGGGGAGATCCTGGGCAACAACCGCCGCGTGCGCCGCTTCACGCGCGAGCAGTACTTCAAGAGCACGGCGCAAATGCAGGCGCTGTTTGCCGACGTGCCGTCTGCGCTGGCCAACTCGGTGGAGATTGCGCGGCGCTGCAACCTCACGCTCACCCTGGGCAAGCCGCAGTTGCCCAACTTCCCCACGCCCCTGATCGACGGCGTGCCCATGCCGATGTCGGACTTCTTTCGGCAGTCCTCCTTTGAAGGCCTTGAAGAACGCCTGGCGCACTTGTTCCCCGACGTGGCCCGGCGCGATGCCGAGCGCCCGCGCTACGTGGAGCGGCTGGAGTTCGAGATCAACACCATCCTGAAGATGGGGTTCCCGGGCTACTTCCTGATCGTGGGCGACTTCATCAACTGGGCCAAGAACAATGGCTGCCCGGTGGGGCCAGGCCGCGGCTCCGGCGCGGGCTCGCTGGTGGCTTACGCGCTCAAGATCACTGACCTGGACCCACTCCAGTACAACCTGCTGTTCGAGCGGTTTCTGAATCCGGAGCGGGTGTCCATGCCCGACTTCGACATCGACTTCTGCCAGACCAACCGCGATCGCGTGATCGACTACGTCAAGGACAAGTACGGCAAGGACGCGGTCAGCCAGATCGCCACCTTCGGCACGCTGGCCGCGCGCGCGGCCATTCGCGACGTGGGGCGCGTGCTGGATTTCTCTTACGGTTTCTGCGACGGCATCTCCAAGCTGATCCCGAACAAGCCGGGCATGTCCGTCACGTTGCAGTACCCGCCCGTGCCCAAGAAGGATGGCGACAAGAACAACTACGCGATCGAGATGGAGCCGGTGCTGGCCGAGCGCATCCAGAAGGAAGACGACGTCAAGACCTTGATCGAGCTCGCCCAGCAGCTCGAAGGCATGACGCGCAACATCGGCATGCACGCCGGTGGCGTGCTGATTGCACCGGGCAAGCTCACCGACTTCTGCCCGCTGTATGCGCAGCCGGGCAGCGAGTCCGCGGTGAGCCAGTACGACAAGGACGACGTGGAGGCCATCGGCCTGGTGAAGTTCGACTTTTTGGGCTTGGCCACGCTGACCATTCTGGAGATCGCGCGCGAGCTCATCATGAAGCGCCACCCGGGGCAGGAGAACTTCCGCTTCGAAGACGTGCCGCTGGACGACGCGCGGGTGTACGCGCTCTTTTCGCGCGGGCAGACCGAAGCCGTGTTCCAGTTTGAAAGCCGCGGCATGCAGGGCATGCTCAAGGACGCCAAGCCTTCGCGCCTCGAAGACCTGATCGCGCTCAACGCGCTGTACCGCCCGGGCCCGATGGACCTGATCCCCAGCTTCGTGGCCCGCAAGCACGGGCGCGAAGAGGTGGAGTATCCGCACCCGGCCGTGGCCGAGATGCTGTCCGAAACCTACGGGATCATGGTCTACCAGGAGCAGGTCATGCAGACCGCGCAGATCCTGGGCGGCTATTCGCTCGGTGGCGCCGACTTGCTGCGCCGCGCGATGGGCAAGAAGAAGGCCGAGGAAATGGCCGAGCACCGCGAGAAGTTTCGCGCGGGCGCCCTGGCCACCCACGGCATCACCCAGGAGAAGGCCGACGAAGTCTTCGACTTGATGGAGAAGTTCGCGGGCTACGGCTTCAACAAGTCGCACGCTGCCGCGTATTCCCTGCTGGCGTACCACACGGGCTGGCTCAAGGTGCACTACACCGCCGAGTTCTTCTGCGCCAACATGACCGTGGAAATGGACGACACCGACAAGCTCAAGGTGCTGTTCGAAGATGCGCAGAAGATGGGGATTGCGTTTGAGGCGCCTGATGTGAACCGGGGCTTCTACCGGTTCGAGCCCATCAGCAACAAGTCGATCCGCTACGGGCTCGGGGCCATCAAGGGCACCGGGCAGCAAGCCATCGAAGCCATCGTGGCGGCGCGCGAAGGCCGCGGTGAGGGCCCGCGTGGCCAGGACAGTGGGCCCTTCAAGAGCCTGTTTGACTTCTGCGTTCGCGTGGACCGCACGCGCCTGAACAAGCGCACGGTGGAAGCGCTCATCAAGGCGGGTGCTTTCGACTCCCTGCACCTCAACCGGGCCGAGATGCTGGCGTCGGTGGACCGTGCGTTTGAGTTCGCTGCCGCCAGCCTGGCCAACGCCAACCAGGGCGGCCTGTTCGACATGATGGGCGACGACGACCACGGCTCGAGCACGCAGGAGCCCGACCTGGTGGCGACCACGCCCTGGGGCGTGAAGGAGCGCCTCACGCTGGAGAAAACGGCCATTGGCTTCTATTTCTCGGGCCACCTGTTCGATGAGGTGGAGCGTGAGGTGCGCCGCTTTGCCCGCACGCCGCTGGGCGATGTGGTGGAGAGCCGCGACCCCGTGATCCTCGCAGGCATCGTGACCGACTTCCGCGTCATCAACGGCCAGCGCGGCAAGCTCGCGCTGTTCAAGCTGGACGACAAGACCGGCGTGTTTGAAACCAGTGCGGACGAAAACCTCATCAACGCGCACCGCAACCTGCTCAAGGACGACGAGCTCATCATCGTGCAGGCGGTGGCGCAGCCTGACCGTTTCTCAGGTGGTGTGCGGCTGAAGATCCAGCAGGTGTGGGATCTGGCGGCGGCCCGATGCCGCTTCGGCAAATACCTGCGTGTGGCCGTCAATGGCACGGCGCCTTCCATTGCCGAGCTGGTGCGCGAATTTCCCCCGAAGCGTGAGTTCACCGAGCAAGGTGAGCTGGTGCGCGGGTTGCCGGTGCGGTTGGCGCTGCTGCGCGAAGGCGCGCAGTGCGAACTGCAGCTGGACGACCGGGCCTTGTTCTTCCCCACCGATGCCGCGCTGGCCAGCTGGACGGCGCAGGCGCACGAACGGCGGGCAGAGATTGTGTTTGATTAGAAGGCTCCCCCCTGCGCCGCATTGCGGCTTCCCCCCTGAGGGGGGACGATGCTGGTGGCCCGGCAAAGCCGGTTCCACGGCATCTCTGGTCACGGGCACGCGCGCTCCACGCAGGGGCGCTTTTCAGTCCAGTGGGCGCAACCCGATCACGAGCGAGGAGGGCACGCGGCCGTCGGTGTCCTTGGGGAGTGAGCTGGTGCGGTCGATGGCGCGCAGCACGGCTTCGTCCCAATCGGGGTTGCCGCTGCTTTTGACCAGCCGGCGCGAGGTGATCGTGCCATCGGGTTGCGTGCGCACTTCCACCTCGGCGCGCGGGTTGCCTGGCGCCACATCGGTGAACACCACGTTGGGCTTGATGCGCGCCGCCACCTTGGCGCCATAGCCAGGCGTGGGGCCGCTGGACTGCTGGGCTGTGCCGGTGCTTTGCGGGCCACCGCTGGCGCCGGCCTGGCCCATCATGCGTTTGATCTGGTCGGCGCGGAGCTCTGCGTTGCGCTTTTCCTCTGCCGCTTCCTTGCGCTCCTGCTCACGCTTCTCGGCCGCGGCCAGCTTCTGCTGGCGTTCCTTCTCGGCCGCGGCTTTTTCTGCGGCCAGTTTCTTTTCCGCCGCTGCTTTCTCCGCCGCTGCCTTTTTCTCAGCCGCTGCTTTTTCAGCCGCCTTGGCCGCCGCCACCTTCTTGGCCTCTTCTTCGCGTTCCTTCTTCTCTGCCTCGGCTTTCTTCTTCGCCTGAGCGGTGGCGATCTCGGCCTGCGTCGGGCCCGGGGGCGGTGGAGCGGGGGCCGGTGCCGGAGCGGGTTTGGGCGCGGGCGCCGGGGGTGGGGCCGGTGCAGGTGGTGGTGGCGGAGGCTCGACCGCACGCGGCGCCGCCTGCTGAGGTGTGCGCGACCACAGCTCGGCTTCCACAGAGACCGGTTCCGCGTCGTTCTGCCAGCTCACACCCCAGGTGAGCGCAATCACCAGCAGACCGTGCACGACGAGTGCCAGACCCATCGGGCCCAGCCAGCGCCCGGTGCGTGGCGGTGCAAGGTCGAGGTGGTCGGCAGTGGATTGCATGGGGGTCGGGATTTCAGCGCGAGGTTTGCACGGACAGGCCCACGCGCGCAATGCCGGCGCGCTGCAAGGTGTCCATCACACGAACAACGGCTTCGTATTTCACGTTCTTGTCGGCGCTGATGACCACGGGCACGCCGCCTTCGGGCGGGCTGCCGCGCAGGGATTGCAACTGCTGAACGCGCACCACCAGCTGGCTGAGGGCGACAGACTGCGGTTCTTCGCTCGATGAGCCTTCGCGCACCTTGATCTGCTCGTCCTTGTCGATCACCACCGCCACGAAGCGGTCGGGCTGGCGCCCGGCCTGCCCCACGGTGGGCAGCGCAATCTGGCTCGGCGTGATGAGGGGCGCGGTGACCATGAAGATGATCAACAGCACCAGCATCACATCGATGAAGGGCACCATGTTGATCTCGTTGATGGTGCGGCGGCCGCGGCCGCGTGAGGAGACGGCGGGCATGGCTCAGTGCCCCGATGCGGTCTGGGCCTGCGCGCCCAGGTTGCGCTGCAGGATGTTGGAGAACTCTTCCATGAAGGTCTCCATGGCGTTGGCCACCCGGTCGATGTCGTGCGAGAAGCGGTTGTAAAAGACCACCGCCGGAATGGCGGCGAACAGGCCGATGGCGGTGGCCACCAGCGCCTCGGCAATGCCGGGGGCCACCGTGGCCAGCGTCACTTGCGCCAGCGTCGCCAGGCCGGTGAAGGCGTGCATGATGCCCCACACCGTGCCAAACAGGCCCACATAGGGCGACACCGAGCCGACCGAGCCGAGGAACGACAGGTTGGTTTCCAGCACATCGAGCTCACGCTGGAAACTCGCGCGCATCGCGCGGCGTGCGCCGTCGAGCAAGGCACCGTTGTCGGTGATGCGGCGCTCGCGCAGCTTCTGGTACTCGCGCATGCCGCTGGCAAAAATGCGTTCCATGGGACCGCCGCGCCGGGCGTTCTGCGCGGCGCCGGCGTACAGGTCATTGAGGTTGGTGCCCGACCAGAACTCGCGTTCGAAGTCTTCATTGAGGGCGCGCACGCGCTTGAGCGCGAACACCTTGCGAAAGATCGCGGCCCAGCTCATGACCGAGACCGTGAGCAGCAGCACGACCACGGCCTGGACCACCCAGCTCGCGTTGAGCATCAATTGAACGATGGAGAGATCTTGGGTCATGGGTGTTCGGAGGCGGTAGATGAAAAAAAAGTTTCGCGGCGAACGGTCAATGCGGGGCCTGCAGCGCGGACAGCACCTGCGCAGGAATGCGTTGAGGGCGGAGTTGCCGGGCATCGACCCAGCCAATGCGGATGGTGCCTTCGCACAGCAGCAGCGGTGGCGTATTGGCCTGCGGCGGCTGCAGAAACGCGCGCTGCTCGATTGTCAGGGAGGCCCGGCCCGCATCCCGGACACGGGCTGTAACGAGAAGCAAATCATCCAGTCGCGCGGGTCGGTGGTACTTGACCTGCGTTTCGCTCACGACGAACATCCCGCCGACCTCGTCGCGCAGCGCCTGTTGCCCAATGCCCAGATGGCGCAACCATTCGGTGCGCGCGCGCTCGAAAAACTTCAGGTAGTTGGCGTAGAAGACGATGCCGCCGGCGTCGGTGTCTTCCCAATACACGCGCACGGGCCAGGTGAAGGGGGCCTGGTCGCTCACAGGGCTTGCTCCAGGCGGGCCACGGCTTCCTGGAGCTGGGCCATGGCATTGGCGGTGGAAAAACGCAGGTAGCGCCCAGGCGCGGCGAGGCCAAAGTCTCGGCCGGGCGTGGTGGCCAGCTGGCAACGTTGCATCAGCTCGAACGCGAGCGCCCAGCTGCCGCCTTCGTCCGGGCGCTGTCCTGGCGGCGGCACCCCCCAGCGCTGGCACAGGTCGGTCACGTCGGCCCAGGCGTAGAAAGCGCCATCGGGCATCACGGGCACCGTCAAACCCAGCCGGTTGAGCTCGGGAATGAAGTAGTCGCGCCGCGCCTTGAATTCATGGCGCCGGCGCTCGTACTCGGCCAGGCTGTCGGGTTCGAAACACGCCAGTGCGGCGTGTTGCGCGATGGTGCTGGCGCAAATGAAGAGGTTCTGGGCAAGCCGCTCCACAGCAGGGACGAGTGCCGGTGGCAGCACGAGCCAGCCCAGGCGCCAGCCGGTCATGTTGAAGTACTTCGAGAAGCTGTTGATGCTGATGACCTCGTCGCCCAGGCCATCGGGCAAACCGAGTGCGCTGTGGCCGTAGGCTTCTTCGTAGCTCAAACCCAGGTAAATCTCGTCGACGAGGGTCACGCCCTGACGGCTGCGCACGAAGCGGGCGATGCGCTCGAGCTCGTCGCGCGCGATGCTGGTGCCCGTGGGGTTGGACGGGGACGCCAGCAGCACACCGCGCGTGGCGCTGGACCACGCGGCCTCCACTTGTTGCGCGGTGAGCTGAAAGCGCTGCTCGGGGCCCGAAGGGATCAACACGGCACGGCCCTCGGCGGCCTGCACGAATTGCCGGTTGCAGGGGTAGCTCGGGTCGGGCATCAGCACCTCGTCGCCGGCTTCGATGAGCGCCAGGCACGCGAGCTGCAGGGCGGCCGATGCACCGGCCGTCACGACGATGCGCGAAGGATCGATGTTCAGGCCGAAGCGCGACGCATACCAGCCACTGATGGCTTCGCGCAGCGCGGGCAGGCCGGTGGCTTGCGTGTACTGGCTGCGGCCGGCCCGAATGGCGCGTTCGGCGGCAGCCATGACGGCGGGTGGGGCCGTGAAATCAGGCTCTCCGATGTTGAGGTAGATCATGGGTCGATCTCCCTCACGCGCTTGCGCCGCCATGGCAGAAGCGGCCTTGGCCAGCTCCATCACGTAGAACGGTTCCACGCGCTGCGCGCGCTGGGCGATCCTCATGGGGCGGGCTTGCGCGCCGCGGCGGGGGAGGCGGCCACTTCGGCTGGGCGCAGTTGCGAGGCCAGCTGGTGCAGCACGCCGTTGACGTACTTGTGGCCGTCGGTACCACCGAACGACTTGGCCAGCTCGATGCATTCGTTGAGCACCACGCGCCAGGGCACGTCCAGGCAATGCTGGAATTCGTAGGCGCCGATCCAGAGCACGCCGCGTTCAATGGGCGAAAGCTCGACCAGCGGGCGGTCCAGCCGGGGTGTGATCAGTGTGTCAAGGGCGTCGGCTTCGGCGATGCAACCGTGCAGCAAGGCGTCGAAGTGCACGCTGTCGGCCTTGTGGAAGCCGGCGAGGTCTCGCGTGAAGGCGTCGATATCCACCGCTGCGTTGCGCCCGACCAGGTGCTGATACAGGGCTTGCAGCGCAAACTCACGTGCGCGCGTGCGGGCCGATTTGTCGGCCGCCTTGCGGATGGTGCCGCTGCTTTTGGCGCGGGGTTCGCTGGTCGGGGTGATGGGATCTACAGACATGTTCAACCGATCTCTTGGAGCAGATGGGCCATTTCCACCGCAACACGGGCGGCGTCTCGCCCTTTGTCGGTCTGGCGGGCCACAGCCTGTTCCAGGTTCTCTGTGGTCAGGATGGCGTTGGCAATGGGGATCTGGTAGTCCAGCGACAGGCGCGTGACGCCCGCACCGGATTCGTTGGCCACCAGTTCGAAGTGGTAGGTTTCGCCGCGGATGATGCAGCCCAGGGCGATCAACGCGTCAAAGTCATCTCGCTCGGCCATGGCCTGCAGAGCCACGGGCACTTCCAGTGCGCCGGGGACCTTCACGTGGGCGATGTTCTTGTCCTGCACGCCCAACGCGAGCAACTCGGCCAGGCACGCTTCAAACAGCGCGTCGGTGATGGCTTCGTTGAAGCGGGCCTGCACGATGCCGATGCTGAGTTTCTTGCCGTCGAGCACGCCAGGGGTGCCTTTGTCTGCGCCGAACATGAGGGAGTCCGTTTCTGAGGGGAATGGAATGGAAGAGGGCGGCTCAGTCGTTGCGGCTGAGATACCCGGTGATTTCGAGGCCGTAGCCCGCCATGCTCGGCATGCGGCGTGGGTTGCCCATGAGCTGCATGCGATGCACGCCGCAGTCGCGCAGGATCTGGGCGCCCACGCCGTAGGTGCGCAAGTCCATGCGACCGCGTTCGGGCGCCTGCGCGGAACGCGCGGTGCCTTCAAATTGGGCAAGCAACTGTCCCGCGGTTTCGCCGCAGTTCAGCAGCACGGCCACGCCAGCGCCGGCCTGCGCGATGTGGCGCAGGCTGGCCTCCAGGCTCCAGGAATGCATGGAGCGGCCCACCTCCAGCGCATCGAGCACCGACAGCGGTTCGTGCACCCGCACGGCCACGCTGTCATCGGGTCCCCACGTTCCTTTGACGAGCGCCAGGTGCAAGGCACCGCTGGGCGCGTCGCTGAAAGCGGTGGCCTGGAATTCGCCGAATGCGGTCTGCAGGCTGCGCGTGCCCAGCTTCTTCACCAGGCATTCGTGGCGGCTGCGGTGCTCGATCAGGTCGGCAATGGTGCCGATCTTCAGCCCATGCTCGGCCGCGAACACTTGCAGGTCCGGCAGGCGCGCCATGGTGCCGTCGTCCTTCATGATTTCGCAGATGACAGAGGCGGGGCTGCAGCCCGCCATGGCCGCCAGATCGCAGCCTGCTTCGGTGTGGCCCGCGCGCATCAGCACGCCGCCTTCAACCGCCTGCAGCGGAAAAATATGGCCCGGCTGCACCAGGTCGCTGGCTTGGGCATTGGGCGCCACGGCCACCTGAACGGTGCGCGCGCGGTCGGCGGCGGAGATTCCCGTGGTCACGCCTTCGGCCGCCTCGATGGAGATGGTGAACGCCGTGCCCATCTTGGTGCCGTTGCGCGGAACCATGGGCGGCAGACGCAGTCGCTCGCAGCGTTCGCGGGTGAGCGTGAGGCAGATCAGACCGCGGCCGAACCGCGCCATGAAATTGATGGCTTCCGGGGTGACGTGATCGGCGGCCAGCACAAGGTCGCCCTCGTTCTCGCGGTCTTCTTCGTCGACCAAAATCACGATGCGCCCGGCGCGCATGTCGGCCACGATGTCCTCGACGGGCGAAATGGCCACCGGGGTGGGGGTTTCACGGGCATTCATGCGGATTCCTTGGTATGGAGGTGGCCAGCGCTGAGCATGCGCTCGACGTAGCGCGCGACGGTGTCGATTTCGAGGTTCACCTGGCTGCCGTCGGCAAGCTCGCCCAGTGCGGTGTTCTCAACGGTGTGAGGGATGAGGTTGATGCTGAACTCACAGCCCAAGGCACTGTCCACCACCTCGTTGACGGTAAGGCTCACGCCGTTCACGGTGATCGACCCTTTGTAGGCCAGGTATTTGCCGAGTTCAGGTGGCGCCATCACCCGCAGCTCCCAGCTTTCGCCCACCTGCGCGAAGCGGGTCACCGCCCCGATGCCATCCACATGGCCCGAGACGATGTGCCCACCGAGGCGGTCGTGGGCACGAAGCGCCTTCTCCAGGTTGACACGCCCGCCCGCCTGCGCAAGGCCGGTGGTGCGGTGCAGCGACTCCGCGGAGATGTCGATGGTGAAGTGTCGCTGGGGCAGATCCAGCGAGGTGACGGTCATGCAGGCGCCATTCAGGGCGATGCTGTCGCCCAAGCCCACGTCATTGAGGTAGCCCGGCGGCGCCTCAAGGGTGAGTCGCTTGCCGTGGTCCAAAGAGCTGCCCAGGTCGTGGAGGGCGGCGATGCGCCCCACGCCGGTGATGATGCCGGTAAACATCGGCGTATTTTCGCAGGGTTTGCGAAAGCCCCAACCCGAGGGCTTGTTCAGGCCCTGCATACGCCGGGAATAGGGCGCCCTTTAGCGGTTCCAGCACTCCTGGGCAGGCAGGGTGTTCTGCACGGTTTCCGTGGCGACCTGCGTCCTCACGCCGGCTTCGTTGAGCTGAAAAGTGCCGCATCCATCGGTACCCTGCGCGGCATTGGGCGCAGCCTGAAGCACGAATGTGGCGGCGTTGATCGCGTTGACGGCCACGTTGTACCGCCCGCCTTCCACGGCCATCACGCCCGCCGGTATGGCCGCAGCGGCAGGGTAGCCGCCCTGCGCGGTGGCAGCACGTTCAAGCCACTGAGCCGTTTGCAGCAGTGCGGCGCGGGCGTGGGCGCGGTGACTGCGCTGAACGTATTGGGTGTAGCTGGGCAGCGCAATGGCGGTCAGTATGGCGACCACGGCCACCGTGATCATGAGTTCGATCAGGGTGAAGCCTTCTGCGGCATCGCTGCGCTTTCGCGCGAGTGGCTGACTTGAGTGGCGATGACTGTCCCCGCTCATTGCAGCTCCAGCCAGTCAGCGCGTCGGCCGGGGTCCCTTTGGCGCAAGAGGGAATTCCTTGGGCCGCAGAGCGTTCCAGCGAGGCAGGTGCCCTGGGGCGGGCTTGTACCGGGTGCATTGCTCCCAGGACCGTTCGCATATCCCGGATCGGGAGGATTTGATGGCGGATTGACGGGGTCAGGAGCAGGACCGGGAGGGTTGGTGGGGGCAGGCGGTTGAACAAAAGTGATCTTGCCATCTTTCTGTTCAAAAGCTGCGAATTCATCGGGATCGACACGCGCTCGAGATGCGTAATCCATGTTCAAGGTGGTGTCCGAAGTCTCAAAAACAGGTGTTTGAGAGGGCCGGCCCGTGATCATGTTGAGCACCGTGATCCAGCCGTTGCCCCGGGATCCATTGGGGCTGCACGTTTCGTCGGCAGATCCCTGTGGCAGGTCGCTGGACGTCACCAGCACTTTCTGGCCTTCAAATATCTTTGGATGCCGCAGCACGCGTTCCCGCGCTTCCGGGAGGTCCATGTACCAACCCCGGGGTGCGCTGGTGTTGGTGGTGGAGTACGCCACCGTGTTGCGTGACGTGTTGAAGTAGTTGGTGGGCAACTCCGTGCCGGTGGCTCGGCTGGTGACGTTGCCGGTGACGGTGTGCCGCACCAGGGCGGCGCGCCCGGTCGTGATGGGCGACCGCTCCTGCACTGTGGAAATCACGCGGTCTGTGTCGATGGTGTAGTTGCTGCGGTCCCACACGCTGTAAATGGTCTGCACGCGCGTGTCGCTCCGGTCTGCCACCTCCAGGTGGCGCCCGGTGCCAAACAGGATCTGCCGGCCGCCCAAGGGGTGTTTCATCCAGAGTGGTGCTGTGGTGATGGGTTGACGGTTGGCGGGTGATGCGGCATCGCGCGCGACGAAGAGGGGCAAGCAGGTGGTGGAATTTCTGCAGGTGGTTGCTGCACCGTCCCAGCCTGCCACCCCCCACTGCGATGCGTCCGTGCTGACCAGGTTGAACTTCCAGAGGTTGCCCTGCAGATCGCCGGCATAGGCAATGTCCACCGTGCCGTTGCCGTTCGCGTCGATCAGGCGCGGGGCCGACAGGCCATTGGACTGGTTGTTGGCTGAGTGGGCCACGATGGTGAAGAGTTCGCGGTCACCGTCCAGGTATTGAACGAGCAACACCGGTCGCTCGTTGACGCTGTTCCCCCAGAGCGGTCACGTAGGGATTGACGCCGGGGCGGACATGCCTGATTTCCGTATTGGCCTGGATGCGGTCCAGCAAGTCTTCTGCTGCCCTCACGGCTTCAGCCCGCAGATGGGTGACGCGTGTACTGGTCATGGTGCGCGCCTGAATGCCCGCCATCCCCAGGACACCCAGACTCAGCACGAGCATGGCCACCAAGGCTTCAATCAGGCTGATGCCACGCTGCAGCCGATACGGGTCCCGCTGCGTCATGGTTCCACTCCACATTGCTCGGCGTGGTGGACCTTGCGCGTTCGGGTGGCGGTGGAGAAACAGACCAGTTGCCCGTCCATGACTTCCATGTTGGAGGGGAAGACGTCGAAGCGAAGGGCTATGGCACTGGACCGACCATAGCGATCGATGCGCAAAAACTCGGGGCTCCCACCACCGCGTTTGCTCACGTTCACGCCCGGCGGCAGCTCGACTGCCTGGAGTGCGACTTCGGTACCGTCCAGTGCGCCGTTCCCGTTCAGGTCCACAAAGACCCGCCAGCCGCAACGCCAGTCCGCCGTATCACGCAGCACGAGCCCGCAATTCGTCATGCGGCGCAGCACGACTTCCTGCCCTGTGCGGATCGCCTCGACCCGAGACCACTGGATCGACGCCATCAGTTCGTCGGTGACGGTACTGACTCGGAATTGCCTTGTGATATTGGCAAACGAGGGGATGGCGAGGGATGCCAGCACGGCCAGCAGTGCGACCGCGATCATCAACTCGATCAACGAGAACCCGCGTGCGACGTGAAAGTGCTCGCCACAGAGTGCTTTGGCCTTTTCCATGCCGGCACTCTAGCAATAAAAAAGAGTACTAAATATCTATCTGACGAGCGTTATTTAAGCCGAGTCAAGCGGCATTCCTACTTCTTTTGAAGTATTGACGGAGTTCGCACCTGCCTATCGACGGGCGAGCGCTGGATCAGCTGAAATCGCCCTGCAGAAAACTCTCGTGGCCCTTGGCGCGAGCGAGGATGCGCAGATCGTGGCCAACCGGGTCGACAGACACAAACCGAAGCTGTGTTCCGTCCTGCAGCTGGGTCAGCGGCCCGAGGTTGGTCAGACCCGCGCCCTGTCCCAGCAGCTGGGGTGCCAGGTACACCAGCAACTCGTCCACAAGACCTTCGCGCAGCAAAGAACCGTTGAGCTTGTGGCCTGCTTCAACGTGCAGTTCGTTGACTTCGCGCTGCGCCAGGTCCGACAGCACTTTCGCCAGGTCCACCTTGCTGTGGGCGCCGGGCATGTGCGCCAGAGAAGCGCCCGCTTCGCGCAATGCCGCTTCCTTGCGGTCGTCGCGTTCTGCGTGATAAATCCAGACGTGGCGCGGGATGCCGTTCGCAGGCGTTTTAAAAAGTCGGGCGTCGGTGGGTGTTTGGAGTCGACTGTCGATCACCACCAGATGAGGCTGGCGCGGCGTTTCGACCAGACGCACATCAAGGGCGGGGTTGTCTTCCAGCACGGTGCCAATGCCGGTGAGCACCGCACAGGCGCGCGCGCGCCACGCATGACCGTCAGCACGAGCAGGCTCGCCCGTGATCCATTGGCTGGTGCCGTTGTCCAGCGCGGTCACGCCGTCCAGCGAGGCGGCAACCTTCATGCGCACCCAGGGGGCCTGGCGGATCATTCGGCTGAAGAAGCCGATGTTGAGGTCGCGCGCTGCATGTGCCGTCTCGTGATCTGCGGGCAACAGCTCCACGTCGACGCCAGCAGCACGCAGCCGATCCAGACCACGACCCGCCACTTTCGGATTCGGATCGCCCGTGGCCACGACCACCTTGGCCACTTGAGCCGCAATCAGGGCATCACAACAGGGCGGTGTTCGTCCGTGGTGAGAGCAGGGCTCCAAGGTGACGTACACGGTAGCACCGACCACCGATTCGCCCCGCGCCTGCGCATCTCGCAGGGCCATGACTTCTGCGTGCGGGCCCCCGGCTTGTTGCGTGTGGCCGATGCCGATTTCCCTGCCGTCGGGGGCGGTGATCACGCAGCCGACCCGAGGGTTGGGGTTGCTCGTAAACGTTGCTTCGTTGGCCAGGCGTATGGCCTGATCGAAGGCGATCTTGAAAGCAGGCGCAGTCATACGCCGAGCTTATCAGCGGGTCCAGCACTCTTGTTGCGTCAGCGGGGCAGGGACGTTGGCAGTGGCCACCTGGGTGCGCACACCCGCGTGAGTCATCTGGAAGGTCGCACAAGCGTCTGTTGCCTGCGCGGCATTGGGCGTAGCGCGCAACGTGAAGGTGCCTGCGGTGAGCACGGGGAGGGTGATCGTGTAGCGGCCGCCTTCCACCTGCAATATGCCGGCGGGAATCGCAGCAGCAGCCGGATACGCTCCCTGCGCGGTGGCTGCACGCTCCAGCCATTGCGCGGTTTGCAACAAGGCGGCCCGCGCATTGGCGCGGTGCGAGCGCTGGACGTACTGGGTGTAACTCGGGAACGCAATGGCTGAAAGAATTCCGATGATGGCCACCACGATCATTAACTCAATGAGCGTGAAACCCATCGATTTGAAACGCCAGTGAGCTGATTTCATGGTGCCGTTTGGTTTCCGCATAGAAGGACTCATCGGGCTTCTCGCCAGTCGGCTCTGGCGCCGGGGACTGTACCGGTGGTGAGTGTCCTTTTAACCGTGCACAGCTGAATGGCTGGATTGCACGTGCCTCCCCCACCGTTGTCGTCGTCGGTCCCGCTGTTGCTGTTGACGAACGAGATCAGGTCGAGGTTGCCATCAGACTTGTTGATGCTGATGTATTCACCGCTGCCGAAACGTGTACGTGTGGCATTGGCCATATTCATGGAGGTGTCCGTGGTCGAAAACACGGGTGTCCTGGGCGGTGTCCCTGAGATCATGTTGAACACGTTGATCCAGTTGTCCTCGGTCACGCTGTCGAAGTCGCAGGTTTCACCAGACGATCCCGTTTTCGGGACGGTGCTGCCAATGATCACTTTCTGCCCCTCGAACAGTTGTGGGTTGGCCAGAACCCTTTCACGCGAGGTTGGAAGATCAAAGTACCAGCCACGTCGGGCCGAGGTGTCGGCCCGCGAGTAAGCCACGCCGTTCTGAGAGGTGTTGTAGAAATCGGTCGCAACCTCAGCCCCACTGGCAGTGCTTGTGACCGCGCCTGTCACTGTTTGCTGCACCAGTGCGGCTCTGCCCGTAGTGATGTTGGCGGTGTCTACCGCAGTCAACACGCCACTCGGGAACGTGTAGGTGCTCTTGTCCCAGACGGAGTAGATGGTCTGAACGCTGGTGTTGGTTCGGTCCGCATCCTGGACGTTCCTTCCTGTCCCGAACAGCAGCTGCAAGCCACCCAGGGGGTGAGAGATCCACAAAGGTGCCGAGGTAATGGGCTGGCGGTTGTTCGAAGCGTCCCGTGCCACGTAAAGCGGCGCGCAATTCGTCGCGTTGTTGCAGGTGGTTGTAGCCCCCGACCAGTTGGACACGCCCCACGAGGTGTCGGTGGTGTGGGTGAGGTTGAACTTCCAGAGGTTGCCCTGGAGGTCGCCTGCGTAGGCGACATCCATCTTCCCGTCGCCATTGACATCCACCAGCCTGGGGGCTGAGAGCCCGTTGGATTGGGCGGGGGAGGTCGTCGAATTGGCAACGATCTTGAGCAGCTCTCTGCTGCCATCAAGGTATTGAATCAACAGCACGGGCCGTTCGTTTGTGCTGTTCACGCCGTTGCCCATGACCACGGCCCAGCGGCCATTGTTGAGTTTGACGATTTGCTCGCTGCGTGTCCCTGTCACGGCATCCACCACGGGCAGGGAATAAATATGGCCAATGTCAGCGTCGCCGCCGTCTGTTCGGTCCAACAGCACACCCGTCGTGGCGAACGTGGATGGGAGGCTCGCGAACGCCACCGGATTGGTGGCATCCAGGACGAAATAACCCTTGCCGCCGCCGCCAAGCCCGCTCACCAGCATGGTCTTCCAGGTGGGCGTTGCCCCATTGCCGGTGCCGCTGAGGCTGGTGTCCACGTCGCCTGTGAAGGGATGTCCGTCCACAAAGAATCGGTGGCCATAGTTCGTCAGTGTGTAGTTGCGCAAATTGGCGTAAGCCGCCAGTGGGACGTACGCCATCAGCTCTTGGCCATTGGCGGCGTTGAAGGCGTGAAGCATTCCGTCATTCGCGCCAACATACAAAACCTGGGTACGGTTGGCGTAGGTGGATCGGAATGCAGCGTGACCCGCGTGCTCGAAGGACATCCTCAACGGACGCCCTGTGTTCCAGATATTGGAGTTGACGATGTCACCCAGGCGGGAGTCTCGACGCCGCATGGTGCCGCCGTTTTGCGTCTCCTGCGTTCGGTCACCCCGCAGGTAGTTGACCCGGTTCGTCCCCACGGTGGTGGAGTCGGTGGTTCCGCCCCGAATCAACGATTGTTGAGCTGGCGACAGGTTGGCGAACAGAAACGATGTGCCTGCAAGCGTATCGCTCCGGGTGGTCAGCACGAGCCTGTTAGTGACGTTGAATGTCGCAGCGTCGAGTTGGCCCGCGGCCGTCCAGGTGGGCGATGAGCTGACCGTGTTGGTGCCAGCGGCGATGGCGTAAGCACCCATCTCTCCGCTCCAGCGTTCGGAGTTGAAGCCTGCGACGTAAGCGAAACCATCTGTGCGAAGGCGGCTTGAACTGCTGGCGATGCTCACCAGGGGGTTGGCCGTCTGCGTGATGATGTCGTCCAGGATGCCTTGAAAAGCAGTGACCAGTGCTGCAGCGTTGGGCGCGGGCACGAAGCGCCCGCGGCTGTTCAGCGCAGCGTGCCAAAGTTCGACCTTCCGTTCGTTTTCGCGCGCGTTATAGCCAGTGGCACCGTCACAAGGCGAATTGCTGCCGGCTCCACAGAAGGGCGACGGCCAATTGGTGGTGCCACGAATGAGTGGGGCCAGCCCTGTGAAGGTATCGCCGCTGAACGTAGGTGCGCCCGTCCACGCCGCAGCGGTGTTGAAGCCGATGGTGTAGTTCACCATGTGCTGCCATGTGGCGGGGTTGTTGCGAGGGTTCCAATACGATTCCAGCGTCGCAGGGTTCGATGCAGTTCCGAAATTTTCGGCGGGGCTCTGGTCCCGGGGGCTGCGCCTCACATTGTTCTCGAGAGTGGGTTGGAGATCTCTGGACCAATAGTAAAAAGCCAAGTCTGACAAGGTGCTCAGGTTGTTGGCTCCCCAAGTGTCCCGGTACAACCTCGTTTGATCTGATGTATTGGAGTACGAAACTCCATCGGGCAAAGTGAAATTGGTGTTGTCTGCATTGCCCTCGCGGGAAATGCGCTGTCGATTCGGTCCCGAGGTGTCAATGTGGTTGGCGGTGTTGAGTGCTTCCGCGCTGTTCCAGCCGCCATCCGTCATGAAGATGTGAAAGGACTTGCGGCAAGACAGCAGCGGCGCTTCCTGCGTACCCGGTATGGCTGCCCACGGGCTGTTGACGCCGAGGTCGGTCCGGCTGAGGTATCTGCCAGCCTCGTCGATCATCAGGTGGGACGGCGTTCCGTTGAGGGGGGTGAGTGTGTCCACCCAATTCATGAAGTTGGTACGGTGTGTGCCCAGGAGGGGGCGCATGCCATTGAGGTTCCCGCAGTCCGTACTGTTGCTTGGGATGCCTCTGCAACGGTTCATCGATTGCCACGCCAAGCGGATGCGGTCGTCCGGCACGTTGGTTTCGGAAAATGTCTGCCGTAGAGCAGCTTGCAGCGTCGCAATACCGGTCAAAAGCATACTGCCCGAATCGTCGACCGACACGATGATGTTCGGCGAAGGCTCGCGGCCTGCGCCAGGTGGCGATTGGGTCAGGTTCAGCGGTGCGGCACCCAGCGGACCGTGCAGCGATGCAAGCGCGAATGCAATCGCGCTGTAGGGAAGCCAGGAAGAGGGACGCAGTCTCATGGGGACCTCGCTAAAAATCATGTGTTCTGGTTCTGGGGGCGTGGCACGAAGATGGACCGTAGCCATACCCTGGTGCCCGGCTTCATACCTTGCACGTAAGCGGTGATGCGGTAAACGTACGGGTGTTTCTTGTCGGGAATGGGCACATTGCCAGCCGCCGCAATGATGCCGCCCGCATCTGTGTACCGAAACACTTCGACCCAGTACCAAGCCCGCGGTGCAACAACAGGTGCCACACCTGGACGTGACCACGACAACAAGGGGTTGCCTGCCGCTGCGGGGTTCACTCCCGTGAACTCCCCGTACCGCGCCGCCACGGAGCCGGTGCCCACGGTTGCTGTCATCGCAGCGAGGTTGGTGGTCCAGTTCGCTGCGGTCAGGGTGGTCACCGTCGCAGGGATACAGATACCCTGCAAGCACCCGTTGGCGCCGCCTGCGACGCGCGTTTGCAGCAGGTCCAGATCGTCATCTTCTTGTGGGAAAAATGGCTGGTTGCCCAGAAAGTTGCGGCATCCGACGAAGCCGGCGGTGTTGTTGCAAGGCGTGACGTTGTCGATGCGCAGGCCACGTATGTCGCGTTCCGCATCTCGAACCATCGCCTCGGCGGCAGCGAAAGCGCGTTGATAGTCGCTTTCACCGCCCACCAGCCGCTCGTTGAGCCAACCGAGACGCGTGCTGCTCAACACGAGAATGGTCCCAAGCAGCAGCATCACCATCACCACAATCAGCGAGATCCCTCGCTGTGGGGAGATCTGTCTTTGAGCCGGGCGGTGTTTCATAGGCCTTGGTTGCGGATGTTGAAGACTCGGAAGAAGACCCGGCGGATGCGCCCGTCGTTCGCCACGTTCTCACCGTTGCAGCCGTTCATGTCCGCGCCAGGGGCATTGCGGAGTTCTCCCGCGAGGCGAATACAAAGTTGTACGGTCTCGACTTGATCCCACGGCGCAGGAACCGCAGCGGCAATAGCTGTTGCCGTGCGGTATTGAAGGTTGTCGCCGACCCTGAAACCGTACAGAACCTGAAAATCCTCAACGCCTTGCAGAAGGGCGAACGCATTGGCGGAGCCAGAGCCTAGGCATTGCAGTTCATTTCCAACCACGGAGAAGGTGCTGGTGATGTTGTTGGCCACCAGCGTGGGTGCACCCAGGCAGTCCATGCTTTGCATCACTGCGTCGGTGTCGTAGCTCACCTGCAGTGTGTCGGGGGCATTGTCAGCGCCGTCGACACCTTGGACTACCAGCGGCGAACTGCTATTGGGGTTGGTGCCAAATCCCGCATAAGCACTGTTGAACTCGACGTTGGCGTTGCCGGCAAGGGGGTTCACAATGCGCCGCGCGCCAGTCTGTCGAATGTGATGACCAAGGGTGCGGAATACGTTGGAGGCGTCCTGCTGCAGCCTTGAGCTGTCATCTACGGACGTGGATGACGTGCGGGTGTACACCAGGCTGCCGACCGCAGCCACCACCACCAACAAACCTATGGTGATGCCGATCAGCAACTCCAAAAGGCTCACTCCAGTTTGGCGATGGAAAGCCTGGCGGGACATGTTGGGGTGAAGAATCGCCACGTTGCGCTCCGTCATGGCCGAATGTAGACAAGGTGGCAGATGAGCCCGGCCGGGCAGTCGATACCCGCTACGCCAGTGCCTACTGCGTTCGTCGCGTCGCGTATGGCGACAGCATCCGTGAACAACGTCGCTTGCTCGTCCACCGCTTCGCCCTGGTTTTTGGCCTGTGTTTCTGACCAGCCGATCAAGACGCCGAATTGCGCGTTGTCGGTGTCGGACTGGAACACCCTGGCGTCGCCACCAGGCAGCAAGCGAGCCAGGGATGCTTTCCACTGCACAAGGTCGAAGGCCGCGAGTTGGGCTCCGTTGCACGCTGCTGTAAAGCAGTCCGCAGGAGCAGCCGGCTGGACCCCCCAGGCAGCCACGTAGGGGCTTACTGCGGGAGGGTTCAGGCGAATCGCCGAGTTGGCCTGCATCCGATCCAGCAGGTCGTCCGTGAGTTGCACAGCCAGCGCCCTGGAGTTCGTCGTGCGTGACTCCACCAGCGTTCGGGTCTGGATGCCCGCCATGCCCATGATGCCCAATGCAAGAACCAGCAGAGCGACCAAGGCCTCGATCAGGCTGACTCCTCGTTGGGAAAATTCCTTGTGTTTCATCATGCTGGGAAACTTTGTTCGGTCATCAAGGGCAGGCCGACGCGTTCCTGACCGTGCGCAGCCTCGTACCCGCTGTAAAGCAGACCAGCTGGCCGGCAGTGGCTGTCATGCCCGTTGGAAAGAACTCAAACCGCTGATTCACCTGAGTGACCTGGCCAAAGCGATTGATCGTGATGAACTGTGGGTTATTGTTGTTGCCTTTGCGTACCGTGATTCCCACAGGCAACTGAACCTGTTGTGTGGCGGCTTCTGCGCCATTCATGGTGTTGTCGCCATTGAGATCGGCAAACACGTTCCAGCCGCAACTCCAGTCCTGGTTGTTCGCCAGCACAACGCCACAGCCTGTCAGACGGCTGATCACGACCGGCGTCCCCAGACGCAAGGCTTCTTCTCTTGCAAGGATCACTGACGCGGAGAACGTCTCACGCGCCGCGTCCACCCGGTAGCGGCGGAACAGGTCGGTAAAGCTGGGCGCAGCAAGGCCCGCTAGTACGGCGATGAGTGCTACCACCACCATCAACTCGACGATCGTGAAGCCCGAGTGACCGTGTCGCAGCGACCTGGGAGCGGACTGGCGGAGATTGGACATTGCCCAAGTCTGCCTGTTACAGCTGCTAACGATCCTCCGTGCCCGATGAATGAGGGGCGTCTAGCGACAAACGGGTGGGGGTATCCAGCGAAGGCGGGAACAGATGCACTCAGCGCCGGACTTCGTCCACCAGCGCACGAAATTCGTCGATGTCTTCGAAGCTGCGGTAGACGCTGGCAAAACGGATGTACGCGACCTTGTCGAGCTTCTTGAGTTCGCGCATGACCATCTCGCCCAAGCGGGCGGCCGGCACCTCCCGGGCGCCCAGGTTCAGCAGTTTTTCTTCGATGCGTTCAATGGCCGCATCCACCTGCTCGGTGCTGACCGGCCGCTTGCGCAGTGCGAGTGCAAATGAAGCCCGCAACTTGCCCGGTACATAGTCGACACGACGGCCGTCCTTCTTGACGACGGCCGGGAAGCTCACCTCCGGCCGCTCGTACGTGGTGAAACGCTTTTCGCAGTGCCCGCACTGGCGCCTGCGGCGAATGAAATCCGCGTCTTCAGAGACGCGGGTTTCGACGACCTGCGTTTCAAGGTGACCGCAAAACGGGCACTTCATGCCAGTGGGCGTCCCGGGTTGCGGCTGACACTCACTTGTAAACCGGGAAACGCGCGGTCAGTGCATTGACCTTGGCGCGCACGGCCTCGATGTTGGCGGAGTCGCGGGGGTTGTCGAGCACGTCGGCAATCAGGTTGGCGGTGGTGCGGGCCTCTTCATCCTTGAAGCCGCGCGTGGTCATGGCGGGGGTGCCGATGCGCACGCCGCTGGTCACCATCGGCTTTTCCGGATCATTCGGAATGGCATTTTTGTTGATCGTCATGTGCGCACTGCCGAGCACCGCTTCGGCTTCCTTGCCGGTGATGCCTTTGGCGCGCAGATCGACCAGCATCACGTGGCTTTCCGTGCGTCCGCTGACGATGCGCAAGCCGCGAGAAGTGAGGGTTTCGGCAACGATGCTCGCATTTGTCAGCACTTGCTGCTGGTAGGCCGTGAATTCGGGTGTCAGAGCTTCCTTGAATGCCACCGCCTTGGCGGCAATCACATGCATCAGGGGGCCGCCCTGCAAGCCCGGGAAGATGGCACTGTTGATGGCCTTTTCATGCTGGGCTTTCATCAAGATGATGCCGCCGCGCGGGCCACGCAGGCTTTTGTGGGTGGTGGAGGTGACCACGTCGGCGTGGGGCACGGGGTTGGGGTAGACGCCCGCGGCAATCAAGCCAGCGTAGTGCGCCATGTCCACCAAGAAGATGGCGCCGACGTCTTTGGCTACCTTGGCAAAACGCTCGAAATCGATGCGAAGGCTGTAGGCAGACGCGCCAGCGATGATGAGCTTGGGCTTGGTCTCGTGCGCTTTTCGCTCCATCGCTTCGTAATCGATCTCTTCCTTCTCGTTCAGGCCATACGAAACCACGTTGAACCACTTGCCGCTCATGTTGAGGGCCATGCCGTGGGTGAGGTGGCCGCCTTCGGCCAGGCTCATGCCCATGATGGTGTCGCCTGGCTTGAGGAAGGCGAGGAAAACGGCCTCATTGGCGGAGGCGCCGCAATGGGGCTGCACGTTGGCAGCGTCGGCACCAAAGATCTGCTTGACCCGGTCGATGGCCAGCTGCTCGGCCACGTCCACATACTCACAGCCGCCGTAGTAGCGCTTGCCCGGGTAGCCCTCGGCGTACTTGTTGGTGAGCTGGGTGCCTTGCGCCGCCATGACCGCGGGCGAGGCGTAGTTTTCGCTGGCGATCAGCTCGATGTGGTGTTCCTGGCGCGCGTTTTCAGCCTGAATGGCGGCAAACAATTCGGGGTCGGTTTGCTGAATAAGAATATTGCGGTCGTACATGGCAGTCCTTCAAGACGTGGAACCTTGCGCGGAGACAAGGGCTGCCCAGGCGAACGGCTGAACACCCGGCCTGTGAGACCGGGCGGTACGCTTCCCAGTGGTTGTCCCTGAAGTCGATCTCGGATCGGGCAGGGGGGCCACGTCAGCGGCCACAACCGGAAATGAAACCTCCGGTGGTGCGCGCCTATCGCCAGTTGCGTACTTGACTAGTTTAGCCGAGGCTCGCGCTCCTGGCCTCAAGTGCGCCCATGTTCTGCAGGGCCGCCCGTGAATCAGGAGCGAGTGAGCGGGGCGCCCGCTGGCAGCGGTGTGGCGGGTGCCGGGCCTTCCGCTTCGATTTCCGTGCCCGGTGCAACGGGCGCGGGAAGCGCAGGCGCCACGACTGGCGTGGGGCGAACCTGCGGTGCGGCGCGCTGCACCGGCTTGCCCAGCGCCACGCTCTGAATACGCAAGTGTTCTGCCATGACCTTGTTGATGTACCAGCTGCCATCGGTGGTCACCGCACCGACGTACAGGCGCAGACCGCCTTCAACCGAGCCAGCTCGTTTCACCGCTTCTTGCAGGACCCTGGCGCCAACGCGAAGGTTGGAGACGGGGTCGAAGGCGGCCAGTTGTCCGCCGAAGTCGTTGTACTTGTCGGTGTGCACGCGGGTCAGCACCTGCATCAGGCCTTGAGCCCCCACAGGGCTCTGAGCGAAGGGGTTGAAGCGCGATTCGACAGCCATCACGGCCAGGATAAGGGTCGGGTCCAGCTTGGCTTTCTCGCCCACCTCAAACGCTTCGGCCACCAGCACGCTGAGCGGCTCCGGGGCCACGCGGTACTTGCGGCTGAGCCAGTAAGTGACGTTGGCCTGTTGCTTGGGCAGGTCCCCGGGCTGGGCAGCGGTCACCCGGTCGATGGCGCTGGGCTCGGCGATGTAGACCGCGTCTGCCGTAGCGGCCTCTTGGCGCTCCAGGAGCCAGCCGAGCAACTGCTCTTCGGCGCTGGCGCGCAGGTCGGCGCGGGCGCTCAGGGTGATGAGCGCAACGGCCAGGACCGTGCCCAGCAAGGCCAGACTGTTGTGGGTGATGTCGAAGAAGCCTTGGTAGGCATCTGCGACGGCGGTTTTCAGGGATGCCACGGCACCTGAGGTGCTCTTGGGTGGCGTTGCGTCGTGCGCGGTCATGTTGTCGCTCCTTTCTGCGCCAGCCTGGCGTTGAAGCTGGGCTGGCTGGATTGGGTCGCCATCGACGGGATCACCTTGAAGGTGACCGGTCGAGTTAGCCGTGGGGCAGCGGTTCGGGTTTACCCTTCAGAGGGCAAAGCTGGCGCATCCTATGGGCTTATTAATATCGAGTCAATGTTTATGAATCGGTTCAAGCCTACTTTTGGGTATTAAGAATTGCCTAAAAATGCGAGTGGAGCGGCATTGCTAGCGGGAATCCCGCGTGCCACAAGGGTTCGCGGCAGGTTGAAGGCCGACGACCGCTCGTCGGCTGAAGACCACCTTTCATGTGCCAAAACGTGATTCCGACCGAGCTGAATGGCCTTCAGTGTCGCGATTGAAAATCTCCATGGCGATGGGCGCACGCTGGCTTGATCTGTCCGCGTGACCGGAGTAACCTGCGGTGGCCTGTTGGATAACAGGCATCCGCTGGCAACGCGGCGAACCGCAAGCCAGCCCCCAACGGGAGCAATCTGTTGCTTCCAGGCTGGAGAGACATCCAACTCCCTCCGCCAAAATCGACGGCATGAGCTCATTGCCCGCCGTCAACCCCGGCAAGCCTCGCTTGCCGGGGTTTCTTGCTTTTGGGGCCTCATAGCTATGTGGAAGGTGGCCCCGCGGGTGGCGCGCAGTTCGACGACACTCTCGTGATGCGCTGGCAATCAATCGCACGATGAACTCATTCCTCTCGAGGCTGCCGCAAGGCCGCTGGGTCCGAACCTTGGTTTTGGCGGTGTTGGGCCTCTTTATCTTGTGGCTCATGGCTTGGCTGGGCGTGCCACCGCTGCTGAAGTGGCAGCTGCAGAAGCAGGCGAGTGCCGCACTGGGCCGCCAGGTGACCGTGGAGCGTGTGGATTTCCGCCCTTGGTCGCTGGAGTTGACGGTGGATGGTTTGCGCGTGGCGAACGGGCAGGGCAATGGCGCACAGTTGTCGCTGGCACGCTTGTATGTGGACGCCGAAATGCAGTCGTTGCTGCGGCTCGCGCCGGTGGTCAACACCTTGACCATTGAGCAGCCCAAGCTGGCCTTGCGCCATCTCGGCGAGGGCCGTTACGACGTGGACGATGTGCTGACCCGCCTTCGACCGAAGGACGCCGAGGCGTCGTCAGATCCTGCCCTGTTCGCCCTCTTCAACATCAACCTGTCGGGCGGCGAGCTGGTATTTGTTGATGACAGTGTGGGCGCCACACACCAATTGACCGATCTGACGGTCGGTGTGCCTTTCCTGAGCAATCTGCCGTCTCGCTTGAAGGTGGTCACGCAGCCTCGGCTGGCTTTTGTCCTCAATGGCAGCGCCTTCGACTCCAATGCGAGCACCACGCCCTTTGCCCAGACGCGTGACACCGACGCCAGCTTGAACATTCCTGCGCTGGACCTGGCACCTTACTTCCCGTACTGGCCCGCCCGATGGCCCGTGAAACCCGAAGCCGGCGTCTTGCAGTTGGCGCTCAAGCTTGGCTTTGAGCTGCAGGACACACCCCGTCTGTCGATATCGGGCACCGCAGCACTTTCGGGGTTGCGGTTGGTGGAAAGCGCAGGCGCACTTCAGGCGAAGCCGCTGCTGGCCTGGGACCGACTGGCATTGACACTCAACCGCGTCGAACCGCTGGCGGGGGTGGTGGATCTGGCGGCCATTGAGCTGAAAGCGGCCGACGTGACGCTCTCCCGCGATGCCGGTGGGCGTCTGAACTTGCAGCGCTTGGCCCAGGGTTGGGTCAACACGCCAACCTCAAATCCTGCGCAAGTAGGCGCGCCGTCACCGTCGCCAGCACAGGCACCTGCACCCGTGCCATGGAAGGTCAAGGTCGAGCGATTGGCGATGGAGGGCGGCACCGTGAGGTGGAGCGATGCATCGGTTCAACCTGCTGCGCAGCTGGTGCTGGGGGCGCTCAACGTCCAGGCACAGTCGATCGCCTGGCCCATGCAGGCGGCCGTTCCGTTCGAGGTGTCGGCGCTTTTGGGGCAGACGCCGCTGACCATCAAGGGCGCGGCAACACACACCGAGGCCCGCGCGCAGGTGGGCTTGGGTGAACTCCCGCTGTCGGTCCTGGCGCCTTATGTGTCCACCACGCTGGTGCCAGAGCTCGATGGGCGGCTCAGCAGCGATCTGCTGCTGGAATGGCGCGCGGCCCAGGCTGATGCGCCCATGGGGTTGGTCGTGAATGCGTCCCGCATCGAGCTTGCCGACCTGCGTCTGGGCCCCAGCCGTCAACCATTGGTCGCATCGCGCAGCTTGCGGGTGCAGGATGCGCGCGTGGATCTGGCGGCCAACAGCGTGGGCGTGGGCCAGGTGGTGCTCAACCGGCCGCAATTGCGCGTGCAGCGCGACCAGGATGGGCGCTGGATGGTGGAGCGCTGGTTGAAGGCGCCGGCGGCAACGCCCAGCGCGGAGCCACCCGCTCCAATGCCAGCCTCTCACTGGCAACTCGCGCTGGCCGACGTGCAGATCGAAGGCGGTGCGGTATCTGTGGAAGACCAGGGCGTGGCGCAACCCGTCCTTCTGGACCTGAGCCAGATCAAGCTGCACATCAAGAATCTGCAGCCCCTGGCCCGCAGCCAGCCCGACATGCCACTGTCGCTCCAGCTTCGCATGGGAGCCGCCAAAGGCGACCGGGCAGAGCCCGGCAAGCTCTCGCTGGACGGCACGCTTCGCCTGCCCGGCACCAGCGAGTCGCCTGGGGCCGGCTTGCGCGCACAGCTCAAGGTACAAGCCGACCGCCTCCCGGTGCACGTGCTGGAGCCGTATTTTGGTGACCGTCTGAACCTGGACCTGCTGCGCGCTGACGCCAGCTACCGTGGCACGGTCGATGCGGCATTGCCGGCGGCTGGTCTGCGTCTTGCCTTGACGGGCAATGCGGCGCTGGACGACTTCCGGGCCAACACCTTGTCGCCTGCAGAAGATCTGCTGGCCTGGAAGTCACTCCAGGTGCGGGGGTTGCAAGTGGCTATGGCCCCCGGGCAGGCCACGCGCGTGTCGGTCGACGAAACGGTGCTCAGCGACTACTTTGCGCGCCTCATCATCGACGAGGGTGGTCGCATCAACTTGCAAGGGTTGGTGAAGACCAAGGCCGAGTCGGCGGCCACACCGCCCGCTGCACCACCCGTTGCGCCTCCTCCCGCCGCACCTGTGGCGGATGCAGGCCCCCCGCCCGACATGCGCTTCGGACCGATCAGCCTGGTCAATGGCCGGGTGCTGTTCTCGGACCGCTTCATAAAGCCCAACTACTCGGCCAACCTCAGCGAGCTCACCGGCAGCCTCAGCTCGTTTGCCAGCGTACCGCCAGGTGGTGCGCCGCAAATGGCCGACCTGTCGCTGCGCGGACGCGCGGAAGGCACCGCCGGCCTGGAGATCGACGGCAAGCTCAACCCGCTGGCGCAGCCGCTTGCCCTTGACGTGCAGGGGCGCGTGCGCAACCTGGAGTTGCCTCCCCTGTCGCCTTACACGGTGAAGTACGCGGGCTATGGCATTGAGCGCGGCAAGCTCAGCGTGGACGTGGCCTACAAGATAGAGCCCGATGGTCAGCTCACAGCCAGCAACCAGATCATCCTGAACCAGTTGAATTTCGGCGACCGCGTGGCTGGCAGCCAAGCGCCCAACCTGCCGGTGAAGCTGGCCGTGGCGCTGCTGGCCGATCGCAACGGGGTGATCGACATCAATTTGCCGGTGAGCGGCTCGCTCAATGACCCCCAGTTCAAGCTGGCGCCGCTGATCTTTCGCCTCATCTTCAACCTGATTGGAAAGGCCATCACGTCGCCGTTTTCACTGGTGGCCAGCGCTTTCGGCGGTGGCGGCGAGGAAATGAGCCAGATCGCGTTCAACCCGGGCAGCCGTGTGCTGGACGACGAGGCCAAAAAGCGCCTGGACGCTGTGGCCAAGGCGCTCACTGATCGCCCGGCCTTGCAGGTGACGGTGGTGGGGCACGGTGATCTGGAGGCCGAACGCGCTGGCTATCAGCGTGCGAAGCTTGACGAGCGCGTGCTGGCTGAAAAGCGCCGGGCCCTGGCGCGCGACGGCGCGCCCATCAGCGAAGCGCTCACTGTGTCGCCGGCCGAGTACCCCGCCTTGCTCAAAGAGGTCTACCGCCGGGCCGAGATTCCCAAGCCGCGCAACGTGGTCGGAATCGCCAAGGACATTCCGCAGGCCGAGATGGAGGCCTTGTTGCTGGCCTCGATACCTGTCACTGAAGACGCGATTCGAGAACTCGCGGTGGCGCGCGGCGTGGTCGTCAAAGAGTACCTGGCCGCCCGCCAGTTGCCCGAAGACCGACTGTTCCAGGGCGCGCCCCAGCTCGCCAGCCGGGGCGAAAAGTGGCGGCCTCAGGCCGAGCTGAAGCTCGCACCGCGTTGAATGCCCAGCGTGCCGGCCCCAAGCAGGGCGGGCCCGCTGCAACTGCGGCGACAATACGCGCTGGTCGCGCCGTCGTGGCGCCGGCACCCGAATTGATTGAGCCCTCCTTTTCATGTCGCTGTTTTCCCTGCGCAAAACCCCGTCTTCGTCCAACGCCTCCGACTCTGCCGTGAACACGCCCACCTCTCCCAAGCCAGCCGGAACCAACGCGGCTCACCCTCTGGATGCCGTGACTGGCGGCGCGTTTTCCGCACCCACGTCGGGCGAGCGCGCTGCGCGCATTCGCGACTGGCTCGCCACCGACCCCGCACTGGAGCAGATGAACGAGGTGTTCAAGGAGCTCTCGCACCGCGACCGTGGGGCCGCCAAGCCGCTCAAGGAAAAGCTCGACGAACTCAAGCGCCAGAAGTCGCAGGAGCAAATGTCGGTGGAGTGGGCGCAGAAAGCCCAGTCGCTCATCGATCAATCGCGCCTGAACCTGGCCGATGCCCTGGCCTGGCAGCGTGACGCTGCCCGCGCGGGCGCGCCGCTCTCGCGTGAGCCCTTGGCCACCTTGCGCCAATCGCTGGCCGAGCGTGTCAAGGCCATTGAAGACCTCCAGCACCGTGTGCAGGTGGAGCGTGAAGCAGCTGTGCTGATCGCCCAACGCATCGAAGTGCTCTCCACCAAGCCCTGGCGCGACGCCCAGCAAATTGCCGAGACCCTGCGCACCGATGTGGCCCAGTGGCAGCAGCAAGCCAGCGGTTTGTCGCAGGACGCGCAATGGCCCAGCGTGGACACCAAATTCCCGCCCATGCTCGACGCATCGCGCCAGCAACTGCAGCTCGTCTGGGATGCTTTTGAAGCGGCCCTGGCACAGACCGTTGCCGCCGACGCCAACCCGCAGGCCCCGCTGCCGGCCGTGCCGGTCTGGGCCGACGAGCTTCGCGTGGCGCGCGGCCAGGACGTGCCGGCGCCCGCAGAGAAAGCCCCGGTGGACACCAAGGCGCAGCAGGACAAGCGCGCACGCGTGGCCGCCGAGCTTGAAGAGGCCCTGCAGGTGCTCGAGCGCGAACTCGCCGAAGGCCATGGCAAAGCCACGCCCAAGGCCGCAGCCGACGTGCGGGCGCTGCTGAAAGGCCACGGGCGTCTCGTGCCTGCTGCACTGGACGCCCGCGCCCAGGCCGCGCTGGGTCAAGCGGGCGAGCTCGAAGGCTGGCAGCGCTGGCGCGCGGACCAGCTTCGTGAAGAGCTGGTGGCCAAGGCCGAGGCTCTGCTGCAGGCCCCGGAAGGCCAGCGTCTGGGTGGACGCAAGATGCAGGAAACCCTGCGCAACCTGCGTGACCAGTGGAAGAGCACCGATCAGGGTGGGCAACCCAATCACGCGTTGTGGAAACGTTTTGACGAGGCTTGTACGCAGGCCCACAAGGTGGTTGAAGCCTGGCTGGTGCAAGTGCGCCAGCAGAGCGAGGCGCACAAGGCGCAGCGCGCGGCCATCATTGAAGAGCTCAAGGCCTGGACGCTGGCCCATGCCGAGAGCACAGACTGGAAATCCCAGGTGCGTGAACTGCACGCTTTCTCGGAGCGCTGGCGCGAGGCCGGTCACCTGAGTGAAAAGGCGTTTGCCGACATCCAGCCCGTCTGGAAAGACGCGATGCACCAGGCGCACGAGCGCCTCGAAGCGGCACAGGCCGAGAGCACCGCGCGCCGCAAGGCACTGATTGATGAAGCGGTAGCGCTGGGCGCCGCACCGATGCTGCGCATCGATGCCGTGAAGGCCTTGCAGCAACGCTGGCAAGCCGAAGCCCATGCGGTGCCGCTGGAGCGCAAGCACGAGCAGAAGCTGTGGGAGGCCTTCCGCCAGCCGATCGACGAGGCGTTTGCACGCAAGAGCACCGAACGCGAGAAGGCCGCCACGGCGCTGAGTGCGCACGACCAACGGGTGCTGGATGCGTCGCGTGCGCTGGAAGCTGCCAGCGCCAGCGGCGATGCCCAGCGTATCCGCTCGGCCATGAACGAACTGGAGCTTGCGCTGGCCGGGCAAGCTGCAGCGCCTGCTGCAGCGCCCACCGTGGCCGCTGCGGAAACGCCCGCAGCGCCCGTCGCTCAAGAAGCTGCAGAGCCAGCTGCGGACGATGCAGCTCAACCCGAAGTGGCCGAGTCTGCCGCGCCGGCCGAACCGGCTCGGCCTGCAGCGCCCGCAGCCCCACCCAAGAAAATCGTCGCGGTGCGCGGTGACGACCGTCCTGGCATGAAGAAGGCAGAGCCAGCTGGCCGAGAGGGCCGTCGCGATGGCGGATCGGGCCGCCCCGATGCACGCGGCGGACGCGATGCCCGCGGCCCCGGCGGCGCTTCGCCATGGCGCGATGCACGCCCCGAGCGCGAAGCCCGTGGCCCGCGTCTAGGCGACGCAGCGTTCCGCGCCCAGCGCCAGGCCATCGAGGCCGCGCAGGCCAGTTTGCGCAAGCTCGCTGCGCAGGCGCATGGTGAGGTGCTCACGCAGCTCGTCACGGCCTGGCAGCAACGCGATGCCGAGCAATTGCCGACCGCTCAGGCGCTCGGCCCCCGCGTGAGTGCGGGCAACCGCGCCGCTTGGGCGGGCGCATTGGGCAAACCCGCCGCCCCGCTGTCGGGTGAAACCTTGCTGCGTCTGGAAATGGCTGCAGAAGTCCCCACGCCCGCCGAACACCTGAGCGAGCGCCGCATGTTGCAGCTGCAACTGCTGACCCGCCGTCATGCCGCAGCGCCGGCCGACACCTGGGTGGACGATGTGGCCAACGTGCTGGCCTCTGGGTTTGACGCGGGTGCCGAGCGTCGTCTGCAGAACGTGCTGAAGGTTTTGCTCAAGCGCTGACGGGCGCTTGCGCGGCTTAGCGCATGGCGTGGCCCGGGTAGAAGAAACCGTCGTACAGCGGGATCAGCTCGGCAAACTCGCTTGCGAAGCGTGCTCGGTTGACGAAGTAGGCCTCGCAGGTCACAGCGAAAAACTCGGCGGCGTCTTTGGCAGCGTAGTCGTCCAGCCAGGGCTGCTCGCCGCCGAAACGCTCGGCCATGGCCACCGCCTCGCAGAAGCGGTCGTAGCTGGCCTGCATGGTCTGGCGCCAGCGTGCGCGTGCCTCGGTTGGCTGACGCGTGCCCAGAAAACCTGTGGGCAAGGGTGGCGCGCCGTCGGGCGCGTCTCCCATCGACATGTCGTGCATGTCCATTTTGTGCACGAACTCATGAATCACCACGTTGTGGCCGCGCTCTGCCCATTGGTCAGCGTGGGCCACGTCTTCCCAGCTGAGCATGAGGGGACCGCGGTCCATGGCTTCACCGGCAAGCACCTCTTCGTAATGGTGAACCACACCGGCGCCATCGGTGGTCTTGCGCCGCGCCACCACGGCGCCCGGTTGCACGACGATGCCGACGAAGTCGCCGTACCAGTCCAGCAGCTTCAGCGGGTCGCGAACGGGCTCGCCCGACACGCCGTGCATGTGCAGCAGGGGCAGGCAGGCTTGCGCGGCAATGGCCACTGCCATGGCGTCGGTGACCGCCAGCCCGTTGGCGCCGTGGAACTCCTTTTCCAGCAGGAAGTGCGTGCACAGCAGGCGCAGGCGCTGCTGGTCGGTGTGGTCGAGCGCCGTCAGAAACGGGTGTTGTGCGATCGTCGCGCGCCACAGCGCGTCGGGCAGGGGAGGCGGCCGGCGCAGCGCGCGAGGCAGCCAGCGTTGGAGCAGGTCGATCATGGGTCGGGGCTCAGCGCGGCAGCGGCAAGCGATGCAAGCCACGAGCGTCCAGCCGAAGCACTTCAGCGCGCGCGGGTTGGGCGCCGACGTCCCAGTCGCTGAGCACCACACGTTGCAAGCCCTCGCCCAGCGAGTGGGTGGCGGGGCGGTGCGTGTGCCCGTGAATCAATATGTGCGCGTTGGCGTGTTGCAGCCAGGCGCGAGCTGCGTCGGCGTCCACGTCGGCCCAGAGGCTCGGGTCGTGGCCCGTGCTGCGCTTGCGTGCTTCACTCTGCGCGCGCAAGTCACGCGCGATGGCCTCGCGTTGCGACAGCGGTTGTGCGAGGAAGTTGTGTTGCCAGGCCGGGTCGCGCACTTGCTCGCGGAATCGCATGTAGTCTGCGTCGGCCAGGCACAGGGCGTCACCATGGCTGAGCAGCCAGCGCTGGCCATGGAACACGAGCACGCTGGGGTCGCTCAGTCGCTGCATGCCGCAAGCATCCAGGGCGGCAGGACCGACCAGAAAGTCCCGGTTGCCCGCCATGAAGTACACCGGCGCATGGTCGCTGTAGGCGCGCAGGGCTTGCGCGCACGCGCGCCAGAAGGGGTGGTCGGTGGACGATGGCGTGCGCTCGCCCAGCACATCGTCGCCCACCCAGACCTCGAAGAGATCGCCGAGGATGAACAGCGCATCGGCGCGCTCGTTCGCCGGCCGTTGCAGGTAGCCCAGCCATGCATTGAACGTGTCGGGCTCGCCCGCTTGCAGGTGCAGGTCAGAAATGACATCGACCGCTTGCCAGCTCGCGGGAGCGATGCATTCGGCGAAGCGGTCGATGGGCGTGACGGTCATGCGCGTGGGGGCGTGCCGCCCCATGAATCAGATCGCGACGGCTTTTTCGATCACGACGTCGTCCTTGGGCACGTCGTCGTGGAAGCCCTTGCGGCCGGTGGGCAGGCCTTCGATCTTCTTGACGATCTCACTGCCCGACACCACTTTGCCAAACACGGCATAGCCCCAACCTTGTGCGCTGGGCGCGGTGTGGTTGAGGAAGCCGTTGTTGGCCACGTTGATGAAGAACTGTGCGGTGGCGGAGTGCGGGTCGCTCGTGCGGGCCATGGCCACGGTGTAGGTGTCGTTCTTCAGGCCGTTGTTCGCTTCGTTGGTGATCGGCGCGTCGGTGGGCTTCTGGGTCATGCCGGGTTCGAAGCCGCCGCCTTGCACCATGAAGCCAGGGATCACGCGGTGGAACACCGTGTTGTTGTAGTGGCCCTTGTTCACGTAGGCCAGGAAGTTGGCGGCGGACAGGGGCGCTTTTTCAGCGTCGAGCTCGAGCGTGATGACACCGTGACCGGTGATGTGCAGTTCGACTTTCGGGTTGGCCATGTTTATTTCTCCAGGGTGGCATTGAGGATGGTGATGGGGGTTTTGGGCACGTCGGTGGGAAACGGGCCACCGGCGCCGGTGGGCGTGTCCTTGATCTTGTTGACTACGTCCATGCCGGAGACGACCTTGCCGAACACGGTGTAGCCGTAGAGTTCGCCGGCGTTGAGCAGGCTGGCGCGCGGCACGTCCTTGTACACCTTGCCACGGTACTCGAATTGGGGCACAGGGTCGCCAGGCGGGATGGGTGTGGGGTCGAGGAAGGCGTTGTCCTTGACGTTGATGAAGAACTGCGACGACGCGGAGTTGGGGTCGTTGGTGCGGGCCATGGCCACCGTGCCGACCACGTTGCGCGGCCCACCCTGGGCAATGGCTGCCTGGCCTTCATGGGCCACGGGCGGGCGTGTGGGCTTTTGCGTGTAGCTCTGGTCGAAGCCGCCGCCTTGCACCATGAAGTTGCTGATCACGCGGTGGAACACCGTGCCGTCGTAATGCTTGTCGCGCACGTACTGCAGGAAGTTCTCGACCGTCTTGGGAGCTTTGTCGGGGTAGAGCTCGATCACGATGTCGCCCATGGAGGTGCTCAGCTTGACGCGCGGCGCCGTGGCTTGTGCGCTGGCCGTCGTCGGCAGCCAGGCCGCGCTGGTGGCCAGGGCCATCGCCATGACAGCCGCGCGGCGGCGCAGGTGGGGGAGGGACAGTTTCATCAGATCGTTCCTTCAAAAAAGATGGTCCAGCGGTCTTGCTCGCGCACCCAGTACTGGCGTTTGGTCACGCCTCGGCTCTGGCCTGCGGCCACCTCGCCAAAGGTGACCACCATGGTGTCCTCCTGGTCGCGCCAGCGCAGCACCGAGAGGTCTTTCATCTGCAGCTCGCGCGATCCGTTCGCACGCAGCTCGGTTTCCACACGCGGCCACCACTGGGCCAGGTCTCGCCCCTGGCTCATGAAGCGCTGCGAGTAGAAGGTTTTGAGTTCGTCCAGGTTGCCGGCACCCCGGGTCTGGCGCCAGGAAGCGAGCACCGCCTCGAATTGCGCCAGGTCGCCGGCCAGTGCGTCGGGCTTGACCCATTGCAGCGATGGGGCGATCACCACCGGTGTGGTGCGAATCTGCACGGTGGAGAGCAGGCGCTGCAGGTCGGGGTTGGACAGCACCACGCAACCGTCAGAAGCCTGCGGTGCGCGGACGAATTGCTCGCTGGGGGTGCCGTGCAGCCAGATGCCGCTGCCCGTTTTTCCACGCTGCACATCCAGCGGGTTGGGGTAATTGATGGGCAGGGCGCCCACGCCGTAGAGGTCGGGCAGATCGGCCGGGTTGAGCGTGCTGGTGATGTAGTACACGCCCAGCGGCGTGCGCTTGTCGCCTTCAACCGATTTCTCGATGCCCGACAGGCCGACAGAAATGTAGAAGTCGCCGAGGAGCTTGAGGCGAGGCGTGCGACCCGAGTCATTGCCATTGCGCGCCGCGTTGAGGTTTTCGAAGAGATACAGGCGCGAGCGCGAGGCATCAATGGCAATGGCGTGGCGGCTTTGAGATGAGAGCGTGAGGAACTGCGTGGGCAGGCTGCCTTCCGGTGGGCGCTCGGTGAGCGCCAGAAGGCGTCGGCGCGACTCTTCCCTCAAGGCCGTGAGCTGCGCTGAAGCGGCCATGGCCTTGGTGTCCGGTACGTCGCCCAGCAGGCGCACGGGACGCGTCTGAAGTGTGAGCAGATCGCCGAGCACGAGTTGCGCGAGTTGGAAGTTGGGGTGATCTCGCACCAGCGACTCGGCGAGCTTGAGCGCATCGCGGTGCCTTGCATCGCCAATGAGCTGGTAGATCTCGATCAGGCGGGCTTCTGCTTGCCCCATCAGCGGCCTGGCCTGCTTCAGCCGCTCGCCGCTGAGCGTCACGGGCTCGAGCCCTGAGGGCGGTTGCCCCGCCAGGCTTTGGGCCGCCTCCTGGACGCGGGCCACGGCGGTGTCTATGAGCGACACCGAGGCGTCGCGCGCGGCGGTCGCGGGTGCAGGTGCATCGCGTTCGGACGAGGGCCCGTGCAGCATGGTGGCCGCCACCACAGATGCCAGGATGCCGGCTGCCCATGCAGCACGCGGCCAACGCCTGGATGCCCGATAACCGTAGCCTCGCCCCGGTCTCAGCAGCTCGGTCGAGAGGCTGGCATGGCCCCGTTGCGCGAACCGCCGACTGGCCATCAAGAGCCCGTGGATTCCCGAACGATCAGCCAGCGGCCGCCGCTTTTGACCAGCTCCAGCGTCTTGCGGCTTGTGACGTTCAAGGTGTCGGAGGTGTAGTCCTGACGGAAGCGGGCGGTGGCGCGGTCACCATTGACGGTGATGTTGAGGTCGCTCACGTCGACCCCGATGCGCGAACGGGGCTCGATGCGCGAGCGGCGCTCGGCTTCCCAGGCGGCACGGCTCAAGCCACCGGGCGGCGTGAAGGCCGGGCCATAGGCCCCCAGGTAACTGGCGACATTTTTTGAAGCCCACGCACGTGCCCAAGCGGCCACGGCGGCTTCTGCGTCGCGTTGTGCGTCTGCGTTGACGGCGGGCGCAGCGGGTGGCGCGGGTGGTGGCGCCACTGGTGCGGTGGCGGTGGCCGCGGGCGCCTTGGTGGATGGTGCTGCAGCGGGTGCGGCTGCAGGCGCAGCAGCGGGGGCTGGCGCGGCCGCCACCGAAGTGCCGGGGCGCGCGCCCCGCGTTTCGGCGGCGAACAGGTTACGGATCAGGGTGAGCTTGGGAGGCACGCCCTGGTTGCTGCCATCGAGCTGCAGCGCTTTGCTGTAGGCCTGGCTGGCAAGCTTGGCGTACACGTCGCCGAGGTTCTCGTGCGCCGTGGCATAGCTGGGGTTGGTGCGAATCGCCATTTCGAGGGCGGCGCGTGCCTTGTCGAACTGGCTCTGGCTGGCGTAGAGCACAGCGAGGTTGTTGTAGGGCTCCGGCAGCTCGGGGAAGTCTTCGGTGAGCTTGGCGAAAGTGCCGATGGCCTCGGTGGCCTTGCCGCTCTCGGTCTGGATCACGCCCTTGAGGAAACGCATCTGCGGGTCGCGTGGTTTGCCTGCCAGGTACTGGTCGGCCTTGGCCATGGCCTCGCTGAGCTGACCCGCACGCACCAGGCGATTGACTTCGGCATATTCGTCGCCTTGCGCCCACGCCATGGGCATGCCCAGGGTGGCGGCGGTGAATGTAGCCAGAGCGAGCCGGCGCAGACGAGGGGTGAGGCCGCTTCGGCTGGGCTGTGATTTCGCGGGGTGTTGCATGGGACCTCGGAAGCAAGCCTGGGCATCCACATGGGATGGGGCCAGTGACACGTTGATCGAATGCCTGGAAACGTGCTGGGGCGCGCCACCGGGCTGGATATACTGGCGGATTGTATCTGAGGGGTCTTGTTCCAATGGCCGCGCCAGACCGCATGGAACACCCGCAAGGCCCGCTGCGCGGAGGGTGCTGCGCATGGTCTGCCCAAGCCGGTTTGTGCCCTCGATTGCCGCCCCGAAATCCGTGCCTCCCGCCGCTCCATGACCCTGAAAATCTACAACACCCTGTCGCGCCGACTGGAGGACTTCCAGCCGATCGAACCCGGGCACGTGCGCATGTACGTCTGTGGCATGACGATCTATGACCTCTGCCACATCGGTCATGCGCGGATGATGATGGCTTTCGATGTGGTGCAGCGCTGGCTCAAGGTCAGTGGTTACCGCGTGACCTATGTGCGCAACATCACCGACATCGACGACAAGATCATCAAGCGCGCGCTGGAGCGCGGCATCACGCTGCGTGCGCTGACGGACGAAATGACGGCCGCAATGCACCAGGACATTGGTGCGCTCGGCATCGAGCCACCCAGCCTGGAGCCACGCGCCACGGAGTACGTGCCGCAGATGCTGTCTTTGATCGAGACGCTGCAACAGAAGGGGCTCGCCTACCAGGCAGAGAACGGCGACGTGAATTACGCCGTGCGCAAGTTCCCGGGCTACGGCAAGTTGTCGGGCAAGTCGCTCGACGATCTGCGTGCCGGCGAACGCGTGGCGGTGGCGAGCGACAAGAACGACCCGCTGGACTTCGTGCTCTGGAAGTCGGCCAAGCCGGAAGAGCCTGAAGAGGCAAAGTGGGCCAGTGCCTACGGCGCTGGCCGTCCGGGCTGGCACATCGAGTGCTCGGCCATGAGTTGCAGCGCGCTCGGTGAGACCTTCGACATCCACGGCGGTGGCGCAGACCTGCAGTTTCCCCACCATGAAAACGAAATCGCCCAGAGTGAAGGCGCAACGGGCAAGCCGCTGGCGAATTTCTGGGTGCACAACGGTTTTGTGCGGGTGGACAACGAAAAGATGTCCAAGAGCCTGGGCAACTTTTTCACCATTCGCGAGGTGTTGGCCAAGTACGACCCCGAGACGGTGCGCTTTTTCATCCTCCGCGCACACTACCGCAGCGCGTTGAACTACAGCGACGTGCACCTGGACGACGCCAGGGTTGCACTGAAGCGGCTGTACACCGCGCTGTCCCATGTGCCCGCCGCAAACCTGGATGCTATCGACTGGACGCAGCCGCATGCGCAACGCTTCCGCGAGGCCATGAACGAGGACTTCGGTACCCCGGAGGCGGTGGCGGTGTTGTTTGATCTGGCGGGCGAGGTCAATCGCCGCAAGGATGCGGCGTTGTCCAGCTTGCTGCGCGCGCTCGGCGGGACGATGGGCTTGCTGCAGGCCGATCCGGCCATGTACCTGCAGGGGGGCGGTGCCGAGGCGGGCTTGGGCGAGTCGGACATCCTGACCTTGATTGGCCAGCGAGCCAGTGCCAAACAGGCGCGCAATTTTGCCGAGGCCGATCGCATTCGCCAGCAACTGCTGGAACAAGGCATCGTGCTCAAGGACAGCGCGGCAGGCACCACGTGGGAGCGCAGCTGATGGCGCCCACTGCGATGCCGGAACTGAGCGCCGACGCGCCCGCCTACTGGGTGGAAGCCTGTCGCCATCTCATGAAGCGCGACCGCGTCATGAAGAAGCTCATTCCCCAGCACGGAAGCGCCTGCCTGCAGTCGCGTGGCGATGCCTTCGTCACCCTGGCGCGCAGCATCGTTGGCCAACAGATATCGGTGAAGGCGGCGCAGTCGGTGTGGGACCGCTTTGCGGTATTACCGAAAAAAATGCTGCCAGCGCAGGTGCTCAAGCTCAAGGTGGACGACATGCGTGCGGCTGGGCTTTCAGCGCGCAAGATCGAGTACCTCGTGGATCTGGCCTTGCACTTTGCCAACGATCAGGTGCACGTCAAACAGTGGGCAGAGATGGACGACGAAGCCATCATTGCGGAGCTGGTGGCCATTCGGGGCATTGGCCGCTGGACGGCAGAAATGTTCCTGATCTTTCACCTCATGCGGCCCAACGTACTACCCCTGGACGACATTGGCTTGCAAAACGGCATCAGTCGTGCCTATTTTTCCGGTGAACCCGTCAGCCGCAGCGAGATTCGCGAGGTCGCCCACACCTGGGCGCCCTATTGCAGTGTGGCGACTTGGTATATTTGGCGGTCGCTCGATCCGCTGCCGGTGAGTTACTGATCGCACCGGGACGTCGTTGCCACAAGACCAAAGGAGCCCACCTTGGCCAAAAAGAATTTTCTCGACTTCGAGCAGCCCATTGCCGAACTCGAAACCAAGATCGAAGAGCTGCGCTACGTGCAGACGGAATCTGCGGTCGACATCTCTGAAGAGATTGAACAGCTGGCCGGCAAAAGCCTGCAGCTCACCAAAGACATCTACAGCAGCCTCACGCCCTGGCAGATCACCAAGATCGCGCGGCACGCCGACCGGCCTTACACGCTGGACTATGTGCGCGAGATCTTCACGCACTTCCAGGAGCTGCATGGCGACCGCCATTTTTCGGACGACCTGAGCATCGTCGGCGGGCTGGCACGCTTCAACGGTCAGCCCTGCATGGTGCTGGGTCACCAGAAGGGCCGCGACACGAAAGAACGCGGCCTGCGCAATTTCGGCATGACCAAGCCCGAGGGTTACCGCAAAGCCCTGCGGCTCATGAAGCTGGCCGAGAAGTTCAAGCTGCCCGTCTTCACCTTCGTGGACACGCCCGGTGCTTACCCGGGCATCGACGCGGAAGAGCGCGGCCAGTCTGAAGCCATTGGCCGCAACATCTTCGAGATGGCACAGCTCGAAGTACCCATCATCTCCACAATTATTGGTGAAGGGGGTTCGGGTGGTGCGCTGGCCATTGCCGTGGCCGACCAGGTGCTCATGCTGCAGTACTCCGTGTACTCGGTGATCAGCCCCGAAGGCTGTGCTTCGATCCTCTGGAAAACCAGCGACCGTGCCAGCGATGCGGCCGATGCCCTGGGCATCACGGCGCACCGCCTCAAGGCCCTGGGCCTGGTCGACAAGATCGTCAACGAGCCAGTGGGCGGCGCCCATCGCGACCACAAGCAGATGGCTGCCTTCCTCAAACGCGCGCTGGGCGACGCCTGGCGTCAGGTGGCAGACCTCAAGGTCAAGGAGCTGGTCGACCGGCGTTATGCGCGCCTGAACAGCTACGGTCGCTACACCGACACCAAGGCCGAAAGCAAGGACAAACGCTGAGGTGAGCGCCTCGGCCCAGACCCCGGTCAATCCCTGCGAACGGGCATTGGCCGCGTGGTGTGAGCGCGGGGCTGGGGTCGGCTCTTTAGGGCGTGTGGCTGTGGCCTTCAGCGCGGGGGCCGATTCCACGGCCTTGCTGCTCGCCGCGCACCAGCGATGGCCGGGCAGGGTGGTCGCCTTTCACGTGAACCACGGCCTTCAGGCGGCGGCCGATCGGTTTGAAGCCCACGCGAAATCGTTTTGCGCCCAACATGGCGTGCCCCTGCAATCAGAGCGCGTCGAGGCGCGCCACGCGCCTGGCGAAAGCCCGGAGGACGCGGCCAGGCAGGCCCGCTACACGGCGCTCGCGCGCATGGCGCAGCGGACCGGCGTGGATGTGGTGCTGCTGGGGCATCACGCCGACGACCAGGCCGAGACGGTGCTGTTGGCGCTTAGCCGTGGCGCCGGGCTACCGGGTCTGTCGGCGATGGCCGAGCGCTTTGACCGCCATGGCGCGGCGTTTGGCCGTCCTCTTTTGGGGCTGCCGTCGGCGTTGCTGCGCGAATGGTTGCAGGCCGCAGGGCATGCCTTCGTGGACGATCCCAGCAACACCGACCTACGCTTCACCCGCAACCGCATCCGTGCGCTGCTGACGCCGGCCTGGGAGGCTTGTTTTCCGGGCTTTCGCCCCATGCTCTCGCGCTCGGCGGCCCACGCCGCTCAGGCGCAGCGCCTGCTCGATGAACTGGCCGTGGTCGATCTCGCGCACACCGGTACGCCGCCGGCCATTGCCGCCTTGCAATCGCTCTCTCGCGATCGACAGGCCAACGCGCTGCGGCACTGGCTGCGTGGCCAGGCCCATGTAGCTGCCAGCACCGCCCAGATGGCTGAGCTGCTTGATCAGATCGTGGCGTGCACGACGCGCGGCCACCGCATCCACCTCAAGGTGGCCAGCGGGACCGTGACGCGCGAGGGTGAACGCCTCCAGTACAGGGCGTCGATATAATTCGCGGTTGCCCAGCGGGCAGCCCAAGCCCCGGCAGGCCTCGCAAACGCTCGTTTGCCGGGCCGCGTTCAACCCAATCCAATCCCTCCCGATGGCCTTGATAGTTCACAAGTACGGCGGCACCTCCATGGGGTCGACCGAGCGCATCCGCAACGTGGCCAAACGCGTGGCCAAATGGCACCGGGCCGGGCACCAGCTCGTGGTCGTGCCCAGTGCCATGAGCGGTGAAACCAACCGTTTGCTGGGTCTGGCCAAAGAGCTGGCACCCGGCAAGACCGACAGCGCCTACAACCGCGAACTCGACATGCTGGCCGCCACCGGCGAGCAAGCGTCTTCGGCACTGCTGGCCATTGCGCTGCAGGCCGAAGGCCTGGGCTCGGTGAGCTATGCCGGCTGGCAAGTGCCCATCAAGACGAACAGCGCTTTCACCAAAGCCCGCATCGAATCGATCGATGACGTGCGCATTCGGGCCGACCTTGCGGCGGGCAAGGTGGTCATCGTGACGGGTTTCCAGGGTGTCGACCCTGAAGGCCACATCACCACGCTGGGCCGCGGTGGCAGCGACACCTCTGCAGTGGCCGTGGCTGCTGCGCTGAAGGCGGCCGAATGCCTGATTTACACCGACGTGGACGGCGTTTACACGACCGACCCGCGCGTGGTGCCCGAAGCGCGCCGGCTGCAGCGCGTGAGCTTCGAGGAAATGCTGGAGATGGCCAGCATGGGCAGCAAGGTCCTGCAGATCCGCTCGGTGGAATTTGCCGGCAAGTACAAGGTGCCCCTGCGCGTGCTCTCCAGCTTCACGCCCTGGGACATCGACCTGAATGAAGAAGCCGCCTCCGGCACCCTGATCACTTTTGAGGAAGACGAAGACATGGAACAAGCCGTCGTTTCCGGCATTGCGTTCAACCGCGACGAAGCCAAGATTTCGGTGCTCGGCGTGCCCGACACCCCCGGTATCGCCTACCAGATCCTGGGTGCAGTGGCCGATGCGAACATCGAGGTCGATGTGATCATCCAGAACCTGAGCAAGGACGGCAAGACCGACTTCAGCTTCACGGTGCACCGCAACGACTTCCAGAAGACGCTCGACCTGCTCAAGGCCAAAGTGGTGCCCGCGCTGGGCGCCGCCGAGGTCGTGGGTGACGCCCGCATCTGCAAGGTGAGCATTGTGGGCATCGGCATGCGCAGCCACGTGGGTGTGGCCAGCCGCATGTTCAAGTGCCTGAGCCTGGAGGGCATCAACATCCAGATGATCTCCACGTCGGAGATCAAGACCTCGGTCGTGATTGACGAGAAATACATGGAGCTGGCCGTGCGTTCGCTGCACCGCGAGTTCGACCTCGACCAGACCGCCGACACCATCGCCGGCTGAACCCCTCATCAGAGGGAAACGCCGGGTGAGTTGAGGCATAATACGCAGCTTCCGGAGCGATGACCGAGTGGCCGAAGGTGCTCCCCTGCTAAGGGAGTATGGGGTGTAGAGCCTCATCGAGGGTTCGAATCCCTCTCGCTCCGCCAGTATTGCCAGGCGCCCAGACGCGGGCTTCTGAACATCAAGCCCCACTGCCCTCGGCGGTGGGGCTTTTTTACGTTCTGCCGTCGTGCGCCGTGTTGTTTTGACCGTCTAGGACCTCCGCGATGAACGCTTCCCTCGCGACCAACGACCAGATGCAACTGGCCGTGCACTTTCACTCCCAGGGCCTGCTCGACAACGCGCGCACGCTGTACGAGGGTGTGCTCAGGATGGCACCCACGGATTTCACGGTGCTCTATCACCTGGGGTTGCTGGAGGCGCAGGCGGGTCTTGTCGAGCGGGCGGCGGGGTACTTCGGCCGCGCCGCGCAAGCCCAGCCGCAGAACGCCGACGCACACAACAATTTCGCGTTCACCCTGCAACAACTGGGGCGCGATGGCGAAGCGCTCGAAGCCTTTGCAAAGGCCCACGCGCTGCGGCCAGACGATGCCGACATCGCGATCAACCTGGGCTTGCTGCACAAGAAGCTGCAGCAGCTGCCGCAGGCGCTGGCCTGTTTTGATCGATCGCTGCAGGCTCAACCGCAGCACACGGCCCTGTTGTGCAACCGGGGGAACGTACTTCAGAAAATGGGGCGACATGCCGAGGCGTTGAGCAGCTACGAAAGTGCGTTGGCGTCCGAGCCGGACAACCCGGTGGTGCTGTGCAACCTGAGCAATGCGCTGGGCGCTCTCGGGCGCTATGACGAGGCTCTGGCGCGTGCGGAGCGCGCCACCGCCGCGCACCCCGAACACGCGCAGGCCTGGGTGGAGCGGGGCAGCGCGCTCAAGTTGTTGGACCGCACCGCAGAGGCGGTGGCCAGCTTTGAGCGGGCGATCGCGCAGGCGCCAGTGCTCGTGCAGGCGCACACCAATCTGGCGGCCACCGTGCTCAGCGACAGCGTGGACACGCCGCGCGTGATCGAGACCGGCCTCAAGAGTCTGGAGGTCTACCTGCAAGCCACCTACCGCGCGCCATCGCTGCGGCACACGGGGCTCACGCTCAGCGCCTTCAAGCTCAAGCACGACGTGCAGCAGGCCGAGTGGTTGCAGGCGCACGGGTACAAAGTCCCCGGGTTGCCGGCCTTTCTGAAAACGGGCGTTGCGCTGCTGCAGCAGGTCAAGGACGCCACGGGTGCGGGCGCGCTGCGCGTTTCGCCTGCAGAGCTGGCCCCGCTGCAGGAGTTTCTGTGCACGCCTTGGATCCACGCCATGCCCGCGTCGATGCCCGATGTGCTGAACCCCGACAACGACTGGCGCGCGCTGGAAGAGGCGTACCTGGCAGGGACGCCCGAGATTCTGACGATTGACCATTTCCTCTCGGCACCGGCGCTCAAGGCCTTCCAGGACTTTGCCCATGCCTCGCGTGTGTGGCACGGCGAGTACGCCAACAACTACCTGGGCGCCTTTGCAAACCGGGGGTTCAACAGTCCATTGCACCTGCAGCTGGCGCGTGAACTCAAGCAGCGCATGCCGCGTGTGTTCAAGGACTATCTGCTCACGCAGCTCTGGGGCTTCAAGTACGAACCCGCGATCACGCAGGGCATCAACGTGCACGCGGACTTCGCCAAGGTGAACCTCAACTTCTGGATCGCCCCCAGCGAGCACAACCTGGACCCTGACAGTGGCGGGCTCAAGGTGTACGACGTGCCGGCGCCTGCGGACTGGACCTTCGAGCAGTACAACAGCGACGGCGAGCGCATTTACGCGTTCCTCAAGCAGCACGACGCCGGTTGTGTGACGGTGCCCCACCGGTGCAACCGCGCCGTGTTGTTCAACTCCGCCTTGTTCCACGAAACCGACACCATCCGCTTCGTTGATCGCTACGATGCGCGCCGCGTGAACATGACCTACCTGTTCGGCCAGCAGCTGCGCTGAGACGACAGCGCCGCGCGCCGATGTGGCCGACAATCGGCCGCATGACCCAGGCCCCTTCCTCCAGCGGCGGCATCAGCACCACCGCCTTTGCCACGCTGTTGCTGATCGCTTTCATGATGGGTGCCAACCACGTGGCCGCGCGTCTGGCGTTTGACCACGGTGTGAGCGTGGCCACGGCGGTGGCGTTTCGCAGCACGGTCACGGCGCTGGTGGTGGCAGCCATCTTGGTGGCCTATCGCGTGCCAGTGGCGCTGCAGGCGCGACACCGCAAGGCCTTGCCTGCCATTGGCCTGCTGGTGGGCGTGCAGAGCTTGTGCCTGTATGCGTCGGTGGCGCGCCTGCCGGTGGCGCTGGCGCTGCTGGCCTTCAACACCTATCCACTGTGGACCGCGCTGTGGGCGCGCCTGGTGTACGGCCAGCGCCCGCAGCCCAGGGTGCTGCGTGCCATGCCCGTGATGCTGGTGGGTTTGGCGTTGGCGCTGGACGTGTCGGGTGCGGCCTCGGGGTTGGGTGCGTCGGGCCACTGGGCGCGCATTGGTGTGGGTGTGGCTTTTGCGCTGGCGGCGGCTGCCACGTTTGGCATGGCGCTTGTGCTCACACAGCACGAAACCGAAGGGCTCGATGGCCGCCTTCGCACCGCCACCACGATGGGCACGGTGGCGGTGATGGCGCTGATCGCGGCCACGGCGCAAGGCGGGCTGGCGCTGCCCACGGCCCCCGTGGGTTGGTGGGGCCTGGCGGGATTGACCTTTCTGTATGGCACCGCCTTCACGATCATGTTCACCGTGTTGCCCAAGCTCGGTGTGGTGGGCAACTCGGCCATCATGAACATCGAGCCGATCTTTGCGCTGGTGCTCGCCTGGGCGATCCTGGGTCAGACCATCGCGCCGGTGCAGGTGGCCGGGGGCCTGGTGGTGGTGGCCACGGTGATGTGGCTGGGCTTGCGCAAGGGTTGAACGCGGGCGCCCGGTGGCGCTAGTCCGTGTCGTCGAGCGACGCGCTCCAGCGCTCGTTCCATTCGCCGCGCGGGGGTGGCTCGCGCAGATCCTCGATGTGGCGGCGGTCGCGTTTGGTGGGGCGACCCATGGGTTGGCTGTGGGCAGGCTCGGGCGCGAGGCGTCGCAGCTCCGCCGCGGCGGCGCGCCGCTGGATCGATTCTGCGGTTTCCTCGTAGAGCAGCACGGCCACGGTGGCAGGACCCCGAACCCCGCTCAAGGCGCGCACGACCACGGTGCGCAGCTCCTGCGAGATGCGCAGCTCCAGCGTGTCGCCCGGCTTCACATCGCGCGAGGGTTTGACGGGCAGGCCATTGAGCCGCACATGGCCTTTGTCGATGGCTTCGCTGCTCAGGCTGCGGGTTTTGTAGAAGCGCGCGGCCCAGAGCCATTTGTCGAGGCGGACCTTGCCGGTGGCGTCATGGGGTGCAGATTTCATGCGGTGGGTGTATGTGTGGCCAGCGGCAGGCGCACAGTGGCGTCCAGCCCGATCACGCGGCCTTGTTGAATGCGGTTGTTCAGTTCGATGCCGCCCTGCAGCGAAACGACGATCTCGCGGCAAATGGCCAGGCCCAGGCCCGAGCCCGACACGGTGGGTGCCGAGCGCTGATCGGTGGCAAAGGGCTGGAAGAGTCGTTCGCGCAAGGCGGCCGAAATGCCGGGGCCTTCGTCGCGGATGGTGAGGGCCGCGGTGTGCGCGTCCACCACCAGCGCCACCGAAAGCGCAGAGCCCTCGGGCGTGTTCTTGATGGCGTTGTGCAGCAGGTTGCGGCTGAGCTCGCGCAGGGCCCACACATGCGCCTGCACGGGGGCCGTGTGCGTGTCGATCGAGAAGTCCAGCGAGCGCTCGGCGATCAGGGCCGAGAGGTCGAGTGCCACGTCCCGCACCACCGCCGACCACTCGGTCACCGGCGGCTGGCCGTCCTGTCGCAGCTGTTCGACCTTGGCCAGGGCCAGCATCTGGTTGGCCAGCTCGGTGGCGCGCTCCACCGTGTGGCCGATTTCGTCCAGCGCTTGCTCGGCCGACACATCGCCGCGCCGTGCCGATTGCACCTGCGTCTTGAGCACAGCCAGCGGCGTGCGCAGCTGGTGCGAGGTGTCGCGCACGAAACGCTTCTGGTGCTCCAGCAGGTGCGACAGGCGCTGCATGTGCTGGTTGGTGGCATCGAGCAAGGGCAGCAACTCGCGCGGCGCACCTTCCGTGGTGAGGGGTGTCAGGTCGTTTTCGGTGCGCATGCCCAGCGCGTGGCTGAGGGCGCGCACAGGCCGTGTGGCGCGCTGCACTACAAACACCACCACCAGGGCGATGACGATGACCAGGGCGGCCTGTCGCCACAGCGTGTCGATCAGGATCTGCCGCGCCAGCGTTTCCCGCAGCTCCAGCGTCTCGGCGACCTGGATGGTGGCCATGCCCTGTTCGTAGACGCCCGAGACGGGTTGCAGCAGCACGGCCATGCGCACCGGCACGCCGCGGTATTCGTCGTCGTAGAAGTTCACCAGCGCGGCGTAGAGGTTTTCCTGGGGAATGTCGCGGCGCCACGCGGGCATGTCGTTGAAGCCGGAAACCATCTCGCCCTGCAGGCCGCTCACGCGGTAGTAGATGCGGCTGCGGTTGTCGGCCTCGAAGGCCTCGAGGGCGGAATACAGCAAGGTGGATTCCACCCGCACGTCGTTGCCCGAGCCGGTCACGCGCAGCTGTTCGCCCAGCGACTTGGCGGTGGCCAGCAGCGTGCGGTCGTAGGCCGTGTCGGCCGCGTCGAGCGCCTGGCGGTAGAGCACCACCGTGTTGATGAGCACGAAGGCAAACACCGGCAACAGAATGCCCATGAGCAGCGTGCGGCGCAGCGAGATGGCGCGGGTGCGCGTGGCCGGTGGTGTCAGCTTCAAGCGGAGGCCTTCAGCAGGTAGCCCAGGCCGCGCAGCGTCACCAGCTGCGCGCCGGTGTGCGCGATCTTTTTGCGCAGGCGGTAGGCCACCACTTCGATCGCTTCGGGTTGCACCTGGCTTTCGCCGGGGAACACCAGTTCGAACAGGCGTTCCTTGGCGATGGCGTGGCCCGGCTTGCCCAGCAGGGCTTGCAGCAGCGCGAGCTCGCGCGGCGCCAGCTCCATGGGTTGTGCGTTGAAGTAGACCGCGCCGCTGTCCTTGTCGACCTGCATGCCGCACCACGCAGGCCCGCGTGCCGGCGAACTGCTGGCACTGTCGGCGTTGCCCGAGCGGCGCACCAGCGCCCGCACGCGGGCCTCGAGTTCGTCGAGGTCGAACGGCTTGGGCATGTAGTCGTCGGCCCCGGTGTTCAAGCCCAGAATGCGGTCGCCCACGGTGCCGCGCGCCGTGAGCACGATGACCGGGGTGGTCAGGCCCGCCGCACGGGCCTGGCTGAGCACCTCGAGTCCGTCCACACCGGGCAGGCTGAGGTCGAGCAGCACGGCGTCGGGCAGGCTGGCCTGCCACAGCGCCAGGGCGCGTGCGCCGTCGTCGCAGCCCAGAACCTGCATGCCCCGCCGCTCGAAGCTGCGCCGCAAGGTCGTTTGCATGGCGGCGTTGTCTTCGATCAGGAGCAGCTTCATGGCGGCCGATTATGGCCACGCAATGCCGGGTGCGTGCGTGTGGCCCGCCCTGCGCCTAGGGTTTGTCCGGATCGGTTGGACAGCGAACTGACAGCCCCCGCGAAGAGCATCCCCACTCCCATCCACTACGAAAGTTCAACATGAAGAAGCATGCAATCGCGCTGGCGGCGCTGGGCCTGGTCAGCGGCGTGGCGAGCGCGCAGTCGTCCGTCACCTTGTACGGTGTGGTCGACGTGGCGCTGGAGCGCGTCAAGGGAGCGACCTCGCTCACGCGCGTGACGTCCGGGCAGCAGCAGGGCTCGCGCTGGGGCCTGCGGGGCACCGAAGACCTGGGCGGTGGCATGAAGGCCACGTTCCTGCTGGAGTCCGGCTTCAACGCCGACGTGGGCACGCTCGGCCAGGGTGGCCGCCTCTTCGGTCGCCAGGGCTATGTGGGCCTGGGCGGTGGCTGGGGCACGGTGCGCCTGGGCCGCCAGTACACGCCGATGGACGACATCGCCGGCATCATCGGCACGAAGGTGTACGACGTGGTGAGCGTGGTGCCCATCATCGGCAACGGTGACTACAACCGCGTGGACAACGCCATCACCTACGTCTCGCCCACGATCTCCAACACCGTGTTCCAGCTGCAGTACAGCCTGGGCGACGAGCGCGTGAGCACCAACCCCAGCGCCGATTTCGGCAAGCAGGTGAGCGGCCACGCGTTGTACGCGCAGGGCCCCTGGACGCTGGGCCTGTCGCTCATGCAGGTGGCCGACGCCGATGGCGCGCTGGCCGGCAAGCAGGGCCGCGACGCGCTGCTGTTCGTGGGTGCCTACGACTTTGGCCCCGTCAAGCTCACGGGCTACTACGACGTGGAAGACAAGGCGGTGGAAAAGCTCAAGCTGCTGGGTGTGGCCGCGGCCTTCAAGGTCGGCCAGAACACCGTGGTGTCGGTGGGTGCTGCGCAGGCCAAGAACGTCAATGGCTCGGCCGCGGCTGCCAGCGACGACGCCAAGATCTACACCCTGCAGGCGACCCACAACCTGTCCAAGCGCACCGCGCTGTATGGGCACGTGACGTCGGTGTCCAACGACGCGGCTTCGGCGCTGGGCTTCAACAGCCCGGTGGCGGGCAGCAGCTCCAACGGCATCCAGGTGGGCATTCGCCACCGCTTCTGAGCAGGCACGGCGCGGGCTTGACTCCTAGGGTTTCCCCCTATCAGAAGGACAGCGAACTGACAGCGTGCGGGCAGAAGATACGCACATCGGTTCAGCCACATCCAAGGAGACAAGCCATGCGTCGTGACACCTTCCTCAAAACCCTGGCGGCCCTGGCCGCCGCTGGCGCGCTGCCCAATGCCGCCTGGGCCAATGCCAACATCAAGATGATGATCCCGGCCAACCCGGGCGGTGGCTGGGACGGCACCGGCCGCGCCCTGGGCGACGCCATGCGCGACGCCGGTGTGGCCTCTTCGGTGACCTACGACAACAAGGGCGGCGCGGCTGGCGCCATTGGCCTGGCGCAGTTCTACAACGCCAGCAAGGGCGACCCGAACGCCCTGATGGTGATGGGCGCCGTGATGCTGGGCGGCATCATCACCGGCAAGCCGCCGGTGTCGGTCACGCAGCTGACCCCCATCGCGCGACTCACCACCGAATACAACGTGTTCGTGCTGCCTTCCAACTCGCCCTTCAAGACCATGAAGGATGTGGTCGAGCAGCTCAAGAAAGACCCGGGCAGCGTGAAGTGGGGCGGCGGTTCGCGCGGCGCCACCGAGCACATCGCCGCTGCACAAATCGCGCAGTCGGTCGGCGTGCCCGCCTCCAAGATCAACTACGTGCCTTTCCGTGGGGGCGGTGAAGCCACCGCCGCCATCCTGGGCGGCAACGTCACCATTGGCGGCAGCGGCTACAGCGAGTTCCAGCAGTACATCGAGAGCGGCAAGATGCGCGCGATCGCGGTCACGTCGGCCCAGCGCGTCAAGGGCATCGATGTGCCCACGCTGAAAGAGCAGGGCATTGACGTCGAGATCGGCAACTGGCGCGGCGTGTACGGCGCGCCCGGCATCACGCCGGCACAGCGCGACGCGCTCACCGCCATGATCGTGAAGGCCACGCAGAGCAAGTCGTGGGCGGCTTCGCTGGAGAAAAACGGCTGGACGCCCGCGCTGCTGACCGGCAAGGCCTTCGACGATTTCGTGGACAAGGACTTCTCTTCGCTGCGCGCGACCATGGTGCGCGCCGGCATGGTCTGAGTTCGCAAGCACCCCCTGCGCCGCTGCGCGGCTTCCCCCTCTCTGGCGCGCCTTCGGCGCTGGGAGGGGGACGGCGTTTTGGGCCGGCGTAGCCGGACCCTCGACGCCCCTTGATGGGCGTTGCTTCAGGCGCTGCGAAGCACCGCCATTCCCTCAGGTCTGGGATACCCACATGAACAACGATTCCTCCTCCTCAAACCACCACCGTGCCGGCCAACTGGCCATGGGCATTGGCGCTCTCGTCGTGGCCGCCGTGCTGGCTTTGGGTGCCCTGGCCATTCCGTCGGACGCGGGCTATGCCGGCGTGGGCCCTGACTTTCTGCCCTGGGTGGTGAGTGCGGCGCTCGCGGTGTGTGGCGTGATGCTCATTCGCGAAGTGCTCACGGGCGGCTACCGCCAGATGGAAGAGCCCTCGGGCGCGGCGCGCGGCGACTGGCGCGCGCTGGCCTGGGTGTCGGCAGGCGTGCTGCTCAACGCAGCACTGATCACCACCATCGGCTTCATCCTGAGTTGTTCGCTGTGCTTTGCACTGGCGGTGCGTGGCCTGCGCGCCAGCGAAGGCAAGCCCATTGGCGATGTGCGCCAGACCATCAAGGACGCGCTCATCGGCGTGGCCATTTCCGCGCCGGTGTACTGGCTCTTCACCAAACTGCTCGCCGTGAACCTGCCAGGCATCACCGCCAGCGGCTGGATCTGAAACCCGAGGCCGCTACACCATGATGGACACCTTCAACCAACTGCTCGCGGGCTTCGCCACGGCGGGTACCCCCATCAACCTGCTGTGGGCCTTTGCCGGCTGCGCGCTGGGCACGGCCATTGGCGTGTTGCCAGGCCTGGGCCCGGCCGTCACGGTGGCCATGCTGCTGCCCATCACCGGGCAGGTCGAGCCCACGGCCTCGATGATCTTCTTTGCCGGCATCTACTACGGCGCCATGTACGGTGGCTCCACCACCTCGATCCTGCTGAACACGCCCGGCGAAACCGGCACCATGGTGACCGCGCTCGAGGGCTTCAAGATGGCCAAGAGCGGCCGCGCGGGCGCGGCCCTGGCGAGCGCAGCCATCGGCTCTTTCATTGCCGGCACCATCGCCACGATTCTGGTCACGCTGTTTGCGCCCATCCTGGCCGAGTTCGCCGTGAAGCTGGGCCCGCCCGAGTATTTCTGCCTGATGCTGCTGGCCTTCACCACGGTGAGCGCGGTGCTGGGCCAGAGCACGCTGCGCGGTCTCACGGCGCTGTTTCTTGGTCTGGCGCTGGGCCTCATCGGCATCGACCAGATCACCGCCCAGGTGCGCTACACCGGGGGTGTGCTGGAGTTTATGGACGGCATTGAAGTGGTGCTGGTGGCCGTGGGCCTGTTTGCCGTGGCCGAGGCGCTGTACAACGCGCTGTACGAAGGCCGCAGCGAGGCCAGCATGAACAAGATGAACAAGGTGCACATGACGCGCAGCGAATGGCGCCGCTCATGGCCCGCCTGGCTGCGCGGCACGGCCATCGGCTTTCCGTTTGGCACCATTCCCGCCGGCGGCACCGAGATCCCCACGTTCCTGAGCTACGCCACCGAGCGCAAGCTCGCCAGCCCCGAGCACAAGGCGGAGTTTGGCACCACGGGCGCCATCGAAGGCGTGGCCGGGCCCGAAGCCGCGAACAACGCAGCCGTCACGGGCACGCTGGTGCCACTGCTCACGCTGGGCATCCCCACCTCGGTCACGGCGGCCATTTTGCTGAGCGCATTGCAGAACTACGGGATCAACGCCGGCCCGCAGCTGTTCCAGACGTCGTCGGCGCTGGTGTGGGCCTTGATCGCCTCGCTCTACATCGGCAACGTGATGCTGCTGGTGCTCAACCTGCCGATGGTGGGCTTGTGGGTCAAGCTGCTGAAGATTCCACGGCCGCAGCTTTACGCGGGCATCCTGATTTTTGCGACGGTGGGTGTGTATGGCATGCGCCAGAGCGCGTTCGATCTGTTCCTGATGTACGGCCTGGGCCTGCTGGGTGTGGTGATGCGCCGCTACGACTTCCCCACGGCACCGGTGATCGTGGGCCTGATCCTGGGGCCGATGGCCGAGGCGCAGATGCGCAACGCGTTGTCGATCGGGGAGGGCAGCTTCATGGTGTTCCTGCAGCGCCCGATGTCGGCCACCTTGCTGGCGGTGGTGCTGGTGGTGCTGGTGGTGCCTCGCCTGCTGTCGCGGCGGGTGGTCGTTTAGGTTTGCGCACCTCGCGGGCGCGTGAGCGGTGGGCGCTCTGCTCCGCGGGTGTCCCCCGACGGCTGGTGCCGTCTCCTTCTTTACCCCGCTGCGCAGAGCGCCCACCGCTCACGCGCCATAAGCAGTACAGGCCAACCCGCGCTTTGCATGCCAACAAGGTCATGGGCGGCCAAGGGGCATGGCGCAGCGGGGTAAAGGAGGAGGGCCAGCGAAGCTGGTCCGGGGGACACCCGCGGAGCTGTGCCCTTTGGTCGTCAATGACCGGCACAGCCGAAAGAAAGCAAATGCCTTCGAACCGGCGAGCCAAGGAGCCGAATACCCACCGGGGGTACCATTCGCCCATGACCCGGGACAACCGCCTTCCACGCGACGCGCAGAGCATTCTTGAACTCGCCGCGCGGTCGATGTTCGAGCTCTTCGCCAACGCCAGCGAAGGCATGATGCTGGTGGACCGCGACGCTCGCGTGGTCTGGATCAACGACCAATACCGCCGCTTCCTCCCCGCGCTCGGCTTCGAGCGCGAGGAAGACTTTGTGGGCCACCCCGTGTCACGCGTCGTGCAAAACACGCAGATGCACCAGGTGCTGGCCACCGGCAAACCCATCCTCATCGACCTGCTCACCAACCGCGCCGGCACTTTTGTGGTGAGCCGCATCCCCCTGCGCGACGACGCGGGCGAGGTCATCGGCGTGCTGGGCATCGTGCTGTTCGACCACCCCGAGACCACGCTGCAGCCTCTCATCAGCAAGTTTGCGCGGCTCGAACAGGACTTGAGCGAAGCCCGCCGCGAACTCGCCAGCCAGCGCCGCACCAAGTACACCTTTGCCAGCTTCGTGGGCAGCAGTGCGGCGGCGCTGGAGGTCAAGCGCCAGGCGCGCCGCGCGGCGCAGTCCGCCAGCCCGGTGCTGCTGCTGGGTGAAACCGGCACCGGCAAGGAGCTGCTGGCGCACGCCATTCATGCGGCCTCGCCGCGCGCGGGGCGCCCGTTTGTGAGCGTGAACATGGCGGCCGTGCCCGACACCCTGCTGGAAGCCGAGTTCTTCGGCGTGGCGCCCGGTGCGTTCACCGGCGCCGACAAAAAGGGGCGCGACGGGAAATTCAAGCTCGCCGATGGCGGCACCCTGTTCCTCGACGAACTGGGCGACATGCCCATGTCGGTGCAGGTCAAGCTCTTGCGTGCCTTGCAGGAAGGCGAGATCGAGCCGCTGGGTTCGAACAAGCTGGTGCGCTTTGACGTGCGCGTGGTCGCAGCCACCTCGCGCGACCTGCAGCAGATGGTGCGCGACGGCACCTTCCGCGAAGACCTCTACTACCGCCTCAACGTGCTGCCCATCCGCGTGCCCCCGCTGCGCGAGCGGCAGGGCGACATTGCGCTGCTGATCGAAGCCCTGTGTGAAGACATTGCCGCGCGCGGTGGCGGCGCGCAGCTGGAGCTCACCGCCGACGCCCAGGCGCTGCTGGCCGCACAGCCCTGGCGCGGCAACATCCGCGAGCTGCGCAACGTGCTCGAACAGCTGGCGCTGCGCAGCGACACGCACCACATCGAAGGCGCGCAGGTGGGGGCGGTGCTGCAAGAGGCCGGCCTGCCGGCGCTGGCGCCTGCGGTGCTCAAGGCCGGCGCGCCGCGCGCCCGCGTGTCGGGCAGCGACGTGCGGCCGCTGCCTGAGCAGATTGCCGAGCTGGAGCAGCGTGCCATTCGCGATGCGCTCGCGCACACCGGGGGCAACCGCACCGCCGCGGCCCGGCTGCTGGGCATTTCGCGCGCGAGCCTGTACGACCGTCTCGCGGCCTGGGGTGAAGTGTCTGAAAGTCAGACGACCGCCTGAACTTCAGACGATTGAGTGTTCGAGAGTTGTCTGAAATTCAGACAGCGGCTTGAAGCTGTCGCAGAAAGTGGTTTGAAATCAAAGGCCTTGGGTGCTGGCACGAAGCCTGCAATGCACGGGAACGGCGCACAGCGCTGTGATCCTTCCAACCAGGAGACAAGACATGACACACACCACCCGCCGTCTGGCGGTTATTGCGCTCGCCTGCACCGCCGCCCTGGGCACCACGCTCGCCCAGGCGCAGGCCAACAAGAACGAGATCCGCATCGCCCACATCCACAGCAAGACCGGCCCGTTGGAGGCCTATGCCAAGCAGACGCAGGCCGGCCTGATGATGGGCCTGAGCTACGCCACCGGCGGCACCATGATGGTGGCGGGCAAGAAGATCGTGGTGATCGAGAAGGACGACCAAGGCAAGCCGGACGTGGGCAAGAGCCTGCTGGCCGCGGCCTATGCCGACGACAAGGTCGACCTGGCCATCGGCCCGACCGCTTCGCCCGTGGCGCTGGCCATGCTGCCCGTGGCCGAGGAATACAAGAAGATCCTGCTGGTGGAGCCCGCCGTGGCCGACTCCATCACCGGTGACAAGTGGAACAAGTACATCTTTCGCACCGGCCGCAACAGCAGCCAGGACGCCGCTGCCAACGCCGTGGCGCTGGACCAGCCGGGCAACGTGATCGCCATGCTGGCCAACGACAACGCCTTTGGCCGTGACGGCGTGAAGGCCTCCAAGGACTTCATCAAGAAGGCCAAGATCGTTCACGAGGAATACCTGCCCGTGGGCACGACGGACTTCACCGCCGGCCTGCTGCGCATCGTCGACAAGCTCAAGGACCAGCCGGGCACCAAGTACATCTCGGTGGGCTGGTCGGGTGCGCCCACGCCGTTTTCCAAGATCGCTGAAATGGATCTGGAAAAGCGCTACGGCATCAAGCTGGCCACGGGCGGCAACATCCTGCCGGCCATGGTGGCCTACAAGCAGTTCCCCGGCATGGAAGGCGCGCTGTACTACTACTTCGGCATCCCGAAGAACCCGGTGAACGACGCCATGGTGGCCGAGCACTACAAGCAGTTCAAGACGCCGCCGGACTTCTTCACCGCCGGTGGTTTCTCGGCCGCCATGGCCGTGGTGACGGCGCTGAAGAAAACCAACGGCGACACCAAGACCGACACGCTCATCAAGACCATGGAAGGCATGAGCTTTGACACGCCCAAGGGCAAGATGACCTTCCGCGCGGAAGACCACCAGGCGATGCAGAGCATGTACCACTTCAAGATCAAGGTGGACCCTGCCTTTGCCTGGGGTGTGCCGGAGCTGGTGCGCGAGATCAAGCCGGAAGACCTGCCGATTCCCATTCGGAACAAGCGCTGAGCGCTTGACCCCCTGCGCCGCTGACGCGGCTTCCCCCTTGAAAGGGGGACAACGCGTGCGGCCCGGCGAAGCCGGTTCCGCCGCGTTTCTGGAAGTTCGCCGCACCTGCGGCTCACGGCACACCGCTGCCTCATGCGGAGAGTTCCTCCATGCTTGAAACCCAAGATCTCACGGTCCGCTTCGGCGGGCACGTGGCGGTGAGTGCTGTGTCCTGCGCGTTCGCGCCGGGCACGCTCACGGCCATCGTCGGCCCCAATGGCGCGGGCAAGACGACTTACTTCAACCTCATCTCCGGGCAGATCAAGGCCAGCGCGGGCCGCGTGTTGCTGGGCGGGCAGGACATCTCGTCGCTGGGGGCGCCGGCGCGTGCGCAGGCCGGGTTGGGCCGCGCGTTCCAGCTCACCAACCTGTTCCCCAACCTCACGGTGCAGGAGAACGTGCGGCTGGCGGTGCAGGCCAAGGCGCGTGCCGGGCTGAACCTCTGGCGCATCTGGAGCGACCGGCGCGACCTGCTGCAGCGCGCCGACGAAGTGCTGCAGGCCGTGGCCCTGGCTGACAAGCGCGATGCGCTCGCCTCCAGCCTGCCGCACGGTGACCAGCGCAAGCTCGAGGTGGGCATCCTGATGGCGCTGGAGCCGCAGGTGTTCATGTTCGACGAACCCACCGCCGGCATGAGCGTGGACGAAGTGCCGGTGATCCTGAACCTGATCCGCCAGCTCAAGGCCGACAAGACCAAGACCATCCTGCTGGTCGAACACAAGATGGACGTGGTTCGCGAACTCTCCGACCGCATCATCGTGCTGCACAACGGCGAGCTGGTGGCCGACGGTGACCCGGCCGAGGTGATTGCCTCGCCCGTGGTGCAGCAGGCATACCTCGGCATCAACCCGAAAGAAGCGGAGGTCGCATGAGCGAGCCGTTGCTGACGCTGAACGAGGTGCACACCCACATCGGCGCGTACCACATCCTCCACGGCGTGGACCTCGTGGTGCCTGCCAACCAGCTCACCATGCTGCTGGGCCGCAATGGCGCGGGCAAGACCACCACGCTGCGCACCATCATGGGCCTGTGGCACGCCAGCCAGGGCACCGTGACGCTGGACGGCACCAACATCACCGCACACCAGACGCCCGACATTGCGCAGAGCGGCGTGGCCTATGTGCCCGAGAGTATGGGCATCTTCTCGGACCTCAGCGTCAAGGAGAACATGCTGCTGGCCGCACGCGGCGCGCGCACCATCGACGACATCGACACCACGCGGCTCGAATGGATCTTTGGCCTGTTCCCAGCCATGAAGAAGTTCTGGCTGCACCCGGCCGGCAAGCTCAGCGGCGGGCAGAAGCAGATGCTCGCGGTCTCGCGCGCCATCATCGAGCCGCGCAAGCTGCTGCTGATCGACGAGCCCAGCAAAGGCCTGGCGCCCGCGATCATCCAGAACATGATCGCGGCCTTTCGCGAACTCAAGGCCGCCAAGACCACCATCCTGCTGGTCGAACAGAACTTCAACTTTGCGCGCCAGCTGGGCGACAGCGTGGCCGTGATGGACGACGGCCGCGTGGTGCACAGCGGCTCGATGGCCGAGCTGGCCGCCGATGAATCGCTGCAATCGAAATTGCTCGGCTTGTCCCTCGGAGCACATCAATGATGAAACTCAAAGCCGACTTCGACTGGAAGCCGCTCGCGCTCGTGCCGGCGCTCGCGCTGCTGGCGCTGCCCGCCGTGGGCAGCCCCTCCACCTGGCTCACGCTCACGGTGGCGGGCCTGGCCATGGGCATGATCGTGTTCATCATTGCCTCGGGCCTCACGCTGGTCTTTGGCCTGATGGACGTGCTGAACTTTGGCCACGGCGTGTTCATCGCGCTGGGTGCCTTTGTGGCCACCACCGTGCTGGCCAGCATGGGCAGCTACACCACCGCCGACAGCCTGTGGCTCAACCTCATGGCGCTGCTGCCGGCCATGCTGGTGGCGATGGCGGTGGCCGGTGCGCTGGGCTGGGTGTTCGAGCGCCTGATCATCCGCCCGGTGTACGGCATGCACTTGAAGCAGATCCTCATCACCATGGGCGGCATGATCATTGGCGAGGAAATGATCAAGGTCATCTGGGGGCCGGAGCAGATCGCGCTGCCCTTGCCCGAGAGCCTGCGCGGCTCCTTCATCCTGGGCGAGGCTGCGGTGGAGAAGTACCGCCTGCTGGCCGTGCTGGTGGGCCTGGCCGTGTTTGCCGCCATGGTGTGGACGCTCAACCGCACCAAGGTCGGCCTGCTGGTGCGCGCCGGCGTGCAGGACCGCGAGATGGTCGAGTCGCTCGGCTACCGCATCCGCCAGCTCTTCATTGGCGTGTTTGTCGTGGGCAGTGCGCTCGCCGGCCTGGGTGGCGTGATGTGGGGGCTGTACCAGCAGACCGTGTTGCCGCAGATGGGCGCGCAGGTCAACGTGCTGATCTTCATCGTCATCATCATCGGTGGCCTGGGCTCCACCACGGGGGCGCTCATTGGCGCGCTGCTGGTCGGCCTCATGGCGAACTACACCGGCTTCCTCGCACCGAAGGTTGCGCTGTTTTCCAACATCGCGCTCATGGTCGCGATTTTGTTGTGGCGGCCGCAGGGCGTGTATCCCGTCACCAACCGCTGAAGGAGCCGAATCATGTTGTCCCGACTCCTCTCCAACGACCTGCCGCGCAGCCGCTGGCTCACCGCGCTGCTGGTGGTGCTGTTTCTCGGCCTGCTGTTGGCGCCATTCCTGTTCCCGGGCGTGAAGGCGCTCAACGTGGCGGCCAAGGTGCTGATCTTCGTGGCGCTGGTGGCCAGCTTCGATCTGCTGCTGGGCTACACCGGCATCGTGAGCTTTGCGCACACCATGTTCTTCGGCATCGGGGCCTACGGCGTGGCGATCGCGCTCAACGCGGCGGGCACGCCGTCGTGGGCCGCGATTGCGGTGGGCGTGTTTGGCGCGCTCGCGATCTCGCTGGTGCTCTCGCTGCTGATCGGGCTGTTCTCGCTGCGCGTGAAGGCGATCTTCTTCGCCATGATCACGCTGGCGGTGGCCTCGGCCTTTCTCACACTGGCCTCGCAGCTCTCGGACATCACCGGCGGTGAAGACGGCCTCACGTTCCGCGTGCCCGAGCTGCTCTCGCCGGGCTTCACGCTGACCGAAGAACCGCTGGTGACGCCGCTGGGCGAGGTCGACCTCAATGGCCGGCTGATCACCTACTACCTGATCTTCCTCGCCGTGACGGCCATCTTCCTCACCATCCTGCGCATCGTGAATTCGCCCTTTGGTCGCGTGCTGCAGGCGATCCGAGAGAACGACTTCCGCGCCGAAGCGCTGGGCTACCGCACGGTGGTGTACCGCACGCTGTCCAACGTGCTGTCGGCCTCGTTTGCCACGCTCGCGGGCTGTCTGCTCGCGCTCTGGCTGCGCTACAACGGGCCAGACACCTCGCTGTCCTTCGAAATCATGCTGGACATTCTGCTCATCGTCGTCATTGGCGGCATGGGCACGCTGTATGGCGCGTTCATTGGCAGCGTGCTTTTTGTGGTGGCGCAGAGCTACCTGCAAGACCTGTTGCGCATGGCCGGCAACGCCACCGAAGGCCTGCCGTTGCTGCCCGCGCTGCTCACGCCCGACCGCTGGCTGCTTTGGCTGGGCGTGCTGTTCGTGCTGTCGGTTTATTACTTCCCCACCGGCATCGTTGGAAAGCTCAGGGAGCGCGCGACGGCCGCGCGCATGAAAGGCCAGCCATGAACGCCACCGCACCCGAAGCCCTGGCCAGCGCCGTGACACCGCGCTCGCGCTACCTGCATTGCGAAGGCCGGGAAGTCCACTTCATGGACTGGGTGCCCGCTGCGCCCAACGGCCAGACCGTGGTGGCCTGGCACGGCCTGGCACGCACCGGGCGCGACATGGACCCGCTGGCCGAACACCTGTGCGCGCTGGGCTGGCGCGTGATCTGCCCCGACACCATTGGCCGTGGACTCTCGCAATGGAGCCCGACACCCGAGTCCGAGTACTGCCTGGATTTCTACAGCCGCACCGCCACCGCGCTGGTGGACCAGCTCGCCCTCCAGCGTTTTCACTGGGTCGGCACTTCCATGGGCGGCGCCATCGGCATGGTGAGCGCTGCGGGCCGGCTGCGCGGACGCATCGAGCGGCTGGTGCTCAACGACATCGGCCCGCAACTCGCCGAGCCCGCCGTTCAGCGCATCCGCAGCTACGCGGGCAGCCCACCCAGCTTCGACACCGTGAGCGAGCTGGAGCAGTACTTCCGCACCATCTACAAGCCCTATGGGCACATCAGCGATTCGCAGTGGCGCCTGTTCACCGAAAGCTCCACCCGCCGCCTGCCCGACGGCCGCGTGACGCCGCACTACGACCCGGCCATGGTGGGGCAGTTCACCCACCACCCGCAGGACTACGACCTGTGGCCCACCTACGACCGCATCGACGTGCCCGTGCTGTGCCTGCGCGGCGCCGACTCCGACCTGCTGCTCGCCGACACCGCCGAAGCCATGCGCGACCGCGGGCCGCGTGCACTCGTGGTCACCATTGCCGGCTGCGGGCACGCGCCGGCCCTGAACGTGCCCGAACAGCTGGAGCTCGTGCAACGGTTTCTGGCGGGGCACTGAGCGGCGGCAGGCCGGGCGGGGTCGCGTGTCTGTCGCGCTTGTCGCCTGCGCCGGCACAATGGCCCATCTTTGTCGTTGGAGCTCCCATGAAGAACCCTGGTGCGGTGCGGTGGCGAATGGGGCGTGTGGCCGCTGTGCTGTGCTCAATGGCGTGGCTTGGCGCTTGTGCGCAGGCACCGCAGGTGTCCACCGACACGCTGGGCATGGCCTTCGTGCGCGTGCCGGCCGGCGAATTCCTGATGGGCAGCGACGAATCGCCCGAGGTGTTGGCGAAGGTCTACCCCGGCATGGAGCGCGCCCGTCTGGATGCCTTGTCCGACGAGGCGCCGGTGCACCGCGTGCGCATCACGCGGGACTTCGAAATGAGCCGCCATGAGGTCACGGTGGGGCAGTTCCGGGCGTTCCTCCAGCGCTCGGGCCACGTGCCCGAATCGGTGGCCGACGGCACCGGCGGCTATGGCTACAACCCCGCCTACGATCCCGCGAAGAGCAGCCGGGGCGACGCGTTTGAAGGCCGTTTGCCCAAGTACTCGTGGGAGAACCCAGGCTTCGCGCAGGGCGACGACCACCCGGTGGTCAACGTCACCTGGAACGACGCGGTGGCGCTGGCGCGCTGGCTGTCTGCGCAGGAAGGGCGCCGGTACCGGCTGCCCACGGAAGCGGAGTGGGAATACGCGTGCCGCGCGGGTGGCAGCGGCCGTTACCAGCATGGCAACGACCCGGCCGGCCTGATCGGTGCAGGCAACACCTTTGACCAGGACGCCGCGGTGAACTGGCCCGCTTGGCGTGACCGCGCGGTGCCCGGGCGCGATGGCCACGCTTTCACCGCCCCCGTGGGCAGCTTCGCGCCCAATGCGTTCGGCCTGCACGACATGCACGGCAACGTGTGGGAATGGGCGTCGGACTGGTACGGCGAAGACAGCTACGCACGCTCCCGGGTGAACGATCCGGCGGGGCCAGAAGATGGCAACAACAAGGTGCGCCGCGGCGGCTCCTGGCACACCTGGCCGCTCTACACGCGCTGCGCGTACCGCAACTGGAACTCGATGCAGACGCGCTACACGCTGGTGGGCATTCGTCTGGTGCGCGAGATGCCCCGCTGACGACAGATGCGGGACTGTCCTACACGGGCGGCCGTGGGGCGGCGTTACCTTAGGGGCTTGCCCATCAGGAGAACCGCATGGTCCAGAGAACCCGACGCGCCGAACAGCCTTCCACCCCCGCCGCCATCAAGCCCGTGCGAAAGACGCGCACACCCCAGGAGCGCACCGGCATCCCCGGTGAGCATTGGTGGGTGCTGGGTGCGGGCATTGCGGCCTGGGCGCTCACGCGCAAGAGTCCGTCGTTCCTGCTGCGCTCGGCCGGTCTGTTGGCCGGATCGGCATTGGTGGGCCGGGCGGCGAGTGGCCGCGACGGCCTGAGCAAGGTGCTGCGCGTCACGCCATTGGGCCGGCGCGTCAAATAAGCGCCCGGGCCGCCGCAGCCCATGGGCCGCCTTGAGCAAGCCGCGCGAGGCGTTCGGCACTTTGCACTGAACACGCCCGGTGTGCGGGTGCTCGTGCTGGCCATTCGAAACTACATCCAGCACCAGAGTGCCAACCAGGCCGGCAGCCTGGCGTTTTCGTCGGTGCTGGCGATGTTTCCGCTGCTGATCCTGCTCTCCGCGTCGGCCGGGTACATCGGCAAGCCTGGCGACGCCGCGCAGCTCGTGAGCCGGGTGCTGGAGTACGCACCGCAGCTGGTGCGCGAAGCGATGCGGCCGGTGATCGACCAGGTGCTCTCGCAGCGCAACCAGGCGCTGCTGGCCATTGGTGTATTGGTCACGCTGTGGACGGCGTCTTCCGGGCTGCAGGCCATCCGCTCGGCGCTGAACCGCGCCTATGGCATCGAGCGCGGCCTGGCTTTCTGGAAGGCGCGCATCAAGGTCACGCTGTTCACGGTGGTGGTGGGAGCGACGACGCTGGCGGCCTTCAGCTCGGTGGTGATCCTGCCGTACGTGTGGCAGCTGCTGGCCGACAACGTGGGCGCGGGCGCAGACGCGCACTGGATGCGCCACACGGTGCGCTACGCGATGGCGTATCTGGTGCTGGTGGCGCTGTACGCGTTGATGTACGGCTGGCTGCCCGACATCCGCCAGCGCATTGCCACCGTCTTGCCCGGCGCCCTGGTGGGTGCCGCGCTGTGGGTGGGGGCGGCGGCGAGCCTGTCGTACACCTTGCGCACCGCGGGCAAGCTGGCCTTGCTCTATGGCAGCTTTGCGGGCGTGGTGGCCACGCTGGTATTTCTGTACATCAGCGCCACCACGCTGATCTTCGGCGCCGAGATCAACGGGGTGTTGCGCGGCGATGTGGAAGCCGATGTGGAGACCGATATCGAGGCCGATATCGAGGCCGATCAGGCCAGAGGCAGCACAAGGCTTGCGCGCAGCCCCCGGCCGTGATCCGCGCTCTCCAGCTCCAGCTCTGAGCCCAGCAGCTGCGCATAGCGCGCCACGATGGACAGCCCCAGGCCCGCGCCCTGTCCCAGCTGCACCGCTTCGCGTCCTTGCGTCCAGCGCTGCATGAGATCGCGGCGCGCGGCATCGGGAATGCCGGGGCCGTCGTCCACCACCGCGAGCACGCAGTGGCCTGCGTCGGCATGGGTGGTCAATTCCACCGTGAGCGTGGGGCCGCCGTAGCGCAGGGCGTTGTCGATGAGGTTGTCGAGAATGCCCTCGATCAAGGCGGTGTCGGCCAGGATGTGCACGTCCTGCGACCCATCGTCCAGGCCGCGCGCGCCCAGGTCGACGCCGCGCGCATCGGCCTTGTCCAGGTGGCGCAGCACGGCCTGGCCCACCAGCGGTGCGAGCGCCAGGCGTTCCTTTTTCAGCGCCAGCTCCGCTTCGTCGGCCATGGCCAGGTCCAGCAGCTGGTTCACCAGCCGGCCCGCGCGCTCGGCGCTGGTGGCGATGTGCTGCAGCTGCTGCTGGGACACATCGGCGTGGGGGTGGGCCTGGCCATAGTCGGCCAGTGCGCGAATGCGGGCCAGCGGCGTGCGCAGCTCGTGCGCCACGTTGCCGACGAACTCGCGCTGCGCGCGCACGCTGCGGCCCAGGCGGTCAAAGAGATCGTTCACGGCGTGGCCCACCTGCTGGATTTCGCGGGTGGAGGGCGAGATCACCACGGGGGTGAGGTCGATGGCGTCGCGGTTGGCCAGGGCGTCCTGCAGCCGCGCGAGTGGGGCGAGGTCGCGCTGGATGCCGCGCCAGAGCCAGAAGGCCAGCAGCGCGAGCAGCAGCAACAGTGGCAGCGCGCCAAACACCAGCATGCGCTGCACCAGTGCCGCCCGCACGTAAGTGGTGTGCGCCATCACCACATGGTGCAGTTGGCCCTGTACCTCGTGGCGCAGGGTCACGGCGCGCACGGGCAGTCCCTGGTAGACGATGTCGCTGTAGCGAAAGCCCTGGCTCGCTTCGGGCAAGGGTGTGGCGGGCAGGGCCTTGCCGGCGAGCAGCTTGCCGTCGGGCTGGAGCACTGCGAAGTGCACGGCCTCGGCCTGGTCAAACAGCGCGGCCATGAGCTCGCTGGGGGTGAGCTGCAGGTCTACCGTGCCGTCGGGCTGGGCCTGCACGTGCGAGGCGATGGAGTAGGCGTCGTCGAGCAGGGCGCGGTCAAACGCCTGCTCGGTGAAATGGCTGGCCACGCTCAGTGTGGCCACGGTGCCGGCGAGCCAGGTGAGCACCAGCGGCACCATGACGTGCCGCAGCATGCGGATGCGCAGCGAGGGCGCAGCCTTGCCGGCGGGCGGTGCGGTCATGCTTCGGGTTCCAGCAGGTAGCCAATGCCGCGCAGCGTGCGAATGGACGCGCCACTGCCGGCCAGCTTCTTGCGCAGCCGCGAAATGAAGGCCTCCAGCGCGTTGTCGCCCAGCGCGTCGTCGAAGCTGGAGAGCTTGTCGGACAGCTCGCGTTTGCTCACGGCGTGGCCCGGCGGGCTCATCAGCTCCCACAGCACCTCGAACTCCCGGGCGGGCAGCTCCAGTGGCTCCCCGGCCAGGGTGAAGCGCCGCGCGCGCCGGTCCAGTTGCAGCTGGCCCAGGTGCGCGGTGTCGTTGCTGCCAATGGCGCGGCGCACCAGCGCACGCAGCCGCGCTTCCACCTCGGCCAGGTCAAAGGGCTTGCCCAGGTAGTCGTCGGCGCCGGCGTCCAGCCCGGCAATGCGCTCTTCGGTGCGGTTGCGTGCGGTCAGCACAAGCACCGGCGTGCGGTCGCCGCGCGCCCGGGCTTCGCGCAGCGCGTTCAAGCCGTTGCCTGTGCTGCTGCCCGGTCGATCGTGCTGGGGCAGGTTGAGATCGAGCAGCACGGCGTCGAACGGTTGCACGCGCCACAGGTGATTGGCGGCCTGCACGCTGCCCGCGGCGTCCACGCGGTGGCCCGCGTGCTCGAGGCTGCGCGTGATCACATCGCGCAGCACGGGGTCGTCTTCTACCAGCAGGATCCGCATGGGTCCGAGGCTAGCAGAAGGGTTGAGCAGCGGGTTCAATCCGGCAGGGCGCGCATCACGTCCAGCTCTTGCTTGGCGCGCAGGCTGTTGCGCACGGTGGACCAGATGGCCCAGACCAGAAGGGCGGCGGTGATGGCGAGCAGCGTGGCACTGATGGGGCGCTGCAGGAACACCATGGCGTCGCCACGAGAGATCAGCATGGCGCGGCGCATGTATTCCTCCAGCAGCGGGCCCAGGATGTAGCCCAGCAGCAGCGGCGCGGGCTCGAAGCGCAACACCATCAGCAGGTAGCCAATGACCCCGAGCACCGCCACCGAATAGATGTCGAAGGTGTTGTTGTTCACGCTGTACACACCGAGCGCCACGAACACCAGGATCGCCGGGTACATCCATGCAAACGGAATGCGCAGCAGGGCGACCCACAGGCCGATGGTCGGCAGGTTCAGGATCACCAGCATGATGTTGCCGATGGCAAAGCTCACCACCAGGCCCCAGAACAGGCTGGGCTGCTCGGTGATCAGCATCGGCCCGGGCTGAATGCCGTGGATGATCAGCGCGCCGAGCATGATCGCCATGACCGCATCGCCCGGGATGCCCAGCGAGAGAGAGGGCACGAAGGCCGTTTGCGCCGCGGCGTTGTTCGCCGACTCGGGCGCCGAAATGCCCTCGATGGCGCCCTGGCCAAAACGGCTGGGGTCTTTGGCCAGGCGCTTTTCGATGGCGTAGGACATGAACGCCGCGATCGACGGACCCACGCCGGGCAGGGCGCCCAGCGCCGAGCCCAGTGCCGAGCCCCGCGCCATGGGTTTGAGGGTGGCCTTGAACTCTTCCTTGCTGGGCGCCATGGAGCGCAGGGAAATTTTCTCCAGCTTGCGGTTGGTGTCGGCCGAGTTGATGCAGCGCACCACTTCGGCCACGCCAAACAGGCCCATGGCCAGCGCCACCAGGTTGATGCCGTCGGTGAGCTCGGGCACGTCAAACGCGTAGCGCGCAGCACCGCTGTTCACATCGGTGCCCACCATGCCGATCAGCAGCCCCAGCACCATGGCGCACAGGCCCTTGGCGGCCGAGCCCGAACTCATGGACGAAGCGGCGACCAGGCCCAGCAGCATCATCGAGCAGAACTCGGCCGGGCCGAACTTGAGCCCGACCTCGGCAATGACCGGCGAGAACAGCGTGAGCAGGATCAGCCCGGACATGGCGCCAGCCAGCGAGGCGATGGTGGTCACGAACAGCGCCACGCCGGCCTTGCCCTTTTTGGCCATCGGGTAGCCATCGAGGCAGGTCACGGCCGACGACGGCGTGCCCGGCAGGTTCAGCAGGATCGATGCGGTGGAGCCGCCGTACTGCGCGCCGTAGTAAACGCCGGCCAGCATGATGATCGCGGCCGTGGGTTCGATGTGATAGGTGAGCGGCAGCAGCAGCGAGATGGCCGCCAATGCGCCGATGCCAGGCAACACGCCCACCACGGTGCCCAGGAAGACACCGAAGAAGCAATAGAGCAGGTTGATGGGATCGGCCGCGACTTGCAGGCCGAGCCAGAGGTTTCCGAGGAGTTCCATGTGTGGGCCTTCTTCAAATGCTCCACGGCCACAGCGGCAGAATCATCTGCAGCCCGATCGGGAAGATCAAGGTCGTGAGCAACGCCACCACGGCACACACCGTCAGGCGGGTGCGCAGGCGCATGGCGGAAGGCATGAGCGAGATCAGCGCGGCGAGAAACGAGGCCAGCACCACGCCCAGCGTGCGCAGGGCCAGGGCAAACGCCACCAGGCTGAGCACGCACCAGAAGAGGTTGCTCCACTGCACGGTGATCGGCCCACCGCGGCGCCACCAGGCCGGCACGGCCACCAGCAGGCCCAGCACGGCCAGCGTCCAGCCCAGCATGACGGGGAAGTAGCCCGGGCCCATGCGGGCGGTGCTGCCGAAGTCGTAGTGTTGTTGCCCGTACAGGGCGAAGAAGAGGCCGACGGCTGTCATGAACAGACCGCCGACGAGATCGTGGATGTCTCGAGTCGTTTTCATGGAGGGAGCGGGCGCACGAGGCGCCGTGGTGGAACGGTGCGGTGCGCCTGTGCGCGCCGCGCGAAGCCGTGCCTGCCGCAGGTTCTGCAAGACGGTCGGGTCAGCTTACGAGCGCCAACCTGACCAGAACCTGATCTCCCTCACCCCACCCGTCGGTGTGCCCGCTCAGTCTTTGGCGCCCAGTGCCAGCGCACGCTCGCGGCTGGCCTGCAGTTCCATCGGGTTGTCTGCCACCTTCGTGGGCCAGCCCTGCAGGTGGCGCTCGGCCAGGTCGGCCAATGCGCGGATCCATTCGGGCGAATCGTTCACGCAGGGGATGTACTGAAACTGCTCGCCGCCCGCGTGCAGGAAGGCCTCGCGCGCTTCCATGTTGATTTCTTCCAGCGTTTCCAGGCAGTCGCTGGTGAAGCCGGGGCAGACGAGGTCCACGCTCTTCAAGCCCTTTTGCGCCAGTGCGACCAGGGTGGGCTCGGTGTAGGGCTCCAGCCACTTGGCCTTGCCAAAGCGCGACTGGAAGGTGAGCGTGTAACGGTCTTTGGCCAGGCCCAGCTCTTCGGCCAGCAGGCGCGCCGTCTTGTGGCATTCGCAGTGGTAGGGGTCGCCCAGGTGCAGGGTGCGCTCAGGCACGCCGTGAAAGCTCATCACGAGTTGTTCGGCCTGGCCGTGCGCCATCCAGTGCGCGCGAATGGTCTTGGCCAGGGCCTTGATGTAGCCCGGATCGTCGTGATACCGGTTCACGAAGCGGAACTCGGGCAGTTGGCGCACCGACAGCGCCCATGTGTTCACCGCGTCGGCCACGCTGGCCGTGGTGGTGCCGCTGTACTGTGGGTAAGCGGGCAGCACCAGCACCCGGGTGGCGCCCTCGGCCTTGAGCTCATCGAGCACGGACGCAATCGAGGGGTTGCCATAGCGCATCGCATAGCGCACCGTCACCTGGTGGCCACGCTCGCCCAGGTAGCCGCGCAGCAGCGTGGCCTGTTTTTCGGTCCATACCTTCAACGGCGAACCCTCGGGCAACCAGACGCTGGCGTACTTGGCGGCTGATTTGCCCGGCCGCAGGCGCAGGATGATGCCGTGCAGGATCGGCCACCACAGCAGTTTGGGGATTTCCACCACACGCGAGTCGCTCAGGAACTCGGCGAGGTAGCGGCGCAGGGCGGGCGCGGTGGGCTCGTCGGGCGTGCCCAGGTTGCAGAAGACGATGGCCGTGCGGGCCGCTCGGCCATGGGGAATCTTCGGTTCTTGGCTGAAAGTCATGCGCTATTCTCCCGCACACATGAAAACCCCCGCACCCGCCGCGCTGGAGCCCGGCCGTATTCGCGCCATCACCATCGACCTGGACGACACGCTGTGGCCCATCTGGCCCATCATCGAGCGCGCCGAAGCCGCGCTCGGTGCCTGGCTGGCGGTGCATGCGCCGGCCACCGCCGCGCAATGGGGCGACCCTGCAGCGCTGCGCGAAGTGCGCAACCAGATGCACCTGACGCGCCCCGACCTCGCGCACGACCTGAGCGCGCTGCGCCGCGAGTCCATCCGTCTGGTGTTGCAGCGCGCCGGTGACGATCCGGCCCTGGCCGAACCCGCCTTCGATGTGTTTTTTGCCGAACGACAGCGCGTCGAGCTGTTCGACGATGCCTTGCCCGCACTGCAATGGCTGGCGCAGCGCTACCCGGTGGTGGCCTTGTCCAACGGCAACGCCGATGTGCACTGCGTGGGCCTGGGCGCGCACTTTCATGCCGCGTTCAGCGCGCGCGAGTTCGGGGTGGGCAAGCCCGACCCCCGGATCTTTCACGCAGCGGCTGACAGCGCTGGCGTGCAGGCACACGAGGTGCTGCACATCGGCGACGACGCGCAGCTTGACGTGGTGGGCGGCCTGGGTGCCGGTATGCAGGTGGCCTGGCTCAACCGGGCGGGTCACCCCTGGGCGCATGCGCCGTGGCAACCCCACACCACCGTGACCGACCTCATGGCCTTGTGCCAGCAACTCGATTGATCCGATGAGCCTGACCATTTACGGCATTGCCGCTTCCCGGGCCGTGCGCCCCTTGTGGGCAGCCCACGAACTGGGCCTGGATTTCAAACACGTCCCACTGGACTACCAGGGTGGCGGTACGCGCGCGACTGATTTTTTGGCGATCAACCCCAACGGACATGTGCCTGCGGTGGTCGACGCGCGTCCCGAGGGCGATGTGGTGGTGTGGGAGAGCATGGCCTGCGCGCTGTACGTCGCACGCCACCACGGTGTGGCCGACGGTCAGGGCATCACGCCCGCCACACCGCGCGAAGACGCCGAGGCGCTGCGCTGGAGTTTCTGGGCCATGACCGAGGCCGAGGCGGATGCGCTCACCGTGCTGATGCACCAGTTCGTGATGCCGCCCGAGCGGCGCAAACCCGAGCTGGCCGCTGCGGCCGAACGCCGGCTGGCGGCACCCTTTCGCGTGATCGAAAACCACCTGGCGCAGCAGGCGGCGGCTGGCCAGCCGTACCTGGCCGCCGCGCGCTTTACCGTGGCCGACCTCTGTGTGGCCAGTGTGTTGAACTGGGCAAGGCCGGCCAAGGCCTTGATGGACGCGAACCCGGTCACTCACGAATGGCTGCGCCGTTGCATGGCGCGCCCGGCGTATCTGGCGGTTCGCGAAAACGGCTGAGGCGGGGCGCGCAAGCCCGCGTCAGAAACCCCAGAGCAGCTGGCGCGCGATCCAGCCGCTCACGCCTTCTTCGCGCTCCACACGCACCCACTCGGCGCGCTTCTCGCGCGTGCGCAGCAGCTCGCCGTATTCCGCCTTGCCCACGATGCGGTGCTGCGTGCCCGGGCCACTGCGGATGTTGGCCACCTTGGACTTGACGACATGGTGCGGCGCCTTGCCTGTGAGCGAGCGAGCCACCCAGCCGGTGTCCCCTTCAAAATCGCGCACCTTCACCCAACTGCCTTTTCGATCGGTGATCTCCAGCGGGTAGCCCCGCTTGAGCTCCCAGAGCACCGGGCTGCCGGTGCCCGGGCCCTCGCGCATGTTGAGGGTGCTGCCGGCCACACTGACCATGTTCTGCTGCGCATGTGCCACGCTGGTGCTCAGGGCGAGCAGGCACAGGCCGGCGGCGGCCATGAAATGTCGGGCGTGGTGGGTGGCGTTCATCCGCAGAATCTCCTTCTCTCAGGTTGAAAAATGTGAGCTGGTGTGAACACACGCAGCGCGAGAGGTTCCGCTGGAAAAGATTTCAGTGCGACCCGGTGGCCAGCCGCGCGGCCGCCAGGCCGCTGCGCACGGCGCCTTCCAGTGTGGCCGGGTAGGGGCCGTCCACATAGTCGCCCGCCGCCCACAGCCCTGGTGCAATGGCCTGGGCGGGGCGCACCAGGCCAGGTGTAGAGGCAAAAGTGGCGCGTTTTTCCACCACGGTCTGCACTGCTTGCAGCTCGTTCAGGCCGAGCTGTTGCCGGGCTTGCGCCAGCACGCGGGCCTGCAGCTCGTCGCGGTCGTCGGTGCTGGCGCTCACCACAAAGGCCATGAGCCCCTGCATGGCGGCATCGTGCGGGTGCAGCTGTCCCCGGTCGAACACGAACTGTGCAGGCGCTTCGGTGGCATCGGGCTCAGCCCGCAAGGCGAGCATGGGCGAGGGCAGGCGGGCGCCCGGCGCCCAGGCATACACGGTGGTGATGGCGGTGAAAGGCAGGGCGCGCACCGTCCTCGCCCAGGCCTTGAGCGTCGGCTCCGTGGCCTCGTCGCAGGCGTCCGCGGCCTGCCGGATGGCTTTTTCGGCCGGGCTGGCCGCTGTGGCCCAGATCACCTGGTCAAACGCCTCTTCGCCTTCTTCATGGCCCAGCATCCATTGCGCGCCTTGCGGGCGCAGCGTGCTCACGCGCGTGCCGATCCGCACACGCGGGGTGTCGCCATGGCGCATCAGCCATTGCGCCGCCATGTCGGGAAACAGGGTGGAGAGGTCGGTGCGCGGCAGCAGCAGGTTCGATCCGCTGTAGCCGGCAAACCCGCGTCCGAAGAGGGCGTCACCCAGCACCCGCAGGAACACCGCGGCGCTGGCATCGCTGATCGGTGTGTTCAGCGCCGACACGCACAGCGGCTCGATCAGTTCGCGGGTCACCCGCGTGGGCAGCCGCTGGCAGAGGTCCGCCACGGTGAGCGCGGGGTCGCAGGCAAAGCCCGCACGCTGCCAGCGCAGCGAGGCACGCACCAAGGCCAGCCGTTCGCTCCATGGCCAGCCGCGCACGGTGGCGATGGCGGCCAGCGCATCCAGGGGCGCGGGCCAGCGCGTGGCCCACGGGGGCGTCTGCAGGCCCGAGCCATCGGGGTAAGGCAGGCCCAGGGGCAGGCTCAGCAGCGCTTGCGACACATCCACGCCCACGCGCTGCATCAGGGCCAGGGTGTCGGTGTAGGCGCCGATCAGGATGTGCTGGCCGTTGTCCAGCGTCATCGGGGGGGCGTCAGGACGCTGCAATGTCAGTGCGCGCGCCCGGCCGCCCAGGGTGCGGGTGGCTTCAAACACCGTGACTTGCGCGCCCAGCGAGGCCGCCTCGACGGCGGCGGCCATGCCGGCCCAGCCCGCCCCGACGATGGCCAGCTTGCCGCTCAAAGCCTGCCCAGGGCCTGGACCTTCCAGGCGAGCCAGAACTTGCGCAAGGGCGTCAGGCTCACGCGCTGCGTGAGCACCAGCAGGGGGTCGGCGGCAATTTCCTTGAGCAGCGTGCGGTAGATGCTCGCCATCATCAGCCCGGGTTTCTGTGCGCGGCGGTCGCCTTCGGGCAGCAGCGCCAGGGCGTCGTCGTAGGTCTGCAGGGCGCGCGTGCACTGGAACTGCATGAGCGCGGCAAAGCGGCGGTGGAAGTCGGCCACGTCGGTGCCGGGCGCAGCCCCACGCTGCAGCAGCTCATGCGCCTTCACGTTGAAGCTCTGCAGTTCGTTGACGGGGAGGTAAATGCGGCCGCGCGTGGCGTCCTCGCCCACATCGCGCACGATGTTGGTGAGCTGAAACGCCAGCCCCAGGCGGTGGGCGTATTCGGTGGTGCCGATCTGCGTCTGGCCGAAGATGCGCGCCGCCACCTCGCCCACCACGCCAGCGACCAGGTGGCAGTAGCGCTGCAGGTTGGCGAAGTCCAGGTAACGGTTCTGTTCCAGGTCCATCTGGCACCCGTCGATCACGGCCAGCAGGTGGCGGGCCTCGATCTCGTAGGTTTTGGCCAGTGGCATGAGCGCCCGCATGACGGGATGGGTGGGTTCACCCGCATAGGCCTGACCCACCTCGCGCCGCCACCAGGCCAGCTTGGTCTGGGCCACGGCCGGGTCGCTCACCTCGTCGACCACGTCGTCCACTTCGCGGCAGAACGCGTAAAAGGCCGTGATGGCCGCGCGCCGCTCGGCGGGCAGGAAGAGAAAGGCGTAGTAGAAGCTGCTGCCCGAGGCGGCGGCTTTTTGCTGGACGTAGTCTTGTGGGCTCATGCTGGGGGCGCTAGGGTGCCCAAGTGTAAGCACCGGGCACCGGGCGACCGCTCAAGTCGGACAAGGCAAAGCACGACAAGGATGCTCGGATGCTCTGCCGCGTTAATCCTGCGTTAACCGGGCAGGCATAGCATGTGTCTGCCATCCTGCAATCCCCACGAGGTATCCCATGAACAATTCCAATCGCCGCGTTTTCATGCTCCAGGTCGCCGCAGGCAGCACTGTGCTGCTGGCTGCCAACGCACAGGCGCAGCCCGCCATGGTCAATGAGAAAGACCCCACTGCGGTGTCTTTGGGCTACGTGGCCGACGCCACCAAGACCGACGCCAAGAAGTACCCCAAGTACGCCGCAGGCCAGAAGTGCGGCAACTGCCAGCTCTACACCGGCAAGGCGGGCGATGCGGGCGGACCTTGCGGGATCTTCCCCGGCAAGGCCGTGGCGGCGAACGGCTGGTGCAGCGCCTACGTCAAGAAGGCCTGAGCCTTACCGCTTGACTTTGGCCAGCTCCTGCGCGACGAGCGCGAGGAGCTGGTCACGCCCGAAGCTGGGCAAGCCCTGCCCATTGACGAAGAAGGTCGGCGTTCTCGTCACCTCCAGAGCGGTCAGGTCTTCCACGTCCTGCTGCAGCACAGCGGTCACTTCGGGTCGCTGGGCGTCTTCGATGGCTCGGGCAACGTCCAGGCCAGCCTGCCCGGCGGCCTGAAACGCTGCGGCCAAGTCGGGCCTGCCGTGGTCGGCCCATTGCGGCTGGGCCGCCAGCACGGCTTCAAGCACGACAGCGTATTTGTTCTGGCGCCTGGAGGCCTCCAGCAGCCGCACCACCTGGTCCGAGCCCTGATGAAACGGCGCGTAACGGATCACCAGCCGAACGTCTTCGGGATGGCGTGCCAGGATGTCCTTGACCACGGGGTAGAAGGCGCGGCAGGTCTCGCAAGCGGGATCGAAAAATTCCACGATCGTGACCGGCGCGGCCTGTGGGCCGAACACTGGCGAGTGCATGCGGACCAATCGGGCTTGTTGCGCGGTGACTTTCTCCATTTGCGAGTTCTGCACCCGTCGCTGGTAGTTGTAGACGCCGAAGGCGAAGGCCACCAGCACCACGCCCAGGATCAGGGAGACGGTGAGTTTCTTGGAAGTCATTGGGGGTTTTTTCTCAAAAAGAGCAATAGCAGGGCGGCAATGGCCACAAAGGCCGCCAGCGAGAGCCAGGGAATGGGAGTGCCGTTGAGAATTTGCAGCTTCTGGTCGGCGCACGAGACGCCGGCACTGCAGGGAATCCAGGCTTTGGGGATGAACTCGGCCAACAGCAGCGTGTGATACAGCGCGATGCCGGCACCGATCAACGCCAGCGGCAGTGCGTAGAACGCCCCTCGGCGGTCGTCGCTGTAGCAGGCCATCCCCAGGATGATGGCGAGGGGAAACATGCAGATGCGTTGGTACCAGCACAGCTGGCAGGGCAGCATGAGCATGACTTCACCAATGAACAGCGCGCTGGCGGTGGCGACCACTGCCAACAGCCAGGCCGAGAGCAGACAGAGCCATTGAAGTGGCATGGTTGAACCTTGTGAAAGGGCGGGGCAAAAGTGTGTGACCCGGTGGGCCGCACGCACGAACGCTGGAGGGGGAAGGTCGGCCCAGCGCGCTGGCGCAGCGCGCTCAGCGAATCAGGCCGTGGCCCGGGTCAGGCCCGGGCGATCCACTGTGGCCGCTCGGGCCGCGCGGGGTGCTGCGACGCGGGCAGCAATGACGTGCCCGTGGTCCCAAGCGTTGTGGCGTCGGCCACCCCAAGGCGCGATCCACCCAGGCAGGCCAGGGGACAACTGGTGTGGCAGGTGCTGCAATCGGCGTGGGTGGCGCCTGCATCGGGATTCTGCGTAGGGTCCGGTGCGTGCTGATGGGCGCAGTGCCTGGCACTGGCGTGGTGGGTGTCGTGCATGAGCGGCGTGTCAGCCGCAGCCCACGACAGCAGCAGCGGTACAAGCACCCAAAACAACATCACCAGCCAGGATCGCATCGCGGGATTGTAGAAGTCCGTTCAGCACCCTGGCGGGTGCAGGTGTTCAATGGGCATGGCCATGGTGGCCGTGGTCGTCGCTGCCGCGGCCGAGCTCACCGCGCGCCTGGCGCAGCACCTGCCAGCCGCCGTGCAGTGCCAGCGAGGCCATGAGGCTGGCCACGAGCAGATCGGGCCAGGCGCTGCCGGTGCCGAAGACGCCGAGGGCGGCCAGCATCACCGCAACGTTGCCGATCGCGTCATTGCGCGAGCACAGCCACACGCTGCGCATGTTGGCGTCGCCTTCCCGAAAGGCGTAGAGCAGCCAGGCCACCGCCACGTTGGACACCAGAGCCAGCGCGCCGATCGCGCCCATGGTGGGCGCATGGGGCACATCGCCGCTCCACACCGACCACGCGGCACTGCCCAGAATGAACAGGCCAAAACCCATCATGCTGACCGCCTTGAGGATGGCCGCACGCGCACGCCAGGCCAGGGCCGAGGCCAGCACCGCGAGCGAGATGCCGTAGTTCAGCGCGTCGCCGGCGAAGTCGATGGCATCGGCCAGCAAGGCGAGCGAGCCGGCGCGCCAGCCCGCCCATATCTCCACCAGGAACATGGCGGCGTTCACCAGCAGCGCGATCCACAGGATGCGACGGTAGCGGGCGAGGTTGACGATCTCGCTGGTCTTGGGGGTTTCGTGTGCACAGCAATGGGCGGACATGGTTTTTCCTTTCAATGGACGCATTGAAAACCCTGTAGCGGCTACAGTGTCAAGCGGGTTCTCGGGGTGTCCCGCCCGATGTGAAGGACATGTGACCATGCAGATCAAGGAGCTTGCCCGTGCCACGGGGGTGGACGTGGAAACCATTCGTTACTACGAGAAGGAAGGGCTTTTGCCCGCACCTGCGCGGCACGGCAACGGTTACCGCAACTACGAGCACCCGCACCTGGAGCGCCTGTCGTTCATCCGCCATTGCCGCGCGCTGGACATGCCGCTGGCCGACGTGAAGCGCCTGCTCGGCTTTGTGGACGACCCACAAGGCCACTGCGTCAATGTGGACGATCTGGTGGACGAACAACTGAGTCGCGTGCGAGCGCGGCTCAAGAGCATGCGGGCGCTGGAGAAACAATTGCTGCAACTTCGTTCCCGTTGCAACGGCGCCCACCTGGACGGTGCGCCTTGCGGCATCCTGACCGAACTCGTCTCCGCCGCCCACGGCGAGGCGTGTGCGTGCCATCCCTCGCTTTGAGTCTTGCGGGCGTGCCGGCCGCACGCACTTTGAGGTGCCCTGAAAACGGGCAGGAACACCAATTGCCCTGACGGATGTGGCGTGACCGCAATGCTTTGTGGTCCCGATCTGCCGCAGACCCCTTGCCTAACGGCGCTGGGCTGCGATCGCGCACATTTTGAAAGGGACTCGCATGACATCCATCACCTCACTGTTCGACAAGAACCGCTTGCTGGCGGCACTGTCCCGAGCCGAGTGGCTGCAGCTGGAGCCCGATCTGGAATGGGAAGAGCTGCCAGCGGGCGCGGTGCTTCATCGGGCGGGCGCAGAGTTGCGCCATGTGTACTTTCCGGCGAGCGCCACGGTGTCGCTGGTGTCTTCGCTCGAAAACGGCGCCTCGTCCGAGGTGGCTGTGGTGGGCAGCGAAGGTGTGGTGGGCGTGTGCGCTTTCATGGGCGACCCCCGCGCCTTGAGCGACGCCATCGTGCAGCGCCCCGGTCATGCGTACCGCATGTCGGTGCCGGCGCTGCTGCACCACACCCAGCGCTCACCGGAAGTGATGCAGCACCTGCTGGCCTACACCCAGGCGCTGTTCACGCACATGTCGCAGTCGTCGGCCTGCAACCGGCACCACGCGCTGGACCAGCAGTTGTGCCGCTGGCTGCTGCAGCACCTGGACCGGCAGGGCGACGCCGATATTCACGCGACGCAGGAGCACATTGCGAGCCTGCTGGGCGTGCGGCGCGAAGGCGTGACGTGTGGAGCGCTCAAGCTGCAGAAGGCTGGCGTGATCGACTACCACCGTGGTCGCATCACGGTGCTGGACCGCAAGGGGCTGGAGTCGCGCAGCTGCGAGTGCTACAGCGCCGCGCGCCAGGGTTACGACCGCCTCACCTGTTTGCACAGCCATGCGGGTGGCCGTGAACTGCTGCCGCGCCTGCCGGGCAAGCGCAGCGGGCTGCAGGCGGCCTGAAGCACGCCAGAATCCCGCGCTGCCATCGAACCCGGTTGGTGCGGCGGCGCACAGACCGACGGGCGGCACAGAGGCGATGCTGTGGGCTACATCAATGAGGAACCCACATGACCCAGGAAGCACCGAAAACGGCACCCCACACCGCGCTGCAACACGCGCGCATCGTTGGCAAGGTGGAGTACCGCGAGGGTGACGGACCCAACATCGTCATTCGGCCGGGCCCCGTGAAGGTCGAAACCGGGCTCAACGACGCCACGCTGAGCTGGGAAGACGGCGAGGTGCGCGGCTCCACCGCGATCCCGCTCACCGACTTCAAGCGCTACGTCAAGGAAGGCAAGATCGAACTCGCCGCCTGAGCAGCAGGCGGCAACTCGCGCCCTTATGCAGCCTGCGGCTGCAGGAACACGCGGGCCTTCTTGGGCGATACCACGAGCGTGTCGCCTTCGCGAAAGCCCAGCTCCTTGAAGCGCTCGGCCGACATGCGGGCTTCGATCAGCGGGTCTTGCCCCGGTCGGCTGTTGCTTTCCACGGGCAGCAGCTCCAGCCGCGCGATGGGGCCCACCACCACGGCGCGCTCGAGCTTGGCCACGATGCCGGTCAGCCCTTCGGCGTAGCGCTGCACATCGAGGTCGTGCGGGCGCACATAGGCGAAAGCCTTGGCGTCCTGCGCGCTGGCGTGTTCGGGCGAGTCGATCGAGACGCCGTCCAGGTGCAGCAGCCCTTCGTGGGCGCGCCCATGGAACAGGTTCACGTCGCCCAGGAAGCCATACACAAACGGGCTGGCGGGGTGGTCCCACACCTCTTGCGGTGCGCCGATCTGCTCCACCTGTCCCTGGTTCATGAGCACCACGCGGTCGGCCACTTCCAGGGCTTCTTCCTGGTCGTGCGTGACGAACACGCTGGTGACGTGCAGCTCATCGTGCAGGCGGCGCAGCCAGCGGCGCAGTTCCTTGCGCACCTTGGCATCGAGCGCGCCAAAAGGCTCGTCGAGAAGCAGCACCTTGGGCTCCACCGCCAGCGCCCGGGCGAGCGCAATGCGCTGGCGCTGGCCGCCCGAGAGCTGCGATGGGTAGCGATCGGCCAGCCAGTCCAGCTGCACCAGCTTGAGCAGGTCCATCACCTTGGCCTTGATCTGTGCGTCGCTCGGGCGCTGGCCGCGCGGCTTCACTCGCAGGCCAAAGGCCACGTTCTCCAGCACGGTCATGTGACGAAACAGTGCGTAGTGCTGGAACACAAACCCCACGTTGCGCTCGCGCACGTGCACGTCGGTGGTGTCCTCGCCGCTGAAGAAGATGTTGCCGGTGTCCGGCGTTTCCAGGCCGGCAATGATGCGCAGCAGCGTGGTCTTGCCGCAGCCCGACGGGCCCAGCAGCGCGAGCAGCTCACCCGAGTGGATGTCGAGGTTGACGTTCTTCAGCGCCTGGAAGGTGCCGAACTGCTTGTTGATGTCGCGGATTTCAATGCTCATGATGTCTGTCCCAGCAGGGGGGTGGCGGTGGGCGTGGGTCGCTCGGGTGGGAGCTCGGCCAGGGCCTTCATTTCTCGTTCCATCTTCCACTCGGCGACCGACTTGATCACCAGCGTGACCAGTGCCAGCAAGGCCAGCAGCGACGCCACAGCAAACGCCGCGACCGATTGGTATTCGTTGTAGAGAATTTCCACATGCAACGGCATCGTGTTGGTCTGGCCGCGGATGTGGCCCGACACCACCGACACCGCACCGAACTCGCCCATGGCGCGCGCGTTGCACAGGATCACGCCGTAAATGAGGCCCCACTTGATGTTGGGCAGCGTCACGTACCAGAAGGTCTGCCAGCCTGAAGCACCCAGCACGATGGCCGCCTGCTCTTCGTCGTTGCCTTGCGCCTGCATCAGCGGAATGAGCTCGCGCGCAATGAAGGGGAAGGTGACGAAGACCGTGGCCAGGATGATGCCGGGCACGGCGAACACTATTCTGATGTCGTGCTCGGCCAGCCACGGGCCCAGCCAGCCTTGCGCGCCGAACACCAGCACATAGATCAGGCCCGCCACCACCGGCGACACTGAGAAGGGCAGGTCGATCAGCGTGGTGAGGAAAGACTTGCCCCGGAACTCGTACTTGGCCACCGCCCAGGCCGCGGCCACGCCGAAGACCAGGTTCAGGGGCACGGCAATGGCTGCGGTGAGGAACGTGAGCCGAATGGCGGACCACGCGTCCGGGTCCTTCAAGGCTTCGAGGTAAGCGTCAAGGCCTTTGCGCAGCGCCTCGGTGAACACCGCGGCCAGCGGCAGCACCAGAAACAGAAACATGAACACCAGCGCAATGCCGATGAGCGTGCGGCGCACCCAGGCCGATTCGGTGGTGCCCTTGTGTGCCGTGCGAACGGAAGCGGCCGTGCTCATTGCAGGTTCCCCCCCGAACGCTGGCGCTGCCAGCTCTGCAGCCCGTTGATGAGCAGCAGCAGCGCGAACGAGAACACCAGCATGACCGTGGCCACGGCGGTGGCGCCGGCGTAGTCGTACTGCTCCAGCTTGCTGATGATGATCAGCGGCGTGATCTCCGACACCATGGGCATGTTGCCGGCGATGAAGATCACCGAGCCGTATTCACCCACCGCGCGCGCAAACGCCATGGCAAAGCCCGTGAGCAGGGCCGGTGCGATGCTCGGGAAGATCACGCGGCTGAAAGTCTGCCAGCGCGTGGCACCCAGGCAGGTGGCGGCTTCTTCGAGTTCTTTCTCGGTGTCTTCCAGCACGGGCTGCACCGTGCGCACCACGAAGGGCAGGCCAATGAAGATCAGGGCAATCACCACGCCGTTGGGGTTGAACGCGAGCTGAATGCCGAGCGGCTCGGTGTACTGGCCGATCCAGCCATTGCCCGCCAGCAGCGCGGTGAGCGAAATGCCGGCCACGGCGGTGGGCAGCGCAAAGGGCAGGTCCACCAGCGCGTCGACGATCTTCTTGCCGGGGAACGTGTAGCGCACCAGCACCCACGCCACCAGCAGGCCGAACACGGCGTTGACCGTGGCCGCGATGAGCGAGGCGCCAAACGTGAGCTTGTAGGAAGCCACCACGCGCGGCGCGGTGACGGCTTCCCAGAACTGCGGCCACGTCAGCGTGAACGTCTTGAAGACGAGGGCCGAGAGCGGGATCAGCACGATCAGGCTCAGGTAGAGGATCGTGAAGCCCAGCGTGATGTTGAAGCCCGGCAGCACGCGGCGCGCGGCGCGCCGGGGCAGGGCTTTTCCGTGCGGGGTGGCGTCGCCACCCCGCACTGCAGACGGAGCGGAAGCCATTTACTTGCCGACCGTGTACAGCTTGTCGAACTGGCCACCGTCGTTGAAGTGCACCTTCTGCGCTTCACCCAGCGAGCCAAAGTACTGCTCGACGGTGAACAGCTTGATGGGCTTGAACGCCGTGGCGTACTTCTTCAGCACGGCTTCGTTGCGCGGGCGGATGTTGTGCTTGGCGGCAATTTCCTGGCCCTCAGGGCTGTAGAGGAAGTCGAGGTAAGTCTTGGCCTCGGCGGCCGAGCCCTTCTTGTTCACCGTGCGCTCGACGATGGCCACCGGGTTCTCCGTCACGATGGAGGCGCTGGGGTGCACGGCGTCGACCTTGCCCTTGCCGAATTCGTTGTCCACCGACACGACCTCGGACTCAAACGTCACCAGCACGTCGCCGATGTTGCGCTGCAGGAACACGCCGGTGGCGTCACGGCCGCCGCGGGCGAGCACCGGCACGTTCTTGTAGAGCTTGCCGACGAACTCGGCGGCCTCGGCGTCGCTGCCGCCCTTGCTGCGCACATAGCCCCAGGCGGCCAGGTAAGCCATGCGGCCATTGCCGCCGGTCTTGGGGTTCACCACCACGACCTGCACGCCGGGCTTGATGAGGTCGTCCCAGTCCTTGATGCCCTTGGGGTTGCCGTTGCGCACCAGGAACAACATGGTGGAGGTGGTGGGGGCCGCACTGTTGGGGAATTTCTGGCGCCAGTCCTTGGCGACCACGCCCTTTTCGGCCAGGAAGTCCACGTCGGTGGTGGTGTTGAAGGTCACCACGTCGGCGTCCAGGCCGTCGGCCACGGCGCGGGCCTGTGCGCTGGAGCCAGCGTGCGACTGGTCGACCTTGATGTCTTTGCCGGACGACTTCTTGTAGCTCGCGGCGAAGGCCACGTTGATGTCCTTGTAGAACTCACGGGCCACGTCGTACGAGACGTTGAGCAGCGTGGTCTGGGCGCCCGCCAGCGCGGAGGTGGACAGGGCGACGGCCGCGAGTGCGGCGCGCAGGGTGTTTTTCATGGGAAAGCTCCGGGTCGGAAACAGGATGTGACGGATTCTGGGCGCCTCCCTTGAGATTCCCAACGACTTTGTTTTTGTTTCTTTATGTGATTGAGGAATAAGCAGCGCTGTCCACGGGCTCGCTGAGGCGGCTGCCCGCCGGCACTTCGGCCCCCAGCGACTGCAGCAGCGCCAAGCCCAGAGGCCACGGACCATGGCCCGAATCCACGTTGATGTGACCGGCCTCGTTGAGCCGCACAAACTCGCTGCCCCAGGCGCGGGCGTAGGCGCCGGCCGTGCGCACCGGGCAGTAGGGGTCGTTGTTGCTGGCCACCAGGATGCTGCGGTAGGGCAGGCGCTGATAAGGCACGGGCGCGAAATCGGCCAGCACGCCTCGGCGCTCCGGGTCGGCCGGGGCCACCAGCAGCGCGCCGTGAATGCGTTGCGCCATGGCGGGCGGCAAATGTGTGGCGGTGATGCAGCCCAGGCTGTGGGCTACCACCACCACCGGGCCGGGGGCTCGTTCAATGGTCTCGCTCAAGCGCGCCACCCACGACTGGCGCACGGGCGCCACCCAATCGTCCTGCTCCACGCGCAGCACCGAAGGCAGGCTGTTGGCCCACAGGGTTTGCCAGTGGCCCGGGCCGGAGTTGCGCCAGCCGGGAAGGATGATGACGGTGGGAGAGGCCATGGCGCATTGTGGGCAGCGCCAGCCCAATGCCCAACGAAGATGAAGTGGTTTGCTTATAGGCCCATCGCATAAGGCCAGCGCCTTCAGCCCTGGGGCACGGGCGCGCCGATTGCCCCTGGGCAAGTGGGTCGGTCACACCACCGATCGGCATGTCACAAGGAAAAGACCATGGAACACCGCCACCCACCGCCCGACCAAGCGCTCGCCGAGCACCCGCTCGCCTATTCAGACCCCGAACTGCGCGCCTACGCCGAAGAACAGGCCGAGGACATCCTGGACACCGTCGTCCACTACATGCCCGTGGTCTTGCCGTGCATGGGGGCCTTGTTGATCTTCATGCTGGCGTTCATTGCGGTGTACATGGCCTGATCCTGGCCTGACCTTCGCCGTCGGGCAGCAGCGCACCTTGTCAACCGCTGCACGGGTCGCGCTCAGCCCTTCAGGAAGTCGAGCACGGCCTGGTTGAAGGCTTCGGCATGCGTCACGTTGAAGCCGTGGGGCGCGCCCGCAATCACTTTCAGCTGGCTGCCCGCCACCGCCTTGTGGGTGCGCGCGCCGCTCACCTCCAGCGGCACGATGGCGTCGGCATCGCCGTGAATCACCAGGGTGGGCACGTCGATCTTTTTCAGGTCGTCGCGGAAGTCGGTCTTGGCGAAAGCCTCGATGCAGTCGAGCGTGCCTTTGGGCGAGGCCAGGGCGGCGATGTCGCGTGCGTGCTGTCGCTGTGGTTCGCTCACCAGGCATTTTTTGCCTGCGGTGAAGAACTTCGTGGTGAAGTCCTCCAGAAACGCCAAGCGGTCTTTCTTCACACCGTCCTGAAACTGCTGGATCGTGGCGTCGTCCAGCCCGCCTTCGGGGTTGTCGGCGCTCTTGTACAGGCAAGGCGGCACCGCCGCCGCAAACACCAGCTTGGCGATGCGCGCACTGCCGTAGGTGCCCACGTAGCGCGCCAGCTCGCCGCCGCCCATCGAGAACCCGATCAGCGTGGCCTCCTTGAGGTCGAGCGATGTGAGCAGCGCGTCGAGGTCCTGGGCGAAGGTGTCGTAGTCGTAGCCGTTCCAGGGTTGGGAAGACTGGCCAAAGCCCCGGCGGTCGTAGGCAATGACGCGGTAGCCGGCTTCCACCAGCGCGGGCACTTGCGCTTCCCATGAGCGTGCGCTGAGCGGCCAGCCGTGGATCAGCACCACGGGCTTGCCCTGGCCCACGTCCTGGTAGTGAATCTGAACGGATTCGGTGCCTTGGGTCGAAGGCAACTGAAGCATGGGCATGGGGGTCTTTCGTGTGGGTGGAAGGAGATTCCATTTCCCCAGAAAAGCCCTGCGCGCGGTATCGGACACCTCCTACCCGCGCGCCGTCAGACGCTTCCTACACGCGCATTTTTTCTATTCCTACAGCGCCCGCCCGCGTTCAATTTGACACTCACGTCTCGTTCAGAAACGGTTTGCCACCCACTCAGGAGACGGTCATGCGAGAGTTCATTCGGTTGTGCTTCATCACAGTGGCCAGCATGGTGGCCATCGCGTCGGTGCTTCACCTCAGCGTGGCGCTGGGCCGCAACGAATCGCCCACCGATGCGCTCATCGCCCTGGGCATTTCACTCGGCGCATTCGGCGTGTGGGGCTTGCTCGACCGCAGCTCGCCCAAGGAATCCCTGCAGATGCCTTGAGCGGGCACGCCGTCGCGGTGGTGGTTCAGGCCACCGCTTCGATGATGCGGATTTCGCGGTCAGCCCCCTTGCCGAGCGCTTTCAGCGCTTCCTGGTAGGCCGGGCTGTCGTGCGCACCGGTGGCATGCGCCACGCTGTCGAACTCGATCAACACCACGCGTTGCTGAATGGCCGCTTCGTAAATTTGTGCGGGCATGCCGCGCGCCAGAAAGCGACCGCCTGCGGCCTGGATGGCGGGGGCCGCCAGCTGCGCGTAGGCGGCGAGTGCGGCGGGGTCGTTGATGGAACGGTAGGTGGCGATCCAGTAGGCCTTGGGCATGTGAGTTCCTGCGTGAAAGGTGGGAGAAGGGTCGAGAACGCTGGATTGTCGACCAACTCCCGTTCACGCGTCACTGCGCCGCGGGCGCGCGCCAGACGATCTCGCTCACGTTGAGTTTGCGCGGAATGATGCCCAGCGCGTGGAAGGTGTCGGCCAGTTGCTGTTGCTGGGCGATGTGCGCGTCGGTCACGGGCCCGAGTGAAAACTCGGCGCGGGCGAAGGCGGCCGACCAGGACTTGACGTCGATGCCCGTGGCTTCGGCCGCAAGCGTGGCGAGCTCTTCGCGGTGGCTGCCCGCCCACAGGGTCACCTTGCGGATTTCATCCAGCACGGTGGAAAGCACAACGGGGTGCTGCGTGGCAAAAGCCCGCGATGCAATGAAGTACGACGAACTGGCCAGGCGCTTGTCGGCGGTGTCGGCAATGGCGCGCGCGCCGTAGCGCTCTTCGGCAATGGCGTAGTACGGGTCCCAGACCACCCAGGCGTCGATGTTGCCGCCATTGAAGGCGGCGGTGGCGTCGGCCGGCGAGAGGTAGGTGGGCACGATGTCGTCGAACTTCAGGCCGGCCAGCGTCAGGGCTTTCACGGTCACGTTCTGTGCGCTGGAACCCTTGCCAAACGCGACCTTCTTGCCTTTGAGGTCGGCCAGGGTCTTGATGGGTGAGTTCTTCGGCACCAGCACGGCGTGTTGTGCCGAAGGTGTGGCGGCGGCGTACACCAGGTTGGAGCCGCCGGCCTGCGCAAAGATGGGCGGCGTGTCGCCCACGGAACCGAGGTCGATGGCGCCCGCGCCCAGGGCTTCGAGCATGGGCGGACCAAACTGGAACTCGACCCACTTCACGCTGGTCACGCCCAGTGCCTTCAGGCGCGCTTCAATCGCTTGCTGCTTTTTCACCAGCACCAGAATGGCCGAGCCCTTCTGGAAGCCGATGCGCACCTCTTTGGGCAGCGGGGTCTGGGCCAGGGCCGAAGAGCCGAGGCCCGTGGCCCAGGCCGAGAGTGCGAGCAGCGCGCGGCCGACATCGCGGCGGCGCAGTAAAGGGGTGAGTGGGGGGTTCAAGACAGGCTCCTTCAAATGTGTGTTGGGACCTGTGCAGGTTAGGTGCGCCGCACGGCGATGTCGAATGCGCTGTGCGTGCTTGCTTATTCGCTTTTGTGTGCTTTGTGCGCTGTGTGCCACGCGCGCCGTCACACGGTGATGAGCTCGTCGTTCAGCGCTTCTTCCACCATCTGCCGCGTGAGGCTGGGCGCGAAGTTTTCGATGAAGCTGTATGCGTAGCCGCGCAGCCAGGTGCCGCGCCGCACCGCCAGGCGCGTCACGTTGATCTCGAAGAGGTGGCGCGCGTCGAGGGCTTGCAGGTGCCGGTCGCGGTCGCTGTCGATCGCGATGGACGCCACGATGCCCACGCCCATGCCGAGCTCCACGTAGGTCTTGATCACGTCCGCGTCCATGGCGGTGATCACCACGTTGGGCTTGAGCCCTTGCTTGGCGAACGCGTCGTCGATGTGCGAGCGGCCGGTGTAGCCCTGGTCGTAGGTGATGATGGGATGCTCGGCCAGTTGCTGCAGCGTCAGCGGCGTATCGACGCGCAGCAGCGGGTGGCCATGGGGCACCACGATGCTGTGCGTCCAGCGGTAGCAGGGCAGTGTGACCAGCTGCGGGTAGCTGGCCAGCGCCTCGGTGGCAATGCCGATGTCGGCTTCGCCGGCAATCAGCATCTCGGCGACCTGCTTGGGGGAACCCTGGTGCAGGTTGAGCGTGACTTGCGGGAACAGCGCGCGAAAGTCGCGCACGGCGTGTGGCAGCGCGTAGCGCGCCTGCGAGTGCGTGGCCGCAATCGACAGGCCGCCTTCGAGCCGCGACACGAATTCCTTGCCCGCCTGCTTGAGGTTGTCCGCCTCTTGCAGGAGGCGCTCCACGATGGGCAGCAGCGTCTGGCCCGGGGCGGTGAGGCCGGTGAGGCGCTTGCCGGCGCGAGCGAAGATGGTCACGCCCAGCTCCTCTTCCAGCTCGCGAATCTGCCGGCTCACGCCGGGCTGTGAGGTGTAGAGCATGGCGGCGACCTCGGTGAGGTTGAAGCCGTTGCGCGCTGTCTCACGCACCGATCGAAGTTGCTGGAAGTTCATGAACGGACTTTCACTGCAGCGCGGCGGGGGCGTTTCATAGCAGCGCGTCTGCCCAGATGTTTTTCGCCCACGATTTCGCGTACTGGCCTTCGAGCGCATTCGACTGAGGCGACAGCCCGCCCGCGCCGGCCACGGGCACCAGCGTCTTCTGGTCGGTGTTCCATTTGTGGACCGAGGCCACGTGCACGACGTCCGTGTCGCTCACGAAGCTGTAGCAGGTGTTGGCGATGATCGGCTCGGGGTTGACCGCGCGGCCCTGGATGAGTGCGATCACCGCGTCGGCGGCCACCTTGGCGTGGTTGTTGGCCATGAAGCCAGACTTGGGCATGCCCGGTGCGGACAGCGTGGCGTCGCCCAGCACATGAATGCCCGGCGCCACGGTGGACTCGAAGGTCTGGAAGTTGACGCCGCACCACTTGTTGTTGGCGGTGATGAGCCCAGCGGTCTGCGCGATGCGACCCGCCTGCTGCGGCGGCACCACGTTGAGGACACCGGCCCGCACGGTTTCAAACTGCAGCTCGATCGTGCGGTTGGCGGCGTCCACGCGCAGCAGTTCGCTGTTGGGCTTGTACTCGACGATGCCGGGGTAGAGCTCGTTCCAGGCCTTGAGGAACAGGGCCTTTTTGGAGGTGATGTCCGGGTTGGCGTCGAGCACCAGCACCTTGGAGCGCGGCTTGTTCTGCTTGAAGTACAGGGCCACCTGCGCGGCGCGCTCATAGGGGCCGGGTGGGCAACGGTAGGGTGCCTTGGGAATGTGCAGCGCGTACACACCGCCATCGGGCAGGGCTTCGAGCTGGCGGCGCAAGGCCACCGTTTGCGGGCCCGCTTTCCAGGCGTGCAGCACCTGGTTCTGGGCTTCGGCGGTCTGCAGGCCGGGCACCTGGTCGAACTGGAAGTCCACCCCGGGCGAGACGATGAGGCGGTCGTACTTGAGCGTGTCGCCGCGCGCCAGGCGCACTTCCTTCTTGCCGGCGTCGATGATGGTGGCCTCGTCGCGCACCACGCGCACGCCGTACTTCTTCTGCAGCGTGTCGTAGCCGGTGGTGAGGTTCTCGATCTTCTCGGAGCCACCCAGCACGAGGTTGCTCAAGGGGCAGGAGACGAATGCTGCTTCGCGCTCGACGAGCACCACCTCGATGTCGGGCGCCCACTGGCGGATGTATTTGGCGGCGGTGGCGCCCCCGAAGCCGCCCCCGATCACGACCACACGGGCCTTGGGTGTGGAGGTGGTGGCGCAGCCGGGCAGGGCCAGCGCCACGGCGGCGCCGCCTGCGGCGGTGAGAAGGTGGCGGCGGGTGATGTGTGTCATGGGTTCTCCTCCTCGTTATCGGGGTTGGCGCGAAAAGTGGGTGGCCAGGCGTTCGAGCTCGGCGTCGCTGTAGCCCTTGGCGTGCTGGTGCATCACGGTGGCGGGCAATTGGTCGCGCTTGTAGGCGAGCAGCTTGGTCAGCAACACCTGCTTGTCCTGTCCGTTGATGGAAGGAATCGCGCTGTTGCTCTTGCCGTCCGTGCCGTGGCAGGCCGCGCACGAGGCGGCCCACGAGCGGGCTTGCAGGTCGGGGGTCTGGGCGTGTGCGGCGCTGCAGAGCAGCAGGGCGGTTGCGGCCAAGCCGAGAATGGGTTTCATGCAAGGTCTCCTGTAGGGTTGATTCAGTTGGCGTGAAGTGCCTCGCTCCAGGGCTCCCGAGGATCCGGCTTCGCCGGTCCCAGGGAGCGCCCCCCTTCAAGGGGGGTGGCGCCGAAGGCGACGCGGGGGGTTACACCGCCTCCAGGGCGTGGTCCAGATCCGCCAGCAGGTCATCGATGTGCTCGATGCCGATCGACAGGCGCACGGCGTCTTCCGGTACGCCGGCCTTGGCCAGTTCGTCGGGCGAGAGCTGGCGGTGCGTGGTGGATGCGGGGTGCGTGGCCAGCGACTTGGCATCGCCAATGTTCACCAGGCGGGTGAAGAGCTGCAGCGCATCGAGGAAGCGCGCGCCTGCGGCGCGGCCTTCGCCGGCGGCCGACTTCACGCCAAAGGTGAGCAGGCCCGATGCGTGCCCGCCCAGGTACTTCTGGGCGAGCGCATGGTCGGGGTGGCTGGGCAGGCCGGCGTAGTTGACCCACTGCACTTTGGCGTGGCTCTCCAGATGGCGGGCCACGCGCAGTGTGTTGGCGTTGATGCGGTCCAGCCGCAGCGAGAGGGTTTCGATGCCTTGCAGGATGAGGAAAGCGTTGAACGGTGAAATGGCCGCGCCCGTGTTGCGCAGGGGCACCACGCGCGCACGGCCGATGTAGGCTGCCGGGCCGAGGGCTTCGGTGTAGACCACGCCGTGGTAGCTCGGGTCGGGTTCGTTCAGGCGCTTGAAGCGCGCCTTGTGCTCGCTCCAGGGGAACTTGCCGCTGTCGATGATGGCGCCACCGATGCTGGTGCCGTGGCCGCCGAGGTACTTGGTGAGGGACTGCACCACGATGTCGGCGCCGTGCTCGATGGGGCGCAGCAGGTAGGGCGTGGCCACCGTGTTGTCCACGATCAGGGGCACGCCGTGCTTGTGCGCAATGGCCGCCACCGCCGCGATGTCGGTGATGTTGCCCTGCGGGTTACCGATGGACTCGACAAAGATGGCCTTGGTGCGCTCGTCAATCAGCGGCTCGAAGCTGGCAGGGTGGCGGTGGTCGGCAAAGCGCGTGGTGATGCCGAACTGCGGCAGCGTGTGCGCGAACAGGTTGTAGGTGCCGCCGTACAGCGCGGTGCTGGAGACGATGTTGTCACCGGCCTCGGCAATGGTCTGGATGGCGTAGGTGACGGCGGCCTGACCCGAGGCCAGCGCCAGTGCGGCAATGCCACCTTCCAGCGACGCGATGCGCTGCTCCAGCACGTCCTGCGTCGGGTTCATGATGCGCGTGTAGATGTTGCCGGGCACCTTGAGGTCGAACAGGTCGGCACCATGCTGCGCGCTGTCAAAGGCGTAGGCAGCGGTCTGGTAAATAGGCACGGCCACCGCCTTGGTGGTGGGGTCGGGCCGGTAGCCGGCGTGCACCGAGCGGGTATCGAATTTCCAGTTCGTGGACATGAGGGTCTCCTTGTGTGCAAAGGGGCGGGCCTGCGCAGCCCGGCCCGGACAGGTGTGGGCTGTGGTTAGAAGCCGGCGAGCACCGAGCCCTTGAACTCGGTCTGAATGAAGTTCTTGACCTCGGGTGACTGGTAGGCCTTCACCAGCTTGGCGACCCAGGGCTTGTCCTTGTCGGCTTCGCGCACGGCGATCAGGTTGACGTAGGGGCTCTTGGCGCTTTCCTGGGCAATCGCGTCCTTGGCGGGCGAGAGGCCGGCGGAGAGCGCGTAGTTGGTGTTGATGGCCGAGGCGTCCAGGTCGTCCAGCGAGCGCGGCAGCTGGGCGGCGTCGAGTTCCACGAAGCGCAGCTTCTTGGGGTTGCTGGTCACGTCCAGCGGCGTGGCCCGGAGGCCGGCCTCGGGCTTGAGCTTGATCACGCCCTGGTCTTGCAGCACCAGCAGCACGCGCCCGCCGTTGGTGGGGTCGTTGGGAATGCCGACCTTGCCGCCCTCGGGCAGGTCTTTCAGGCTCTTGATCTTCTTGCTGTAGATGCCGATGGGGAAGTTCACCGTGTAGCCCACGGGCACGAACTTGTAGCCGCGGTCCTTGATCTGGTTGTCCAGGTAGGGCTTGTGCTGGTAGCTGTTGGCATCCAGGTCGCCGGCGGCCAGGGCGGCGTTGGGCTGCACGTAGTCGCTGAACTCGACGATCTGGATCTTCAGACCGTCTTTTTCAGCGACCTTCTTCACCTGTTCAAAGATCTGCGCGTGCGGGCCGGCGGTGACGCCGATCTTCAGCGGTTTGTCCTGCGCCAGCGCAGGCAGCGAGAAAGCCGCCGCCAGAGACAGGGCCAGGGTGGATTGGAGCAGTCGCCGTTTGATCATTTCAGGGTTCCTTGTGGTGGGTGAAAGCTTTCAAAGTGCCGCAGCGCGTGCCAGATTCCAGAGGCATCAAGGGACGGCTGCGCCGGCCCAAGATGCCGTCCCCCCTCGAAGCGCCGAAGGCGCGCCACAGAGGGGGGAAGCCGCGCAGCGGCGCAGGGGGGTGTTTCATTTCTTGTTGAGCCGGCGCACCAGCCAGTCGCCCAGGCTTTGCACGGCCTGCACGAACACGATGAGCAGCACTACCACGGCCAGCATCACCTCGGGCAGGAAGCGCTGGTAGCCGTAGCGGATGCCGAGGTCGCCCAGGCCGCCGCCACCGATGGCGCCGGCCATGGCCGAGTAGCCGGTGAGGCTGACCAGGGTGATCGTGAAGCCGGCCACGATGCCGGGCACGGCCTCGGGCAGCAGCACCTTGAAGACGATCTGCCAGGTGGTGGCACCGATGGCTTGCGCGGCTTCGATCAGGCCGCTGTCGACCTCGCGCAGCGAGGTTTCCACCAGGCGCGCAATGAAGGGCGCGGCGGCAATGGTGAGCGGCACCACGGCCGCGGCCGTGCCGATGGACGAGCCCGTGATGAGTCTCGTGAACGGAATGATGGCCACCAGCAGGATGATGAAAGGCGTGGAGCGCACGGCGTTCACGACGCCGCCCACCGTGCGGTTGAATGCCGCGTTTTGCAGCACGCCACCGTGGTCGGTCAGCCGCAGCAGCACGCCCAGCGGCACGCCAATGAGCGCGCCCACGAAGCCCGAGATGCCCACCATCACCAGCGTCTCCCCGAACGAGAGCACGAAGAGGTCGAGCAGCGCCGGCGGGAACCAGGTTTGCAGCTGTTCAAGCACAGGCCACCTCCTGCACTTGCACGCCCGCACCGCGAAGGTGACCCACGGCGGCCGTGAGCTGCTCGCGCGCACCGCTGGCCAACACAGCCAGCGTGCCAAACGGGTGGCCCTGCACCTCGTCGATCTGGCCGTGCACGATGTTCAGGTCCAGCCCGAAGCGGCGCACCAGATCGCTGAGCAAGGGCTGGTCGGACTCGACGCCGGCAAACACCAGGCGCAGCAGGCTCGCCGGCGGTTGGCCCGGCACGCCGAGCAGGGCGCGCACGCGCTCGAGCACGTTGGCCGGCAGTTCGCGCGGTACCACGTCATCGAGCAGGCTGCGCGTGACTTCGTTCTGCGGCTGGCTGAAGACGTGCAGCGCCTCGCCCTGCTCGACGATCTGGCCGGCCTCCATCACCGCCAGGCGGTGCGCGACCTGCTTGATCACCTGCATCTGGTGCGTGATGAGCACGATGGTGAGGCCCAGCTCGCGGTTGATCTGCTGCAGCAGCGCCAGGATGGCGCGCGTGGTTTCGGGGTCGAGTGCCGAGGTGGCTTCGTCGGAGAGCAGCACCTTGGGCTGGCTGGCCAGCGCACGGGCGATGCCCACCCGCTGTTTCTGCCCGCCGCTGATCTGCGCGGGGTACCGGTCCGCCAGGGTGCCCAGCCCCACGAGTTCGAGCAGCGGGTTCACGCGGCTTTTGATCTGGTGGCGCGAGAGGCCGGCGAGTTCGAGGGGCAGGGCCACGTTGTCGAACACCGTGCGCGAGGTCAGCAGGTTGAAGTGTTGAAAGATCATGCCGATGTCGCGCCGGGCTGCACGAAGGCCGGCGGCGTTCAGCGTGGTGAGGGAACGGCCGGCCACGGTCACCGTGCCTTGGCTGGGCCGGTTGAGCAGGTTGATGGTGCGCACCAGCGAGCTCTTGCCCGCGCCGCTGCGCCCGATCACGCCGAAGACCTCACCGCTGCGGATGTGCAGGTCCACGCCCCGCAGGGCATGCACCGGCCCTTTCGGGCCGCGGTAGGTCTGGTGAATGTTGTCGAGAAGGATCACAAGGAAATGCCACGAATGGAGGGGACGGGTCAAGGGACACCGAGGAACCGGCTTTGCCGGGCCTAAGGTGTCGTCCCTCCTCCCAGCGCCACAGGCGCGCCAGAGAGGAGGGAAGCCGCGAAGCGGCGCAGGGAGGTGCTCACAGCTTCGCGATGGAGACTTCGGTGGACTTCACGAGTGCGACCACTTCCGAGCCGACTTTCAGGTCGAGGTCTTTCACCGAACGCGTGGTGATGACGGAGGTGACGATGCCCCAGGGCGTTTCGACATCGACTTCGGAGACGACATCGCCCTGGATGATTTCGCGGACCTTGCCTTTGAACTGGTTGCGCACGTTGATGGCTTGAATGGACATGGTTTCTTTCAGTGGGGTTGCAGTTGGAAAAAGGGATTCAGACCGCCCAGCGCAGCGCGTGGGCAGGTGCGGGCGGCCAGGGGGCGTCGGTGGAAGGCTGGTCGAGGTCGGGCACCTGCAGCACGCGGTCCAGGATGCGTTTTTCGATGGCGGCAAACGTGGCGTCGCCGCGCGAGCGTGGGCGCACCAGCGGCACGCGCTCGTCCAGCGCGATGGCGCCGTCTTCGATCAGGATCACGCGGTCGGCCAGGGCCACGGCTTCCTGCACGTCGTGCGTGACGAGCAGGGCGGTGAAACCGTGGCGCTTCCACAGGCCTTCAATGAGCTCGTGCATCTCGATGCGGGTGAGCGCGTCGAGCGCACCCAGCGGCTCGTCAAGCAGCAGGAGCTGGGGCCGGTGCACCAGCGCACGCGCGAGCGAGACGCGCTGGCGCTGACCGCCGGAGAGCTTGGCGGGCCAGTCGCCCAGGCGGTCGCCCAGGCCGACCTGACCGAGCACGGCCTCGGCGTCCTTGCGGCGCTCTTTGGGCAGGCCCAGGGCGACGTTGTCGATCACGCGTTTCCAGGGCAGCAGGCGTGCGTCCTGAAACATGATGCGCGTGTCTTCATGCAGGCCGTTCACCGGCTGGCCGTCCAGCAGCAGTTCACCGCCGCTGGCCTTTTCAAGACCCGCGACCAGGCGCAAGAGCGTGCTCTTGCCGCAACCGCTGCGGCCGACGATGGCGACGAACTCGCCGGGTTCGATGGTGAGCTGGTTGTCGCGCAGCACCTCGCGCGCGCCGTAGCGCTTGCTCAGGTGCCGCAACTGCACGCGCACGCCGGAAGCGGCATCGGCCCTGGCCTGGGCGAGCCCTTCGACAGGCTCAGGGCGAACGGCTGGGGTGGTGGTCATGCGTCAGCCCTGTGGTTTGAACAGCGGCACATCCACTGCGTTGACGCGCCGCGGCAGCAGCTTCTCGGCCAGGAAGGTGTCGGCGATCTTTTGTTGCTCGACGATGTTCTGGGGCGTGACGGGGCGCACGGCGTAGCTGCGCTTGCCATTGGCCTGCTCGACGATGGCGGCGTCCAGACCCCAGAAGGGGGCGAGCAGCGCGGCGGCTTCCTTGGGGTTCTGCTTCACCCAGCGGCCGGTTTTTTCGAGCTCGGTGTAGAGCACGCCGAGCACGTCGGGCCGGGCCTGCGCAAAGCGCGTGCTGGCCAGGTAGTAGCGCTGGTAAGAGGCCAGCCCGGTGCCGTCGGCCAGCACGCGCGCGCCGGCCTGCTTCTGCGCCGCCGTGAGGAACGGGTCCCAGACCACCCAGGCATCGAGCGAACCACGCTCGAAGGCGGCGCGGCCATCGGCCGGCGTGAGGTAGGCGGGTTCGATGTCGTTGAACGACAGGCCGGCTTTCTCCAGCGCTGCGATCAGCAGGTAGTGCACGCCGGCGGCCTTGGCAAAGCCCACGCGCTTGCCCTTGAGCTCGGCCACGCTCCTGATGGGCGAATCGGCGCGCACCAGGATGGCCTGCGCGGTGGGCGAGGGCGCTTCCTGTGCGACGAAGGTGAGCTGCGCACCGGCGGCCTGCGCAAATACCGGCACGGTGTCGGCCACGTCGGCGCTCACATCGATGTTGTCCAGGTTGAGCGCTTCGAGCAGTGGCAGGCCGCTGGTGAACTCGTGCCAGCTCAGCGCCACGCCCAGCGGCGCCAGGCGCTGCTCCAGCGTGCCCTGCAGCCGCAGCACAGCGACCAGCGTGGACGACTTCTGGTAGCCCAGGCGCACGGTGCGAGGGCTGTTGGATTGGGCCAGCGCGGCGCCGGCGGCGAGGGAACCGATAGCGCCCAGTGCGGCGCGTCGGGACAAGTGCGCGTAGAGGAATTTCATGCGTTGCCTTTGTGTGGGGTGGAATCAGGCGGCCTGATAGCCGGGGTGCCAGCGCAGCCAATAGCGTTCGAGGGAGCGAGCGAACACGTCGGCCAGCTTGCCCAGCGCCGCGTAAAGCAGGATGCCCACCAGCACGACGTCGGTTTGCAGGAACTCGCGTGCGTTCATGGTCAGGTAGCCAATGCCGGCCTGCGCGGAAATGGTCTCGGCCACGATCAGGATCACCCACATCAGGCCGAGCGAGAAGCGCAGGCCGACCAGGATGGACGACAGCGCACCGGGCAGGATGATCTGCGTGTACAGGCCCCAGCGCGAGAGGCCGTAGGTGCGCCCCATTTCGATCAGGCCCGGGTCCACGTTGCGAATGCCGTGGAAGGTGTTGAGGTAGATCGGGAAGAACACCGCCACGGAGATCAGGAACAGCTTGGCGGCCTCGTCGATGCCGAACCACAGGATCACCAGCGGGATGAGCGCAAGCGCCGGGATGTTGCGCACCATCTGCACGCTGGAGTCGAGCAGGGTTTCAAAGAAGCGCACCGAGCCGGTGAGCAGGCCCAGCAGCAGGCCCAGGCCGCCGCCAATGGCCAGGCCGATCAAGGCGCGGCCTGCGCTGACCTTCACATGCGTCCAGAGTTCGCCCGAGACAGCGAGCGTCCAGAACGCCGCCACCACCGCGCTGGGCGCCGGCAGCACGCGGGTAGACAGCCAGCCCAGCGAAGAGGACAGCTGCCACACCACCAGCAGCAACACCGGCACCAGCCAGGGCAGGAAGCGTTGCCCCACGGCGCGCAGCGCCTGGCCCAGCAGCGGGCCCAGTGGCCGCGTGGGCAGGAAACCCCAGCCAGGCGCGTCGATGGTGTCGGGCACCGGGGTGACCGGTGCTTCTCGGAAAGTCTGTGTGGTCGTCATGCGTTGTGTTCCTGGGACAGGTCGGGTTCAAGGAACTCCAGCGTGTTGCCCGCCGGGTCGTTCACGTAAAAGCGCAGGTGGCCGCCGAGCGGGCGGCTCTCGTCGATGGCGAACCCGGCGTCGATCAACTTCGCGCGAAAGCCCGGGAGGTTCTGCACTTCGAAGGCCAGGTGCGATGGCGCGGGCGTGCCCGACCATTGCGGCACGGGCACGAGGTCCACGCGCTGCGCACCGGCATAAAAGCGCAAGGTGTTGCCTCCGCCGGCCTTGAATTCCTTCAAACCGAGCAGGTCGCCATAGAAGTGGCGCACGCGGCTTTGTTCGCCCGCCGCAAAGGCGAGCTGCACATGGTTGATGGAATGGATGCTCATGGCCAAAGTCCTCAGCTCTGCGCCGCGCGCGGCACGAAGACGTTGGCCACGGTCTCGCCAAACGGGCCGGTGAGCACCTGGCCCGGCAGCTTCTTCTGCACGCTGCGCGAGAGCAGCGGGAAAACCAGCTCGGCAAAGCGGTAGGCCTCTTCCAGGTGCGGGTAGCCCGAGAAGATGAAGTTCTCCAGGCCGAGTGCGGCGTACTCTTCAATGCGCGCAGCCACCTGCTGCGGATTGCCCACCAGGGCCGTCCCCGCGCCGCCACGCACCAAGCCCACGCCCGCCCACAGGTTGGGGCTGATTTCCAGCGCCTCGCGGGTGCGCTTGGCGCCACCGGCGTGCAGCGCGGCCATGCGGCGCTGGCCTTCGGAGTCCATCTTGGCAAAGGCCGCCTGCGCCTTGTTCACCACCTCGTCGTCCAGGCGGCTGATCAGGCGATCGGCATCGGCCCAGGCTTCTTCTTCGGTCTCGCGCACGATCACGTGCAGGCGAATGCCGAACTTGACCGTGCGGCCGTGCTTCGCGGCGCGCGCCTTCACGTCGGCCACTTTCTTCGCCACCTCGGCCGGGGGCTCGCCCCAGGTGAGGTAGGTGTCGACCTGCTCGGCCGCGAGCTCGTGGGCCGCTTCCGACGAGCCGCCGAAGTACACCGGCGGATACGGCTGCTGCAGCGGCGGGAAGAACAGCTTGGCGCCTTTCACCTGCAGGTGCTCGCCGTCGTAGTCAAAGGTGTCGCCGTGGTGGCTGCGCGTGAGGATCTCGCGCCAGATGCGGATGAACTCGGCCGATTGTTCGTAGCGCTGGGCGTGGTCCAGGAACACGCCGTCGCCTTCGAGTTCGGCGCGGTCGCCACCGGTCACGAGGTTGATGAGCAGGCGCCCGCCCGAGAGCCGGTCGAACGTGGCCGCCATGCGCGCTGCCAGCGCGGGCTGGTGCAGGCCGGGGCGCACGGCCACCAGGAACTTCAGGCGCTGTGTCACGGGCAGCAGGCTGGCGGCCACCACCCAGGGGTCTTCGCACGAGCGGCCGGTGGGAATGAGCACGCCCTCGTAGCCCAGGCTGTCGGCGGCTTGCGCCACTTGCTTGAGGTAGTCGTGGTTGAGCGCGCGCGCGCCTTCGGCAGTGCCAAGGTAGCGGCTGTCGCCGTGGGTGGGGATGAACCAGAAGATGTTCAGGGACATGGTGTGGGCAGGGAAAGGGTGGTTCGGAGGGCGCAGCCCGGCTGGGCTTCAGCCCAGGCGTGGGGGGGTGAGTTGGGCGGTGGCCATGCTCCAGGAGGCCGCAGTGACGGCGAGCAGGCGGGCGATGTGGCGGCGCAGGTCGGTGGCGTTGAAGGGCTTGGCCATGGCGAGCTCCTTGTCGTCGAGCCGCTCAGGGCTGCGAGACCACCACCGCTTCGCTGATCTTGATGGCCTTGGGGATCAGCTTCAAATCGAAGAAGGTGTCGGCGATCTTTTGCTGGTCGGCGGCCACGGCGGGTGTGATCGGCTTGACGTTGAACTCGTAGCGCTGCAGCGCGAGTTCCACCACTTCCACCGGCAGGCCTTGCAGCGGCGCAATCAGCTCGGCGGCCTGGCGCAGGTTCTTCTTGAGCCAGATGCCTTGTGACACAGAGTCTTCGAACAGCGCCTCGATCACCTTGGGGTTCTTGGCGACGAAGTTGCGGGCGCCCAGGTAGTACTGGTAGTTGTTGACCACGCCACCCGTGCCGTCGGCCAGCACACGGGCGCCGGTGGCTTTTTCTGCGGCGGCCTGGAACGGGTCCCAGATGACCCAGGCGTCCACGCGCTTGCTCTCGAAGGCGGCACGGCCATCGGCCGGTGCGAGGTAAACGGGTTCGATGTCGGTGATCTTCAGGCCGTGCTTCTCCAGCTGCTTCACCAGCAGGTAGTGCACGTTGCTGCCCTTGTTGAGTGCGACCTTTTTGCCCTTGAGGTCTGCCACCGACTTGATCGGCGAGTCCTTGGTCACCAGGATCGCTTCAGCGCGCGGTGCGGCCGGATCGAAACCGAAGTAGACGAACTGCGCGCCGGCGGCCTGCGCAAAGATGGGGGGCGCCTCGCCCACATAGCCCACGTCGACCGCGCCCACGTTCAGGCCTTCGAGCAACTGAGGGCCGGCCGGGAATTCAACCCACTTCACGCCAAAGCCCAGCGGGGCGAGCTTTTTCTCCAGCGAGCCCTGGGCCTTCTGCAACACAAAGAGGCTGGCCGACTTCTGGTAGCCAATGCGCAACTCGCCTTTGCCTTGCGCCTTGGCTTGGGGCACAGGCAGCAGCAACAGCGCCAGCCCGAAAGCGGCGATCACGAAAACCAGAAAGCCCAGTGCCCATTGGCGCAGGCGGGCAAAGCGCGAAGGCGTGGCGGGGGCGCCGGCCTCGGGGTGGTGTTGAAACAGTTCACTCATGACAAATCCTCTGTGGCGAAGCGCAGGCAACAGCTGTCCAGGCCACCTGCGCGGTGGCTGAAAAAAACGAATGGGATGCGGGCGAGATCGGCCGGGTGGTCCCGGCTCGCAGCGGGTCAGACGCTACATCGCACCTGGGCAAACGGCACGGGCGCGAACCCGGCCGTCAATGGCATTCGCAAGCCTTCGTGCAGCAGGGTGTGCACGGCGTCGTCCAGTCGGGTGCCAATGTCGGGGCCGACGTGGTACTGGCCTTCGGTGTCTTTGGGGATCTGCGCGTCGGTGGCGTAGACCCCGGGAAGAATGTGGTGCGCGGCGAGCGACTGCAGCACGGGGCGCAGCGCGTAGTCGAGCGCGAGCATGTGGTGCGGGCTGCCGCCGGTGGCCAGCGGCAGCACCACCTTGCCCTTGAGGGCGGACTGGGGCAGCAGGTCCAGGAAGACCTTGAGCACCCCGCTGTATGCGGCCTTGTAGACCGGTGTGGCAACCACGATGGCGCGCGCCGTCTCCACCTGGCTCACCGCCGCGCGGATGGACTTGTGGGTCACATCCGCCAGCAGCAAGGCCTGCGGCGACAGGTCGCGGATGTGCAGGCGGTCAATGAGGGCGTGGCGCAGCCCCAGGCGTTCGGACACCGCGTCGAGCAAGGCGGCCGAGCGCGAATGCTCGGACGGGCTGCCGGCGATCAAGAGAATGGACACGGTGCGGGTTCCTGAATGCGTGGAGGGTGTGACAGCGGGTGCGGCTTACTTCTTGGTGTAGATCTGGTCGAAGCTGCCGCCGTCAGAGAAGTGCACCTTGGCTGCCTTCTCCCAGCCGCCGAACGCGTCTTCGATCTTGAACAGGTTGATCTTGGGCAGCTGCTTGGCGTACTTGGCCTGGGCCTTGGCCGAGGTGGGGCGGTAGAAGTGCTTGCCGATGATGTCTTGCGCTTCTTCGGTGTACAGGTATTCCAGGTAAGCCTGGGCCACGGCGCGCGTGCCCTTCTTGTCCACGTTTTTGTCCACGAGCGTCACGGCCGGCTCGGCCAGGATGGAGAGCGACGGGTAGACGAAGTCGACCTTGTTGCCGAACTCTTTTTCCAGCAGGTAAGCCTCGTTTTCCCAGGCGATCAGCACGTCGCCCTGGTTGCGCTGCGAGAAGGTGATGGTGGAGCCCCGCGCGCCGGTGTCGAGCACGGGCACGTTGTTGTAGAGCTTGCCCACGAACTCCTTGGCCTTGTCGTCGCTGCCGTACTTGCGCTTGGCGAATTCCCAGGCGGCCAGGTAGTTCCAGCGTGCGCCGCCGGAGGTCTTGGGGTTGGGGGTGATCACCTTGACGTCCGCGCGGATCAGGTCGTCCCAGTCCTTGATGTTCTTGGGGTTGCCGGCGCGGGTGACCAGCACGATGGTGGAGGCGTAGGGCGTGCTGTTGAGGGGCAGGCGCTTCTGCCAGTCTTTCGGGATCCAGCCGCCGTTGGTGTGGAGGGCGTCGGTGTCGCCTGCCAGGGCGAGCGTGGCCACGTCGGCGTCCAGGCCGTCAATGATGGAACGGGCCTGCTTGCCGGAGCCACCATGGCTTTGCTTGATGGTCACGTCCTGGCCGGTCTTGGCCTTCCAGAACTTGGTGAAGGCGGCGTTGTATTCCACGTAGAGCTCACGCGTCGGGTCGTACGACACGTTGAGCAGCGTCACCGGGGCAGGCTGTGCCACGGCCGAGAGGGCGCTGGCGGTGAGGGCGGTGGCGGCAAAAGCCTGAATGAGCTGGCGGCGGGTGGTCATGCGTTCCTCGGGGGCGTTGTTGAAGGGATGGCGGATGATCCCGGCAAAGCCACAGATAAGGAACGAATGGTTTTTTGGTTGTTTATTACTTAAACATCTGTAGGCTCACGGCCGCTCGCGAAGCCGCAGCACCATCTGCGGCCCCTTGAGCTCGATGTCGAAGCGGGACAAAAAGCTTTGCCCCAGCAGCGCAAAGGCATCGTCACCCGTTTCCAGGCCGATGCCGACCGAGGTGCCGCCCACGGTGAAAGGGCCGGCAGACACGGGCACGTCGCGCAGCACCCGGCCTGGCAAGGGGCCGTTGGCGGTGTTGAAGGTCACGCGCTGGCCGCCTTGCAGGCCGGCTTGCTGGGCGAAGGCTGAGCTCACCGTGACCATGCTGGCGCCGGTGTCCACCAGAAACTGCACCGGCTGGCCGTTCACGGTGCCGGGCAGGCGAAAGTGGCCGTCCCTGCCGCGCGTGATCACGACCTCGCCCTGGGCGTTGGTGGCAAAGGGTGTCTGGCGTGCGCTGCGCTGGCCCTCGACATACGAGAAGCCGGTGTACAGGGCGGCACCGAGGCCGACCCAGAAGAGCAGCATCCACAACGCGCCCCACCGCGCGGTGGCTGCGGTGCTGCGTTCGGCCTTGTCTCTGTCGCGCTGGGCTTCGCGGTACCAGTCCCGGTCTTCCACTCCCACGGCTGTCCTTTGTCGATGGGTTGAGCTCCTCACCCCCAAAGGCGCACGAGCGAATGGGGTGGAGACCGGGGGCTCGGCAAAGGTTCCTGATGGCCCTCGCGGGCCCGCCGCGCCAGCGGCCCTTATGCCGCCACCGGCAACCCCAGCAACCGCTCCAGCTCGGCGTGCTCCAGCCCATCGACCTTGTCGATGAGCTTCAGGCCTTGTGGTGTGCAGGCCAGCGTGGCCAGGTCGCTGTAGATGCGCTTGACGCAGCCAATGCCTGTGAGCGGGTAGCTGCACTGCGCCACCACCTTGCTGGCGCCCTGCTTGGTGAGCAGGTCCATCATCACCCAGGTTTGCTTGGCGCCGATGGCCAGATCCATCGCACCGCCCACCGCCGGAATGGAGCCCGCTTCGCCGGTGCTCCAGTTGGCCAGGTCGCCCGTGGCCGACACCTGGAAGGCGCCGAGCACGCAGATGTCCAGGTGGCCGCCGCGCATCATGGCGAAGCTGTCGGCGTGGTGAAAGTACACGCCACCGGGCAGCAGCGTCACCGGCTGCTTGCCGGCGTTGATGAGGTCGTAGTCTTCTTCGCTGGCCGCCGGTGCGGGGCCCATGCCCAGGATGCCGTTCTCGCTGTGCAGCACCACCTCAATGCCTGCGGGCAGGTGGTTGGCCACCAGCGTGGGCTGGCCAATGCCCAGGTTCACGTAGGCGCCGTCGTGGATGTCTTGCGCCACGCGGCGGGCGAGTTCGTCTTTGGTGCGTCGGGTGTAGCTCATGGTCGGGTCCTCACGCAGCGTTCTTGAAGCCGCCGGCCTGCGTGGCCACGCGGGGAATCTGCACCACCGCACTCACGTGGATGCCGGGGGTGACCACCGCTTCGGGGTCGAAGCTGCCGAGTTCAACGATCTCGTACACACTGGAGATGGTGCGCTTCGCGGCGGTGGCCATCACCGGCCCGAAGTTGCGCGCGGCCTTGCGGTAGGTGAGGTTGCCCCAGCGGTCGCCGCGCTCGGCCTTGATGAGCGCCACGTCGCCAAAGATCGGGTACTCCAGCACGTAGGCCCGTCCGTTGATCACGCGGGTTTCCTTTGGGCTGCCATCGGCGTTGTTTGCCAGCTCGGTGCCAAAGCCGGTGGGCGTGAAGAAGGCGCCGATGCCCGCGCCCGCGGCGCGCAGCCGCTCGGCCAGGTTGCCCTGGGGCACGAGTTCGAGCTCAAGCTGGCCGCTGCGGTACAGGCCGTCAAACACGTGGCTGTCGGCCTGGCGCGGAAAGCTGCAGATGACCTTGCGCACGCGCCCGGTCTTGAGCAGCGCGGCCAGGCCGGTGTCGCCGTTGCCGGCGTTGTTGTTCACCACCGTGAGCTCGCGCGCGCCGTGGTCGATGAGACCGTCGATGAGTTCGCCCGGAATGCCGGCGGTGCCAAAGCCACCAATGAGCACGGTGGCGCCGTCTTCAATGCCCGTGAGCGCCTCGGCGATTGAGGCGGCTATCTTGTTGATCAAGGGGGTCTCCTGCTGGGTGCGTGGCGCGCGGAGCGCGGGCCGGTTGCGATTCTGTCAGCGAAAGCGGCTGCCACGGCGCAGCCACATTCCCCTCGGCGGAAAACTGAATTTCAGCGGGCCCGTTGATGGCAGGCGGGCAGGGCGACACACTCGGCGCCGATGGCCGCAGCACCCAGAACACGCAGGAGACCGCCTTGAACACCGAGCGCACGCTGATCCGTGGCGCCACCGTGATCACCATGGACACGCAGGGCGATCTGCCCGTGGCCGACATCCTGGTCACGGGGGACCGCATCGAGCAGATCGCGCCGGGCCTGGTGGTCGAGGGTGCGCAGGTGGTGGACGCCAGCGGCTGCATCGCCATTCCCGGGCTGGTGAACGCGCACATGCACACCTGGCAGACGGCGCTGCGCGGCGTGGCGGCCAACTGGACGCTGCTGCAGTACTTTCAGCACATGCACGCTGGCCTGGCCACCGTGTTCACCCCGGACGACCTGCACATGGCCACGCTGGTGGGTGCGCTCAACCAGCTCAACACCGGCACCACCACGCTGGTGGACTGGTGCCACAACAACCCCACCCCGGCGCACAGCGACGCGGCGGTGGCCGCGCTGCTGCAATCGGGCATCCGCGCGGCGTTTTTTCACGGCACGCCCAAGCCCGATCCGCGCCCCGGTGAAACGCCGTTCTGGGAACGGCCCCACCCCCGCGCGGAAGTGGAGCGGCTCCTGAAGGCGCACGCGGGCGAGCCGCTGCTGAACATCCATGCGGCGGTGCTCGGGCCCCACTACAGCACGCTGGAGGTTGCCCTGCACGACTTCCGCATGGCGCGCGAGCTGGGCATCATCGCCTCGCTGCACCAGGGCGGCGGGCCTGCGCGCACGCCCGATGGCTGGGAGCGCCTGGAGGCCGCGGGGCTGCTGGGCGAACACATCAACATCGTGCACGGCCACGCGCTGAGCGACGCGCAGCTGGCGCGCTTCTGCGCGCTGGGCATGAGCTTTTCGGCGGCGCCCGAAAACGAAATGACGCAGGGCCACGGCCACCCGCTCACCGGCCGCCTGCGCGCGCTGGGCCGCGCGCCCTCGCTCGGGGTGGACCTGGAGAGCGTGCTGGGCGGCGACATGCTCAGCCAGGCCCGCATCGCGCTGGGCATGCAGCGCAGCCTGGACAACGTGGCCCACCGCGAAGCGCACGGCAACATCCCGGCCACCACCACCATCACCACGCGCGAGGCGCTGGCCTGGGTCACCGTGGAAGGTGCGCGCATGCTCGGGCAGCTGCACCGCATCGGCACCCTGGCACCCGGCAAGCAGGCCGACCTGGTGCTCGTGCGCGCCGACATGCTCAACATGCAACCGGTGCACGACCCGGTGAGCACGGTGGTGATGCAGACCACGCTGGCCAACATCGACAGCGTGATGGTGGCCGGCCGCTGGCGCAAGCGCGAAGGCCGGCTGCTTGAAGCCGGCATGCCCGCGCTGCTCGCGCGGCTGGCGCAGTCCGGACGCAAGATCACGCAGGCCCTGGGCCTGCCCACCACCGCACACTGAACACGGAGACCCCATGAACCTGCCCATTCATTTCATTGGCGTTGGCAAGATGGGCCTGCCCATGGCCGCGCACCTCAAGGCTGCCGGCCACAGCGTGACCGTGAGCGACCCCGACCCGGCCCGCCTGGCCCTGGCCGCCGGGCGCGGCCTTCCCTCGGCGGGCAGCGAGGCGCTGGCCCAGGCCGGCGTGGTCATTTCCTCGCTGCCGCACGACGACGCGTTGCGCACCGTGGGGCTGGCCGTGGCCGGCGCCTTGCGCCCGGGTGCGGTGTATGTGGACACGAGCACGGTGTCGCAACGCGTCTCGGCCGAGGTGGCGCAGGCTTGTGCAGCGGCGGGTGTCGAGTACCTGCGCACCACCGTCTCGGGCAACAACCACATGGCCGAAGCCGCCCAGCTCACGGTGATGGCCTCGGGCCCTCGCGCCACGCACGAACGCCTGCTGCCGCTGCTGCGCTGCTGGGGGCCCAACCACTTTTACCTGGGGGAGGGCGAGCAGGCCCGGCTGATGAAGCTGGTGGTGAACCTGCTGATTGCGCAGACCAGCGCCATGCTGGCCGAAGGCCTCACGCTTGGGCAGAAGGGCGGCCTGGTGTGGGAAGACATGTGGGCCGTGCTGGGTGCCAGCGCGGTGGCCTCGCCCATTCTCAAAGCCAAGGCGGTGCAGCTCTCGCAGCGCGACTTTTCACCCACCTTCACCGTGACGCAGATGAACAAAGACCTCGACCTCATCCTGGCCGAAGCCGCCGCGTGCGAAGCACCGGTGCCCCAGACCGCCGCCACCCGCCAGCTCATGGTCGCTGCACAAGCGCAGGGCGATGCGGCTGATGACTACGCGGCCATCATCAAGGCGGTGGAACGCAGCGCGGGGCTGGCCCGATGAAAACCTTCACCTACCAGAGCCTGCCTTCGCGCGTGGTGTTCGGCCCCGGCGCGCTGGCCTTGTTGCCGCGCGAGATGGATGCCCTGCAGTCGCAGCGCGCGCTGGTGCTGTGCACGCCCGAGCAGCGCGCCAGCGCCGAGCAGGTGGCCGCCTTGCTGGGCGCGCGGGCCGCCGGCATCTTTGACCGCGCGGTGATGCATGTGCCGATCGAGACCGCACGCGAAGCCCGCGAGCTGGCCCGCAGCCTGGGCGCCGATTGCGCGGTGGCCATCGGCGGGGGCTCCACCACCGGCCTGGGCAAGGCCATCGCGCTGGACTCGGGCCTGCCCATCGTGGCCATTCCCACCACCTACGCCGGCTCGGAAATGACGCCCATCTACGGCATCACCGAAGGCGGCCTGAAGAAAACCGGCAAAGACCCGCGCGTGCTGCCCCGCACCGTCATCTACGACCCCGAACTCTCGCTGGGCTTGCCCGTGGGCATGAGCATCACCAGCGGCATCAACGCGATTGCGCACGCGGCCGAAGGGCTCTACGCCGCCGACGCCAACCCCATCATCGACCTCATGGCCGAGGAGGGCATGGCCGCACTCGGCCGTGCGCTGCCGCGCATTCACGCGCAGCCCAGCGATGCCCAGGCCCGATCCGACGCGCTGTACGGCGCCTGGCTCTGCGGCGCGGTGCTGGGCGCCGTGGGCATGTCGTTGCACCACAAGCTCTGCCACACGCTGGGCGGCAGCTTCAACCTGCCGCACGCCGAAACGCACACCATCGTGCTGCCCCACGCGCTGGCCTACAACGCCGCCGCCGCGCCGCAGGCCATGGCGCGCATCCGCCGTGCGCTGGGCGGCGCCAGCGCGGCGCAGGCGGTGTACGACCTGGCGAAAGACAACGGCGCACCGGTGGCGCTGCAAGCCATCGGCATGAAGGCCGGCGATCTGGACAAGGCCTGCGACATCGCCATGAGCAACCAGTACCCGAACCCCCGGCCGCTGGAGCGCAGCGCCATCCGCCAGTTGCTGCAGGACGCGTTCGAGGGAGTCAGGCCGGGTTGAGCCTTACTTTTGCAGGCTGGAGGCCGCCGCACGCAGCAACACGCGAGAGTAGATCTGGTGAAACACCAGCAGCGCGCGAAACACGAACCCCATCCTGGCTTCGCCCGTGCGCCGGCTCACCACCGGCACCACCGCAGAGCCGAAGTAGAGGCGGGTGCCGGGAGCGCCTTGCACCTCGACCGCTGAGGTCATGAGCCAGGACCGCGTGCGGTTCTGAAAGTCACACAGAAGCAGCTGATTGGCGCTGCGGCCTTCCACCGTCCAGGCTGAGAATGCGTCGAGCTGGCCCGTGGCCAGCGCGTTTGCCTGCTGATCGGTGGCCGGTCGCGAGACGAACCAGGCCAGCAACTGCCGTTCCACCTTGAAGACGGCCGACGTGTAGAAGGCCTCGACATACGCCGCGTGCGACACGACATGGGCGACGTCCACCGAGTAGCAGTCGGTGTATGAGCGCCCATCGCGGTACCTGGCGAGCAGAGCTTCGTCGGGGAGGGTGCGGGTCTGGATGGCGGTCATGGTGGGGGCCAGTATCCGCGCCTGAGCAATGGGGCGCTGTCCTACACCGGACTGTGGGTGGAGGTGCTAATTTGCCTGTCTCTCTCGTGAGAAGGAATTTCGCCATGGCTGAACGCAGCAAGAAGCCACCCCCTGCGGAGGCGGCAGACGAAGGTCAGGGGCCCACCTCCACCCGCACCATCTGGAAGGGTGCCATCAGCTTCGGGCTGGTGCACATCCCTGTGGGCCTGTACTCGGCCACGGTTAGCACCGGTATCGATTTCGACTGGCTGGACCGCCGGTCCATGGATCCGGTGGGCTACAAGCGCATCAACAAGGTGACCGGCAAGGAGATTGCCAGCGCCGACATCGTCAAAGGCGTGGAGTATGAGGACGGCCGCTACGTGCTGCTGTCGCCAGAAGAGATCGCCGCGGCCTTCCCCAAGGTGACGCAGACGATCGAGATCGAGACCTTCGTCGATGCCGATGAAATTCCCTTTGTGTACCTCGAGCGTCCCTATTACACAGCGCCGCTCAAGCGCGGCGAAAAGGTGTACGCCCTGCTGCGCGAGGCGCTGAGCAAGAGCAAAAAGGTGGGTCTGGCCAAGGTGGTGATCCAGACCAAGCAACACCTCGCGGTGCTCATTCCCTGCGGCCGCGCGCTTATCCTGAACCTGTTGCGCTGGGGCGGGGAGATTCGTTCCTTCGAGCAGCTTGATCTGCCGCCCCTGGGTGTAAAGGCAGCGGGCATCAAGGATGCCGAGATGGCCATGGCGATGCAACTCATCGAAGACATGACGCAGCCCTGGAAGGCCGACGAGTTCCGCAATTCGTTCGCGGACGAGATCAACAAGCTGGTGGAGATCAAGGCCAACAAGGGCGAACTGGCCGACGTGGCGAAGGTGGAAAAGGCGGAGGGCGCTCCGACGGGTGCGAATGTGCTCGACCTGACTGCCCTGCTCAAACGCAGCCTGGGTGCGGCGCGCAGCCCCAAGGAGAAGCCTGCATCGGTGACCGAGCTGCCCACGGCCAAAGCCGCGCCCGCTACCAAGGCGGCAGCGAGCAAGAAGCCTGCGGCGAAGAAGGCCGCACCTGCCAGCAAGGCGTCCGCCAAAAAGCCGGCGCGCCGCGCCGCCTAGGAGCAGGGCCGTGGCGGACGCGCTGGCGCTCTACCGCAAGAAGCGCAACTTCGCCCTCACGCCCGAACCCGCCGAGGGCGGCGAGACCAGTGAAGGCGCGCTTCACTACGTGATCCAGAAGCACTGGGCGAGCCGCCTGCACTACGACCTGCGCCTGGAACTCGACGGAACCATGAAAAGCTGGGCGGTACCCAAGGGCCCCAGCTACGACCCGAAGGACAAACGCATGGCCGTGCAGGTGGAAGACCACCCCATTGCCTACAACACCTTCGAAGGCCAGATTCCGCCGGGGCAGTACGGCTCGGGCAAGGTGATCGTGTGGGACAAAGGGCACTGGACCCCGCTGGGCGACGCGGCCGAAGGCTACCGGGACGGCAAGCTCAAGTTCGAACTGCATGGCCACAAGCTCAAGGGGCGCTGGACCCTGGTGCGCATGCGTGCCGATGCGAACGGGAAAGGGACGCCGTGGTTGCTCATCAAGGAGCACGACGAACACGAGCGGCCTGCCGAAGAGTTCAACGTGGTCGAAGAGCAACCGGACAGCGTGAGCAGCCTGCAAGCAGCCACACCCAAGAAGGTGAACGGGGCGAAGAAGGCGAGCAGCGCGAAGAAGGCGGCCATGCCCGACGAGCTTGCGCCCCAGCTCGCCACCCTGGCCAAGGCGCAGCCTGCCGAGGCGGCCGACTGGTTGTGGGAGCTCAAGTTCGATGGCTACCGCATGCTGGCGCGCAAACAGGGCAAGGCCGTTCGGCTGTTCACCCGCAATGGCCACGACTGGACGGCGCGCATGCCGCAACTGGCCAAAGAGGTCGCGTCGCTGCCTTTGAAATCGGGTTGGCTCGACGGCGAGGTGATGGTGGTGGACGAAGAGGGGGTGCCGAACTTCCAGGCCCTGCAGAATGCTTTCGACGCTGCCGAGTCGGGTCGCATGGTCTACGTGCTGTTCGATCTGCCATTTGCCGACGGGCTCGATCTGCGACCGCTGCCTGTGGAGGACCGCCGGGAGCGCCTGCGCGCGCTGATGGACGGTCACACCAGCGACCTGCTGCGCTTCAGCGAGAGCTTCGACGCGCCATCGGTCGATCTGCTCGCTTCGGCTTGCAAGCTGGGCTTCGAAGGCGTCATCGGCAAGCGCAAGGAAGCGCCTTATGCGTCCCGGCGAAACACCGACTGGATCAAGCTCAAGTGCGGCCAGCGCCAGGAGTTCGTGATCGGGGGTTACACCGATCCCAAGGGCTCGCGCAACGGCATCGGTGCGCTGCTGCTGGGCCTGCACGACGAAGAAGGTGCCTTGAAGTTCGTGGGCCATGTGGGCTCGGGCTTCAACGAGCGCACCTTGCAGTCGCTGCACGGTGCGCTGAAGAAGCTCGCCTCGAGCAAGCGCCCGTTCGCCGGCACTGCGAAGATCGAAGGCAAGCCCCATTGGGTGGAGCCCTGCCTGCTGACAGAGGTGTCGTTTGCCGGCTGGACGCAGGAAGGGCGTCTGCGGCACGGCGTGTTTCTGGGGCTGCGCGGCGACAAGTCGGCCGTGGCCATTTCCCGAGAAGAAGCGAAGACGGTGACCTCCATGAAGATCTCCAACCCTGAACGCGTCATCGACCCCGGCAGCGGACTCACCAAGCTGGACCTCGTGCAGTACTACGAGAAGGTTGGCCCCTTCATGATGGAGCACCTCAAGGGTCGGCCGGTGGCGCTGGTGCGTGCGCCCGACGGTATGGAAGGCGAGTTGTTTTTCCAGAAGCACCTGGACAAGACACGCATGGACGGCGTGGCGTTGCTCGCTCCCGAGCTGGACGAGGGGCATGATCCCCTGATCGAAGTGGCCCAGCCGAAAGGGCTGCTCTCGGCTGCGCAGATGAACGTGATCGAGTTCCACACCTGGAATGCCCGCAAGGACCGCATCGAGCGCCCCGACCGCATGACCTTCGACCTCGACCCCGGCGAAGGCGTGTCATGGCAGCAGGTGCAGGAGGCCGCCGAACTGGTGCATGTGCTGCTCAAGGAACTCGGCCTGCCGGCGTTCCTCAAGACCAGCGGTGGCAAGGGTCTGCACGTGGTGGTGCCGATCAAACGGCTGCATGGCTGGGACGCGGTCAAGGGTTTCTCGCAGGCCGTGGTGCAGCACCTCTCGCAGACCATTCCCGACCGTTTCGTGGCCAAGAGCGGCCCCCGTAACCGGGTGGGCAAGATCTTTGCGGACTACCTGCGCAACGGTCGCGGCGCCACTACGGTGAGTGCCTGGTCGGCCCGCTCGCGACCCGGTCTGGGCATCTCGGTGCCGGTGGCGTGGTCGGAACTTGCGGGGCTCACGGGCGGTGCGCACTGGACGGTGCAGACCGTGGACCAGCGAATGCGCAAGGGCAACTCGCCCTGGGACGGTTACGACAAGGCCGCTGTGTCGCTGGCGCCAGCCATGCGCCAGCTGGGTTACAAGCCCGACAAGCTCAGTACACCGTGAACTGGCCGGTCCACTTGCGCTCGTAGTCCATCTTCTCGAAGTGCGCGGCCATGAAGTCGATGAAGGTGCGCACCTTGGCGCTGAGGTGCTTGCGGCTGGGGTAGGCCAGGTTGACGGTGAGGCGGGGCAGGTCCCAGTCGTCGAGCATGGGCACCAGCCGCCCGGCCACCACGTCGTCGTAGACGATGTAGCTGGGCTGCACCAGGATGCCCATGCCGTCGAGCGCGGCCGCGCGCAGGATCTGTCCGTCGTTGCTTTCCAGCAAGCCCTTGACGTTGATCGTCTTCTGCTCGTCGCCGCGCGTGAAGCGCAGCTCGTTGGGGTTGTTGGCGTGCGTGTAGATCAGCAGCTTGTGGCGGTGCAGGTCTTCAATGTCGCGCGGCACCCCGTGCTTTGACAGGTAGGCCGGTGCGGCCACCAGAATGCGGCGCGTGCCCGCCAGGCGGCGGATGGTGATGTTGGAGTCGGGCTCGTATTCGCGGTTGCGGATGGCCACGTCGATGTTGTTGTCGATGATGTCCAGGTAGCGGTTGGCCGCCTCCACATGCACGGTCACGTTGGGGTAGCGCTCGGTGTACTGGCGCAGCAGCGGCGCAATGTGGTGCATGGAAAACGACAGCGACGCGGTCACGCGCAGCACGCCTGTGGGGTTCAGCGCGGCGGCGTTCACGGTGGACTCGGCGTCGCGCAAATCCGCCAGGATGGTGCGGGCGCGCTGGAAGAACTCCTGGCCCGTGTCGGTGAGGTAGAGGCGGCGCGTGTTGCGCTCCACCAGCCGCACACCCAGGCGCTCTTCAAGGGCGGCGAGGTGGCGGCTCGCGCTGGCGTTGGAGAGGTCCAGCAGTTCGGCCGCGCGGCTCAGGCTGCCGGTTTCGGCCACCTGCACGAACAGTTCGATCTCGGTCCAGCGGTCCATGGTCTCTTCTTTGTTCCACCTGCAGAAAAAGTCATTTTTGTGGCAGGCATTGGTGTGTGCTCCCCGACGCTCTACATTGTGACGGCACTGCAAGCACACCGCAGGCGATCTGGAGACAACACGTGAGAAACCTCGATCAGTACAACATCACGCAGGCCGTGCTCGCGCGCCTGGCCCACACGCCGGACCCCCGCCTCAAGCAGATCATGACCAGCCTGGTGCAGCACCTGCACGCCTTCGCGCGTGAGGTGCAGCTGACCGAGGCCGAGTGGATGAAAGGCATCGAATTCCTCACCGCCACCGGGCACAAGTGCGACCAGCAGCGCCAGGAATTCATCCTGCTCTCGGACACGCTGGGCCTGTCCATGCTCACGGTGGCCATGAACAACGACAAGCCCGCGGGCTGCACCGAGGCCACGGTGTTCGGGCCCTTCCATGTGGAAGGCGCACCGCACTACGAGCACGGCGACAACGTGGCCAACGGTGCAGCGGGCGAGCCCTGCGAGGTGCGTGGCAGCGTGCGCGGCATCCAGGGCGAGCCGATCGCCAACGCCGTCATCGATGTGTGGCAGGCCGATGCCGAGGGCAGCTACGACGTGCAGCGCACCGACCTGGACCACGCACAGGGCCGCGGCGTGTTGCGCAGCGGTGCCGACGGCCGCTTTCACTTCCAGAGCGTGGTGGCCGAGTCGTACCCGATCCCGGACGACGGCCCGGTGGGCGACATGTTGCGCGCCACGGCCCGCCACCCATGGCGCCCGGCCCACCTGCATTTCATGATCAAGGCGCCTGGCTACGAGACGCTGGTCACCCATGTGTTTCGCGATGGCGACGCCTACCTCGACTCCGACGCCGTTTTCGGTGTGCGCCAGTCCCTTGTGGCCGATTGGGTGAAACAACCCGACGGCACCACCACGCTCGATTTCGATTTCGTGCTGAACCCCGTGAAGAAGTCAACCTGACAGGAGACAAAGACCATGAAGATGAACAAGCGCCTTTTCCACCGCACCGCCCTGGCCACCGCCATCGGTGCTTCCTTGCTGGCCAGCGGGCTGGGCACTGCGCACGCGCAGCAGACCTTCAAGCTCACCATCGCCTCCAGCCACCCGACCACCTTGCCGTGGGTGGGCCTCATGAGCACGCTCTTCGTGCCCGAGGTCAACAAGCGCGTGGAAGCGCTGGGCAAGGGCTACAAGATCGAGTGGAAGGAAGCCTACGGCGGCCAGCTCTACAAGATGAACGCCACGCTCTCCAGCGTGGGTGAAGGCATTGCCGATGTGGGCTGGGTGTTTGCCAACCTGGAGTCGGCCAAGATGCCGCTCACGCAATACGCCACCGTCACCCCGTTTGCCACGGGCGACGTGCGCATGCTGCTCGAAGTGGCCAACGAAATGAACGAGAAGGTGCCCGCCCTCAAGGCCGAGTGGGACCGCAACAACCTCGTCTTCCTGGGTGCATCGGGTGTGGACACCTACCACCTGTTCACCAAGACGCCCATCAGCACCTACGCCGACCTGAGCGGCAAGAAGATCTCGGCCCCCGGCGCGGTGGGTGCCTGGCTGCGCGGCTCGGGTGCGGTGGCGGTGGACGGCTCGCTCACCAGCTACTACACCGACATCCAGACCGGCGTGAGCGAAGGCACCATCTCCATTGCCACCGGCATCCTGCCCAACAAGATCTATGAAGTGGCGCCCTACGTGACCACGGTGGACATCGGCGCGCTCTACAACGGCGGCATGGCCATGAACAAGGACACGTTCGCCAAGATGCCGCCCGAGGTGCAGAAGATCATCAAGGACGTGGGCCTGGAGTATTCGAAGGCGCTGGGCAACACGCTCATGCAGCGCTACGAATCGGCGCTCAAGAGCATCCAGACCCAGGGCGCGAGCCAAAGCGTGCCCGTGAAGGTGGCGCCCATGGCCCCCGGCGAGCGTGAAAAGTGGGCCAACACCATGCCCAACATCGCGGCCGACTGGGTCAAGGCCAACGCCAACCGCGGCCCGTCCGCCCAGATCGTGAAGACCTACATGGAAGAGCTGCGCAAGCGCGGCGCCAAGCCCGTGCGCGACTGGGACAAGGGACTCTGATCCACCATGAGCTACGAAGCCAACACCAATCTGGAGGAGGGGCCGGCTTCGTCGGTGCCCAGCAGTCCGTTCGGCCATCTGGTCGACGGGCTCAATGGTCTGGGGTCCATCGTCATTGGCCTGGTCATGGTGCTGATGTGCGCGGACGTGTTCATGCGCAACGCGTTCAACAAGCCCATCGACGGCGTGGCCGAGCTGGTGGCCGCGTCCATCATCGTCATCGTGTTCCTGCAGTTGCCCGGCACCTTGCGGCACGGGCGCATGAGCCGGGCCGACCTGTTCATCGACCCCTTTCTGCTCAAGCGGCCGCGCGCCGGCCTGCGGCTGCGCGCGCTGTTTTCGCTGTTTGGGGTGTTTGCCTGCGCGGTCATTGCCTATGCCACAAGGCCCCTGCTGGTGAAGGCCTGGACCAACGACGAGTTCATCGGCATTGAAGGCGTGTTCACCTTCCCCACCTGGCCCATGGCGCTGGTGGTCACCCTGGGTGGCGTGCTCGCGGCGGTGCAATACGCGCTGCTGGCCTGGCACGACCTGCGCAGCAGCGCCAGCGCCCCGGCCGTCGGAGGTGCGCGCCATGAGTGAGCTGATGATCGGTTTCATGGCCATCGGCCTCATGCTGGTGGCCATTGTGGTGGGTATGCACATCGGGGTGGCGCTCATCGTCACCTCGTTCCTGAGCGTGTGGCTGCTCAAGTCGCCCGAGATCGCGGCGCGCTTTGTGGGCGCGGCCGCCAACGACTCCATCCGCGACTACCTCTTTGGTGTGGTGCCGCTGTTTGTGCTCATGGGCATGTTCGTGAGCGTGTCGGGGGTGGGGCGCGACACGTTTGACGTGTTCCAGTGGCTGCTGCGCCGCCTGCGCGGTGGCCTGGGGCTGGCCACCGTCGGGGCCAACGCGGTGTTCGCGGCCATCACCGGCATTTCCATCGCCTCAGCCTCGGTGTTCACCAAGGTGGCCACGCCCGAAATGATTCGCCACGGCTACACGCCGCGCTTTTCCGTGGGCGTGGTGGCGGGCTCTTCGGTGCTGGGCATGCTGATCCCGCCGTCGCTGCTGATGATCATCTACGGCGTGTTGGCCGAAGAGTCGATCGGCCGCATGTTCCTGGCTGGCGTGCTGCCCGGCTTGCTCATGGCCGTGGCCTTTGCCGGCCTCATCCTGCTGATGGCCTACGTCTGGCCGCACAAGCTCTATGCCAGCGGTGCGCCGCAGTCGGCCGAGCAGGCCGACACCGAAACCGGGGGCAGCGCGGCGGTGAAGTTCTTCCCCATCCTGGCGCTGGTGGTGCTGGTGCTCGGTGGCCTGTACAGCGGCTTCTTCACGCCCACCGAAGCGGGCGCGGTGGGTGCGGCCGGTGCCTTCGTGATCGCGCTGGTGCGCCGGCGCCTGACCTGGCGCAAGCTGTGGAACGTGCTCACCGAAACCGGCTACGTCTCGGTCTCGGTGCTGTTCCTCATCATCGCGGCCTCGCTCTACAGCCGCATGCTCGCGCTCACCGGCATGCCTGCAGGCATCACCACCGCCATCACCGACATGGGCCTGGGCCCCTGGGGCTTTCTCATTGCCTACCTGGCCATCGTGATTGCGCTGGGCTGCATCATCGATTCGGTCTCGATCATGCTGATCATGTTGCCCATCGTGCTGCCGATTGCCACGGCCTTCCACATGGACCTGATCTGGTTCGGCGTGCTGACCGTGGTGGCGGTGGAAATCGGTTTGCTCACGCCGCCCTTCGGCGTGTCGGTCTACACCGTGAAGTCCGCGCTCAACGACCCGAGCATCACCATCCGCGACATCTTTGCGGGCACCTTCCCCTTTGTGCTGGCCATGGTCGTCGTGCTGGCCATCCTCGCCGTGTTCCCCGGCCTGTCCACCTGGCTGGCCCGCATGTAAGAAGCCCATGATCTACATCTTTCATCTGCTCGACAAACCCGGTGCGGCCGAGCTGCGCCAGCGCGTGCGCCCCGAACACAAGGCGTATCTCGCGCAGCAGGCCGAGCGCATTGCGTTCGCCGGCCCTCTGCTGGCCGACGATGGCCAGACCATGGTGGGCAGCCTGCTGGCCATCGACTTTGCCGACCGCGAGGCCGCGCAGCGCTGGCTTTCGCAAGAGCCGTTCTTTCTGGCCGGCCTGTATGCGGGCACCGCCGTGCACGCCTTCGCCAACCTGTGGCCGCAGAAGGCCGGTTTTCCGCCGGCCTGAACCGGGTTTCGCATGATCAAACACATCGTCATGTGGAACATCCTGGGCGCCACGCCAGCCGAAAAGGCGGGCAACCTGCAGCGCCTGAAGACCGCGTTTGAAGGCATGCGCGCGCACATCCCCGGCCTGCTGCGGCTGGAGATCGGCGTGGACGAAAGCCGCGTCGACTACGCCTGCGACGTCGTGCTGTATTCCGAGTTCGAGTCGCGCCAGGCGCTCAACGACTACGCCGACCACCCCGAGCACCTGCGCGTGCGCCGCGAGCTCGAAGGCGTGCGCATCGCCAGGCACCAGGTGGACTTTGAAGCCCCCTGATTGAAAACAGAAAACCCTTGATTCAACCCCCTCAGAAGGAGACAAACCCGTGCAGGACAACTTGAAGGACGAGCTGCTGATCCGCCAGATGGTGGAGCGCTGGGCCGTGTGGCGCGACGCCGGCCACTGGGACCGCTTTGCCACCGTGTGGCACCCCCAGGGCGTGATGATGGCCACCTGGTTTCAGGGTCCGTTTGCCGACTTCATCCGCGTCACGCAAGAAGGCTGGGCCAAGGGCGTGAGCATCCTGCACTTTCTGGGCGGCTCGGCCATCGAAGTGGCGGGCGACCGCGCCATTGCGCAAACCAAGATGACCATCTCGCAGCGCGGCATGGTCGATGGCGTGGACGGCCCGGTGCTGTGCGACGTGGTGTGCACCGGCCGCTTCTACGACTTCGTGGAGCGCGTGAACGGCGAGTGGAAGCTGCTGCACCGCCAGCCCATCTATGAAAAGGACCGCATCGACCCGGTGGACTCCACCGCCGTGCTCGCCCTGGACCAGCAGGCCCTGGCCGCCATGCCCGAAGGCTACCGCCACCTGGCCTACATCCAGACGCGCATTGGCTACACGGTGAAGATGGACATGCCCATGCTCAAGGGCCCGGTGGTGGACGAGCTCTACCGCCGTGGTGCGCGCTGGCTGGCCGGTGGCGCGCTGGAGCGCGAGGTGAACCCAAGCTGAGTCCGGGCTGAGTGACAAGCGGCAGGCGCGCGCCGCCATGAAGACGCGCCACCACCACAACAGGAGACAAGACATGAACGCATTCGATTCGACGTGCGGGGGCCCCGCTTCGCCTTTTCGCCGCCATTTGCTGGGCGCGGTGCCGGCTGCGGCGCTGGCCGCACTGGCCCCGGCCGCCTGGGCGCAGTCCGACTTCCCGAACCGGCCCCTGCGCGTGATCGTGCCGCAGCCACCGGGTGGCGGCTTCGACTTTGTGGGCCGTGCGCTGGCCGACCGCCTGGCCAAGCCGCTGGGCCAGCCCGTGGTGGTGGAGAACCGCACCGGTTCGGGCACCGTGGTGGGCACCGACGCCGCCGCCAAGGCCGCGCCCGACGGCTACACGCTGCTCACCGGCTCGGTGTCGAACATGGTGCTCAACATGGGGCTGTACAAAAACCTGAGCTACGACAGCGTGAAGGACTTCGAACCCGTGGGCCTGGCCGTGAGCTACAGCTACACCTTGCTGGCCCGCAACAGCCTGCCGTTCAACAACCTGGCCGATCTGGTGGCGTACGCCAAGGCCAACCCCGGCAAGCTCACCTACGCGTCGGCCGGCAACGGCTCGGGCCAGCACGTGCTGGCCGCCGCGCTCTGGAGCCAGGCGGGCGTGGACATCGTGCACGTGCCGTACCGGGGCGCACAGCCGGCCTATGCCGACCTGCTCGGCGACCGCGTCGACCTGTTCTTTGACCTCACGCCCACCACCCGCGCACACGTGGAAACCGGCAAGCTCAAGGCCATTGCGGTGTCCAGCGCCGCACGCAACCCCATGCAGCCTGGCGTGCAGACGATCAACGAGTCGGGCGTGGTGAAGCTCGACCTTGAATCGTGGTTTGGTTTCTTTGCGCCCGCCAGAACGCCGCCCGAGGTGCTGGCGCGCCTGCGCACCGAGCTGGCCACCATCATTGCCACGCCCGAGCTGCAGGACACCTTCCGCAAGGCGGGCGGCTCGCCCATGAACATCAGCGTGGCCGACACGCGCACCATGCTGGCACGCGATGTGCAGCGCTGGACGGGCCTCATCCGCGCGGCCAACATCAGCCTGGACTGACCCCGCATTTTTTCCACCCCAACCTGAACCCCACCATGACCCTCGACGCGCAAGCCCTCGACCAGATTTTTCTCAAGGCGCGCACCGCCAACGGCTTCACCAGCGAGCCTGTGCCCGACGCGCTGCTGCAGCAGGTGTACGACATCGCCCGCATGGGCCCGACCTCGATGAACACGCAGCCCACCCGCTACGTGTTCTTGAAAACCCCGGAAGCACGTGCCCGCCTGCTGCCTGCGCTCTCGCCCGGCAACCTGGACAAGACCCGCTCGGCCCCGGTGACCGTGATCGTGTGCACCGACACGCGCTTCTACGAGTTCATGCCCCAGGTGTGGCATCGCGAAGGCGCGAAGGAAAACTTCGAGAGCAACCCGGCGCTGGCCGAGGCCACCGCCACGCGCAACAGCACGCTGGGTGGGGCCTACTTCATCATTGCGGCGCGCGCGCTGGGGCTGGACTGCGGCCCCATGAGCGGGGTGGACCTGGCCAAGGTGAACGCCGAGTTCTTCCCCGACGGGCGCTGGCGCACCAACTTCCTCATCAACCTGGGCCACGGCGATGGCCAGGTGTTTGACCGCAACCCGCGCCTGAGCTTCGAGCAGGCCTGCCAGGTGATCTGAGGCGCGGTTCGATCCGGGCGATCAGCCGAACGTGGTGTCGCTGGGCGCCTGCGCGTCGCCCACGTAGAGCTTGAGCACGGGGCCTTCGGCGTCGTGCTCCCACACGCGGCCGCGAATCAGGAACTGCCGCCCGCCCAGGCGCACCAGGTCGCCCTTGGCCGGTGCCACGGCGTGCCCGTCCCAGAACGGCGGAATGGCGATGGGCGTGCGGCGGATCCAGGCCTGGTCTTCGGCGCTGAACACCAGAACCGTGCGCAAGGGGGTTGTGCTCATGTGAACTCCGGGGGATGGGCCAGCTGGCCGATGGGACGCAGCTTAGCGCAAGCATGGCGTCAGTGCGCTTCTGACGCGCTGAGCGTTCGCAACAGGCTTCACCCACACCCCGCATCCAGGTTTCCCTACACAACCTACGGTTCAAACGGTCGAAACAAGAGCCAACGAGCCCCGGTGGATGACCTGTCCAGTCAAGGGCTCTTCGATTCAACGTCGGATCGATGCCCCAAGGAAACTGGACCATGAAACTCTCAAAGCTTTCGACCCCTCTCCCGCGCGGCCTGCGCCGCAGCGCATGGATCGGGCGCACCGTGTGTGTGGCCGCCTTGCTGGGTGGCGCACAGGCCGCCATGGCGCAAAGCAGCACTGGCACCTTCGCCGTCACGGCCACCGTGTTGCCCAGCTGCACCGTGGTGGGCGGTGTGCCGCTGGCGTTTGGTGTGGTCACCCCCGGCGTGCAGCGCGACGGCAGCGTCACCGTCACAGCCACCTGCACCGTGGGCACGCCCTACACCCTGGCGCTCGATGCCGGCACCGGCTCGGGCGCCACGGTGGCAGTGCGCCGCATGACCAGTGGCGGCGACACGCTGGAGTACGCGCTGTACCAGGACGTGGCCCGCACCACCCCCTGGGGCGACGGCACCGCCGGCACCAGCACCCGCAGCAGCACCGGCACCGGCCTGCTGCAGTCGTTCACGGTGTATGGCCGCGTGCCGTCGAGCGCGGCGGCGGCGGTGGGGGTGTACACCGACACCATCACCGTCACGGCCACCTACTGAGCGGGTGCGGCCATGAAACTCCACCGCACCCTGTTCGTGGCCGTGCACGCCTGGCTCCTGGCGCTGGTGCTCGGCAGCAGCGCAGCGCAGGCCTTCCAGGTGCGCCCGGTGCGCCTGGACCTGGGCAGCCGCCAACCCGCGGCCCAGCTGGTGGTGAGCAACCCGACCGCACAGACCATGCTGATCCAGGCCGAAGCCTTCGAGTGGCTGCAAGCCCGCGACACGGAAAGCCTCAACCCCACGGGGCACCTGATCGTCAACCCGCCCATCTTCGAGCTCGCCCCCGGCGCGCAGCAGGTGGTGCGCGTGGGGCTGCGCAGGGCGGTCGAGGCGGCCGTGGAGCTGCCTTACCGCATCTGGCTCACGCAAGTGGCCACCCCGGGTGAGGCCAACGACACCGGCGTGCAGATGCTGTTGCGCGTGAGCCTGCCCGTGTTCGTCACGGGCGCGGCCACGGGCACGGCGCAGGCCGTGTGGCAGCGCGGCGCCAGCGACGGCGCGGTAGAGCTGGGCAACAGCGGCGCGCGCCACCTGCATGTGCGCGAGCTGCGCCTGGTGGCCGAGGGCGCTGCGCCCCAGTCGCTCGGCCCTTGCTACGCCCTGCCGGGTGGCCAGTGCCGCTGGCCGGTGCCTGCCGCCATGCGCGACAAACCGCTGCGCATTGAAGCCGACAGCAATGCCGGCACGCTGCGCACCCAGGTGGAAGCGCTTGCGCCCCGCTGAACGCCAACGCGCCTGCGCGCTGGCGCTGGCCCTCTTTTGCGGTGGCGCCAGTGCAGCGCCGCAGTTTCAAACGCTGGACGTCTGGGTCAATGGCGAGTCGGTGGACGCCAACGCGCTCATCGTGGAACACGGCGGCGCCTTCTATGCGCCGGCGACCACGCTCGCGGCCTGGCGCCTGCAGCCCACCGATGCCCCTCGCACCATCGACGGTGCCGCGCACCACAGCCTGCAGGCCTGGCGCCCGCGGCTGGACGCGCGCACGCAGCGCCTGGCGCTCACGGCCGAGGCCTCGGCGTTCTCGGCCCAGGTGATGCGCCTGGCCACCGTGCGCCACGCCGATCCGGCTTTCACCGGCGAAGCCAGCCCGGGCCTGGCGCTGGACTACACCCTGAACACCGACCGCGACCGCCAGAGCAGCGTGAGCAGCGCGTTTGTGGACCTGCGCGCCTTCGGCCTGCTGCCCCAGGGCGGTTTGCGCCAGAGCGGCGTGCTGCGCGCGGGGCCCTTGCCCATGGGGGAAGGGCGCTGGCACCGGCTGGACACCTCGTGGCGCCACGCCAACCCCGACGACATGCAGCGCTTCAACGTGGGCGACACCCTGAGCTGCGGCGGCGACCTGTCGCCCACGCTGCGCTTTGCGGGCGTGCAGATGCTCACCGACATGAGCCTGCAGCCCGAGCAGATCGCCCACCCGCTGCCGTCGGTGCAAGGCAGCGCGCAGGTGCCCAGCGGTGTGGACCTGCTCATCAACAACCGGCCTGCCGGCAGCGTGAGCGTGGGCTCTGGCCCGTTTTCACTGGAGACGCTGCCCGCCTTGACCGGCGCGGGCGAAATCCGCATCGTGCAGCGCGACGTGCAAGGCATCGAGCAGGTGCGCACGGTGCCGTACTACACCAGCCCGCGCCTGCTGCGCGCGGGGCTGTCCGACAGCTGCGTGGAAGCCGGCATGCTGCGCCTGAACTACGGCCTGCCCAGCGACCGCTATCAAGGCCGTTTTGCCGCCGCCTCATGGCGCCACGGGCTGAGCGACACGCTCACTGGCGTGGCCCGCGTCGAGTCGGGCAGTGCGGTGCAGAGCGTGCGGCTGGGCATGCACTGGGTACCGGCGCAGATGGGTGTGCTCAGCGTACAGACCGCGCACAGCCAGACCGAAGGCGTGGGCCTGGGCCAGAGCCTGCGCGTGGGGGTGGAGCGCGTCACCCCCGGCTACCACCTGAGCGCGAACCTGGAAACCGCCGACGAGCGATTTCGCCAGACCGACGGCGCGCGCGTGGCCCTGCGGCGCATCGCGCTCTTTGGCGGCCTCACCTTGGGCGAGACGAGTTGGTCGGCCGGTGGGGTGTGGCAGCGCAACGCCAGCGGCACCGAAACGCGCGTGTTCACTACCACCGTGCAACGCCGCCTGGGCCCCGACTGGCAAATGGGCCTGAGCGCGCTGCAGCGCGACGGGCAGTGGAGCGCAGCGCTCATGCTCACGCGCCAGCTCGACCGCGAAACCAGCCTGGCCACCCGGGTGCAGGCGGGCGAGAACGCGGGCGCGACCGTGCAGGCGCAGCGCCATGAGCCCGATGCTGGTGGCATGGGCTGGCGCGTGCAGGCGGGCAGCGGCCAGAACCGCGCGCTGGGCGCCGTGAGCTGGCTGGGCGACCGAGGGCGCCTGGAGCTGCAGGCGGCCCAGCAGGCCGGCAGCAACGAGGCTGCGATGCGCGCCACTTTCACCGGCGGCGTGATCTGGCTGGGCGGCATGCCCGTGGCCGGCCGCGCGCTGGGCGACGGTGTGGCCGCACAGATCGAGGTGGAGGGCATGCCCGGCGTGGGCGTGCAGCTCAACCGGCGCGAAGTGGCCGTGACCGACGCACAGGGGCGCGCCTGGCTCTTTGGCCTGCAGCCCTGGCAAGACAACGTGGTGGGCATTTCGCCCGACGCCCTGCCGCTGGACATGCTGGTGAGCGCGCCCGAAATCCGCCTGCGCCCGCAGGCCGAATCGGTGGTGAAGGCGCGCTTTCCGGCGCGGCGCACGCGCGCGGCGCTGGTGGTGGTGGTGCAGCCCAATGGCGAGCCCATTGCACCGGGCTCGCGCGCGCGGCGCGAAAGCGATGCCGGCGACGGCGCGCCATTTGCCCACAAGGGGCAGGTGTTCCTGAACGACCTGGAAGACCACAACGAGGTGCGCGTCGAAGGTCCGCACGGCGTGTGCCATGTCATTTTTCCGGCACCGGCGCAGGGCAACCTGCAGCCCAGCATCGGCCCGCTCACGTGTGAGTCGAAGGGCGCCTCATGAAGCGCTGGCTGACGTTTCTGGTGGGTGTCGCGGGCTGGTTCGCTGCCGGTCCGGCGCAGGCGAAATCCTGCGCGGTGGTGGCCACACCGCTGGCGTTCGGGGCCTACACCTCGCCCAACGGACCGCGTGTGGACAGCGCGGCGACCGTGCAGGTGAGCTGCACGCCGACCTATCTGCTCCTGGCCTGTACGACGAGCTACACCTTGTCGCTGTCGGCAGGCTCCGTGGGCACGCCGGGGGCGCGTGCGATGGCCGCTGGGGCTGGCCGCCTGCGCTACGACCTTTTTCGCGACGCCGCGCGCAGCCAGCCCTGGGGGGATGGCGGGGGCGGCGGTTCCACGGTGGGCGGCACGATCACGAGTGGCCTGCTCGGCTTGCTGTGTGCACCGGGCACGCGAAGCCACACGGTGTATGGCCGCATTCCCGCCAGCCAGAATGTGCCGGCAGGGAGTTATCAGGACCAGGTGGTGCTGACAATCACCTACTGACGGGGGTTACTGGTACACGACCGGCGTGCTGGGCTGCTGGTGGCGCTGCACCCACCACTGGATGGCGCGGGGCAGCTCTGCCCACAGCCAGGTGCTCGGCTCGCTGTGCGCAGCGAGCGTGGCGGGCTCGTCGAACCGCAGCACGTCGATATCGGCGCGGTGTTGCGCCAGGCTGCGGCTGAGCGAGTGGCCGCTGGCGCGGTCCAGCCTCGCGTCCACGATGGCCAGCACCAGCGGCTCCTGGCGCGCGCGGCGCAGCGCATCGCCCGGGTCGGCCGTCCAGTAGATCTGTGTGGGCCGCGCCCAGCTTCGCGCCAGGCCACGCACCGTCTCCAGCCGCTCGCCACGGGGGCACACCACCAGCAACTGCAGGGGGGATTCATGGGCGGTGAAGTGTTGCGCGCTGCACATCGAAAGCTCCTGATGGTCCGGCGCACAAAACGTGCGCCGCCTTGGAGGTCACTGTGCCGCGGGAGGGCGATTGGGGCTGCCGGGAAAACTGGATGCGCGGGTGCGGGATGACCCGCGCGCGCATGCCTGGTTTGTCAGGCGTCGTCGGCGCTGATCAGGCCTTCGCGGATGGCCAGGCGCACCAGCGCAGGCAGGTCGCTCACGCCGAGCTTGGCCATGAGGCGGCTGCGGTACGACTCGACCGTCTTGGGCGAGAGGTGCAGTTGCTCGCCGATGGCTGCGCTGGTCATGCCGCGCACCACCAGCAGGATCACCTGCTGCTCGCGCGCGGAGAGCGATTCGATCAGGCCTGCCTGGGTGTCGTTCATGAGGCCAGCCACCGCGAGTTCGGCCACGCCTGAACCCAGGTGCTTGCGGCCCTGGCTCACCGCGTCCACCGCGTCGAGCACTTCGCGCGAGGGCGAGCCCTTGAGCACGTAGCCATAGGCGCCCAGCCGCATCGCCTCGGCCACATGGCGCGGTTGCGCCGACATGGTCAGCATGATGGTTCGGGTGGTGAGTTTGCGGCGCTGCACCTGTTCGAGCAGCTCGAAGCCTGAGCGCTGGTCCAGGTGAAGGTCCAGCAGCAGCACGGTGGGCACCAGGCGAATGAGGTCCGCCAGCGCAGGGGTGGGGTGATCCGACTCACCCACCACGTTGTGCCCGGCGCCTTCGAGCACGGCGCGCAGGCCGTCTCGCATCATGGCGTGGTCGTCGACGAGATAGATGTCACTCATGGAAAATTCATGGTAGCGCAATCATTTGGGAAGAAGGCCGCATTCAGGCCACGGCTCGCGTCTCTTTGGCGCTCCACGTGAGGGAGATCACGGTACCGCCGCCAGCCCGGCCTTCGGCCTGCAGCCGCGCACCAATGGCATTGGCGCGCTCGCGCATGCCCACGATGCCCAGATGACCCGGCCGGCCGGCGGCGAGCTCCTGGGCCAGGCCCACGCCATCGTCGCTCACGCTCAGCCGCAGCGATTCCGTTGTGCCTTCGACCCGGACCACGATTTCACTGGCCTGCGCATGCAGCACGGCATTGGCCATGGACTCGCGCGCCACCATGAAGGCGGCGTACTCCACGTCGGCCGGCCAGCGCACCCGTGCCGCCGAGGGCGCCACCTCCAGCTGCAGCAGCACGGGCTCGACATCGGGGGCGCGCGTGCGCACCTCGTTTTCCAGCGCGGCCTGCAGGCCCGCTTCGTCCAGCAGGGGCGGGCGCAACAACACCAGTGCCTGGCGCACTTCGGCGTTGGCGGTGTCGATGAGCTGGCCCAGGGTGCGCCCGCGTTCGCGCGCCTTGGGCGGCATGTCGGGCGGGATCAGGCCCAGCAGCGCGTCGAACGACAGGCGCATGGCGCCCAGCGTCTGGCCCAGCTGGTCGTGCAGGGTTTGTGCGAGCCTGCGGGTGGTCTGCTTTTCCTGCATCAGCAGCCGGCGCGTGAGTTCGGAGAGTTCGAGCTGGTACTGCGTGAGCGCTCGCTCGGCGCGCACCCGCTCGGTCACATCGCGCAGGATGGCGGTGAGCAGTTTGTGGCCCCGAAAGGAAATTTGCGAGATCGACGCCTCCAGGTCCAGCACCTGGCCATCGGCGCGCAAGCCCGTGACGCGGCCCACACCCATGGGCCGTGTGGTCGACTGCGATTCGGCGAAGCCCTGCAGGTAGCCCGGGTGCCTGGTGCGGTGCGCCGGGGGGAGCAGGACGTCCAGCGGCTGGCCGATCATCTTTTCGGCCGGGTGGCCGAAGATGCGCGAAGCCGCGGGGTTGAACAGGCTGATGCGGCCCTGCGGGTCCAGGCTGATGACGGCGTCGCTCGCGCTGTTGATCACCGCCGCGAGCACTTCACCCTGCTCGCGCAGGCGCTGCTCGGATTCGCTGTAGGGGCGCGACAGGTACCGCGACACGGCAAAGCCGGCCAGCCCGAGCAGCAAGGTGGTGGCTCCGCCCCAGCCGAGCAGGCTGCGTTCGAGCTGGCGCACGGGCGCCAGTGCCGCGCCCAAAGGCTGTGAGGCGACGACATGCCAAGGCGTGCGCAGCTTCGAGTCTCGCGGCTCGACGGCGGAGCGCGAGACGATGTGTGTTTCGCCTTTGCCGTCTGCCACGCTGCGCGACGATTCCTCCGGGCCGGCAAGCAAGGCGCGCCACTCGCTCTCGCTCACGTCGGGCCGCTCGCCCACCAGCACGCGGCCGTCGGCATCCACCAGTGCCATCGTCAGGAAGCGGCGTGCTTCCAGGGGGCCCAGCACATCCAGGCGCTGGCCTTCGAAGTAGCGCGCGTCCAGGTGCGTGGCGATCACCCCCTTGGGCTGGCCTTGCAGGTCGACGATCGGCATGGCGATGTCGGCCAGCTCCGCGGGCACCGGCAGCCCGTAGTTGCGCAGCGGTTCGCGCAGCGCCACGGGCGGATGCAAGGTGCCAAACCAGAGGCCGTCCTTGCCGTTGGCGAACACACCGCGCGTGGCAATGGACATGCCCTCGAGCAGCCCGTCCGTCGCCACTTCCACCGTCCCCAGGTTGTCGGTGACGCCGATCCACACGAAGGCGGGTGAGCTGGCCTTCAGGCGCTGCATCTGGTCGCGCCAGGCCTCTTTGGAAATGGTGGTGCGCGCCATCTCGCCGAGCAGTTCGACTTCAGAGGCACGGCGCGCCAACGAACGCGAGAGCTGATCGGCATACAACTGGGCCGACTGCTCCACGCGAGAGCCTGCGCGCAGCCGGAGCTCCTCTCCCACGATGCGCTCGGACGACGACAACACCAGCACGAGCAGCGCGAGCGCGGTGAGCGCGGGCAGCGAGGGCAGCAGCCATGTCAGGACACGGTCTCGCGGCTCAAGTTTCTTCATGGGCTCGTGGGGAGAGGACAGGGGTGATTTCAGGTTAGCAGAGCACGCGCGCCGTTTCACCCATGAAAACGGTCAACAAACCCATGACAGGCGCCGATGTGGCGGCATTTGTCAGTCGTTGGTGATACTTATGGACAAGTGTTGAATGGAGCCCTTCACAGAGTCCACATTTGTGCACCTTCAACCCTCGGCTACAGTCGCTCGCGACATGACCTCACCCACGCCCCACCTCCCGCCCGAGCCCGTCAGCTTCATGGAGGCTTTTCGCTTCTGGCTCAAGCTGGGCTTCATCAGCTTTGGCGGGCCGGCGGGGCAGATCGCGATCATGCATGCCGAGCTGGTGGAGCGGCGGCGCTGGATCAGCGAGCGGCGCTTCCTGCACGCGCTGAACTACTGCATGTTGTTGCCCGGCCCCGAGGCCCAGCAGCTCGCGACCTACCTCGGCTGGCTGATGCACCGCACCTGGGGTGGCATCGTGGCCGGGGCCTTGTTTGTGCTGCCTTCGCTGTTCATCCTCATCGGGTTGTCGTGGGTCTACATCCGCTTTGGTGACGTGCCGGTGGTGGCCGGCATCTTCTATGGCATCAAGCCGGCGGTGACCGCCGTGGTGCTGCACGCGGCGCACCGCATTGGCACGCGCGCGCTCAGCAACCGCTGGATGTGGGGCATTGCGGTGGCGGCGTTTGTGGCGATCTTTGTTTTCGACACGCCGTTTCCGGCCATTGTGCTGGCGGCGGGGCTGCTCGGCCACTTCGGCGCTCGCCGCTGGCCGCAGGTGTTTGCGCTGGGTGGCGCGCACGGTGCAAAGGGCGCGGCCCACGGGCCCGCCTTGATCGACGACGACACGCCCACCCCGGCGCATGCGCGCTTCTCCAGGGCGCACCTGGCCAAAGTGCTGGGCGCCGGGTTGCTGCTGTGGCTGCTGGGCATGCTGGCGCTGGTGGCCACCCAGGGCTGGCAGGGCACGCTGGCGCAGATGGGCTGGTTCTTCACCAAGGCCGCGTTGCTCACCTTTGGCGGCGCTTATGCGGTGCTGCCCTACGTGTACCAGGGCGCGGTGGACACGCACCAGTGGCTCAGTGGCGCGCAGATGATCGACGGGCTGGCGCTGGGCGAGACGACACCGGGGCCGCTCATCATGGTGGTGGCCTTCGTCGGCTTCATCGGCGGCTGGACGAAAGCCGTGCTGGGGCCGGACGCGCTTTTCCTGGGTGCCGCGCTCGCCGCCACGGTGGTCACGTTCTTTACCTTCCTGCCGTCGTTCATCTTCATCCTCGCCGGTGGCCCGCTGGTGGAAGCCACGCACGGCAAGCTGGGCTTTACGGCGCCGCTGTCGGCCATCACAGCGGCAGTGGTCGGCGTGATCCTGAACCTCGCGCTGTTCTTTGCGTACCACGTGTGGTGGCCCAAAGGCTTTGCCGGTCCGGTGGACGTGCCTTCCGTCGTGATCACGCTGGCAGCGCTGGTGGCGCTGTTTCGTTTCAAGCTCGGCGTGATGCCGCTGCTGGGCCTTTGCGCCCTGGCCGGTCTGGCGCTGACCTGGCTGCGCTGAAGTCGCCTGCCGCTCAGGCGGTGGCGGCCGCTTTCAGATTCAGTTTGGCGACCATCGCGTCGCGCAGCACGAACTTCTGGATCTTGCCGGTGATGGTCATGGGAAACGCCTCAACAAACTCGAAGTAGGCCGGCACCTTGTAATGCGCGATCTGGCCGCGCGCGAAATCCTGCAGCTCCTGCGGTGTGGCCTTTTCCCCGGCCTTGAGCACCACGCACGCGCAGAGCACCTCGCCAAACCGCGGGTCGGGCACGCCCACCACCTGCACGTCTTGCACCTTGGGGTGGCGGTAGTAAAACTCTTCGACCTCGCGCGGGTACACGTTCTCGCCGCCGCGGATCACCATGTCCTTGAGCCGGCCGACGATGTTCACGTAGCCCTCGGCGTCCATGGTGGCGAGGTCGCCGGTGTGCATCCAGCCCTCGGCGTCGATCGCCTCGCGCGTCTTCTCGGCATCGTCCCAATAACCCTGCATCACCGAGTAGCCGCGCGTGCACAGCTCGCCCACCACGCCGCGCGCCACGGCGCGGTTGTCCGTGTCGACGATCTGCACTTCCAGGTGCGGCTGCACGCGCCCCACGGTGGACACGCGGCGGTCCACCGGGTCGTCCACCGCGCTCTGGGTGGACACCGGTGAGGTCTCCGTCATGCCGTAGGCGATGGTGACCTCGTGCATGTGCATCTGCGACTGCACGCGCTTCATCACCTCGATGGGGCAAGGCGAGCCGGCCATGATGCCGGTGCGCAGGCTCGTGAGGTCGATGGTGGAGAACAGCGGATGGTCCAGCACGGCAATGAACATGGTGGGCACCCCGTAGAGCGCGGTGCAGCGCTCGGCCTGCACGGTGTGCAGCACAGCCAGCGGATCAAAAGCCTCCGAGGGGTACACCATCGCGCAGCCATGCGTGACGCTGGCCAGGTTGCCCATCACCATGCCGAAGCAGTGGTACAGCGGCACGGGAATGCACAGCCGGTCTTGCGGCGTGAGGCGGATGGCCTCGCCCACAAAGAAGCCGTTGTTCAGGATGTTGCGGTGCGTGAGCGTGGCGCCTTTGGGAAAGCCGGTGGTGCCCGAGGTGAACTGGATGTTGATGGGGTCGGTGGGCCGCAGCCGTGTCGCGATGGTGGCGAGCTGCTCACGCTGCGCAGCGCCGGCCAGCGACGCCACGTCGTCGAAAGCCAGCATGCCGACGGTGCGCTCTTCGCCCAACCGGATGGCCCAGCGCAGGTGGGGCAGCGCGGCGGCCTGCAGCTGGCCGGGCGCCTGCGCGTCCAGCTCGGGCGCGAGGCTGCGCAGGATCTCGATGTAGTTGCTGGTCTTGAGCGCGGGCGCCAGCACCAGCGCCCTGCACGACACCTTGTTCAGCGCATAGGCCAGCTCGTTGCTGCGGTACGCCGGGTTGATGTTGACCAGGATCAGCCCGGCACGCGCGGTGGCGAACTGCATCAGCGTCCACTCCGCACAGTTGGGCGCCCAGATGCCCACGCGGTCCCCCGGCTCCAGGCCCAGTGCCAGCAGCCCGGCGGCCAGTGCGTCGCTGCGTTGCAGCAGCTCTTTCCAGGTCCAGCGCACGCTCTGGTGCGGAATCACCAGCGCTTCGCGGTCGCCCCATTGCTGCGCTGCCTGTTCCAGGGCGTGGCCAATGGTGATGTCGAGCAAGGCGGGCGTGCGCGCGCCCTGGGCGCAAGACGCTGTGGTGGCTGGCGTGTGTGGCATCGGTTTCCTCTCGTGCTTTTGCGTTCTGCGGCCATCATGACCGGCGGTGCCAGGGTGCACACGCCCGGGATTTCCCTGAGTGGCGAGGTGTTCCGTAGTGGTGCACCCGCGGCTGCGCGGCAGATGCCGCAGTACGATGCGCGCTGCCTGAACCCCACCGCCGGAGACGCCCACGCATGAACACCCCCCTGCAGATCGATGGCGTGGACGTGCTCGTGGAAGGCGAGGGCGCACACACGGTGGTGATGCTGCACGGCTGGCCCGATTCCCCCGTGCTGTGGGATGAAACCGTGGCGGCCTTGCGCGAGGGGTACCGGTGTGTGCGGGTCTGCCTGCCCGGCTACAACCTGCGCAAGCCCGCGCGCTCGGTCTCGGTGGACGCCATGTCGGGTTTGCTGCGCAAGGTGGTGGATGCCGTCAGTCCCCACCAGCCGGTGTCGTTGCTGTTGCACGACTGGGGCTGCTTCTTCGGCTATGAATTCGCCGCGCGCCACCCCGACCGCGTGGCGCGGGTGGTGGGTGTGGACGTGGGTGACACCAGCTCTGCGACCTATCTCAAGGGCCTGAGCGGTCGCGAAAAAGCCCTTATTGCGGGCTACCAGCTCTGGCTGGCACTGGCCTGGAAGATCGGGCCGTGGTGGCCGTGGCTCGCCAACCGCATGACGCGCTACATGGCGCGCACGACCCGCTGCCGCAACCCGCCACAAGACATCGGTTGGCAGATGAACTACCCGTACGCCATGCAGTGGTTCGGCACCCACGGCGGCCTGCGTGGCGTGGCGCGCCTCGAGCACTGGCTGGGCGTCGACATGCCCATGCTCTACATCTACGGCCGGCGCAAACCCTTCATGTTCCATTCCGCGCCGTGGTTGGAGCAATTGGCCCGAGCGCCGGGCAGCGAGGTGCTGGCACTCGACACGGGCCACTGGGTGATGCGCCAGAAGCCTGCCGAATTCAACGCCTGCGTGCGCGCCTGGCTCGACCGCTCCGTGTCGCCGTCATGAAGCCCGAAGACCTGGAGCGCCTGCTCGCGGTGGAAATGCCGTTTGGCAAATACAAGGGCCGCGTGATCGCCGATCTGCCCGGTAACTACCTCAACTGGTTCGCGCGCGAAGGCTTTCCCAAAGGCGAGGTCGGCCGCCTGCTGGCGCTCATGCACGAGATCGACCACAACGGTCTGGGCGATTTGCTCACCCCATTGCGCCGCCGCTGAGCGCGCGCCTTCAGTCCAGCCCGAGCGCGTGGTACACGCGCGCCGCGCCCCAGGCGTCGTTGGCCGCATAGACCAGCTGCGCTTCGGTCAGGCGCGGGTTGGCCCAGTTCGATGTGGCGGCCTTCTTGGATTTGAGAAAGCGCCGGTTGAACAGCACCGCCACCGCGCCTTTGATGCCCATGTCCTTGCGGTAGCCGCGCGCGCGGAACACGGCGTTGAGCTCCATCACGGCTGCGGGATCCACGGCGAGCTTGGCGACGATGCGCTTGGTGTCGTCCCCCAGACCGAAACCCGCCTTGATGTGACCGCCATGCGCCAGCAGGGCCGCCACCTGGGCCCGGCAATCCGGATCGCCCAACTGGAACACCCAGGCATGCTCCAGGGTGGCGAGCTGCACGATGTGCGGCCCGTCAGACACCTGGTCTTTCAAGAACGTCGGTTTGGACTCGGTATCGAATCCCCAAACGGTGTGCTCGATCAGAGCCGCACACGCCTCGCGTGCCTGGGCGGCCGTGCTGACCAGCGTGATGCGGTTCAGCCCGAGTTGCTCAAAGGGCTCCAGCAAGGCGATGTCGTCTTTGCTGGGCGTGGGGTGTTGTTCTCGGGAGGTCATGGCGGCTCAGGATACCCCGGCGCGCATAATCGCGCGCTTCGTTCCCTGACTCCGCGCCGCACGCGCGCCCGACCGCCATGAGAAAAATCTTCCCCCTGACCCAAGAAGGCCGTCACCGCGACCGCGTGCTCGAAGCCGTCAAACACGAGATCCGCAAGTACCTCAAACGCGAGCGGCGCCGCGATCTGCCCGAAGGGGTCGACTTTCTGGACTTCGATTGCCGCCTGGGCGCCACGAAAGAGGCGGCCGAAGTCGTGCACCTTTCGGCGCTGATCGCCCAGCTCGACGCCCTGGCGCGCGAGGGCGCTGAGCAGGCCTATGTCGAGATCCTGGCCAAGCCGGGCGTGCGCAAATTGCGGACAGAATCTGACCGCGACCATCCGGCACAATCGTCGGATGCCCCAGACGACACTGCCCCCGACGCCGAAGACGCCACCCACTGAGGGGGTGGGCGATGCGCCCGCCGAGGGCGAATTTCTGAGCTTTCCCGGTTCGCCTTTCGAGCTGTTTCTGCCGTATCCGCCCGCGGGCGACCAGCCCGAAGCCATTCGCCAGCTCGTGGAGGGGGTGAACGATGGCGAGGTGTTCCAGACCTTGTTGGGCGTCACGGGGTCGGGCAAGACCTTCACCATGGCCAACGTGATCGCGCGGCTGGGGCGCCCGGCCATCGTGTTCGCGCCCAACAAGACCCTGGCCGCGCAGCTCTACAGCGAGTTCCGCGAGTTCTTCCCCAAGAACGCCGTCGAGTACTTCGTCAGCTACTACGACTACTACCAGCCCGAGGCCTATGTGCCTCAGCGCGACCTGTTCATCGAGAAGGACAGCGCGATCAACGAGCACATCGAGCAGATGCGGCTCTCGTGCACCAAGAGCATCCTGGAGCGGCGCGACGTCGTCATCGTCGCCACGGTCTCGGCCATTTACGGCATCGGCAAGCCCGAGAGCTACCACCAGATGGTGATGACGCTGCGCACCGGCGACAAGATCGGCCAGCGCGACCTCATCGCCCAGCTGGTGCGCATGCAGTACGCCCGCAACGAGCAGGACTTTTCGCGTGGCAAATTTCGGGTGCGCGGCGACACGATTGACGTGTTTCCCGCCGAGCATTCCGAAATGGCGATCCGCATCGAGCTGTTTGACGATGAAGTCGAGACGCTGCAGCTTTTTGACCCGCTCACCGGCAAGGTGCGGCAGAAAATCCCGCGCTTCACCGTGTACCCCAGCAGCCACTACGTGACGCCGCGAGAGCAGGTGCTGAGCGCCGTGGAAGCCATCAAGCTGGAGCTGGCCGACCGCCTCAAGGAGTTTGTGGCGGCCGGCAAGTTGGTGGAGGCGCAGCGGCTGGAGCAGCGCACCCGCTTCGATCTGGAAATGCTCAGTGAAGTGGGCCACTGCAAGGGCATCGAGAACTACTCGCGGCACCTCTCGGGGAGCCTGCCGGGCGAGCCGCCGTCCACCTTGACCGATTACCTGCCCAAAGATGCCGTGATGTTCCTGGACGAGAGCCACGTGCTCATGGGCCAGTTCGGCGGCATGTACAACGGCGACCGCGCACGCAAGACGACGCTGGTGGAATACGGCTTTCGCCTGCCCAGCGCGCTCGACAACCGCCCCCTCAAGCTCGACGAATTCGAGCAGCGCATGCGCCAGGTGGTGTTTGTGTCGGCCACGCCTGCCGACTACGAGAAGACGCATTCCGGGCAGGTCGTCGAACAGGTCGTTCGTCCAACCGGGCTCGTCGACCCCGAGCTGGAGGTGCGCCCGGCCACCCACCAGGTGGACGATGTGCTGCAGGAAATCCGCATCCGCGTCGAGAAAAACGAGCGCGTGCTGATCACCACCCTGACCAAGCGCATGGCCGAGCAGCTCACCGACTACCTCACGGAAAACGGCGTGAAGGTGCGCTACCTGCACAGCGATGTGGACACGGTGGAACGGGTGGAAATCATTCGCGACCTGCGGCTGGGCGCGTTCGATGTGCTGGTGGGCATCAACCTGCTTCGCGAGGGCTTGGACATTCCCGAGGTGTCGCTCGTCGCCATTCTGGACGCCGACAAGGAAGGCTTCCTGCGCTCCGAGCGCAGCCTGATCCAGACCATCGGGCGTGCAGCGCGAAACCTCAATGGCCGCGCCATCCTGTACGCCGACCGCGTCACGGATTCGATGAAAAAGGCGATGGACGAGACCCACCGCCGCCGGGGCAAGCAGGTCGCTCACAACCTCGCCATGGGCATCGAACCGCGCAGCATCAACAAGCGCATCAAGGACCTGATTGACGGCGTGTACAGCGAGAAGGCGGGCCGTGAGGCCGACCGTCTGGCGGCGGAAAGCGCACAGCGCGCCAGCGTCGAAGACATGAGCGAGAAGGACGTGGCGCGCGAAATCAAGCGCCTGGAGAAGCTCATGCTCGAGCACGCCCGCAATCTCGAGTTCGAAAAGGCCGCCGGCGTGCGCGATCAACTCGCGCATCTCAAGGCCCAGATTTTCGGCGCGCCGGGTGCCGACAGCCTGACTTGAACTATTCAGTCTAGAATTGACCTCATTGGTTTAAAAGAGGGCGTCGCAGCGCGGCAAGCCCGTGGCGGCAGACAGTCACCAAGCCAATCACTCGGGATTACGCTATACTCGACGAAAACAGTCGGGATAGCCTTCGATAAACAGATCCGCAACGGGTCGGGGTGGGTGGAGAAGGGGTCCAAAGGGTGTTCAACCCGCTGGACAAATACCACGACAGTCAAGCCAACACATCAAGGAGCTTGAAATGCGCCTCACGACCAAAGGCCGCTTTGCGGTCACCGCCATGATCGATCTGGCCCTGCGCCAGAACAATGGTCCCGTCACGCTCGCGGCCATCAGCCAGCGCCAGCAGATTTCGCTGTCATACCTGGAACAGCTCTTCGGCAAACTGCGCCGCCATGAACTCGTGGAGTCCACCCGCGGGCCCGGTGGGGGTTACACCCTGGGGCGCAAGGCAGGCGACATCACCGTGGCCGACATCATCGTGTCGGTCGACGAACCGATCGACGCCACGCAGTGCGGCGGCAAGGAAAACTGCCTCGGTGAAGGCCACCGCTGCATGACGCATGAGCTCTGGGCAGCCCTCAACGCCAAGATGGTCGATTTCCTTGACTCGGTTTCCCTGCAGTCCTTGGTGGACGAGCAGCTGGCCAAAGGCGTGGTGGTGGAAAACGCTCCCATGATCAAGCGGGCCATTTCCAGCGCACCGGTGGTCAAGCCGATCCGCGTGAACGCACCGAACTCGGTGTTCGCCCTCGGAGGCGCCGCGTTTTCGAAATGAGCCCGGCCTGAGCGGGTAGAAAAACCCGCAGGCCCCCCATCAACGACAGCCCACGTACCGTTTTCGCCATGAGCACACCGCACTTTCCCATTTACATGGACTACAGCGCCACCAACCCCTGCGATCCCAGGGTGGTGGACGCCATGATTCCCTGGCTGCGCGAGCATTTCGGCAACCCGGCGTCTCGCAGCCACGCCTGGGGCTGGGAAGCAGAGAAAGCCGTGGAAACCGCGCGTGAGCAGGTTGCTGCCCTGATTGGTGCAGACCCGCGCGAAATCGTCTGGACCAGCGGTGCGACCGAGTCCAACAACCTGGCCCTCAAGGGGGCTGCCCAGTTTTACAAGACCAAGGGCAAGCACCTCATTACCGTCAAGACCGAACACAAGGCCGTGCTCGACACCATGCGCGAGCTGGAGCGCCAGGGTTTTGAGGTGACCTACCTGGACGTGCAGGCCGACGGCCTGCTTGATCTGGACGTGTTCAAGGCGGCGATCCGCCCGGACACCATCCTGGCTTCGGTCATGTTCGTCAACAACGAAATCGGTGTGGTGCAGGACATCGCCGCGATCGGCGCGATCTGCCGTGAGAAGGGCGTGATCTTCCACGTCGACGCGGCACAAGCCACCGGGCGTGTCGACATCGACCTGCAGACCCTGCCGGTTGACCTGATGAGCCTGACCAGCCACAAGACCTACGGCCCCAAGGGCATCGGCGCGCTGTACGTGCGCCGCAAGCCACGCATCCGCATCGAAGCGCAGATGCACGGCGGTGGCCACGAGCGCGGCATGCGCTCGGGCACGTTGCCCACCCACCAGTGCGTGGGCATGGGCGAGGCCTACCGCATTGCCAAGGCCGAAATGCACGAGGAAAACACCCGCATCAAGGCGTTGCACGACCGCATGGTCGCAGGCCTGACGGATGTGGAAGAGGTGTTCATCAACGGCCACGAATCTCGCCGTGTGCCGCACAACCTCAACATGAGCTTCAACTACGTCGAAGGCGAGTCGCTGATCATGGGCGTCAAGGGTCTGGCGGTGTCGTCGGGTTCTGCCTGCACGTCGGCCAGCCTGGAGCCCAGCTATGTGCTGCGCGCGCTGGGCCGCAGCGACGAGCTGGCGCACAGCAGCCTTCGCATGACGATCGGCCGCTGGACGACCGAAGAAGAAATCGACTACGCGATTGCCACCATCAAGGAAAACGTGGCCAAGTTGCGCGAGTTGTCCCCCCTGTGGGAAATGTTCAAAGATGGAATCGACCTGTCCACCATTCAGTGGTCGGCGCATTGAAGGAGAAACACCATGGCTTATTCAGACAAAGTCGTTGATCACTACGAAAACCCGCGCAACGTTGGCTCTTTTGAAAAGGGCGACGACTCGGTGGGCACCGGCATGGTGGGCGCGCCCGCCTGCGGTGACGTGATGAAGCTGCAGATCAAGGTCAACCCGACCACCGGCGTGATTGAAGACGCTCGCTTCAAAACCTATGGTTGCGGTTCGGCCATTGCCTCGTCGTCGCTCGTGACCGAGTGGGTCAAGGGCAAGACGCTCGACCAGGCTGCGGCACTCAAGAACAGCCAGATCGCCGAAGAGTTGGCCCTGCCGCCCGTGAAGATCCATTGCTCGATCCTGGCCGAAGACGCCATCAAGGCGGCGGTGGATGACTACCGCAAGAAACACGTGAACTAAAGATCCCCCTGCGCCGCTTCGCGTCTTCCCCCGAGGGGACCACGCCTGCAGCTCGGCAAAGCCGGTTCTGTGGCATGTACTTGAGAAGACACCTCGCCGATGTGGCGCCATGGAGAGAGCAAACAAAGATGGCCATCTCGATTTCTGAAGCCGCTGCCCGGCACGTCAACCGCTACATCGCCAAGCGCGGCAAGGGCGTGGGTGTGCGCCTGGGTGTGAAGACGACCGGGTGTTCCGGCATGGCCTACAAGCTGGAGTACGCCGACGAAATCGCCCCGGAAGACGTGGTGTTCGAAGACAACGGCGTGAAGGTGCTGGTCGATCCCAAGAGCCTGGCCTACATCGACGGCACGCAGCTCGATTTCGTGCGCGAAGGCCTCAACGAAGGGTTTCGTTTCAACAACCCGAACGAGCGCGACCGCTGTGGCTGCGGCGAGAGCTTTCGCATCTGATCCTGTGACTCCCCAACAAGGCCGCCCGTGCTGACCAGCGCCGGCGGCTTTTTCTTGTCATGAACCTGAACCTGCAATCGAACGACTTCGAAATCTTTGGCCTGAGCCCCCGGTTTGAGCTCGACCGCGCCGCGCTCGATGCGCGCTGGAAGGCGTTGCAACGCGAAGCGCATCCCGACCGTTTTGCCACCGCCGATGCGCAAGCCCAGCGCCAGGCGATGCAGTGGTCGGTGCGGATCAACGAGGCGTATCAACGCTTGAAGGACCCGCTCAAGCGCGCCGCGTATCTGTGTGAGCTCCACGGAGCACCGATTCAGGCCGAGGACAACACCGCCATGCCGACGTCGTTCCTGATGCAGCAGATGCAGTGGCGCGAAGATCTTGACGAAGCCACCCGCCTGGAAGACCTTGAGCGCATGGCAGACGAGGTGAGCGCCGCGCGGCGCGCCATGCTGCAAGACCTGCAGACTGCTGCCGATGTGCACCACGACTGGCCTGTGCTGGCGCAACAAGTCAGAGCCCTTATGTTCGTTGAGCGCTTTGCCAGCGATGTGGAGAACCGGATCGATCTGCTGGGACAATAGCCAGTTACCTTTTTGAATCGATCGATCACCCATGGCGCTTCTGCAGATTTCCGAACCCGGCCAATCCCTTGACCCGCACCAGCGAAGGGTGGCGGTGGGCATCGACCTGGGCACCACGCATTCGCTGGTGGCTGCGGTGCGCCACGGCGTTGCCGAGTGCCTGCCCGCAGAAGATGGCCGCGTGATCCTGCCCAGCGTGGTGCGCTACCTCGACCCCGCGCAAGGCGGCTCCGGACGGCAGATCGGCTTTGAAGCGCTGGCGGCACAAGTGCAGGACCCAGCCAACACGGTGAGCTCGGTCAAGCGCTTGATGGGCCGCAGCCGGGCGCAGGTGGCAGATGTGGACAAGCTGTCCTACAGCGTCGCTGAGCAAGATGGCATGGCGGTGGTGGAGACCGTGGCCGGGCGCAAGACGCCGATGGAAGTGAGCGCCGAGATTCTGGCCACCCTGCGCTTTCGGGCCGAAGACAGTTTCGATGACGACCTGTACGGCGCGGTGATCACCGTGCCGGCGTATTTCGACGATGCGCAGCGCCAGGCCACCAAAGATGCGGCTCAGCTGGCAGGCATCAACGTGTTGCGCCTCATCAATGAGCCCACCGCAGCGGCCATCGCCTACGGCCTGGACAACGGCTCCGAGGGCGTCTTTGCGATCTACGACCTGGGCGGTGGCACGTTCGACATCTCCATCCTTCGCCTCACACAAGGCGTGTTCGAAGTGATGGCCACGGGGGGCGATTCGGCCCTGGGCGGTGACGACTACGACCAGGCGCTCGCCGCCTGGGCACTGGCAGCGCATGGCGTGAACGCTGCGCTCACTGCGTCCGAGCGCGCCGCCGTGCATGCCGAGGCGCGCCGCGTGAAAGAGTCGCTGTCTTCCGCCACGAGCGAAACCTTTGCGGCAACCGTTGCCGGGCAGCGCATCGAGCAAATCGTCACCCCGGCAGATTTCGAAGCGAGCACCGCCGCGCTGACCGCACGCACGATGACGGCGGTGCGCAAGGTGCTGCGCGATGCCGGCATCACCAAGGACGACGTCCAGGGCGTGGTGATGGTGGGCGGTTCCACCCGCATGCCGGTGGTGCGCCGTACCGTGAGTGAGTTCTTTGGCCAACCTGCGCTGACCAACCTCAACCCCGACGAAGTGGTCGCACTGGGTGCGGCCATCCAGGCCAACGCACTGGCGGGCAACAGCCGCGACGGCGACTTGCTGCTGCTCGACGTGATTCCACTCTCGCTCGGCATCGAGACCATGGGCGGCCTGGTGGAGCGCATCGTGCCGCGCAACAGCGCCATCCCCACGGCGCTCGCCCAGGACTTCACCACCTACAAAGACGGCCAGACCGCACTGGCTTTGCACGTGGTGCAGGGTGAGCGCGACCTCGTGGCCGACTGCCGCAGTCTGGCGCGCTTCGAGCTTCGCGGCATCCCGCCCATGGTGGCCGGCGCAGCCCGCATCCGCGTGACCTTCACCGTGGACGCCGACGGCCTGCTGTCGGTGAGCGCGAAAGAGCAGGGCAGTGGCGTGGAGGCGCGCGTGGACGTGAAGCCCGCCTATGGCCTGAGCGACGAGCAGATCGCCGCCATGCTGCAAGACAGTTTTGCCACCGCGCAGCAAGACATTCAGGCGCGCGCGCTTGTTGAAGCGCGTGTGGATGCCGACCGCATGATCGCCGCCACGCGCACCGCGCTGGCCGCAGACGCCGACCTGCTGCAGCCCGCGGAACGCGAGCAGATCGATGCGCTCCTTGAGTCGTTGGCGACCATCGCCCAGGGCGACGACGCCAAAGCCATCGAAAACGCCACCAGCGAACTCGCCAAGACCACCGAACCCTTCGCCGCCCTGCGCATGAACCGCGGCATCCAGCAAGCCCTGTCTGGCAAAAAACTCGAAGAAGTCTGAACACCCCATGCCCACGATCAAGATCCTGCCCCACCCCGAGTACTGCCCGCAAGGCGCCAGCATCAGCGCGCCGTCCGGCACGTCGATCTGCGAAGCCTTGCTGGACAACAAAATCAACATCGAGCACGCCTGCGACATGAGCGCGGCCTGCACGACCTGCCACGTGATCGTGCGCGAAGGCTTCAGCAGCCTCAACGAGCTCGACGAGACCGAAGAAGACCTGCTGGACCGCGCGTGGGGCCTGGAGCCCAACTCCCGCCTGTCGTGCCAGGCCCTGCTGGCCCAGGCGGACCTGACCGTGGAGATTCCCAAGTACTCGATCAACCACGCCAAGGAAAACCACTGATGCGCCAGATCGTCCTCGACACGGAAACCACCGGCCTGTCCGCTGACAACGGCGATCGCATCATTGAAATCGGTTGCGTCGAGCTGCTCAACCGCAAGCTCACGGGCAACAACCTGCACTTCTATGTGAACCCCGAGCGCGACAGCCATGAGGACGCGCTCAAGGTGCACGGCATCAGCAACGAGTTCTTGCGCGACAAGCCGAAGTTCGCCGCCATCGCCGATCAGCTGCTCGACTACCTCCGCGACGCCGAGGTGATCATCCACAACGCGCCTTTCGACATCAGCTTTCTCAACAAGGAAATGGAGCGGCTCGGCCGTCCGCCCATCACCACCATCCTCAGCCAGGTGACCGACAGCCTGGTGATGGCCAAGGAAATGTTCCCGGGCAAGCGCAATGGCCTGGACGCGCTGTGCGACCGCCTGGGCGTGGACAACTCCGGCCGCACCCTGCACGGCGCCTTGCTTGACGCCGAGTTGCTGGCCGACGTGTACATCAACATGACGCGCGGGCAGGACGCGCTGCTCATGGACCTGGGCGATGCGCCCGGTGAAGACGGCCAGGTGGAGGTGCTGGATCTGAGCCGTTTCGACCTGCCCGTATTGCGCGCCAACGCCTCGGAAGCCCAGGCCCACGATGGGGTGCTGGCGGACCTGGACAAGGCCAGCAAAGGAAAAACCGTGTGGCGCAAACTGGAAGCCGCCTGAAGTCGCTCAAAATCCGGCTATAATTTGAGGCTTCCGAGAGATCGGCCAGATCAATCGGGCGGTTAGCTCAGTGGTAGAGCACTGCCTTCACACGGCAGGGGTCGCAGGTTCGAACCCTGCACCGCCCACCAGAAATAGTGAATCGAATCAAGCCCTTGCGAGAAATCGCCGGGGCTTTTTTCTTGCCTATGCGAGGCCCTGTGTAATCCCCGGTGCAATTCAGCCAAAGGCCTTGGCCAGTGCTGACCTCTGCGCACTGACCTGGTGATGGGCGTAGCGCTCGGTGGTCTTCACCGTGGTGTGCCCCAGGATCTTCGCCACGGTGTACAGGTCGGCGCCGCTGGCCAGCAGAATGGTGGCGCACGAGTGGCGCAGGTCGTGGAAGTTGACCTCGGGCATCTCGGCCTTGATGCGCGCGCGCTGGAAGCTGGACTTCACGCCCTCGTAACCGATCTCCAGCGGAAGGAACGCGAGCCACGGGCGCAGCGCCGGGATGATGGGCACCACGCGCGTGCGCAGCGTCTTGGTGTTGCCGGACCGGATGAGGATGGTGTCCTCGCCAATGTCGGCGGCGGTGATCTTCAACACCTCACCACGGCGGCACCCGGTCAACAGTGACACCCAGACGGCGGCGCGTGCCTGCTCGCTGCACAGGTCGGCGACCTTCTTAACCTGATCGATCGACAGGTGCACCTCGCGCTGGTTGTTCTCGGGCAGGCGCTTCACCTGGGCGCTGTAGTTCTCCGGGGTGAAGCCGCGCTCCCATGCCAGATGCAGGCCCTTTTTCAGGGTGCCCAGGCTTCGGTTGATGGTGGCAGGGGCATAGTGGCCGGTCATGTCGGCGATGATGTGGGCGGCGCACTGCCGCGCCTGGCTGGCCCTGTACTTCTCCACCCATGGCCCGATGCGCGTGGCGTGGTGTTCCGCTGTGTCGGTGCTGCGCAGGTTCTTTGCGTGGGTCAGATACAGGCCCATCACCTCGGCCAGGCTGGGGTCTCCCGGGATGACTGGCGCGCGCGCTGCGCCGGCTGCGGCTCTCAGTTCGCCTTCAAGGCGCTTGGCATCACTCGCAGATGAGCCTTCCGGCAGGATGCGGTGAAGGCGCTTCCCGCCGACCATAACGCCGACGTGCCGCCGGCCTTGCTTGTCGATCCAGATGGACATGATCCCTGCTTCTCCCGCAGCCAGGTGCGGGTTTCCTCGAGGTTGAACCGCTTGGTACGCTTGCCGATCGGAGTGTAGGGCAGGCCATCGGCCACCCAGCGGCGCACCGTCGACTCGCTCACGCTCAGCGTGGCGCACAGCTGTTGGAGGGTGAGGTCGCTCACAGCTTTTCCTCTCTGGGTTCTATGGGAGGGGGAGGGGGCAAAGGCATCCAATGGGTGGGCCAAACGTATTCGTCGTCGCTGTCCTCTGGGTTACACCAATGACCATCATCGAAGCGAGCGACTCCGTAGCAGCCACCATGCACAGGAAAAATCCCGGACGGCGGCCAGAACGCAAATACGGGCGTCCCATCCCTCGGCGCACTCTCAATAGTTCTCCACCCCTGCTCTGTGCTGGGTTGGGAGATGGCGGCACCAGCTTCAAACGCTTCACGCAGCAACCGGCCCAGTGGACAGTCAAAGCCGCCAGCCATTGAGTGGCGGAGCGATGCGCCTTTGCGGCTGTCGGCCCACGCCTCAAAGCGTTCCCGCTCGCTCGGTTGTTCAGCCATTGCTGCTCTCCAAGATGGGGAACCACGATTCGTATTCGAGGCGGGCGGCTTCCTCCTTCGCGCTCTCTTTTTTGGAGAACTTGATGAACGCGTCGATCTGAAGGTTGACCGACTCGCGCATAAAAAGAAGGCTGACCAGAGATAGCTTTTTGGGCCAAGACATGCAGACATAGCCTTCGGGGCCAAGGTAGGCCTGCATGAAATGTTCGTCGTCGTCGGGGATGAGGTTAGCCATTGCTGCTCTCCTTGGACTTGGCGTACTTGGCGAAAAACTTGGCCGCGTTCTCTGTGTGCTGGTCGTACAAGATTTCGCCGGCTTCAAACCCCGTTTTGACGGCTCCGAAGATGTAACCAATGACCAAAGCAGGCCACGCAAAAACGACCGTGAAAATCAGGCTGACGACGTGTCTCATGTGCTCTCCTTGGGGGTGCCGATACCGCGCACGGCATTGATGGCGGCATCAGCAGTGGGGAAGCGGCAGCGGCTCAGAAATTCATCATCCCTGCTGCTGGGCATCGGCTCCCACTCCCATTCGCCGGACTTGTTGAGGCAATTGCCTTTGCCGTCCACGACCTTCCAGAGGGCTGGACCTTCGATTTGGCGGGTACGCTGTACCTTGATCTCGTCACCGAATTGGGTGGCGCTTGGGAAGGCGTAGGCGTCAACGATCACGTCCGTGCCAACCGGCTCCCCACCCCCTGCCAGCCGCTCGGTGGACTCCAAGGCGGCGGCAACATTGAGAATCACGATTCGAGCGTCGAAATGATGGCCTTCTAGAGATAGGTCGTGCGCTTCGCGCAATCGTGCTGCCAGTTCAGTGTGTGTCGTCATGGGAGTAGATTCCTTGCGCACGAGTGCAGCGCGGTGAAAAGCTGGAACAGAACTATTGGTGACAGGGCTGCCAAAACCCCGAGACAGAAACAAGTGACCTTGCTCACGTCCCACCCCCTTCGCCACGGGTGCGGGCGGCGTCAAGCTCTCGCTCTAGGTCATTGGCACCGCAGGTCGTGGTGTGGTCAAAGTCGATCAGCAAGGTGATTGTTTTGACCGTGTTTTCCGGCGTCTTGCGAAACGTGAACTTTGCGTTCTTCCAGTGACTGCGGACCTGCTGCCACCGCTCCGCGTCGATCTTGTCCTGCGCCACCTGCTCGGTGCAATGACGACAATACTTCTGGTGCTCGATGGCTTTGCCGTGCTCGCATTCCCCCACCACCTGCTCGGGCAGCGGCTTGCTTGCGAGGGCTGCGGCAGAATCGCGCAAGACTTTCTCGCCGTTGCCGGACGTGCTGACCAAGCGGCCGCAATCGCGCATGATGTCCGCCAAGCGCAGAAGTTCAGAAGCCAACGCTCCCCGCTCCCCCGCAGCGCTGGCCGGTGGGGTTGGCTGCGCTGGCGCGATCTTGATCCTCCACGCTTCTGCGCGATAGATTTCTGACATTCCTGGGAACCAGTCTTTCGGCATAGCCTGCTCTGGCTTGCTCGGCTCGGGGGCTGGCTGCGCTGGTGCGGGTGTGGTGGCGTAGACCGTCACGCACGCCGAAGCGTTGTCCAGATACGGCGGCTCAGGCCAGCGGTAGAAGAACTGTTGACCAGTCACGCGGTGCGTGGTCACTTGTCCATAGGGTTCGGGTTGCGTCGAAACACAAGGTGCACCGTGTACCCCATCGCCTTGGCTATCGAGTTCATTGACCTCTCGGTCAGAACCTGATTGCCCAACTCGATGTTCGTGATGCTGGTCCGTTCCATGCCCGCCTTGTCGGCCAACTCCTTTTGAGTCATGCCCTGCATTTTTCGAAGGGCTCGGATAGCCTTTCCAAGGCCATTGCTCGGTGCCATTTTTCAACCCCCATTTGACGCCGTTTCGATAGATGGTGATCTCGCGCGGCGAGTGTTCGTGCGGTTGGTCATGGCCGCACAATGGGCACATGAAACCTCGCTGCCAGCTTTCAGCCACCTCGATGATCTGACCGATTGAAGGTGCCTCCCGTTCTGGTGGTGCGACAGGCTTGCTGGCGAGTGTGCGTAACATTTGCAGAGCTTCTTTGCGGTGAGCGCAGCAACCGTGAGCCTCGATGTCGTCTGCGAGACTTAGCGCATCCCGCTCCCCCGCAGCGCTGGCCGGTGGGGTGGTGGCGAGCTTGCCGGCTTCAAAGGCTGCAGACGCAAGCATCCACTTGTCCTCTAGCAACACGCCCTGTCGGCCCTCTGGCAGCGAAAGGAACCAGTCGTTCAGTGCTGCCTGCGCTGGCTTGCTCGGCTCGGTGGGGGCGGCGGCGAGCATGGCGGCACGGCAAGCGTTCCAACCCACCATCCACGAGCCGGCCTCAACGTAGCTGTACCCCTTAGGTGCGGCTTCGTGTGCTTTCTGCGGCGTCATTGCCTCCGGCACCCGCGCTGCTTGCTTCTCTCTGTCGGCAAGGATGGCAGATCGCCCCTGGTCGTAGAGATTCCTAAGTTGGTCAAATGTGACCTTGTAGACAATGGCGCAGTCGGTATATTCATCCGCGACGATGAGATTTGTTTTCAAAATTTCGCACATCGCTTTTATTGGTGTCATGTCGCTCATGTCAGCTCCTTTGCTTGTTCTAGGGCGGTGCGAGCGTTTTCTCCGCAATCGAAATACAGCTTGCCAAGGCCCCCCGTGAACGGCGCTTTGTAGTCGCCAGGATCGGCGTAAAACTTCAACGCCTCCACCAGCATCTGACGGTTTGCTTCAAGGGCGCGGAGGTGGGCGGCGGCTTCTTTGAGAACCTCGGAAACCTCGTCTGCCAATGCATCGCTGATGTGATGGGCTTGAATGTCGTAGGAAAACACATCTGCCTTTTTCGCCAGTTCTTCTGCTTTGCTCATTTCATTTCCTTGTAGGGCGGATCAGGCCAACGGTTGCAGCCTTGCCATTTGCGCGGTGGACCACTCCGCAGCTCGCACAGCAAAGCCGAAGCGATCCATCTCGATCAGCTGGTCCATCACCTCGGCGGCTGCGCGCGCGGTCAGAAGCTGCTCACCGTTGAAGCCCACGCGCCCAGTGGTGCGAAAGCGCTCGAGCACGGCCGTGTAGGTCTCCAGCTGCTCGGCAATCGCGGCCTTCGCTTCCTCAGTGAAGGGCGTGCCGTCGGCTTCCAGCAGGCGCATCAGCTCGCTGTAGGTGAAGCCGGTGGCGATCCAGTCGAGCAGGGTCTGCTGGCTGGCCTGACCTTTGGTCATTCGGTCCAGCAAGTCCCAGTGCAGCACCTTGCAGTCCATAACCTGGGTGGCGTCGAGCTTCGGCACGAACCACTTCGGCATGGTGTCGCGCTTGTGGCGTGCCTGGGTGCGGTGTGCGGTTTTCATGCTGCGGCCCTCACGCTGGCCATCTCGACGTAGTTCGCGGCCACGAGCGCGCGCGCCAGCGGCGGGCACACGCTGTTGCCGCACATGCGCACCTGGGCGGTCTTTGTGAGCGGGCGGCCGTCGGCACCCAGGTCGATGCGGTAGCTCTCGGGGAAGCCCTGGGCCCGATACAGCTCGCGCGGCGTGAGCATGCGCAGGCCGATGTCGACGATGGCGTAGGGCTCGCCCTTGACCATCACCAGGCCGAAGCGGTCCTTTGTGGTGACCGTGTGCAGCGGCTCGCGCAGCGCAGGGTCCTGATCGGTGCCGTAGTACTTGATCAGGAAGGCGCGCACTTCGGCGTGGTGGCCGCCAGTGGTCACGGTGTGCAGCGGTGCATCCATCGCGCCGCCGGCATGTCCGGTGGTATTGGTCAGCAGGTGGCTGGTGACCAGCGCAACGTCGGCCTTCGCCGTGATGGTGGCCAAGGGTTCATCCAGGCCGCGCGGTCGGCTCTGGCCAGCGCGCGCGCCCACGCCGGCAAGGTTCGCGGTCACCAGGCTGTTGTGGTCTACGCTGGTGATGGTGGCGAGCGGATCGGCCATGTCGCTGCCCACCACGCCGCCGTAGTGCTTGGCGATGAACGCGGTCACCAGCGCGTGCCGGTTCTCGGTGGTGGTGGTGCGCAGCGGGTCTTCGGCGCTCCAGGTGGCGGAGCGCGCGCCGGCGTTGTCGATGCCGACCATGCTGGGCACCACCAGCGCGCCCTGCGAGCCCTGGCCGGTTACTGTCCAGTACGGTTCGCCCAGGCTGCGCACGCGCGGCTGCTGGCCCTCGCGCTCACCGTTGCGCGTGTTCACCACGAACGGCTCTGCCGCATCGATCACGTAGCGCACGATGCCCTTGGCAATGCGCCGGCACGTGGCGTCGGCCAGCGGCCGGGTGCGCTCGAAGATGCTGGGCGCCACCACGCTCCAGTCGATGCACTCGGCGGCAGTGCGCCATGGCTTGAGCTTCTTCTGCCGCACTGGCAGGCTGTCGGGCGCTGCGTGCGTGGCCTCTGGCCAGACGATGGGCTGACCGTCGCGTCGCGCCACCAAAAACAGGCGCTTGCGGATCGTGGGCGCGCCGTAGTCGCAGGCGCGCAGCTCGCGGTGCTCGATCACGTAGCCCAAGCCCTCCAAGCTGCGTTTCCAGCGCGCGAAGGTGGCGCCCTTGCGGCGTGGGCACGGCATGTTGTCGGCGCCCAGCGGGCCCCACGTCTGGAACTCCTCGACGTTCTCCAGGCAGATCACGCGCGGGCGCACGGCCTTGGCCCACTTCACCACCACCCAGGCCAGGCTCCGGATCTTCTTGCTCACAGGCTTACCGCCCTTGGCCTTGCTGAAGTGCTTGCAATCCGGACTGGCCCACAGCAGGCCCACCGGCTGGCCGTCGGTGACCACCACCGGATCCACCTCGAACACGTCCGACACGAAGTGCCGCGTCTGCGGGTGGTTCGCCTCATGCAGACTCACGGCCTCGGGGTCGTGGTTGATCGCGATGTCGACATGCCGGCCGATGGCCTGCTCGATGCCAGTGCTGGCGCCGCCGCCACCGGCGAACAGATCCACCACCAGCTCGCTGGCGATGGGCAGGATGAATTGAGGGTTCAGCATGGCGTCAAGCAGGTGCACCAGCTGCGCCAGCGCCATCACGCGGGAAAGGCCAGGCGCCGCCTTCCCCCTTGCCCTTGGGCGCGTCCTTCTCCACCTTCGCCGCGCCGCTCTTGACCGACTTCTCCAGCGCCTGGGCCGGGGTCAGCTTCTTGTCGCTGTCGTCGAGCGTGCGCTGCTGGCTGGCGGGCTCGGCAGCGGTGAGCTCAATGTCGCGCGTCAGGCTCTTGAGCACGGCCAGCGCGCCGATCGTGTCCTGGTCGACGTCCGAGGTGTAGACCTCCAGGCGCCAGTCCACTGCACCGCCTTCGCGGGGGTCGAGCTTGAGCTTGCGCACCGTGCAGTCGCTCAGCGTGATGTCGCGGTCCCCTGTCACGCCTTCGTAAATCTTGAGCGTGGCGCCGGTCTGCTCTTCTTCCCAGTGCAGGGAGCCCAAGGCCACGGCGGCGTCGGTCAGCTGCGGCAGGTCCGAGACAACCGGCACACCGTCGAGCACTTGCTGCTGGGCTGCGGCGGGCAGGCCCTTCTCAAACAGGAAGGGCAGCAGGGTTGGGTCCAGCAGGTTCAGCGTGCTGTTGGCCAGGGTCATCTTCAATGTGAGGCACACCGCCGGGACGACATCGGTCTGGCCTTGCTTGAGGGACTGGATGTCAATGTCGGCGATGACGGCTTTGTGCTTGGGGACGAACGAGAGGCGCATGGGGGGTCTTTCAGGTTGGTGGGGGAAGGGGTCAGGCAGCCAGCGGCTCGCGCTTGAAACTGGCGGGGTGGGAGGTGGTGAACTCGGCCAGCACTTCGGCGGCGTACTGGCGGGCAGCCTTGATCTTTTCGACCATGGCCGCTTCCTTGTCGGCGCAGCGCGTGACGGTCCAGGTGGTCAGGCGCATGTGCTCGGGGATGTGATCCACAAAGTGCATGGAAGGCGGCTCCCAGCGGCACAGGTGCTCGGGTGTGGTGATCAGTGCGTAGTTCACCTCCCACTCGGCCGCGTCCCAAAGCCACATATAGCCGCGCATCTGCCACTCATAGAGGCTGTCGCGGCAGTCCGCCAACACGATGGGGAAGCTGGCGAAAGACCATGAGCACTTGAGGTCGTGACCGCGCTTGCCCACTCGGTCGAACAGGTCGGCCTCGCCGCTAATCCATGCGTTCGTTTTGCGCTCGGTGTTCTTCACCAGCGACAGGCCGCGCACGCGGTTGAGCAGGGCGATGGCCTCGGGCTCAACCAGAATGCCTTTCTCCATTTCCTTGCTGGAGGCTTCGAAGTCCACGCCGTAGATTGCCTGGGACACCATGCTGCGGATGTGGGTCTTTGCGCCTTCGGATAGGGTCTGAGCCTTGAGGCGGGCCAGCAGCGCCTTCTCTTCGTCCGTGCGCTTTTTCTTGGCGATCACCTCTTCGACAGCCGGGGTGCGGAATCGATCGTCGATCGACACCGGCTCGGTCATGAGCTTGCCGATGGATGAGCAGCGGAACAGCAGATCCTGCATATCAGCCTCGATCCGCACGCTGGGCTGCAGAGCGCAGGCCCGGAAAATTGCCATTCATGGCCTTGCGGTCCCCGGCCGACAACTTGCCCCACCACGCGGTCAGGGCGTCCATGCCCTGCATGGCGGCATCTCGTCCGGCCTGCAGCTTTGGGTGCTCTTCGGTTGTGCCGCCGACGTCATTTCCCTGGCCCTCGCGGTGGCCGCCGTCGTCGTCATCGTCCTGTTCTGACAGCCCGGTGATCGCCTTGAGGGTGTAGCGCTCCAGATAGGTCACCGTCGACGCGCGCGCCATGATGGCGTTCTTGGCGCCGCCAGCGTCAGGTGGGCCTCCCATGGCCACGGTCTCGAAGTGCCCGCCCACGTGCTTGATGGTGCAAGTCACCTCGATCCACTGCGGTTCGTCGCGGGTAATCTTCCAGGACGACGACAGGCCGTGCTTCGAGAGCGCCGGTGTCACGGCATTGACCACCGCGAACAGCTCGGCGTAGGCCTTACCGCGCAGCGGGCCATCGTTGACCTGTCGGTTTTTCAAGATCCGAACAGCCTCGGCCTTGAAGTCGGAGAACGCGCGGTCGTAGGCCTTGCGCGCCTCGGTGGCTTCCCAGCGTTCCTGCAGCGCCATAAGGCGTTCCAGCTTGTCCAGGTCTGCGCCTTGCTGCACGGCCATCTGCAGGAGCACGGCGGGGGTGGGGTGCTGCTGGGGGGCCTGTGGCGCCTCGACCAGCTCGGTGGTTTCGTTCATGGATTTCTCTCAGGTTGATCAGGTGCGCTGGCGCCAAGCGCGCAGAGCATTTCGGGATGCCTCATGCAGGCCGCAGCCGGCGCGCCGGTACAGCCCGAAGGTGTTCAATGCCAGGCGAGCGCGACTGATAGCGGGCGCTGGCTCGATGTGGCCGAGCACGATGGCGGCGCGGTCGTCGGGCAGGTGGTGGGTGTTGATGCGGTCGGCGCAGAGGCCCATGCACTGCGCTTCACGCGGTCCATTGCAGCCAGACGATGCGGCGGGGCAGCGGGTCATGAAGCGCTCCCGGTGGCCTTTTTGATGGCGGCGCGGGCGGCGTCAACAGCATTGCCATACAGCTTTGGGCTACTCACATCGTCCGAGTAATAAAGAAGATCGGAAAGTGCGGTTAGCAGATCAGGAGCGGCAGCGATCAGGCGGGCTTTGTCTTTCCCGTTTGACCAGACCGTTGCAAAGCCGTCGCAAATGTCTTCTGAGTCCGCAGGGCATACCCAAGAAACCTCCGAATCGCCTTGGACAATGAGCTTCCACGGCCCGCCGTTGTTCTGCGCGCTCATTTCCCCTTACCCCCATGGCCGCCCTTGCCACCATGACCGCCGTGGCCCTTGGAATCGCCCTTGCCATGACCCTTGCCATGGCCCTTGCCGTCACCCTTGCCACCGCCAGAGCTTTCGCCACCACCGGTAGAGCCGCCAGTCGATCCGCCACCAGTGGAACCACCGGATGCGCCGGCACCAGAGGCGGTGCCACCAGAAGCCGCGCCACCTGATGCCGAACCAGACGAAGCGCCGCTGTTTCCATTCCCATGGCCTTTGCCACCGCAGCCCCAAAAGCTGGTGATGCAGGGGTCTTCAATGGGCGCTGCGTGAGTGACGCTGGCGAAGGCCAGGGCGGCGAGGATTGCAATCGTGTGTTTCATGTGGTCGTTCAAGAAGGAAGAAGTCCAGCGCAGCCCATCAGGACAAGCGCAGCAAAGGCAAGAGCGCACGCAATGAGGGCAATGCGGTTCTCTCGGTCGAGTTGGTCGCGGGTGGGGCGGTCTTCGGCGTGCATCACTTCACCCTCGGCAGCAGTGGCATCTGGCGGCGCTTGCTCAGCTCGGCCAGCAGGCGAACGACGCTCTTGTGGCCTTCTGCTGGCTTGCAGCGCTCGCATGGCGGGTACTTCGCTTGGCACACGGCCAGCTCGTCGCATGTGCGGGTGGTCATGACAGCGCCACCGTGAGAGCAATCACCACCAGGAGGAGCACAAACGCGACCTTTGCCGCGTTCACCGTGTAGGTGTCAGCGGCTGCACACAAAGGGCAGGGTGTGCTGTAGTGATCCACGTAAGTGCCCATCAGGCCCGAGCCGTGGCGGTGTTCGCAGGGTTCGAACTGGCGGCTCATGAGCACACCTCGTCAGCAAGGATGTCCAGCGATTCGGCCACCTCGGGCATCTGCGCCTCGGTCGCCTTCGTGGCCAGCGTGTTCAAGATCTGCCCGATGAAAGCCGGGGTCACCAAGCTGAACGGCATGCGCTGGATCGCCGTGCATGCGGTGTTGATGTGGTGCTCGTAGGCAGCCTTGGCCTCGGCTTGGCGTTCCGCGTCCAGCGCGTCGTCCATTTCCTGACGGCTGAGCCTGGGGTAGCTCTCCCGCCTTTCCACGTTGTCGATGTGCATCTGCTTCTCCTTTGTGGCTCCGGTGCGGAGTCGGTAGGAGAATTAAACACCGCGTTTAAACAGAAGTCAACATGATGTTTAAATAAAATTCAACGTGGCGTTTACGGGGGGCGTAAAAAAACCCGCTCAGGGCGGGCTGTTCTGGCTGGCAGCTTCTATCGACAGCCACCTAGGTTGTTCAGGCAGTTTCCATCAGGCGCAGTACGGACGTGCCCGCGAACGAAACTGCCATCGTGGCGAACATGGGGGGCAACATAGACCGGCGTAGGCACCAGAGGCCGCATGGAGAGTCCGTAGGCAAAGGCGAGCGCGTTCGATTGTTCGCTGGCGGACACCTTCTCCTTTGCCGCCGATGCAACTTCTGCCGCGCGGGTGCCTTGAGCGATGTATTCCGAGAACGTCAGGTACTCCTCGCCCACCTTGAAATTGATGCGCCCAGTCAGGCCCACCGTACGGGCACATGCGTCGAATGCCTTGTCAATGTCATTTCCACGATGGAGCAGGTCCAGGGTGCTACGAGCCAGGCGCATGCCCAACAGGCCAGTTTCGACACTATCAATGCACGGCTTCAGTTGTGGCGCGCGTGCGGTGACGTCCGCATCCTGCTGATCCTTTGTGAGCTGGCCAGGAGCAACCAGATCCACGTCGGCAAAGTAGGGGGCACGCACGAAGCGATCTAGCTCCGCCTGGGCCTTCTGGTGTTCGTAGTAAGCCGCCGGGCTTGCGCAGCCACCGAGGAAAACGGTTATCAGCGCAGCGTTGGCCAGAAGTCGAATCTTCATGGTGCAGTCTCCAGTTGATCAAAGCTTCCCGCGGGTCTGGTACTCGATCACTTTGCCGATCACCCTGATGTTCGGGTCGTCGATTTCCACAGTGGGGTAAGCGGGATTCAGTGGCTTGAGATACCACCGCCCGCCGTCCGATACCAGGCGTTTGAACGTGGCGCGCTGGGTGCCCACGTCTTTCGCCACCACGTAGTCCCCGGCATCGGCTGAGCGGCCGGGGTCCACGATGATGATGGTGCCCTCTGGAAAACTCCTGTCGCCCGGAATCGGGTTGGTCATGCTGTCGCCGGTCACGCGCAAAGCGAAAGCGTTGTCGCCAGGGCGCGTGTCGTAGGCCTCAGCCCAGTCGTCTGCCTCACCGGGGTGAAACGGATCGTGCACCTCGTTCCAGGCCCCAGCTCGCACCCAAGAGATCAGGGGAACTCGCTTTTTCCGCTCGACTGGCTCCACGTTGTAAACGGCTCCGGAGTCTCGAGCCATGGCTGTCATATGGCCCGTGCCGTCCAGCACCCAAGTCGCGCTGCAGCCCACGATCTCCTGAGCAGTGATGGCGCCAGTTTTGGAGACGCCGCGGATTTCCCAGTTCTTGATCGTTTGGGGTGAGGCATTGAGCAGCCGCCCCACCGCCGACTGGCCCGTCACGTCTTTGAGCTCTTTGGCCGCTTGGTAGAGGCGCGCCATGGATGGGTGCATGAGGGGGTCGGGCATGCGGGGAATTCTCCCGACCTTAAACACGGCGTTGTTAAACAGCACGTTTGACTTTTGTTTAAACGTGGCGTTTAATTCTCGGCCATGGACACCACCGACACCCTCCACCCCGACGCCGAGCTGATCAAGACGCTCGGCGGCCCTTCCAAGCTCGCCGAGACCCTCGGTTTTGACAAGGCCGCTGGCGGTGCTCAGCGCGTCCAAAACTGGATGACTCGCGGCATTCCTGCCGCCGTGAAGGTCCAGCGCCCCGATTTGTTCCTCAGCGGGCGTGTGGGTGCAGAACCCGCAGCCGCGGGCATCGCACCCCAGGCCGCAGGGCAGGGCGGGTAAGCGATGCCGTGCATCAAAGACCCGCTCATTCGGGAGCGAAACGCCACCCGGATTTTTGGCTGCAATGAGGTCGTCGCCATTGCCTTGAACAAGGGTCTCGACCTGAGGGATCAAAGCAGTTTGGCAATGCGCTACTACTCCCAAAGGCAATCGTCGAAGAAGCGAGGCATTGCTTGGCAGATCAGTTTTCCCGAATGGGTCGCTGTCTGGATGGCCTCTGGATTCCTCGATCAAAGAGGAGTTGGCATCGGCAGCTACTGCATGGCCCGTCACGGCGATGAGGGCCCTTACAGCGTGGAAAACGTGGCCATCAAACCCAGCGTCGTGAACTCCAGCGAAGGAATCACCAAGACCATCCGCGCCGGCCGCCTCAGTTGTTTCGACGGGTCGTCGAACGCGGGAAAAGGGCGTGGTTGGACCAAGCGAAAGACCGGCAAGCGGCCATATCAGGTTCTTTTCGGCAGCAAGTACATCGGTGTCTTCGCCACTGAGCAAGAGGCTCGGGCTGCATATCTGGTTGCGGCGGGTCTTCATGTTGGCGCTCCGTTTGAGTCGCCCTGATCGTCCTTTTTTTGTCCGTTTTCGAGACGGCAACAGACCGCAACGCGAGTTGCTACCTCATGCAGGAGCCCACTTTGAACCAGCTCACCCTCAACCTTGAACCCTCGACGCCCGAGCGTTTCCCCACCCTGCGCGCCTTCGTGGCCCACCGCTCGGCACTCACCGCGAAGCATCTGAAGGTGCAGGCTGCCGATCTGGACATGGCGCCCAGCACGCTCAGCCGCAAGCTGAACCCTGCTGAAGGCGACACCCAGCGTTTCAATGTCGACGACCTGGAAGCATGGATAGCCAGCACCGGAGAAGCCTCGGCCGTGATCGAGTACCTCGCCAGCAAGTTCATGGACAGCGACGCAGCGCGCCACCAGCGCACGCTCGCCAGCGCCGAACGCCTGATCGCTGATCTGGCCAAGCTGCTGCCCTCACTCAGGACCGCAGCATGAAGAACGCCCCCACCTGGCCCGGCACCACCATCCCGATCAGCCGAGGAAACGGCTTTGACCTTGCTGCGCGTGCTGCGCGCGGCCCGAGCATCTTCTGCAACTCCAACGCCAAGCATGTCGCCGCTGGCGCCCTGGGCGGCGCGAGTACCGCATCCACGGTGGCAGTGGTGGCCGGCCTGTCGACACGCGCTCAGAAGCAGCTCAAGGCGACCGGCGTGCAGATGTCGGTGAAGAACGACCCAGCCAAGACGCGGCGTATCAGCAAGGCGGCCATCTGATGACCACCTACGAAGACTTCCTGCGCGCCAAGGTCAAGCTGGCCAGCTTTGACGGCTTCGAGGTGCCCGAGGGCGACGTGAACCCCGCACTGAAGCCGCACACCCGTGACATTGCCCGCTGGGCGGTGAAGGGTGGCAACCGCGCCATCTTTGCCAGCTTTGGTCTGCACAAGACCGCCACCCAGCTCGAGATCCTGCGCCTGATCGGTGCCAAGTACTCCGACGCCTACCGCCTGCAGGTGCTCCCTCTGGGCGTGCGTCAGGAGTTCACGCGGGAGGCCGCGCAGCGCTTCGCCGGTGCCCACGCGGTGGACCTGCGCTTCATCCGCACAGATGCCGAGATCGACGACCCGGCCACCATCTACCTGACGAACTACGAGAGCGTGCGCGACGGGAAGATCACGCCCGCGCGCTTCCGAGCCTCGAGCCTGGACGAAGCGAGCGTGCTGCGCAGCTATGGCAGCAAGACCTACCAGGAGTTCCTGCCAGCCTTCGCGCCCGTCGAGTTCAAGTTCGTGGCCACGGCCACTCCCAGCCCGAACCGCTTCAAGGAGCTGATCCACTACGCCGGCTACCTGGGCGTGATGGACACCGGGCAGGCGCTGACCCGCTTTTTCCAGCGCGACAGCGAGAAGGCCGGCAACCTCACGCTGTATCCGCACAAGGAACAGGAGTTCTGGTTGTGGGTGGCGAGCTGGGCGGTGTTCATCCAGCGCCCGAGCGACTTGGGCCACAGCGACGAAGGCTACGTGCTGCCCGAGCTCGACGTCCGGTACCACGAGGTGCCGAGCGACTATGAAGCCGCCGGCAACGAGAAGAACGGGCAGGGCCTGCTGATCCCTGACGTGGCCATGGGCCTGTCGGCTGCGGCCACTGAGAAGCGCAACAGCATGCCGGCACGTGTGCAGCGCGTGCAGGAGCTGATCTCCTACTCGCCCAACGATCACTTCATCGTCTGGCACGACCTCGAAGACGAGCGCCACGCCCTCCAGGCGGCTTTGCCCGAGGCGGTGAGCGTCTGGGGCACTCAGGACTTGGAGGAGCGCGAGCAGCGCATCGTGGACTTCAGCGACGGCAAGCATCAGATCTTGTCGACCAAACCCATCATCGCCGGCAGCGGCTGCAACTTCCAGCGCCACTGCCACCGCGAAATCTTCGCGGGCGTCGGGTTCAAGTTCAACGACTTCATCCAGTCCATCCACCGCGTGCACCGCTTTGGCCAGGCTGAGCGCGTGCGCATCGACATCGTGCACACCGAAGCCGAGCGCGAGGTGCTGGCCACGCTGAAGGAGAAGTGGGCCCAACACGATGAAATGCAGGCGCGCATGGCCGAGATCATCCGCACCTACGGCCTGAACCACTTGGCCATGCAGGACACGCTGTCTCGCACGATTGGCGTGCAGCGCCGGGTTGTGAAGGGTGAGCTCTTCGAGGTGGCAAACAACGACTGCGTGCTCGAAGCGCGCGAGCAGCCTGACAACTCGGTCGGCCTGATCGTCACATCGATCCCGTTCGCCAACCACTACGAGTACACGCCCAGCTACAACGACTTCGGCCACACCGAGGGCAATGAGCACTTCTGGGCGCAGATGGACTTCCTCACGCCAGAGCTGCTGCGGATCCTGCAGCCTGGACGCATCTATGCGTGCCATGTGAAGGACCGCATCAACTTCGGCAACGTCACCGGTGCCGGCATCCCCACGGTCAGCCCATTTCACGCCGAGGCGCTGTTCCACGGCATCAAACACGGCTTTGACTACATGGGCATGGTGACGGTGGTCACCGACGTGGTGCGCGAGAACAACCAGACCTACCGCCTGGGCTACTCGGAGATGCGCAAGGACGGCACGAAGATGGGTGTCGGCTCGCCCGAATACATCCTGCTGTTCCACAAGCCCCAGAGTGACCGCAGCCGCGGCTATGCCGATCTCCCGGTGCGCAAGACCGTCGAGGATTACAGCCTCGCGCGGTGGCAGGTGGATGCGCACGCGCTTTGGCGCTCGAGCGGCAACCGCCTGCTGGACGCTGAAGAGATGGCGGCCATGGGCCCTGCCAAGCTGGCCAAGTACTTCACCGAAGACAGCCTGCGCCGGGTGTACGACTACCAGCACCACGTGAGCATCGGGGAGCAGCTGCAGGCGCGCAACGCGCTGCCCAGCACCTTTATGAGCCTTGCGCCGGGGAGCCATCACCCCGATGTGTGGCACGACGTGAGCCGCATGCACACGCTCAACAGCGACCAGCACCGCCGCGCTGTCGAGAAGCACGTCTGCCCGCTGCAGTTCGACATCGTCGACCGCCTGATCGAGCGCTACAGCAACCGCGGCGAGACGGTCTATGACCCGTTCCATGGTCTGGGCACGGTGGGCGTGCGCGCCATCAAGCTGGGGCGCCTGGCTCGCGGCTCGGAGCTCAGCGCCGCCTACTTCGCCGACCAGGTGCATTACCTGCGGCTGGCTGAGCAGGAAGCCAGCATGCCCACGCTGTTCGACATGTTGGAGGCCGCATGAGCAGCACGCGGAAACCCATGACCGAGCAGGAGCTGGACCTGCACATCAAGCATTGCGGTGAGCTGATGCAGAAGGCCTTCAAGGAAGAGCGGCCGTCTGAGGGCTATCAGCACATGCAGGACATGTACGCCGCGATCCGAAGCCGCAGCCCTGAGCACAAGGCTCGCCTGACCGCAGAACTGGAGTCGGGTGCATGGTTCCAGAGCCAGGAAGCGCTGGACATGGGGAAGGGAACCTGATGGCCGACTGGATCAAGATGCGCAGCAGCCTGCTGACCAACCCACGGGTCACGCGCATGGCCAGGCTGCTGCTGCAGAACCCGGAATACCTCGCCTGGATGTACTCCGGTCGGGATGTGACGCGTGACGAAAGCGTGACGAAGCGTGACATTCCGGTCGTCACACGCATTGTTGTCGGGGGCCTTTTGCCGGTCTGGGCGATGGCAAATGAGACGGCTGGGCGTGACGGCATCGTGCGTCACGCATCGTCACACGAGGTCGATGACGCTGCCGGAATCCCCGGTTTCTTTCGAGCCCTCACGGCTGTCGAGTGGGCCGAAGAGCTACCCGATCAAAGCGGTGTTCGGTTCATCAACTTCGACGAACACAACAGCCCGCAAAAGGAGCGGTCACTAACTGGAAAGTCCGGCGCCGAGCGCACAAAGGAGTACCGGGAGCGCAAGAAACGGGAGGCTGAAAAAGCTGCAAAGCGTGACTGTGATCGTGACAACACCGGTGACGTGACTGTGACGTCACACCGTGACGACAGAGAAGAGAAGAAGAGAGAAGAGAAGAAGAACACCAATACGTCGCCAGACAAGCTGCCGACGTGCCCGACGCAAGACCTGATCGACCTGTACCACCAGCTGCTGCCTGGCCTGCCCAAGGTTCGATTGCAAACCGCTGGACGCGTCAAAGCGCTTCGCAAGACCTGGGACTGGTGCCTGACCAGCAAACGAGGCGACGGCACGCGCAGGGCCGAGAACGCCGAGCAGGCCTTGGCGTGGTTCCGCGAGTACTTCGACCGCGCCAGCCACAACGACTTCCTGATGGGCCGCACGCCGCGGGCTGGTGAGCACGCGAACTGGCAGTGCGATCTGGACTTCCTGCTGACCGAGCGCGGCATGAAGCACGTCATTGAAAAAACCAACCCTGGAGATACCGCGTGAACATGGCCGAACCCTTTGAGCCGATGGACGACGTGTCGCTGCTGCGCGTTCCGCCGCAAAGCCTCGAGTCCGAAGGCTCGGTGATCGGGGCCCTGCTGCTGGACAACAGCGCCTGGGACCGCATTGCCGACCTGCTGGTCGAATCCGACTTCTACCGCGCCGAGAACCGGCTGATCTTCCACTCCATCGCCTCGCTGGTGAACGCCAATCGCGGCGCCGACGTGGTGACCGTGTTCGAGCACCTGCAGCGCCACGGCAAAGCTGCAGACGCTGGCGGCCTGGCGTACATCAACGAGCTGGCGCAGTACCTGCCCAGCCCGGCCAACATCCGCCGCTACGCTGAGATCGTGCGGGAGAAGTCGGTGTTGCGCCAGCTCGTGGCGGCCAGCGACGAGATCGCCGCACGAGCCTTCAATCCGGGCGATCTCTCGGTCGTGGAGATGCTGGACAAGGCGCAGCAGACCATGTTCGCCATCGGTGACCAGGGCGCGCCGCGCGACGACTGGGAGGACACCGCCGACGGCATGGTCACGCTCCTTGACAGGATCCAGGATCAAGCGAATGGGGAGGGCGGCAATACCTTCGTTCCCACCGGCTTGAGCGAGCTGGATGAATTGCTGAACGGTGGCTTCCGGGAGGGTCATCTCGTAGCGCTGGGTGGTCGCCCGTCCATGGGAAAGACCGCGCTGGCCATGTCGATCGGCAACAACTTCGCCGAGGCCGGCCACCCTGTGGGCATGCTCTCGATGGAGATGCCGCGCACCGAAGTGCACGAGCGTCGCATGTCCATGGTGTCGCACATCCACTTGAGCCGAGTTCAGCGCGGCGAGCGATTGCGAGACTTCGACTGGCCGAACATCACTGCAGCAGTCGAGCGCTTGCGTGGCACACCGTTCTACACGAGCGACCAGGTGGGCCTGAACATCAACCAGGTCCGCGCCAAGGCCCGCGCGCTCAAGCGCCGCCATGGCCTGCGCCTGCTGATCGTCGACTACTTGGGTTTGATGTCTGGAACCGACAGCAAGGCGCCGCGCGCTTACCAGCTCGACGAGATCACGAAGGGCCTCAAGGCTCTGGCCAAGGAACTCCGAATCACCGTGCTGATGCTGGCTCAGGTTGGCCGCGAGGTAGAGAAGCGCCCTGATCAGCGACCGCTGATGAGCGACTTCCGCGACAGCGGATCGGTGGAGCAAGACGCCGACGTGTGTCTGTTCGTGTACCGGGAGTGCCGGGTCAAGTCCGGCCTGCCCAAGGAATGGGAGTACATCGCCGAGCTGATCGTGCCCAAGCAGCGCGGCGGTGCCGCCGGCAAGGTGGAAGTGATGTACGTGGGCGAGAACACGCTGTTCAAGGACTGGCCCGAGGATCAGCCCAAGCCTGAATCCCGTGTGCGGGTGAAAGGGGGTGACCTGTGATCGTCATCGGAATCGACCCGGGCCTCACCGGCGCATGCACGGTGCTGGACCACAAGGGCCTTCGCGCCGTGTTCGACATCCCGACCATGCCGATCCCCGGCGTCGGTCCGAAGGCGCTCGTGAAGAGCAAGGTGGACGGCCTGGCGCTCAAGACCCAGCTGCTCGAGCTGTGCCCGGCCGATGAGCCAATCGCCGCGGTGGTGGAGGCGGTGGGCGCCATGGGCGGAAAGAACAACAGCGTGCAGACCCAGGGCTCCCTGCTGCGCACGCTCGGCGCCATCGAGTGCGTGCTGGAGTGCTTCCGCCTGCCAGTCACCTATGCCCACCCTCAGACCTGGAAGCGCTTCTACGGGCTGATCGACGCCGAGCTCAACGACACGCAGCGCAAGGCCAAGGCGCTGGTGACGGCCCGCACGCTGTACCCGGGGTGCGCCGACATCGTCCGGGCGAAGGACCACAACCGCGCCGAGTCGATCCTAATCGCGCACTGGCACATGAGGAATGCAGCATGATCCGCGTCGCCATCCTCCGATGGGCACAAGCCCGCCAGCCTGACTTCGTGATCGGCGGCGCCGAGCGCCCGTACCTGCTGCGCCACTTCCTGATCCCGCGCAACCCGGTGTTCAACATCTACGTGCACCAGTTCCTGCGCAGCGATGACGATCGCGCGCTGCACGATCACCCGTGGCTGTTCAACTGCTCGATCCTGTTGGAAGGCTCTTACATCGAGCACACACCAGCCGGGCGGTTCTTTCGCCGCGCTGGCGATTGCAAGTTCCGCTGGGGTGGTGCACCACATCGCGTGCAGTTGCGCCATGACGTGTTCGCCGACACCGCCGAGCACGAGTTGCCCTGCTGGACCGTGTTCATCACCGGCCCGCGAATCCGTGAGTGGGGGTTTCACTGCCCGCAAGGCTGGGTCCACTGGAAGAAGTTCACCGACTCGCGCGACAGCGGTCAGGTGGGCCTGGGGTGCGACCAATGATGCTCATCTGCCGCCCCGTAGGCCGTGGCAACTGGACCACGGCGCAATTCCACGTCACCGGTGAGCGCGCCCAGCCGCTGCTGGTGAAGGTGGGCGAGCGGTTCACCGTGGCCGGAGTGGTCTGGCGTGTTGTGAGGGTTCTGCCGTGAGCAAGGTCGTGATCATCAAAAACGACCAGGGCCGGCTGGAAGGCATCGACCCGCAAGGCCAGCGCGCGTACCTGAAGTGGCGCCGGCTGGTGACAGACCTGCCCGTGGGCCAGACGCTCAGCTTCAGCTACCGCATGCCGCGCAGCCCAGCCCACCACCGGCTTTTCTTCGCCAAGCTCAACAGCCTGCTGTCGCGCACCGAAGCGTTCACCGACCTGGACAAGCTGCGCTACTGGATCGTGATGGGCGCCGGCTACTTCGACCTGGTGCCGGGCTTCGACGGTAAGCCCAACGCCATCCCGCGCTCGCTGGACTTCGAGAGCATGGACGAAGCCGAGTTCTCTGAGCTGCACCGGCAGGTAGACGGCTTCCTGTGGGGCACCCGGGCCCAGGAAACCCTCTGGCCTCACCTCGATGAGGAAGTCCGGTACCGGTGCGTAGAGAGCTTCATGCGGGAGTTCGAGTGATGCAGAGCAAGAACAAGAAGGCCCCCACGGTCGCCGAGGCGGACTACATCCGCTACGTCGCGCTGCAGCCGTGTTCGGTGTGCGATGCCGGCGGAGGTGAGGGCGCGCTGTCCGAGGTGCACGAGATCGTGCAGGGTAACTGGTGGCTGTCCATCGCCCTGTGCGGTGGCTGCCACCGCGGACCCATCAACGGACTGCACGGCCAGCGCCGCATGTGGCACCTGAAAAAGCTCGACGAGCAGGGCGCCCTGGCCATCACCATCCGCCGGGTGTTCCTGGCAGCGAGGTCTGCATGAGCCGCGAGAAGCGCATCCAGCGTCTGGGCAAGGACTTCACGCTGGCCACGGCCCAGCGCTCCTGCTTTGACAAAAAGCCGTTCGACAGCCGTCTCGCTGCCCGGGATTTCAACGCCCGACTGGGCAAGGCCATGCCCGATCGCAGTTCACAGACTCCGTACCGGTGCAAGGTCTGCGGCATGTGGCACCTCACCAGCCTGAACAAGGAAGCCAGCGCGGCCACGCGCCGCCGCAACTTCGCAGGGGGGTCCACGGGATGACGTCACCGATCTCGACCGAGGTTCGCGCACAGCTTGAGGCAGTGGGCCTGTGGCCCCTTGTCTCGGATGCGCTCGCCCGGTCGCGGTCCTCTCGTGATCGCGCTCGGCGCTGCCTGCAAGCCTGCAGGGACCAGATGGCCCGAGACCGCCAGCTCGATCTCTTCGACACCCCCGCACCCGAGGACAAGCCTGCCGCGGCGAAACCGCGCACAGAGCCGATCACCTCCCGCCCAGCCCCCAAGCCCATCGACGTCGAGAGCATCCCCATCGGCTCCACCGTGCGAACACCAACCGGCGCACTCGCCGAAGTACTCGCATACCGTGGCGGCCGTCGCATCGGTGGTGGACAGAAGGATGACCACGAGCGACTGGTCTGCCGCTACCTCTCAGCCAAAAACCGCCGATTCGGCACCCTCGTGATCAAGCCTGAGCTGGTCCAAGTAGTACCAAAGGAAGAAACCCATGGGACGTAAAGCTGCAACCAAAGCAACGTCTGAAAAAGACCTGAACGAGCTGGCCAGACTGGTTTTCCTCACCGCGCTGTCCGAAGGCGCCACGATTGGTGAGGCTGCGCACGAAGCAAGGATCAACCGCGTGACGGCTTACCGCTGGAAGGAGAGCGACGCGGAATTCGCCGCCGCTTGGGATGAGTGCCTCGAGGAGGGCACCGAGCTTCTGGAGCGCGAGGCGGTGCGCCGCGCCGTGCACGGGGTGGAGGAGCCGGTGATCTACCAGGGCCAGCTCACCCCGATCTACGAGCACAACCCCGACGGCACCTTGAAGATGGTCGAGACGCGAGAGCGCAACGCCAAGGGGCGGATGGTGACGGTGCACAAGCCGGTGCAGGCGGTGGACGCCGACGGAAACCCGCGCTTCCTGACGGTGCGCAAGCCTAGCGACACGCTGATGATCTTCATGCTGAAGAGCCGGCGGCCCAACACCTACCGCGAGCGCGGGAGCATCGAGCACACCGGGCCCGGCGGTAAGCCACTGCCCGCGCCAGCGCCTGGTGGCGGTGTTCTGGTGGTGCCGGGGATCATGACTGACGCGGCAGCTTGGACCGCGCAGGTGCAGAAGGCGACGCCCGATGACCGAACCTGAAGACAAGGTGAATCTGTACGAAGCCCGTGGCGCGGTCCGTGCCGAATGGCTGATGGCCAAGTTTGACGAAGAGCTGCAGCTCGCCTTCGACACGGCGTGGAGCCAAGTCGGCACATGTTCGACCTTTGAGGAAACCAACCGAGCGGCGGAAGACCTGGAGCGCGTGTGCTCGCCAGCAGGCTTGCGCTCGCTGTTTCCCGGCCTTCGCGGATGATCCTCCCGCCACCGCTCCCGCCCGTCGCCTGGAAGCCGCACCCGGGAAGCCAGACGCTTTTCCTCGCCTGCCCGGTGTTTGAGTGCCTGTACGAGGGCACGCGCGGCCCGGGGAAGACCGACGCCCTGCTCATGTCCTTCGCCCAGTTCGTCGGGCGCGGCTTCGGCGCTGAGTGGCGCGGCATCCTGTTCCGGGAAACCTACAAGCAGCTCGCCGACGTGGTGAAGAAGAGCAAGCGCTGGTTTCGCAAGTTCTTCCCCAATGCCCGATTCCTGGAGAGCCACGCCGATTTCAAGTGGATCTTCCCCGGAGGTGAGGAGCTGCTTCTGCGCGTCGGCGTGAAAGAGGACGACTACTGGGACTACCACGGGCACGAATACCCATGGATCGGCTTCGAGGAGCTGACGAACTGGCGAGACCTGAACTTCTTCGAGATGATGCACAGCTGCTGCCGCAGCTCGGTGCCCGGCATGCCGCGCATGGTGCGCGCCACCTGCAATCCGTACGGCCGAGGGCACGCCGCAGTGAAAGCCCGGTACCAGCTGGGCCGCGCTGGCGTTCCGCCCGGCACCATCATCCGCGACGGCGACACCGGCCGGGAGCGCACCTACGTGCACGGGGACATCCGCGAGAACACCACGCTGCTCGCCAATGACCCGGACTACATGAAGACGCTGGAGGGCACGAAGGACCCGAACCGGCGCAAGGCCTGGCTGTTCGGCGACTGGGACATCCACATCGGCGCATTCCTCGAGGATGCCTGGGACCCGGAGCGCCACATCGTCAAGCCCTTCGTCATCCCTGCCCATTGGAAGCTCTGGCAGGCCATGGACTGGGGCTACGCCAAGCCCTATGCCGTGGGCTGGTTCGCCAAGGACCCGGAGGGCAAGACCTACCTGTGGCGAGAGCTGTACGGCATTGCGAAGGACGACAAGGGCCGCATGCTGGCCAACACCGGCACGAAGGAAACGCCCGACAAGGTGGCCGCCCGGATCCTGGCCAGGGAAGCGCACGATGCGCGCCTGGGCTACGAGATCGGGCTGCGCCTGACCGGCCCCGACCTGTTCGCCAAGGGCGGCGCGCAGTACGGCGCCCAAAACACCCACAGCCAGACCTTCCGCCGCGCCGGGCTCAACTTCCGCCCGTGGTGGGCAGGGCCCGGCAGTCGCAAGGCAGGCGCCCTGCTGGTCAAGCAGTCGCTGGAGCTGGACGAGCTGGCCATCTTCTCCAGCTGCGAGCACACGATCCGCACGGTGCCGGCCATCGAGCCGGATCCGGATGACCCCGACGACGTCGACACCGAGGCGGAAGACCACTGCTTCGACATGCTGAAGGCGGGCCTCATGCGCCGCACGAGCACACCGGCCGAGGCTTCTGGTGCGAACAGCCCGGATCCGGCCACGGCAGGGGGTGCCAAGGTGCTGGAAGACGGCCGCCACGAGGTCGCGCGCTGATCACTTTCCGGCGTGCGCAGGGGTGTCGCGGCCCACAGTTCCGCCGAACTGAATCAGGACCACCACCATGCAGCAACCCCTCGACGCTCCACCGCCCAGCGTGTCCCCCGCCTCGATGGAGGCGCCCAACGGCACCAGCACCGAAGCCCAGGCCGACCCGTTGGTCAAGACCTGGATGGGCCGCGTCAAGGCATCCGAGAAGCACTGGGGCAACTTCCACAAGCGTGTCGCCCACAACCGCGCGGTGGTGCGCGGCATCGACGACAAGGCTGAGCCGGACACCTCGGCGTACAACAAGGACCGGGCGAACCTGATCGCCTCGACCATCTCCGTGGTGCTGTCCAAGGTGTACGCCAAGAACCCGGAGATGTCTGGCGAGCCCACGAACAAGTCGCGCCCGCTGCGCCTGTTCGCCGACACCGTGAGCACGGTGACGCAGGTGATGCTGGAGGATGCCAAGCTCAAGCAGAAGGCCAAGCGCGCGGTCAAAGCGGCCATGACCTGCAGCTTCGGCGTGGTGAAGGTGCAGTGGCAGCGCGACATGAAGGTGGACCCGCACATCAGCGCGCGCATCGAGGACACCCAGGACAACCTGGCGCACATCAATGCGCTGCTGGCTGAGATCGAAGACCCGCAGCAGCGCGGCGACCAGGAGGCGAAGAAGCGTGAGCTCGAGCAGGCGATTGCCGGGCTGGAGTCGCAGCGCGAGGTCGTGGCCGCCGAAGGCCTGACCATGGATCTCGTTCGCACCGAGCGACTGCTGCCCGATCCGGCCGTGGAGGATGTCTGGGACTACGCATCCGGCGATTGGCTGATCGAGAAGATTCCCATGCGCAAGTCCAAGGCGAAGGGGTATTTCCCGGACCTGACCGCGCAGGACGGCACCTGCCTGCTGGAGCGCGCCACCACCTTCAAGGTGGGCAAGGACATGACCGAGGACGCGCCGCGCCGTGGGATGTTTGCCGGTTCGACGCTGGCCGCCGGTGGCGATGACCCCATGGTCATGGTGTACGAGGCCTGGAGCAAGGTCGACAACACAATCTACACGATGGTGGCGGGTATCGAATCGAAGTTCGCGCGCAAGCCGTACCACCCCGAGCGCTTGGGCGAGCGCTGGTATCCCTACTTCCTGCTGCCGTTCCAGTCTGTCGATGGCGAGTTCGTGGCCCAGAGCATGGTCGACGTCCTGGAGAAGCTGCAGGACGAGCACAACGAGACGCGAGACAAGTTCGCCGAGGTGCGCCGCAACATCAAGCCGCACTACACCGCCAGCGCGGATGCCCCTGAGAAGTCCATCAAGAAGGTGCTGATTGCTGGCGTGGGCGAGGTCGTCACCATCGACACGGGCGGCGCCCCGGTGGAAAACTTCCTCAAGCAGAGTGTGCCGCTCACCATCGACCCGGCGGTGTACGACACCAGCCCGATCCGCAACGACTGGGAGATGGTCTCAGGCTTGCAGGATGCCGCGCGCTCCGTGGTGGTGCAGGCCAAAACCGCCACCGAGGCGGCCATCTCGGACCAGTCGCTCGCCGCGCGCGTGGCCGAGTTCCGCGACCAGATCGAAGACTGGCTGACCGAGATATCCCAGTTCGCCAGCGAGGTGTGCCTGCTTTCCATGACCCGCCCGATGGTGGAAACGATCATGGGTCCGCAGCCCGCGCCACCGGCGCCACCGAATCCGCTCATGGCGATGGCCAGCCAGGTGATGGGCACGCCGATGCCCCAGCCGGATCCGCCGCCACCGCCGACCTACGAGTGGCCGGAGGACCCCTCGCCCGAGACGGTGTTCAACCTGATCCAGATGAAGATCCGGGCCGGCTCCACCGCCGCGCCGAACAAGCTGCAGGCGCAGGAGACCTGGACGCGCGCACTCCCGTTGATCCGCGAGATGGTCATGGTGATCCGCCAGATCGACATGCAGGGGGGTGACTCAGAGCCCGAACGAGAGCTGGTGCGCGAGACCGCTGCGCGCTTCGACGAAACCATCGACGTCGACCGATTCCTTCCGCCCAAGCCAGCGCCGCAGATGGCCGCGCCTGCGCTTGGGAATCCCCCGATTCCCGGTGCACAGCCGGGTATGCCGATGCCGGGCGGCCCAGTCCCGGCGATTCCTGCCACCCTGCAGTAGGACACCATGATCATCAACAAGCTCATCCGACGATTCTTCAACGACGAACCCGGCGCAGCCGGCGGTGGCAGCGCACCTGCCACAGCGCCCAGCCCAGAAGCCAGCGCAGCGCCTGCCGACGCACCCGCAGAAGCACCTGCAGCGGCCCCGGCGGCTGACAGCCAGGCCGATCCTTTCCAAGGCCTCGGCACGCTGCTGGACGGCGTGGGCGCCGACCCTGCTGCTGCCGCCACGCCTGCAGCGCCGGCACCTGTGAGCGCTCCCGCAGCAGCTTCGCCAGCACCTGCTGCCGCTCCCGCCACAGCTCCTGCCGCACCCGCACCTGCAGCGCCTGGCCAGTTCGATGAAACGCCGCCCGAGGGCATCTCGGAGCGCGCCAAGGCCCGCTGGACTGAACTGACCGAGCGCGTGAAGGTGGTGCCCGAGCTCGAGCGCCGTGCCACCGAAGCGACGCAGCAGCTTGAGAGCGTGCGCCGCATGGTTTCCGACGCTGGTCTGGCCGCCGACGAGTTCAGCACCGTGCTCAACCTGGGCAAGCTCTACAAGTCGAACGACCCGAAGGACCTGCAGACGGCGTTGCAGCAGATCGAAGGCCTGCGCGCCGACATCGCCACGCGCCTGGGTACCGAAGTCGCCGGCATCGACCTGCTGGACAAGCACCCTGACCTGAAGCTGCGCGTGGAAGGCATGACGCTGTCGCGCGAGGATGCGCTGGAGATGGTGCGGCTGCGCACGCAGAACCAGACGGCCCAGCGCTCGCAACAGCAAACGCAGGAATTCCAGCAGTTCCAGCAGACCGTGCAGCAGGCCGCCCATCAGATGGACGCCACGCTCGAGCAGCGCAAGCACCTGCCCGGGCATGAAGCGAAGGTGGCGTTCATCAAGGGGCACCTGTCAGATCAGGCGAATCTGCAGAAGTTTGTGACCACCTATGAGCCGCACCAGTGGCAGGCGGCCGTGCTGATGATGTACGACGCGTACAGCCCACCAGCAGCGCCCGCACCGGCCCCGTCGCCTACGCCCCAACCCCTGCGCCCTGGCCATGTTGCAAGCGGTGCGCGTGTGGCGACCCAGCCGCGCAATGCGGGCGACGCTGTCGCAGACGCGTTCGCATCGATTGGGATGTGAGGAAAACGCCGCCCGCGTCACTTTCTGGCCGGGCGGCTTGACACGCGGCTGACACTCCGTCCCGCAGTTGCCATCGAGGTATGTCGTGAGCCGGGTTCGCAACCGGCGCTTCGAGGGCGGCGCACACGCCGAGGAATGTCGCATGTACGAAGGGTTCGCGTCCTTCAGCACCTTGCAGGTGCCGCCCAACAGGTTGTAAGCCGAGTTCACCGACGGCAGGGCAGCCCCAGCAGAAGGCCTCAACCACAGGTGCGGTGGGTGGCGTGCAGAGCTCAACCACTTTGCACAGGAGGCGTCATGCCCATTTCAGCACCAGACCTCGCAACGGTCACCGTCGCCGCGCTCGACAACTACATGCGCAACCGTCCCGTCGACCAGATCGGCACCGAACGCCCCTTCATCAAGGCCCTCATGGGCAAGAAGAAGACGCTCCTGCCCGCTCGCCAGTTCTCTGTGGAGACGGTGCGCGAGAACTACGGCAGCAACTTCGCCTGGTCCTTCGGCGAGACCGCGCGCACCTTCAACAAGCGCTCCACCGCGGCGCAAGCGCAGTTCCCGTGGCGCGTTGCCCTGGACGGCCTGTACCTGGACTGGGACATGCTGTTCGCCGCCGGCATCCGCGTCGATCCGGATCCGGCCAGCAAGGGCAAGCTGGTGCTGGAGCCCAACGAGAAGGTCATTCTCTACAACATCCTGACCGAGCACATGGAAGCGCTCGAGCTCGGCTTCATCGAGAAGCTGGACGTCGAGCTGCACCGTGACGGCACGGCCAGCACCGATGCGGTGGTTGGGCTGGATGCACTGATCTCGCGCACGCCAGCTGTCGGCACCGTGGGCGGTCTGAACGCGGCCACGAAGACCTACTGGCGCAACTACTTCGCAGGTGCGGTGGCCACGGCCAACTTGCGCACCACGATGGAAGCGGCATGGCGCTCGTGCATCCGCAACGGCGGCGCACCCGACTTCATCCTGGCCGGCTCGACCTTCATCGACGCCTACGCCAGCGTGCTGACGCTCACGCAGAACACCGAGGCTGGCAAGCCCAAGCAGATCGACATCGCCACGGGGCAGGGCGCTCGCACCGGCCTGTACTTCAAGGGCGTGGAGATCATCTGGGATCCGGTGTTCAGCGTTCTCGACACGTTGGAAGCGCCCGTCGCAGCCAACTTGTGGGAGAAGCGCTGCTACTTCATCAACACCAAGCACCTCAAGTACGAAGACGACGAGATGGCGGTTTACAACCCGACGCCTCCTCACAACGTGCGTGCGACCTATGCGTCGCTGGACCTGCGGTGCGCGATGAAGATCAACCGCCGCAACGGTCACGCGGTCATCGTCGCCGCTTGATGAAAGAAGGGGCCGGCCAAGCGCTGGCCCCTTCTCCCTGATTCCTCAACCTTCGGAGAACCCCATGAACTTGCTGATTGCAATGGTCGCCATCACCGTGACCCGCGACCCAATGACCATCCTGCCGCGCGAAGTGCCGGCGCACGAAGTGCCCATCGCCCAAGCGGTGTTTGGCGAAGACAACGTCGAAGTGCACGGCCCAGTGGAAGGCCAGTCGGTCGAGCTGGAGATCGACAACGAACCCGACCGCCTGATCCAGAAGTACGGCCAGGGTGCTGTGGAAGCCGCCTACGGCGTGAACTTCAAGGGCGCGATTGCCAAGGCCTGCAAGGAAGCCGGGAAGCCTGCCGCCGCAGAAGCCAAGGCACTGGGCGACATGAGCAAAGCCGAACTGCTCGATGTTGCCAAGGCGCGCGGCGTGGACGTCGATCCCGCAGCCACGAAGGCCAAGATCATCGAAGCCATCGAAGCAGCTGGCGCCCCGGCCTGACTCTCCACCAGCACCACCCCTGAACCATGGCGCACGTAATCGCTGATCGGGTGCTGGAGTCCAGCATCACTGCTGGAACCGGTGTTATCACGCTCGCAGGGGCGGTGCTGGGCTTCCGCGCATTCACGGCAGTCTGCGCGGTGGCCGACACCGTGCCTTACTACATCGAGGCGGTAGACGACGTCGGGCGCCCCACCGGCGAGTATGAATACGGCCTGGGCACCTACTCTGCAGCCAACCAGCTGACCCGAACCACCGTGCGCGGCTCGTCGAATGGCGGCCTGGCGGTGAGCTTCGCAGCTGGTACGAAGCTGGTGGGTTTGGGCATCCCTGCACCGAACTCTGCGGCCACTCGGCAGGAATGGCGCAACTCCCTTGGCCTTGGCGCGGGTGGAGATTACGTCGCTCCGATTGTCAACGGAGGCACGGGCAGCAACACCGCTGCCGCTGCTCGCGCAGCACTCGGCACGAACGACGCGGCCAACATCACCACGGGCGATCTGGCGGCGGCTCGTATTGCTGCCGCGCTCAATGCCGCAGGTAGCGCACCGCTCTTTGCCTGCCGGGCTTGGGTGAACTTCAATGGCACCGGCACCTTGGCAATCCGCGCCAGCGGGAACGTGACATCGGTCACCGACAACGGAGTCGGCGATTACACGGTGAACTTCGCCACTGCGATGCAGGACACGAACTACGTCATGGTGCCGAGCATGACGTATTCCGGGAGCTATGCGGTCCCTGGCACCGCAGGGCAAGCAGTGAGCATCGGTGCAAAGACCACCAGTTCCCAGCGTGTCTACACCGGCAACGTGCTGGCCGCAGCAAACGCCGTTTGGAACCCCACCGACCCGGTGGAAGTCGGCCTCGCATTCTTCCGATAAGGGCGCCCATGCAAGTCATCATCTACAAGCAGGACAACGGCCGCGTGGCGGTTGTCTACCCGACACAAGAAGCCGTGGAGCTGTACGGGATTGAGCTGATCGCCCAGAAGGACGTGCCACACGGCAAGGCCTTCAAGATCATTGACAGCGAAGACATCCCGCAGGATCGCAACCAGCGCGCTGATTGGACGGTTGACGATGCCGACCTCACTGACGGTGTCGGCGCTGAGTGGAGCGTGTTCCCGGAGGCGCAGTCTCAGGAGGGGCAACCCGAGGAGGAGCAGCCGTGAGCATCATCAAGATCGCAGCCGCACCAGCTGTCGTTCCGCAAACAGTGACGCGCTTCCAGGCACTCGCTGCGCTGCACATTGCCGGGCACCTCGAAGCAGTGCAAGCAATCATGGCCTCGCCTGAGACGCCCGCGCTGGCAAAGCTGGCATGGGACAACGCACTGTCGTTCGAGCGGTCGTCTCCGACGCTTGCCACACTCGCGGGAGCGCTCGGCTTGACCGATGCCGACCTGGACGCACTCTTCATTTCAGCGTCGGAGATCGTGGCATGAGCACGCTCCCACCCGTCCAGACCTTCGCCACCATGCTGCAAACGCTGCGCAGCCGCTGCGGCCTGCATGCGACGTTGGGCAGCACACCGGCGCTCAACGACATCCTCACCGAGGCAAACGACTACGTCTTCGAGCAGCTCGACAATGGTCTGCCGATGACTTCGATCATCACGCTCGCAGCCAACGTCGGCGAGTACCCATGGGATTCCGATGAGGCGGAGCCAATTGCCCGGGGAAGTGTGCAGTCGGTCTGGATCGAGCAGGGCGATACAGAACGGGTGCCGCTTCCCCAGGGCATCAATCACGCCATGCGCGCCGACCAGGCGCTGCGCGACATTCCCCAGTGCTATGACTCGCGCTATGTCGACGGCGTCTTCACGCTCGAGGTGTGGCCGATCCCTGACCAGGCCTATCGCGTGTTCATCGACCACAACCGCGTGCTCACCCGGTTCACCGAGCCGACGGACAAGCCAAGCTGCCCTTCGCGCCTCGTGCTGGGCTACGCGATCGCGCTGGGCAAGGCGCACTACCAAAAGCCAGACGCGGACACCGCTGGCCAGTCCTTCAAGACGATGCTCTACAAGGCGAAGGTGGCGCAGAAGGAAAACCGCCGCTTCCTACCGCCCACCGCCTGTGATCCAGGCCGGCCGCGCGTGGTGGCCACGGCCAACGGCTTTCGCCAGGTGGGCTGATGCCATCGGTCACCTTCGACAAATTCGACGGCGGCCTGCTGCTGGCCAGGCCTTCCAGCGTCGCCCCAGCGAACAGCCTGCGTAAGCTCATCAACATGGACGTGCAGCCGGGTGGCTGGCTGCGCAGTCGCCCGAAGTGGAAGCCCGCTGTGGGTGGCTTCACGCTGGGCCCGCAGTGGAAGGGCCTGGAGTCCAATGCGGGCTACCTCTGGACCTTCTCTTGCTGGGATGTGGCATCGACTGGCTTCACCAGCTCTGTTGTGAACCTGGACACGGGTGATCGCATCGTCTATGCGTTCCTGTCCACTGGCGCAGGTGGAGACTTTGCCGAAGCTGCTCGCGCCCGCCTACTGGGGGTGTCTCGCTGGAACAATGGATTTGTTGCCGTCTTGTCCCCTGACGGAGGCGTGACCTGCTACCCGGCGGTGTTCGCCGTGAACACCGTTACCCATGTTGTGACGCCCACGGCCATCACCGATGTCAACATGCCGAAGTCGGGGATCATGGTCACCGCGGCGGGCAGGATCTTCTCGGTGTCCGATGATGGCCAGACCGTGCGCTTCTGTGCGGTGGGAAACCCCGCCGACTGGACCGCCGCTGGGAACGCTGGCTTCTTGCCCGTCTCCCAGCATTTCGCCAGCGGCCAGCGAGCCTACGGCCTTGGCCTGTATCAGGGCAAGCTGGCGGTGTTCACTGATCAGTCGATCCAGCTCTGGACGGTCGATCCAGACCCCACGGCCATGGCGCTTGACCGGGTGGTCGACGGCGTGGGCACGCGCCACCACACCTCCATCGTGTCGCTCTATGGGGACCTGCTCTTCCTGTCCGAGACGGGCGTGCGTTCGCTTACCACGCTGTCGAATGCGCTCTTTCCCAGCGACGTCGATGTGGGTCTGCCCATCAAGCAGTTCACCAAGTCGCCCGAGAGCCTGACGCGGTTCAGCAACGGCGGGCTGCAGCCTTCGGTGATCGCGATGGCGGCTGGGCCCGTGTCGCAGTACTGGCTCAGCGCCCCGGGCCGCTGGACGGAGGGCTGAGCATGTTCAGCGCATTGACGTTCTCGAACCGTCCTTTCTCCGCTGGGCAGATTCCCCAGCGCTCCATCACATTGGTGCCTCGCCTCGGTGAATACGGTTGGGCTGCCTGGACCTACAGCCGTCAGGCCAAGCTCAATGCGTGGGCATGGCACGGCCTTGGCATCACTGGAACGTCGAACATCAATTCGTGGGCGCAGCTCGGCAACAGCCTGTATCTGCGGAAGGAGAACGACCTGCCGCTGTACGTCATGCGACCCGATGTCTTCCTTGCTGCTGGCGAGGTGAACAGCGAGAGCACCTACGTCATGGCCGAAACGCAGTGGCTGGACTTCAAGGCACCGGGCAACCTGAAGTCGCTCACGGGGTTGGACTTCGACGGCATGAACGTGGTGCGCGTCGAGGTGTACGTCTCGGTCAACGGTGGTCGGTCGGGTGAGCTCGCAGACACGATCCTGGTGGGCAGCGCCGATGGCGGCTGGACCTACAGCGGCGATGTGCTGCCGGTGGACGCCAGCGGCACCGAGTTCAAGTTGCGCTTCATCGGGCACCCCGACCGAGAGGTGCAGATCAACCGCCTGACGATCTACTTTGACGATCTCGGCACGCAATGAGGGATGTCCTCTTCCTCACCACGCCCGACCTGATCGGCCTTCACTGGGGGGCTGTTGCCCGGTTGATCGATCCTGCTGTCCAGCAGCTGGCGCGCGGTGAGTGGTCCACGGCGGATCTGGCCGAGTTGGTCGAGGGCGGCCGAGCGGTGGCCGCCCTGGTGTTCGACGCCGGTGAGCCACGGCTGGCCATGATCTTCGAGTTCCGCCACTACCCACGGCGCACGAGCGTCAACGTGATGGCCCTCGCAGGGTCAGACCTCGTGGGCGCAGCGGTGTCTTTCTGGCCTCAGTTCGTGGCGTGGGCAAAAGAATCCGGGGCAACGCATATCGAGGCGTGCGCCGCTCCGGCCATGACCCGAGTACTCCGAGCAATGGGCTTTGAGCACGAATACAACCTTCTCAGAATCGAGGTGTGACATGGGTGGTGGAGGTGATGGCGGCGCGGGCCAAATGCGCGCGGATGAGGAAGAGCGCCAGCGCAAGGTCCAGATGGCGGTGGATACCGTGAACTCGACCTTCAACGGGCAGGGCCGGCAAGCCATGTACAAGGACATTCAGGACGCGACGCGTGACGTTGCCGGGCGCGACCTGGATCGGCAGTTCACGACCGCGAGTAACCAGAACCTGTTCGGGCTGGCTCGCAGCGGTCTGCTGGGTGGATCGGTAGATGCCGAGTCTGGCGCAGACCTGGCCACGCGCTACGGGGAAGGCCAGATCCGTGCGACGGCTGCTGGTCAAGGGGCTGCTGCCGACCTGCAGAGTGTCGATGAACGCACCCGCCAGAATCTGATTTCTCTCGCGCAGTCGGGCATGGACACCGGCACCGCGGCCTCGATGGCTGCTGGCCAGATGGCAGCGGCGGCCGACACAGCGCGCGCCACCTCACAGGGTGCTTCGGTTGGTCGCCTGTTCGACGACATGGGGCAGGCGTACCTGACCAATCAGCAGCTGCGCGCGCGATACCCGACCAGCACCGCTCAGGGCTCCAGCACACCCGGCATGTTCAGCAACCTGTTCGCCGGCAACTCGTACGGCGGCACCGTTCGCCAGTGAGGTAAATCATGGATCCGATCACCATAGGACTGATGCTCGCAGGCGCGGCAATCACGGCGCACGGCCAGAGCCAGGCGCTCAAGAAGCAGAAGAAGATCGCCGTGGCCGGCCAGCAGGAAATGCTGAACGAGCGCAACAAGGCCACTGACGTAGCCTTGCGCAAGGCAGTGGAGTTCAACCCTGACAACCGGGCCGCTCAACAGCAGGAGATCGCCCAAGCTCTGGAGGGTGACTACCGCCAAGCCGTCGAATCCACGCCGATCACTGCCCAGGGCGTGCAGGTGGGCAGCACGATCCCCACCGCTGCCGCCACCACCGACTACCTGGCCGCAACCGCGCGGGAGAAGGCAAAAAGCACCGAGTCCCTGCGCACGCTCGCGCAGCTCATGGGACGCATCGGCTCGGCTGGCCAACTGCGCCGCAACGAGGCTGTGGATCTTGGCGACACCGCAGGCCAGATCGGCCGCATCCAAGACGGTGCCGGGAACATGAACCAGATCAACAGCATCAAGGCGGGCGCCGTGACGCCAAGCCTGGGCTCTCAACTGATCGGCGGCGCTCTGACCTCGTACGGTGCAGGGCGCATGGCCACGGCGGGTCTGGGAGCTGCCCCAGCCGCTGGCACAGGGACCTATGCCAACCCCAACATCATGTCGGCCGGCTTCCGCCCGGCGTCGGCTTGGAACTGAGGAAGCATCATGCGATTTCGACTTGCAACCAGCGGTGCGGAGAGCGGCGGCCAGCAGCTCGCAGGTGGCATCGGTAACCTGTTCCGCTCCATCTCGATGGCGCCAGCCGTGGCCGCGCAGGCCGCGCAAGAAGCCCAGCAGCTGCAGGGCCAGATGGATCTGCAGAAGGCCCAGACCGCGCTTTTCCGCAACAAGAGCGCCGAGATCGACGACCAGCGCGACCGCAGTTCACTCGGCTCCATGCTCAAGACCGCCCAGATGGTCAACGGCGTGCCCATGGCGGAGCAAGCTGACTTCGGCGCCTTCCTGCAGACCGGCCAGATGCCGGGCCGCTACGAGCCGCCCGTCGACGGTGTTGGGCCCCGCATGCCGGTGCCCAAGTTCTACCAGGACGACACGGCACAGAGGATCCTGCAGACGCTGGGCCTGACCAACACGGCCCTCACCGTGGGCGACAGCAACAGCCTGAACATCGCCAAGGGTGCCGGCGAGTACCAGGATCAGCGCATCACCGACCAAGCCGTCGCGCTGGCTGCCAAGGGCGATGACATGGGCATGAGCCGCCTGAACGCCATCCGCGGGAAAAAGGAATTCACACCGTTCGCGGCGGTGGGCACCACGGGCACTGCGATCAACCAGGTGACCGGAACGCAGGACGTGGCAAACGCAGGCCTGCGCGCACTGTTCGGGAACAAGACTGCGGCGGAGATCGAGGCCGACAAGGCGCGCGCGGGCGCCTCTCGCGCATCGGCGGCCAGCAGCTACGCCAGCGCGGCGAAGTCTCGCGCTGACATGGAGCGAGACGTACGCTCTGGCGATCTGTCCGTGGTCACTGGTCCTGACGGCACGGTGAACATCGTGAACAAGCGAGATCGCACTGCGCAACAGGTGACTGGGCCCAACGGCCTGCCGCTGGTGAAGGGCAGTTCCGGCGGCGCCAACAAGACGATGACCGAGGGTCAGGCGAAGGCCAACCTCTTTGGTACGCGCATGACTGAGGCGAACAAGATCTTCGACGAACTGGACGCCCAAGGCGTTCGAACCGTGAGCCAGGTAAAGCGCGCCGCGGACGCAGTGCCTCTGATCGGCCCCGGATTGGGAATGCTGGCCAACTCCACGGTTGTGAGCCCGAAGCAACAGCGCCTGGAGCAGGCGCAGCGCGACTTCATCAACGCCGTGCTGCGCCGCGAGTCTGGCGCAGTGATCGCCGATTCAGAATTTGCAAGCGCCGCGCAGCAGTATTTCCCACAGCCTGGGGAGAACGACCCATCGGTGATCGAACAGAAGCGAAAGAATCGCGAGCGAGCTGCACAGCTCCTGTTGCTGGAAGTGCCAGCCAGCGTGCGCGAGCAAAGCGCCGCAATCGATGCCCCGCCCACAGGGAGCCGCGCTGGCGGCGCGACGAGTGGCTGGGGTGCTGCCCCAGCACCCGCTGCAGGCGGCTGGTCCATTCAGCGCGTGGAGTAACCCATGGCCAAGTTCAAGATCACCGGCCCAGACGGCGCCACGTATGAGATCACCGCGCCAGATGGCGCCAGCGAGCAGGACGTGCTGTCCTACGCGCAGCAGAACTTCGGCGGCCAGAAGCCTGCGGCGCCTGCGCTGCCCAAGGTCGATGCCCCCACCAGCGGCCTGGCCATGGGTCTGCGCGATCCGATCGATGCCGGCGCGCAGCTGCTGCGGCGCGTGGTGCCTGAAGGCGTCGGCCGTGCGGTGGACAACGTGGGCAACTGGCTGGCCGACAAGGGTCTGCCGGTGGCGCGCTCCGCTGGCGTGCAGGGTGTCGACGGCATCGTGAAGGGCGTCAATCAAGGGTATGACGCGAAGCGGGGCGAGCAGGGCATGGACTGGGCCCGCTTGGGCGGCAACCTGATGAACCCCGTCAACTACGTGGGCGGCGGTGCGCTCAAGGGCGCGACCACCGTCGGCCAGCTCGCGCGAGGTGGCGCTGTGGCTGGCGGCGTCTCAGCGCTGTTCCAGCCGGTGGTCAACACCGAGGACGGCTTCTGGGGCCAGAAGGCTGGCCAGGCCGCCATGGGCGCTGCTGCAGGCGGCGTGCTCACTCCCGCGATTGCCAAGGTCACCCAAGCCGGTGCCCGTGGCGTTCAGGCCCTGACCTCGCCCACGCCGCGCGGGCAGGTCTTCACACCCGACGGCGTCAATATCCGCGTGAACAACATCCTGCAGTCGCAGGGCATGAGCCTGCAGGACGCGCCGGATGTGATCCTGCAGTCGGTGCGCCGGCAGGTCGAGGAAGCCGGCCGAACTGGTGGGCGCCTGGATCCGGCAGCCATGCTGCGCCGCGCCCAGTTTGAAGCCGTGGGCCTGGCAGACGACGCTGCGCCCACGCTGGGCCAGATGACGCGCGACCCGATGCAGTTCGCCAATGAGAAGAATCTCTCAGGTGTCCAGCTGGACCGAGGCGCGCGCGGCATGGGCAACGATCTCGCGGAGCGCTTCCAACGCCAGAACCAGCGCTTGGGCGAGGTGTTTGACACCATGGGCGCGCGTGAGGCGACGGACCGCGTGACGGCTGGCCAGAGCTTCATGGACGCCCTGCGCGCAGCAGATGCGCCGGTGAAGGCTGGCGTGGATGAGCTCTACAGCGCCGCACGGGGCATGACCGGTGGCCGCGCCGCCGACCTGGAACGCGGCATCTTCAGCCAGAACGCCAACAACGCGCTGAACGAAGGCATGTGGGGCCGCTTCGTGCCCGACAACATCCGGGGGCTGCTCAACGACATCACGGATGGCACCACGCCCTTCAACGTGGACGCCGCGGTGCAGATCGATGGCATCTTGTCAGCGGCCCAGCGCCGCGCCGGCGCAGGCTCTCCTGAGGCCTCGGCCATCGGCGTGATTCGCAACGCGCTGCGCGATACCCCGCTGTCCCAGGTCAACCGCGCTGCGCCGGCAGCAGGGGGCATGGCAGACGACATGGGCCGGGCTGCTGGCGACGTCTTCGAAGATGGCGTGACCGATGTGGTGCCCCGCATGGCTCCTGAGCTTCCCTCGCCGCCGAGCACCGCGCTGTCGGCTGGCGTGGAGTTCCCCGACATGCCGCAGCCCGGTACCGCCTTGGGCCCGGCCATGGTGCCGCCTGCCCCGCCCATTGATGAGGGTGCTGCCGCGCGAGCCGCATTCGACCAGGCGCGCCGTGCCGCGCGCGACCGCTTCGCCACCATCGAGGCCACGCCCGCGCTGCAGGCCGCGCTCGACAATGAGGCGCCCGACAGCTTCGTGCGCAACTTCATCCTGAATGCCGACGTGGGCGACGTGCAGTCCATGCGCCGCGTGCTGGAGAACAGCCCGGACGCGCTCGCGCAAGCCCGCGCCCAGGTGGCCGATCACCTCAAGCGCGCTGCCTTCGGCGAGAACCCAAGCGGCGACAAGGCCTTCACGGCAGACCGCTACCTGAACACCCTGCGCGCCATGGGGCCGCAGAAGCTGGGCGTGTTCTTCACGCCGGCCGAGATCGTGCGCCTGAACCTCGCGGGTAAGGTGGCGAGCGACATCAACAGCATCCCGGTGGGCGCGAAGTACGGTACCAACACGAGCGGCACCGGCGCTGCGGTGATGAACCTGCTGTCGTCGCTGGGCCGCAAGACGCTGGACCGCTTGCCGGTGGTGGGGCCGGTGGCCGGCTTGATCGCTGACAAGTCTGCGGCGATGCAGACCGAGCGGGCTATCGGGCAGGCGCTCTCACCGGTGGCTACGCAGCCAGCTCGCGAGCTTTCGCCCGAAGTTGTACGAGCGCTGGAGCTGCTGTTCCCTGCGGGCGGCGTCGCGGGCGGCGTGCTTGGCGGCGCGTCGATCAACTAGCCAGTGCACGGGCGCCCACACGAGGGGCGCGAGAGCGGCAGCCAGAACGATGCGCAGGGTGTCGTTGTCCATCGCCGAATTCTAGGCGGCTCGATCACTTTTCGGCACTTCGCCTGTCGAGCGGCCTGACCATTCCGCGGCACCACCCACCCGCCCGAATGGAGAAAAGCCCATGCCCTCATTGATCTTCAACCGCTTGCTCGAGCTGTGGGCCCGCGGCTCCATCGACTTCGATACCGACACCTTCCGAGTGACGCTGCACACCAGCAGCTACGCGGAGGACAAGGACGCCCACGACTTCTTCAACGATGTGACCAATGAGGTCGTAGGCACGGGATACACCGCTGGCGGCAACGTCGTGACGGTGACGGTCACGCTCGACACGGTGAATGACCGCCTGGACATCTCGCTGGGCGGCACCACCTGGCCCAGCTCCACCATCACCGCGCGCAAGGCCGTGTATCGCAAGGCGCGCGGCGGGGCATCCAGCGCGGATGAGCTGGTCGCGGTGAACGACTTCGGCGCAGACGTGATCAGCGTGGCGGGCACCTTCACGCTGAACGCCAGCACGATTCGAATCACCAACCCCTGATGGAGCCGACCATGAAGACCAAGCAAGCGCCTGTGACCGTGACGAAGAACGCCGACGGCAGCGAGACGCACTCGATGAAGCTGTCGGAGATGAGCCTGGACCAGCTGGAGCAGGTCAACCAGTCGCTGGGCCGCCAGCGCGATTTGATCCGCGATCAGATGTTGCACATCCGGGGCTTGATCGACAAGAAGCTGGCCGCCGAGCGCGAGGTCGCGATCAATGCCGAGATCCAGCGCCTGCAGGATCTTCGCGATGGGAAGGCCGTGGACGCCTCTGCACCTGGCGTGGTGATCGACGCATCGTCGAGCGCTCAGGGATGACCCAGGCCTGACGGCCTGAGGGGAAACTATGGCTCTGCTCGGCGTTGTTCCGCTGTCGGTGACATCGACCGGCGCCGGGCCGATCTCAATCACCGTTCCATCTGGGTCGCAAGCTGCGCTTGTCGCCTTTCGAGCGAACCACGGGACATTTGCCCTCTCCTCGAATTTCGCGGGAAGCTGGACCGATCTCACCACGGCGGGAACCTTCACGCGGCTCTATGCTGCGCCAGTAACTGACACGTCGGCGGGTCGGACGATCACGCTCAACTTTGGAAGTTACATCTCCGAAGGGTGCTTGGGCTTTGTCGCCTTTTTCGATGGCGTAGACAGCAGCAGCATTGCGTCCTGGATCCGAGGCTCGCAGTGTGAGGAAACCTACGAGGTCAATGCAGCCAGCCAAGCCGGGGACCTCGTTTTCGGCGTGGAGTTTTGGTCCACCACTTCTGCCTCGACCCCGCCCAATGAGTCGGGTTGGACCTCGCAGCTCACGCCTGCGGCGGTCAATGGCATCGGCGGGCGCGCGCGGACCCTGAACACAGTTGGCTCTCCCACCTCGACGATGGCTGCGCAGTACGCCGCAGGCGGTGACTACAACAGCCTGGCGATTGTCTCGATCATCCCGAGCACTGGAGGCGGCAGCACAGACGGTACGGCCACTGGCGTCACCGTGTCCGCAGCTTCGAGCCTGATCGCTGGTACTGGCTCCGGGTCTCGTAATCCCACGCAAGCCGGCACCACCTTCGCAGCTGCAGCCGCGCTGATCGCCGGCACCGCCTCTGGCGTTCGAAGCCCGACAGCCGCCGGGCAGGTGCTGCCCGCGACGGCTTCGTTGATTGCTGGTGCCGCGAGCGCCGTGCGCAGTCCGACTGCTGCGGGCCAGACCTTGGCCGCCAGCGCCAGCTTGATCGCTGGCAGCGCATCGAGCGGGTCAAACGGCACGGCTCCCGGCCAGACCCTGAGCGCGACGGCCAGCCTGATCACGGGCACTGCGACGGGTGTGCGCAGTGGCACCGCGCCAGGCGCCACCTTCACGGCGGGCGCATCTCTGCTGGCTGGTGTTGCCCAGGGAGCGCGCAACGGGTTCGCTGCAGGTGTCACCTACGCTGCAGGCGCCTCGTTGATCGTTGGAAGCGCGAATGGCAACAGCGGCGCGCTGGCGCCTGGCGCGATCTTCGCAGCCACTGCGGCGCTGCTCCCGGGCGCTGCGAGCGCTGTGCGCAACGCAACTGCAATCGGCACGGTTTTCCCACTGTGGGCGGCCATCCTGCCCGGTGCTTCGCTCACGCTCTCGCGCGAGCCCTCGGTGTATCGGTCGCGTGTCCCGGTGGGCACGTACG
>CALRUK020000004.1:0-288169 GCA_943371335.1 Synechococcus sp. UW140 | reverse complement strand
ATCGGCACGCCGCAGGGGCTGGAGACCACGCTGAGCGATGGCTTGCTGTCCGGGCTGCGGCGCAATGACGCGGGGCAGTTGATGTTTGTGCAGACGACGGCGCCGATCTCGCCCGGCTCCAGTGGGGGCGGTTTGTTCGATGCTGAAGGGCGGCTGGTCGGCATCACCTCGTTCACGCGGCGCGAGTCGCAGAACATCAATCTGGCGGTACCGGCGTACCGCATCACTGAGCTGCCCGAGCGTGGGCGCGAGTTGATGGCGCGCCGCGCCGCAGCTGTCACAACCAGCCCTGCCGAAGCGGCGCCGGGCCCGACAGCGGCGGTGGGGCCGTTGACCGCCCAACGCAGGGCGGGTGACTGGTTTGAGTACGTGATCACCGATGCACTGACCAAGCAGAAGACGCCAGTGAACCTGAAGGTGGATCGCGTCGAAGGCAACCGTGTGGTCTTCAACGGAGGCACCCGCGTGGAGGACCTCAATGGCAAGTTGCTGGAGGCCACTTCACAAGCACTGGTCGAGCTCGACATGCTGACCCCACCCGGCGGCTGGGCGCCGGATGGCCAGGTAATGAGTGGTGTGCGCCAGATCAATTTCACAACCAGCTGGCAAAGCCAGCCCGCCAACTACGACCTGCGCGCGGTGGCGTCACCCGAACAACCGCTGCGCGTGGGCGATGTCGAGTACAGCGCCGTGCGCATCGACTTGCGCGGCTGGCACGGCCGTCTCTTTGGCAACTTCATCACCAACGTGCCTTACCGCGCCACGGTCTGGTACGCACCGGCCCTCAAGCGGGTGGTTCGCTTCACGGTCGAGTTTCGGACCACCGCCGTTGCGGCCAGCGCCTCACAGATCAACGAAACGCTGGAACTGGTGCGGGCAGGGCGTTCCTGACGCCCTGGGCGGCGCGCTCACTGGAACGCGACTTCGGCAAAGCTGCGCAGCTTGCGGCTGTGCAGCTGGTCGGGCCCGCCTTCGCGCAGGATGTCGATGGCGCGGATGCCGATGCGCAGGTGCTGGTCGACCCGCTCGCGGTAGAAGTGGTTGGCCATGCCGGGCAGCTTGATCTCGCCGTGCAGGGGTTTGTCGCTCACGCAGAGCAGGGTGCCGTAGGGCACGCGGAATCGGAAACCGTTGGCGGCGATGGTGGCGGACTCCATGTCGAGCGCCACCGCGCGCGATTGTGAAAACCGGCGCTGCGGCATGTTGTCGGGCAGCAGTTCCCAGTTGCGGTTGTCGGTGCTGGCCACGGTGCCGGTGCGCATGATGCGCTTGAGCTCTTGCGGCGGCACGCCCGTGACGTCGGCCACGGCGTCTTCGAGGGCGAGCTGAATCTCGGCCAGCGCAGGAATCGGCACCCACAGCGGCAGCTCTTCGTCGAGCACGTGGTCTTCGCGCACGTAGGCATGGGCCAGCACGTAGTCGCCCAGCTGCTGGCTGGTGCGCAGGCCAGCGCAGTGACCGAGCATGAGCCACGCGTGCGGGCGCAGCACGGCAATGTGGTCGGTGATGGTCTTGGCGTTGGCCGGGCCCACGCCGATGTTGACCATGGTGATGCCGCTGCGGTCGCGGCGCATGAGGTGGTAGCCCGGCATCTGGGGCAGGCGTGGCGGTGCGTTGCCGAGTTCGTCGCCCGGCTCTGCAGGCAGGCCTGTGCGGCGCATCACCACGTTGCCGGGTTCGATGAAGGCCACGTACTCACTGTCGGGTTTGGCCATCTCGGCATGGCCGAGTTTGATGAACTCGTCGATGTAGAACTGGTAGTTGGTGAACAGCACGAAATTCTGGAACCACTCGGGCGCGGTGCCGGTGTAGTGGCGCAGGCGCTGCAGCGAGTAGTCGACCCGGGGCGCGGTGAACAGCGAGAGCGGGTGGGCTTCACCGGCGCGGGGTTCGTGCGTGCCGTTGGCGATGCCGTCGTCCATGGCGGTGAGGTCGGGCAGGTCGAACACGTCGCGCATCAGGGCGCGGCGCATCACGTCCATGCTGCCTTCCACGTGGTCGTGTTCGGCGAACGAGAAGTGGATCGGGATGGGCTGCGTGCTGGTGCCCACCTCGAGCTCGCCGCCGTGGTTCGCCAGCAGCAGGCGGAACTGTTCGAGGTAGTAGTCGCTGTAGAGGTCGGGGCGCGTGAGCGTGGTCTCGTAGCGACCGGGACCGGCCACAAAGCCATAGCTCAGGCGGCTCAGTGGCTGGCCCACCGCACCCGATCCCTGGCGCAGCACGCTGTGCGTGTGCAGCCGCACATAGGGGTAGCACGCGCGCACATGGGTGTGGCTGAAGTCGCCGCCCGCGACGAAGTCGCGCATGGCCTGGCGCAGGAACTCGACGTTGTCCTGGTAGATGCGCTGCACCTGGGCGAGCGCCAGGGCAGGGTCTTTGAAAACGAGGGGGGCGGTGAAGGCGGGGGTTTTCTGCATGGCGCTATTGTGGCGCTGCCACATGACGCCCGCCGCAGGCGGTTTACCGCTTCACCGGCTCGCGCATGGTCACGAACTCTTCAGCGGCGGTGGGGTGGATGCCGATGGTGCTGTCAAACACGGCCTTGGTGGCGCCGGCCTTCAGGGCCACGGCGAAACCCTGCACGATCTCGCCGGCCTCGGCGCCCACCATGTGCAAGCCCACCACGCGGTCGCTCCGGGTGTCCACCACCAGCTTCATCAGCGTGCGCTCGGTGCTGCCCGAGAGCGTGTGCTTGAGCGACTTGAACTCGCTTCGAAAAATGGTGACGTCGCCAAACTTCTCGCGTGCGGCTTCCTCGCCATAGCCCACCGTGCCGATGCTCGGGTGCGTGAACACGGCAGTGGGAATGAACTCGTAGGCCATGCTGCGCGGTGGCTTGCCCGCCGCGGGGCCGAACAGCTGATCGACCACCACCATCGCCTCGCCCAGCGCCACGGGGGTGAGCTGCACGCGGTTGGTGACGTCGCCCACCGCGAAGATCGAGGGCACGCTGGTCTGGTAGTGCTCATTGACGATGACCTCGCCTACCTTGCCCTGGGCCACGCCCACGGTTTGCAGGCCCAGGCCCTTCACGTTGGGCACGCGGCCGGTGGCGTAGAGCACGGCGTCGGCCAGCACCTCGCCACCGCCCTTGAGCGCCACACGCAGGCCGTCGGCCGTGCGGGTGATGGCGGCCACGTCGGCGCCCAGCCGCAGGTCCACGCCGGCCTTGGTCATTTCCTGGGCCACGAAGTGGCGGATCTCGTCGTCAAAGCCGCGCAGCACCTGTTCGCCACGGTAGAGCTGGGTCACGGCCGAGCCCAGGCCATTGAAGATGGAGGCGAACTCGCAGGCGATGTAGCCGCCCCCCACGATCAGCAGGCGCTGGGGAAAGGGCTCGAGGTCGAAGATGGCGTTGGAGTCGATGACATGCTCGCGGCCTTCGATGTCGGGCACGCTGGGCGTGCCGCCCGTGGCGATCAGGATGTGTTGGGCGGTCACGCGCTTTTCGCCCGACTCACCGTGGACATTGAGCACCACGGACTGCGCACCGTCGAGGCGCGCAAAGGCGTTGAACACCGTCACCCCGGCCCCGGTGAGGAGGTTGCCGTAAATGCCGTTGAGGCGGCTGATTTCCTTGGCCCGGTTGGCCTTGAGCGTGGACCAGTTGAAGGTGGGCGCCTCGCCTTCCCAACCGAAGCCGTGCGATTCTTCGAACGCCTCGGCATAGTGGGCGGCGTAGCTGTAGAGCTTCTTGGGAATGCAGCCGACGTTCACGCAGGTGCCACCCAGCCCGCCGGTACCCAGCATCTCGGCCAGCGCCACGCGCGCACCGCGCTGCGCAGCCATGCGCGCGGCGCGCACGCCGCCGCTGCCGCCGCCGATCACGAAAAGGTCAAAGTCGAAGCTGCTCATCAGGGGTCCTTGGAGAGGCGGGGCGCGACACGGTGTCTGCGCGACGGGAGAGGATGGTAAGCCGGCACGCGCATCAGCGCAGTGGCGATGGCCTTGGCCGGCCGCACGCCGGGGCCATGACGCGCCTTGCAGCGGGCTCGCGGGGTGCTGCCGATAATGCCGCGATGCACCCCGCCACCCTTTCCACCCCAAGCGTGTCCACTGGCCTGTCTGTCGTGCTGGGAGGCTCCGGCGGCATCGGCGCCGCGCTCGTGGCGCAGCTGCAGTCGCAGGGGGTCGAGGTGCTGGCCCTGGGCCGGCGCACACAGCCCGCGCTGGACTACACGGACGAGGCCAGCATCGCCGCGTGCGCGCAACAGGTGGCCGACCGTTTGGCTCAAACGGGTTTGCCGCTGCAGCGTCTGATCGTCGCCACCGGCTTCCTGCACGGCGACACGGCCAGCGGGCAGCGCGCCGAGCCCGAGCGCTCTTGGCAGCACCTGAACACCGATGCGTTGCAGCACAGCTTCCTGATCAATGCCATCGGCCCGGCGCTGGTGATGCGGCACTTTCTGCCGCTGCTGCCCAGGCAAGGGCGGTGCGTGGCCGCGTTTCTGTCAGCACGTGTGGGCAGCATCGGTGACAACCGGCTGGGCGGTTGGTATGGGTACCGCGCTTCCAAGGCGGCGCTCAACCAGCTCGCGCACAGCGCGGCCATCGAGCTGGCACGGCGCAACCGGCGGGCGCTGTGCGTGGTGCTGCACCCCGGCACCGTGGACACCGCGTTGTCCCAACCGTTTGCCAAGACCGGCCTGGACGTGCGCCCGCCCGCCGTGGCCGCGCAGGAACTGCTGCAGGTGATGGACACCCTGCCCGAGGGCAGCAACGGCGGGTACTTCGATCACCACGGCAAAACCATCCCTTGGTGAGGCAGGCTGTCAGGCCAGTCTCCGGCGCGCGTGCCCGAACCCAGGATGCGGCGGATCCGGCTCCGCCGGTCCGCACGCATCGCCCCCTCGGGGGGTGACGCGCGCAGCGCGGCGCAGGGGGGTCAATACCGATACACGCCGCGCCCGGTCTTGCGGCCCAGGTAGCCCGCAGCCACCATTTCCTTGAGCAGCGGCGCGGGGCGGTACTTGCTGTCGTTGAACTCGGCGATGTAGACGTTCATCACCGCCAGGCACACGTCCAGGCCGATCATGTCGGCCAGGGCCAGCGGGCCAATGGGCTGGTTCGTGCCCAGCTTCATGCCGGCGTCAATGTCTTCCGGCGTGGCAATGCCTTCGGCGAGCACGAAGAAGGCCTCGTTGATCATGGGCACGAGGATGCGGTTGACCACGAAGCCCGGCGCGTTTTTCACGGTGATGGGCGACTTGCCCAGCGCTTCGGCCAGCGCCTTCACGGCGTCGTGCGTGGCGTCGCTGGTCTGCAGGCCACGGATGATTTCCACCAGCGCCATCATCGGCACCGGGTTGAAAAAGTGCATGCCGATGAAGCGGTCGGGGCGTTGCGTGGCGGCGGCCAGCTTGGTGATGCTGATCGAGCTGGTGTTGGTCGCCACGATCACGTCGGGCGCGAGCAGGCCATCGAGCTGTTGCAGGATCTTGACCTTCAGGGCCTCGTTCTCGGTGGCCGCTTCAATGACGAGCTGAGCGCCCTTGAGGTCTTCGTAATTGGTCGAGCCCTGAATGAGCGCCAGCGCCTTGTCCTTGTCGGCGGCGGTGATCTTTTCCTTTTTGATCAACCGGTCCAGGCTGCCGGCCACGGTGGCCAGGCCCTTGTCGACCGCAGCCTGCGCGATATCGACCATCACCACGCGAATGCCGCTGGTGGCGCAGGCCTGCGCAATGCCATTGCCCATGGTGCCCGAGCCAATGATGCCGACGGTTTGGATGTTGTTCATGAAGCGGTGCTCCTGTTCGTGAAGGGGGTGAAAACCCGGCGTCGCCGGCGTGTCTTTCCTAGGCGGTGCTGCCTAACCGGGGGCGGGGCCCTGTGCTAACTTGCCCGCAGATTGTCGCGCACGCCCAGCCCGGCGTTGCCCACCACGGAGACACCATGTTCGACTACATCATTGTTGGCGGCGGATCGGCCGGCTGCGTGCTCGCTGGCCGCCTCAGCGAAGACCCCACCATCCGCGTGGCACTCATCGAGGCGGGCCCGCCCGACCACAGCGTGCTCATCCACTGCCCTGCGGGCCTGGCCTTGCTGGCCAAAAGCGGGCAGGCCAATTGGGGCTTGCAGACCGTGCCGCAGCCCGGCCTGAACGGGCGGCGCGGCTACCAGCCGCGCGGCAAGGTGCTCGGCGGCTCCAGCTCGGTCAACGCCATGATTTACGCGCGTGGCCATGCCAGCGACTACGACGGCTGGGCCGCGCAGGGCAACCCGGGCTGGTCGTTTGCCGACGTGCTGCCTTACTTCAAGCGCGCCGAGCACAACGAACGCGGCGCAGACGCGCTGCATGGCCAGGGTGGCCCGCTCAACGTGATGGATCTGCGCAGCCCCAACCCCTTTCTGCCTTCTTTCATTGAAGCGGGCGAACAGGCAGGCCACCCGCGCAACGCCGACTTCAACGGGGTTGAGCAAGAGGGCGTGGGCGCCTACCAGGTCACGCACAAGAACGGCGAGCGCTACAGCGCGGCCAAGGCTTACCTCACACCCCACCTGCATCGGCCCAACCTGCAGGTGATCACGAACGCGCTGACCACCCGCGTGGTCACCGACGACACCAACGGCACGGTGCGGGCGGTGGGCGTGGAGTACCGGGGGCAGGGTGGTCGGGGTCCGCTGCAGATCTTGCGGCTGAAAGACGGCGGGGAGGTGGTGCTGAGTGCCGGGGCGTTTGGCTCACCGCAGCTGCTCATGCTCTCGGGCATGGGCCCGGCCGACCAGCTGCGCGAGCACGGCATTGCCGTGGTGCGCGATCTGCCCGGCGTGGGCCAGAACCTGCACGACCACGTGGATGTGGTGATCGTGGTCAATGCACCCCGCGTGAAGGACCTGTTCGGCATTTCCCTCGGCGGCATGACCCGCGCGCTGCGTGGCATTTTTGAGTGGCGCCGCCACCGCCGGGGTGTGCTCACGACCAACTTTGCCGAAGCCGGTGGCTTCATCAAGAGCGCGCCCGACGAAGCCATTCCCGACCTGCAACTGCACTTCGTGGTGGGCAAGCTGGTGGACCACGGCCGCAAGACGGTGCTGGGCCACGGCTACTCGTGCCACGTCTGTCTGCTGCGCCCGCGCAGCCGTGGCGAGCTGCGGCTGGCCAACGCCGACCCGCAGACCGCGCCGCTGATCGACCCGGCCTTCCTGCAAGACCCGGACGACATGGCGCGCCTGGTGCGCGGCTTCAAGCGCATGCGCGAGCTGCTGCAGCAACCCGCGCTCGCGCGGCATGGCGGCACCGAATCGGCGTCGTCGGCCCACGCGAAAAGCGACGCGCAGATCGAGCAGTTCATTCGCCAGCACGCCGACACGATCTACCACCCCGTGGGCACGTGCAGGATGGGTCCTGATGGGGGCCCCGGTGCGATGGATGTGGTCGATGCGCGCCTGCGCGTCCATGGCGTGGCAGGGCTTCGGGTGGTGGATGCCTCTGTGATGCCGAGCGTGGTGGGCGGCAACACCAACGCCCCTGTGATCATGATGGCCGAGAAGGCCGTGGATATGATGCGTGCGGATCGCATTCACCCATCACAACAGCAGGACGACAACCATGATTCTCGAACACGCGGACATCCGCATCGACCCCTCGAAAGCCTCGGAGTTTGAAGCCGCCATCGAGCGCGGCGCCAGCACCGTCATTGGCAAGGCCAAGGGTTTCAAGGGTTACCAGGTGCAGCGCAGCATCGAGAGCCCGGGCCGTTACCTGCTGCTGATCCGCTGGGAAACGCTGGAGAACCACACGGTGGATTTCCGTGGGTCTGCCGCGTTTGCCGAGTGGCGCGCCATCGTCGGCCCGTTCTTCGCGCAGCCACCCGTGGTGGAGCATCTGGAGCTGGTGGCGCAGGGCTGACGCGCGCCCGCCCGGGGCCTACTTTTTCCTCATCAGCGTGGACTTGCCGAACAGGCTTTCGATCAAGTCCACCGCGAGCTCCGCGGTGCGGTTGCGCACATCCAGCGCCGGGTTGAGTTCCATCACGTCCATGGAGGCCAGTCGCCCGGTGTCGGCGATCATCTCCATGCACAGCTGCGCTTCCCGATAGGTGGGCCCGCCCGGCACGGTGGTGCCCACGCCCGGGGCAATCTCGGGATCCAGAAAGTCCACATCGAAGCTGACATGCAGGTGCGTGTCCTCGTCCACGCCCGCCAGCGCCTGCTCCATCGTGTGCCGCATGCCCATCTCGTCGATGTACCGCATGTCGAACACTTCCAGCCCGGCTTCGTGCACCAAGCGCTTTTCGCCGGCGTCCACGCTGCGAATGCCAATCTGCCGCACCACGCTCGCCGCAATCGCCGGGGTGGTGCCGCCAATGCCGGTGAGCGCGGCCGGACCCATGCCGCAAAGCAAGGCCACCGGCATGCCGTGGATGTTGCCGCTGGGCGTGAGGGCGGCGGTGTTGAAGTCGGCATGGGCGTCGAGCCAGAGCACGCGCAGTTTTTTGCCCGCCTCGCGGCAGTGGCGCGCCACCGCGCTGATGGAGCCCAGGCCCAGGCAATGGTCGCCACCGAGCACGATGGGCAGGCGGCCCAGCGCCAGCTCGGCATACACGGCTTCGTGCAAGGTCTGGTTCCAGGCCACCACCTCGTCGAGATGGCGGTAGCCGTCGGTCGGTGGGTGCCAGGGGTTGGCCGGACCGTTGAGGTTGCCGCGGTCGGCCACTTGCAGGCCGTGGCCTTCGAGCACCGTGGCCAGGCCCGCTACGCGCAGGGCTTCTGGCCCCATGGAGGCACCACGTGCGCCCGCGCCGATGTCGGTCGGCACGCCGATGAGGCTGATGTCTTTTTGCATGGGGCTATTGTGAGCGCAAGCTTTCTTCCAGGCGAACGCGCAGGGTGAACGACAATGCGGCCTCCCCAAATTTTCTCGGCCCCGCGGCGCGCGCCCGGCGGGTCTCTTCCATGGCCAATGCCCCTGCCTCCTTCTGGTCCAACTGCGGCCACGACCAACTCGTTCGCGGTGACCGCGGCTGGCTGAGGCCCACCGACGGCTATTGGCGCCTGTGGCTGGCGCGGCCCGAGCTGGCGCTGGTGGAGGAGTCCTGCGAGGCCGAGCGAGCGCTGCACGCCTCGCTCATGGTCTCGCCCACGCGCGCGGTGGCCGCTGCAGAGCTCGACGCCTTCGAAGACGATGACGCGCGGGCCAACCACCGCCTCTTTCTTGGGTTTCGCGACGCGGTGATCGAAGCGGGTTCGCTGGAAGCGGCCTATGCCGGCTTCTTTCGCGCTGGCGCCATCCAGATCCCGCCCTTGTTCCTCGATCTGGTCGTGCAGGCGATGGTGTGCCACCTGCTGGCCGACGAGCCCGATGCCTGGCTGTGGCGCGCCGCCGAGATGCTGTTCCGGCGCCAGCGCGTGAGCGTGCAGGACGGACGCGTGCTCAGTGGCGACAGCGAAGTGCTGGACATGCTCAACGAGACCGCCGGGTTGGGTGAAGTGGGCCGCCTGCTGATGCAGGGAGGTGCGAGCCTGCCGGCCACGCAGGTCGAGGTGCTGGGCGACGACAACACGGCGCGCTACCTGAACAGCCGCGCTGGCCAGGGCCGTTTCAACTTCGTGCTCGACCTCACGCACGAAATCCAGAACGAGCTGCCGCATGGCCTCACGCTCACCATGACGCGGTCGCGCTCCGGCCTCAAGGCGCTGGCCGCTGTGCTGGAAAAATGGGTGAACCACTTCCATGGTGTGGACGTGAAGATCCAGCCCGAAGCGCGCGTGGAAGACCCGTCGTGGCGCTGGCACCTGGGGCTGGACGTGGAGTCCACCGCCTTGCTCAATGACTTGTACGTGGGCCACGAGGTGGAGCCCGAGCGCCAGCGGCGCCTGATCAGCCTGTTTCGCCTGGGCTTCGTCAACCCGCAAGACATGCGCGCCGACGTGCGGGGCAAGCCCGTTTACCTGGGTTTGGCCATGACGGCCGACGGCCTGCTCAAGCTCAAGCCGCAGAACCTTCTGCTGAACCTGCCGCTGGCGCGCCCGGTGTGAGCGGCGAGCGGCAGGCGCCGCTCACATGTTGCGGCGGTACTGGCCGCCCACCTCGAACAGCGCGCTGGTGATCTGGCCGAGCGAGCACACGCGCACGGCATCCATCAGCACCTCGAACACGTTGCCGTTCTCGATCACGGCCTGACGCAGGCGCTGCAGCATCGCAGGGGCTTCCTGCGCGTGGCGGGTGTGGAAGTCGGCCAGGCGCTGCAGCTGGTTCTGCTTTTCGTCGTCGGTCGAGCGCGCCAGTTCCAGCGTCTCGGGCGTGGTGTCGCCATGCGGGTTGCGGAAGGTGTTCACGCCCACGATCGGGTATTCGCCCGTGTGCTTGAGCATCTCGTAGTGCATGGACTCGTCCTGGATCTTGCCGCGCTGGTAGCCGGTTTCCATGGCGCCCAGCACACCGCCACGCTCGGCGATCTTCTCGAACTCCTGCAGCACCGCTTCTTCCACCAGCTCGGTGAGCTCGTCGATGATGAAGGCGCCCTGGTTGGGGTTCTCGTTCTTCGCCAGGCCCCACTCGCGGTTGATGATGAGCTGGATCGCCATCGCGCGGCGCACCGAGTCTTCGGTGGGCGTGGTGATCGCTTCGTCGAACGCGTTTGTGTGCAGGCTGTTGCAGTTGTCGTAGATCGCGATCAGCGCCTGCAACGTGGTGCGGATGTCGTTGAACTGGATCTCTTGCGCGTGCAGCGAACGGCCGCTGGTCTGCACGTGGTACTTGAGCTTCTGCGAGCGCTCGTTGGCGCCATAGCGGTCGCGCAGGGCCACGGCCCAGATGCGGCGCGCCACGCGGCCCAGCACGGTGTACTCCGGGTCCATGCCGTTGCTGAAGAAGAAGGAGAGGTTGGGCGCGAAGTCGTCGATGTGCATGCCGCGCGCCAGATACGCTTCCACGAAGGTGAAGCCGTTGGAGAGCGTGAAGGCGAGCTGGCTGATCGGGTTGGCACCGGCCTCGGCGATGTGGTACCCCGAGATCGACACCGAATAAAAGTTGCGCACGTCGTGGTGCACGAAGTACTCGGCAATGTCGCCCATGACCTTGAGCGAGAACTCGGTGGAGAAGATGCAGGTGTTCTGGCCCTGGTCTTCCTTCAGGATGTCGGCCTGCACCGTGCCGCGCACGTTGGCCAGCACCCATTCGCGGATCTTGGCCGCCTCGGTGTCGGTTGGCGCGCGGCCGTTCTCGGCTTCGAACTTCTCCAGGTTCTGGTCGATGGCGGTGTTCATGAACATGGCCAGGATGCTGGGCGCCGGGCCGTTGATCGTCATCGAAACCGACGTGGCCGGGTGGCAGAGGTCAAAGCCGCCGTAGAGCACCTTCATGTCGTCCAGCGTGGCGATGCTCACCCCCGAGTTGCCCACCTTGCCGTAGATGTCCGGGCGCGGGTCGGGGTCGTTGCCGTACAGCGTGACGGAGTCGAACGCGGTGGACAGGCGCTTGGCCGGGGTGCCTGCCGAGAGCAGCTTGAAGCGGCGGTTGGTGCGGAAGGCATCGCCCTCGCCGGCGAACATGCGCGTGGGGTCTTCGCCTTCGCGCTTGAAGGCAAAGGTGCCGGCGGTATAGGGGAAGCTGCCGGGCACGTTGTCCAGCATCAACCACTTCAGGATCTCGCCGTGGTCCTCGTACTTGGGAAGCGCCACCTTGCGGATCGTGGTGCCGGAAAGGCTCTTGGTGGTGAGCGCGGTGCGGATTTCCTTGTCGCGGATCTTCACCACGTATTCGTCGCCCGCATAGGCCTTCTGCATGTCGGGCCACTGCACCAGCAGCTTGCGGGCGGCGGGGTCCTGGTCGAGTTCGCGCAGCTGGGCGAGGTCGATCACGGCCTCGGCGGCGCGGGCGCGTTCGGGCTTCTCCACGCGCAGCATGGACGCGGTGGCCTGCAGCTGCTGGATCTCGCGCGCCAGTCGCGCCTGGTCAATGGCCTTCTTCTTGTAGCCGCGCACCGTGTCGCTGATCTCGGCGAGGTAGCGCGTGCGCGCCGGCGGCACGATGGGCGTCTGGTTGGTGCTGTGGCGCACCTTCACAGTGGGCAGGCGGCCCTCGGTGAGCGGCAGGCCCAGCTCGCCGAGGCGGACCTTGAGGGCCTGGTACAGCGCGGTCACGCCATCGTCGTTGAAGCGCGCGGCCATGGTGCCGAACACCGGCATCTGGTCGGGCGGCGTGCTCCACGCTTCCTGGTTGCGCTGCACCTGCTTGGCCACGTCGCGCAGGGCGTCGAGCGCGCCCTTGCGATCAAACTTGTTGATGGCCACAAACGCGGCGAAGTCGAGCATGTCGATCTTCTCGAGCTGGCTGGCTGCGCCGAACTCGGGTGTCATCACATACATGGGCAGGTCCACGTGCGGCACGATGGCCGCATCGCCCTGGCCAATGCCGGAGGTCTCGACCACGATGAGGTCAAAGCCGGCGCATTTGCAGGCCGCGATCACGTCGGGCAGGGCGGCGCTGATCTCGCTGCCGAAGTCGCGCGTGGCGAGCGATCGCATGTACACGCGCTGGCCCTGGCTCCAGGGGTTGATGGCGTTCATGCGGATGCGGTCGCCCAGCAGCGCGCCACCGCTCTTGCGGCGCGACGGGTCGATGCTGATGACCGCCACGCGCAGGCGGTCGTCCTGGTCCAGACGCAGGCGGCGGATGAGTTCGTCGGTGAGCGAGGATTTGCCCGCGCCCCCGGTGCCGGTGATGCCCAGCACCGGGACCTTTTTGGTTGCGGCCTGCTCGCGCAGCGCGGAGACCACCGAAGCGTCTGCGTTGCCGTTCTCCAGCGCGGTGATGAGCTGCGCGAGCGCGCGCCAGTTCATTTCGCCCTGGCCTTCAATGGCGGCCAGTGCCTTCGGCGCGTAGGGGCTGAGGTCGCGGTCGCAGCGCATGACCATCTCGCCGATCATGCCGGCCAGGCCCATCTTCTGGCCGTCTTCGGGGCTGTAGATGCGCGTCACGCCGTAGTCCTGCAGCTCGCGGATCTCGGCCGGCACGATCACGCCACCGCCACCACCGAACACCTGGATGTGCTCGCCGCCCCGGCTCTTGAGCAGGTCCACCATGTACTTGAAGTACTCCACATGGCCGCCCTGGTAGGAGCTGATGGCAATGCCCTGCGCGTCTTCCTGCAGGGCGGCCGTCACCACCTCGTCGACCGAGCGGTTGTGGCCCAGGTGGATCACCTCGGCGCCCATGCCCTGCAGGATGCGCCGCATGATGTTGATGGCCGCGTCGTGGCCGTCGAACAGGCTGGCGGCGGTGACGAAGCGCACCTTGTGCGTGGGGCGGTAGTTGGCCAGGGCCTGGAACTCGGCGGCGAGGTTGCTCATGGTGTCTCTCTCTTCTGTCTTGCGTGGGCGGGCGTGATGGCGGCTCACTCGATGTGAAGGCCGTTCAACGCGGGGTTGGGGGGCGGGTAGCGCAGGTCGAGCGCCTTGAGGGTGTCGCGCACCACGGTGGCGATCATCAGGTTGCGGTGGGTCTTGGAATTGGCTGGCACCACGGTCCAGGGCGCCCAGGGCGTGCTGGTTTCGGCCAGCAGCGCTTCGTAGGCGCGCTGGTAGTCGGCCCACTGCCGTCGCACCTCGACGTCGCCCATGCTGAATTTCCAGTGCTTGGTCGGGTCGTCCACGCGCTCCTGCAGCCGCTGGCGCTGTTCGTCGCTGCCAATGTGCAGCATGAACTTCAAGATCACGGTGCCCGTCTCGGCCAGCAGCCGCTCGAAGTCGTTGATGTGCGCATAGCGCTGCGCGGTCTGCTCGGGCGTGATCCAGCCGTTGACCACGGGCACCAGCACGTCTTCGTAGTGGCTGCGGTTGAACACCATGGTTTCCCCGGCGCCAGGCATCTTCTGGTGGATGCGCCAGAGGTAGTCGTGGTCGCGCTCGGCTTCGGTGGGGGCCTTCCAGCCCACGGTGTGCACGCCCAGCGGGCTGGTGCGCGAGAACACGCCGCGCACGGTGCCGTCCTTGCCCGAGGTGTCGGTGCCCTGCAGCACCACCAGCAGCTTGAAACGCCGGTCGGCAAAGAACAGGTCCTGCAAGCCGTCGAGCTCCTCGGCGATGGCCAGCAAAGCGGCCTGGTCGGTGGCTTTGCTGCCGCTGGAGAACGGCTTGGCTTCCGGCTTCAGTTTCTTGAGCGATACCGCCTTGCCCTGGCCGGGCTCCACCTGCCAGTCGCGCCACGGGCTGCCCGTGCTCGCGAGCAGGGCGGCTGGCGGAAAAGGCAGGGCGGGAGCGTTCTGTCGGGGCATGGGGTGGTCTCCGGGCGGTTCGCTGGTGCGGTGCGTTGCGCGTCCGTTTGGTTGACGTTTACGTAAACGTCATGTTAACCGGATTCGCCAGAAAAAGGGGCGCCGAAGCGCCCCTGTGCGGTATGAGCCCTGGCCCGGCAGATCACCGGTAGAGCACCTGGGGCAGCCACAGGCCGATGGCCGGGAACTGGTAGAGCAGCACGATGGCCAGGATCTGGATGCCCATGAAAGGCAGCATGCCGGCAAAGATCTGGTTCAGCGTGACGTGCTTGGGCGCGACACCCTTGAGGTAGAACGCACTCATGGCCACTGGCGGGCTCAGGAAGGCGGTTTGCAGGTTCAGCGCCACCAGCAGACCGAAGAAGAGCGGGTCCACGCCGAAGTTGTCCAGCAGGGGAATGAAGATGGGCATGAAGATCACGATGATCTCGGTCCATTCCAGCGGCCAGCCCAAGATGAAGATCAGCACCTGGGACAGGATCAGGAACTCGGTCTTGGTGAGGTTCATGCCCAGCACCCACTGCTCCACCAGCTCCTGCCCGCCCAGCAGCGCGAACGCCGCCGAGAAGATCGCCGATCCCACGAAGAGCCAGCACACCATGGCGCTGGTCTTGGCGGTGAGGAACACGCTTTCCTTGATCACGCCAAAGGTGAGTTGCCGGTAGGCCGCGGCCAGCAGGAAGCCGCCGAACGCCCCCACCGCCGCCGCTTCCGTGGGCGTGGCCAGACCGAAGACGATCGAGCCCAGCACCGAGAGGATCAGCACCAGCAGCGGGAAGAAGCTGGAGAGCAGCATCTTGAACACTTCCAGGCGCGTGAAGCTGAGGATGGCGTAGAAGATCACCATCGCCAGTGCACCCACGGCCAGGCCGATCCAGTAGCTCATGGACGCCGGCTTGGTGGTGGCCGCAGGCTCGGCGGCGTCGCCGGCGGCTGCAGCTGCGGTTGCGGGCTCGGCCACGGCACCGCTGGCGCTGGGGGTGGCCGCTTCCTTTTCGGCGCCGGGCGGTTCTGCCACGGCGTCCGACTGCGCGCCGGGTGGCTCGGCCACGCCTTCGTCTTCAGACGGCGGCTCGGCGAGCCCACCTTCTTCGTCTTTGGGTTCGGCCAGCCCGCCTTCGCTGCTGCTGTCTTCGTCCACGGTGCTGCCCGCGCCCATGGGTTGCAGCTCTTCGTAGGTTTCGACAGGCACCACGGTGGTGGCGCTCTGGTAGCTGGTGATAGCGACCGCGGCGAACAGGATGGCCGGCATCAGCGCGATGCCCAGCTGTCCCAGCAGGTAGCGGGTGGAGACGTCCTGGTTGCGCTTGCCGTTCAGGGCCTTGATCAGGCGGGAGACGGCCCAACCATCGCCCGTGGCGCCGATGGCGGTGAGCGGCGCAGGCAGCGGCACGAAGCGCTGCGCTGCGGTCAGCGGGGGCGCCCAGGCCGGTTTCACCTTGGCCATGATGATCACGTACACGATGTACAGGCCAGCCAGCATGATGCCGGGGAAGAAAGCGCCGGCATACAGCTGCACCACCGACACGCCGGCGGTGGCACCGTACACGATCAGCAGCACCGACGGCGGGATCAGGATGCCCAGGCAGCCGCCGGCGGTGATGACGCCAGCCGACAGCCGCACGTCATAACCGGCGCGCAGCATCTGCGGCAGGGCCAGCAGGCCCATGAGCGTGACGACCGCGCCGACGATGCCGGTGGCGGTGGCGAACACCGCGCAGGTCACCAGCGTGGCCACGCCCAGCGAACCGGGCACGCGCGCCAAAGCCAGGTGCAGGCTGCGGAAGAGCTTGTCGATCAGGTTGGCGCGTTCAACGAGGTAGCCCATGAACACGAACAGCGGAATCGAGATCAGCACGTCGTTGCCCATGACCGAGAACGCGCGCTGCACCATCAGGTCCAGCGTCTGCTTCATGGCACCGGCCGCGCTCTGGTCGCCCGAGTGGTAGGCGAAGAACGCGAACATCATGCCCATGCCCATCAGGGTGAAGGCGGTGGGAAAGCCCAGCATGATGGCCACGACCACCAGCGAGAGCATGAGCAAGCCGTAGTGGCCGTTGGTCATGGTGTCCACACTGAACACCATCGTGAGGGCCGCCGCGCCGATGAGCGCCATCAGCGAGAAGCCGAACCAGAGTTCTTTGCGGATGCGCATCACTGGCCGCCTTTCTTCACGACCAGGCTGTCCAGCGCTTCAATGTCGGCGTCTTTCACGTTCACCATTTCTTTGAGTTTGTCCACGTCCACTTCTTCCACGTCGTCTTCGCGCGAAGGCCATTCGCCGGTTTGCAGGCACATGACGCAGCGGATGATTTCCACAATGCCTTGCAGCAGCAGGAACGCCCCGGCAATCGGCACCACGAACTTGAACGGGTACACCGGCAGCGGATCGGCGTTGAAGGTCTGCTCGCGGATGGCGAGCGATTCGTTGGCAAAGAACCAGCCGGCATACGTCAGCGCCACGATGCCCGGCAGGAAAAACAGGATGTACAGCGTCAGGTCCACAGCCGCTTGCGTGCGGGGTTGGAAGAAGCCATACAGCACGTCGCCGCGCACGTGGCCGCTCTTGGCCAGGGTGTAGGCGCCGGCGCTCATGAACAGCAGGCCGTACATCATGATCTGTGCGTCCAGCACCCAGGCGTGGGGCTTGTTGAGCACATAGCGGGAAAAAACTTCCCAGGTGATGAGCAGGGTGAGTGAGACAACGCTCCACGCGCACGCCTTGCCGAACCAGGTCGAGAGCCTGTCAACGGCCAATAACAGTTTTTGCATGTGAATTTCCAGAAACAGAAAGGGGCGCCCGAAGGCGCCCCGGGCGATACGAAGCCCGATCAGGATTTCTTGGCGCCCTTGCCGAAGTAGTGGTTGTAGGCCATCTTGAAGTCGACCAGGTAGTCGTTCTGCCACTGGCCAGCGCGCTGTGCGAACGCCTTCTGGGAGTCCAGCACCTTCTGGAAGATGGGGTTGGCCGTGGCCTTCTCGGCGATGGTCTGGTCCCAGGCTTCCAGCTGGGCGCGCAGGATCGGATCGGGCGTCTTGTAGAACTTCACGCCGGCTTTCTTCAGCTCGATGTAGTCCTGCGAGTTGCGCTGGATGGCCTTCCAGCTCATGTCGGCGCTGGCCGCCTGCACGGCGTAGTCCACGATGGCCTTGAGTTCAGCCGGCAGGGCGTTGAGCTTGGTCTTGTTGAACAAGATCTCGAACTGCTCACCGCTCTGGTGGAAGCTCTGCAGCATGCAGTTCTTGGCCACGTCGGGGAAGCCGAGCACGCGGTCGCTGGAGGCGTTGTTGAACTCGGCCGCATCGATCAGGCCGCGGTCCAGTGCCGGCACGATTTCGCCACCCGGCAGCGGGTTCACGGCGGTACCCAGCTTGGTGAACACGTCCACCGCCAGGCCCACGGTGCGGAACTTCAGGCCCTTCATGTCGGCCACCTTGGCCACGGGCTTCTTGAACCAGCCCAGCGGCTGCGTGGGCATGGGGCCGTACAGGTAGGAGGCCACGTCCAGGTTCAGGCTGGCGTAGATCTCTTCCAGCAGGGCCTTGCCGCCGCCATAGTTGTGCCAGGCCAGGACCATGTTGGGGTCCATGCCATAGGCCGGGCCGGAGCCCCACAGCGCCAGCGCCGAGTTCTTGCCGTAGTGATAAGCGACCACACCATGGCCGCCGTCCAGCGTGCCTTTGGCCACCGCTTCAAGCAGCTGGAACGCCGGCACCACGGCGCCCGCAGGCAGCACTTCGATCTTCAAACGGCCACCGGCCATGTCGTTGACCTTCTTGGCGAAGTCGTTGGCGTACTCGTGGAAGATGTCCTTCGAGGGCCAGGTGCTCTGGAAGCGCAATGAGGTGGTTTGTGCCGTGGCGATCATCGGCACGGACATGGCGCCTGCGGCAACGGCGGCGCCTTTGAGCATGCCTCGGCGCGAAGTGACGGTCTTCTTGTCGGTCATCTGGTGTCTCCAGTCGGGTTGTTGAGCCGCTGATGATGCGCTCAAGGATCGCTTCGGATGCGCAGGGTTTTCACCGACCACGGACGCGCCCAGTTGTGCATGTCCTTGTTCTGCATGGGGTGGCACCAAAATCGGGCATGAAAAATTCTGCAGTCGAATTTGAAATTTCGATCGGGAGGCCTCGGGCATGATCGAAACTCCACAGATCAAGGCCAGCGCCGAGCCGGGCGCCGGCGCATCGAGGCCTTCCATGAAACCCATTCAGCTGTTCGACCCCGCTTCCAGTACCTATACCTATGTGTTGTTCGATCAAGTCAGCCGGGAGGCGTTGATCATTGATCCGGTGGACGAACAAATCGAGCGCGACCTGGCGACGCTGCGCGAATACGGACTGAAACTGGTCTGGACCGTGGAGACCCACGCCCATGCCGACCACATCACCAGCGCAGGCCGACTGGCCGAACTCGCAGGTGCGAAGACCGCCGCGCCATCCGGATGTGGCATTGGCACCGCCGGCATCCAGCTCAAGGACGGCGACACGCTCCACTTTGGCGGCGAATCGCTCAAGGCGCTGAGCACGCCGGGGCATACCGCCGGCAGCATGAGCTTTGTGTGGCGCCAGCACGTCTTTACGGGCGACACCCTGCTGATCAATGGCTGTGGCCGCACGGACTTCCAGTCGGGCAGCGCCGAGGCACTCTTTCACAGCATCACGCAGGTGCTGTTTGCCCTGCCGGACGACACCACCGTCTGGCCCGGACACGACTACCAGGGGCGCACCTGCTCCAGCATCGGGCAGGAAAAGGCCGCCAACACCCGCGTGGCTGGCAAGACCCAGGCTGAATTTGTCGCGTTCATGAACGCGCTGCAGCTGCCACGCCCCAAGCGCATCGACGAGGCTGTGCCCGCCAACCTCACCTCGGGCCTGCGGCACGACGCCGACGGGGCGCTGCAGATGCAGCCGATCCCCGCCAGCGGGGCGCACCAGGGGACCTATGCGGGCGACGTGTCGCCGGAACTCGCCTGGCAATGGGCGCAGGCGGGCGAAGCTGTGTTGGTGGATGTGCGCACCGACGCGGAGCGCGAGTGGGTGGGCTTCGTGCCGGGCGCGGTGCCGCTGGCCTGGAAGCAATGGCCCGGCATGGCCATGAATCCAGACTTCGACGCCCGGTTGCGCGAGGCTTCGGGCGGCAAGAAGGTGGTGTTGTTGTGCCGCAGTGGTGTGCGCTCGATCGCGGCCGCCAAACGGGCCACCGAGCTGGGCATGGAGGCCTACAACATTCTGGAAGGCTTCGAGGGCGACCCCGATGCCGATGCCCACCGCGGACAAAAGGGAGGCTGGCGCTTGCATGGCCTGCCTTGGCGGCAGAACTGAGCCCCCTCGCGCAGGCAGGCGTTGCAAATTCGCATCGCCGCCCGTCGGGCTGAACAACCGAAACTTGAGTAGAAAGCCTCACAACCCCTGTCAACCCTGACAGGGTTCGTGCAATTTTTCACGGATTTCTTTTTTCAATGGGGTTTTCTTTCCGCCAAGGAGAACCTCATGGAAACGCTGGAGCGCGCCCCCGCCGTTGCTGCATTCAAGAATCCGCCGCTGTCCGCGACGCTCACCCAGCGCATTGAACGGGACTTCAAGCCCCGCTGGGAAGGCGCCTGGGGCGGCAAGTTTGTGCTGCACGGTTCGTCACCAGGGCCCAACGCCGTTCGGCTGGACGGAAACGACTACCTGAGCGTGACGGGCCGGCCCGAAATCGTGGCTGCTCAAGTGGAGGCCATCACCAAAGCGAGCGAATTTGTGGTGCAGTCCGGCGTGTTTCTGCTCCAGCAGCATCCCACGCGCGCACTGGAGATGGCGCTGGCCGACTGGGTCGGCAAGGAAGACGCCTTTGTTTGCCAGTCTGGCTATTCCGCCAATGTCGGCCTGTTGCAATCCATCGCGGACGCCAAGACCCCTGTGTACCTGGACACCCAGGCCCATGCCTCGCTCTGGGAGGGTGCCCATGCCGCACGGGCACCGGCCTTCGCGTTTCGCCACAACGACGCCGCCCATCTGGACAAGATCATGGCCAAGAACGGCCCCGGTGTGGTGGTCGTGGATTCGGTGTACAGCACCACCGGCTCGGTGTGCCCGCTGGAGGCGATGGTCGAGGTCGTGGAGAAGCACGGCAGCATGATCCTGGTGGACGAGTCGCACTCGCTGGGCACGCACGGCCCCGGCGGTGCCGGTCTGTGTGCCGAGCTGGGCCTCACGGATCGCGTGCATTTCATTTCCGCGAGCCTGGCCAAGTCGGTGGCGGGTCGGGCCGGGTTTTTCACCGCGCCTGCCAGCATGCGCTACTACATCCTCAGCTCCAGCTTCCCCAACATCTTCAGCTCCTGCTTGCTGCCGCACGAGGTCGCAGGCCTCAAGGCCACGGTGGGCGTGTTGCGCAAGGCCGACGCCGAGCGCGATCGCTTGCGGGTGATCACGCAGCGCGTGCGCGACACGCTCAGCGGCTTGGGTTACCCGCTGCACCATGGCACGGAACAGATCATTGCGCTGGAGGCCGGCAGCGAGCCCGACACCATGCGCCTTCGCGACGAACTCGAAGCACGCGGTGTGTTTGGCGCCATCTTCTGCGCCCCCGCCACCAGCAGCAAGCGTGCGCTGGTGCGCCTGACGCTCAACGCCGCATTGACGGAAGCCGAGCTGGAGCACCTGGAGGCGGTGGCGCGCGAAATCGCACCGATCGTCAAGCCCTGGGACTGGCCTTGCGCCCGCCGCGCCCGCGCACAGGCCGGCGCCCTGGAGACCGCCGAGGCCGCTTAAGTGTCTTGAACGGTGCGCCCGCCCTGAGCTTCCAGAAAATGCCGGTAGGCATAGATGGGCTGGGGCAGGTCGGTGGGTTGCAGGGTGAAGACGGCGCCGCACAGCACGCCGTCTTCGCCGATGGCAAACGCGGGCGCTGTCCTCACCGGGCCGCGCAGGCCCATTTGCTGGTGCAGTTCTACGGCGGCGAGGCGTTGGCCCGAACGCACCGCGCGCACCGTGTCAAACCCCAGGCCAGCCGATCCCGCCAGCTCCGCCAGGTCGGGCAGGCTGGATGTGGGCTCCAGCTGCAGCCAGTGGCAGGTGCCCATGGAATCGAGGCCGATCAACCCAAACGGCTCTCCCAGCACCACGTACTCCACCCAGTGTTGTTCGGTGTAGGCGCGCAGGGCCTGCGCCACTGAGGGAATTTGCAACATCGATTGCTGCGCCGGACGCAGCGCGGCGCGCCACAGGGTGTTGAGGCGCGGATGGGGCGTCTGTGAGAGCTTGCGCAGCACACCCAGCAAGTGGCGTGTGATGTCGGTCGTCTGCTTGGGCACAAACTGGTCGATCAGGCCATTGTTGAAGGCCTGGATGGCAATTTGCTCGTCTGCCTGACCCGTGAGCAACACGCGCGACCCGGGCCAGTCCAGCAGGGTGTTGAGCACCCTCAGGCCATCGGTTCCCGGCATGGCGTAGTCCACCACGCAGGTCTGCGCCAGCTCGTAGCGGGCCGCGCTGATGGCCCAGTAACGCAGCACCTGCGGCAGCAAGGGTTGGCCTTGCCGCCAGCGCTCGATCATCTGCAGCTGCGTCATGGCGTCGGCTTCCCAGCGGGCAGGCTCGTTCTGCATGCGTGCGCCGAAACCCGATGGCCGCGAGAACAGCTCAACCTGCCAGTGCGCCGGGATGACCATGCCCAACATTTCAAGGTAGTCCGTGTCGTCGTCCAGAAAAAGGACGCTGCCGGGGCGGTGGAAGAGCGAAATCGTCAGTGCCATCGTGTCATCAGCCTGAGACGGCCTGAGACGCGGCCGCGGGTGAGTGGAGGGGCAGATCGATCATGAAGACCGCGCCCAGTCCGGGTTGAGAGTGAACGCTGAGACGGCCGTTGGCCGCCTCCACCACGTTCTTGCAGAAGGTCAGTCCCAGGCCATTGCCGGCACCAGACTGGGTGGAGAAAAAGGGTTCGAAGATGCGTTGCAATTGCTCGTGCGTGATCCCGATGCCGTCGTCCGACACCGCAATGCGGCCCTTGCCGTGGTGCAGGCCGACGTCCACGCGCAGGTCACCCGGGCTGGGCGCTGTGCTGGCGGCCGCCAGTGCATGCAGCGCGTTCTTCAACAAATTGGTCAGCACCTGGGCAAACAGCGGGCGGGATGCGGTGAAACAGAAGTCGCTCTGGATATGTACCTGCACGCAATCGCGCTCACGCGATGAACGGTAGGGATACTGACTCACCACCTCCTGCACGAGTTCCGCCGCCATGATCATCGATTGCTCGCGGGGCAGGCGCATCAGTTGTGCGTTGGAGATCTGCGTGTCGATCTGGCGGTTCATGCTCCGCACGAGGTTTTGCAGGCGCGTGGCCAGCTCGTCGAGTTTTTTGCGCTTGGACTCGGGCACGTCGTGCTGTACGAGGTTGCGCAGCACATCGCCCATGAGGTTGACCGTGGCCAAAGGCGTGCGGAGCTCGTGCGCCATCACCCCCATGGTGCTCAAGGTGTTGAGCAATCGCGCGCGCCGCAGGTTGGCGCTCGAGAATCCCAGCATCAGGCCCATGAGCCACGCAAAGCCGATCACCACCACATTGGCCAGCGGCTCGGAAAAGGGCTGCGTGCTGCCGCCATAGAACTCTGCGGTGGCCCAACCCGCCAGCCCCCCCGTCAAGAGGCCCAACGTGGCCAGGCGCCAATCTGTGGCGTGGTAGTAGATGAGGATCATCGCGGCGACGCTCCCCAGCCAAGCGGCATTGCCGCCGTTCATCCAGTACATCCACGTGAAAAACCACGGGAGCTGGATCCAGGTGGCCAGGCTGAACAAGCGACCGCTTTCCGTGGCAGACGGATCCCGCGAGATGCGGGGCAGCACATAGATCAGCGCAAGAAAGGCCATCATCAACCGCGCCCAGGGGTTCTCGTACGGTTGGGGCACGAGGTGGCCCCAAATGCCGTAGATGACCAGGTGACCCACAAAGGTGAACGCACCGATCCACAACAGCCTGTACCGCGATGGGTGCAAAATAGGTTCCACGGGCGCGTGGACAACCTCGTCCAGCAACCACCGCCACAAGCGGGTTTTGGCGCTGAGCATCCACAACCGGTCAAACGACAATATGCACTCCTTCGATCGCCAAACACCTCTAGCGTGGGCCCCCTGTCCTGATTCATCAGGCATTGTGTATGCAACACGGTGTTGCAAACCATGACCCTGCCTGTCAACTTTGACAGTGTCGGCCTGGACGGCATTCTGGCCGACTGGGTGTGCGCATTGCGTGATCAGGGGGTGGAAGCGGTGTTGGTGCTAGGGCCAAACCCGTTGGGCGGTCGAGACCAGCGAGAGGTTTTGGCGATCCATCCACCCCGTTTGCTGAGCGCCGCCGAGGCCCTGGCGGAGAGCCGAGACTTTGGCTCCGGTTGGCGCGACAGCGATGCGCCCCTGGTCGCCTGGCAGGACATTTCCAAGTCTTCTTTCGAGCAGTCGAGCCGCTGGCGCCGCTTGTGGCTGGCGCACGGCTACCAGACGTTGGTGCGTGTGGCATTCAGCCTGCCGGCGGGCCGTGCCTTCGAGTGCTTCATGTTCAGCCCGAGAGCTTTCGCCGACCGATCCGAGGCTGCGGTGCTTGCGTGGTCCGCGTTCAATGTGTGGCCCATGTTGCGGCGCACGATCGCCGAGCAGCGGGTGGGTCTGAGCCCGCGCGAGCTTGAGAGTCTCAACCTCGCGTTTGAAGGGCTGACCGCTCGGGAAACCGCAGTGCGCATGGATTGCTCCGAGCGCACGGTGAATTACCACTTGGCCAATGCCATGGCCAAGCTGCAGACCGACAACAAGCTTGCCGCGGTTCAGCGTGCGTGCTGGATTGGCCTGATTTGAGCTTGTTCTCGCTGGCGTTGCTGCGCTGCGGCAATTTCACGATGGCCGCATGGTCATAATCCGCGCATGACTTTTCTGGCCCTGGATGTCGGCAACACCCGCCTGAAGTGGGCCCTTTACGATGCACCGCGCGTGGGTGCAACGCTGCTGGCCAGTGGTGCTCAATTTCTTGAAAACATTGAAACCCTGGAAGAAGGTGACTGGGCCAGTCTGCCTTCGCCACGTTGGGTTCTGGGGTGTGTGGTGGCTGGCGACGCCGTCAAACGCCGCGTGGAAGAACAGCTGGAGCTGTGGGATGTGACCCCGCATTGGGTGGTCTCCAGCACGGCCGAGGCGGGTCTCACCAACGGGTACGACCATCCCACCCGGCTGGGCTCCGATCGCTGGGTGGCCATGATCGGTGCCCGGCAGCGACTGCTGGCGCAGGGACCGAAGCGACCCTGCGTGGTGGTGATGGTGGGCACGGCAGTGACCGTGGAGGCCATCGATACCGAAGGGCGTTTTCTGGGGGGCATCATCCTGCCCGGTCACGGCATCATGCTGCGCGCGCTCGAATCGGGCACGGCCGGTCTGCACGTGCCGACAGGCGAGGTCTGTGATTTCCCCACCAACACCAGCGATGCACTGACCAGTGGCGGTACCTTCGCCATTGCCGGCGCCGTGCAGCGCATGGCGGAGAACCTGCGCCGCCATTGCGGCCAAGAGCCCGTTTGCTTCATGACCGGTGGCGCGGGCTGGAAGATGGCCCCCAGCATGTCCATGCCCGTGGAACTGGTGGAAAGCCTCATCTTTGACGGCTTGCTCGAGATCGCCAACCGGCGGCTGGCGTTGGTCGACAACTAGCCTTTGGCTTCGCCCCAGGGCAGCATGAGCGTCACGGTGAGCAGGCGGGCAAATTCCGGCTCGAACTCGTCGATGATCTGTTGCGGATCCGGGCACAGCGCGGTGTCGGCGATCACGCCGAACTGCACGCCCCCGCCATAGCTCAGGATCGACACACCCAGGCCGACGGTACCGGTCTGTGGCACCCAGAACATCGTCTGTTCCAGCGTGGAGCCACACACCTTCAGCTTGGTTGCGGGCCCGGGCACATTGGTCATCACGGCCGTGGTCTTGCGGCCAAACAGGCTCAGCATGGCTTCCTGCGCGGGCTTGATCAGCAAGCCCGCGACCGACAGCAGGCCGAAGGTGAGCAGCGGTTGCAAACTGCCCTTGAGGCTGTTCATGCGCGATCGCACGGTGAACACGCGTTCAATCGGGTTGTCCACGCCGATGGGCAGCACCAGCGGCACCAGGCCAAAGCGGTTGCCCAGTTTCCAGGCGTCTTCCATGGGGCGCAGGTTGATGGGCACCATGGCCCGGATTTCCTGGCCGCGGGTCTCGTCGCCCAGTCGCTGCAGGTAGGCGCCCAGCGCGCCGGCCACGCAGCCGAGCAACACGTCGTTGACCGAGCAATTCAGCGCCCTGCCGATCGCTTTGACTTCATCGAGCGGGATCGGCTGGCACCAGGCGACGCGCTTGGTGCTGCCGGGTTGACCCTTCAGGCGCGTGGGGGAGTCGTCGGGCATGAGCGCGAGGGCGGCCAGATCGCTGGCCAGTTGCCCGCCCATGCGCGCCATGTCGGCGGCCTGGCCCAGCGTGTGGCCCAGGCTTTGCTGTGGCGCCGCCAGCATCGACAGCGACTTTGCCGCACCGCCGCCTGCCGCTTCAAGTGCCTTGGCCGCGATGTCGCCGAAGGGTCGGATGAGGGTGTCGGCAAGCCAGTCTTCGGCGTTGTCCAGACCCGCCTTGGCGGCCTTGCGGTTTTTGCGCTGTGGGGGCGCGTTGCCACCGTCGACGAGACTCATCATCACGCTGATGAGGGCGATGCCGTCTGCGATGCAATGGTGAATGCGCGCGATCAGGGCAGAGCCGCCGTCGTAGTGTTCGATGAGTTCAAAGCGCCAGAGCGGGTGTTCATGGTCCAGCGACTGCATGGCAAGCTCGCCGACGCGCGCTTGCAGGGCCGCCTGCTCCGTTTGCCCGCGCTGCCGGGTGAGCTGGTGCGTGACGAGATGGCGCTCCATCTGAAAGTCGGGGTCGTCGGCCCAATGCGCACCCGCGGCGTCTTCACGGGCGATCTGCGTGAAGCGGCGATAGAGCAGCAGGCGCTCGCGCACGCGCTCGCTCAGCGCTTCCAGGGAAATGCCGGGCCGCAAGATCCAGACGCCCACGATCATCATGAGGTTGGAGGGCGAGTCCATGCGCAGCCAGGCGGTGTCGACCTTGCTCATGCGCTCGCCGTCCATGCCCAGGCTGCTGGCCAGCGCCTTCTGCACCGACTGGCCCGCCTTGCGCACCAGCTGCCCTGGGGGCTGGCCGGCGCGGGAGCGCACTGCTGCTGAAGTGCCGGCACGGGCGGCGACGCGTTGAACCATGGATGCTCCTCGGGCGCGTGAACCGGGTCAAAGTCTGCCCGGTGCCGCTGGTCTTGGGTGGTGGGCCTATTGTGCAGAGAGGTCCAACCGTAAGATAGCGGGACACCCCTAAGCCCGGTCGCGTCGAGCCGGGCGTTTTATTTCCCATCAGGAGCATTCATGGCCGATCTCAAGTCCCAGTTCGAAGCCGCAGTGGCGCAATCCAAGAATCTCAGCGAGCGCCCCGACAACGCCACCTTGCTCAAGATTTACGGCTTGTACAAGCAGGCCACCAGCGGTGACAACGCCGAGAAGAAACCGGGCTTTGGTGACATGGTGGGGCGCGCCAAGTGGGATGCGTGGAACGGCCTCAAGGGCACGAGCAACGACGACGCGATGCAGCAATACATCGACCTGATCACGTCCCTGAGCTGAACCCGGGCCCGCGAACGCCTGGAAAGCCGGCTTCAGCCGGCTTTCTTCTTTTTGGCAGCGGCTTTGGCGGCGGGCTTCTTGGCTGCCAGCAAGGCATCGAGGTTTTTGACGATTTCGCCTTCGATGCGGTCCTTGAATGCACCGAGCAGGAAGCCCAGGCGCGCATCAAGCTCGAACCGCTCCCCCGTGACCTTGAGCGTGCCGCTCACGCCCGACCGGGTGAACTGCACCTCGTCGCAGGCCTCGCCTTCTTCGTAGGTGCAGCTCATGTCGAAATCGTTCTCGGCCTGTTCGGCCCAGCGCCAGGCCAGTTTGCGGGCAGCCGCCATGCCCAGGGCGTGGTCGCGTTCGATGTGAATGTCTGCCATGGCTTGCCTCGTTTTGGAGTGTTCAGGGATGCGCGCCGGTGTGTAAAGCCACCAGCGACGGTGTGGGTGCCAGGCGCATCAGCTGGCTGCGCCGTTCTTCCTTGGGCAGTGCCGCCAGTGTGCGCACCGCATCATAAAACCGCGCGAAGTCGCGCCCTTCGCGCTCGAACAGGGCTTCAAAGGCCGGTACCAGCCCGTCGTAGGCGGCTTGCGCAGCAAAGCTGGCGTTGTTGGCCTGCGCCACAAAGGGGTCGTACCCGGCGAAGCCGCCCCAGTCGCGCTTGAGGGCTTCGTAGGACTGGCGGAAATCCGCCATGGCCGCTGTCTTGCGGCGGGTCTTTTCGGTGTCGTCGAGCGACGCGTCTTTGTAGATCGCGTCCAGTGTTTTGCGCACCGAAAACGTCAGGGCGCGAAAACGCCGGCGGCGCTCGTCAAATGCCGCGTATTCGTTGCGCGCGGATGGGCTGGCCTGGGTGGCCAGCCAGCGCATGCCACCCAGCCGCTCGACCGTGGTGGCGAAGGACTCGTTGAATTCGGTGTCGCCCGAGGCATACACCACCTGGTGCGCGAGTTCGTGAAACAGGAGGCGCGCCAGTTCGCCTTCGGGGTACCCGATGAAGGTGTTGAGCAACGGGTCGCCGCCGGCCCAGTTCATCCAGCCCAGGGTGGAATAGGCCGGCACGGGGTACACGGCCACTTCCAGCCCGGCGGACAGCCCGCTGGCGAAACGGCGGGCGTCGGCCTCGTCGAAATAGCCCCGGTAGCCCACGCAGCCGGCCACCGGGAAGCACCAGGTCTGCAATGTGAGCGAGAGCGTGGGAGCGGCCACCACGTTGTAGACCGCCGCGCGGCGTTGCAGGTCGGCGTAGCGGTGGTAGCTGGCGTTGTCGGGCAGGGCCAGCTCGGTCACGGCGAAGGCACGAATGCGCTGGGCGAGCGCCAGCCGGTCCTTGAGGTTGGGTGGCGTTTGTGCGTCGGCCAGCCAGGCGTCCACCGGGCGGGCGGCTTGCATCAGCCGCAGGTGGCCGGTGACCGATTGCCAGTAGTAGCCGACGCCGCTCGTGCTTGCACACCCCGCGCTCAGCAGGGCCATGGCCATGAGCGCGAGCCGCCGTCGCATCAGGCGCCTTCAGGCAGCGCGGCCACCTCGACCAGGCAGTCGTAGAACACCGGGCCACCGCCCATGTCGGTCAGGCGTTGGCTGGTGACCTGGTTGACGTTGGTGCCGGCAGGCCCGAGCTTGCGCCACCAGATGCCCAGACCGTTGACCACGCCCGGGCGCGCGCGCCGCGACACGCTGGCCTTGCAGCGGTACTCGCCGCGCTGGTTGAACACGCGCACCATCTGGCCGCTGACGATGCCCCGGGGGGTGGCGTCGTCGGCGTGGATTTCCAGCAGCGGTTCGCCTTCGATGTCGCGCAGGCTGGTCACGTTGACGAAGCTGGAATTGAGGAAGTTGCGCGCGGGCGGCGAGATCATGGCCAGTGGGAACGCGGCCGAGCTGCCAGGGGTTTCAAAGTTGGGCAGGTGGTCGGGCACGCCGTCCTGACCCTGTGCGGCCAGCCGCGCGCTGAAGAACTCGCAACGCCCCGATGCAGTGGGAAAGCCTCCATGGGCAAAGGGCGCATCGGGCAGGTCGAGGGTGGCAAAGCCCTGGTCGAGCAACTGCTGAAAATTCACCGCGTCGCCGAAGGCGGTGCGGCACAGGGTCAGGTCGTCGTCGGCAAAACACGCGTCGTCAAAGCCCATGCGCCGGGCCAGCGCGCGGAAGATGTCGGTGTTGGTGCGGGCCTGGCCCACGGGGGCAATGGCGGGGCGGTTCAGCAGCACGTCGGTGTGGCCATAGCTGGTGTGGATGTCCCAGTGTTCGAGTTGCGTGGTGGCGGGCAGGATGTAGTCGGCCAGGTCGGCGGTGTCGGTCTGGAAGTGCTCCAGCACCACGGTGAAGAGGTCTTCGCGCTCGAAGCCTCGTACCACTTTGCCCGACTCGGGCGCCACCGCAACGGGGTTGCTGTTGTAGACGATCACCGCGGCCACCTTGGGCCCGAATTCCGGGGAGGCGTCACGCAACAGGTCGTCGCCGATGGTGCTCATGTTGATGGTGCGCGCGCGGCGCCCGGCGAGCAGGTCGGGCCGTTGCAGGGCGGCCCGGTTCACCGGGAAGTGGCCGGAGGCCGAGAGCAGCAACCCGCCGGCGGCCTCGCGCCAGGCACCGACCAAGGCGGGCAGGCAGGCGATGGCGCGCACCGCGTTGCCGCCGCCACGCACGCGCTGCATGCCGTAGTTGAGGCGGATCGCGGCGGGGCGGGTGGTCCCGTAGGCCTGGGCCAGATCCACGATTTGCTGCGCCGGGATGCCGCAGACCTCGGCCGCGCGCTCGGGCGACCATTGCAGCGCGCGCTCGCGCAGGGCTTCCCAGCCCAGTGTGTGCTGGGCGATGTAGTCGTGGTCCAGCCAGTCGTGGGTGATGAGCTGGTGCATGAGCGCGAGTGCCAGCGCGGCGTCGGTGCCGGGGCGCAGGGCGATGTGGTCGTGGCACTTGTCGGCGGTTTCGGTGCGGCGGGGGTCGATGCACACCAACCGTGCGCCATCGCGCTTGGCCTGTTGCGCCAGCCGCCAGAAGTGCAGGTTGCTGCCAATCGAGTTGCTGCCCCAGATCAGGATCAGCTTGGCTTGCGCGAAGTGCTCTACCTTCATGCCCACCTTGCCACCCAGGGTCTGCACCAAGGCTTCGCCACCTGCCGACGCGCAGATGGTGCGGTCGAGCAGGGAGGCGCCCAAGCGGTGGAAGAAGCGCCCGGCCATGGCCTCGCCCTGCACCTGGCCCATGGTGCCGGCGTAGCTGTAGGGCAGGATGGCTTGCGGGTCTTGGGCGGCAATGGCCTTGAGGCGCGTGGCGATGTCGTCGAGCGCCTCGTCCCAGCCCACGGGCTCAAACTGGCCGCTGCCTTTGGGGCCGCTGCGCTTGAGCGGCGTGAGCAGGCGCTCGGGGTGGTAGGTGCGTTCGGCGTAGCGAGAGACCTTGGTGCACAGCGCACCGTCGGTGTGGCGGTGATCGGGGTTGCCGGCCACCCTGATGGCGACGCCGCTTTCCACCGTGGTGACCAGGGCGCAGGTGTCGGGGCAGTCGTGCGGGCAGGCGCCGCGCACTTGCTGCGTGGCCGGGTTGGAGGCGGTGTTCGTCATGGCTTGAAGGAGTGCAGGGTGCCCATGATAGGCGCGGGCGCATGCCGCAGGAGCGGGTGTGGACTCGCTCACGTTGGCGCCGTTCATCGCCGACGAAGTGCACGCCGGCGACCTTACTCATATGAAGGAAATGGCATACGCTGCAGCACTTCAACAAGACCAAAAGGGGTACGGCACGATGCGACGCAGAGAGTTACTTGGACACGCGGGCCGCCTGGCCGCCTTGCAAGCCCTGGGCGGCACCGCGCTGGTGGCGCATGCCCAGTCGGTGGGTGTGAACGACACCCGCATCCTCCTGGGGCAGTCGGCCCCGTTCAGTGGCGCGGCCGAACAGCTCGGCCTGCAGTTCCACCTGGGCGCACAGCTGTACTTCGAGGCCCTGAACCAGAAAGGCGGCGTCAACGGGCGGCGCATCGAGCTGGTGCGCATGGACGACGGCTACGAGCCCGAGCGCTGTGCCGCCAATACCCGCCAGCTCATTGCCGATGGTGTGTTTGCCCTGTTTGGCTACATCGGCACACCCACCAGCGTGGTGGCGCTGCCCCTGGCCAGCGAAGCCAAGGTGCCGTTCTTCGCCCCCTTCACGGGTGCCGAGGTGTTGCGCGATCCGTTCAACCGCTACGCGATCCACGTGCGGGCGTCGTACTACGATGAAACGGCAGCCATCGTGCGCCAGATCACCGGAACCGGCATCAAGAAGGTCGCGGTGTTCTATCAGAACGATGCGTACGGCAAGGCCGGTCTGGAGGGGGTCACGCGCGCGCTGAAAGCCCTGAACATGGAGCCTTCGTCCACCGGCACGGTGGAGCGCAACACGGTCGATGTGGGCAAGGCACTCGCCGACGTCATGGCGCAGAGGCCTGAGGCCATCGTGCAGATTGGCGCGTACAAGGCGTGCGCCGCCTTCATTCGCGAGGCGCGCAAGCGCGGCTATGCAGGCAATTTCTACAACGTGTCTTTTGTCGGCACGCAAGCCCTGCTCGACGAGCTGGGCACCGACGCCAAGGGCGTGGTGGTCAGCCAGGTGATGCCGTTTCCCTACACCCCGGTCACCGGCATTTCGGGTGAGTACCTCAATGCGGTGCGGGCCAAGCAGGGCCGCGCCGCCAACTATTCCGGCATGGAAGGCTTTGTGGCGGCCAAGGTGTTCAGCGAGGCGGTTCAGCGCGCCGGGCGCAACCTCACGCGCGAAGGCTTCATCAATGCCATTCAGGGCATGCGCAACCTCGACTTGGGCGGTTTCCCTGTGGACTTCGGGCCCAACAAGCACACCGGCTCGAAGTTTGTCGAGCTCACTTTGCTGACCGAAGACGGCCGCATCCGGCGCTAAAACGCCCATAGGGGGAGGGGGTATCCCCTTGGGGCCGGGCTGGTTGTCCCGCAGGGCGCCGGTACGTGCCGCTGCCTTGGGTACCATGCCCCTTTTGAACCCTGCCCGGCGCCGGGCATCGCGAGGCCCCATCCCATGAAACTGATCGACTCCATCCTCACGCAGGCGGCCGGCATCGCCAGCGTGCGACGCGACATTCACGCCCATCCCGAGCTGTGCTTCCAGGAGGTTCGCACCGCCGACGTGGTGGCCCAAAAGCTCACCGAATGGGGCATTCCCGTGCACCGTGGCCTGGGCACCACCGGCGTGGTGGGCATCGTGCACGGCAGAGACGGGGGAAAGTGCGGGCGGGCCATTGGCCTGCGCGCCGACATGGACGCGCTGCCCATGCAGGAGCACAACACCTTCGCCCACGCCAGCCAGCACGCCGGCAAGATGCATGCTTGCGGCCACGACGGCCACGTCGCGATGCTGCTCGCGGCGGGTCAGCATTTCGCCAAGCACCGCAACTTCGACGGCACCGTGTACCTGATCTTCCAGCCGGCCGAAGAAGGCGGTGGCGGTGCGCGCGAAATGATCAAGGACGGCCTGTTCGAGCAGTTCCCGGTCGAGGCGGTCTTTGGCATGCACAACTGGCCTGGCATGGCGGTGGGTACGTTTGCCGCCAGTGCCGGCCCCGTGATGGCGTCGAGCAACGAGTTCCGCATCGTGATCCGCGGCAAGGGCTCGCACGCCGCGCTGCCGCACAACGGCATCGACCCGGTGCCGGTGGCCTGCCAGATGGTGATGGCGTTCCAGACCATCATCTCCCGCAACAAGAAGCCGGTGGACGCTGGCGTGATCTCGGTGACCATGATCCACACCGGCGAGGCCACCAACGTGGTGCCCGACAGCTGCGAGATCCAGGGCACCGTGCGCACCTTTACCTATGAGGTGCTCGACATGATCGAGCGCCGCATGCGCGAAGTGGCCGAGCACACGTCGGCTGCCTTTGGTGCGACTTGCGAGTTCCACTTCCACCGCAACTACCCGCCGACCATCAACCACGCCACCGAGACCGCGTTTGCGCGCGAGGTGATGGCCGAGATCGTGGGCGCCGACCGCGTGGTCGAGCAGGAGCCCACCATGGGCGCGGAAGACTTCGCCTACATGCTGCAAGCGCGGCCCGGGTGCTACGCGTTCATCGCCAACGGCGACGGCGCCCACCGCGAAATGGGCCACGGCGGCGGCCCCTGCATGCTGCACAACCCGAGCTACGACTTCAACGACGACCTGATCCCGCTGGGGGCGACTTTCTGGGTGCGACTGGCCGAAAAGTGGCTGGGCCAGGCGCGCGCCGGAGCAGCGGTTTGATCGCGCCCCAGGACGCGTTCTCTTCGTCTTACGCCCGCGCCCGGGTGCGCTTTCTGGAAGGCGCCGCCGCGGCCGGCATGGCCATCACCAGCCACAACCATCCGCTGCCTGGGCGCGATGGCGAAACGCTGGCGATGGATGTCGCGCTGGATGGCTCGCCCGATGCCGAGCGCTTGCTGATTGTCAGCAGCGCCTGCCACGGCGCTGAAGGCTATTGCGGTTCCGGCGTGCAGGTGTTTGCCACGCACGACGCGCAGTGGCGCGAACACGCCCGTTCGGCCGGCGTGGCTGTGCTCTACATCCACGCGCTCAATCCGCACGGCTTTTCGTGGGTGCGCCGCGTGACGCAGGAAAACGTCGACCTCAACCGCAACTTCCAGGACTTCAGCCAGCCCTTGCCGCAGAACCCGGCCTACGCCGAGTTGCACGGGCTGCTGCTGCCGCCGCATTGGCCGCCCACGCCGGACAACGCGGCCGCCATCGGCGCCTACATCGAGGCCCATGGCCTGGCGCGCTATCAGGCGGCGGTCTCACAGGGCCAGCACGCGTTTGCCGACGGGCTGTTCTTTGGCGGCACCGCACCCACCTGGAGCAACCAGACACTGCGCGCGGTGCTGCGCCGGCACGGACGCGCCGCTCGCCACCTGGCCTGGATCGATCTGCACACCGGATTGGGCGAATGTGGTCTGGGCGAGCGCATCTTTGCCTGTGCCAATGACGCCGCTGCATTGCAGCGCGCCCGCACGTGGTGGGACGGCGGTGGCAAGACGCCCGTGACCTCGATCTACGACGGCTCCTCGACCTCGGCCCTGCTCACCGGCCTGATGTGGTGCGCCGCGTACGAGGAGTGCCCGCAAGCCGAGTACACCGGCATCGCCATGGAATACGGCACCGTGCCCATCACCGAACTCATCGATGCGCTGCGCGGCGACCACTGGTTGCACCTGCATCCCGAGGCGCCGCACGAACTGCAGGCGGCCATCAAGGCGCGCATGCTGGCCGCGTTCTATGTGGACACGGACGAATGGAAGGCGCAGATCATGGTGCAGGCGCGGCAAGCCCTGTTTCAGGCGGTGGACGGACTGGCCACAGCCTGACGGGCTCAGCTCTCCAGCGCCACGCGCGCCGACGCGGCGTACAGCCGCTCCATGGCGTCCAGGGGCTCGATGGACGCGGCACGGTCCAGCAGGCTGTTGGCTTCGGGCAGCGCGTCCGGGCCCTTGAGCATGACCAGACCATTGGCGTATTCGGTGAGCGTGACCACCGAATCCGGGTTGAGTGCCATCGCCCTTTCGTACAGCGCCAGCCCTGCGGCCGCATTGGCGCCGTAGGTCATGCCACCGACCATGCTGCCCACCTTGTCGATCACCTCGGCGTGAAACGTCGCCAGCGCGAGGTGCGCATCGGCGTGTTGCGGGCAGCGTTCGATGGTGGTTTCCAGCGCATGCTTGATGCGCGTGCCCAGGCCTTGGGTGAGCGCCTTGGCCACGCTGATGCCCTGGCTGTAACGGCCCAGCGCATAGGCCTGCCAGTACCAGGGGCCATGCAGGTCGGGCAGGCGCCGCTGTGCGGCTTCGGCGCGGGCGGCGGCCTGCAGCAGCAGGTCCTGGCGGAGCTGTTCGCGCGCTTCGAGGTGGTTGGCGTAGATGCAGGTGGCCTTGCTGGCCACGTTCAGGCCGGCGTCGCCCAGCGCCAGCCCGGCTTCGGCGGCGCGTTGGAATTCGCCGTTGTGAAACAGCACCCAAGCCTGCACCACCAAGGGGTCGTCGGGCCAGGGCTCGGCGTCGCCACGGTGCAGGTGGGGCCAGTGGGCTTTGAGGCGCTCGGCATCGAACGCGGGATGGCCAGCGCGGGGAAAGGGTTTCCAGTCGGCCATGGTGGGTTCTCGCAATGAGGGTCAGGTGGGCTGGCTGTAGGCGCCGGTCAGCGTCATCAGGTGTTGCCGCTGAGAGGCTTCCAGGTACGGCGCCAGCAGGTTGAGCACATGGTGGGCGCCGCGCAGCAAGGCCTGCTGTGCATTGTCGGGCTCCAGCGCGTGGCGAGGGTCGCGCACGTACTCGAAGCTCAGCCAGTACGTGAGCACGACCACCATGCTGGTGGCGGTCGGCTCGGTTTCGCGCGCATCGATGCTCACCGCGCCGTGCCGGCTCATGCCGTCGAGCAGGTGGCGGATGGCGCGCGACTTGTTCTTGAGCACGGTCTGGAATCGCGTTTCCAGCAGACGGTTCTTCGACAGCAGGTCGTTGAGGTCGCGGTAGAGGAAGCGGTATTCCCAGATGATTTCGAACAGCGAATGCAGGAAGAACCACGCGTCTTCCACGTTGCGCACGCCTTCGCTGGCGCTCAACAGCTCGCCCAGCGAACGCTCGTAACGCTCGAAGAGCGAGTTGATCAGCTCGTCCTTGGCCGGGTAGTGGTAGTACAGGTTGCCCGGGCTGATACCCAGTTCGGCCGAGATCAGCGTGGTGGAGACGTTGGGTTCACCGAAGCGGTTGAACAGCTCCAGCGTCACCTCCAGGATGCGCTCAGCGGTGCGACGCGGGGCTTTCTTGACCATGGAGCCGCTCAGTGGCCAGCGGCCGCGGCGCCAGACGGTTCCAGTTGCCGCTGCAGTTCATCGAGCGTGGCGTGCAACCGCGCAGCGAGAGGGGTGCGCGCAGGCTTGCGCGTGTCCAGCAGGTGCCGGCCCGTGTCGCGCAGCGCGACAAGATCGAGCGTCACGCCATGGCGCGCCAGTTGAGGTGACAACTCGGCTTGCCTGTCCAGCAGCATGCGACGCGTCTGCTGGTAAGCATGTTCGGCGATTTCCCGCCGCTGCCGGTAGCTGAAGGTGTTGGCAAAGAACAGCGTGGCGTCGCGGTGGTCGGGCTCGATCAGGACGATGTCCGTTCCCGGGTAGGCGCGCTCGTAGTGCTTGAGCCCGAGCTCCAGGCGGGAATGGATCATCGAGCGGAAGGTCTGGCTCATCACGGCCGGCAGGCCGCCCTCGACCAGCGACGGAATGCGTCGCCCGTCGTGCAGGCTGGGGTCGGTGTGAAACGGCACCAGCGGGTTCAGGCACAGCAGCAGGTCGGTGCCTTCGTCCAGTGCAACGGTGGCATGCAGTGTTTTCTTGAGTGCGCCATCGACGTAGTGCTGGCCGCCGATTTCCACGGGCGGAAACAGGCCGGGTAGCGCGGCACTGGCCTGGATCGCGCGGGAAATGGGCACATGGTCCCAGCCGGGGCGCCCGAAGGGCGCGGCGTCGCCGGTGTCGAGTTGTGTGGCCACCAGGGTCAGGCGCGCGCGCAGCTCCCGAAAGTCGTTGCTGCGGCCAGGCTGGCTGAACAGGCGCTCGATCTGCCGGTGGATGTTTTCGTTGTCGAGCACGCCGGTGGGCAGGGCCGCGCCCAACCTTTCGAAGGCGTGCGTGAAGGGCTTGCGTTGCGCGCCCCACGCCCACAGCGCGCCACCGAGCAGGCGCGGCAAGCGTTGCAGCCGTTCACCCAACTCGCCCCAGGCGGGCTTGAGCAACCAGGACGGGTCGAAACGGTCGGCGCCTGGGGTGTCGTCAATAAAGGCCGCGCACAACTCGCGCGGGCGCATGCCGTTGGCGAGGCCTGCCGCGATGAAGCCGCCAGCCGACACGCCCACGTAGTGCTCGCAGTCGTTGAGGTCGTGGCCTTCGAGCGCCTCGTCCAGTGCGCACAGCGCCCCGAGTTCGTAGATGGCACCGAGCGGACCGCCACCGGCCAGGGCCAGCGCGATGCGGGGGCGGCGAGCCTTCTGCGTGGCTGTGCGTGGGAGGGCTTTGCGGGGCGTCGTCATGCGTTTGAGTGTAGATCGCGATGCCGAATCGACATGCTGCGTTGCAGCATATGAAGCGGCCGCAAAAAAGGGGCGTCAAGCGCCCCTGTTTGGCTGGCCAATATCGGCCCGCTTCAAGGTCACGCGGCCTTGGTGCTGCGCGTGGTCTTGCGTGGTGCGGCCTTTTTGGCGGGCACCGCTTTCTTGGCAGCGGCCGCCTTCTTGGCGGGTGCGGCCTTGCGGGCGGCCGTCTTTGCGGGGGCCTTGCCGCCCAGGCTTTGCACGTGGCGGTTCAAGGCATCGATGCGCTCGATGAGTGCTTCCACATCGCGAGCAGAGGGCACGCCCAGTTTGTTCAGCGCCTTGGCCACGCGCTCTTCGAAGATGTTCTCCAGCTTGTCCCACTGGCCGGCGGCTTTCGAGGAGATGTCGGTGGCCATGCTGCTCACGCGGCTGGTGGCTTCGGAGATGCGCTCTTCGGCCACGGCTTGCGTCTTGCGTTGAATGGACATGCCTTCCTTGACCAGCGACTCGAAGGCCTTGCCGCCTTCTTCCTGTGCCTTGGAAAAGGCGCCCAGGCCAGCCAGCCAGATCTGCTGCGCGGAGTCCTTGATGGCGCCCGACAGCGGCGAATTGAACGCTGCAGCGGTGGGCTTGGCGGTGCTGCCGGCTTTCTGGATTTTCTTGACCATGGGAGTACTCCTGAAATGGATGGTGGAAGGCATGGGGTGAACGGGCCACCACAACGATCGGCCACTGTACGGTGCGTGCAATGGGCCTGTGTAGGGGCGCAAGACTAAACCCCACGCGGGTTTTTGCGGAAGGCGGGGGCGGCCTTCCTGGTCAAGAATGGCGGGCGCATCAGGCGCTGCCCTGCTTTCTTCCCACCGCTTCAGGAGACTCCCATGCATTACTTCGTCACCGGTGCCACCGGCTTCATTGGCAAACGCCTGGTGGCCAAGCTGCTGCAGCGCAAGGGGGCCGTGGTGCACTTCCTGATCCGTCAGGAGAGCGAAGGCAAAGTGGCCGGGCTGCGCGAGTACTGGGGCGTGGGCGCTGCGCGCGCCGTGCCGGTGTTTGGTGACCTCACGAGCAAGAAGCTGGGGGTGTCGGCCGACGACGTGAAGGCGCTCAAGGGACAGATCGATCATTTCTACCACCTGGCCGCCGTGTACGACCTGGAGGCCGATGCCGAGAGCCAGATCGCGGTGAATGTGGACGGCACGCGCAACACCGTTGAATTCGCCAAGGCGATCGGTGCAGGGCACTTCCACCATGTGTCTTCCATTGCGGCGGCTGGTTTGTATGAGGGTGTGTTCCGCGAAGACATGTTCGACGAAGCCGAGGGCCTGGACCACCCCTACTTCATGACCAAGCACGAGAGCGAAAAGATCGTGCGCCAGGAATGCAAGGTACCTTGGAGCGTGTACCGGCCCGCGGCCGTCGTGGGCGACTCGCGCACAGGCGAGATGGACAAGATCGACGGCCCCTACTATTTCTTCAAGCTCATCCAGCGCCTGCGCCAGATCCTGCCGCCCTGGATGCCCAGTGTGGGCCTGGAGGGTGGGCGCATCAACATCGTGCCGGTGGACTTCGTGGTGGATGCGCTGGACCACATCAGCCACCAGAAGCGCAGCAGCGGCGCCTGCTTCCACCTGGTGGACCCGATGGGCTACCGGGTGGGCGACGTGCTAGACATTCTCAGCAAGGCCGCGCACGCGCCCAAGATGAACCTGTTCGTGAATGCCGCGCTGATGGGCTTCATCCCGAAGAGCGTCAAGAAGGGCTTGATGGCGCTGGCGCCTGTGCGCCGCGTCTACAAGGCCGTGATGCAAGACCTCGGATTGCCCGAGGACATGATGACCTTCGTCAATTACCCCACGCGCTTTGACTGCCGAGACACGCTCGCCGCGCTCAAGGGCAGTGGCATCGCGTGCCCCAACTTCAAGGACTACGCGTGGCGCCTGTGGGACTACTGGGAGCGCCATCTCGACCCCGACCTGCACATCGACCGCAGCCTCAAGGGCACGGTGGCGGGCAAGGTGGTGCTGGTCACAGGCGGCAGCTCGGGCATCGGGCTGGCGGCCGCGCACAAGTTTGCCGAGGCTGGCGCGGTGACCATCATCTGCGGGCGCGACCAAGACAAGCTGGATGAAGCTTGCAAGGAGGCGAAGGACAAGGGCTACCAGTTCATCGCCTACCCCGCCGACATCGCCGACATGGCGGATGCCGACCGCTTCGTGCAGTTGCTCGTCCAGAACCACGGCGGGGTTGACTTCCTCATCAACAACGCGGGCCGCTCGATCCGCCGCGCCATCGAGGGCAGCTACGACCGCTTCCACGACTTCGAGCGCACCATGCAGCTCAACTACTTCGGCTGCCTGCGGGTGACCATGGGCTTGCTGCCGGGCATGGTGGCCAAGCGCAAGGGCCATGTGGTCAACATCAGTTCCATCGGTGTACTCACCAACGCCCCGCGCTTCAGCGCCTACGTGGCGAGCAAGGCGGCGCTCGACGCCTGGACGCGCTGCGCCTCCAGCGAGTTTGCCGACCAGGGCATCACCTTCACCACCATCAACATGCCGCTGGTGCGCACGCCCATGATCGCGCCGACCCAGATTTACAAGAACGTGCCCACGCTGGCACCCGAAGAAGCCGCCGACATGATCGCGCAAGCCTGCATCTTCAAGCCTGTGCGCATCGCCACGCGCCTGGGCGTGACCGGACAGGTGATGCACGCGCTGGTGCCGCGCGTGGCGCAAATCGTGATGAACACGAGCTTTCGCATGTTCCCCGACTCGTCGGCAGCCAAGGGTGAGAAAGGCGCGAAGTCGCAGCTCTCGCCCGAAGCGGTGGCCATGCAGCAGATGATGCGCGGCATTCATTTTTGAAGCACCCCCGCCGCGCTTCGCGCGACCCCCTCAAGGGGGCAACAGCAGCGGCCCGGCAAAGCCGGTTCCGCGCTGTTTCTGGGTTGAGGGCTAGCTGGTGGGGGATGTCATGCGTCGGCCCTAGAATTTCCCCTTTGCCCGCCTCGCAGGAAACCGCATGACCGAGCCCACCGACATCACCTCCATTGCCCCGCGCGACAAGGCCGAGATCCTTGCGCAGGCGCTGCCGTACATCCGCAAGTACCACGGCAAGACCATGGTCATCAAGTACGGCGGCAACGCCATGACCGACCCCGCCTTGCAGCAGGACTTTGCCGAAGACGTGGTGCTGCTCAAGCTCGTGGGCATCAATCCGGTGGTGGTGCACGGTGGCGGCCCGCAGATCGAGACGCTGCTCAAGCGCCTGGGCAAGCAAGGCCAGTTCATCCAGGGCATGCGCGTGACCGACCCCGAAACCATGGAGGTGGTGGAGTGGGTGCTGGCCGGTGAAGTGCAGCAGGACATCGTGGGCCTGATCAACCAGGCCGGCGGCAAAGCGGTCGGCCTGACCGGACGCGATGGCGCCATGATCCGCGCGCGCAAGCTGCGCATGACCGACCAGAAAGACCCCCAGCTCGAACACGACGTTGGCCAGGTGGGCGACATCGTGAGCATCGACCCCAGCGTGGTGCAGGCGCTGCAGGACGACCAGTTCATTCCGGTGGTCAGCCCGATCGGGTTTGGCGAGCAGAACGAGAGCTACAACATCAACGCCGACGTGGTGGCCGCCAAACTGGCCACGGTGCTGCAGGCCGAGAAGCTGCTCATGCTCACCAACATCCGCGGGGTGCTCGACAAGGACGGCCAGCTGCTGACCGAACTCACGCCACGCCGCATCGACGAACTGGTGGAAGACGGCACGATCTCGGGCGGCATGATCCCCAAGATCGCCGGCGCGCTCGACGCGGCCAAAAGCGGGGTGAATGCGGTGCACATCATCGATGGCCGGGTACCCCATGCGCTGTTGCTCGAAGTGCTGGGCAACGAGCCCTTCGGCACCATGATCCGTTCGCACTGAGTCCGGTGGGCCGTGGGTTGAAGGCGGTCACTCACTGTCCTGCAAGGGCTCGGCACGGCTCACTGAAGCGTGAAAGTGCCGTGCGAGAATCGCCGAACACCACACGGACCGCTCGCCATGACCTCCAACGCCCCAGAGTCCCCATACCCGGAAGACCAAGCCGCGCGTGAAGCCGCCGAGGCGATCGAGGCGGCAGCCCACGCCGACGGGGGGCCTCGCAAGCGACCCAAGCCTGGCGAGCGCCGCGTACAGATCCTCCAGGCCCTGGCCACCATGCTGGAGCAGCCCGGTGCCGAGCGCATCACCACCGCCGCGCTGGCCGCGCGCCTGGAAGTGAGCGAGGCCGCGCTCTACCGCCACTTTGCGAGCAAGGCCCAAATGTTCGAAGGGCTGATCGAGTTCATCGAGCAGTCGGTGTTCGGGCTGATCAACCAGCTTGGCGAGCGCGAGCCCGACCCCAACGCGCGCTCGCGCAAGCTCGTCACGCTGGTGTTGCAGTTCGGCGAAAAGAACCCCGGCATGACCCGCGTGATGGTGGGCGACGCGCTGGTGTTCGAGAACGAGCGCCTGCAGCAGCGCATGAACCTGTTCTTCGACAAGATCGAGTCGGCCCTGCGCCAGAACCTGCGTGAAACGTCGGTGCTCGCCGGTGCGTCCACCCCCACGGTTGATGCCCAGGCCGATGCCTCGGTGATCACCGCGTTCTGCGTCGGCCGGCTGCAGCGGTTTGCGCGCAGCGGCTTCAAGCGATCGCCGGGCGAGAACCTGGAGCACAGCCTCACGCTGTTGCTGCCCATCGGCCGCCTCTGAGCGGCCGACACCGCGCCGCATTTAGGGCGCGGACCCTAGACAAAGGTCACGCAAACGCCCCTTCGTTTGCACATGGCGGCGTTTTTGCGGTAAAAATAGAACGACCGTTCGATTATTCGAGCGGTTGTCTTTTTCAGCCCGCCCCTCCACCAGGACCGACCGCATGAGCGTGATACCGACTGCCCGCCGCGCGCGCGCCGAAGCCGCGGCCCACAAGCCATTGCAGAAAGGCCAGCAGACCAAGGCCGCCATCGTGGACGCCGCGTTGGGACTGGCCACGCAGATCGGTCTGGAAGGCTTGTCCATTGGCGCGCTGGCGGAGGTCATGCAGATGAGCAAGTCGGGCGTGTTCGCCCACTTCGGCTCGCGCGAGGAGTTGCAGATTTCGGTGGTGCGCGAGTACCACACGCGGTTTGAAGACGAGGTGTTCTACCCCGCCATGACGGCGGCACGCGGATTGCCTCGTCTGCGCAACCTGTTCGACAACTGGATGAAACGCACCTCGGTGGAAATCGACTCGGGCTGCATTTACATCAGTGGCGCGGTCGAGTTCGACGACCGGCCCGGCCCCGTGCGCGATGCGCTGGCCAGCTCGGTCAACACCTGGCTCAGCGCGATGCGCCGCGCGGTGGAGATCGCCGTTGAAGAAGGCCATCTGGCGGCCGACACCGACGCGTCACAGATGGCGTTTGAAATTCATGCGCAGATCCTCGCGCTGCATTACGAGGCCCGCTTCCTGCGCAGCCCGGATTCCGTGCGCCGCGCCTTGCAAGCTTTCGAGGGCATCGTTCAACGCTACAGCCGCGATGCGGACACAGCGGTCCGAGCCCGCAAAACCCCTGCCGCGGCACGCAAGCCGCAGGCCTGATTTTTTCTTTTCACAAACCCAGCACAGGAGTTCCTCATGCCCGTTTACAACCCGCCCCTGCGAGACATGCAGTTTGTGATGCACGAAGTGCTCAAGGTGACCGACGACTTCAAGGCCATGCCGCAGCATGCCGAGGTCGATGTCGACACCATCAATGCCGTGCTGGAAGAAGCGGGCAAGTTTGCCTCTCAGGTGATCTTCCCGCTCAACATCAGCGGCGACACCGAGGGCTGCAAGCTCGACCAGAAGACGCACGAAGTCACCACGCCCACGGGCTTCAAGGAAGCCTACAAGACCTATGTGGACGGCGGTTGGGCGGCGCTGTCCTGCGATCCCGCTTTTGGTGGCCAGGGCCTGCCGCTGGTGGTCAACCAGTGCTTCTACGAAATGATGAACTCGGCCAACCAGGCCTGGACGATGTACCCCGGCCTCACGCACGGCGCCTATGCCGCGCTGCACACCTATGGCACCGACGAGCAGAAGAAAACCTACCTGCCCAAGATGACCAGCGGCGAGTGGACCGGCACCATGTGCCTGACCGAGCCGCATTGCGGCACCGACCTGGGCCTCATGCGCACCAAGGCCGAGCCTCAGCCTGATGGCACGTACAAGCTCACGGGCAACAAGATCTTCATCAGTGCCGGTGAACACGACATGGCCGACAACATCATTCACCTGGTGCTGGCCCGCCTGCCCGATGCGCCTCCCGGCATCAAGGGTGTGAGCCTGTTCATCGTGCCCAAATTCCACGTGAAGGCCGACGGTGCCATCGGGGAGCGCAACGGCATTTACTGCGGTGGCCTGGAGCACAAGATGGGCATCCACGGCAATGCGACCGCGCAGATCGTGATCGACGGCGCCATCGGCACCATGGTGGGCCAGCCCAACAAGGGCATGCAGGCCATGTTCGTGATGATGAACGCCGCCCGCCTGGGCGTGGGCAACCAGTCGCTCGGCCTGACCGAAGTGGCTTACCAGAATGCACTGGCCTACGCGAAAGACCGCATCCAGATGCGCTCGCTCACGGGCCCCAAGGCCAAGGATAAGCCGGCCGATCCGATCATCGTGCACCCCGATGTGCGCCGCATGCTGCTCACCGCCAAGGCTTATGCCGAAGGCGGCCGCGCACTGGCCCTGTTCTGCTCGGTACTGCTGGAGAAGGCGCACAACCACCCTGATGAGAAGGTGCGCAAGGACAGCGACGAGATGCTCTCGCTGCTCACCCCCATCACCAAAGCCTTCCTGACCGACAACGGCTACAACGCCGCCACGCAGTGCCAGCAGGTGTTTGGTGGCCATGGCTACATCAAGGAATGGGGCATGGAGCAGTTCGTGCGCGATGCCCGCATCAACATGATTTACGAAGGCACCAACACCATCCAGAGCCTGGACTTGCTGGGTCGCAAGGTGCTGGGCAACAACGGTGCCACGCTCAAGAAATTTGGCAAGCTGGTGGGCGCACTGGTGCTGGAAGAGGGCGTCAACGAGAAGATGGCCGAGTTCATCAACCCGCTGGCCGTGCTGGGTGAGCAGATCACCAAATTCACCACCGAGATCGGCTTCAAGGGCCTGCAGAACGCCGATGAAGTGGGCGCCGCCGCGGTGGACTACCTGCGCGTGGCCGGCCACCTGGTGTTTGGCTACTTCTGGGCGCGCATGGCGCAGGTGGCGCTGCGTGAAATCGCGGCCGGTAACACCGACCCGTTCTACACCGCCAAGCTGCAGACCGCGCGCTTCTATTTCGCCAAGCTGTTCCCCGAGACCGCGACGCTCATGCGCACCGCGCGCACCGGCAGCAAGGTGCTGATGGACACCGACGCCGCATTGGCATGACCCGCCTGCGCGGCTCAAAGGAGCAACACCTGCGGCCTGGCCTGGCCAGTGTCGCAGTGATTCCGGTTTGAGACCCATACCAAGGACCCAGGAGACTTCCATGATCAAGATCGCACTGACCGCCATCGCTCTCACGATGACTTCCCTGTCTGCCTTCGCGCAGATGTCGCCCGTGGGCCTGTGGAAGACCATCGACGATGAGACCAAGACCGAAAAATCGCTGGTGCGCATCACGGAGAGCAACGGTGTCTTCAGCGGCAAGATCGAGAAGTTCCTGGACCCCACCACCAAGGCCGATGCGGTGTGCGACAAGTGCACCGACGAGCGCAAGGACAAGCCCATCCTGGGCATGACCATCCTGCGCAACCTCAAGCAGAGCGCCGACGACAAGGCGGTGTACGACGGTGGCGACATCGTCGACCCGAACAACGGCAAGGTGTACCGCAGCCGCCTCAAGCCCGTCGATGGCGGCAAGAAGCTGGAGATGCGCGGCTACATCGGCCCGTTCTACCGAACCCAGGTCTGGTTGCGCGTTGAATAGGAAAACACCCCCGCCGCGCTTCGCGCGACCCCCTCAAGGGGGCAGCACCTGCGGGCCGGCACAGCCGGTTCCGCGGTCTCTCTCGACAACTGTCCCTCACGCGTTGCGTGGCGTGTAAAGGAACCCGAAGAATGAACCGATTTCAAGTGAAAAAAGTCGCCGTGCTCGGCGCGGGCGTGATGGGTGCGCAGATTGCTGCGCATCTGGTCAACGTCAAGGTGCCGGTGGTGTTGTTCGACCTGCCCGCCAAGGAAGGCCCGAAGAACGGCATCGTCACCCGCGCGGTGGAGGGCCTGAAGAAGCTCAAGCCTTCGCCGCTGGGCGTGGCGTCTGATGCCGACCTGATCGGCCAGGCCAACTACGAACAGCACATGGAGCAGCTCAAGGACTGCGACCTCATCATCGAGGCCATTGCCGAGCGCATGGACTGGAAGCTCGATCTGTACACCAAGATCGCGCCTTTCATTGCCGAGCACGCCATCGTGGCCTCCAACACGTCAGGCCTGTCGATCACCCAGCTGAGCGAAGCGCTGCCCGAAGCGATCAAGCCGCGCTTCTGCGGCATTCACTTCTTCAACCCGCCGCGCTACATGACGCTGGTGGAGCTGATCGCCACACCGACCACCGAGCCGCAGATCCTCAACGACCTGGAAACGTTTGTCACCAGCAACCTGGGCAAGGGCGTGGTGCGCGCCAAGGACACGCCCAACTTCATCGCCAACCGCATCGGCATCGCCGGCATGCTGGCCACGATGAAAGAGGTGGAGAACTTTGGCCTCAGCTACGACGTGGTGGACGACCTCACCGGCAAGCGCCTGGGCCGCGCCAGCAGCGGCACCTTCCGCACCGCCGACGTGGTGGGCCTGGACACCATGGCCCACGTGGTGAAGACGCTGCAGGACAACCTGACCCTGGAGACCGATCCTTTCTACGGCAGCTTCGGCACGCCGCCGGTGCTCAAGAAGCTCATCGAACTCGGCAACCTCGGCCAGAAGGCCAAGGCGGGCTTCTACAAGAAGGTGGGCCGCGACATCCTGCGTTTTGACCTGGACAGCGAAGACTACGTGCCCGGTGGCGAGAAGGCCGACGAGGTGTACGGCCGCATGCTCAAGCGCCCAGCCGCTGAGCGGCTCCAGCTGCTGCGCAACGCCGAAGGCCCGCAGGGGCAGTTTCTGTGGGCCATTCTGCGCAACAGCTTTCACTACGCCGCCGTGCACCTGGCCACCATTGCCGAAACCGCGCGCGACGTGGACCAGGCCATGCGCTGGGGCTTCGGCATGAAGCAGGGCCCCTTCGAACTCTGGCAGGAAGCCGGCTGGCTCGAAGTGGCCAAAATGGTCCAGGAAGACATCGACGCGGGCAAGGCGCTGAGCACTGCGCCGCTGCCCGAGTGGGTCTTCAAAGGCCCGGTGGCCGAGGCTGGCGGTGTGCACACCGCACAGGGTTCCTGGAACCCGAGCAAGGGCGCCTTTGAAGGCCGCTTGCAGCTGCCGGTGTACCAGCGCCAGCACTTCCCCGAACTCCTGCTGGGAGAGGCCGGTGCCCAGTTTGAAACGGCGGGCAGCACGATCGAAGAGAACGATTCGATCCGCATCTGGACGCTGGACGAGCAGGTGCTCATTGCCAGCATCAAGACCAAGATGCATGCGATCAGCCCCGAGGTATGCGAAGGCCTGATGGCGGCCGTGGACCTGGCGGAGAAGGAATACCAGGGTCTGGTGATCTGGTCGGGCGACGAGCCCTTCAGCGCCGGTGCCGACCTGCAGGCCATGCTGCCCGCCTTCATGGCGGTGGGCGTGGCGGCCATCGAAGACGCCGAAGGCTTCATGCAGCAGACCATGCTGCGCCTGCGCTATGCCAACGTGCCGGTGGTGTCTGCCGTGCGCGGCCTTGCACTGGGCGGTGGTTGCGAGCTGGCCGTGTACAGCGCGCGCCGCGTGGTGCACATGGAAAGCTACATCGGCCTGGTGGAAGTGGGCGTGGGCCTGGTGCCCGGTGCCGGTGGCCTGACCTACATCGCACGCCGCGCGGCCGAAAACGCCGAGACCTCCACGGGCAAGGACCTGCTGCCTTTCCTCACCGAAGGCTTCACCGCGGCGGCCATGGCCAAAGTGGGCACCAGCGCGCTGGAGTCGCGCAAGCTGGGCTACGTGTTGCACTCCGACGTGATCGTGCCGCACAAGGACGAGCTGCTGTATGTGGCCATCAACGAGGCCAAGGGCCTGTTCAACGGCGGCTACCGTGCACCGCACAAGCGGCTGTTCCCGGTGGCAGGGCGCGACGGCAAGGCGACCATTCTTGGCAGCCTGGTGAACATGCGCGACGGTGGCTTCATCAGCCAGCACGACTTCCACATTGCCTCGCTGATTGCGAACGTGGTGACCGGCGGTGACGTGGAGCCGGGCACGCTGGTGAGCGAGGACTACCTGATGACGCTGGAGCGCCGCGCGTTCTGCTCGCTGATCGTTCATCCGAAAACACAAGAGCGCATCCTCGGGATGCTCAACACCGGCAAGCCGGTGCGGAATTGAGGAAGCCAACATGAAACAGATTCAAGACGCCTACATCGTCGCCGCCACCCGCACCCCCATTGGCCGTTCGCACAAGGGCTCTTTCAAGCACTTGCGCCCGGACGATCTGCTCGCCCTGGCCTTGCGCTCTGCGCTCGGCCAGGTGCCCGGGCTTGATCCCAAGGCCATTGAAGACGTGATCTGCGGCTGCGCCATTCCCGAAGCGCAGCAAGGCCTGAACGTGGCGCGCATCGGCGCCATTCTGGCGGGCCTGCCCAACAGCGTGGGCGGCATCACCGTCAACCGCTTCTGCGCCTCCGGCCTGTCGGCGGTGCAGATGGCGGCCGACCGCATTCGCGTGGGTGAGGCAGACGTGATGATTGCCGCCGGCACCGAGAGCATGAGCATGGTGCCCATGATGGGCAACTCGCCCAGCCTGTCGCCCACCATCTTCCGCAACACCGACGACGTGGAGAGCTACGGCATTGCCTATGGCATGGGCCTGACCGCCGAGAAGGTGGCACAGAAGTGGAAGGTCTCGCGCGAGGCGCAGGACGCCTTTGCCTTGCAGTCGCACCAGCGTGCGGTGCTGGCGATGAAGAACGGCGAGTTCACCGACGAGATCACGCCGGTGGAAGTGACCGAGCGCAGCGTGGACCTGGAGAGCGCAGAAGTCACCACAAGCACCCGCATGGTGAGCCTGGACGAAGGCGCGCGGCCCGACACCTCCATCGAGGGCCTGGCCAAGCTGCGCACCGTGTTCGCCGCGCGCGGCTCGGTGACGGCGGGCAACAGCTCGCAGACCAGCGATGGCGCAGGCGCCCTCATCCTGGCGAGCGAGTCGGCCGTCAAGCGCTTCGGCCTCACGCCACTGGCGCGCTTCGTGAGCTACGCCTCGCGCGGTGTGCCTCCGCACCTGATGGGCATTGGCCCCATCGAGGCCATTCCTGCGGCGCTGAAGTCCGCCGGGCTCACGCAGGACCAGCTCGACTGGATCGAACTGAACGAAGCGTTTGCCGCGCAGTCGCTTGCCGTCATGAACACGCTCGGCCTGGACCCGTCGAAGGTCAACCCCATGGGCGGCGCCATTGCGCTGGGCCACCCGCTGGGCGCCACCGGCGCCATCCGCGCGGCCACCGTGGTGCATGCGCTCAAGCGCCACAACAAGAAGTACGGCATGGTGACGATGTGCGTGGGCATGGGTCAGGGCGCCGCCGGTATCTTCGAAAGGGTCTGACGACCCACCCCCGCGCCGCGCTGGCGCGGGGCGCACGTTGATGTTCTGACCACTTGCACACCGATCGCATGAACACACACGTTTTCGACCAGGCCATCGCGCTCACCCCCACCGGCCCGCACCACTACAGCGGCGCCACGTCCCCGGCCTACGGCAACATGGTCGGGCCGTTCGGGGGTGTCACCGCGGCGGTGGTCATGCAGTCGGTGATGCAGCATGTGCAGCGGCTGGGCGAGCCGATCTCGCTCACGGTGAACTACGCCGCCGCGCTGGCCGACGGGCCTTTCAACCTCACGGCGCGGCCGGTGCGCACCAACCGCTCCACGCAGCACTGGGTGATGGACATCACCCAGCCCGATGCGAATGGCGAGCCCACCACGGTGATCACGGCCACCGCCGTGACCGCCGCGCGGCGCGAGACCTGGGGTGTGGACGACGAGCCCATGCCGGCCGTGCCTGCGCCAGCCGACGTGCCGCGCGCGCGGCTGGAAGCCCGGGTGGAATGGGTCAGCCGTTACGCCATGCACCCCATCACGGGCGCGCTGCCCACGGTGTGGGACGGCCAGGGCGACGGCAGCCTGATGCAGATGTGGGTGCGCGACGACCCGCTGCGCGCGCTGGACTTCTGCAGCCTCACGGCGCTGGCCGACGTGTTCTACCCGCGCGTGTGGCTGCGCCGCGCCCGGCCGGTGCCCACCGGCACGGTGTCGATGACGGTGTACTTCCACGCGGGCTCGCGCGAGCTGGAAGCGACCGGCAGCGGCTGGCTGCTGGCGCAGGCGCGGGCGCAGGCGTTTCGCAATGGCTTCTTTGACCAGACCGCACAGCTCTGGAACGAGGCCGGCGTGCTGCTGGCCACCACGCACCAGATCGTTTACTTCAAAGAGTGAACCACCCACGCCGCGCTGCGCGCGACCCCCTCAAGGGGGCGACACCTGCAGCCCGGCAAAGCCGGTTCTGCGGTATCCGCTGGAAGAAGGCCTGGCGCGCCGGTTGCGGCATTTAGGGCCTGCCCAGAAACAGGTAGAGCCCGGTGTAGCCGCGCGGCGCACTGACGATGCTGAGGTAGAGCGGGCCGATGCCGGTGTCCGCGCCCACAAACAGACTGGAGCCCGCGCGCAGGTCGCTGAACGAGATGTTGCGCCGTGAGGTCCAGGCATTGCCCGCTTCCAGCGAGCCCCCCACAAACAGCGCGCGCGCCACGCCCACACTCCACGGCAGTCGCTGGTAGTAGGTGAGGCGGCCAAACACGAGGTAGTTGCCCGCCACCTGGCCCACGCGGTAGCCCGAAAGCTGCTGGAAGCCGCCGAGCGAGTATTCGTCGATGGCGCCCAGGGGAATCTGGCTCGTCTTGGCCAGGCGCGCACCGAAGTTGAAGGTGTGCACGCCCCACGACTTCACAGCGGTGGCGGTACCCTCGAAACTGGTGAACTGGCTGCTGGGCGCGCCGTCGAAGCTGCGGCGGCCGAACACCACCTCGCCTTCGGCGCGGTAGCCGCTGGAGGGGAAGTTGGCGTAGTCGAGCTGGTCGGCAATGACGGCGCCGCGCACGCCCAGCTCGCGCCATTTGAGCGAGGTGGTGGCGCCTGCCGGAATGCTGCTGGCCAGCAGCTCGGGCGTGACGCGGCGCTGCGCGGCCACCACGCCCACGCGCATGTCGCCCACGTTGCCGAGCAGGCCCATGGGCCAGCCGATGTCGGCGCCCACGCGCAGGCTTTGCCGCTGCACCAGCGCCAGGGCATCTCCTTCGGTGCTGAACAGCTCCACCTTGCGCAGGTTGGCATCGGCGTAGGCGGCCACGAAGCGGTCGCTGTGCAGTGTCAGCGGCTGGTAGATCTCGGAGTACAGGCCCACGGTTTCGCCCAGCTGCACGCGGTTGCGCCACTCGGCGCCGCTGTCGTTGAGCCAGTGGCGGTTGTGGCTGATGCGCAGGTTGAAGGCGCCCTGGCCCTGGAAGTCGGTGCGCAGGTCCAGGCCCACGCGCAGGTAGTTGGGTCCCCAGGCGTTTTCGCGCAGGTGCACGGTGAGGTCTTCGGCGCCGTCGGTGCGCCGCACCAGGCTGTAGTCCACGCGTTCGTAGTCGCCCATGGCGGCCAGGCGCTGCAGGTCGCCTTCGAGCTTGGGCACGTCCAGACGCTGGCCTTCGGCAGTGTCCAGCGTGGTGGCCAGGCGCGCGGCGCGTTGCTCGCTCACGCCTTCGAACTTCACCGACGCCACCGCGCCGATGCGCCCGGTGTTGGCCAGGGCCTGCGCATCGCGCGCGGCGGCCCAGCGCTGGTAGCTGGGTACGTCCACCGCAAATCGAGCGAGCGCTTCTTTCACGGTTTGCGCGTAGTCGTTGCCGATCTTCACCAGCTCGGGCGCGCGGCCGAAGTCGCCCGAGGTGAGCTGGCCCAGTGGCGGTGCCAGCAGCAGGTCTTGGGGCTTGAGTGTGGCGATGCTGGCCTGCACGTTCTGCTCGGTCAGGATGTTGACCATCTGCGTGGTGATGCCCACCACGCTGCCCAGCGTTTCGCGCCCGGCCAGCGGCGTGCCGATGTTCACCGCGATCACCACGTCGGCCCCCATGCGCCGTGCCACGTCCACCGGCAGGTTGTTCACGAGCCCGCCATCGCCCAGGATGCGCCCGTCCACCGCCAGCGGCGAGAACACCCCCGGCACCGACATGCTGGCGCGCAGCGCGGCCGCCAGGTCGCCGTGGTCCATCACCACTGCCTTGCCGGTTTCCATGTCGGTGGCCACCGCGCGAAACGGCGTGGGCAGGCCGTCGAAGTTGGCGAGGTGGCGGGTCGAGAGCGTGTAGCGCCGCAGCAGCATCTCCAGCGAACGGGTGGACACCGCGCCTGAAGGCAGCACGAACTGGCCGTCGCGAAAGCCCAGCATCAGCACCGGCGAGAGCTCGAAGTCTTCTTCCTTGCGGCGCTGCGACAGCAGCTGGCGCGGCTCGCGGCGGTCGAACAGGTCGCCCCAGTTCACCGCCAGGATTTCGCGCTCCAGGTCGTCGGCCGTCATGCCGCTGGCATAGAGCCCGCCCACGATGGCGCCCATGGAGGTGCCCACGATCACATCGACCGGCACGCGCGCAGCCTCCAGCGCCTTGAGCACGCCCACGTGTGCAAAGCCACGCGCACCACCGCCCGAGAGCACCAGCCCCACGCGCGGGCGTTCACCGCTGGCGGCAGCGGCCAGCGGTGCGGCCGGGCTTTGCGCCTGCGCCGGCAGGGCGACCAGCAGCAGCGCCAGGGCGCCTGCGAGGCGGGGAATGAAGAGGGCGACGAATCGGGACAACATGGAAGACACCTGTGGACAGCGGCGGCGCCGGGTGGGCGAAAGCGGCAAGTGTAGGTGTCGGGCGTGGCAAAACCGTGGCCTGAAACACGCTGTCACGCACCGGTCAGCCACTGGGCGCGCGGCCCCAGAAAAGCACGCGCGTTCGTGGTAATTTGCGGGTCCTTCCCGCCACTCCCAGAGACACCCCCATGAGCGACATCCTCGTCCACACCGAAGCCGGCGTCTGCACCCTCACGTTCAACCGCCCCGACAAAAAGAACTCCATCACCGCCGCCATGTACGGCACGCTGGCCGATGCGCTGCAGGCCGCACAAGACGATGCCGCCGTGCGCTGCGTGGTGATTCAGGGCAACGAGGCGATCTTTTCGTCGGGCAACGACATCGGGGACTTCCTGAACAACCCGCCCGCCACCACCGACTCCCCCGTGTTCCGCTTCCTGCGTGGCATCGCGCAGTTTCCGAAGCCGCTGATTGCCGCGGTGTGCGGACCGGCCGTGGGCGTGGGCACCACGCTGCTCTTCCATTGCGACCTGGTGTACGCGGGCGACAACGCGGCGTTCTCCATGCCCTTCGTGAACCTGGGCCTGTGCCCGGAGGCGGCATCGAGCCTGCTGGTGCCGCAGATGCTGGGCTACCACCGCGCCGCCGAAGCGCTGCTGCTGGGTGAACCCTTCATGGCCGAAGCTGCGCTCGAAGTGGGCCTGGTCAACCGCGTGTTGCCCCCGCTCGAAGTGGCCGGCTATGCGCAAACGGTGGCGCGCAAGATGGCGGCCAAACCCATGAGCTCGCTGATCGAAACCAAGCGCCTCATGAAGAAGGGCCAGGCGCAGCAGGTGATGGCGGTGATGGCCGAAGAGGGCGTGAGCTTTGGCCGCATGCTCGGCGAGCCAGCGGCCAAAGAAGCGTTCGGCGCTTTCCTGGAGCGCCGCAAGCCGGATTTTTCGAAGGTGTGAGCCGCTGCGGCTCAGGCCGCAACGGTCGCCTCGGTCCTGCCCAGCGCGCTGGCCAGCTCGCCCACCAGCGCCGCCACCTCTTCACCCTGCGCGGCCACGCCGTACACATAGTTGTCGGGTCGCACCAGCGCGGCCACACACCCGTGCCGCTGGAACCACGCCTGCAGCACGCCGTCGGCCTCCTGCATGTCGGATGAACCCACCGCCAGGGTGCGCAGCCAGGGGTGGTCGGTTTCGGCTGGCAGGGTTTGGCCCGGTGCCAGCACCAGCCGCCAGCCGTTGCCTGCCAGGGCATCCATGCGTTGTCGCCCGTTGCGCGTGGCCAGCCAGGGTTGAGGGAACAGGCTGCCACGCGCCGCGTGGGCGTGTGTGGACAGCCAACCCGTTTCCAGCTGGGGCAGGATGTCCTGACGGGGCGTGTCCTTCACCACGCCACCGCATTGCGCGAGCAGCTGGGCGTCGCGTTCGAGGGCCTTCACCGGGTCTCGCTCGCAGATCACCGCGCCCACGTGCTTGATGCGGTTGGTGAGTTCGCGCACATGCGCCTTGCGCTCTGCACCGTAGCTGTCGAGCAGCGCCTGGGCATGGGCGCCGCTCACCTCGCCGCGCAGCACAGCGATGAGCTTCCAGGCCAGATTGGTCGCGTCGCGCACGCCCTGGCACATGCCCTGGCCCAGAAAGGGCGGCTGCATGTGCGCCGCGTCCCCCGCGAGGAACACGCGGCCCTGGCGCCAGTGCTGGGCCACCAGCGCATGGAAGCGGTAGCTGGACTGCCGCCACAGCGTGCCGTCTTGCGGCGTGATCCAGCGCGACAGGAGTTGCCACGTGGCCTCGGGCGTGGCCGCGAGTTTCGGGTCTTCACCGGGCTTGAGCGAGATCTCCCAGCGGCGGTGGTTTTTGGGCCCGATGACCAGCGTGCAGGGCCGCTCGGGTTCGCAGTACTGCACACTCACCTGCGGCAGCTTGGCCAGCCCGCGCTCGTTCATGAGCACGTCCACCACCAGCCAGGGCTCGTCGAAGTCGAGGTCTTCCAGCGGCATGTCGAGCTGGGTGCGCACCATGCTGGAGCCGCCGTCGCAGGCGACGACATAGGCCGCGCGCACGGTTTTTTCAAGCCCGTCTGGCGCGCGGATGGTGAGGTCCACACCCTGCGCATCGGGCGTGATGCGCGTCATTTCCACACCGAGCTCCACCACCACATTGGGCAGCTGGGCCACGCGTTCGCGCAGCACACGCTCCACTTCGGGTTGCGTGAACACCATCGAAGGTGTGTGCGCCTGCGGGTAGGGCGGCGCCACCATGGTCATGCGGCGGATCAGCTGGCCGTCCACCCCGAAATACTCGGACGGCGTGAACGCTTCGCAGAACGGCGCAATGGCCTCGGCCACGCCGAGCTGCTGGAACACCCGCATGATTTCGTGGTCCAGCGAAATGGCGCGCGGGATCTCGTACACCCCGGTGAGCCGTTCGAACACGGCCACGCGCAAGCCGGCCTGGCCCAGCAGGCCGGCGGCCACCACGCCCGCAGGCCCGTAGCCCACGATGGCGACGTCATAGACCGCTGCGGCGTTCATGCGGCCTCGTTCACGATCTGGTTGACCAAGGTGCCAATGCCTTCGATGGCCACTTCGTAGGTGTCGCCGGCTTTCATCCACACCGGCGGTGTACGCGCCTGGCCCACGCCGGCGGGCGTGCCCATGGCAATCACGTCGCCCGGCTCCAGCGTGAGCACCTCGGCCAGCAGCGCGATGGTTTCGGCCACGTTGAAGATCATGTCGCTGGTGTTGGCGTCCTGCATCACGGCGCCATTGAGTCGGCCCTGAATCTTCAGGCCGACCGCGCCCGGCGGCAGTTCGTCGGCCGTCACCAGCACCGGCCCGAAGGCGCCCGTGCCGTCGAAGTTTTTGCCGATGGTCCACTGCGGCGTGCGCTTCTGGTAGTCGCGCACGCTCATGTCGTTGAAGCAGCTGTAGCCCAGCACGTAGTGCAGCGCATCGGCTTGAGGGGTGTGGCGCGGCACGCGGCGGCCGATCACCACGGCGAGTTCGGCCTCGTAGTCGAAACGCGACGACACCTTGGGCACCACACCGGCGGCGCCGTGCGCAATGAGCGAGCTGGAGCCGCGGTAGAAGAACCACGGGTAGTCGGGCTTGTCGCGGCCGCCTTCCTTGGCGTGGTCGAAGTAGTTCAAGCCCAGGCACACGGTCTTGCCGGGGTCTGGCACCAGGGGCGCCAGCGTGGCGCTGGCCAGCGGCTGGCGGGTGGTTGAACCGGCGAGGGCGGTGCGGGCAGCGGCGAGCAGGTCAACGCCCTGGTGCAGGGCGGCGCGCAGGTCGCTGGGCACATGGGGCTGTGCGTCGTTCAGGTCGATGAAACTGTCGCCGTCGACAACGGCCAGACGGGGTGCGCCCTGGCGCAGGTAGGTGGTGAATTTCATGGTGAGGTGAACAAAGAAAGAAAAAGGTTCAGGCGAGCGGGGCAAAGTGCACGCGGCGTTGGGCTTCCTTCAGCGTGGCGCCGGGCGGTGGCGAAATGCCCCACTGGTCCACGCGGCCGGGAGGCCATTTCCAGTCGGCCGGGCCGCGCGGCTGGTAGCTGTCGTCCACCTGCTCGACCTCGGCCGTGTACTCAATGACCACGCCAAACGGGTCAATGAAATAGTTGAAGAGGTTGTTGCCCGGGCCATGGCGGCCGGGTCCCCATTCGATGGGATGGCCCGCGTCTTTCATGCGGCCACCACCGCGCATCACGGCGTCGGCATCGGACATCAGGAAGGCGATGTGGTTGAGCGCGTCGTTGTCGGCCACGCCCACCGCGAGGGTGTGGTGGTCGTGGTTGCAGTTCATGAAGGCAATGGCCACCGTGCGGTCGGCCAGCTTGAAGCCCAGGGCTTGGGTGAAGAACCGCTGCGTGTCGTCCACGGCGTGGCTGTTGAGCACCACGTGCGTGAGCCGCATGGGTTGGTCGCGCTGCGGTCCCTGGTCGGCGTGGCGCGCGTCGCCGTGCACCACGTCGAACACGCGGCCGTGCGGGTCGCACAGCGTCAGGCCGGTGCCGCCGGCCGGGTCGTGGGTGATGGGCCCCACGGGCGAGACGATGCGTCCACCCGCCGCCAGCACGGCTTGCGCCACGGCAGGCAAGGCCTGCGCGCTGCGCGCACGCAGGGTGACGTGCCGAATCTGCGGCGCCTCACCGCCCGCGTGCAGGGCCAGCAGGTGGTGGTCGCTGCCGGTGCCGCGCAGGAAGAGGGCGTGGTCGGTGCGGTGGGCCACCTGCAGATGCCACACCTGCGTGTAGAAGGCTTCGGCGCGCGCGAGGTCGGGCACGTTCAGCGCCACGCTGCGCACGGATTCGATCCAGGGTGAACTCATGGGGATGTGACTTTCTGTGGGCCGAGGAAGCGCTCGGCGTTGTGGCGCACCAGCGCGGCGGTGGTGGCGTCGTCGAACCCTGCGGATTCGATGCGCGACACCGGCGTGCGGTCGTGGAAGTTGAACGGGTAGTCGGTGCCCACCATCAATTGCGACGCGCCGAAAACATCCACCAGGTGGCGCAGGGTGGGGGTGTCGAACACCAGCGCGTCGTAGAAGAGGCGGCGAGCTTGCTCCACGGGCGATGTCTGCACGGCTTCGCGCAGCGCGGGGAACACGCCCCAGCCTTGCTGCAGGCGCGGCAGCAGCGAAGCCAGCGTGCCGCCGCCGTGGCTGAAAGCCAGGCGCAGCTTCGGGCGGCGCACCGGCAGGTTGCTGGTGATGACCGAGGCCGCGGCCAGCCCCACTTCGCCCGGGTAGCCCAGCACCTGCTGCAGCGGCGCCGGGCCTACGAGGCGGTCCATGCCGGCGGGCCGGATGGCGTGCACGAACACCGCGGCGTCCAGCGCTTCACAGGCTTCGAAGAAGGGGTCGAACACCGGCGAGCCGATGGGCACGCCGTTGATGTTGCTGCCCAACTCCACGCCGCTGAAGCCGAGCGTTTTCACCACGTACTCCAGCTCGCGGATGGCCAGGTCCATGTCTTGCAGGGGCACGGCGCCCAGGCCAGCCAGCTGGCCGCCGCCGGCGTCCACCATGCTGGCGATCTGGTCGTTGAGGTAGCGCAGGAGCTGCTGCGCGTCGGCCGGCGCCATCCAGTACGACAGCAGCTCGGGCATGGGCGAGAGCACCTGCAGCGCCAGGCCCATGCCGGGCAGGTCTTCCAGCCGGCGCGACACGCTCCAGCAGGCCTCCGACACGGTGCGGTAGTTCTTGCCCGCGATCATCACGCTGCGGTGGCACGGCTGCGCGGGCGCCATCGAAGGCCAGTCGGCCGGCGCGGTGCGGCCGATGTAGGCGGGGAAGTTCTCCGGCACGACATGCGAATGCATGTCGATGCCGCCGCAGGCACAGCGCAGGGTGGACGCCACGGTGCGTTACTCCGCCGTGATGCCCAGGGCCTTGACGATATCGCGCCAGCGGCTGTGTTCGCTGCGCATGAAGGCATCGAATTCGGCCACCGACATCTTCTGCTCGGCCAGCGAGCCCAGCTGCAGCAGGCGCTGCGTCACCTCGGGCTGGCGCAGCACGGTTTCCAGGTCGCGGTTCACGCGGGCCACCACGTCGGCAGGGGTGCCCGTGGGGGCGAACACGCCGTTCCAGCCCGTGTACTCAAAGCCGGGGAAGGTCTCGCTGAGGGCGGGCACGTTGGGCATGTCGGCCTGGCGCTGCGCGGTGCTCACGGCGAGGGCGCGCAGCTGCCCGCTCTTGATGAAGGCGGTGAGCGCGGCATCGGGCAGGCACACCAGTTGCACACGCCCGCCCACCACGTCCTGAATCGCTTCGGGGGCCTTGGTGTAGGGCACGTGGTTGAGCTTCACACCCGCCTTCGCGGCCACGCTGTCGGCCAGCATGCCCGAGAAGGTCTTGGGCCCTTCGGTGGCAATGGAGATGACGCCCGGCTGGGCCTTGGCCATGGCCAGGGTGTCGGCGAGGTCTTTGCCGGCGAAGCCACTGGCGGCGGCGATCACGAACGGGCTGCGTCCCACCAGGCGCACGGGCACGAAGTCTTTCACTGGGTCGTACGGCAACGACTTGAAGGTGAAGGCGTTGGTGACCATGGCGGCGGTGGTCGCGTAGTAGAAGGTGTAGCCGTCGGCGGGCGAGCGCGCGGCGGCCTGCGCACCGATCACGTTTTGCCCACCGGGGCGGTTCTCCACCACGATGCCCTGGTTCCACAGGCGGGCGAGCTGGTCGGTGACATAGCGCGCCAGGATGTCGGGGCCGGCACCGGCCGGCTGGGAGAGGATGAATTTCACGGGGCGCTGTGGCCATGCGGGCGTCTGGGCGCGCACGGCGCTGGCGATGGGCAACAGGAGCGCGGCTCCCGCAAAGTGTCTGCGTTTCATGGGTCTTGTCTCCTGCGTGCCGTGCGTGCGGCGCCGATGGTTTTGGGGTGAATCCGCACCGGATGCTAGGGATCAATGCGGTGAATGAAAAGACCACCTCATGGATTCATAAAATCCACGCCATGGATATTCGAAACGTGGACCTGAACCTGCTCGTGGTGTTTGACGCCATGGCCCGCCATTGCAGCGTGGGGCGCGCCGGTGACGCGCTGGGCCTGAGCCAGCCCGCCACGAGCGCCGCCCTGGCGCGGCTGCGCACGGTGTTCGACGATGCCCTGTTCGTTCGGGCCGGCGCACAGATGAAGCCCACGCCGCGCGCCATGGAGCTGGCGCCGGCCGTGCACCGCGTGGTGGAGGCGATCCATGCGGAGATATTGCAGAAAGCCAGCTTCGACCCCGCGCGTGCCGAGCGCACCTTCACCATCCTCACGCCCGACATTGGCGAGGTGGCGTTTCTGCCCGGCGTGCTGCGCCGCCTGCGGCAGGAGGCACCGCAGGTGCGGCTGCTGGCCACGGCGCGCTCACGCTTTGCGGCGGCCGAGGCGCTGGAGTCGGGCGAGGCCGATCTGGCGGTGGGCTTCTTCCCCGATCTGCACAAGGCCGGCTTCTTTCAGCAGGCGTTGTTCAGGACCTCGTATGCGTGCGTGACCTGTGCGAAAGCCGGGCCCGCCGCGCCGCGCATGTCCCTCAAGCAATACCTGGCGGCACGCCATGTGGTGGTGCGCCCCGACGGGCGCGAGCACCTGCTGGACCGCTACCTGAGCGACAAGGGCTGGCAGCGCCACGTCATGCTGGAGCTCTCGCACTTCATGAGCCTGCTCGCGCTGTTGCCGGGCACCGATCTGGTGGCCACCGTGCCTGAAGACATCGCCACGGTGCTGGAGCGGCACATCGCCATCCGGCGCATTGCGCTGCCCTTCACGGTGCCGGTGCTCGATGTGCAGCAGTTCTGGCACCGCCGCATGCAGCACGACCTGGCCAACCGCTGGCTGCGCGGCGTGTTCTTTGAGGTGAACCGGCGCGAGGCGAACGAGGGTTTGCCGGGGTGAGTGGCCCGGCCCGGCGCATCAGCCGTGGCTCAGGCCCACAGCAGTCACGCCAGCCATGCAGATGACTTCGTCTTCATCGCCGGTGCCGCCGCTGGCGCCCACGGCGCCCAGCAGCTTGCCTTGCGCGTCCTTGATCAACACGGCGCCGGGTTGCGGCAGGAACTTGCCGTCGGCGGTGGCGGCGAGTGCCACGAAGAAGTTGGGGTTGCCCTTGGCGCGTTCGGCCAGCGTGCGGCTGGACACGCCCATGCCGATGGCGCCCCAGGCCTTGGCGCGGGCCACATCAAAGCGGAACATGCTGGCGCCGTCTTCGCTGGCAAAGGCCTTGAGGTTGCCGGCCGCATCGAGCACGGCCACGCCCATGGGCTGGTAGCCCATTTCCTTGGACTTGGCGAGGGCGGCGGTGATGATCTGCTGGGCTTGGTCGAGGGTGAGGTTCATGGTGGGTCCGGTTGAAATACGAGGTCAGAAAGCATAGCGCCTGGGCTTTGCCGCCAGTGCCATCTCTGGATGAGGTTCATTTTTCCGACGCGTGCGGTGCGGGTCCGGTGAGGGCATCGAACCCATACCGGTTCATGCTGCCGAACATCGGCATGGCGGGATGGGGCAGGAACCTGGTGCGGCAATCGAGGACGGCGGGCAGGCCCGATGCGATGGCGCGCGCCATGGCGGGCCCCACGTCCTCTGCGCGCCGAACCACTTCACCGTGGCAACCGAAGCCGCGTGCCACCGCGGCGTAGTCGGTTTCGTCCAGCGAGGTGCCGAGTTCGAAGTCGAACTGCATCTTCTGGCCTTGCCGGATGATGCCCCAGGCCGCGTTGTTGTGGATCACGTTGATGACGGGCAGGCGCTCGCGGCGCGCGGTGTCCAGCTCGTTGAGCGTGAAGCCGAACGAGCCGTCGCCGGTGATGTTGAGCACCGTGCGGCCAGGGTGCTGCAGCTTCAGCGCCAACGCATACGGCAGGCCGAAGCCGAGGTGGCTCATGCCCGGTTCGTGGAAGCGCGTGCGCACGTCTTTCACGGGGGTGAAGTCGTTGCTCCAGAACGTGGTGTGGCCGCCGTCGTACACGGCCAGGGCGTCGGTGGGCATGGCCTGCGCCACGGCGCTGGCAAGCGCCGCGGGGTGCATCGTGTCTTCGGTGTCGCGTGCCATCACGGCGAGCTTGGCGTCGTACTGCGCGCGCACGGCCCGGATGTTCGGCAGCCATTGCGCGTCGACCTGGAAGGTGCCCGCCGCGTTCAGCGCCGCGTTCAGGTCGGCCAGCGCGAGCGCGGCGTCTGCCAGCATGCCGACTTCGTGCATCACCGGGTGGCCGAGGGCAGACGGGTCGATGTTGATGCTGATCACGCGGTGGCTGCGGCGCGCCAGCGCACCGCGCTCGTCCCACATCCACGACGACCAGCGGCAGCCGATGGAGACGATCACATCGGCCTGCTCGAAGGCGGCGCGAACCGCGTCGCCCGCGATCAGGCCGCCGTGGCCGATGAAGTGGGGGCTGTCGGTGGGCACCACGCCCAGCGCCATTTGCGTGGGCACGACCGGCGCTTGAAGCATCGCGGCCAGTGTGCGCACCGCCCCGGCAGCGTGGCTGCTGACCACGCCACCCCCGGCCACCACCAGCGGGCGCTTTGCAGCGCGCAGCAGGTGCACCGCCTGTCCGATCGCATCGGCAGCGGGCCGGGCCGAGTGGGACGCACGGTAGCGCGAGGGCGCCGGGTCGAACTCGTCGTCGGCAAAGTGGCAGGGCGAGATCAACACGTCCTGCGGAATGTCCAGGTGCACCGGCCCTGGTCGGCCGCCGAGCGCTTCGCGGAATGCGGTGCGCACCAGCTCGGGCATGCGGCGGGCATCGTGCACCACCGCGTTCCACTTGGTCAGCGGCGCCAGCACGGCTTTGGTGTCCATGTCCATGAACATGCCGCTGTGCGGGTACGCTGCGGCGCGGTGCTGGTTGGTGGTGATGGCCAGCAGTGGCAGGTTGTTGTTGAAGGCCACGCCCATGCCGGAAGCCATGTTGAGGCCACCAGGGCCCATCTCGCCCAGTGCCACTGCCATGCGGCCGCTGCCGGCGTGCACCGCGGCGGCCATCATGGGGCCGGCGGCTTCGTGCCGCACACCCATGAAGTGCATGCCGCGCTGTTGGGAAATGGCGTGCAGCAGCGGCGAGAGCTTGCCGCCCACGATGCCGAACACATGGCCCACGTTTTCGGCGGCGAGGGCCGCCACCAGGGCTTGTGCCCCTGTCAGATGCAAAGCCACGCGGTGTCAATCCTCTGCGGTGAAGCCGGTGGTCTTGGCAAGACCTGCCCAGCGCTGGTGGTCCTGTCGGACGATGGCGGCGAATTCGGCCGGCGACTGGTGAATGGCTTGCAGGCCGTTGCGCGTCAGGATCTCGGTGAACTCGGGCGCCTGCAGGCCTTCGCGCACCAGGGCGTTGAGCCTGGCAACGGTGTCGGCGGGCGTGCGGGCGGGCACGAACCAGCCCAGCCATTCCTGAATCGCAATGTCCTTGTAGCCCAGCTCGACCATGGTGGGCACCTCGGGCAGGAACACCGAACGTTGCGGGCTGGTGACCGCGAGCGAGCGCAGCTTGCCGGCGCGCACGTGCGGCAGCACCTCGCCGATCACGTTGAAGCTCACGGGAATCTGGCCACCCATCACGTCGTTGAGCAGTGGCGCACCGCCGCGGTAGGGCACGACCGTGAAGTCAAAGCCCGCCGCCTTCTGCAGCAGCATGCCCGCGAAGTGCAGCGCAGAGCCGGCGGCCGGCACGCCGTAGGTGGCCATCTTGGGGTTGGCCCTGGCCCACTGGATGTAGTCGGCCACGGTCTTGATCTCGGCGGGCAGGCCCGGGCCGGCGGTGAACGAGAAACCGTAGTTGACCGTGGTGGACACGGGAATGAAGTCGGCCAGGGGGTCGTAGGCGAGCTTCTTGTAGGTGTGGGGATAGAGCACCATCGGCGAGCTCGGGATCTGCAGGATGGTCAGGCCATCGGGCGCTGCCCGCTTGACGTATTCGACCGCGATGCGGCCGCCAGCGCCGGTGCGGCTTTCCACCACCACGGCAGAGGCATAACGGCCCCGCATCTTTTCGGCCAGGGGGCGGGCCACGTTGTCGCCCATGCCGCCGGCGGGAAACCCGGAGACCACGAAGGCGGTGCCTGCGGCAGGCGCCTGGGCCCGGGCAGGGAGCAGGAAGGGCGCGGCGCTGGTGGCGGCGCCGGCCTTGAGCAAGGCGCGTCGGTTGAGCATCGAATGTCTCCTTGTGTTGTGTCGTGTCTGGATGCGGTCTTCACGATAGGGGCGTTGTTCGCCCCGGTCCATGGACGAAAGCGAAGCGCGCTTGCACATTTCCGGCATCGGCGCAGGCCTTACTCGGCCTTGACGCCAGCCACCTCGATCGCCTTCTTGTGCACCTCGATGTCGCGCGCCAGGAAGGCGCGAAATTCCTGCGGGGTGGAGGGTGTGGGCACGGCGCCGTTGGTGTCGAACTGCTTGCGCAGTTCCGGTTGCTGCAGGGCTTGCGCCAGGGCGCGCCGCAGGGTGTCCACCGCACCCGGCGGCAGGCCCTTGGGCGCCATCAGGCCGATCCAGCCGGCGAACTCGAAGCCCGGCAGCGTCTGCGCGATGGAAGGCACGTCGCCCAGCGGGCGCGACTCGGTCGTCATGCTGTGCGCCAGCAGCCGCAAGCGGCCGGTCTGCACCTGGCCCATCGCGGCCGGTGCGGGTGTGAGTACCCAGTCGGTCTCGCCCGCCACCACCGAGGTCACGCCCTGTGCACCCCCTTTGTAGGGCACATGCAGCGACTGAAAGCCGCCCGCCGCCTGCAGCGCCGCGCCGGCCAGGTGGCTTGTGGAGCCCACGCCGGCAGAGGCCATGTTGCTGCTGCTGCCCTTGGACTTCGCGTACGCGATCAACTCGGCCACGTTGCGCACGGGCAGTGCCGGGTTGACCACCAGCACGTTGGGCAGCAGTGCAATCAACGAGATGAAGTCGAAGTCCTTGAGCGGGTCGTAGGGCACCGCCTTCTGCAGCAAGGGCGCGATGGTGATTGCGCTGCTGCTGGCGATGATCACCGTGTGTCCGTCGGCGGGCGCGGTGCGCCCCACCTCCACGCCGAGCGCACCTGCGGCGCCCGCCTTGTTGTCCACCACGAGGGGTTGCGTCAGGCCTTGTGCCATCTGCGTGCTCAGGATGCGCGCGATGGTGTCAATGGAGCTGCCCGGTGCATTGGGCACGATGAACTTCACGGGGCGCTGCGGAAAAGCGCCCTGCGCCCAGGCGCGGCTGGCGCCGCTGGTGGCGGCCAGCGCCACCAGCGGTGGCAGGGCGGCCAGCCAACGGCGGCGCGAAGGAAGGCTGGGTGAACGGTGTTGCATGCTTGTCTCCATCGTTGTGGTGTGGCTGCTGTGTGGCGGCTCGACTGCGGTGCAGCGGCCGTCACCGGCCGATGATGGGCCGGCCTGCACCCACGCGCGATGGACGATTCGGGCAGGTCTTGTAGTTTTCCGGCATGCGGTGACAATCGCGCGCCATGAGCACCTCACCCTTGTTGCTGGTTCCGTTTCGCGAAGTCCGACACGAGCAGCCGGACGATTGCCTGCACTACGAGTCCGTGGCGGTGCGCGGCGCGGAGATGGACTGGACGATTCCCGCGCACCGGCACGAGGGCTTGCACCAGTTCCAGTGGCTCGAGCAAGGCCAGCTGCACGGCACCATCGACGGCCGGGATTTCGAGGCGCAGGCGCCGGTGCTGTTGATGCTGGCGCCCGGTTCGGTGCACGGCTTCACCTACACGCCCGACACCGTGGGCCATCAGGTCACCGTGCCCACCGCCACACTGCGCAAACTGCTCGGCGGGTCGAACCTGACCGACATGGGATTGGGCGCCTCGTGCGTGCTGGCCGATCTGGACCGTGAAGCCTCGGCCGAGTGCAAAAGCCTGTTCACGCAGGTTGCGCGCGAGTTCCGCCTGCAGAGCCCGGGGCGCGTGCACGCGCTGCATTCTTGTGCCACCTTGCTGGCGGTGCAGGTGCTGCGCCAGCGCGGCGAGCACTTCAGCCGCGAGCGCGGGCAAGGCGCGCGCGATGCGCTGGTGCGCCGCTACCTGGCACTGGTGGAACAGCACTACCGCGGCCACGAAGCGCTGCCGTTTTACGCGCAGGCGCTTGGGGTCACGCCCGACCACCTCAGCCGCACCTGCCGCCACGTGCTGCGGCAGTCGGCGCTGCAGATCCTGCACGAGCGCCTGATGCTGGAGGCCCGCCGATTGCTCGCGTACTCTTCGCTGTCCGTCACACAGGTGGCGCAATCGCTGGGCTACGACGACGCCGCCTACTTCAGCAAGTTCTTCAGCCGCGCGGTGGGCAGCACCCCGTCGGAGTACCGCGCGCTGGTGGCCAGCGGCGTGCGTGGCGAGGTCTGAACCGAAACATCTGGGAACATCATTTCAACCCCCAAGCGTGCAGACTGCGCGCTGCGCCTCTTTTTCAACCGGTAACCTCATGAAAATTCTCCCTCTCGTCATGTCCTTGAGCGCCGCGGCGTTCCTGCCCCTGGCCGCGCAAGCGCAGGCCCAGACGCCCGCCGCGAAGCCGGCGGCCAAACCCGCCGCCAAACCCGCGCCTGCGGCCAAGCCGGCTGCCCAGCGCCCGCCGCTGGCGCGCTCGGCGGTCAAGGCCGTGGAAGAAATGACGCCCATTGACGAAGACACCGACGTGGTGCTCTCCGAGGCCGACCTGGCCATTGCCCAGCGCGTGCACGTGGGCGCGATCCCCTGCGAGCTCGGTGCGTCCGTGCAGGTCACGCCCGCGAAGCGCCAGGGCTTCTTCATCGTGCAGGTCAAGGATGTGCGCAACGCGCGCTATTTCATGCACCCCGTGGAAAGCCGCACCGGCGCCATTCGCCTCGAAGATCCCAAGCGCGGCGCGCTCTGGCTGCAGCTGGGCAACAAGTCGATGCTGATGAGCCAGAAGCTGGGCAAGCGCCTGGCCGACGAATGCATGAACCCGGACCAGGTGACGCTGGCCGAAGAAATGAAGCGCAACCCGCCGCGCAGCCTGCTCGAACCGCTGGACCCGCCCGCGAACGCCAACAAGTAAAGCCGGCGGGTGTATGGTGTCGCGCCATGAACACCCCCGAACACCTGGAGCAGGCCAAGGCTTGCTTCTTTGAAGGCAACACCCTCTTCGAAGCCGGACGACTCGAAGAGGCCGCTGATCGCTACCAGTCCGCGTTGGCCCTGGTGCCGGGGCGGCCTTCCATACTGGCCAACCTGGGCGTGACGCAATGCCGCCTGGGCCGCTGGCCCGAGGCCGTGGCCACGCTCCAGCAGGCCACCCAGGCCGACCCCTCGCACCGCGACGCCTGGATCGCGCTGGGGCTGTCGCAGGAAGCGCTCTCGAACTGGGCGGGCGCGGTGCACGCGCTGCAGCAGGGCGTGAAGTTGGGCGCGAGCACCGGGCAGATCCATCTCTCGCTGGCCCTGTGCCTGCTGCGCCTGGAGCGGCCTGAAGAAGCCTTGCAGGCGCTGGACCAGGCGCTCGCGTTGGAGCCCACGCTGGCCGAGGCCTGGAGCCAGCGCGGCAGCCTCATGCGCGACGCCGGGCAATACGCTGAAGCCGCTCGCTGCTTCGAGCAGGCGCTGGCTCATGGTGGCGACGAAACCCTGCACCGCTTCTACCTCGCCTCGGTGCGCGCGGGCGACGCCACGCCTGCGCAGCCGCCCCGCGCCTATGTGGAGGCGCTGTTCGACGAATACGCCGACGACTTCCAGAGCCACCTCATCGAGCACCTGAAGTACCAGGCCCACGAGACCCTGCTGGCGCCCCTGCGTACGGCGGGCCAACGTTTCCCGCTGGTGCTCGACCTGGGTTGCGGCACCGGCCTGTGCGGCCAGCTCATCCGCCCGCATGCGGATGCCGTGGACGGTGTCGATCTCGCGCAAGCCATGGTGGAGCAGGCGCGCGCCAGCGGTGCCTACCGTCGTGTAGAGCAAGGCGATCTGCTCGGCTTTCTGCGCGCGCAGTCCGAGCCGGCAGACCTCGTCGTGGCGGCCGATGTGTTCATTTATGTGGGCGCGCTCGAAGAGGTGTTTGCCGCCGTGCAGCAGCGCCTGCGGGTGGGTGGGTGTTTTGCGTTTTCGGTGGAGTTGGCGAGCGATGCGCAAGACCTTCAGCTGCGCCCCAGCCTGCGCTATGCGCACTCGCCGCGCTATGTGGAGCGCCTGGCGCAGGCCCATGGCTTTCGGGTGCGCCAGACCTGGCAGGCACCGCTGCGCGAAGACCAGCAGCAGCCTGTGATGGGGCTGTACGTGCTGCTGGAACGAGCGGCCTGAGGCTAGGTCTTGCGCCTGGCCACCCAGTAGGTGGCCCCGTCGGCGCCGTAGCGTTCGGCGTGGGGCACGTCGCGCTCGATCTCGAAGGTGTCGCCCGGCCGCAGCTGGCGTGTGAGGTCGCCCACCGTGAGCCACATTTCGCCGCGCGTGACGACGGCCTTGGCCGCAAAGGGGTGGGTGTGCATGTCCAGCAGCGTGAGCGGTGGCCATTCTCGTTCGAGGGCTTCATCAAAGCCCTCGATGAGGGCCTGCAGGCGGAAGCTTTCGAAGTTGGCGCTGGTGTTCATTCCGTTGCATTGTGGGTGTTTGCAGGGTGTGGTCAAGCAGTAGCATCCCGGGCTTGTGTGTCGCAAAAGGTCTCTCCATGTCCCACATGCTCTTGATCGTTGAACCCACCGGACAGCGCAGCACGCGCACCGAAGCCCAGGGCCGCGAGGTGTACGCCCGCATGCAGCAGTTTGGTGAATCGCTCCAGGCGCGAGGCAAGCTGCTGGCGGTGGAGTCGCTGGCCTCGCAGTCGCAGGCGGTGCGGGTCCACACGGGGGGCGCCAAGCCCCAGGTGCTTGACGGGCCGTTTGCCGAAGCCAAGGAAATGATCGGTGGCTTCTTCCTGCTCAAGTGCGAGAACATGGCCGAGGCCGTGGCCATTGCGCACGAGTGCCCCGCCGCCGAATGGGCCACGGTGGAGGTGCGCGCCCTGGGCCCCTGCTACGACGACAGCCAGGCGTGAGGCGACTCACTCAGGGTTTGTCCTGAGGGCGGTGTGTCGAAAACGCCGCACCCGCTTCGTCGTACGGGTTGACAGTCACTTTCAACCGCACACCCAGGAGAAGCCCATGCGATTCATGATCATCGTCAAGTCCTGCGACGAATTCGAAGCAGAGACCACCCCCGCACCCGATGAGGCCCTGATGGCCGAGATGGTGCGTTACCACGAAGCCCTGGCGCAGGCCGGCGTGCTGCTCGACGGCTCGGGCCTGCACCCCAGCCGCAAGGGCTGGCGCGTGGAATACAGCGCCGATGGCAGCAAGCGCGTGGTCGACGGCCCCTTTGCCGAAGCCAAGGAACTCATCGCGGGCTACACGCTGATCCAGGTGCGTTCGCGCGAAGAGGCGCTGGAATGGAGCCGCCGTTTTCCCAACCCCGCAGGGCAGGGCAAAGCGGCCGTGATCGAGCTGCGCCAGCTCTACGAACTCGATGACTTCCCGCCCAGCGAGCCACTGGACGATTTCAAGAAGCTCGACGCCATGCAGGCCGCCAAGCCTTGAGGGTAGGCCCATGAACACGCAACACTTCGACATTCACATTCAGGCGCCGCGCCAACGCGTGTGGGCCACCATGCTGCAGTCGCCCACCTACGAGCAGTGGACCAGCGTCTTCTGCGAAGGCTCGCGCTTCGAGGGCTCGTGGAACGCCGGCGAGCGCATTCGTTTCCTGGGCCCCAACGGCCAAGGCATGGTGTCGGAGATCGCCGAACACCGCCCCGCCGAGTTCGTGTCCATCCGCCACCTCGGCATGATCGACGAGGGCGGCGAAGACACCACCAGCGAAGCCGTCAAGGCCTGGGCGCCCTGCCACGAAAACTACAGCTTCACCGACGAAGCCGGTGGCACGCGCCTGCGGGTGGCCGCCGATGTGTTTGGCGGCTACGACGATCACATGGCCCACACCTGGCCGCTGGCCTTGGAAAAGCTCAAGGCCCTGTGCGAAGGCACGCACTGAACCCCTGCAAGGAGAACCCCATGCTGCGCCAGATCTTCGTCAACCTGCCCATCAAGGACATGGCCCGCTCGCAGGCCTTTTTCACCTCGCTGGGCCTCAGCTTCAACCGGCAGTTCACCAACGAGCAGGGCGCCTGCCTGGAGATCGCCGAGAACATCTACGCCATGCTGCTGGTCGAACCCTTCTTCCAGGGCTTCACCCAACTGCCCATCTCCGACGCAAAGAAGGCCACCGAGGTGTTGATTGCCCTGTCTTGCGACAGCCGCACCGAGGTGGACGAGATCGTGGCCAAGGCCTTGGCCGCTGGCGGCACCACACCCAATGCGCCCATGGACCACGGCTTCATGTACCAGCACGGCTTTGCCGATCTGGACGGCCACCAGTGGGAGGTGTTCTGGATGGACGAGAGCGCTGCGCCTGCGCAGATGTAAATTCCCGCCCATGCATTCCGATGTCCATCAGGCCATTGCCACCGTCTGGCGCCTGGAGTCCGCGCGCATCACGGCGTCGGTGGCGCGCGTGGTGCGCGACATCGGCGTGGCTGAGGAGCTCGCGCAAGACGCGCTGGTGGCCGCGCTGGAGCATTGGCCCAACGACGGCGTGCCCGACAACCCCGCCGCCTGGCTCATGACCACCGCCAAGCGCCGCGCCCTGGACCACCTGCGCCACCGCCAGATGGCGCAGCAGAAACACGACGGCATGGCCGCCGATCTGGAAGCGCTGGGCGCCACGCACGTGCCCGATTTCGTGGACGCCCTGGATGAAGCCCGGCAGGACGACATTGGCGACGACCTGTTGCGCCTGGTGTTCACCGCCTGCCACCCCGTGCTGGGCACCGACGCGCGCGTGGCCCTCACGCTCAAGCTGCTGGGCGGGCTCACCACGCACGAGATCGCGCGGGCTTTCCTGGTGCCCGAGGCCACCATCGCGCAGCGCATCGTGCGCGCCAAGCGCACGCTCAGCGAGGCGGGCGTGCCGTTTGAAGTGCCGCGCGCCGAAGCGCTGGCCGAGCGGCTCGCTTCGGTGCTCGAAGTGGTGTACCTCGTGTTCAACGAGGGCTACACCGCCACCAGCGGTGGTGACTGGATGCGCCCGGCCCTGTGCGACGAAGCCCTGCGCCTGGGCCGCATGCTCGCCGGCATGGCGCCGCAACAGCCCGAGGTGCAGGGCCTGCTCGCGCTGATGGAAATCCAGGCCTCGCGCACCGCCGCGCGCACCGATGCGCAAGGGCGCCCCGTGCTGCTGGCCGAGCAGGACCGCAGCCGCTGGGACCCCTTGCTCGTTCGCCGTGGCCTGGACGCGCTGGACCGTGCCGACCGGCTCACCACCGCCCCCGGCCCCTACCACCTGCAGGCCGCCATTGCGGCCTGCCACGCCCGCGCGCTGCGCGCGGCCGACACCGACTGGGCGCGCATCGCCGCGCTCTATGGCGAGCTGGCGCGTGTGTCGCCTTCGCCGGTGGTCGAGCTCAACCGCGCGGTGGCGGTGTCCATGCACGCCGGCCCGGCCGCGGGCCTGGTGCTGGTGGACGCGCTCATGGACCACAAGGCGCTGCGCCAGTACCACTGGTTGCCCAGCGTGCGCGGCGACTTGCTGGCCCGGCTGGGGCGCCACGCCGAGGCGCGCAGCGAGTTTGTGCGCGCGGCCGAACTGGCCGGCAACGAGCGCGAAAAAACCTTTCTGATGGAGCGGGCCCACCGCCTGAAAACCGCAGGCGAGGCGCCGCACGTCTAGCACCCGTGGGACTCTGGCGGGGTTGACACGGTTTGCCAACGCCCCACACTGCCTGCATGGACCACGACACGCCAGACTTCACCACCGAGCCGTTTCGCGGCTCCAACCATGCGCCGCTGGACCCCGACACCGAGGCCGACATCGTCGTGATCGGCGCCGGCCCGGCCGGGCTGGCGGTGGCCGCCTGCCTGCAGCAGCGCGGTCACAGCCCGCTGGTATTTGACCGCGCACAGGAGGTGGCTTCTTCGTGGCGCCGCCATTACGAGCGGCTGCACCTGCACACCGTCAAGACCCACTCGGCCCTGCCCGGCATGCCGTTCCCGGAAGACGCGCCGCGCTACGTGCCGCGCCAGGGCGTGGTGGACTACCTCACCGCTTACGCGCGCCAGCACGGCATCGAGCCCGAGCTGGGCCAGAACGTGGAGGCCATCGAACCGCGTCAGGAACGCGGGGCACCCTGGCTGGTGCGCCTGGCCAGTGGCCGCCATTACTCCGCCAACCACGTGGTGGTGGCCACCGGTGCCAACCGTGTGCCGCAGGTGCCCCGCCTGCCGGGCGAAGACGTGTTCCAGGGCCGCGTGCTGCACAGCCGCAGCTACCGCAACGCCGCGCCCTTCGCGGGGCAGCGCGTGCTCGTGGTGGGCATGGGCAACACCGGCGCCGAGATCGCACTCGACCTGGCCGAGCACGGCGTGCGCGCCGCGATCTCGGTGCGCTCGCCGGTCAACATCGTGCGGCGCGAGGTGCTGGGGCGGCCCACGCAGCTCTCCAGCATCATGCTCAGCAAACTGCCCCACGTGCTGGGCGACGCGCTGGCCACACTGTTTCGAGACCTCACGGTGGGCGACCTGCGCCGCCACGGGCTGCCCACCGCGCGCATGTCGCCCCAGCGCCAGTTGCGCGAGGAGGGCAAGACACCCGTGATCGACGTGGGCACCGTCAAACGCATCCAGACCGGCGACATTCAGGTGTACCCCGGCGTCCAGTCGCTCACGCCCGGCGGCGTGCGCTTCACCGACGGCACCGAGCACCCGTTTGACGCCGTGCTGCTGGCCACGGGCTACCAGCCTGCGCTGCAAGAACTCTTTCCCTACACCCCGCTGCCGCTGGACGAGCGCGGCATACCGCCCGGCGTGAGCGGCGAGGGCGCGCTGCAAAGCGTGTACTTCGTGGGCTTTGACGTGCGCCAACCCGGGGGCCTGTTGCGCACCATTGCCCAGCAGGCCGAGCTCGTGGCCGAGCGCATTTCCGCGCGGCAGGCGCAGGCCCGGGGAGGCGTGCATGGTGCCTGACGCACGCACCCGCATCGCCATTGGCACCCACGAAACGCACCTCATCACCGAGCCCCTGCGCGGCGGGGTGCGCGAATGGATGCTCGACATCGGCACGCAGGCCCTGGGCGACGGGCCGTTTCGCCACGAACCGCCGACGCCGCTGGAGCTGGAAAACGCGATCGAACACGTGGAAAACGCCGTGATGCCGCTGCTGCGGCAAATGCAGCCCGGCTCGCAGCTGGTGACGGCGGACGCCCCCGCGCGCGAGCTGCACCGCCTGGTGCACGAGCGCGAGGCGCGCGGGGCGCTGCTGCTCATTGACGACATCGAGCAGGTGTTCAACCAGCTGGTGGCGGTGTCGCAGGGCCGCCCGGCGGCCTCGGCCGGGCTGCCGCTGCGCGCGGAGTTTGCGGCCTACGTGCTCATCCTGCGCGAGACCATGCACCACCTCGGGTTTGCATCGCTCACGCTGCTGCCGGTCAGTTCACGGTAAAGCAGTCGATCTCCACGGCGCTGGGGCGGCGGATGCCCGAGCCAACAAACTGCCGCTCGTTGATCCACACCAAGGCGGGTGCGGCCGTCTCGAACGTGGGCGCGCAGCGGAAGTACACCAGCGAAGGGTCCACCGGCTCTCCGCGCACCAGCCGTGCCGTGATTTCGGGTGCGGCCACGCGAATGGCGCGGTTGCACACATAGATGAGTTCGCCCGCATCGGTTTCGAGCACGTAGCGTGCGTCGAGCTGCGCCAGCGTGGGGCTGACGATGGCCTGGAAATCGGCGCCACCCGGCAGCACGCGCGCGCTCCAGCCGTCGCCCCGCACCTGCCCGCCCAGAATGGGAATGACGCGGCGGTGGCCCGCAGGGGTCTGGCCGATTTCGTGAGCCGGTGCCACTTCGATGGAGAGGCTGGCGAAAAACGACAGCGAAGGCGCGTGGGGGTGGGGCATGTCGGAAGTGCTTGTGGTTCAGTCGTTGGCGCGGAAGCCCGTGGCCTTGACCACCTGGGCCCAGCGCGCGGTTTCCGTGGCAATGGTGGCTGCAAACGCGTCGCCACTTTCCTGCGGCACGTCAAAGCCCTGCGCTTCCAGTTTGGTTTTGTAGTCGGCAGCGGCCTGCGCCTTCACGGCTGCAGCCTGGATCTGGTCGAGCACCGGCTTGGGGGTGGCAGACGGCGCCATGAGCCCGAACCACACGGTGGCGCTCAGGTCGGGGTGGCCCAGCTCGGCCAGGCTCGGCACCTGCGGCATGAAGCGCGTGCGCTCGCGCGAAGTGACGGCGATCGCGTTGAGCTTGCCGCTCTGCACATGCGGCAGCGCCGCCTGCAGCTGCGTGAAGCCCAGCACCACCTGCCCGCCCAGCAGGTCGGTGATCTGGGGCGCGCTGCCCTTGTAGGCCACGTGCACCATGTCCAGCTTGAAGCGCTCGTTGAGCTGGAAGCCCAGGAAATGCGAGGGCGTGCCCGGGCTGAACGACGCGTAGGTCACCTTGCCCGGGTTGGCCCCCACCCACTTCACCAGCTCGGGCAGCGTCTTCGCCGGCACCGACGGGTGCGTCACCAGCACCAGCGGGCTCTCGATGCCCTTGGCCATCGGCTTGAAATCGGCCTGCTTCCATTTCAGGGCCGGATACACCGAAGGGTTGATGGTGAACATCGCCTGCGTGCTGATCCACAGCGTGTGGCCATCGGCGGCGGCGGTGCGCACCTGCTCGGCGCTCAGGTTGCCGTTGGCGCCGCCCTTGTTTTCCACCACGAAGGTGCCGCCGGTCTGCTTGGCCAGCTGGTCGGCCAGCGCGCGGCCGTAGGCGTCCACCGAGCCACCGGCTGGCGTGCCCACCACCAGCGTCACCGGCTTGGTGGGCCAGGCCTGCGCGAAGGCGGGCGAAGTCGCCACCGAAGCCACCAGCGCGAGCAGCGCGGCACCCAGCGGGCGGGAAGGTCGGGCTGTGGCAAAGGGTGCTGTGGTCATCAAGGTCTCCTGTGTAGTGGGGTGCGTTTGACGAATCTAGGCCCAGAGACGATGGTTGACCAATACAACTATGCTCAGGGTATTCACTGGTGGAGTGCTGGCGTCAGATGTCTGAGCTGTTTCTTTATCGCCTCTCGCGCCTGCAGGCGCAGGCCGTGGCACCTGTGGGGCGCCTGTGCCAGGCCCGCTACGGTTTGTCGCGCCGCGAATGGCGGCTGATCGTGGTGCTGGCGCGGCACGGGCCGGTGCTGTCATCGGAACTCGCCGAGCTGGCCCAGCTGGACCGCGCGCGCACCTCGCGCATCGTCACCACCCTGGTGGACATGAAGTTCGCTTCCCGCGAAGTGATCCCCAGCGACCGCCGCCATGCCCGCGTGGCCCTGACCGAACAGGGCCGCGCACTCTACGACGAATTTTTGCCTGTGGTGGTGGAGCTCAACCGCCAGCTGTTGCTGGCGCTCTCCCCCGAAGAGGTGCAGCAACTCGACGCGCTCATGGAGCGCCTGGCCGAACGCGCCGCCGCCAACCTGAAGGCACTGCAAGTGCCCAAACCGACCTGAATCCCACCGAACCCGACATGAAAATCATTGATGAAATGCTGCACCTGGCGCTGTTGACCACCGAGCAGCACCAGCAGATCAGCGCCTGGATTGCCCAGGCGGAATCGCCCGACGACATCCTGAAAATGCCCCGGCCGCTGTGGCAAGCCGTGGAGCGCGCCAGCGCGGTCATGGGCATCGACGACGACCTCTTGAGGCCGCCTTCTCTGGATGCGGACGGCGTGGTGTGCGGATAGGGTGGAGAAGCGCCATGCCTGACCTGAAGGAAGCGTGGCAGCTGGCGTGGGCAGACCTCGGCCTGCACGCGCCTGCCGGGCTGTGCGAAGAACTCCTGGCCGCCTACGAAGAGCCGCAGCGGCACTACCACTCGCTCCAGCACCTCGCCATCCGCGTGAAGCGCAAGGCGGTGCTGAAGTCGTTCCTGGATCGGGCGCACATCTACAACACGCCGCACTTCAGGGAGCGTTGCGAGGCGCAGGCACGGCGCAACCTGGCTGCGGCCTGCGCCTGACCCGATCTCCGCCCATGCGCTTCCTCACCGTCGCCCTCGAATACCTGCTGGGCTTTCTCGCGCTGGCGGTGTTTGCTTACCTGGCGTTTGCGGCAGGCCCGGCGTCTGACGAGCGTTTTGTCCACGCGTTCAAGGTCGCGTCGGTGGTGGCCTTGCTGGAGCTCGTGGCTTTGCTGGCGCGCGAGGTGCCGGCCAACCGGTTGATCATGGGCGCCAACCTCTGGCTGATCGTGGGCGGGGCGGCGGCGTTTCTGGAGCAGTGGTGGCTGCTGCGCATCTACCAGCACTTTGGCGAAGCCAGCCTGTTTGCGAGCATGTTGCTGGTGGGTGCGGTTGCCATGTGGCGAACGCCGGCGGGGTTCATTGGCAAGGTGGGCGCTCGGCGCCTGGTGCTCCAGCGCTCCTGGCTGTTGCTGCTGGCGGTGGTGCTCGCGCTGGTGGTGGCGGTGTACTTTCGCGGCAACGTCAAGCTCGCGGCGGTGTTGCCGGTGATCGCGCTGTCCTGGCTGAACCGGCTGCTGCGCCACGGTGTCGCGCCGCAGGCCTGACACGCCCACACCCGACCAAGGTCGGGTTCCCTGCATCGTCCCGCCGGCAGACACTGCTTCCTTTGGGCAACGCCGTGCAATGGCCCGCAGGGAGACTGGCATGAAACCGCTTTTGAAATGGGCTGTGGCCGCGTGGCTGGCCGGGCTCTGGTGGCCTGCCATGGCGGCAGACCGCGAGTTTTTCGTGTTCGATCTGGAGCTCAACAAACCCTTTGACGTGCGCGAGTGCCAATACGAGGTGATCACCGTGCCGATCGGGCAGCAAGGACTGCTCCGGCGGCGAACCACGAGCATGTACCGCTACACCGAGGTCACGCCGGCCAGTGGCAAGTGCTTTCAGCGCGAGGGCGTGGGCTACACGGTGGAGCCGATGGACACGGCCGGCAACCCCAACCCCTTGCCACCCGCCGGCCCGCTGGTCGATGGCGACGTCAAGATCATTCATGCCGATGCCTTGCGCCCCAGCCTGGTGGGCGACAAATGGATCTGGGTGCGCGTGGCCGCAGGCACGCTGCAGGCGGTGAAGTTCTACTTCCCCGCCATCGGCATTGGCGATGTGCAGCAGGCGCTGGAGGCCAAATACGGCGCGCCCACGCGCATCGAGAAGCGCTTTCTCGACCGCCGCAGCGAGGGCCGCCTGGACTACTTCATCGCCACCTGGGTGCGGCCCAAGCTCACCGTGGTGTTGACCAGTCTGGACGTCAGCCTCGACATGGGCGGTTCGTACTCCGACGTCGGCCATGTGCGGGTGGACCATGGCGCCCCCGTGCAGAAGACCGAGAAGAACCGCCTGTAGATCGCGCGCCGCAGGCCCTGCGTTCGCCAGCGCACAGACCTTGCACCGCGCCGGGGGCTACGTTCGAGGCCCTTTCCCCTGGGCCTGGAGCACTGTGATGGCGTTGTCTTTCCCTGTCCGTCGGCCGCACGGCGCGCCCGCACTGCTCGCGCTGGCGTGTGTGCTGAGCGCCTGTGGCGAGTCGGCCCTGCTCAGGGTGGACTCCGGCTACGGCGCCGACCCGGCCCTGCCGCCGCCGGTGAAGACGGTGTTGCCCACCGTGAAGGTGGCGACCGCGCAGCCCTGGCCGCCCGGTGAGGCACCCACCGCCGCCGCCGGCACCACCGTACAGTTGTTTGCCAACCAGCTCGACCACCCGCGCTGGGTGTATGTGCTGCCCAACGGCGACGTGCTGGTGGCCGAGACCAATGCGCCCGAGCGCCCCTTGCGGCAAGAGCTGCTGGGCATCAGGGGCTGGGTCATGGGCCTGGTGATGAAGCGCGCCGGCGCCGCCACGCCCAGCGCGGACCGCATCACCCTGCTGCGCGACGCCGATGGCGACGGCAGCGCCGAAGTGCGCTCGGTGTTTCTGGACCACCTGCACTCGCCCTTTGGCATGGCGCTGGTGGGTGGCGAGCTGTTCATTGCCAACACCGATGCGCTGGTGAAGGTGCCCTACCAGGCGGGCGACACGCGGGCCAGCGGCGCTGTCACGCGGGTGGCCGACCTGCCCGGCGGCCCGCTGAACCACCACTGGACCAAAGGCCTGGTGGCCAGTGCCGATGGCAGCCGCCTGTATGTGTCGGTGGGGTCGAACAGCAATGTGGCCGAGCACGGCATGGGGCACGAGGAAGGGCGCGCGGCCATCTGGGAATTCGACCGCGCCAGCGGCCAGGGCCGTGTGCTGGCCAGCGGCCTGCGCAACCCGGTGGGCATGGCCTGGCAGGGCGACGTGCTCTGGACGGCGGTCAACGAACGCGACGAACTGGGCTCCGATCTCGTGCCCGACTACATGACCTCGGTGCGCGACGGCGGCTTCTACGGCTGGCCCTACAGCTACCACGGCCAGAACGTGGACACGCGTGCCCAGCCCCCGCGCCCCGAGCGGGTGGCCCAGGCGATCAAGCCCGACTACGCGCTGGGCAACCACACCGCGTCGCTGGGCCTGGCCTCGGCGCGCGGCAGCCGGCTGGGCGGGCCGTTTGCCGACAGCGGCATGTTTGTGGGCCAGCACGGCTCCTGGAACCGCAAGCCGCCCAGCGGCTACAAGGTGATCTACGTGCCCTTTGCCGGCGCCCAGCCCAGCGGCCCGCCGGTCGATGTGCTCACCGGGTTTCTGAGCGCCGAAGGCCAGGCGCGTGGCCGGCCGGTGGGCGTGGCGGTGGACCGCGCCGGGGGCCTGCTGGTGGCCGACGATGTGGGCAACGTCATCTGGCGCGTGACGGGCGCCACCACCACCGCCCGGCTCAGCCCGCCGGTGCCACCTGCTGCGCCATGAACACCTGGTGCAGCGTGATCTTGCGCACCTCGACCTGACTCGTCTCGATGTGCGAGCGCATCAGCAGGTCGGCGCGGTCGGCCTTGCGGGCGATGATGGCGCGCAGGATCTTGGCGTGTTCGTCGTAGGTGGCGTCGATGCGCATCTGCTTGAGGAAGTCCAGCCGGCGGATGATGCGGATGCGCTCGGTCAGCTCGTGGTGCACGCGCGCCATCTCGGGGTTGCCGGCGGCGCGCACCAGCGCTTCGTGAAAGTCTTCGTCCCACTCGGCCACCTGCACCGGGTCGGCGCTGCGCTCGGCCACGGGCACGAGCCAGCGGTCTTTCAAGGCCTGCAGCGCGGGCTCCGGGGGCTGCACGTCCTGCAGGCACAGGCGCTGCACGGCGGTGGTCTCCAGCACCATGCGCAGGTCGTAGAGCTGGTCGAACTTGTCGAAGTCAAACGGCAGCACGCGCCAGCCGCTGCGAAACATCACCTCCACCAGCCCCTCTTGCTGCAGCCGAAAGAGCGCCTGGCGCACCGGCGTGCGCGACACGTCCAGGCGGCTGCACAGCTCGTGCTCGCTGAAGCGGTTGCCAGGCACCATGCGGAATTCCGCGATGTCGCGCTTGAGCTGCTCATACACCTCGTTCGCGCGCGAACGGCGGGCGGGCGCCAGCGGGGCAGTGGGTGGGGAACGGCGGGGGGTGTTGGTGGGCACGGGGAAACTCTAGCAGCGTTGGCGCGTCAGGCGCCCTGCAGGGCCGCGATCAGCTGCGCGCTGCTGGCCGTCCAGCCGACGATGGCGCCCTGCGCGCGCAGCATCTCCACGGTGGCGGCCTTGAAGTGGGGGAAGTAGCTCTCGGTGCAGTCTTCGAGCAGCAGGCAGTCGTAGCCGCGGTCGTTGGCCTCGCGCATGCTGGTCTGCACGCACACCTCGGTGGTCACGCCCATGAAGAGCAGGTGCGTGATGCCGGCCTTCTGCAACTGCGCGTGCACCGTGGTGCCGTAAAACATGCCCTTGCCCGGTTTGTCGATCACGGTTTCGCCGGCCATGGGCGAGAGCGCCGCAATGATCTGGTTGCCCGGCTCACCCGCCACCAGGATGCGGCCCATGGGCCCCACGTCGCCGATGCGCAGGCTCGGGTTGCCGCGCAGCCGCTTGGCCGGCGGGCAGTCGGAGAGGTCGGGCCGGTGGGCCTCGCGCGTGTGCAGCACCATGCCGCCTGCGCGGCGCCACGCACCCAGCGCCGCCTGGCATGCCGGCACGATGGCCGCGAGCAGCGACACCTTGTTGCCCAGCGTTTCACCAAAGCCCCCGGGCTCGATGAAGTCGCGCTGCATGTCGATGATGACCAGCGCGGTGTGCGTCACATCGAAGTCGTAGGCGAAGGGTTGGGCAGGAATCTGCATGGTCAGTGTCCTCCGCCCATGTGGGCGCCCAAGGTTTGCCGGTTCGCCGAAGCGCCGGGCGTTTCAAACACGATGCGCCCCTCGCTCATCACCACGATGCGGTCGGCCAGTTCCAGCAGCTCGTCCAGGTCTTCGCTGATCAGCAGCACCGCACCGCCCTGGTCGCGCACGCCGCGCAGGCGGCCGTGGATGTCCCTCACCGCCGCAAAGTCGAGCCCGAATACCGGGTTGGCCGCGATCAGCACGCTGATGTCGCCGTGCAGCTCGCGCGCCAGCACCGCGCGCTGCACGTTGCCGCCCGAGAGGCTGCGAATCGGCGCGCCTTCGCCCTGGGTCTTGATGCCGTAGCTGGCGATCCACTCGCGCGCGCGGCTGCGCCAGTGGCCAAAGCGCAGGCGCCCGCCACTGCAGAGCGGGGCGCGGTCAAAGTCGCGCAGCGCCATGTTTTCAGCCACCGACAGATCGCCCACGCAGGCGTTGCGCAGTGGCTCTTCGGGCAGGCTGCGCACTTTCAGGCGGTGGTTTTCTTCGCGGCGCGCGTGGTAGGGCTGGCCCTGCACCGTCACCGCACCGGCCGCGCGCGGGCGCTGGCCCACCAGGGCTTCCACCAGCTCGCGCTGGCCATTGCCCGACACACCGGCAATGCCCAGAATCTCGCCCGGCGCCACGGCCAGGCTGAGGTCCTGCACGGCCAGCGTGCCGCGGTCGCCCATCACGTTCAGGCCCTGCACCTGCAACGACGCCACCTGGCTTGCGAGCGCAGGCGGTGGCACCGCGCGCGTGGCCTGGCGCTCGGGGGTGGCCGCTGCGGCTTCGCCCACCATGGCCTGCGCGAGCAGGGCCGGGCTGGTGTCGGGCACGGCGCAGTGGTGCACGGCCCGGCCGCGGCGCAACACCGTCACGTCGTCGGCGTAGGCCATGACCTCGCGAAACTTGTGCGTGATGATGAGCACGGTGCACAGCCCGCTGCGCGCGAACTGGCGCACGTGGCCCAGCACCTCGTCGGCCTCTTGCGGCGTGAGCACCGAGGTGGGTTCGTCCAGGATCAGCAGGCGCGGCTTGAGGTAGAGCTGCTTGAGCAGCTCCAGCTTCTGCTTCTCGCCGGCGGCCAGCGCCTGGGGGCGCGCGTCCAGATCGAGCTGGAACGGCGTGGTCGCCAGAAAGCGCTGCAGGTCGGCGCGCTGTGCGCGCCAGTCGATCACGGCGGGCGTTTTGCCGCCGGCCAGCAGCAGGTTCTCGGCCACCGTCATGCCCGGGGCGAGCGTGAAGTGCTGGTACACCATGCCGATGCCCAGCGTGCGCGCCACCACGGGGTTGGCAATGGCCTGCTCGCGCCCGTCAATGAGGATGCTGCCCGAGGTGGGTCGCTGAAACCCCGCCACGCATTTCACGAGCGTGCTCTTGCCCGCGCCGTTCTCGCCCAGCAGCGCGTGCACGGTGCCGGGTGCCACTTTCATGCTCACGCCGTCCAGTGCCTTGAAGCTGCCGAACTGCATGCCCATGTCGAAGGTGTCCAGTGCCAGCGCGCCTGTGGGCAGCGGCAGACCGCCAATGGGTGCGGCTGGGTGGTTCATGCGATCGCTTTCAGCAAGGCGGTTGACGTGGCGTGGGCGCCGAACACGCCGCCCTGCATGGTGATCATCTTCAGCGCGGCCTCGTGGTTGCCCCGGTCGGTGGCGGCGGTGCAGTCCGAGAGCAGCAGGCATTCAAAGCCGCGGTCGTTGGCGTCGCGCATCGTGGTGTGCACGCACACATCGGTGGTGATGCCGGTGAGCACCAGGTTGGTGATGCCGCGCGTGCGCAGCAGCAGCTCCAGGTCGGTGGCGTAAAACGAGCCCTTGCCCGGCTTGTCGATGATGGCCTCGCCCGGCAGCGGCGCCAGCTCGGGGATGAGCTCCCAGCCCGGCTCGCCGCGCACCAGGATGCGCCCGCACGGCCCGTCGTCGCCAATGCCCACGCCGTCGGTGCCGATCTGCCGCGAGCGCCACCGCTTGTTGGCGGGCAGGTCCGACAGGTCGGGCCGGTGGCCTTCGCGCGTGTGAATGACCGTGTAGCCCGCCGCGCGCACCGTGGCCAGCAGGCGCTGCAGTGGCGCAATGGGCGCGCGCGTGAGCGAGATGTCGTAGCCCATCTTGTCCACGTAGCCGCCCACGCCGCAGAAGTCGGTCTGCATGTCGATCACGATCAGCGCGGTGTTCTGCGGACGCAGGTCGCCGTTGTAGGGCCAGGCATACGGATGGGCATCCACGAAGCGTTCCATGTCAGTCCTTCAAGATGTCGGCGCACGCTGCGCACCGAATACCAAAGATCCCGTCCCAGGGCATCCAGGGTCCGGCTCCGCCGGCCCGAGACGCCGTCCCCCCTCGAAGCGCCAAAGGCGCGCCACAGAGGGGGGAAGCCGCACAGCGGCGCAGGCGGGTGTTCCTCATCGGTTCGAGGAAAGTTCGGTCGGGCTGCCCGGCACGATCACACCCGGCCGGCACGTGATCACCAGGATCAGCAGCGTGAGCACGTACGGCACGATGTTGAAGAGGTGGTAGCCCCAGCCAATGCCGACCGACTGCAGCGCCGGGCCAATGGCCCCCGCACCGCCAAACAGCAGCGCCGCCCCCACGCAGCGCAGCGGGCTCCAGCGCGCAAAGATCACGAGTGCCACCGCAATCAGGCCCTGGCCGCTGGAGATGCCTTCGTTCCAGCTGCCGGGATAGAACAGCGTGAGCGAGGCGCCGCCCAGCCCGGCGATCAACCCACCGGCGGCGGTGGCCGCCATGCGAATGCCCGAGACCGAATACCCCAGCGCGCGCGTGGCGTTGGCCGAGTCGCCGGCCATGCGCACCAGCAGGCCGGCGCGCGTGCGCGCAAAGGCCCACCACATCGCCACCGCCAGCACCAGGCCAATGGGCAGCAGCGCGTTGATTTGCAGCGCGGAGCGCACGGCGGCCGAGTCGCTCCAGAAGCCCAGGGGAATGGCCGGCAGTTGGGGCGCCTGCGGCTGAATGAGCGGCTTGCCCAGGTAGAACGCCAGCCCCATGCCCAGCAGCATGAGCGCGATGCCGGTGGCAATGTCGTTGACGCGCGGCAGCGAGCACAGCAGGCCGTGCAGCGCCGCGAGCAGCGCACCGGCCAGGGCGGCGGCGAGCACGCCCACCCACGGCGAGCCGCTCAGGTACGACGCACCAAACGCCACCATGGCCGAGAGCACGAGCACGCCTTCGAGCCCGAGGTTGATGCGGCCCGACTTTTCGGTGAGGCACTCGCCCAGGCTCACAAACAAAAAAGGCACACCCACGCGCAAGGCGCCGCCGACGATGCCGGCGAGAAAAATCAGCAGCTGGTCGGCAGTCATGGTCGGTCTCCCGGGCCCGAAGGGGGCGATGGCAGGACGATGGGCACCGGCTCGGACGGGCCGAACTGCCCCAGGCGCGCGAAGAGGCGCTTGAAGTCCACGTCGCGCAGCGCCTCGCTGGCGAGGATCAGCACAAAGGCAATGCCTTGCAGCAGCAGCACCGAGGCATCGGGCAGGCCCAGGCGGCGCTGCAGCAGGCTGCCTGCGGCGCCGAAGCCGCCAAACACAATCGCCACCGGAATCACCGCAACGGGGTGGTGGCGCGCGATGAACGACACCAGAATGCCCGCGTAGCCATAGCCCGCGATCAGCGCCGCGTTGGCGCTGGTGTGAACGGCCGCCACCTCAATGGCGCCGGCCAGGCCGGCGGCGGCGCCACCGAGCGCGCAGGCCACCACGATCAGGCGCGCGGCCGGCAGGCCCACCAGCTGGGCCGCGCGCGGGTTGCCACCCACCACGCGCACCGCAAAGCCCGAGGGCGTGAGGCGCAGCCACAGACCGGCGAGCAGGCACACCACCACGCCGATCACCAGGCCCCAGTGCACGTCGGAGCCGCCCATGCCGCGGATGAGCAGGTCGTCGGCCAGCGCGGGGGTCGAGGGTTTGTTGAGGCTGGCCGGGTCGCGCAGCGGCCCTTCCACGATGTGCTTGAAGAGGCCGATGGCCACATAGGCCAGCAGCAGGCTGCTGATGGTTTCGTTGATGCCCCGGTACTGGCGCAGCCAACCGGCCAGCGCGATCCACAGCGCACCGGCCAGCGCGCCCGCCACGCACACCGCCACCGTGCCGAGGGCATTGGCCGGCAGCGGCAGCGCATGCGCCAGCGCTGCGCAGGCCAGCCCGCCGAGCACCAGCGCGCCTTCTCCCCCGATCACCGTGAGGCCGGCGCGCGCAGGAATGGCCACGCACAGCGCGGTGAGCATGAGCGGTGCGGCGCGCTGCAGGGTGTTCTGCCACGAATACCAGTCGCCAAACGCACCCTTGAACAGCAGCACCCACACTTCCACCGGGTCCACGCCCGCGAACGAGACGAAGAGCCCGAACAGCAGCAGCGCCGCGAGGATCGCGCCGATGGGCAGCAGGATGTTGCGCATGGTCGACGCGGGGTCAGACGGAGCCGTTCACGCCTTCGACCAGGTAGTTCATTTTTTCCAGCTCCAGGTCGGTCTGCTTGAACACCTTGCCGGCCGGGATCACGGTGGCGCCCTTGTTGTCCTTGAGCGGGCCTTTGAAGATGTCGAAGCTGCCCGCCATCATCTGGGCCTTGATGCCATCGGCCTGCTTCTTGGCGGCGTCGGTCACGGCCGGGCCGTAGGCCGACGGTTTCACAAAACCTTCCTTCAGGCCGCCGCGCACGAAGTTGGGGTGGGGCTTGCCGCTGCGCGCGGCTTCCAGGAACTGGGTGTACGCGGTGAGCCAGTTCCACTCGGCACCGGTCAGGTAGGCCTGCGGGGCCAGCTTGGCCTGGCTGGCGTGGTAGCCGCAGACCATCTTGCCGCGCTTGGCGGCGGTTTCCACGATCACCTTGGGGCCGTCCACGTGCATGGTGAACACGTCCACGCCCTGGTCGGCCATGCTGTTGGTGGCCTCGGCTTCCTTCACCGGCATCGACCAGTCGCCCGTGAAGATCACGTTGGTGGTGATGCCGGGCTTGACCGAGCGCGCGCCCATGGTGAAGGCGTTGATGTTGCGCAGCACCTGCGGAATGGGCTTGGCGGCAATGAAGCCGATCTTGCCGCTCTTGCTCATGTGCCCGGCGATCACGCCGTTGAGGTACTGGCATTCGTCGATGTAGCCGAAGAAGCTCGCGGTGTTCTTCGGGTGTTTGCCGTCGGTCCACATGCCGCCGCAGTGGGCAAAGCGCGCGTCGGGAAATTTGCCGGCCACGGCCAGCATGTGCGGGTCGAAGTAGCCGAACGACGTGGGGAACACGAGCGAGGCGCCGTCCTGCGCGATCATGCCGGTCATGCTGCGTTGCACGGCGGCGGTCTCGGGCACGTTCTCTTCTTCCACCACCTTCACGCTGGCCATCCTCTTCAATTGCGCAGCGGCTTCGGCATGCGCCTGGTTGTAGCCGTAGTCGTCGCGCGGGCCGACGTAGATCACGCCCACGGTGATGGGCTTCTGTGCAAACGCCAACGGGCTGGTGGCGGCGGCACTGAGGGCAGCCAAGGTCTTGAGGGTGTCGCGGCGGGTGAAGGCGGGGTGTTTCATGCAAGCGCTCCTGTGGGGGGTGGACGGGGGTGGGGAATCAGGGCATGGGGTTCATCAAAGGGTGGGTTCGCGCACCTGCGCCACGCCGGCCTGGGCCAGTGCCCAGCCCGCGCGCAGCGCGAGGTCTTCGCGCCACGGTGCGGCAATGAGCTGCACGCCCAGCGGCAGGCCTTCGGTGCCTTCGGGCCACAGCGGGGCGGCCACCACCGGGCAGCCGGCGAACGAAATGGGCTGCGTGAGCAGGCCGATGGAAGGGCGGCACGGGAAGCGCTGGCCATTGACCTCGATCCATTCGGTGCCAATGGGTGGCGCGGCCACGGGGGTGGCCGGGGCAATGAGCACGTCCCAGTCGCGAAAGAGGGCGTTGACCTTGTCGCGGTAGACGCGCCGAAAGCGCTGCGCGCGCACGTACCAGGCGGCGGGCTGCAGCGCGCCCGAGATGAAGCGGTCCACGGACAGCGGCTCGAAGTCGGCCGCCTGCGTGCGCAGGCGCTGCAGGTGCAGGGCACCGCCTTCGCTGGCGCTGGTGATGAAGGCGGCGGCGCGCGCCTGCGCGGCGTCGGGCCATTCCACCGTGGCGCTGGCGCCCAGCGCGGCGGCGGCCAGCGCCACGGCTTCGCGCGCCGGGCCGCTGGCGTGGTCCACGAAGTAGCCACCCAGCACGCCCACGCGCAGGCCCTGCACGCCCTGGCCGAGCGAGCGGGTGACGGGCTGCACCTGCGTGGCAAAGCAGCCCGGGTCCAGGGGGTCGGGGCCTTGCAGCGCGTCGTAGGCCAGGGCCAGGCCATCCAGGTCGTCGGCAAAGGGGCCGAGGTGGTCGATGCTGTTGACGAAAGGGTAGCTGCCGCGCCGCGAGAGCCGGCCAAAGGTGGGCTTCAAGCCCCACACGCCGCAGAACGACGAGGGCACGCGGATCGAGCCGTTGGTGTCCGAGCCCAGCGCCAGCGGCACCTGGCCGGCGGCCACCGCCGCGCCCGAACCGCCCGAAGAACCACCGGCCACGTGGCCCAGCCGGTGCGGGTTGTGGCAGGGGCCGTAGTGGGTGTTTTCGGTGGTGAAGCCGTAGGCGTATTCGTCCATGTTGAGCGAGCCCACCAGCACCGCGCCAGCCGCCTGCAGCCGCTCCACCAGCACCGCGTTGGCGGTGGCCGGTGGTTGGCTGCGGTTCACCTTCGAGCCGGCCAGCGTCACCTCGCCCGCGATGTCGAAGAGGTTCTTCACCGCGAACGGCACGCCGGCCAGCGGGCCCAGCGGCTCGCCGCGCGCGCGTTGTGCGTCGATGCGCGCGGCCCGGGCGCGGGCGGCCTCGAAGCGCCGGCCGGTGAAGGCGTTCACGCGCGCGTCGGTGGCCTCGATGCGCGCGATGCTGGCTTCGGTCACCTCGGCGGCGCTGCGCTCGCCGCGGGCCACGGCGTGGGCGATCTCGCTCAGGTGGGGCGCCATGTCAGCGGTCCTGCGGGAAGGGCGCCGGGCAGTAGAGCTCGGCCACCTCGTCTTCGTCGTGCAGCGGCACGGCATCGAGCAGCGCGGCCATGCCGGCGGTGCGGTGCATGTGCGAGGCCACGCGCGCGGCCTGGGCGGTGTCCAGCCGCAGGCCCACCGCCACGGCGGCGGCCTGCACGTACACCAGCGTCTGCACCTCGTTCATCGGCGCACCTCGCGCTGGAAGATCTCCAGGCTGCGCTTCTTGGCGGTGACGAAGCTGGGCTCGGACAGCGTGGCGGTGGTGCGCGGGCGCGGGTCGTCGTAAGACAGGATCTCGGCCACCTTGGTGGGCCGCTTGGTGAGCAGCAGCACCTGGTCGGCCAGGTACACCGCTTCTTCCAGGTCGTGCGAGACCAGCACCATGGTGGTGCCGGTCTGCATGAAGACCTCTTGCAGCTTCTCGCGAATGAACAGCGTCATCTCGAAGTCGAGCGCAGAGAACGGTTCGTCCAGGAACAGCACCTCCGGGTTGGGCGCCAGCGCCCGCATGATCGACGCCGTCTGCTGCTGCCCGCCCGAGAGCTCGTAGGGGTAGCGGTTGAGGTCGAACTTCACATCGAAGCTGGCCACCAGCTCGGCCATGCGGCGGTCCACCTCGGCCTTGCTCTTGCCTTCGAGCTTGAGCGGGTAGGCGATGTTGTCGATGGTGCGCATCCACGGGAACATCGCTTCGCGGTAGTTCTGGAACACGTAGCCGATCTTGGTGTCCTTGAGGCTCTTGCCGTCGAACAGGATCTCGCCCGTGTCGATCGGCACCAGCCCCGCGATCATGTTGATCAGCGTGCTCTTGCCGCAGCCGTTGGGCCCGAACACCGACACGATCTTGTGCTTGGGGATGTCGAGGTCGAAGTTCTCGTACAGCGGCCAGCCGGCAAAGTACTTGGTGAGCCCGCGGATGGTGATGTGCGTGCCGGCCGGCCCGGGTTTGAAGGCGGGCGCAGGCACGTCGGCGTCAAAGGCCGGGGCATTGAGGACGGCGTTCATCTTCCGCTCCAGTGGACGATCTTGCGTTCGATGACCAGGAACAACACGTTCAGCGCATACCCCAGCGCACCCGCCGCGAGGATGGAGGCGTACATGTCCTTCACGTTCATCACCTGCTGCGAGTTGATGATCCGGTTGCCCAGGCCGCTGTCGGCGCCAATGAACATCTCGGCCACGATCACGATGACCAGCGCCATCGACACCGCCGAGCGCAGGCCCACGAAGCTGGGTTGCAGGCTCTCCCAGATCAGCACGTCCTTGAACACCTGCCAGCGCGTGGCGCCCATCACCTTGGCCGCCATCACGCGCTGCTTGCGCGCATTGATCACGCCGTAGGCGCTGTTGAACACCACGATGAGCAGCGCGCCAAACGCGGCAATGGCCACCTTGTTGATGTCGGACACGCCGAAGATCATCAGGAACAGCGGGATCAGCGCAGACGACGGCGTGGAGCGGAAGAAGTCGATCAGGAACTCCACGCTGCGGTAGGCCTTCTCGTTGCTGCCGAGCAGCACGCCCAGCGGCATGCCGACGATGGCCGCGATCAGAAACGCCTGCACCGTGCGCCAGACCGTGACGGCAAAGTCCGTCATGAGCGGGCCACCGGCCAGTCCACCGAAGAGCGCGCCCAGCGCGTCCACCGGTGGTGGCAGCAAGATGGGCTTGATGAAGCCCAGGCGCACGGCCAGGTCCCACACGATGAAGAGCACCACCGGCCCCACGAAGGGCAGGGCGCGTCCCCAGTCGGTTTTCTTCGGCGCCAGCGGCGCGGCGTGGGACGCGGGTGGCGCCCAGGGTTTGCCGGCCTCGGCCGGTGCAGAGGTGGTCATGGCATCAGCCCTTGTAGAGCATGGTGTCGACCATCAGGCGCGAAGAGAAGATGCCCTTCTCGCTGAACAGGTCGAAGAACTTCTGGAAGTGCGCCACGTCGGCCGGGGTGAACTCGTTGTACATGGTGTACGCGGCCAGTGGCACTTCGGCGGTGAGCGCGCCTTCAATGGGCGTGTAGCCCTTGAGGTACTGGCGCGCTTCCACCGGCTTGCTGCGCACGTAGGCCACGCCCTTGCCGTAGGCGGCCACAAATTTCTTGGCCACATCGGGGTTCTTCTTGATGAAGTCCGACGAGAGCGAGGCCGAGCCGCCGAACCACGGTGCCATGGGGTCGCCCAGCACGTACTTCGAAATCACGCCGGCTTCGAGCACCTTGGTGGTGCCGTTCATGCGGCCGATGGTGCCGGTGGGTTCGAGCGTGTAGGCGCCGTCCACCTGGCCCGCCGCGAGCGCGGCCACGTGCTGGCCAATGGGCAGCTCCACCACGGTGGCGCCGGCGGCGCCGCCGCGCTCCAGGATGGTCTTGGCCAGCGTCACGTTCTGGATGCCGGGGCCCGACGCAATGCGCTTGCCCTTGAGGTCGGCCATCACCTTGGCCGGGCTGGCCACGGGCACGATGACTTCATCCAGCACGTTCTTCACGTTGCTCGGGTTGGAGCAAAAGATCTTGAAGGTGCCGGGCTGGGCGATCTCGCCAATGGCGATGTTGGCCGAGCCGGTGCCGTTGGCGGTGCCGTCGGCGCGGCCGGAGAGCACCGCTTCCATCACCTGCTGGGCGCCGGCGAACTTGAGCGGCTCCACGTCGAGCCCGGCTTCCTTGAAGAAGCCCAGCTCGATGGCCGAATAAAACGGCAGCCCGGCCGCGATGGGCCAGTAGCCAATCCGGATCTTCGGCCCGGTCTGCGCGTGCAGCAAAGCGGGCGCGCCCAGCACGCCCATGGCCGCACCGGCCACGCCGAGCTGCAGCACCTGGCGCCGGCGCGACGAGATGGAAGAAGAAGTGGCGGGCGTGTGTGTCATGCAGGGCTCCTGGAGGATGGGAAGAGAGAAACGGGAATGAGGTCGGCCATGGCTTGGGGGGCAGGCAGGGGCTGGCCCGTGGCGCCTTGCGGCAGGCCGGTGGCGTGGTGGAAGCGCTGGCCGAGTTCGGCGAGCTGCCAGTCCGACCCGCAGCGCCCAATGAACGTGATGCCGAAGGGCAGGCCGTCGGCGCGCAGGCTGGCGGGCACCGAGAGCGCGGCGTAGTCCAGCAGGTTGACGAAGTTGGTGTACGCGCCGAGCTGGCGGTTGAGGACCACCGGGTCGGCCTGCATGCGTGCGATGGTGTGGTGCGTGGGCGCGGTGGGCACCACCAGCAGGTCAATGCCCTGCCAGAGCGCTTGCGCCTGCTGGGCGAGTGCGGCGAGCTGCGTTTGCGCGGCCACGAGGTCGGCGGCGCTGTAGCCGCGGCCCGAAGCGATGATGCCGCGCACCGGCTCCATCACCTCGTCTTCGTGCGCGTCGAAGAAGGTGCGCACGGCTTCGTAGCGCTGCGCCACCAGCGCGCTGCCGTAGAGCATGTCGGCGCAGGCCGAGAGCGATGCAAAGTCCAGCGGCACGGGCTGGCCGCCCAGGTCTTGCAGCTGCAGCAGGGCGTCGCCAAAGGCGGCGCGGGCGGCCCCGTCGCCAAAGAACTCGGGGTGAGCGGGCACGCCAAAGCGAAAGCGCGCGCCCGAGGACGCCCCAAAGGGCTCGGTGGCCATGGGCAGGGTGCGCGAATACGGGTCCGCCGGGTCGTGGCCCATGGCCACCGCCAGCACCCGCACCGCCGCCGCCACCGTGGTGGTGAAGATCGAGACGCAGTCCACCGCCTGCGCGGCCGGCACCACGCCGCGCGCGCTGATGAGCCCGCGCGAGGGCTTGAGCCCCACGATGTTGTTCAGGCCCGCCGGCACGCGGCCCGAGCCGGCGGTGTCGGTGCCCAGCGCAAAGTCCACCTGGCCGGTGGCCACCACATACGCCGAGCCCGAGCTGGAGCCCCCGGACACATAGAGCGGGTTGATGGCGTTGGGCACCGCGCCATAGGGCGAGCGCGTGCCGTTGAGGCCGCAGGCGAACTGGTCGAGGTTGGTCTTGCCGTGCAGGGCCGCACCAGCATCGAGCAAGGTCTGCACCACGCTGGCGTGCGCCGGGGCGGTGTAGGCAAAGGCCGGGCAGGCGGCGGTGGTGGGCCAGCCGCCCACGTCGATGTTGTCCTTGACGGCAAAACGCAGTCCCGCCAGCGGCCCGCTGCGCGCGCCCGCCAAAGGCTGCGCGGGGCGGTGAATCCAGGCCTCGGGCGCCAGGCGCGCGGCGGCCGGTGCCGCCGGTGCGGCGGTGGTGGGGGAGAGCGTGTCTTGCACCATGAACAGGCATTCCAACTTGGATACAAGTTCTTATGCAAGTTAAATGCCAGCCTTTTCTGCCCTTTGGGCCGAGTTGAATACTGCATTGGCGGTATGCAGCGGGCAGCGGGCGCACCGATGGAAGAGGCAACCCTTTATTCATCACCGAGGTCCACCATGTTGAAGCTCTCTCACTTGCCCATCCGCACCCAGCTCACGGCGCTGCTCGCCACGGCAGCGCTCTTTCTGGCGGGGGTCGCAGGCATCGGCGCCTGGGGCCTGATGCGTTCGGCCTCGCTGGCCAGCCAGAGCCACGAGCAGAACCTGCCGCGCGAAGACGCGGGCAACGACCTGGCCAAGGCGGTGGCCGCGCGGTCCATGGCCACGGGCAACCTGGCCATGTCGGTGGACCCGGGCCTGCGCGAACAGGAGCTGGAGCAGCTCAAGGCGGCGCATGCCGCCACGCAGGACGCCCTGCAGCGCTTGAAAGCCCTGGGCGCCACGGCCGGCGCCGACGAGCGCCAGCTGCTGGGTGCGGTGATCGAAAACGAGGAAGCCTTCGGCCCGGTGGTGATGGGCATTGCCGATGTCGCCATCAAGGGCGACCTGCCGCGCGCCACCGCCATGATCATTGAAGACGGTCGCCCCATGATGGCGCGCCTGAACCGCGCCATCGGCAACCTGCTGGAACACGAGGTCAAGGCCATTCACCGCGACCACGACGACCTGATGGCCACCACCCACAACGCCGTGGCCACGGTGGCCGCGCTGGGACTGATCGCGCTGGCCTTGCTGGTGTGCCTGGGCGTGGTGATCACGCGCGGCCTGGTGAACAACAGCCAGCGGGCGCTGCAGGCGGTGGAGCAGATGGCCGCCGGCGACATGTCGTTGCGCGTGGACGTCTCCGGCCAGAGCGAGCCACAGCGCTTGTTGCGTGCGCTGGACGGCATGGCCGCCCGGCTGCGCGAAGTGCTCGGCAGTGTGCGCGAAGCCACCGACCAGATCGCCATTGCCAGCGACGAAGTGGCCCGTGGCGCGCAAGACCTCTCTGCGCGCACCGAGCACGCGGCCAGCAGCCTGGAAGAAACCGCCGCCAGCATGGAAGAAATGACGGTCACGGTGCGCCAGTCCAGCGACTCGGCGCGCGAGGCCAACGTGCTGGCCGTCGAGTCGGCCAGCGTGGCCCACCGGGGCGGTGACATGGTTGAACGCGTGGTGGTCACCATGGGCGAGATCCAGACCGGCAGCAGCCGCATCGGCGAAATCATTGGCGTGATCGACGGCATTGCCTTCCAGACCAACATCCTGGCGCTGAACGCGGCGGTGGAAGCCGCCCGCGCAGGCGAGCAGGGCCGGGGCTTTGCGGTGGTGGCGGGCGAAGTGCGCAGCCTGGCGCAGCGCAGCGCGCAGGCGGCCAAGGAGATCAAACAGCTCATCGAGGCGGCCAACACCCAGGTGGCCGATGGCACGCGCCTGGTGCGCGAGGCCGGCGGCACCATCACCGAGGTGGTGGGCAACGCCCGCCGCGTGAGCGGCATCGTGGCCGAGATGATGGCGTCGAGCACCGAGCAGGCCGATGGCGTGACGCAGATCAACGTGGCGGTGGGCCAGCTCGACCAGATGACCCAGCAGAACGCGGCGCTGGTGGAGCAAACCTCGGCCGCCGCCGAGAGCCTCAAGGAGCAGGCGCGCCACCTGGCCGCTGCGGTGGGGGTGTTCCGCATCGACGCCGCCAGCCATGCCGCTGAACTGCCACAGGCTTGACACACTGGGCCGATTCAATCGGCCCATGCAAACGGTCGACCTGGTCTATTTCAATGCGGGCGGAGGCCACCGGGCTTCTGCGCTGGCCCTGCAGGCGGTGTTGCGCGAGCAGCACCGGCCCTGGAACGTGCGGCTGGTGAACCTGTTCGAGGTGCTCGACCCCAACGCCCGCTTCCGCAAGATGACCGGCAGCGCGCCGGAAGACTGGTACAACCGCCGCCTGGCCCGCGGCTGGACCATGGGCATGTCGCAAGAGCTCAAGGTGCTGCAGGCCTTCATCCGCCTGGGCCACCCGATGCTGCTGCGCACCCTGCAGCAGCACTGGCTGCGCACCGAGCCCGACCTGGTCGTCTCGCTGGTGCCCAACTTCAACCGCGCGATGGTCGAAAGCCTCGCCGCCTCGTTGCCGGGTGTGCCGTATGCCACCGTGCTCACCGACCTGGCCGATGTGCCGCCGCATTTCTGGATCGAGCGCGACCAGCGGCAGCATGTGGTGTGCGGCACGCCGCGCGCCGTGGAGCAGGCGCTGGCGCTGGGCCGCGCGGCCGAGCGCGTGCATGCCACCTCCGGCATGATCATCCGGCCCGAGTTCTACCAGCCCGTGGTGCTCGAACGTGCGCAAGAGCTGCAGCGCCTGGGGCTGGACCCCGCCCGCCCCACCGGCATCGTCATGTTTGGCGGGCACGGCTCCAAGGCCATGCTGGGCATCGCCGAGCGCCTGGCGGCCAGCACACAGCTCATCTTCATTTGCGGCCACAACAAGGCCCTGGCCGCGCGCCTGCAAGCCCTGCCGCGCGGCGCACCGCGCCTGGTGGTGGGCTTCAGCACCGACGTGCCGCGCTACATGCGGCTGGCCGACTTCTTCATTGGCAAACCAGGCCCCGGCAGCCTGAGCGAAGCCGTGCAGATGGGCCTGCCGGTGATCGTGGTCGACAACGCGTGGACGATGCCGCAGGAGCGCTACAACGCCCACTGGGTGCGCGACAACGGCCTGGGCATCGTGGCCAGCAGCTTTCGCCATATCGACCAGGCCGTGGCGCAGCTACTGGCGGATCTTGACGGCCACCGCGCCCGCGTGCGCCGTGTGGACAACCGCGCGCTGTTTGAAATCCCGCTGTTGCTTGAGCGCATCCTGGACGAAGCGCAGGCGGTGCGCCAGACCACCGCGGGCTTTCCCATGGCCTGAGGCCCGCGCTTCTGTCGGGCAGGCGACAGGCGGCCTGTATTTTCACAAAGCACCTGCTTGCTGAAATTAGGGGCGGCTGCTATCGTCGCCGGCATGAGCCTGGCCGAACCCGATCTTTCCACCGCCCCCGCGCCGCGCCGCCCGCGTGGCCGCCCCCGCAAAACCGCCGACGAGCGCGACGACGGCAACCGCCGCCGCGAACTGGTGGCCGGCGCCGCCCGGCTGTTTCGGCAGCAGGGGTTTTCTGCCACCAGCACGCGCGACATTGCCGCTGCCGTGGGCATGCGTTCGGGCTCGCCGTTCTATCACTTCGAGAGCAAAGAAGCGCTTCTGGGCGCGGTGATGCTCGAGGGCATGCAGGGTGCACTGCAGCGGCAGGAGGCCGCGCTGGCGCTGCTGCCGGCGGGCGCCTCGCCGCGCGAGCGCCTGCGCGTGCTGGTGCGCAACCACTTCGACGTGCTGCTCGGCCCCGACAGCGACTTCATCCCCGTGATGCTCTATGAGTGGCGCTCGCTGGAGACCACCCAGCGCGTCGAGGTCAACCGCCTCAAGGACCGCTACGAAGCCGAATGGGTGCCCGAGCTCGAAGCCCTGCACGCGCAGGGGCAGCTGGGGGCCGACCCGGCGCTTGCGCGGCTCATGATCTTTGGTGCGCTGAACTGGTCGGCCCAGTGGTACGTGCCGCCCTCGGGCCGCAGCGCCAAGGCGCGCGCCCGCGCCTCGCTCGACGATCTCACCACCTCGGCCTTGCAACTGTTCCTGAAGGAGCCGGCATGAACACACACCCGGGTTACCGCTCGGCCTTTGCGCCGGGCTTGTTCAGCGGGCGCGTGGTGGTGGTCACCGGAGGCGGCTCGGGCATTGGCCGCTGCACCGCGCACGAACTCGCCAGCCTGGGCGCGCACGTGGTGCTGGTCGGGCGCAGCCTGGCCAAGCTGCAGGACACCGCCGGCGAGATCGTGGCCGACGGTGGGCGCGCCAGCTTCCACGCCTGCGACATCCGCCAGGAAGACGCGGTGCGCACCGTGGTCACGGCCATCGTGGGCGCGCACGGCCGCATCGACGGCCTGGTGAACAACGCGGGCGGCCAGTACATCACGCCGCTGGAAAACATCAGCGCCAAAGGCTGGCAGGCCGTGCTCGACACCAACCTCACCGGCGGCTTTCTGGTGGCGCGCGAGTGCTACGTGCAGAGCATGCAGGCGAAGGGCGGCGCCATCGTCAACATCGTGGCCGACATGTGGGGCTCCATGCCCGGCATGGGCCACAGCGGCGCGGCGCGCGCCGGCATGGTGAACTTCACCGAAACCGCTGCGCTGGAATGGGCCCGCAGCGGTGTGCGCGTGAACGCGGTGGCGCCGGGCTACATCGCGTCCAGCGGCATGGACCACTACCCACCCGAAGCCAGCCCCATGCTGCGCGAAATGCGCGAGACCGTGCCGGCCGGGCGCTTCGGCAACGAGGCCGAAACCTCGGCCGCCATCGTCTTCCTGCTCTCGCCCGCGGCCAGCTTCATCAGCGGCAGCGTGATGCGCGTCGACGGCGCGCGCCCGCAGGTGCGCATGGGCTGGGGCCAGGTGGCCGCACCCGCTGAAGCGCAAACCCGCGACGCGGTGAAACCCTTCGACGGCTTCCACCGCTACGTCACGCCCAAGGTGTTCAGCGATGTTTGAATCGAGCTTCAATCCCCAGGGCCCACAGGCACAGCAGCGGCGCGAAGCCATGCTGGCGCGCCTGGCGCAGCTGCGTGCGCTGGAAGACCGCGCCGCGCAGGCCTCGGCCAAGTCCAAGCCGGTGTTCGACAAGCGCGGCCAGCTGCTGCCCCGCGAGCGCGTGGCCTTGCTGCTCGACCCGGGCACGCCTTATGTGCCGCTGTGCTCGCTGGCCGGCTACCTGCAAGACCACAAAGACCCCGAAAAGTCGGTGCCCGGCGGCGGCATGCTCGCGGGCATGGGCTTCATCAGCGGCGTGCGCTGCATGGTGGTGGCGAGCGACTCCGGCATTGACGCCGGCGCCATCCAGGCGCGCGGGCTCGAGAAGATCCTGCGCGTGCAGGAGATCGCGCTGCAGAACCAGCTGCCCTTCATTCACCTGGTGGAGAGCGCGGGCGCCAACCTCACCAAGTACCAGGTGGAAGGCTTCGTGCTCGGCGGCTCGCTGTTTCGCAACCTGGCGCGGCTCTCGGCGGCGGGCATCCCGGTGATCACGGTGCAGCATGGTTCGGGCACGGCAGGCGGGGCCTACATGCCCGGCCTGTCCGACATCGTGATCATGGTGCGCGGGCGCTCACGCGCCTTTCTGGCCGGGCCGCCCTTGCTGCTGGCCGCCACCGGCGAGGTGGCCACCGAAGAAGAGCTGGGCGGGGCTGAAATGCACACCAGCGTGTCAGGCCTGGGCGAGTACCTGGCCGAAGACGACCGGCAGGCGCTGGGCCTGGCGCGCCAGCTGGTGGCCGCACTGAAGGCCGTGCCCGTCGCGGCGCCGGCCCCCGCCGTGCCGCCAGCCTTTCACCCTGACGACCTGCTGGCCCTCATGCCCGCGCACCACCGCGAGCCGGTGGACATGCGCGAGGTGATCGCCCGCATCGTCGACGGCTCCGAGCTGCTGGAGTTCAAGGCGCTGTATGGCGCGGCCACGCTGTGCGTGCAGGCGCGCATTGAAGGGCACGCGGTCGGCATCATCAGCAACAACGGCCCGATCGACGTGGCCGGTGCCAGCAAGGCCACGCACTTCATCCAGTGGATGTGCCAGCTGGGCCATCCCATCGTGTACCTGCAGAACACCACCGGCTACATGGTGGGCAAAGACAGCGAGCAGGGCGGCATGATCAAGCACGGCAGCAAGATGATCCAGGCCGTGACGAACGCTACCGTGCCGCAGATCACCATTCAGTGCGGCGCCTCGTTTGGTGCGGGCAACTACGGCATGTGCGGGCGCGGCTACGCACCTCGCTTCCTGTTCAGCTGGCCGCAAGCCAAAACGGCGGTGATGGGCGGCGAGCAGGCCGCGCGCACCATGCAGATCGTGGCTGAAGCCAGCATGGCGCGCAAAGGCATCACGCCCGACCCGGTGCAGATGCAGGCGCAGTTCGACCACATCGTGAACGTGTTTGAAAGCCAGGCCGACGCCTTCCACACCAGCGGCCTGGTGCTCGACGACGGCGTGATCGACCCGCGCGACACCCGCGCCGTGCTCGCCTTCTGCCTGGCCACCTGCGCCGAAGCCGCTGCGCGCCAGCCCCGGCGCATGCAGTTCGGCGTGGCCCGGATGTGACCCTCTTTCCTTAAAACAAACGGAGACCAACCATGCAATTCACCCACGAACACCGCGAAGTGCAGAAGACGCTCAAGCGCTATATCGACGAGCACATCAACCCCCATGTGGACGCGTGGGAAAACGCCGAGATGATGCCCGCGCACGAGATCTTCAAAGGCCTGGGAAAGCTCGGTCTGCTCGGCCTCACCAAACCCGAGGCGCACGGTGGCGCGGGGCTCGACTATTCCTTCAGCATGGCCATGGCCGAAACGCTGGGCCACATCCACTGCGGCGGCGTGCCCATGGCCATTGGCGTGCAGACCGACATGGCCACGCCCGCGCTCGCGCGCTTTGGCAGCGAAGAACTCCAGCGCGAATTTCTCGCCCCCGCCATTGCCGGCGACATGGTCGCCTGCATCGGCGTGAGCGAACCCGGCGCGGGCAGCGACGTGTCGGCCATCAAGAGCGTGGCCCGCAAGGACGGCGACGACTACCTCATCAGCGGCCAGAAGATGTGGATCACCAACAGCCTGCAGGCCGACTGGATGTGCATGCTAGTCAACACCAGCGACGGCCCCGCGCACAAAAACAAAAGCCTGGTGATGGTGCGCATGCGCGAGAACGGCAAGCTCGTCAAAGGCATCGAGGTGGCGCAGAAGATCAAGAAGATCGGCATGAACAGCAGCGACACCGGGCTGATCTATTTCGACAACGTGCGCGTGCCGCAGCGCAACCTCATTGGCCAGGAGGGCGCAGGCTTCATCTACCAGATGCAGCAGTTCCAGGAAGAGCGCCTGTGGTGCGCGGCCAGCACGCTGGAGAGCCTGACCAACTGCATCGGCTGGACGGTGGAGTGGGCACAGGAACGCAAGCTGTTTGGCGCATCGCTGGCCGACCAGCAGTGGGTGCAGTTCAAGCTGGCCGAGCTGAAGACCGAGGTGGAGAGCCTGCGCGCGCTCACCTACCAGGCGGTGGAGCATTACGTGGCCGGTGAAGACGTGACCGAGTGGGCCACCATGGCCAAGCTCAAGGCCGGGCGCCTGAACCGCGTGGTGCCCGACACCTGCCTGCAGTTCTGGGGCGGCATGGGCTTTACCTGGGAAAACAAGGTCTCGCGCATGTACCGCGACGGCCGCCTGGCCTCCATCGGTGGCGGCGCCGACGAAGTGATGCTGGGCATTCTGAGCAAGATCATGGGCATTGCCAAAAGGCCCGCGAAGTGAGCGCGAGCCCGTTTCTGGTGGAGCGCGCCGGCGACATCGAGCGCTGGACCCTCAATGACCCCGCCACCCGCAACGCGCTGAGCGACGCGATGGTGGTCGGCCTGTACGAGGCCGCACTGCGCGCGCAAAAAGACGACGGCCTGCGCGTGGTGGTGCTCACCGGCGCACCGGGCGCCTTCAGCGCGGGCGGCAGCCTGGGCCACTTTGCCAGCGCCATCGGCCAGCCGCTGCCCCCGGGTGAAGACGACCCGCTGATTGCGATGAACCGCCGCTTTGGCGACGTGCTGCACGCGCTGTGCGCGCTGCCGCAAATGCTGGTGTGCGCGGTGGACGGCCCGGCCATGGGCGGCGGCTTCGGGCTGGTGTGCTGTGCCGACCATGTGTTGGCCACCGAGCGCTCGGTGTTTGCCACGCCCGAAGTGACGCTGGGCCTGCCGCCGGCGCAGATCGCGCCCTTTGTGTGGCAGCGCCTGGGGGACGCCGCCGCGCGCCAGTGCCTGCTGCAGGGGCGCAGCTACAGCGCCACGCAGGCGCAGCCGCTGGGCCTGGTCGACGAGCTGGTGGCCAACGACGCGCTGGAGGTGGCGCTGCGCGATCGCCTGGCGTTCATGCTGCGCACCGCGCCCCGCGCCATGGCGAGTTCCAAGCGCCTGCTGCAACACCTGCGCGAAGAAGTGGCCGACCTGCGCGAAGAAGCCGCCATTGCCTTCGCCCAGGCGCTGCGCGGGCCCGAAGCCGCCAGCGGCCTGGCGGCTTTCGCCCGGAAAGAACCCGCGCCCTGGGTGCCCAAGTCATGAAGCGCCTGCTGATTGCCAACCGGGGCGAGATCGCCCGCCGCATCATCCGCACCGCCCACGCCATGGGCATTGAAACCGTGGCCGTGTTCTCCGAGCCCGACGCGGGTGCGCTGCACGTGCGCGAAGCCACCAGCGCGTTTGCGCTCGGCGGCGCGGCGTCGGCCGATTCGTACCTGCGGGTGGACCGCCTGCTCGACGCCGCGCTGGCCACCAACGCCGACGCCGTGCACCCGGGCTATGGCTTTCTGAGCGAAAACGCCGACTTCGCGCAGACCGTGATCGACGCCGGCCTCACCTGGGTCGGCCCGCCGCCTGCGGCGATTCGCGCGCTGGGCAGCAAGTCGGCCGCGAAGGCGCTGGCGCTCGCGCACGGCGTGCCCTGCCTGCCCGGCTACTTTGGCGACGACCAAAGCGAAGACACCCTGGTGGCCGAGGCGCAGCGCGTGGGCTTTCCACTGATGGTGAAGGCCGTGGCCGGCGGCGGCGGGCGCGGCATGCGCCTGGTGCAGGACGCCGCGCAACTGCTGCCCGCGCTGCGCAGCGCGCGCTCCGAAGCGCTCGCCGGTTTTGCCAACGGCGACCTGCTGATCGAGCGCGCCCTGCTGCGCCCGCGCCATGTGGAGGTGCAGGTGTTTGCCGACGCCCAGGGCCACTGCGTGCACCTGGGCGAGCGCGACTGCTCCGTGCAGCGCCGGCACCAGAAGATCGTGGAAGAAGCGCCGAGCCCGGTGGTGTCGAGCGAGCTGCGCCAGCAGCTGGGCCGCTGCGCCGTGGCGCTGGCGCAGGGCGCGGGCTATGTGGGCGCCGGCACGGTGGAATTTTTGCTGGAAGGCGAAGACTTCTTCCTGATGGAAATGAACACCCGCCTGCAGGTGGAGCACCCGGTGACCGAAGCGCTCACCGGGCTCGACCTGGTGGAGTGGCAACTGCGCGTGGCGCGTGGCGAGCCGCTGCCGCTGGCGCAAGAGCAGATCAGCTTTCACGGCCACGCCATCGAGGTGCGTCTGTGCGCTGAAGACGAGCACTACACGCCCCACACCGGCCGCGTGCGCCACTTTGCCGAGCCGCCGCTGCCCAGCGGCCTGCGGTTTGACCACGCGCTGGAAACCGGCAGCGAAGTGACCCCGCATTACGACGCCATGCTGGGCAAGCTCATAGCCCACGCGCCCACGCGCACCGAGGCCATTGAGCGCCTGGCCCACGCGCTGGACCAGACCGTGGTGCTGGGCCTGCCCACCAACCGCTCCTTTCTGGCCGCGTGCCTGCGCCACCCGGTGTTTCAGGGAGGCGGTGCGCTCATCCCGTTTCTGGCCGACGAAGGCGACACCGTGCGCGGCATGCTGCAGCCCCCGCCCGATGCGGTGCTGGCCGGCGTGTTGGCCGCGGCCTTTGCGCAGGCACCGCAGGCCGCGCTGCCATGCCCGTTTGCGCGCCCGCTGCGCTGGCAACACGCCGAGCACGTGCTGGACATCGCCGTGCACGAGCAAGGGCAGGGCGCCCTGACCGTGACGGTGGGCGAGCGCCGCGCGCAGGCGCGGGTGGCGCCGGGGCGGGTCGTTATTGAAGGTGTCACCTGGCCGGTGGTGGCGGTGCCGCTGGGCGCTGGCCGCTGGCAGGCGCAGGCCGGTGCGCACACGCTCGCCTTGGCCGACCTCAGCCACGCGCCGCGCGAGCGCGCGGGCGGTGCGTCGGCCGCGCGAGAACTGCGCGCGCCTTTCAACGGCAAGCTCATTGCGGTGCACGCCGCGCCCGGTGCTTCGGTGGCCCAGGGCGAGCCGCTGCTCGTCATTGAATCCATGAAGCTCGAACACACCCTGGCCGCACCGCGCCACGTGACGGTGGAGGCCGTGTCTGTGGTGGCGGGGCAGCAGGTGGCGCCCGGGCAACTGCTCATCACCTTCGCGGCCTGACATGACGCCCACCACCGCCACCCCCGACTTCACCGCCGAAGACATCGCGGCGCTCGTCGACACCGTGCAGCGCTTCGCCACGCAAGCCGTGGCGCCCCGCGTGCCCGCCTGGGAAGCTGCTGGCGAGCTCCCGCGTTCGCTGCACCGCGAAGCGGCCGAGATGGGCCTGCTGGGCCTGGGCTACCCCGAGCACCTGGGCGGCACGCCCGCGCCCTGGCGCGCGCGCAACGCCATGTCGCGCACGCTGGCCCGGTTTGGCGGCAGCGGCGGCGTGATGGCCAGCCTCTTCACCCACAACATCGGCCTGCCTCCCGTGCTCGCGTACGGCACGCCCGAGCTGCAGCAGGAAGTCATACCGCCGGTGCTGCGCGGCGAGCACATCGCCGCCCTGGGCATCACCGAGCCCGGTGGCGGGTCTGACGTGGCCGCCCTGCGCACCACCGCGCGGCTCGAGGGCGACGAATACGTGATCGACGGCGAAAAGGTGTTCATCACCTCCGGCATGCGCTGCGACTGGATCACCCTGGCCGTGCGAACCGATACGAACAGCAAAGGCGCCGGCGGCATCAGCATGATCGTGGTGCCTTGCAACGCCCCCGGCGTCTCGCGCACGCGGCTGGAGAAGATGGGCTGGCACTGCTCCGACACCGCGCACCTGCGCTTTGACGGCGTGCGCGTGCCCGCGCGCTACCGCCTGGGCGCCGAGGGCTCGGGCTTTCGCATCATCATGGGCAACTTCAACGGCGAGCGCCTGGCCATGTCGGCCATGGCGCTGGGCTTTGCCGAAGCCTGCTTTGACGAAGCCCTGGCCTGGGCGCGGCAGCGCAGCACCTTCGGCGCGCCGCTCATCGAGCGCCAGGTGATCCGCCACCAGCTCATGGACATGCAGATGCGCATCCATTCCACCGCCAGCTGGGTCGACGCCCTGAGTGCGCGCGTGGACGCGGGCGACGCCGGCGCCGACTGGGTTGCGCAGGTCTGCCTGCTGAAGAACCACGCCACCCAAGCCATGCAGTTCTGCGCCGACGCCGCCGTGCAGATCCTGGGCGGCATGGGCTACATGCGCGGCACCGTGAGCGAGCGCGTGTACCGCGAAGTGAAGGTGATGATGATTGGCGGCGGCGCCGAAGAAATCATGAAGGAACTCGCGGCACGACAATGGGGCCTATGAGCAAAACCACCCCCGCCGCCCCTGCCACGCCCGTCGCGTTCGAACCCGAGTTCGTCGATGCGCTCAAAAACCTGTTTGAAGAAAAGATCTTCTTCAACCGCGTGCTGGGCCTGCAGATCACCGACATCGGGCCCGACAAGGTCAGCGGCCGGCTGCCCATGAAGGCCGACCTGGTGGGCCACTACCAGCACAACCGCGTGCACGGCGGCGTGGTCAGCGCCTGTCTGGACGCGCTGGGCGGCCTGGCCTGCGTGGCCGCCATCGGCGCACGCCACATGGAAGAACCCCCGCTGCAACGCCTGCAGCGCTTCAGCAAGCTCGGCACCATCGACCTGCGCATCGACTACCTGCGCCCCTGCGTGGGCGAGCACTTCACCATGCACGCCGAAGTGCTGCGCCTGGGCTCGCGCGTGGCCAACACGCGCATGGAGTTTCTGGGGGCGGACGGCAAGCTGCTGTGTGTGGGGGCTGGGGCTTACATCGTTTCTTGAGCCTCAGGCGCTCGACATGATCTGAAGCTCGTCGCTGATGCGTGCGATCAAGGCGCGCCGCTGCGGCTCGCTGCATCTCAAGGTCGCCCACACCGGCTCCTGCCACAGGGCTTCGACGTCGGGGGTGGGCGCTTCCAGGTGATGCGCCATGTCGTTGGCCAGATGGACCAGCCCCGCCAGGGACAACCCACCGTCTGCCGTGGCGGCTGGCGGCCGGTGGTGGTCGGCGATCGCCTGGGCGAAATGGGCGGGGAAGTTCCATTGCCTGGCCACAACGGCGCCCACCTCTGCGTGCGTCACGCCGAACAGCTGCTGTTCGGCTTCGTGCAGCGGAATCCCCTGTGCGCTGGCGAGTTGCAAGGCCTGGGTTTCCAGCTCCGGGCTGGTCATGGCCAGGATCACCTTGCCCACGTCGTGCAGCAGGCCCAGCAAGAAGGCTTCGCCCACGTCCAGCGATGCGAGCTGGGCAAGCTCGCGGGCCGCGATCGCCGTGCACAGCGTGTGCCGCCAGTAGTTTGCAAAGTGGAATTCCGAGCAGCGCAGCGAGCCCAGCGCCCTGCGCAACGACACAGCCGCCAGCGCGCTGGCCACCGTGCGCAGGCCCAACATCTGCACCGCATCGCCGATGCGCGACACCTGGCCTTGCGCACCATAGAACGGTGAATTGGCCAGGCGAAGCACGCGCACGGTCAGGGCTTGATCGCGCTCGATCGCGCTGATGCAGGAGGCGGCCGAGGCGTTGTCGTTACCCAGCAGCCGGACGGCCGCGCTGAAGGCGCTGGGCATCGATGGCAGCGAGACGATGCAGCGGGCCCAGGCGGCGGGCTCCAGATGTCGGGCGGTGGGGAGCGCTTGAACCGCGCTCACGCTGGCACCCCTGCCGCAGCGACCGCGTCTGGCAGCAACTGCACCAGCAGCAGATGCCCCAGCGGCTGCTCCTGCCCCTTCAGTGGACAGATCCATGCCCTGGCGCTGCGTCCCTCGATGGTGGTTTGCCGCCCCTGCGTGTCCGGCGGCTGCGGTGTGTGCATCAAGGTCGCCAGCACCTGCTGCATGGCTGGCTCCGGCTCTGCGCCCAGGGCGCTCGACCATTCGGGCCACTGAACCACCGCCTGGCGGTTGACATAGGCAAGGGCGCCATCGGCACCGATACCGAAAACAGCCATGGGAAAACCGTCGAGCGCGTCGCGTGACGCACCGGCCGCGTTCTGCATCGCCTTGCGGCGTTCGCCTTCGTCGCGCACCATGTGCTCCAGCCGTTCGTTGGCCAGGGCCAGTTCGTGGTTCGCCTGCTGCACTGCGGCCCACAGGCGGGCGTTTTCCGCCGCCAGCTCGCTTTGCTCGAAGGCGTGGGCCACATGGCTGCGCAAGAGCTCGTCGTCCCAGGGTTTGGTGAGGAACTTGTACACCGCGCCTTCGTTGACGGCCTCGATGATGGATTGCAGGTCGGTGTAGCCCGACAAGGTCATGCGCAGCGTGTGCGGGTACAGGCGGCGGGCTTCCCGCAAGAACTCGATGCCGGTCATGCCGGGCATGCGCTGGTCCGACAGGATCACGTCGACCGGCTGGCGCGTCAGCGCCTCCAGCCCCAGGGCGCCGCTGGTGGCGGTGATCACCTGGTACCCGTCGCGACGGAACACGCGCTTGAGCGCCGAAAGAATCGATTCTTCGTCGTCCACCAGCAGCAGCGTGCGGTGCCGTGCGGGTGCTGGCGGCGTTGCCTGCGGCCTGGGGGGCGCCGTGGCCGCGGCACCGTGGATGACCGTTTCAGGCGGTGTGTTCATGGCTGTGTTCCCAGTGGGGTGGTGCGGCGTCTTTGGCCAGCGAGCCAGGCCCCTCGACTGGCAGCCACACACGCATGGCGGTGCCCACGCCTTCGGTGGAGCGCACCTGTATGGAGCCGCCGTGCTTTTGAACGATGGAGAAAGACAGCGACATGCCCAAGCCGGTGCCCTTGCCCACGTCCTTGGTGGTGAAGAAGGGCTCGAAGATCCGGCGCTGCACGTCTTCGCTCATGCCGCAGCCCGTGTCTTCCACCTGCACCCAGACCCATCCCTGCTGCACGCCTGTGGACAGGGTGATGGTTCCCTTGTCGGCAATCGAATGCGCGGCGTTCACGATCAGGTTCATGAACACCTGGTTGAGCTGCGCGGCCAGGCAGGTGACGGCCGGCAGCGGCGCCAGCTTCTTCACCACCTCGGCCTTGTACTTCACCTCATGGCGGACCACGTTGAGCGTGGACTCCAGGCCCACGTTCAGGTCGGACTCTTGCCAGTCCGAGTGATCGACCCGCGAGAAGTCCTTGAGGTCTTGCACGATCTTCTTCACCCGCCCCAGGCCTTCGGTGCATTCGTCGAGCAACAAGGGCAGGTCTTCGCGCAGGAAATCCATCTCCACTTCCTGCCGCTTTTTGCCCAGCGCGTCGTTCACACCCGGGTCGCCCGGGGCGGCCAGCGCCGCTTCGCATGCCGAGTTCAGGCTCAGCAGGCCCTCCACGTACTGGCGCAGCGTGTTCAGGTTGGAGCTGACGAAGCCGATCGGGTTGTTGATCTCGTGCGCCACCCCTGCGGCCAGTTGGCCAATGGAAGCCATCTTGTCCTGCTGAAGCAACTGCTTCTGCGCCTCGTCGAGCTGGTGGTTCATGGCCGCCAGTTCGTTGATGCGCACCTGCAGCTGTTCCTGGGCGGATCGGATGTCGGAGCGGTCTTGCATCATCCACCAGGTGCCCCGGTTCGAGTCGCTGGTGCTGACCATGTAGACGTCGATCTGCACCCAGATGGCATGGCCATCGGCGTGGCGCATCCACATCTCGGTGTGGATGGGTTCGCCCTTGGCGAGCCGGGCCGCCGTGTCGGCCGTGAACTTGTCGCAGTCTTCGTCAGACAGGTAGGCCGCGCGCCCGGGCAGACCGATCATGTCGGGGCCCTGGTAGCCGAACATCGCCGCCATGGCCGGGTTGACGCGCTGGATGATGCCCTTGTGCGTGAAGGCCACGCCGATGGGCGAGTTGGCAATGAACAGCTCCAGGTCGCGGGCGGTGGCGGCCAGCTCTGCCGAGCGCTGCCTCACGGTCTCTTCCAGCTCGGCGTGGTGCAGCAGCAGCGCCTCTTGCGAACGCCGGCGGGTCGTCACGTCTTGCAGGGTTTCAATGGCGCCGATCACCTTGCCGTCGGCGTCGCGCAAAGGTGCTGCCGTGAAGAACAACCACCGCCCCGAATCACCCAGCTGCGGAAAGAAGGCCTCGACCTCGATTGCCCCCGCAATGCTCGCCGAGCGCACCAGCTTCCCGCCGTAAAACGACTGCATCGTCTCGTCGTCCGACCCGTCAACGATCAGGTCCGCGAGCATGGGCCGGTGTTCGCTGTAAAACGCTTTCCACGCATCGCGGGAGCCCAGCATCTGGCTGCGTTTGATGCCGGTGGTTTGCTCGCAGGCGGTGTTCCAGTGTGTGACGCGGTGGTAGCGGTCGATCACCATGGACGCCACCGACCCGCCGTCGATGATCTGCGACAACAGCTTGGTCATGTCCATCAGGCTGTTTTGCACATGCATCACATCGCTGAGGTCGATGCAGGTCACCACCACCAGCGGCTGACCCTCCAGAAAGATCCGCCGTGAATGGAGCTCCACCGGCCGTTCTCCGCCGTCGGGCGTGACGATGGAGCCCGACACCGCGGGCGGCACCACACCCTGCTGCGCGCAGGCGTGCACCGCCTGCCCCAGTTGCGGGCGGGTGGCCTCGTCCACCAGCTGGATCAGTGGCAAGTCCGTCAGCGTTGCCTGGCTGCGCGAGCTCAGGCGGCACAGCGCGTCGTTGGCGCAGACGATGCAACCGTCTTTGAGCAGCGCCGCCGGCACCGCCACCGCATCCACGATGTCGCTGGCAAAGCTCGACGTCGGGCTGGGTGCGGCGCTGGTGCCCGGCATCACTGGGCTCCCTGCGTGGGCGCTGCACGGTCGTCGCTGGGGACCGAAGCGCGTTGTACCCACAGGCTCATGCGAACGCTTTCGCGCCTGGAAAACTCTTGCACCTGCCGCACCATGCGTTCGTCAAACACATGCCCCGCCGCCAGCAAGGTGGTGCCCTTGGACGACACCATGGCCCGCGCCAGCACCATGCCGGGCCGCAGCTCGCGCACGTCCAGGTGCACATCGGCCTTGGCCGCCTTGGCCATGTCGTCCACCACCTGCACCATGGTCTCGATCACCGTGCGGTCGTAGTGGGTGTCGATGCCGCCCAACAGCATCCGCTTGGCGTTCTCCATGGAATAGCGTTGCTGGCCCATGTTGCCCTGGAGCAAGTCGTCCAGCCCGGAGGCCGCCGCCACAATGCGGGCGCCCGGCACGATGTCGGGGCCGCTCAGGCCATCGGGGAAGCCCTTGCCGTCCGGCCTTTCGTGGTGCTGGCGCACGATCCGCGCCACCGCCTGCAGCTGGGTCATGGCCATCAAGGCCGTTTCGCCGTCGATGGTGTGGCGCCGGTAGCGCTGGTGCTCGTCTGCCGTGAACGCCGAGATTGCCTTGCCCAGCATCGCGTCGGGGAACCCGATGGTGCCGATGTCGTGCACCAGCGCTGCGAGGTACACGTCGCGAATCTCGCGCTCCGACATCGCCAGGCGCTTGGCGGTTTCCCGGCTGATCTCGGCCACCCGCCGCGAGTGACCGGACTGCCCGCCGCGCATTTCCAGCAAACTGGAAAACACGTTCACGGCGTGCACGAAAGTGTTGTTCAGGTCTTCGTAGGCGGCGTCGAGCATGCCGTTGATCTGCTGGAGCTCGACGGTGCGCGCCTCCACGCGGGATTCCAGCGTCTGGTTGGCTTCGCGCAACTGCTCGTTTTGCCGCTTCGTGAGCTCGGTGAGCTCGGCATTCTTTTGCTCGAGCCCACGGCGAACCAGCGCCTCGCGCACGGCCAGCACCAGTTCGTTGTCGTCCCAGGGCTTGGCAATGAAGCGGTGGATGGCGCCTTTGTTGATGGCGGCCACGGTGGAAGACATGTCGGCATAGCCGGTGAGCAGGATGCGCACGATGCTGCGGTCGTGCTCCTTCACCCGCTCCAGGAACCGCGCGCCGTCCATCTCGGGCATGCGCATGTCCGACACCACCAGGTCGACCCGGTTCGAAGCCAGCAGCACCAACCCCTCGGCACCGCTGGTGGCCTGCAGCGTCTGGATGCCTTGCGCACGGAACACACGGCGCAAGGCGCTCAACACCGAAGGCTCGTCATCCACCATCAGCACCGTTGGCACCGAGACATTGCCTTCAGGCACATCGACTGAGGGCGGTTCTTGGAGCGCTGTGGTGGTCATGGCGTCACGGATGCAGAGTGCTCAATGTCTTTCGACACCCCGTGCACGCTCTTGAGGTCTCAAGCCCCTCGTTCGCCGTGTATTTGTGCGCGCTGCGTCATCAAGCGGCGCGGGTGTGCGGGAATGCACACCAGGCCCTAGGGCCGTTGACCGCGTATCGAAAACGTCTTCAGGTCAAAGCCCTTGCAAAAATCTGTTCGACATAGCTCTTGCTTCCGGCTTCTTTCTGAAAAAGCACATGCCGCTCCGCAAAGTCCTCGACAGTCGCCATACCAGGCTGCCACCACCGAACCGCTCCCAAAGGCGTGTTCGACACTACAAACGAATGCAGCGAGACCTTGCCCTTTCGCCCAGCGTCTTTGTCCCCCAGCTTGGCCTCGATCTCTTTGATCGTTTCAAAGAAACGCAGCTTGGGGTCGTTGAGTCCTTCGCACCGCAAGATCCCCTTCGGGTCGACGAAGATGACGTGTTGGTGGCCGCGGTCCAACACCCACAGGATGAAGTCCGGAAAGAAGTTGCCTGCTTCGAAGAACCCCACCCCACGCCCTTTGGACTGGTTTCGAAGCAGGTACACCTCTTTGCCCTCCAGGCAGCTAGGCCGGCTCTGGCAGTAAGTTCGCAGGTCCACGACGAAGTCCCGCTCACCTTCGTTCAGCTGCACCGGGGTGACGCTTAGGAGATCGCTGTCCACCCCGTTGCGCAGGTGCAGCAGCGGTGAGTAGAGGTGCTGGTCAAAGTAGATCGCCTCACCCTTGCCACCGATGTTGAAGTCGCTCAGGTTGCCGTCGCTGATGTGCTCCTTCAGCTCGATCAGGCGCTGGATGATCAGCTTCTCAGACCGGTCCACCAGCACCTTGTAGGCGTCGATGAAATTGGGGTCGGTCGGGCTGAGTTCCTGGTAGATGCGGTGCGGTGCCTCATAAGCATCCTTCTTGACCTTGTAGAAGCGGTCGCAGTACTTGCGCAGCAGTGCCGTCGCGATCTCTTCCCACTCGTGGACTTTCTCGAAGCTGTCGGCTTGCATGACCTCTGGTGGCACGTACAAGGTGTACCAGTCGTTGCCGGGCTGCAGCAAGGCCCGTGGCGTGTCGCGCCCCAGGTTCAGGTTGTGCCAGCCTCGTTCGGCCTTCAGCTGTTGAAGCGCCATGTAGATGGCGTCGAAGTTCATGAAGGCCAGATGCTCCTGGCCCAGAAAGGCCCGGTTTCGCCCCGTCTGGATCTGCGAAAACGCCACACCGCGGCTCGTCTTGGACGCCACACGTGGATACCAGTCCAGCACGATGTCACCCGGCCTCAGCGCGATGGTGTCGGCAGTGGCCAGGGTTGCCTTCTCTCTTTTCTTGAAGTTGATGTCTTCGGGCACCTTCACGGTGATCAAGGGGGTTGTAGGCAGCTTGATGCGCACCGGAATTTCGAACGTCTGGCGGTCATCGGGCTTCTTGATGCCCTCGCCTTCCAGGAACTCGTTGAAGCGCTCCATGTAATCGGACTTGACCCCGAACACGTTCAGCGTCTCCAGCACCGGCAGGTAAGCGTCTTTGGTCACCCACAAAAGTTCTTTGTCTTTGGCTGCCCAGTGAATGGCACGGCTACGCTTCAGGCTGGACGCAAACCCTTTAAGGCGCACACCGCGCCCAAACAGCTGGATGATCTCGGAGCCCTCGCTCTGTCCCACATGCATCAGACCCAGCGTTGACACGCGGTAGCTGTTCCAGCCTTCGGTGAAGCGCTTGGACCCAATGAGTACCGTCAGCTTGGAGTCCTTGTCGTTCAAAGAACGGAACAGCGAATCGCCAAAGGGCCGTTCAGACACGTGCAGCCACTGCGGGTGTTCCTCGCACAGGTCGGCCACCTTCTTCGCGTCGCCCACGTTCACCACACCAAAAGGCTCCTCAGCGGCGCCCACTCGCAAGGCCAGCTCACCGTCTCCGCCGGTCAGATATTCCACATGCAAGCTGCCGCCAGAAGGTGCGTTGAACAACAACTTTAGGATGTCGTAATACACGGCCTGAGCACCTAAACCCTGCTGCGCGAGGTAAGGAAACGCCTCGGCAAAGGTATCGCGCTGCTGCTGGTCCAGCAGGCCCGTGTCCCCACTCAACAGCTTTTGAATGTGCGTGACCGTCTTGGCTTTGTCAGCCACCAGCTCCGCCAGGAACAGCAAGATATCGACCACGTCCGACACCTGCCGTTTGGCCTCGGTGCGTACCGCCGTGACTTTGCTGCCCACAAACACCCACAGCGGCTTCTCCACTGCAAAGGCCTTGTATTGCCCCTGTCGGTCCTCGAACACACGCAGCTGCTGGTAGTAGCTCAGCAGGCAGGCGGTCAGCCTCACGTACTTGACGACCTGTGAGACGCCGTCTTTTGTCGTCGGCCGGCCGTCGTCCCACGATGAGGCGTAGCCCGCCTTTTGGATGCGAGGCTTGAGGACCTTGTCAAAGTGCGCGCCCATCTCGACCAACACATACCGCTGATCAATCTGGTGATCTCGCCGTAAGTCGATGGCTGCATGACCTGTCGATCCGGACCCCGCGAAATAATCGAGAACGGTTCCACCGCCAACGTCAAGATATCGGACCACTCGCATCAAGTCTGGCCATGGCTTTGGGTTGTCAAACACTCGCGACCCAAAAAGCGAATCAAACTTCTGACTTGCCAACTGCGCGTAGCTATAGAAGACGCTCGGCATCACCTGGTGTTCGGAATCTTCGAAGAGGTACGAGATTCCACTTGGCACCCTGTTCTCATCATCACCAAAGGCAATTCGCCCTTTCTCGTGCTCTTCCCAAAATCTTTCGGGGTTGGGGAAGATCCATCCTCTTGAAGGCACCCTGCATGGGCGCTTTGTTTCTGGATGAAGAATCTCGTACCTCGGCCCGCCTCCACCGGGCCAGCTAAGGTTCCCGTCGTCCCGGTAAGGACCGCGTGCTGACACCTTTGTGTACCTCATCAGCCGCCGCCGAGGGTCGGACACAGGGATATCGTCGAACCAGGCCTTCCAACCCTCCCGGACAGCATCCCAGTTCTCACCGTGCAACTTCTTCAGCTTCTTGAAAACCTTCTTGGCATCGTCCAGCCCTTCCTTGGGCTCCCGAAATTTGACGCCTTGTTGAACCAGGTGGTCCTTGTCTTTGGCCCACACGAGCATGTATTCGTGACCGACTGAAAAGAACTTCGCGTCATTCTTGCGGTTACGGTCCCACACCAGCTTCGCCAGTTCATGGTCGCCATAAGTGACATTGAGCAAGGTGGCAAGGCGGTGCATCTCATCGTCGTCGATGCTGACGGTGATCGTGCCCTCTGGTGGCTGCAGCGCTTTGCCTGCCAGCAACCGGTCGTGCATCAAGGACATCCATGACGACCGCTGGTAGGCGTCCTTGTAGATGAATTCATCGCTACCGGTGTTGTAAGGCGGGTCGATGTAGATGGTCTTGATCTGTTCTCTATAGCGCTCTGTCAGCAGATTCAAAGCCTGAAAGTTCTCCCCGTGGACGAGCACACCTTGTGTGGCCTCTTCCAGATCGTCGATTCGCGACAAGATGTCGTATTTCAGTTCATCGTCGAGGAAAGCGGTGTCCAGTGTGAGGAAAGGATGTGCCTTCAAAAGAGCCGGCGTTAAAGGTACCGAGTACGGGACCGTTGCCTCTTTGAACAGCTCGCCTTCCGTTCCTTGGGCGGGCGGCACTATCGGCTGATCGATGGCGAAAAGTCTGATCCACTCTTCGCGCTGGTTGCGCGGCAGGCCGTCCCAGCCGCAGACGGAAACCTCGGCTGCTTTGCAGATGTCTGGGTACAGCGCCTCAGGTACCCGGTCCAGCGTGATGAGCCAGTTGGTCTCCAGCACAAACTTTCGCTTGAGCCAAAGTCGCTTCTGGAAGTTTTCCAGCTGTGCCAAGAAGTCGATCAATTTGTGCGCGATACGGCGCATGCCTTTGATTCGCGCCAGATAGCCTTGCACTTTAGGAGCCGATTCACTCTCAATGTCGTCCAGGTGCATGACCTCGTTCTTGACGAAGAAGTCCAGCTCCCGGCGCATGAACCGCCCCAGATCTTTATGGATGAAGTAGTCGAAGCTGTTACGTGCGGTGTAGTCGGTGAGGTGTTTTTCGAGCAGCGTCCGCGTCTTGTTCTTTTCCGTTGCTGCGAGATGGGCGAGCGCGCTCTTCCAGGTTCCCCAGCCTGAAATGCCTTGAGACAACGGCGCCCCTTCTGGCAGGCTCAGCAGCGCTTCGATGGCTTGGGCGTTCAGGTCTTTCTGTTTCCGTTTTTCTGCATCGGGCCGGTACTCAAAGTAGATGATCAACTCATCACCGTCCAGGAACAAGGGGGCATCTGCGAGGATGAACCTGCGCTCGCCACCCGCAATGGCCTTGTTGTTGTCTCGCTCGGTGCTGACGTATGTGAGCTCGAAGCGCACCCGGCCCTGAGTGGTTTTGAAGGCATACCGGGTGAAGTTCTCGGCTGACTTGATGAAGTACTGGTCGGCGTTCGCCCAGTGCAGCTTTACTTCTTCCCCCTCATAAGGCATGGCGTACACGCCCTCTTTGTAGCGGCGCAGGGAGAGGAAGTCACCGTCCTGGTAGTAGCGGCTGAAGAAGGTGTAGAGGTCCGAATACACCTGGTCTTCCATGCGGTCCAGGTCGCCGCCTTCGGCCAGCTCTGCCTTGAGCTGTTGCACCACCTCCAGGCTGTCAGGGTCGATCTTGAGCTTCTTGGCGTTGGAGACGGCGTCGGCCAGTTCCTTTTGCTTGTCGGCAAGGCCAGCTGGCTGAAACTCTTGTAGCGTGGTGCGCAGCGTGGGCAGCAGGTCTTCCTCCAGGAACTGGCTGATTTCTTCCCGCTTGGCGTTCATGATGCGGTAGATGCCAAAGTCCAGGTCGGCCTGGTCCATCTGGAACATCTCTCTGAGCTTGCTGATGAGCTGCTGGCGCTTGTTGTCGTTGGTGGTGCTCATGGCTGGCGCTTTCAGGCGTAAGGCTGGAATTGGTTGTTGTCCCGGCTGAGCAGTTGCATCAGCTTGGGGTGAATGAAGAGTTTCTCTTTGCCAATCGGCATTTCGCGCAACACGCCCAGGGCGGCAAGGTCGTGCAGGTAGCGTGAGGCGGCCTGGCGTTGGGCGATGCCTTTGTCCACCAGGTTGCCGATGCGGCAATAGGGCTGCTCAAAGATCACGTCCACCAGCTCGCGGGTGTAGATCTTGGGCAGGCGGGTGCGCACGTGATCGGTGGTGTGTTCGGCCAGCGTGCGGATGGCGGCGATCTTGCCGGTTGTCCATTTGGAGGTTTCGGCCACGGCCTGCAGCATGAAGATCAGCCAGGGTTCCCAGGCTTGGTCGCGCGTGACATCGAGGAGCAGGCGGTAGTAGTCGGCCTTGTGCGCGATCACATGGCGGCTCAGGTACAAGATAGGCAGACCCAACAGCTCTTCCTGAATGAGATAGAGGATGTTGAGCACCCGGCCAGTGCGACCGTTGCCATCGATGAACGGGTGGATGGCTTCGAACTGGTAGTGACCCACGGCCATGCGGATCAAGGGGTCCAGCTCGGTCTGGTTGTGCAGAAAGCGCTCCCAGTTGGCCAACATGTCGCGCAGGCGGGCTTCGCCTTCGGGCGGGGTGTAGACAACCTCACCGCTGCGGTCGTTGGCGAGCTGGGTGCCCGGGGTGCGGCGGATGTCCATGTCCACCCCTTTAAGGGTGCGGCAGACGTCCACGGCGGTGGCGGTGCACAACGACCAGTTCTTCCAGCAAGAGCGCGACAAGCTCGAAGCCTGGGCCGAAGACCGCATCGCCTCCGCCGAGCAGGCCCTCAAAGACACCAAGCTCAAGCTCAAAGGCCTGAAACGCCAGGCCCGCATGGCGCTCAGCATGGAAGACGCCCAGCGCCTGCAGCAAGACATCCGAAAGACCGAAACCGAGCAGCGCCGCCAGCGGCAAGACATCTTTGCTGTGGAAGACGAAATCGAAGCCCGGCGCGACGCGCTCATTGCCGCCCTGCAGAAACGCCTGCACCGCGCCAGCCGCAACCAAAGCCTGTTTGTGGTGCGTTGGAGCGTGATTTAATGTTCTTGAAATTGATATTTGACGACATGTCGGGGAGTTCATGTCGTCAAGAGCGACATGAACTCCGAACGTGTCGCCATTTCATTGAAACAGGAACATGTTTCGTTGACGTGCCGTCAGTGGCGACATAAGCTGTCCACTTGTCGCCAAAACTAGCTTTTTGCATCATGACCGACGCCGCCCTTGCCTGGCATCCCGAGCAACCCCACAACCAGCTGCCTGCGCTGCCCCCGGCGCACGAGCTGGAGACCCGGTCAGTGCTCAAGGCCTGCATCGAGGCCCGCGCGGCGCTGGCCGAACTCAAGCAGGCCGCCGAGCTGATCCCCAACCAGGCGATGCTGATCAACACCATCCCGCTGCTGGAAGCCAAAGACAGCTCAGAAATCGAAAACATCGTCACCACGACCGACCAGCTGTTCCAGTACGCACAGGGGCATGACAACGCCGACCCGGCCACCAAAGAAGCCCTGCGCTACCGCACCGCGCTGCACCAAGGCTTTCAGTCGCTCAAGGCCCGGCCGCTGAGCTCCAGTGCACGGCTGAGGGTGGCCTCCAGCTGACGCTGGGCGTTGGCCTGCAGCTCCATGGGCGGGCTGGTTTGCAGGTCGGTCGTGGTGGCCAGCAGGTAGAAGAGCTTCTCGCAGCTTTCCTGGTCCAGCACTTCCCCGGTGTCCGTGAGGGCCGTGAACACCAGGTGTTCTTCGTGCTGAAAGCTGTCGAGCTCCAGCAGGCTGAGCTGCATCCAGCCGCTTTGCCCCACCAGGCGCTCCACCATGCTGATGCGGGGCTTGTGGCTGCCGTAGTGAAAAGTCAGGCTCTGCAGGGGAGCTTGCAGGTTGCGCCCGGTGTCGAGCACGTATTGGCCCAGCGGGTGGGTCAGCCGGTAGACGCGGGCGTGCTCGGGCGGTGTTTCGCCTTTGCGGATGAGCTGGTAGGCGCCGGTGGGCGCCAGCATCACGGGGGGCACCTGCAGGTCGAAGCCCAGCTTGGTGTTGTCAAACCGGGCAAGACCTGCCAGCACGTACTGTGTGACCCACCAGAAAAACCGGGTGATGCGGTCGAGCTGGCTTTCGGCACGCTCTTTCTGGCTGCGCAGCAGGTCGTGAATGTCCGCATCGAAATGCTCCAGCAAGAGCTTTTCGGTCTCTTGCATGCGGGCCTGGATGTCGGCATCCAGCTCGGTGCGGAGCTGCGCAAAGGCGGCGTCAATGTCGGCCGGGGTGCGGCACCGGTCGTAAATCTCGGCGATGCGCTTTTCAAAGTCGATGCCACTCTCGATCTGGCCCAGCACCTGGTCAGACGCGCCGAACACGCCGTCGAACAGGTGAAATTTGTCTTGCAGCAGCTCCAGCACACGCTGGTCGGCCGCGTTGCGCTGGTTCAGGAAGTTGATGACCACCACGTCAAACCGCTGGCCGTAGCGGTGGCAGCGGCCAATGCGCTGCTCCACACGCTGCGGGTTGAGGTCAACGCTGGCATCAAAGAGCGACTGCGCCAGGCGATCTTCTTCAGATGCCGCGCGGCGGCGCGTCAGCTCCCACGCGAAGTACTTTGCGTGGTGCGCAGTGGTTTGCGCTGCCATCGCACCCTCTTTGACAAAGTTCATCTCTCCCCCCGATCCAATCTATTTGCTGGATAACGCTGTCGCTAGCAATCTGGCGCGCGATGCTAGTTTGTGCAGATCGAACGCGCGAAGTCCTTCGACAGTTTTGCACCGATTGGGTGCCCGCTGAATCATATGAGTCGTTCTCAATTGGACAAGCCTTTGTAGGCCGCTGCGGTGAGCAAAGTGTGAGAAACCATGCGTATTGACGGCTGTAAAGGTTATCGCCTTCTGGAAGTTCAGCGCCTATTGCGCATCAAAGGCCTAACCCCCCACCAAGCCACCCCCACCCCCACCGCAAACCCCGTATACGCTGCCACAAACACCCACCAAGGCGCCTCCCAATACAGCAGGCGCGAGAGCCAGTGCTCAATGAAGCTTTCGCGGTAGCCGCTTTGGCCGGCCAGGCGGCGCAGGTCTTGTTCCCACACGGTGAGCGGGCAGAGCTGGCCGAGCCAGGCCTGTGCGGCAATGAACACTATCAGGGCCAGATGGGTGAGGCGCAGGCCGAAGTGGCGCACCCAGCGCCAGCCGAGTGCGCCGCCGATCAAGACCAGGGGCAGCAGGCCCACCACGAAGACGACGATGCCCACGTGCAGCGCCAGGATGGCGTCGGCGAGCCACAGGGCTTGGGCGGGGGACAGCGTGGGCATGCCCCGATGCTAGGCCCCCGCAGCCGGGGGCGCTGGGTGGCGGGGTTTACGCGGCTTCGGGGGCGTGCTGCTGGCCTTCGCTGCGCGCGCGGTCGGCGCTTTGCTGCAGCAGTTGCCGCGCTTCGGCATCGCTGCGGGCCAGCAGGGGCTGGGCGCGCAGGGCCAGATCGGCGAAGGCGTGTTCGGCGTGGGCCTGGGCTTCTTCGCTCAGCGCGGTCTGGCCGATGCCGTGGGTGGCTTCCTGGCCGGCGGGGCGGGCCAGGGCGCGCAGGGTGAGCACCGCAAAGCTCTGCGCCACGCCATACAGGCCCAGGCGCGAGCCGGCCAGTTGGGCGTTCAGGGCGTGGCCGTAGCGGCCTTGCTCGGCGTCTGCCTGCTCGATGCTGGCCAACGCCACCTTGCGCACGCCGGGGTATTTGCCGGTCTGCACCACCAGCAACGACTGGCTGGTGACCACCCAGATCGTTCGGCCCACGCCCACCGAGCGGCCGGTGGCGTAGGCGGTGATGCGTTCGTCGCGCTGCAGGTGGTTGCGCAGCAGGTCCACATCGGCGTGGCGCAGCAGCTGGTCGGCGTAGGGGTTGTCGCCTTCGATCAGGATCTCCAGCTGTTCGGAATAGGTGCGGAAGAAGTCGAGCATCTTGAGTGAATGGTCTGGCCGGGCGGAATGGCCCCGGGTGCAGACCTTCGCTGTTTCCGCGCGGCTTTGCTGGCCTGGGGTTTCACCGGGAATTCAGGGCATTCGTCCACCGGCGAAAAAAAACCGCCAGCACACGAGGCGCTGGCGGTTCACGCATGGCCTGCCAAGGCAGGCAGCGTCATACGCGGTGCATCACTTGGCGGTGGTGTCGATCTTCACGTACTCGGAGATCACCTTCCAGCGGCCGTCCTGAATCTGCGACAGGCGCGAGGCGTTGCTGCCCAGGCGCTTGGTGGCGGTGAAGGTCATTTCAGCGCTGCCAAAAATGTCGGGCGGGATGGTCATGCCGTCCATAGCCTTGATGAAGCTGTCGGTGTTGAGGTTGCTGCCGGCCTTGCCAGCGGCGCGCAGGAAGGCGTCGATGGCGGAGTAGCCATACACCGAGAACACGGTGGGGTCTTCGTTGAACTTGGTCTTGTATTTGTTGGCCCAGAAGCGAATGGGTTGCGAGGCTTCGTCGGTGTAGGGGTTCTGCACCGACATGGCGGCATAAAAGCCGTTCATGCCCGGGCCGCCGAGCTTGTGGATGAGGTCGGTGTAGGCGGCGCTGGAGCCGATGAAGGTGGGGTTGAAGCCCAGGCGCTTGGCCGTGGCAATGCCGCCAATGGTCTCGCGGATGATGGTGCCGAGCACGACCATGTCGCACTGCTCGGAGGCGAGCTTCTGCATCTGGCTGGCGAAGTCGGTGGCGCCGCGTTTGTAAGAGGTTTCCACCGCCAGGCTCATGCCCGCGGCCTTCAGGCCGTCTTCGGCGCCGCGCTTCACTTCCAGGCCGAACTCGTCGTCCTGGTACATGGTGCAGATCTTCTTGGCGCCCTTTTCCTTGGCCAGCTTGGGCACCATGATCTTCATCTGGTCGTAGTAGGTGGCGGCAAACGAGTACTTCAGCTTGTGGAAGGGGTCGTACATTTCGCGCGCGGCGGTCACCGGGAAGAAGTTGATGACGTTCTTCTGGAACTGCACGGGCATGGCGGCCATGTTTTGCGCGGTGCCAATGTGGCCCACCATCGCAAAAATCTTGTCCTGGTTCACCAGCTTTTGCGCGGCCAGCACGGCGTTGCGCGGGTCGTACTTGGAGTCTTCCACCAGCAGCTTGATCTTGCGGCCATTGATGCCGCCCTGCTCATTGACCTCGTCCACGCGCAGCATCATGCCCAGGCGCACCTGCTTGCCAAAGGCGGCAATGGGGCCAGAGAGGTCCTGGATGGAGCCGAGCACGATCTCGTCCTTGCTCACGCCTTGCGTCTGTGCCAGGGCCGGGCCGGCGGCCAGTGCCAGCGCGGCGGCGGCCATCAGTGTCGTCTTCATGGTGGATGTCTCCTGAAAGGGTTTTGCTGTCGGAAATGCCGGGCTCTTTCACAGGGAAGGTGGCGCGGTCGAGCCCCCGCGCGCGCCACCGTTGACGTTCACTTGTTCACGTAGTCCGAGGTGACTTTCCAGCGGCCGTCCTGAATCTGCGACAGGCGCATGGCCATGCTGCCGTAGCGGCGCTGCGGGCTGAAGCGCAGTTCGGGCGAGCCGAAGATGTCGGGCGGAATGGTCATGCTGTCCATGGCTTTCACGAAGCCGTCGGTGGTGAGGTTGGCACCGGTCTGGCCGGCAGCGCGCGCGAAGATGTCGATGGCGTTGTAGCCGTACACCGCGAACACGGTGGGGTCTTCGTTGAACTTGGTCTTGAACTTGTTGGCCCAGAAGCGAATGGGCTGCGAGGCTTCGTCCAGGTAGGGGTGCTGCGTGGTCATGGTGGCGTAGAGGCCGTTCATGGCCGGGCCGCCCAGCTTGTGGATGAGGTCGGTGTAGGCCGCCTGCGAGCCGAAGAAGGTGGGGTTGAAGTCGAGCTTGCGCGCGGTGGCAATGGTGCCGATGGTCTCGCGGATGATGGTGCCGAGCACCACGAAGTCGCAGTTGGCGGCCTTCATGCGCGCCACTTGCGAAGAGAAGTCGGTGGCGCCGCGCTTGAAGGAGGTCTTCTCGACCATCTGCAGGTTGAGGGCCTTCAAGCCTTCTTCGGCGCCGCGCAGCACTTCCAGGCCGAACTCGTCGTCCTGGTAGATCACGCAGATGGCCTTGGGTTTTTTCTCCTGGACCATGCGCGGCAGGAAGGTGCGCATCTGCTCGTAGTAGGGGCCGATGTTGGCGAACTTGAGCTTGTGGAAGGGCTCGTACATTTCGCGCGCGGCGGTCACGGGCAGAAAGTTCACCACGTTCTTCTGGAACTGCACGGGCATGGCGGCCATGTTTTGCGCGGTGCCCAGGTGGGCCACCATGGCAAAGATCTTGTCCTGGTTCACCAGCTTTTGCGCGGCCAGCACGGCGTTGCGCGGGTCGTATTTGCTGTCTTCCACCAGCAGGCGGATCTTGCGGCCATTGATGCCACCTTGCTCGTTGATCTCGTCCACGCGCAGCACCATGCCCTGGCGCACCGACTTGCCAAAACCCGCCAGCGGACCCGAGAGGTCCTGAATGGAGCCGAGGACGATCTCGTCCTTGCTCACGCCCTGGGTCTGGGCAAAGCTGGCGCCCGCAGAGAGGCTCAGCGCGAGGGCGATCAGGGTATGTCGGGCGGTCGTCACGTGGGGTCTCCTGGGGGTTGGTCCGGGGCGGGCAGGGCGGTGGCCGTGTTCAGTGGTACATGGCCTGGATCTGGTCGGCGTATTTGGTTTGCACCAGCTTGCGCTTGAGCTTCATGGTGGGCGTGAGCTCTTCGTCTTCGGCGCTGAGCTGCGTGTCGAGCAGGAAGAACTTCTTGATCTGTTCGACGCGGGCAAACTTCTTGTTCACGCGGTCGATCTCGGCCTGGATGAGTGCCTGCACCTCGGGCGCGCGGGTGAGGCTGGCGTAGTTGGAGAACGGCACGTCGTTGTCCTGCGCATATTTCTCCACGTTCTCCTGGTCGATCATGATGATGACGGTGAGGTAGGGGCGCTTGTCTCCGATCACCACGGCATCGGTCACGTAGGGCGAGAACTTCAGTTCGTTCTCCAGCTCGCTCGGCGTGATGTTCTTGCCCCCTGCGGTGATGATGATGTCTTTCATGCGGTCGGTGATGCGGAAAAACCCTTCCTCATCGACCACGCCCACATCGCCCGTGTGCAGCCAGCCTTCGGCGTCGATGGTCTCGGCGGTTTTCTCGGGCAGGTTGAGGTAGCCCATGAACACGTTGGGCCCGCGCACCAGAATTTCGCCGGTGTCGGGCGCGAGCTTCACCTCGTTGTAAGTGGCCGCCGGGCCAATGCTGCCGGGCTTGATGCGCTCGGCCGGCACACCGGTGGCCGCGCCGCAGGTCTCCGTCATGCCCCACACCTCCAGCATGGGCACACCGAGCGCGAGGTACCAGCGCACGAGGTCGGGCGAGATGGGTGCGGCACCCGTCACCAGAAAACGCGCGCGGTGAATGCCGATGAGCTTGCGCACGTTGTCCAGCACCATGAGGCGCGCGAGCTTGAAGCGCATGCGCAAACCGCCGGGCACGGGCTGGCCAGCCATCACCAGGTCGGCCACCTGCTGGCCCACCCCAATGGCCCAGGCGTAGGCGGCCTGCTGCATCGGGCTCGCTTCCTTGAGCGTGATCATCACGCCCGAATAAAACTTTTCCCACACGCGCGGCACGGCGGTGAACACCGTGGGCGCGATCTCGCGCACGTTCTCCGGCACGGTCTCGGGGTTCTCCACGAAGTTGAGCTTGGCGCCCGTGTACATCGAGAAATACTCGCCGCCCATGCGCTCGGCGATGTGGCACAGCGGCAGGAAGCACATGCACTCGTCGTTCTGGTCGCGCGCAATCAGCGTGTTGTAGCCGCGCACGGTGTAGACCAGCCCCTGGTGGCTGTGCATGGCGCCCTTGGGGCGGCCCGTGGTGCCGGAGGTGTAGACCAGGATGGCGAGGTCATCCGGCTTCACGGCGGCCACGCGCGCTTCCACCATGCCGGGGTGCTGGGCCAGGTGCGCACGGCCGAGCTCGCGCAGCGCGGCCAGGCTGATCACCTGCGGGTCTTTCAGGTCGCGCAGGCCGTCCATGTCGACCACCACGATCTTCTTCAGGCGGGGCAGCTGCGCGCGCACCTCCAGCGCCTTGTCGAGCTGCTCGTCGTCTTCCACAAACAGCACCGTGGTGCGCGAGTCGTCGCAGAGGTACTGCACCTGCTCGGCCGCGTCGGTTGGGTAGATGCCGTTGGCCACGCCGCCCGCGCTCAGCACGGCCAGGTCGCTCAGCACCCATTCCACGGTGGTGTTGGAAAGGATCGACGCGGTCTCGCCCGCTTCAAACCCGAGCGACATGAGCCCGTGGGCGATCTCGCGCACGGCGGTGCCGGTCTGGTCCCAGGTCCAGCTGCGCCAGATGCCGAAGTCTTTCTGCCGCATCCACACCGACGGGCCGCGCGCCTTCACGCCGTTCCAGAACACCGCAGGAATGGTGTCGCCCGGCAGCACCTGTTCGGTCTGCGGCTTGATGTGTGAGAGGTCCCAGAGGTAGCTCATTCTTATCTCCAGTTCTTCTTCTTTTTCCACCGCCGCTCGCCGCGCGCACCTTGCTCTTTCATGCCGAGATAGAACTCCTTGATGTCGTCCTTCTCGCGCAGGTGGGCACAGGTGTCTTCCATGACGATGCGGCCGTTTTCCAGCACGTAGCCGTAGTCGGACGCGTTGAGCGCCATGTTGGCGTTTTGCTCCACCAGCAAGATGGTGGTGCCGCGCTCGCGGTTGATGCGCACCACGATCTCGAAGATCTCCTTGGTGAGCTTCGGGCTCAAGCCCAGGCTGGGCTCGTCCAGCAGGATCAGGTCGGGGTTGGCCATGAGCGCGCGGCTGATGGCCAGCATCTGCTGCTGCCCGCCCGAGAGCAAGCCGGCGTCTTGCGCGGCGCGCTCGCGCAGGATGGGGAAGTAGTTGAAGACCACTTCCATGTCGCGCGCCACGCCGTCGCGGTCCTTGCGGGTGTAGGCGCCCATGAGCAGGTTGTCGCGCACCGAGAGCAGCGGGAACACCTCGCGCCCTTCGGGCACATGGCTCAGGCCCTGCTGCACGATCAGCGCGGGGTCTTGCGCGGTGATGTTCTCGCCCTTGAACTCGATCGAGCCCTTGCGCGGGTCGATGATGCCGCTGATGGTCTTGAGGATGGTGGTCTTGCCCGCGCCGTTGGAGCCGAGCACGGTGGCGATCTCGCTGCGGCGCACCTGCAGGCTCACACCGCGAATGGCCTTGATGGGGCCGTACGCGCTCTCGACGTTGAGCAGCTTGAGCACGGGGGCGTCTGTGGTCGGGATGCTCATGACGCCACCTTGTGGTTTTCACGGCGCAGGCTGGACACATCGTCCACGCTGCCCAGATAGGCCTCGATCACGCCGGGGTCGGCCTGCACTTCAGCCGGTGTGCCGGTGGCGAGTTCGGTGCCCATGCTCATGGCCAGCACGCGGTCAGACACCTTGGACACCAGGCTCATGTCGTGCTCGACCATCAGCACCGTGATGCCCAGTTCTTCCTTGATGTCGGTGATCCAGAACGCCATGTCTTCGGTCTCTTCCACGTTCAGGCCCGAAGAGGGTTCGTCCAGCAGGAGCAGCTGCGGCTCGGTGCAGAGCGCGCGGGCCAGCTCCACCACCTTGCGCACGCCATAGGGCAGGCCGGCCACCATGCTTTCGCGGTGGTGCTGCAGATCAAGCAGGTCGATCACTTGCTCCACCTTTTCGCGCGCCTCGATCTCGGCCGCGCGCGTCTTGCCGGTGAAGAAGAGTTCGCTCCACAGGCCGGTCTTGCGGTGCGTGTGGCGGCCAATGAGCAGGTTCTGCAGCACCGTGGCGTGCTCGAACAGCTCGATGTTCTGGAAGGTGCGCGCAATGCCCAGCTTGGCAATCTGGTGCGGGGCCTGCTCGGTCAGGCGCAGCATGCCGCCCGGGCCCGCGTAGTCGATGGTGCCGGTGGTGGGCGTGTAGATGCGGCTGATCAGGTTGAACACCGTGGTCTTGCCCGCGCCGTTGGGGCCGATGAGGGTGAACACCTCGCCGCGCTTGACGTCAAAGCTCACGTTGTTCACCGCGAGCACGCCACCAAAGCGCACGCTCAGGTTTTGGGCTGAAAGCAGGATGTCGTTCATGGTGCTCACTTCAGACGGTCCGATTTCTGGAACGATTTCTGCCGCTTGAACAACCCCTTGCGGTAGAACGGGAACAGCTGGAACCAGGTGCGCACCTTGAGCCAGCGGCCATACAGGCCCATGGGTTCAAACAGCACGAAGGCGATCAGCACGATGCCGTACACCGCGCCCTGCAAGCCAGCCGCCTGGCCAATGGCCGCGGGCAGAAAGTCTTTGCCGAGCGAAATGAGCTGCGGCATGACGATGAGGAAGATCGCCCCCAGGAACGCGCCATGGATCGAGCCCAGCCCGCCGATCACCACCATCAGCAGCAAATCAATCGACTGGATGATGCTGAACTGCTCGGGCGACAGAAACTGGATCTTGTGCGCGTACAGCGCACCGCCAATGCCGGCCAGCGCAGCCGAGAGCGCGAAGCTCAGCGTCTTGTAGCGGGCCAGGTGAATGCCCATGCTCTGCGCCGAAATTTCCGAATCGCGAATGGCCACGAAGGCGCGCCCCGTGCTGGAGCGCATGAGGTTGACGATGCCCAGCGTGGCCAGCACCGTGACCACCAGGCACAGCAGGTAGAACTCGTTGGTGGAATCCAGCTCCCAGCCGAAGAGGTTGGGGTAGTTCACCATCAGGCCCTTGTTGCCGCCCGTCACGTGTTCCCAGCGCGCGATCACTTCTTCAACGATGAAGCCAAACGCCAGCGTGGCCATGCCGAGGTAGATGCCCTTGACGCGCAGCGCCGGCAGGCCCACCACCATGCCCACCGCCGCCGAGAGCAGGCCCGCGCAGGCCAGCGCAATGGGAAACGGAACGCCCGCATTGACCATGATGGCCTGCGTGTACGCGCCCACACCCAGAAACGCCGCGTGGCCCAGCGAGAACAGCCCGGTGAAGCCGGCCAGCAGCATCAGCCCCAGGCCGACGATGGAATAGATCAGCACGAAGGTGAGCTGCGCGAGCCAGTACTCGGGAATGGTCCAGGGGGCGCTCACCAGGAACAGGCCCAGCACGCTGTACCAGAAGGTGTGGCCGCCGTGCTTGGCCAGCCGGATGTCCTGGTCGTAGTCGGTCTTGAAGAGGAATCTCATAGCCCCCCCGCATCGCCTGCGGCGCTACCCCCCCAGGGGGGCGCCACGAGCGGCCCGGCAAAGCCGGTTCCGCCGTGGCCCTGGATGGCGTTGTGGTGTCCCCGGTGCGCTGGCTTCCTCATACTTTCTTCCTTAGCTTCTCGCCGAACAGGCCGTTGGGCTTGAGCACCAGCATCAGCAGCACCACGATGTAGGGCGCCACGTCCTTGAAGCCTTCGGGCAAGTAAAAGCCCGAGAGCGCTTCGACGATCCCGATGATCAGCCCGCCCACGATGGCCCCCGGCAGGCTGCCAAAGCCGCCCACCACCGCCGCCGGAAACGCCTTCAGACCAATGAAGCCCATGTTGGCGTGCACGAAGGTGATGGGCGCGAGCAGCAGGCCGGCCACCGCCGCCACCGCCGCCGCCAGGCCCCACACCAGGCCGTTGAGCCGCTTCACCGGAATGCCCATGTAGTAGGCCGCCAGCTGGTTCTGAGAAGAGGCCTGCATGGCAATGCCGAGCTTGCTGTAGCGGAACATGGCAAACAGCCCGGCGCACAGCACCGCGGTGGAGCCGATCACCACGATCTGCTCGGCCGACACCACCAGCGCCCCCATGCGCAACACACCGTTGGCATAGGGCACCGGCAGCGTGTGCGTGTCGGTACCAATGTCGGGGATCATGGTGATGAGACCGCGCAGCGTGTAGCCCACGCCGATGGTGAGCATCACGATGGAGAACGCCGGTTGCCCCAGGATGGGCCGGATCACCACACGCTCCAGCACCACACCAAACAGACCCATGGCAATGATGGCCGCCGGCACCGAGAGCCAGAACGGAAAGCCCATCATGGTCATGGCAGCGAGGCCGAAGAAGGCGCCCACCATCATCAGGTCGCCCTGGGCAAAGCTCACCGTTTCGGTGGCCTTGTAGATCAGCACGAAACCCAGGGCAATGAGTCCGTAGATACAGCCCTGGGCCACACCGCTGATGAGCAGTTGCAGCAGTTGCACGCGCTTGTCTCCTGTGTTCGGGGCAGCGTGCACAGGGCTGCAGTTGCAGCCCTCTTGGCACGCCAGACCCGTTTGTTGTGCGGTGTTTATAGCGGTCTTGCAGCAGACTGGCGCTAGGGTTCTCCCTGCCGGAAGTCCCCGATGCGCCATGGAACGCTATTTTTAAAAAGCAACTGCTTTCCATAAATAGAGCAAACCCGTATGCTGCGGCATCTGCTTCGGGAAACACCTCATGAAGTCCATCCGCATCGGCGCCGGCCTCGGCTTTTACGGCGACAACTGGGAGCCCATCGCCGCGAGCATCGAGCGCGGCGGCGTGCAGTTCATCGCCAGCGACCACCTGGCCGAACTCACGCTCGCCATCCTGCAAAAAGACCGCCAGCGCGACCCCACGCTGGGCTACGCGCGCGACGTGGTGCCGCTGCTGATGAAGCTGTGGCCCCTCATGCGCGAGCGCGGCGTGCGCCTGGTGTGCAACGCCGGTGGCCTGAACCCGCAGGGCGCGGCGCAGGCCGTGCTGGCCGCCTTCAAGGCCAAAGGCTGGCGCGCGCGTGTGGCCGTGGTCAGCGGCGACGACGTGCTGCCCCGCCTGCTCGATCCGCACGCGCCGGCCAACGCCCACGCCCACCTGTTCACCGGCGCGCCGCTGCACGGCGTGCGCGAGCGGCTGGTGTTTGGCAACGCCTACCTGGGGGCGGCACCCATCGTGGCCGCGCTGGACGCGGGGGCCGAGATCGTCATCACCGGGCGCGTGGCCGATGCCGCGCTCTTTCTCGGCCCGCTCGTGCATGGCCTGGGCTGGAAGCTCGCGGGTGCCACCGCGCAGCCCGACCTCGACCGCCTCGCACAGGGCCTCACCGTGGGCCACCTGCTGGAATGTTCGGGGCAGGGCAGTGGGGGCAACTTCGGCAGCCAGGGCGCTTGGCAGGCCATTCCCGACCTTGCGCACATCGGCTACCCCGTGGCCGAGGTGTGGGAAGACGGCAGCGCGGTCATCACCAAGGCGCCAGGCACCGGTGGGCTGGTGAATTTCGACACCGTGCGCCAACAACTGCTCTACGAGGTGCACAACCCGCACGCCTATATCTCGCCCGACGTGGTGCTCGACATGGGCAGCATCCAGCTGCAGGACGAAGGCGGTGACCGCGTGCGCCTGACGGGAGCGCGCGGCACCGCACCGCCCGACACGCTCAAGGTGGTGGCCGGCTACCGCGATGGGTACAAGGCCGAAGTCACCTGGGGCTTCTCTTGGCCCGACGCATGGGACAAGGCCCAGGCCGCCGAAGCCACCATCCGTACCCTGCTGAAGGAAAAGCGCGTGCCCCACGACGAGCTGTATGTGGAATACCCCGGCCTGAATTCCGCGCACGGCGCGCTGGCGCCACTGCCCAAGCCCGACGCGCTGAACCAGGCCAACGAAATCTGGACGCGCCTGGTGCTGCGCACGCAGGACAAGGCCGCCGCCGATGGCTTTGGCCGCCTCTTTCCGTGGATGGGCTTGAGCGGGCCCGCGTACACCTGCGGCTTCACCGGCCTGCACAACACCAGCGAACTGCTGGGCATCTGGCCCACCCTGGTGCCGCGCGCCGAGGTGGAAGCGGGCGTGAAGGTGGAACACTTGGGAGACACCGCATGAGCCACTTGCGCATTCCACTGGTTCGCATCGCGCACGCGCGCAGCGGCGACAAGGCCGACTGGGTCGACTTCGGCCTGTTCGCCTGGAACGAAGCCGGCTACCGCCTGCTGGCACGCGAAGTCACGGCCGAGCGCGTGCAGGCGCACTTCGCGCCGTGGCTGCCCGGCGAGGTGGACGCCTGGCCACTGCCCAACATCCTGGCGCTCAAGTTTGTGCTGCGCGGCGCGCTGCAAGGCGGCGGCGCGCGCAACCTGCGGCTGGACAACCTGGGCAAGTCCATGGCGGGCGCGCTCTTGCGGCTGGAGATTGACGTGACGCAAGCCGAACTGGACGAAGCGGTGAACGCGCCGCGTGTGGGGGTGTGGCCATGAGCGCGGTCACCATCGAAAACCTGGGCGAGGTCTGGGTCGTTACGCTGGACCGGCCCGAAGTGCGCAACGCGGTGGACAGCCCCACCGCCCAAGCGCTGCACGCCGCCTTTCTCGCGTTCGAAGCCGATGCCCAGGCGCGCGTGGCGGTGTTCCACGGCGCGCACGGCCACTTCTGCGCCGGGTGGGACCTGCAGCACGGCGCGCGGCTGGCGGCGTCGGGCGACACCAGCGGGCTGGACCTCGACTTTGCGGCAGACGACCCCCACGCCCTCGGCCCCATGGGGCCTTCCCGCCTGCAGCTCACCAAGCCCGTGGTGGCTGCGGTGAGCGGTGCGGCCGTGGCCGGTGGCATGGAGCTCGCGCTCTGGTGCGACATGCGCGTGATGGAAGAAGACGCCTACTTCGGCGTGTACTGCCGGCGCTTTGGCGTGCCCTTGATCGACGGCGGCACCGTGCGCCTGCCGCGCCTGATCGGCATGGGCCACGCGATGGACCTGATCCTGACGGGCCGCAAGGTCGAAGCCGCCGAGGCCTTGCGCATGGGCTTGGCCAACCGCGTGGTGCCTCAGGGCCAGGCACGCGAAGCGGCGCTGGTGCTGGCGCGCCAGCTCTCGGGATTTCCGCAGGCCACGATGCGCGCGGACCGCGAGAGTGCTCTGCGCCAGTGGGACTTGCCGCTGGGCGAGGCGCTGCAGCAGGAATGGGTGCGCGGGCGCGAACGCATTCCGGATGCGCTGGCCGGTGCGCAGCGCTTTGCGGCAGGGCAAGGCCGACACGGCCAGTTTTGAGATGGACATGGACACCGCACCCGAAGAAGCCGACGTTCGCGCCGCCACCCAGGCCTGGATCGACGCCTTCAACCGCGCCGACCTGCATGCCATCGGCGCCTTGTACGACCCCCGCGCCGTGCTCTGGGGCACCACCTCGCCGCAGCTCATTCGCACGCCCGATGGCATTGCGGCCTACTTTGCCGCCGTGTTTGCGCTGCAGCCCACGCCGCGCATGGCGCTGGGCGAGGCGGTGGTGCGGCAGTGGGGCGACGTGGCGGTGAGCACCGGCGGCTACGTGCTCACCTGGCCCGACCCCGCAGCGCGGCGCGTGCCGGCGCGCTTCAGCTTTGTGTACCACCGCAGCGCGGCGGGCTGGCGCATCGTCGACCACCACTCTTCTGCCATGCCCGACCCCCAGGCCATGCTGGCCGCGGCCACACGCTGACTCCTATGATGGGCGCATGAACCGCCCCGACGCCCACCCCGCCCCCGCTGCCGACGTGCTGGTGCTGCAGCACCTGTTTGAAGATGGTCCGGGGTACCTCGGCGAATGGCTGGACGCGCAGGGCATCACCTGGCACCTGCGCTGCGCCGAGGGGGGCGACTTGTACCCCGCTTCGGTGAGCGGCTACCGCGGGTTGGCGGTGCTGGGCGGTGCCTGGAGCGCGAACGACGAGCGGCCCACGCTGCGCCAGGCCGAAGCATTGATCCGCGAGGCCGACACCCTGGGCATTCCGGTCATCGGGCACTGCCTGGGTGGCCAGCTCATGGCGCGGGCGCTGGGCGGGCAGGTGCAACGCCTGCCGCAACCCGAGGTGGGCTGGTGGCCCATCGAGCACACCGGCAGCGCGGCCGCGCGCGCATGGTTCGGTGAAGAGCGCACGCCCACCGTGTACCAGTGGCACCAGGACAGCTTCGTGACGCTGCCGCCGGGCGCCGAATTGCTCGCGTCGTCGGCGACCTGCGCGCACCAGGCGTTTGCACTCGGGCCGCACCTGGCCATGCAGTTCCACATCGAGATCACCCCGGCCAAGATCCACGACTGGCTGCAGACCCCGGGCGAGGCCTACCCGGTGCACGTGCTGCTGCATCGCAACAGCGTGCAGGACCCGGCTTCGATGAACGCGGCCACCCAGCGGCACCAGGCCGGCAGCCAGGCCCTGGCCGACCGCATTTACCGCACCTGGCGCGCGCGCTGGCCCGGCTGAAGGCGATTCAGCCCGGGTGGGCGGGCGGCTCCACGCCGTCGCGTGGAATGGGGCGGGGACGGCCTTCGAGGTCGATCGCCACATAGGTGAGGCTGGCCTCGGTCACCTTCACGTATTGGCCCTGGGCCGAGAAGCGCTCGGCAAACACCTCCACCTGCACCGTGATGGAGGTGCGGCCCACGCGCGTGACGTGGGCGAAGAAGCTCAGGATGTCGCCCACGCGCACCGGTTGCTTGAACACAAACTGGTTCACCGCCACCGTGGCCATGCGCCCGCGCACGTAGCGCGCGGGCAGCACGGCCCCGGCCAGGTCCACCTGCGCCATGACCCAGCCGCCAAAGATGTCGCCGTTGGCGTTGCAGTCGGCGGGCATGGGGATGACTTTGAGCACCAGTTCCCGGTCTTGCGGCAGGGTGGTCTCGGGGTTCGGGCTTGAAAGGCTGGACATGGGCACAATCTCTGGACAACGGTTCCCCATTCTCCCGCATGCGCCCCGACTCCTCCGCTCACCCCCCTGTGGCCCTGCCCGCCAGCCCCGGCGCACCTGGCATTCCCCCCAACCCCCGCTCCGACTGGGCCACGCTCAAGCGCCTGTTGCCTTACCTGTGGCAGTACAAGGTGCGCGTGGTGCTCGCCCTGGGCTTCATGGTGGCGGCCAAGATGGCCAACGTGAGCGTGCCGCTGCTGCTCAAGGAGCTGGTCGACGCCATGACCATCCAGCCCGGCAGTGCGGCCTCGATGCTGGTGGTGCCGCTGGGGCTGCTGCTGGCCTATGGCCTGCTGCGCCTGTCCACCAGCGTGTTCACCGAGCTGCGCGAGCTGGTGTTTGCCAAGGCCACCGAAGGCGCCACGCGGAGCATTGCGCTGCAGGTGTTTGGCCACCTGCACGCGCTCAGCCTGCGCTTTCACCTGGAGCGCCAAACCGGCGGCATGACCCGCGACATCGAGCGCGGCACGCGCGGCGTGCAGTCGCTCATCTCGTATTCGCTCTACAGCATCGTCCCCACGCTCATTGAAGTGGCCATGGTGCTCGCGCTGCTGGGCACGAAGTTCGACATGGGCTATGTGTGGATCACGCTGGTCGCGCTGGTGGTGTATGTCACCTTCACGGTGGTGGTGACCGAGTGGCGCACGCAGTTCCGCCGCCAGATGAACGAGCTCGAATCCACCAGCCAGAGCCGCGCCATCGATTCGCTGCTGAACTACGAAACCGTCAAGTACTTCAACAACGAAGACTTCGAAGGCCGCCGCTACGACGAGGCGCTGGAAAAACTGCGCCGCGCGCGCATCAAGAGCCAGACCACGTTGTCCATGCTCAACGCCGGGCAGCAGCTGGTGATTGCCGTGGCGCTGGTGCTCATGCTCTGGCGCGCCACGCAGGGCGTGGTCTCGGGCGAGCTCACGCTGGGCGACCTGGTGATGGTCAACGCTTTCATGATCCAGCTCTACATTCCGCTGGGTTTCCTGGGCGTGTTGTACCGCGAGATCAAGCAGAGCCTGACCGATCTGGACAAGATGTTCGTGCTGCTGGAGAAAGAGCGCGAGATCGCCGATGCGCCGGGCGCTCAGCCGCTGCAGCTGGCCGGGCCGCCGGCCGTCAGGTTCGAAAACGTGCGCTTCTCTTACGAGCCGGCGCGCGAGATCCTGCACGGCATCAGCTTCGAGATTCCCGCCGGCAAAACCGTCGCGGTGGTGGGGCCTTCGGGGTCGGGCAAGAGCACGCTGGCGCGCCTGCTCTACCGCTTCTATGACATCTCCAACCATGACGAGGGCGGCCGCATCACCATCGACGGGGCGGACATCAAGACCGTGACCCAGTCGAGCGTGCGCCAGGCGATCGGCATCGTGCCGCAGGACACGGTGCTCTTCAACGACACCATCGAATACAACATCCTGTACGGCCGGCCCGACGCCGGGCACGAGGCGGCGGTGCAAGCCGCCAAGGCCGCGCACATCGACAGCTTCATCCAGCGCCTGCCCTTGGGCTACAAGACCATGGTGGGCGAGCGTGGCCTGAAGCTCTCGGGCGGTGAAAAGCAGCGCGTGGCGATCGCCCGCACGCTGTTGAAAAACCCGCCCATCGTGATCTTTGACGAGGCCACCTCCGCGCTGGACTCGGCCAACGAGCGCGCCATCCAGTCCGAGCTCAAGACCGCCGCCCGCAACAAGACCACCCTGGTGATTGCCCACCGCCTGTCCACCGTGGTGGACGCCCACGAGATCCTGGTGCTGGTCAACGGCGAGATCGTGGAGCGCGGCACGCACGCCGAACTCGTGATGCGCAGTGGCGTGTACGCGGGCATGTGGGCGCTGCAGGACAACCCCCCCGCGCCGCAATGACGTGCGTCACCCGCCACGGGGCTGTCGCCGCAGCCGGCGCGGGCGGTGTCAAAATCCCGCGGTATGGAAACCAAATGGCTTGAGGATTTCGTCAGCCTCGCTGAAACGCGAAGCTTCAGCCGCTCGGCGCAATTGCGCCACGTCACGCAGCCCGCGTTTTCGCGGCGCATCCAGTCGCTAGAGGCCTGGGCCGGCACCGATCTGGTGGACCGCTCGTCTTACCCCACGCGCCTGACGCCCGCCGGCCAGACGCTGTACGACCAGGCGCTGGAAATGCTGCAGTCCCTGCAGAGCACGCGCGCCACCTTGCGCGCCCACACAGCCGCCGCGCAGGACGTCATCGAATTCGCCGTGCCGCACACGCTGGCTTTCACGTTCTTCCCGTCGTGGCTTTCGGGTCTGCGCGAAACCTGTGGCCCCATCAAGAGCCGCTTGATCGCCCTGAACGTGCACGACGCCGTGCTGCGGCTGGTGGAGGGCAGCTGCGACCTGCTGATTGCGTACCAGCATGCGGCCCAGCCCATCCAGCTGGATGCCGCGCGCTACGAAATGCTGCACCTGGGCTCGGAGCTGCTCTCGCCCTACGTGCGCCCGGACGCGCAGGGCCAGCCCATGTACGCGCTGCCTGGTACGCCCCACCAGCTACAGCCTTACCTGGCCTACGCGCCGGGCGCCTACCTGGGCCGGGCGGTGGACCAGATGCTCAAGCAGAGCAGCACCCCCGTGCACCTGGACCGCATTTACGAAACCGACATGGCCGAGGGCTTGAAGGCCATGGCGCTCGAAGGCCATGGCATCGCCTTTCTGCCGGCCAGCGCGGTGCGCAAGGAAGTGCGGGCCCGCAAGCTGGTGTCGGCCGGTGGCTCGCTGGAAACCGCGCTGGACATTCGCATCTACCGCGAGCGCTCCACCACCCGCAAGGCCAAGGGGCCGGTGGACAAATTCTGGAACGACCTGCGCCAGAAGCTGGAAGCACGCTGACCCCACCCTGTCGCGCACGCGCCTAGCGTGGAACCTCTAAAGGAGCCATTGGGGGAAATTCGTACATGAGTGCTTTGCATAATGGCCGCTGCAATCGGCATTGGCACGCACCCACAGGGCTGGCTACAGTCGCCGGTTTCGCCCTTCACAGGGTGGGAATTCCCGGGTGGAACGGAGCTTGCGTAAGGAGCATCATGCTCTGGCACCGCAGTGCGCTCCGGCTGCTGCAAACGCCGTTGCAATTCGTTGGTTTGATCGTTTTATCCACAAGCAAGGAGATCCTTATGAAGAAACACCTGCTCGCATGGGCCGTGACCGCACTGGCCGCCAGCAGCGCCTTTGCACAGGCCGGCGACACGCTGGCCAAAATCAAGGCGTCCGGCAGCGTGTCCCTGGGCGTGCGTGAGTCGTCCGGCCTGGGCTACACCCTGGGCAACGGCAAGTACGTCGGCTTCCACACCGAAATGGGCGAAATCGTCCTGGCGGACATCCAGAAGCAGCTCGGCCTGCCCAAGCTCGACGTCAAGTACCAGCCTGTCACCTCGCAAAACCGCATCCCCCTGGTGCAAAACGGCACGGTCGACCTGGAGTGCGGCTCCACCACCAACAACGCCACGCGCCAGAAGGACGTTTCCTTCGCCGTGACGACCTACGTGGAAGAAGTGCGCATCGCGGTCAAGGCCAACTCCGGCATCAACTCGATCAAGGACCTGAACGGCAAGACCGTGGCCACCACCACGGGCACCACCTCGGTGCAGACCCTGCGCAAAAACGAACGCGCCGGCGGCATCGACTTCAAGGAGGTCTACGGCAAGGACCACGCCGACAGCTTCCTGGCGCTCGAAGGCGGCCGTGCCGATGCGTTCGTGATGGACGGCTCCATCCTGGCGGCCAACATCTCCAAGTCCAAGAACCCGGCCGACTTCAAGATCGTCGGCGAAGTGCTGTCGGTCGAACCCATCGCCTGCATGCTGCGCAAGGACGACCCCGCCTTCAAGAAGGCCGTGGACGACAGCATCAAGCGCCAGATTGCCGACGGCTCGCTCGCCAAGCTGTACGACAAGTGGTTCATGCAGCCGATTCCCCCGGCCAACGTGAAGATCGGTCTGCCACTGTCTGACGCCACCAAGGCGGCCTGGGCAGCTCCGAACGACAAGCCGATGGAAGACTACGCCAAGAAGTAAGCCCGCAAGCGCTTCTGGCACGCCCCTTCAAGTGGACCCATTTGAAGGGGCGTTTTCGTAGACGCCCGCGCACCGCGCGGCGCTGCATGGACAAGAAAAAGAAAGGGCTCCTATGAGCTGGGATTGGCAGGTGTTCTGCGAGGACACCATTGAGCGGCAGCCGGTGCAAGGCTGCTTTGGCAAGGGAGGAGATATCACCTACCTGGACTGGATGCTGTCGGCCTGGGGCTGGACGGTGTCTGTCTCGCTGCTGGCCTTGCTGCTGGCGCTGGTGATCGGCATTCTGGTGGGCACGCTGCGCACCTTGCCCGACCGACCCATGGTGGTGCGTCTGGGCGATGCGTGGGTGGAGTTGTTCCGCAACATCCCGCTGCTGGTGCAGATTTTCCTGTGGTACCACGTGGTGCCGACCATGTTCCCCGCCATGCGCGAGGTGCCCGGCTTTGTGCTGGTGGTGTTCGCGCTGGGTTTCTTTACTTCGGCCCGCATTGCCGAGCAGGTGCGCTCGGGCATTCAAGCCCTGCCGCGCGGCCAGCGTTATGCCGGCATGGCCATGGGTTTCACCACCTTCCAGTACTACCGCTATGTGCTGTTGCCCATGGCGTTTCGCATCATCATCCCGCCGCTGACCAGCGAGACGATGAACATCTTCAAGAACTCGTCGGTGGCGTTCGCGGTGTCGGTCTCCGAACTCACCATGTTCGCCATGCAGGCGCAGGAAGAAACCTCGCGCGGCATCGAGGTGTACCTCGCCGTGACGGGCCTCTACATCATCTCGGCCTTCGCCATCAACCGCATCATGGCCTTCATCGAGAAGCGCGTGCGCATACCGGGCTTCGTCGTGGCCGGTGGGTCGGGAGGTCACTGACATGAACCTCAACCTCGACTTCTCCTTCTACAACTGGGACCTCATCACCAACTTCGTGTTGAAGGGCCTGTACTTCAGCGTGATGCTGACCATCGTGGCCACGATCGGCGGCATCTTCTTCGGCACGATCCTGGCGCTCATGCGCCTGTCGGGCAAGAAGTGGCTGGACACACCCGCCACGATCTACGTCAACGGCATGCGCAGCATTCCGCTGGTGATGGTGATCCTGTGGTTCTTCCTGCTGGTGCCGCTGCTGATCGGGCGACCCATCGGCGCCGAGGTGTCGGCGGTGGTCACGTTCATTGCCTTCGAGGCGGCGTACTTCAGCGAGATCATGCGGGCCGGTATCCAGTCGATCCCGCGCGGTCAGGTGTTTGCAGGCCAGGCGCTGGGCATGACCTACGGGCAAAACATGAAGCTGGTGGTGCTGCCACAGGCCTTCCGCAACATGCTGCCGGTGCTGCTCACGCAAACCATCATCCTGTTCCAGGACACCTCGCTCGTGTACGCCATTGGCGCCTACGACATGCTCAAGGGCTTCGAGGTGGCGGGCAAGAACTTCGGTCGCCCGATCGAGGCCTACCTTGCCGCCGCCGTGCTCTATTTCGTCATGTGCTACGCGCTGTCTTGGCTCGTCAAACGTCTGCACAAGAAGATCGCCATCATCCGCTGATGCGCCCGTTACTCAGGAATTGCCATGATTGAACTCAAGAACGTCTCCAAGTGGTACGGCAGCGTGCAGGTGCTGACCGATTGCTCCACCAACATCCAGAAGGGTGAAGTGGTCGTGGTGTGCGGGCCGTCCGGCTCGGGCAAGTCCACGCTCATCAAGACCATCAACGCGCTCGAGCCCTTCCAGAAGGGTGAGATCACGGTCGACGGCATCGCCGTGCACGACCCCAAGACCGACCTGCCCAAGCTGCGCAGCCGCGTGGGCATGGTGTTCCAGCACTTCGAGCTGTTCCCGCACCTGTCGGTGACGGAGAACCTCACCATTGCGCAGATCAAGGTGCTGGGTCGCAACCCCGACGAGGCCAAGAAGCGCGGCCTCAAGATGCTGGAGCGTGTGGGCCTGATCGCCCACAAGGACAAGTTCCCCGGCCAGCTTTCGGGCGGTCAGCAGCAGCGCGTGGCGATCGCCCGTGCCCTGTCGATGGACCCGATCGTGATGCTGTTCGACGAACCAACCTCCGCGCTCGACCCGGAAATGGTGGGCGAGGTGCTCGACGTGATGATCGGCCTGGCCAACGAAGGCATGACCATGATGTGCGTGACGCACGAAATGGGCTTTGCGCGCAAGGTCAGCAACCGCGTGATCTTCATGGACGTGGGCGGCAAGATCCTCGAAGACTGCTCCAAGGACGAGTTCTTCAACAACCCCGACGCCCGCCAGCCGCGCACCAAGGACTTCCTCAACAAGATCCTGGCGCATTAGAGAGCACCCCCCGCCGCGCTTCGCGCGTCCCCCCCTGAAGGGGGGCGCTCCCTGGGGCCGGCGGAGCCGGACCCTCGGGAGCCCTGGATGGGGCATTGCGCGCCGGAAAGCCCGCCTCTTGCCGGTGTGCCGTGTCTTCTCCAGAGCGCCCGAGGGTCCGGCTACGCCGGCCCCAGGGCGCGCCCCCTGGGGGGTGACGCCGCAGGCGGCGCGGGGGGGACGACAATACCCCACCATGAACAGCCCCCTCGACACCCTCACGATCACCCGCCCCGACGACTGGCACCTGCACGTGCGCGATGGCGATGCCTTGCGCACGGTGGTGCCGCACACCGCCGCCCAGTTCGGGCGCGCGATCATCATGCCCAACCTCAAGCCGCCGGTGACCACGGCGGCGCAGGCTGTGGCGTACCGCGAGCGCATCCAGCGCGCCGTGCCCGAAGGCGTGAGCTTCGAGCCGCTGATGACGCTCTACCTCACCGACAACCTGCCGCCCGACGAGATCGCGCGCGCGAAAGACGCCGGTGTGGTGGCGTGCAAGCTCTACCCGGCGGGCGCCACCACCAACAGCGATGCCGGCGTGACCGACATCCGCAAGACCCACAAGACGCTGGAAGCCATGCAGCGCGCCGGCGTGCTGCTGCTGGTGCACGGTGAAGTCACCAGCCCCGACATCGACCTGTTCGACCGCGAGGCGGTGTTCATCGACGAGCAGCTCATTCCGCTGCGCCGCGACTTCCCCGAACTCAAGATCGTGATGGAGCACATCACCACCAAGGAAGCCGCGCAGTACGTGGCCGAGGCCGGCCCTTTCACGGCCGCCACGCTCACCGCGCACCACCTGCTCTACAACCGCAACGCCATCTTCACCGGCGGCATCCGCCCGCATTACTACTGCCTGCCGGTGCTCAAGCGCGAGACCCACCGCCAGGCGCTGGTGGCTGCGGCCACCAGCGGCAGCGACCGCTTCTTCCTGGGCACCGACAGCGCACCCCACCCGGCGCACCTGAAGGAACACGCCACGGGTTGCGCGGGCTGCTACACCGCGCATGCCGCCCTCGAGATGTATGCCGAGGCGTTTGACTCGGTGGGCGCGCTCCACCAGCTCGAAGCCTTTGCCAGCTTCCATGGCCCGGCCTTCTATGGCCTGCCACGCAACAGCGGCACCGTCACCCTCCAGCGCGAGTCGTGGACCACCCCCGAGAGCTTCCGCTTCGGTGAGGCCGAACTCAAGCCGCTGCGTGGCGGCGAAGCCTTGCCGTGGCAGCTGAAGGCCTGAGTCCGTCGATCGCCTCTCCCGACTGGGCCGCGCCCTGGTTTGCAGACGTCGCTGCACAGGGGCAGGCCGTCGGCCACGCGCTGGCCGGCGGCGCGGGTCTGCCCCAGGCGCTGTCTGCCCACGGGGCATCGCCGGTGCGTTTCGTGCCGCAGGCCGAGCTGCCCGCGGGCGTGGCCTACGAGCAATTCATCTTCGACACCGGCTGCGTGCCCACCCGCGAGAACCTGCATGACTTCTTCAACGGGCTGTGCTGGTTGCGGTTTCCGCACACCAAGCGGCAGCTGAACCGGTTGCAGGCGGCCGAGATCGCCAGCGCGGGCGTGGGCGCCGTGCGCGGCCCGGTGCGCGACGCACTCACCCTGTTTGACGAAAACGCCGCGCTGCTGCAGGCGCCCGACCCCTTGTGGCAGGCCCTGGCCGCGCGCGACTGGCAGCGGCTGTTCGTCACCTTGCGCCCGCTGTGGGCGCAGGCGCGTCTGGTGTTGTTCGGACACGCCTTGCTGGAGAAGCTGGTCGTGCCCTACAAGTCGATCACGGCCCATGTGTTTCGCGAGCCGGTGCCCTTGTCGCTGGGCGAGAACCTGGACGCCTGGGACGCCTGGCTCGCGCAACACCTGAGCGCGCCGGTGCTGGCCACCAAACCGTTCACACCGCTGCCGGTGCTGGGTGTGCCGGGCTGGTGGCCGGCCAACAACGATCCCGCTTACTATGCCGACGCCGGCGTGTTTCGCCCGGCCCGAACGGACCCCTCATGACCCAGCCCGCCTCGCCCTCCTGGTCTCACCTCAACCTCTCGACAGACGCCGACCGGGCCGAACTCGCCGCCCATTTCCGCACCCGCGGTGTGCGCGATGTCGAGTGCCTGTTTGCCGACGTCACCGGCTACCCGCGCGGCAAGCTCATGCCTGCGGCCAGCTTCGCGGCGGGCGGCGAGCTGCGCATCTGCCAGGCGATTCCCATGCAGTGCGTCACGGGCGAATACTCTTACGACCCCATCTTTCCCGACAGCGACCCCGACGTGCGGCTCGTGCCCGATATGGGCACGCTCAAGCTCGCGCCCTGGGCCAGCGTGCCCCGCTACATGGCGGTGCACGACTGCGTGGAGCTCGACGGCAGCCTGTGCGAATTCGCGCCGCGTTCGGTGCTCAAGAACGTGGTGGCGCGGTATGCGGCAATCGGGCTCACGCCGGTGGTGGCGCCCGAGATCGAGTTCTACCTGACCGCCGCCATGACGGACCCGGCGCAACCGTTGACGTCGCCGCTGGGGCGCGGCGGCCGCCCGGAAGTGGGGCAGTCCGCCTTCAGCCTGAATGCGCTCAACGAGCTGGCGCCCTTTTGGGACGCGTTTCACGCCGCCATCGACGCCCTCGGCATCCGCGCCGACACCTGGCTGCACGAAGTCGGCCCCAGCCAGTACGAGATCAACCTGCTGCACGGTGACCCGGTGGCGGTGGCCGACCAGGCGTTTCTGTTCAAGACCGCAGCGCGCGAGATCGCGCTGCAGCACGGCCTGAATGCGGTCTTCATGGCCAAACCGCTGGCCGGTGAAGCGGGCAGCTCCATGCACCTGCACCAAAGCGTGGTGGACGCCCAGGGCCGCAACATCTTCAGCCAGGCCGACGGCACCGAGAGCGAGGCCTTCCTGCACTACATCGGCGGGCTGCAGGCGTACACACCCGACCTCACGCTGATCTACGCGCCCACGGTCAACTCGTACCGACGGTACGTCGCGGGCAGCCAGGCGCCCATCAACGTGGAATGGGGCCGCGACAACCGCACCGCCGGCCTGCGCGTGCCGGTGAGCGCCCCGGTGGCGCGCCGGGTGGAAAACCGCCTGGCCGGCGCCGACGCCAACCCCTACCTCGCCATGGCCGCCACGCTCGCGGCAGGCCTGGCCGGCATGGAGGAGCGCCGCGCGCCGGGCGAACCGGTGCAGGACAACGGCTACGACCTGCCGCGTGCGCTGCCGCGAACTTTTTCAACCGCCCACGAACAAATGGCCCAGAGCGGGCACGCCGCACGGCTGCTGGGGGAGCGCTTCGTTCGCGCGTACCTGGCCGTCAAGGCGCTGGAGCACGATCACTTCCTCAATGAGATCAGCGCCTGGGAGCGCCGTTTCCTGCTGCCCCAGGTCTGAGCGTTCTCAGAAGTGCTTGCTGCAGTGCGGCTTGAAGAACCGCGAGTTGGGCCCCACTTATGATTTCGCCGTCTCGATCCCTACCACCGGAGTCCCCATGAAACGCATCCTGCTGTTTGTCCTGACCAACTTCGCCGTGATGGCGGTGTTGTTGATCACCACCCGCATCCTGGGTGTGGACCGCTTCCTCACGGCCAACGGCCTGAACATGACGGCGCTGGCCGGGTTCTCGCTCGTCATCGGCTTTGGCGGAGCCATCATCTCGCTGCTGATCAGCAAGCCCATGGCCAAGTTCAGTGCCGGGGTGCGCGTGATCGAGCAGCCGCAGAGCGCCGACGAAGCCTGGATCGTGGAAACCGTGCGCCGCTTCGCCGACAAGGCCGGCATCGGCATGCCCGAGGTGGGCATCTTTGACGGTGCGCCCAACGCATTCGCCACCGGCGCCTTCAAGAATTCGGCGCTGGTCGCGGTGTCCACCGGCCTGCTGCAGAACATGACCAAAGAGGAAGTCGAGGCCGTGATCGGCCATGAAGTGGCGCACATTGCCAACGGCGACATGGTCACCATGACGCTCATCCAGGGCGTGATGAACACCTTCGTGGTGTTCTTGAGCCGCGTGATCGGCTACGCGGTGGACGCTTTCCTGCGCCGCGGCAGCGACAACAACTCCGGCCCTGGTATCGGCTACATGGTTACCACCATCGTGATGGACATCGTGCTGGGCTTCCTCGCCGCCATCATCGTGGCCTGGTTCAGCCGCCAGCGCGAATTCCGCGCCGACGCGGGTGCCGCCAACCTCATGGGGCGCAAGCAGCCCATGATCAACGCACTGGCCCGCCTGGGTGGCCTGACACCCGGCGAGCTGCCCAAGACCATGCAGGCGCTGGGTATCACCGGTGGCCTGGGCAAGCTCTTCTCGACGCACCCGCCGATCGAAGAGCGCATTGCGGCGCTGCAGCAAAACTGAGCCACGGCAAGGCCTTTGGCCCATAAAAAAAAGCGACCCTCGGGTCGCTTTTTTTATGGGGCCTCTGCTGGTCAGCGGTTGCGTTCCCAGCGGTCGTTGTCCCCGCGGCCATTGTCCCGGCGGTACTCGTCGCGGCGGTAGTCATCGCGGCGGTTGTAGCCGTCGTGGCGCTGGTAAGGCTGGTAGCCCGGGCCGTAGCGGTAGCCATGGATCGGTGCCACCGAGCCCGGGTGCGGGTAGTAGGTCGTGCCGATGGTGATGCGGGTGGTGGGTTCGACGTACTGCGTCTGCGGGCGGTACGACGGGTAGGTGACGGGTGGAGGCGGCAGCATGCCCTCGGCCGGCGATACGTTGAGCCGCACGAAGCGGCCCGGGTCGTTGGGCATCTGCGTGCGGTACTGCTTGCCCGCGTATTCGTACACCACGTCGTACGACACGGTGCGGTTTTCGTAGAAGGTCTGCGTGCCGCACTGGCGGTAGGTTTCGGTCTGGGTCTGGCCCGGGCCTTCAATGCGGTTGCCCAGCATGGCGCCACCAATCAGGCCAATCACCGTGGCGGCCGCACGGCCGCTGCCGTCGCCAATGGCGTTGCCCATGGCACCGCCGGCAATGCCGCCAATCAGCGCACCGGCGCCGGATTTCTGGCCCTGGTAGGTAACTTGCTGGTCGCTGCACACTTCGCGTGGCACAGCCACCTGCTGGATGATCGGCGTGCTGCTGATCACCCGGCCTTGTTCATCCTGAGCGTGCGCCACGCCACTGCCGGCCAGGGCAAGCAGGCCGGTCATCACGGGAATCAGAACGGGGGTTTTCATGGAAAGCTCCTTTGAGGGATAGCCTGAAGCATGCACCGGCTCTGTCAACCCTGCATACCCCGGGTGTAAAGATTCGTGTCCGCGGCGTGCCGTCTGTCGCACTCAGGCTGCCTGGGCGACCACCGGCGCGCCCAGAACGCTGCGCGCCAGCGCCTCGGCCACCTTCAGGCCATCCACCCCCGCCGACAGGATGCCGCCGGCATAACCCGCGCCTTCACCCGCCGGGTACAGGCCGCGTGTGTTCAGGCTCTGGCAGTCTTCGCCGCGGGTAAGGCGCAGTGGCGACGAGGTGCGGGTTTCCACACCGGTGAGCACCGCGTCGGGCATGTCGTAGCCCTGGATCTTGCGGCCGAACACCGGCAGCGCTTCCCGCATGGCCTCAATGGCGTAGGCGGGCAGGGCGGGGGCGAGGTCGCCCAGCTTCACGCCCGGCTGGTAAGACGGCTCCACGCTGCCCAGCGCGCTGGAGGGTTGCTGCTGCAGGAAATCGCCCACCAGCTGCCCCGGCGCGTCGTAGGTGCCACCACCAAGCTGGTAGGCGCGCGCTTCGAGCTGGCGCTGCAGCACGATGCCGGCGAGCGGGTGCGTCTGGCCGGCGGCTGCGAGTTGCGCGGCCTGGGCGGCGTAGCGCTGGCCGTCGGCGTCGCCAAAGGCCGCGGTCCATTGCGGCGTGTCTTGCGGGAAGGTCTGCGGGAAATCGGCGGGCTCGATGCCCACCACCAGCCCGGCGTTGGCGTTGCGTTCGTTGCGCGAATACTGGCTCATGCCGTTGGTGACCACGCGACCGGGCTCGGACGTGGCCGCCACCACCATGCCACCGGGGCACATGCAGAAGCTGTAAACGGCGCGCCCGTTTTGGGCGTGGTGCACCAGCTTGTAGTCGGCTGCGCCCAGCAGCGGATGGCCGGCGTGGCGGCCCCAGCGGGCGCGGTCGATGACGCCTTGCGGGTGTTCGATGCGAAAGCCGACCGAAAACGGTTTGGCTTCCATGAAGACGCCCGCGTCCCACAGCAGCGCAAAGGTGTCGCGCGAGCTGTGGCCCAGCGCCAGCACCACATGGCGCACCGGCATGTCGACCTGCTCGCCGGTGTCCAGGCGTTGCACTTGAAGGGCTTCGATGCGCTGCACGCCGTCGCCGTCTTGCGCCAGCGTGAGCCCGCGCAGGTGGTGCTGGAAGCGGATTTCACCACCCAGCGCGATGATCTTTTCACGCATGGCTTCGACCACGCGCACCAGCTTGAAGGTGCCGATGTGCGGGTGGGCGGTGTAAAGGATTTCGGGCGGCGCGCCGGCTTCCACGAACTCTTGCATGACCTTGCGGCCCAGAAAACGCGGGTCCTTGATCTGGCTGTAGAGCTTGCCGTCAGAGAACAGGCCGGCACCGCCTTCGCCGTATTGCACGTTGCTCTCGGGGTTGAGCACGTGCTTGCGCCACAGGCCCCAGGTGTCCTTGGTGCGCTCGCGCACGGGCTTGCCGCGTTCGAGCACGATGGGCTTGAGCCCCATTTGCGCCAGGGCCAGCGCCGTGAACAGGCCACACGGGCCCAGGCCCACCACCACGGGGCGCTCGCGCTCGTGCGCGGGCCAGCCCGCCGGCGCGTGGCCCGGTGGGTGCCAGGCCATGTCGGGCGTGGGCAGCACGTGCGGTTTGCCCGCGTGAGCGGCGAGCAGCGCGGCCTCTTGCGTGGGGTCGGCCAGCGTCACGTCCACGATGTAGACAGCGAGCAGGTCGGCCTTGCGCGCGTCGAAGCTGCGTTTGAAGACATGGAGCCGCGCGATCTGGGCCGGCGTGATGCCCAGGGCGGCGGCGGCCAGCTGGGTGAGGGCCTCCACAGGGTGGGGCGGCGGCAGGCGGTCGGCGTCGGTCTCGGTGGGGGCATCTGCAGCGCGCCGGTGTTCGGCGGGCACGGCGGCCAGGGGAAGCTTGAGTTCGGAGAGTCGGATCATGTGTCGTGGGGCTCGTGTTGATCAAGCAGAAGACGAAAGCCCGTGTATTGTCGCCAATGCGCCGCCATCGGGTGCCAGACAGAAGCTGGCGGCGGGATACTCCCGCACCTTTTCCCGCATTCCCATGACCACACCTCCTGCTGCGCAACCGCTCTGGCGCGTCTACCTCGTCTTTCTCGTGCCCATGGTGTTGTCCAACATCCTGCAGGGACTGTCGGGCACGCTCAACGGCATCTTCATCGGCCAGATGCTGGGCACGCACGCGCTGGCGGCGGTCTCGGGCATGTTCCCCATCGTGTTCTTCTTCATCTCGCTGGTGATCGGCATTGGAGCAGGCGCCTCCGTGCTCATCGGCCAGGCCTGGGGCGCGCGCGAGCCGCACAAGGTCAAGGCCATCGCCGGCACGGCGCTCATGCTGGGCGCGCTCATTGGTGTGGCGGCGGCTGTGCTCGGCGTGGTGTTTGCGCGCCCAGCGATGCAGGCCCTGGGCACGCCGGTGGACGTGCTGGACGACGCGGTGGCTTACGCGCGGGTGGTGCTGCTCATCATGCCGCTGCTGCTGGTGTTCATCTTGTTCACGCAGCTGCTGCGGGGCGTGAGCGACACCGTCTCGCCGCTGCTGGCGCTGCTGCTGTCGACCACGCTGGGCTTACTGCTCACGCCCGCGCTGATCAAGGGCTGGCTGGGGTTGCCGCCCTTGGGCATTCAGAGTGCGGCTTACGCAGGGCTGGTGTCTTATGCGGTGGCCTTGGGCTTTCTGGTGTGGCGGCTGGGGCGCCGCCAGCACGTGATGGCCTTTGACCGCGAGCTGCTCGGTGCCCTGCGGCTGGACCGCGCCATCCTCGCCAAAGTGATGCGCATCGGCCTGCCCACTGGCTTGCAGATGGTGGTGATCTCGATGTCGGAGCTGGTGATCCTGGCGCTGGTGAACGGCCACGGATCGCAGGCCACGGCCGCTTACGGCGCGGTCACGCAGGTGGTGAACTACGTGCAGTTCCCGGCGCTGTCGATTGCGATCACGGCGTCCATCCTGGCGGCGCAGTCCATCGGTGCGGGGCGTGTGGACCGGCTGGGCGCGATTCTGCGCACGGGGCTGTGGCTCAACGCCGCGCTGACCGGCTCGCTGGTGCTGCTGGGCTATGCGCTTTCACACCACTTGCTGGGCCTGTTCCTCACGCAGCCCGAGGTGCGCCAGCAGGCCGAGCACCTCTTGCACATCATGCTCTGGAGCATTCTGGTGTTTGGCTTCCAGGCGGTGGTGGGTGGCCTCATGCGTGCCAGTGGTGTGGTGCTGGTGCCCATGGCGATCTCGGTGTTCTGCATTCTGGGCATCCAGCTGCCTGCGGCGTATGTGCTCGATGCACAGCTGGGGCTGCAGGGCGTGTGGATGGCGTTCCCGATCGCCTATGTGGCCATGCTGCTGATGCAGTCTGCGTACTACCACTTCGTGTGGCGCCACCGCAAGATCGAGCGGCTGGTCTGAGGCAGGGGATAATCGCGCCCGTGAAGCGCACCAGGCCGCCGCTGGCACGAGACCCGAAAGGGTGTGCTGGAGGAACGTCCGGACTGCACAGGACAGCGTAGGAGGTAACACCTCTCCACCGACAAGCCCGAAGAGTTCGCTCCAAGGGCCCTAAGGTGAGGATCAGAGCAACAGAGACGAGCCGATTCAGTTCGGGTGAAACGGGCAATCTCTACGCGCAGCAATACCAAATAGGCCAACGTTGACGTGGTTCCGCGGAGTTGGCGGGTAGGTAGCACCGAGCCGGGTGGGCAACCCCCGGCCCAGATGAATGGCGGTCACGTCCGGACCTTCGCAAGAGGGTTCCGGATGCACAGAATCCGGCGTAACGGTGCGCTTCACACTTTTTTTGCCTTGCGCCGATGCGGCGCCTCAGGCCTCCGGGCTGTCCGTGTCCCGACCACCGCGTTGCAGCCTTGCCCGGGCCTCGGCCGCCAGTGCCTCGTACTTGACGCGAAATGCATCGAGCTCTTCCTCTTCGAGTTCTTCGAGATCCAGCAGCGCGTTGTGCGCGCCCTGGGTGGCGCGGATGAGTTCGTCCAGCTTGACCTGAATGGCCTGGGTGTCGCGGTTCTGCGTGTTCTGGATCAGGAACACCATCAGGAAAGTGATGATGGTCGTGCTGGTGTTGATCACGAGCTGCCAGGTGTCGCTGAAACCAAACAGCGGCCCGGTAATGAGCCACACCACGATGAGCGCCACCGCCAGTGTGAAGACCCGCGGGCGGCCGCAGAAGTGCGCAGCGGCCTTGGCGAATCGGGAGTACCAGCTGGTGGAGGCGGGCATGGTGGTTCGGCGGCTCAGAGGTTGAACCCGCCCAGGCTCTGGAGGCGCTCGACGTGCGCCGCCATCGAGCGTTTGGCCACGGGCCACAGCCGCTCGGGCACATCGTCGTAGGCGAGCTTCACCCAGTCGTCCATCGAGCCTTCGGGCACCGCCGCCATGGCGCGGGCGACCTTGGCTTCGCGCGCGAGGCGGTGAGCTTTCAGGTGTGCGATGGCCGCGCGTGCGCCGCCGTGGGCGGGGGCGCTGGGGTTGTCGGCACTGCGCCGCAGGTCGCCCAGCACGTAGCCGTGCGCGGGCAGCAGAAACTCGATGCCGTGGCGTTCGCACAGCGCATCCAGCTTGTCCAGCGAATCGAGGTAGGCGCCCATGTTGCCGTCGGGCGGGTCGATCACGGTGGTGCTGCCGTTGAGGATGTGGTCGCCCGTGAACAGCAGTCCGTCTTCCACCAGCGCCAGGCACAGGTGGTTGGCGGCATGGCCGGGGGTGTGCACCACCTCCAGCGTGTGCGACACGGTGGCCTCGCCCGACTGGCCCAGCAGCACCAGTTGCTCGCCATCGGCCAGCGCGCGCTCGGGGGTGAAGCGGCTGTTCTCGCGCGAGGTGGGTGCGCTGGGCAGGCCCAGGATGGGCGGCTTCTCCAGGCCGGCGGCCACGCACAGCGCTTGCAGGCGTGGCGCACCGGGCGAATGGTCGGGGTGCGAATGGGTGCAGACGATCGCCTGGATGCGTCCGCCCGCGGCACGCCACAGGCGCTCAAGGTGCTCGGGCTCGTCCGGGCCGGGGTCGATCACGATGTGGCCGCTGGCGGGGTCTCCCACGACGTAGCTGTTGGTACCCGGGCCGGTCATGAAGCCGGGGTTGGGGGCGGTCAGGCGCTGCACGTTTTTCAGCAGCTGCACGGGTTGCTCGTGCTGCCAGTCCAGGCTGTGCACCATCTGGCCGTCGGGGCAGACCATGGCGAGTTCACCGAAGGGCAGCTCGTGTTCCATGTAGCGTTCTTCAGCGCCCCGCACCAGGCCAGCGCGCGGGCAGCTCGTCCACAGCGGTTCGTCGTTCAGGGCACAGGCGTCGAGCACGGCCTGCACGTTGGCATAGGCCTGCAGGCGCTCCAGCGTGCGGATGGTCGGGAAGATGATGAAAAAGCCACCGGCCTTGTGGCGCTCCAGCGCGTCGGCGGGGCGCACCCAGCAGGGTTCGAACTGCTCGGCTTCGTCGGCCACCGGTTGCTGGCCTTCGGGCATGCGGGCCACCAGAAACGGCACGTCGAATCGGCGCGGCAGGTCACGGTCGGTGATCCAGTGCGCGAGCACGAACACATCGGCGCCATCCAGCGTGAGGCCCTGGGCCTGGCACTGCGCGGCAAAGGGCGCCTTGCGGTCCAGTTGCGCGATGTCGCTGTCGGTCACGGGTGTGCCGTCGGCGCGGTGGGCCAGCAGCACGCCGAGCTCTTCAAAGCTTTCGCGGATGGCGGCGATCGCCTGCGTCAGGTGCAGGTCGCTCTGCGTGGGGCGGCGCGAAGCGATGCCGTTGGCCTGCGCGTCGGCGGCATCGATGCCGCCACCCGGGAACACATACGCGCCGGGCGCGAAGCTCGCCGTCATGGAGCGGCGGGTCATCAGCACTTCAATGCCGGGGCGGGCGGGGTCGGTGCTGTCGCGCAGCAGCAGCACGGTGGCGGCGGGCCTCACGCTGGCGAGAGGGCGGGGAGGGTGCAGGAGTTGGGTGGGGCGGACCATGCGGCATTTTGCGGCATGCCAACGGCGAGCAGGCCCCGGCAGGTTCAGCGCGGGCGGTTCTCTGGCCCCCCGGTGCCCAGCGCCGTCATCTCGGCAGAGACGCCTTGCCACGCCACGTTGAAACCGGGGGTGGAGCGCTCGGGCGGCAGCGGTGCGCTGCGCAGCGCCCAGTGCGCCCCGGCGATCACGCTGTCGATCACGGGAATGGGCACGTCGGCCTGCACCGCGCTGGCCATGCCCGCGAGGCCCGCGCCACCCAGGATCACCGCCTGCACGCCGAGCTGGCGCGAGGCGTCGCGGCAGGCTTGCGCGAGCAGCGCCCGGGCGGCCACGGGGTCGGCGGCGAGCTGGGCGCCCGTGGGCGCCACGGTGTGGATGCCGGCGAGTTGCTGCGCCTGGCCCAGTGCCTGCGCCAGGCGTTGCAGCATGGGGCCCCAGCGTGCGCCGCCAGTGACGATGGCGTAGCGCCCGTGGCGCGCCGCTTCAATGAACGCGGCTTCGGCCAGGCCCGTGACGGGCACCGGGCTGCTCTCGCGCAGGGCCATCAGGCCAGGGTCGCCAAAGCAGCCGATCAGCACCGCGTCGGGCGCGGTCGCCTCGGTGGACAGGGCATGCGCCCAGGCGTCGAGCGTGGCGTGCGCGGCCACGGCAAAGCTGGCTTCGTCGGCGATGTAGGGCGAGCCAAAGCGGGCCGTGACGGTGCGCACCTGCACGTGCGAGCCGGCGGCCTGCTGCACGTGCGTCTGCAGCAAGGCGCTCACGCTGGCCGAGGTGTTGGGGTTGATGACGAGGAGCTGGCGCATGGCACGCGGGGTCCTCAGGCCAGGGGGGCAAACAAGCGTTCGAGGTCCGGCGCTTGCCCGGTGGGCGGCGAGAAATCGAGTTGGGCTTCGAGCCGGTCCAGGTGTTCGCGCATGAGCCGGGTGGCCTCGCGGGCGTCGCGCAGGCGGATGGCGGCGAGCAGCGCGCGGTGCTCGTCACAGCCGCAGGCCGTGGCCTCGCGCCGCGCCTGCGAGTGGCTGTTGCTGTAGGTCATGAGGATGAGCGAGGTGCGCGAGACCATTTCGCGCAGGATGCGCCCCATGGTCTGCTGGCCGGCACGGTCGGCGATGTGCAGATGGAAGTCGCCCGAGAGCCGGATCGCGCGGCGCATGTCGCCAGCGGTGCGCGCGGCTTCTTCGTCGCGGATGCACTGTGTGAGCAGCTGGATGTCGTCGCGGTCGGCGCATTCGGTGAAGCGCTCGACCAGGCTGGACTCGATGAGGCGGCGCACCTCGAACACCTCGCGCGCCTCTTGCTCGCTGGGCTGGGCGATGGTCGCGCCCCGGTTCGGGGTCAGCGTCACCACCTGTTCGTTGGCCAGTCGCACCAGCACGGGGCGAATGAGCGTGCGTGAGACGCCGAAGGCGTTGGCCAGTCGGTCTTCCACCAGCTTGGTGCCCGGTGGCAGACGGTGGTCCAGGATGGCGGAGACCACGCGGTCGTAGATGACGCTGTCGGTGCCGGTGGGTGGGGTGTCGTCGCTGGCGGCCGCAGCGCGGGCGCGCGCCCGGGTGGTCATTGCGGCCGTCCCTTTTTCTGCCGCCGGCCCAGCCACAGCGCGAGCGACACGGCCACGCCCATCACCAGCAGCGAGACCACGGTGGTGACGGTGCCCAGGGCGTAGATCGCCGGCGTGGTCACGGTGGAGGTGAGGCCCTGCAGTTCCAGCGGCAGGGTGTTCACATCGCCAATGGCCTGCGAGGTGCGCGCGATTTCGTCCCAGCTCAGCGTGAAGCCGAACATGCCGATGCCCACCACCGAGGGGCCAATCAGCGGCAGCACCACATGCCGAAAGCCTTGCCAGGGCGTGGCGCCGAGGTCGCGCGCGGCTTCTTCATAGGCGGGGTTGAAGCGGTTGAACACCGCGAACATGATCAGCAGGCCGAAGGGCAGCGTCCAGGTGAGGTGGGCGCCGAGTGCGGAGGTGAGCAGGCCCAGCGCGGTGCCGTAGTTCTCCAGCGTGCTGGTGGCGCCCACGGCCTCCAGCAGCCATTTGATGCCGCCATCCAGCAGGCGGAACTGCAACCCGATGCCGAGCGACACGATGATCGACGGCATGATCAGGCTGGCCACGGTCATGTAGAAGAGGGCGTTGCCGCCGCGCAGCGGCTTGCGAAAGGCCAGGCCGGCCAGCACCGAAAGCACCACGGTGAAGAGCATCACCACGCCGCCCAGCATGAGCGAGCGCAGGAAGGCCGCGCCGATGTCGACCGTGCCCAGGCCTTCGGCCAGCTTGTGGAACCAGTGCAGCGACACCCCGCGCAGCGGGAAGGTCAGGCCACCTTCAGGGCCCTGGAAGCTCAGCACGAAGATCACGAACATGGGCCCGTACATGAACAGCACGAACAGGGCGAAGACGATGGCCAGTGGCCAGAAGCCGGGGGCGCGGGGTTCGGCAATGCGGGGGGTGGCCATGTTCAGAGTTCCTTGCGGATGTCGACCAGGCGCGTCAGGCCCCAGATGATCATGAGCACGATGGCCAGCAGGATCACGGCGTTGGCGGCGGCCAGCGGAAACTGCAGGTAAGAGGTCTGCACCTGGATGATCTTGCCGACCGAGGCGATCTGTTGCCCGCCCATCACGCCGATGGTGACGAAGTCGCCCATGACGATGGTGATGACGAAGATCGAGCCGATGATGATGCCGGTCTTGGAGAGCGGCACGATCACGTTCCACAGCGTCTGCCAGCTGCTGGCGCCGCTGTCGCTGGCGGCTTCGAGCAGGCTGCGGTCGATGCGCATCATGCTGTTGAAGATCGGCACGATCATGAACATGGTGTAAAGGTGCACGAAGGCCAGCACCACCGAGAAGTCGGAAAACAGCAGCCACTCCACCGGCTCGTTGATCACACCCATGCCCATGAGCCCCTGGTTCACCAGACCGTTGCGCCCCAGAAGCGGCACCCAGGAAATCATGCGGATGACGTTGGACGTCCAGAACGGCACGGTGCACAGCACGAACAGCAGCGTCTGCATGCCCGGCGAGCGCACATGGAAGGCCAGGAAATACGCCACCGCAAACCCCACCACCAGCGTGATGGCCCACACCAGCAAACAGAACTTGAGTGTGGAGAGGTAGGTGGAGAGCGAGACGCAAAAATCGCCATGTTCGGTGAGGGTGGAACAGCCCTCGAAGATGGCCGCGTAGTTGCGCAGCGTGAACCCGGGAATGAGTTCGTACTCGTTGAAATTCCAGAAGCTCACCATGACGGTGAGCGCCAGCGGAATCAGGAAGAACACCACAAACACCAGCGTGAACGGCGCAGCCTGCCACCAGGCCTTCACGGTGCGCGTGGGACTGATGGACGGTGGTCCTGCAGAGGTGGTCGTGGTGCTCATGGATTCAGGCCAGAAAAACAAAGGACAAAGCGGGAGAGCGCGTTTTCACGGCGAGCGCAGCGAAGCCCCCTCCAGGCCACCGCGGAACCGGCTTTGCCGGGCCGCCAGTGGCGCCCCCCTGCGGGGGGTGACGCCGCAGGCGGCGCGGGGGGCGAATTTGTCGCTGCTTACGCAGCGACAAATTCGTTCCACTTCCTGACCATGTACTCGTTCTCGTCCATCACCGCGTTCCAGCAGGCAATGCCGCCCATGCGCGCTTCGTAGCTGCCGCCGTCGCGCACCGCGCCTGCCTTGGCCAGCACGTCGCCATTGGGGCTCTTGATGTCTTGTGACGCAGGCTTGCCTTCCATCCAGTAGGCCCATTCGTAGGCTTCCATCTTGGCCTTGGCGGTGTCGAGCACGGCGCTGTAGTAGCCCTGGCGGTTCAGGTAGGCGCCGGCCCAGCCGTCGAGGAACCAGTTGATGAACTCGTAGGCGCCGTCCAGCTTGCGGCCGCTGAGCGTGGCAGGCAGACCGAAGCCGGCGGCCCAGGCGCGGTATCCCTCTTTCAGCGGCTGGAAGTTGCAGGCAATGCCCTTGGTGCGCACGGCGGTCACGGCCGGCGACCACATCGACTGGATCACCACTTCGCCCGAAGCCATCAGGTTCACGGACTCGTTGAAGTCCTTCCACAGCGCGCGGAACTGGCCGGCCTTCTTGGCTTCGATCAGGGTCTTGATCGTCAGGTCGATCTCGGCCTTGGTCATGTTGCCCTTGTCCTTGTACTTGTGGATGCCCTTGGCTTCCACGACCATCGCCGCGTCCATGATGCCGATGGAGGGGATGTTCAGGATCGCGGCCTTGCCCTTGAACTCGGGGTTGAGCAACTCGGCCCAGCTCTCGATGGGGCGCTTGATCAGGTCGGGGCGGATGCCCAGTGTGTCGGCGTTGTACACGGTGGGGATCAGCGACATGAACTGCGTGGGCGAGGTCGCGAACTTCTTGCTCTTCTCGCCTTCGAGGTAGATCACTTTCTTGGGCGCGGTGCCCTGGTCGCCCACGGCCTTGCCGGCCACGGTGCCGGTGGTGAACAGCGGCGTGATCTTGTCGGCGTTCTTGATCTTCTTGGTGTCGATGCCCTTGAGATTGCCAGTGGGCACGATCTTCTTGAGCGAGAAGTACTCGGTGTCGATCAGGTCGAAGCTGTTGGGCGCGGTCACGGCGCGCTTGGTGACGTCGTCGGTGGTCACGGCGACGTATTGAATTTCGATGCCGGTGTCGGCCTTGAACTTCTCGGCGATGGCCTTGTCCTGGTTCACCGCCGTGCCCAGGTAGCGCAGCACGATCTTCTCTTGCGCGTGGACGGCCGGGGCCAGGCCGCTGGCCAGAATGCCGGCCATGCCGGCGGTGCCTTGCAGCAGGCTGCGGCGGCTCAGGCCCGTCGGGGCGGCGGGGTTGGCGTGCTCGTCTTGATCGGTGTGCGACATGGGAGATCTCCTGCGGTGCGGGTTGGTAGGGGGAACGAAGGGAAGCCGGGCGTGACTCAAGCGGCCAGCGTGGGAGGGAAGGTGTGGGCCTGCGACGCAGCCCAGGTCATGCTGACCTGGTCGCCGGGTGCGTAAGGCCGCTGGGCGAAGCTGGCTTCAGGCAGCATCACCGAGATGTTTTCGCCGGGTTGGCCGTGGTCCAGGCGCAAGCCCAGCAGCACATACGTGCCCTGGTACTCGACGTCGTGCACGGTGGCGGGCCAGCCGGTGTCGCCCTGGGAGAGCGGTGCGAGCTGAATGTGGTCGTTTCGCACGGCCACCTTGCCCTGCGTGGTCTCCAGCACGTTGTGGCCGCCCATGAAGCGGGCCACGAATTCGCTGGCCGGCCGGTTGTAGACCTCGTGTGGCGGGCCCACCTGTTCGATGCGGCCATGGTTCATCACCACCATCGTGTCGGCCAGGGCCATGGCCTCTTCTTGCGAGTGCGTGACGTGAATGAAGGTCAGCCCCAGTTCTTTTTGCCAGCGGCGCAGCTCGGCGCGCATCTGGATGCGCAGGAAGGGGTCGAGCGCGGAGAGCGGTTCGTCCAGCAGCAACACGCGCGGCTGCGTGATGAGCGCGCGCGCCAGTGCCACGCGCTGCTGTTGCCCGCCCGAGAGCTCGCCGGGTTTGCGCTGGGCCAGGTGCCCCATGGCCACGCGCTCGAGCAGGTCCAGCGCCTGCTGATGGCGGGTGGTCTTGTCCACGCCTTTCATCTTGAGGCTGAAGGCCACGTTGTCCAGCGCCGAGAGGTGCGGGAACAGCGCGAAGCTCTGGAACATCATGGCCGTGCCGCGTCCTGCGGCAGGCAGGTGCGTGATGTTGCGGTTCTCCAGCAGGATGTCGCCGCTGGTGGTGGTCTCGTGGCCCGCGATCATGCGCAGCGTGGTGCTCTTGCCGCAGCCCGAAGGACCGAGCAGGCAGCAGTAGCTGCCGCTGGCAATGCGCAGGTTGATGCTGTCCACCGCCACGCTGCCGGCGGCGTATTGCTTGGTCAGCGCGACGAGTTCGATGCCGGCGGGCAGGGGCGGTAGTGCATTCATGCGCTCCTCAGTTGCATATCCCGTGCCAGCGCTTGCCCGCCCGTTTTGTACGCAATCTGGCGAAAGTTGCATACAAAAAAGCACCCGGATTGTGCGCATCAAGCCTGAAGGTGGCGATGCCATGGCCATGGCGGTGCGCGTGCACCCGCTCGAAGCGCACCAAGACCGGGGCCTGGCGCCGGTGCGGTGCGCCGTGCGCAGGACGGATAATGGTTTTCATGCACATCCGATTCACCAAGATGCAAGGCGCCGGCAACGACTTCGTCGTGCTCGACGAAACGCGCGGCCGCCTGGGGCTGACCGCCGCGCAATACCGCTTCCTGGCAGATCGCCATTTCGGCGTTGGCGCCGACCAGATCCTGAGCGTGCGCCCCTCGCCCGCCGACGGGCTGGACTTTGAATACGCCATCCACAACGCCGACGGCGGCCAGGTGGAGCACTGCGGCAACGGCGCGCGCTGCTTTGTGCGCTACGTGCACGACAAAGGGCTGAGCACGCGCAACCCCCTGCGCGTGAAAGTGGTCAACGGCGAGCTGGAACTCAAGATGCACGCCGACGGCCGTGTCACCGTGGACATGGGCCCACCGGTGTTCGCCCTCAACCTGGTGCCCTTCAAGGCCGAAGGCCTGACGGCTGAACCCATGGGCACCTTCGAGCGCTGGCCGCTGGACTTGCCCTATGCCGGCGACGTGCCGGTGGCGGTTCTGTCCATGGGCAACCCCCACGCGGTCTTGCTGGTGGACGACGTGCAGTCTGCGCCAGTGGCTTCCTGGGGCCCCTGGATCGAATCGCACGAGCGCTTTCCCCAGCGCGTCAACGCCGGCTTTCTGCAAATCGTCAGCCGTCATGAGGTGAATCTGCGGGTGTATGAGCGCGGCGCGGGCGAAACCCTGGCCTGCGGCACCGGTGCTTGTGCCGCGGTCGTGGCCGGCATTCGGCTGGGCCTGCTGGACGCCCGCGTCGACGTGAACACGCGGGGCGGCCAGCTCACCATCGAGTGGCAGGACAGCCCCCAGCACAACCGCCCGGTCTTCATGACCGGCCCTGCCACCACCGTCTTTGATGGCGAAATCGACATCCCCGACCTCGCCTGATCCACGTCACCGCTCCCCACACCATGAACGCCAACCAGATTCCGCCCATCACCGAAGACGACATCGCCAACTACCTGGCGAACACGCCCGATTTCTTCGAGCGCCACGCGAGCCTGCTGGCCGCTGTGCAGTTGACCAGTCCCCACGGCCAGCGCGCCGTGAGCCTGCAGGAGCGGCAGGCCGAAATGCTGCGCGAAAAGATCCGGGGCCTGGAGCTCAAGGGCGCCGAGATGATCCGCCACGGCAATGAAAACACGGTCATAGCCGACAAGCTGCAGCGCTGGACCCGTGAGCTGCTGCTCACGCGGGAGGCGCGCGACCTGCCCCGTGTGACCACCCAGGCCATTGCCGACCATTTTCTGGTGCCTCAGGTGGCCATCAAGGTGTGGGGCGTGGCGCCGTCGTTTGCCAGCGAGCCGTTTGCCCTGGGCGCCAGCGAGGATGTGACGGCGTTCGCCTCGTCCCTGATGCGCCCCTACTGCGGGGCCAATCCGGGTCTTGAAGCCGCGCAGTGGCTGGATGACCCCTCTGTGGCAGCCTCGCTCGCCCTCATTCCGCTGCGTGCGGGCATCGCGCCCCAGGCATTCGGGCTGCTGGTGTTGGCCTCGCCCGATCACCAGCGCTTCGCGCCCGACATGGGCACCGACTTCCTGGAGCGCATTGGTGAACTGACCAGCGCCGCGCTCTCCCGCCTGCGGCCCGAGTGAGTTCGCACAGGCTGCCGTGAGCCCTCCGGTCCACGCCACGGTCCATCGCCCAGGGTCGGACGATGCGGCGCTGGTTCATGCCTATCTGAACCACGTGCGGGTGGAAAAGCGCCTGGCGGATCGCACGGTCATTCTGTACACGCTCGATCTGGAGCGCCTTGCGGCGCATGCGCGGGAGGCCGGTGTGACGCTGCTCGCCGTGCAGAACCCGCACATCCGGCGCTGGGTCGCGCAGATGCACGGCGCCGGGCGCAGCGCGCGCGGCATTGCGCTCATTCTTTCCGGGTGGCGAGGCTTCTATGTGTGGCTGGGCCGCCAGGGGCTGATCGACCACAACCCCGTGCAGGACGTGCGGGCGCCCAAGGCTGGCAAGCCCCTGCCCAAGGCGCTGGGTGTGGACGAATCCGTGCAGCTGGCCTCGCACCACGAAGCGTCGGACGACCCGGCACTGGAAGCGCGCGACGCATGCATCACCGAACTGCTGTATGGCTGCGGCCTGCGCATTGGCGAGCTGGTGGGCCTGGATGTGGTCGCCAGCGGCAGCGCTCGCGGTTGGGTTGACGCGCAGGCCGGCGAGGCCCATGTGCTGGGCAAGGGCTCCAAGCGCCGCAGTGTGCCCGTGGGCCGGCAGGCGCTGGCTGCCCTGCAGGCCTGGCTGTTGCAACGCCTGGCATGGGCGGGTGACGACGCTGCGCTTTTCATCGGTTCGCGCGGCCAGCGGCTCACGCCCCAACACATCCGCGTGCGGCTCAAGCGGCGTTCCCTGCTGGCTGGTCTGGCCACGCCGGTGCATCCGCACATGCTGCGGCACTCGTTTGCCAGCCATGTGCTGCAGTCCAGCGGCGACCTGCGCGCGGTCCAGGAACTGCTGGGGCATGCCAGCATCAGCACCACGCAGGTGTACACGCGGCTTGATTTCCAGCACCTCGCGCAGGTGTACGACGCAGCGCACCCCCGCGCTGGCAGCCGGGCAGGGCAGGCGCCCGAGCCCTTGCCAGAGGCGCCCCGCCTGGAGCGCGCCGTCAAATCCACGACCCGCGGCCCCCGATCGCGCTGACGCGATTCCATGGCGCCGGTGCGGGCAGGGCATTGCCTGTAGGATGCGGCTCCGCCGTGCAAGCGCCCACCCATCCCCCACCCCCATGGAGACCGCCATGTCCAAGTTCCTCGCTGCCCTCAAGACGTTCATGCTGGGTGCCATGCTGGCCGCCTCCCTGAACGCCCACGCGCAAGCGCCCGCGCAGCCCGCCGTCAAGGTGGTCTATCACCTGAGCGATGGCATTCCCCAAGCCTCGCGCGCCATCAGCAACATCCGCAACCACCTGGCGGCCGACCCCACGGCCAAGATCGTGGTCGTCACTCACGGCGCGGGCATTGACTTCCTGCTGGAAGGTGCCAACAACACCGCAGGGCAGTCCTTTGCGGGTGCCATTGGCGACCTCTCGGCCAAGGGCGTGACCTTTGCGGTCTGCAACAACACGCTGGTGTCGCGCAACATCGACCCCTCCAAGGTCGCCATGGAAGCCAAAGTGGTCCCCTCGGGCGTGGCCGAAGTCGCCCGCTTGCAGGCGCGCGAAGGCTTTGTGTACCTGCGCCCCTGACGCCTGCCCTTGAAGGGGCGCCTGTCGCAGGGGTGGCATACACTCCCCGACTGCCTCTTCCATACCCCCTACCGTTTCGCCCGCGCCATCCATGTCACTCATCCCCGCCACCATCCTTACCGGCTTCCTCGGGTCTGGAAAAACCACGCTGCTCAAACGCGTGCTCAGCGAGGCACATGGCCAGAAGATCGCCGTGGTGGAGAACGAGTTCGGTGAAGAGAACATCGACAACGAAATCCTGGTGGCCGACACCACCGAGAACATCATCCAGATGAGCAATGGCTGCATCTGTTGCACCATCCGCGACGACCTGCGCGCCACGTTGCAAGATCTGGCGCAGAAGAAGCGCAAGGGTGAGCTCGACTTCGAGCGCGTGGTCATTGAGACCACCGGCCTGGCCGATCCCGGCCCCGTGGCCCAAACCTTCTTCATGGACGACGAGATCGCCGAGCAGTACCTGCTGGACTCGATCCTGACCCTGGTGGACGCCAAGCACGCGGCCGAGCAGCTCAATGACCGGCAGGAAGCACGGCGTCAGGTGGGCTTTGCCGACCAGATCTTCATCAGCAAGGCCGACCTGGTGAGCGCAGACGACCTGAGCGCGCTCACTCACCGCCTCAAGCACATGAACCCGCGCGCGCCGATGCGTCCGGTGCATTTTGGTGAGGTCTCGCTCAAGGAAGTGTTCGACCTGCGCGGCTTCAACCTCAACGCCAAGCTCGACATCGACCCCGACTTTCTGAAGGTCGACGACCATGATCACGACCATGGTCATGAGCACGGGCATGAGCACCACGATCACGAACACGGCGAGCATTGCAATCACCCGTCGCACCAGCACGATCACGCCGGGCACGGGCATCACCATCACCATGATGATGATGTGAAGAGCTTCGTCTACCGTGCCACCCGGCCCTTCAGCCCCGAAAAGCTCGAAGACTTTCTGGGTGCGATCGTTCAGGTGTACGGCCCCCGCATGTTGCGTTACAAGGGCGTTCTGCACATGCAGGGCACCGAGCGCAAAGTGATCTTCCAGGGCGTTCACCAGCTCATGGGCAGCGATCTCGGCCCGGCCTGGGCCGAAGGTGAGCAGCGCACCAGCAAGATGGTGTTCATCGGCATCGATCTGCCCAAAGACATCCTGGTGCAGGGCCTCGACCAGAGCCTGGTCTGACACCGGGGAGCACGCCGCCTTTTGTTTGCACACCCGACGAGATCAAGCATGCCGTTTGTCTCGCTTCCCCAACGACAGGTCTTGCTCCCGGAAATGGATTCCGGGACAGCGGGGCGGGGCTCGTTACAATCGCGGCCCAAGTTGGCTGCCCAGTGTCCCTTACGGGGCCTGATGTGCCGATGTACAGCGCCGTGGGGCGATGAGGGTATAACGTCGCATCCGTCGGCGACCCACCGTGATGCCTGCGCGGGCCAGAAGCGCCCGGCGCACCGCCCGAGATCCCGCTTCGTCAGTCACTGAGAGGAGACCCGTTGTGAAAGCCCCGGCAACCAAGACAGCGAAATCAGGCAAGCCCGCCGCGTCGGGTGCCCAGGCGCGCGCGTCGGCGGCAAAGAAAAGCACAGCGGCGACCAAAACCGTCAAGCCTGCCGTGAAAGCAGCCACCCCACCCGCGCGACCGGCTGCCAAGCCGGTGGCAAAGGCGGCTGCAAAAGCGGCCGCAAAGGCGCCCTCCAAAGTCGCTCCCAAAGCGGCTGCCTCATCTGCAAAAGCCAAGCCTTCTGCCAAACCGGTGGCGAAGGCGGCGGTCAAGTCGACCGCCAAGGCCAAGCCGGTTGTTGCCAAGAAGGTGTCGACACCCGTCAAGACCGCTGCCCGTCCACCCGTCAAGGTGGCTCCGGTCAAGACCCCGGTTCCCGCCAAAGCGGTCAAACCTGCCGTTAAATCGGCAGGCAAGACCGCCCCCAAAGCAACGACCCAGCCCGCTGCCAAAGCGGCTGTATCTCCCGTGACCCCACCGGTTCCCAAGGCCGCGCCTGCCGCAGCCTCTGCCTCCAAAACCCCCAGCGCCAAGCGCCCCGCGGCGGCGCCGCCTGTTGTGGTGGAGCCCACGCCCCGCCCCCTGGGCAAGCGGGCCGCCAAAAAGGTCATGATGGAGCAGATGACGCAGGCTGCGGTGGTGCCCACCCATGCCCCAGACGCTGCCAAAGCGACTTTTTCCCACATGAATCAACGTGCCGTGATGACCCCTCCCGTTCCTTCCTCGATCCAGAAAGACCCCAAGCGGGCCAACAACTGGAAGACCCTGTCGGTCGAGCAACTCACCGACCTGGACGTCCAGGCCATGCCTGACAGTGAATACATGAGCGACCTGCAGCTGGCGTATTTCCGCCGCAAGCTCTCGCAGCTCAAGGCCGACATGCTGGCCAACGCCGGTGAAACCACCGAACACCTGCGCGAAGACACCGTGGTGGTGCCCGATCCGGCCGACCGCGCCACGATCGAAGAAGAGCACGCACTCGAATTGCGCACCCGCGACCGGGAACGCAAGTTGCTCAAGAAGATCGAACAGGCCATTGCACGCATCGACTCGGGCGACTACGGCTACTGCGAGGAAACCGGCGAACCCATCGGTGTGGGCCGCCTCATGGCTCGCCCGACGGCCAGCCTCTCCCTCGAAGCGCAGCAACGCCGGGAGCTCAAGCAGAAGATGTTCGGGGACTGAGTTTCCGTTTTTCCAATCCAGTTTCTTTCCGGTAACGACTTCACATGTCCAAGGACGACTCCAGCGGCGGCTTCCTGTCCAAGGTGGTGAAGTTCGTGCGCCATCCGACCACCAGCTGGTCGGATCTCGACACGAGGCAGGCCGACCGCGAGAGCGAATACAGCAAGGCTGCGCTCAAGGAAATGATTGAGCGCAAGCGGCGCAACGACTTCGTGCGAAAGCGTGAATTCGACATGCTCCGCAAGATTCGCAGCCGGGAAGGCACCGGCGTCGAAGGGCCCGGCATGCGGCCCTCGTTCTTCCAGAGCAGTCTGCCGTCCAAGCCCGACGACCGTGCCGAGACGCTGAAAAAGATCGATGAGATCGAAGCCCAGATGTCGATGCAATGGTGGAAGACCAAGGGCCCCGACTCCCTGGTCAGCACCGGTTCTGGCCTGAACACCGGTGCGCACGCGCCGGGCGGCAAAACCCGCGAAGCACCGCTGACACCCAACGTACCTGACTCCAGCGTGAGGCAGCGCAAGGCCCAGTACGACGAGACCGAGCCAGGGCCCTTGCCCAACCCTGCCGCTTCCGCTGCGCCAGCTCCGCAGTCGCTGGGCGTGCCCACCCTGAACATCCCTGCCTCCGCATCGGCGCCTGCTGCGCTGCGCAAAAGCTGGTCTCCCTCGCGCGAGAGCGAAGTGGCGCCCACGGTGCCCGCAGCGGCCCCGCCATCGTCGTCCCGCACGGGGTTGATGGCGCCCAGGGCATCGGGTGACACCCGCTCTGATGCCCCTGCGTTTTCTGCTTCGCATTTCTATGCCCTGGATGTGCAGGAAATTGCGCAGGACCCCGAGGTGGAAGAGGCTGCGATTCGCTTCGCCAATGGCGACGACGCCGGCGCCGAACAAGGTTTGCTGGAGGTGCTGGGCGAAGGCGGCAGCAAGGCCGATCAGCAGGAAGACTGGCTGGCGCTGTTCGATTTGTACCGGGCAACGGGTCAGCTGGCCCCCTTCGAGAGCCGGGCGGTGGATTTCGTCAACCGCTTCAACCGGTCTGCGCCCCAGTGGTACGACATGCCCGAGACCGTGTCCAGCATGACGGGCAAGGTCTACACGCCGTCCACCGGGCACAACCGCGCCGTGTGGGTGAGCGAATCCGAACTGGATGCCCACGCTGTCGGCACTCTGCAGAACGTGCTCCTGCGTGCGGCGCAGCCCTGGGTGCTGGACTGGACGCCGCTGGAGAGCATGGATCTGAAAGCGGCGCGCGCGCTGCTTGGTATCTTCACGCTGTGGGGCGACCAAGACGTGGAGTTGCGCTTTCAGGGTGCATCGCCGTTTCGTGAGCTCCTCAAGAGCCAGACGCCTTCCGGGCGTCGCGACGTGGAGCAGCTCTGGTGGGAGCTGCGCATGGCGGTGCTGCGGGTGATGAACCGCCCCGACGAATTCGAGCTCACCGCGCTGGACTTCTGCGTGACCTACGAGGTGTCGCCACCCGGATGGGAAAAGCCGCGCTGCTACTACTCTTCGCAGGCCGCTGAAAAACCCGGGGAGGCCGGGCAGTCGGTGTTGGGGGAGTCCGTGCTGGAGCAGGTGGCTTCCGGTTACCCCAACAGCGAGTCGCATTTCGACAGCCAGGCCACCGATTTCAATCAGTTGGGGCTGGTGGAGCTGTCGGGTGAGATTCGCGGCGATCCCCAGGCCACGCTGGAAGCGCTGGAGCGCAAGCTCCGGGGTGCCGATGTGCTCATCATTTCCTGCCGGCATCTGATTCGCGTCGATTTCTCCGCCGCAGGCACCCTGCTCAATTGGGTGTCGAATCACCACGCCGAAGGGCGTGTGGTGCAGTTCGTGGATGCGCACCGCCTGGTGTCGGCGTTCTTCCACGTGATCGGCATCACCGAATACGCCAAGGTCGTCGTTCGCGTCGACTGACCGCACTGGCTGCGCTCCTCGCGGCGGTGTACCCACGGCGGTTCATTGCGCTTGCATTTGCCGTCGTCATCGCGGTTGTAATTGCGCCAACCATCCTCACTTGAACGTCATGGAATCATTTCACGGAACCACCATCGTCTGCGTGCGGCGCCAGACACCCCAGGGCGTGCAGGTCGCCATTGGCGGTGATGGCCAGGTCACGCTGGGTCATATCGTCGTCAAGGGCACGGCGCGCAAGGTGCGAAAGCTCTACCGCGACCAGGTGCTCGCAGGTTTCGCCGGCGCCACGGCAGACGCGTTCACACTGTTCGAGCGCTTCGAGGCCAAGCTGGAAAAGCACCAGGGCCATCTGGTGCGCGCGGCCATCGAGCTGACGCGCGACTGGCGCACCGACCGCGTGCTGCGTCGCCTGGAAGCCATGTTGGCCGTGGCCGATCACAGTGCCTCGCTCATCATCACGGGCAATGGCGATGTGCTGGAGCCCGAGCACGGCATTGTGGCCATCGGGTCCGGTGGCTCCTACGCGCAAGCGGCGGCCAAGGCGCTGGTCGATCACACCGATCTCAGCGCGGAAGACGTGGTGCGCAAGTCCCTCGCGATCGCGGGCGAGCTGTGCATTTACACCAACATGAACCACACGGTGGAGGTGCTCTGATGTCCTCCATGACCCCCCAGGAAATCGTCTCCGAACTGGACCGGTTCATCATTGGTCAGAAGGGCGCCAAGCGAGCGGTGGCCATTGCGTTGCGCAATCGCTGGCGGCGCCAGCAGGTCGATGAAAAGCTGCGGCCCGAGATCACGCCCAAGAACATCCTCATGATTGGCCCCACCGGCGTGGGCAAGACTGAAATCGCGCGCCGGCTCGCGCGGCTGGCCGATGCGCCGTTCATCAAGGTGGAGGCGACCAAGTTCACCGAGGTGGGTTACGTGGGCAAGGATGTGGACAGCATCATTCGAGACTTGGCCGACATTGCGATCAAGCAAACCCGCGAGGTGGAGATGCGCAAGCAGCGCGTGCGTGCAGAAGACGCCGCTGAAGACCGCATCCTCGACATCCTCATTCCGCCGGCCCGCGGTGCCGAGCCCACCGCGAACGTGGTGCCGCTGCCAGAGAGCACCGCACGCCAGAACTTTCGCAAGAAGCTGCGCGAGGGCGATCTGGACGACCGCGAGATCGAAATCGACCTGGTCGAACCGCGTCCAGCCATGGAGATCATGGGCCCGGCGGGCATGGAGGACATGGCCGAGCAACTGCGCGGCATGTTCAGCCAGATGGGCGCGGGCAAGCGCAAGACGCGCAAGCTCAAGATTGCCGAAGCAATGAAGCTCCTCATTGATGAAGAGGCCGGCAAGCTGGTCAATGAAGATGACATCAAGACCCGTGCGCTGCACGGCGTCGAGCAGAACGGCATTGTGTTCATCGACGAAATCGACAAAGTGACCTCACGCAGCGACGCTGGCGGCAGTGCCGAGGTGTCCCGGCAGGGCGTGCAGCGTGATCTGTTGCCGCTGGTGGAAGGCACGACCGTGTCCACCAAGTACGGCGTGATCAAGACCGATCACATTCTGTTCATCGCGAGCGGTGCCTTCCACCTGGCCAAGCCGAGCGATCTCATTCCCGAGTTGCAGGGACGCTTCCCCATCCGCGTGGAGTTGCAATCGTTGTCGGTCGAAGACTTCGAGGCCATCCTCACGCAGACGCACGCCTCGCTGGTGCGCCAGTACCAGGAATTGCTGGCCACCGAAGGTGTGACGCTGGCGTTCTCTCCCGAAGGCATTCGCCGCCTCGCTCAGATTGCCTGTGACGTGAACGAGCGCACCGAAAACATTGGTGCACGCCGTCTGGCCACCGTGATGGAGCACCTGCTCGACGAAGTGAGCTTTGACGCCACGCGCCTGCAAGGTCAGACCATCATGATCGATGGCGCCTATGTGGATGGTCGTCTGGGTGAGCTCAGTCGCAACGAAGACCTCTCGCGCTACATCCTTTGATACGCCCGGTCCGTCGGCACGCGCCGACGGACCCTTCAGGCCCAGCCGCACCGTGAGTCGTGGCTGTTGCGCCGGCCCATTTCCCCCACCTGATCGTCCATACAGCCCTGCATGTAACGGGGTTTTGAAGCATCACATGCAGTGCTTGTTGTAAGTGCTTGCTTTTAATGTGTTTTTGCGCGTCAAGAAGCTTCTAAATGCTTCCTAAGTGGTTGATTTCATTGAAAAAATGTGTAGTTGCCCCATTGTGGACGCGGCTTTTCCTGATAAAGTGGAAAAAAGTGCAATTAAGTGGTGAAAAGTGTCTTCTAGGGGCTAGCAGCGGTGTTTCAGGGTGCGTCTTCTCTCAGTCTCGATGTCAAGGGGCGGCTGTCCATGCCGACCCGGCACCGTGACGCCCTGAGCGCGGCCCTCACCATCACGAAACACCCCCACGGCTGCCTGATGGTGTTTCCGCGCAGCGCCTGGGAGCAATTCCGCGACCGCATTGCCTCGTTGCCCATGCAGGCCCAGTGGTGGAAGCGGATTTTCCTGGGCAATGCGATGGACGTCGAGATGGACGGTTCCGGTCGCGTGCTGGTCTCGCCCGAGTTGCGCGCCTCCGCTGGTATCAGCAAGGACGTGGTGCTGCTCGGCATGGGGGCTTACTTTGAGCTGTGGGACGCGCAGGTGTACGCCGAGCAGGAAGCCGAGGCCATGAAGGCCGAGATGCCCGATGTCTTCAAGGACTTTTCTTTTTAAGGGCGATGGTGCAAGGCGCATGGAACCATCAAACCGTCCTGTTGAACGAGGCTGTGCAAGCGCTGTCGATCAACCCGGACGGGCACTACGTCGATGCCACTTTCGGGCGCGGCGGCCATTCGCGTCTGATCCTCGAGCAGTTGTCCCGCAAGGGGCGGCTGACCGTCTTCGACAAAGATCCGCAGGCCGTGCAGGCGGCGCAGGCCATTGCGGCCGCCGACGAGCGCCTTGCCATTCGGCACGAGGGCTTCAGCCATCTGGGCGAGCTGGGTGCGGGCAGTGCCGACGGGCTGCTGATGGACCTGGGCGTGAGCTCACCGCAGATCGACGACCCCGAGCGGGGTTTTTCTTTTCGCCACAACGGGCCTCTGGACATGCGCATGGACACCACGCGCGGCCAGAGCGTGGCGCAGTGGCTGGAGACGGCCGATGTCTCAACCCTGTCGGAGGTCATTCGTGACTATGGCGAAGAACGGTTTGCTCAATCGATTGCAAAGGCGATTGATCGTCGCCGACAAGAACGGGGCGCTTTTCGAACCACCAGCGAGCTGGCCGAAGTCGTGGCTGGCGCGGTCAAAACCCGCGAGCCGGGCAAGGACCCTGCAACGCGCACATTTCAGGCTTTTCGGATTTTCATCAACGCCGAGCTTGAAGAGCTGCAACAAGCGCTAGAAGCCAGCCTGCACGTATTGCGCCCGGGAGGAAAACTGGTGGTGATCAGCTTCCATTCGCTCGAAGACCGCATGGTCAAGCAGTTCATGGCGCGCCATTCGCGCGCCGTGGTGGATCGCCGTGTGCCCTTCGCTGAACCGGCGCCCATGGCACTGTTCGGGCTCAAGCGCGTGATGCCGTCGGACGAAGAGGTCAAGGCCAACCCGCGCTCGCGCAGTGCGGTGATGCGGGTGGCCGAACGCACGGAGGCGCCCGCATGATCCGCCTGAATCTCGTGCTGTTGGCGGCCGTGATCGCCAGCGCTTTCTACCTCGTGCACACGCAGTACGAATCGCGTCGCCTCTACACCGCGCTGGACCGCTCGCAGGCTCAGGCGCGCAAGCTGGAATCCGAGCACGAGCAGCTGCAGGTTCAGAAGCGGGCGCAGGCCACGCCTTCGCGCGTGCAGCTGCTGGCAGCCCGTCAGCTGCAGATGCGGCCGGTCACGCCGGGCATCACGCAGTACGTTACGGTGTTCGAGCCGCAGCCGTCGGCCACCCCCACGCCGGAGCGTTGAGCATGGGTCGCAGCATCAACTACTCCGCCAGTCCATTGCTCGCCAGCCGCACGCCTGTGTGGCGCAGCAAGTTCATCGTCGCCATTCTGGCCTTGGCATTTGCAGGTCTGGCCGGGCGTGCGGCCTATGTGCAGGTGTTTGGCAACGACTTCTTTCAGCGCCAGGGCGAAGTGCGGTTTGCACGCACGCTGGAGCTGCCAGCCAACCGTGGCCGGGTGCTGGACCGCAATGGTCTGATCCTCGCTTCCAGCGTGGTGGCGCAGAGCATCTGGGCGATCCCCGAAGACGTGGACCGCGCCGATCCCAAGCTGCGCCAGCTCGCCAAGCTGCTCGACATGCCGCTGGCCGATCTGCGCAAGCGCCTGGCCGACGAAGACAAGACCTTCGTCTGGATCAAGCGGCAGGTGGACGAGCCGGTGGCCAAGGACATTGCGGCGCTGGGCATCAAGGGCATCTACCAGCGCCGCGAGTACAAGCGCCAGTACCCCGAGGGCGAGGCCGCTGCGCACGTGGTGGGTTTCACCAACGTGGAAGACATCGGTCAGGAAGGCGTGGAGCTCGCCTTCAACCGGCAGCTGGCGGGCAAGAGCGGTTCGCGCCGCGTGATCAAGGACCGCCTGGGCCGCGTGGTGGAAGACGTGCGCGACGTGGTGCCGCCCGTGGACGGCCCCGACCTTCAGTTGTCCATCGACAGCAAGGTGCAGTACTTCGCCTACCAGAAGCTCAAGGACGCCGTGCAGTTGCACAAGGCGCAAGCCGGCAGCGTGATGGTGATCGACACGCTCACGGGTGAAGTGCTCGCGCTGGCCAACTACCCCAGCTACAACCCCAACCGACGCCTGAACCTCAGCGGCGAGCAGTTGCGCAACCGCGTGCTGACCGACAGCTTCGAGCCGGGCTCGACCATGAAGCCCTTCATTGCCGCGCTGGCGCTCGAGAAGGGCCTGGTCACGCCGAACACACCCATCAACACGGCGCCGGGCCGCATCACAATTGGTGGCTCGACGATCAGCGATTCGCACCCCAACGACGTGCTCACGGTGTCGCAAGTGATCCAGAAGTCGAGCAACGTGGGCACGGTCAAGATGGCCATGCAGATGAGTCCGCGTGAAATGTGGGAAACGTACGCACAGGCGGGCTTCGGGCAAAAGCCGCAGGTGCCGTTCCCGGGCGCTGTCACGGGCCGGTTGCGGCCCTACAAAACCTGGCGGCCGATCGAGCAGGCCACCATGAGCTATGGCTACGGTCTGTCCACCTCGCTGTTCCAGCTGGCGCAGGCGTACACCATCTTTGCGCGTGACGGCGAGCTGATCCCGCTCACGCTGCAAAAGTCCGACGAGCAGACCGCCGGGGTGCGCGTGTTCAGCGCCAAGAACGCGGTCGCCGTGCGGCAGATGCTCGGGCTGGCCGCCGGCCCTGGCGGCACCGGCTCGCGCGCGCAGACCATGGGCTATTCCGTGGGCGGCAAGAGCGGCACTGCGCGCAAGCAGGAAGGCAAGGGCTACGCCGAAAAGAAATACCGCAGCTGGTTTGTGGGGCTGGCACCGGTGGAAGCGCCGCGCATTGTGGTGGCCGTGATGCTGGACGAGCCCAGTGACGGACAGTACTTCGGTGGCGTGGTGGCGGCCCCGGTGTTCAGCGAAACCGTGCAACAGACGCTGCGCATTCTCGGCGTGCAGCCCGACATGAACGTCAAGCCACAGATCGTCACCGACGTGGAGGAGTCGTTCTGATGCCCACCACACAGCAAGCCCTGACGGTGGCGAACTGGTTGCGCGAACGCGGCGCGGGCGCCCTGCATTGCGACAGCCGGCGCGTGAAGGCGGGCGACGCCTTTGTGGCATGGCCGGGCGCGGCCACCGACGGCCGCCGCTTTGTGGCGAGTGCGCTCGACGCCGGTGCCGTGGCCGCGCTCGTGGAGCGCGAGGGTGTGGAGGCTTACGCGTTTGACGACGAGCGCGTGCTCGCCGTGCCGGGCCTCAAGGCCGCCGCTGGCGCCATTGCGAGCGCCTTCCATGGAACGCCCAGCGCTTCGCTGGACATGGTGGCCATCACCGGCACCAACGGCAAAACGTCGACCGCCTGGTGGACGGCCCAGCTGCTGGCGGCGTGCGCCAAGCCGTGTGCGGTGGTGGGCACCTTGGGCATGGGTTGCCCACCAGGGCCTGGCCACGAGGCCGCCGCCCTCGTGCCCACGGGCCTGACCACGCCCGACCCGGTGATGCTGCAAACCGAATTGCGCCACTTTGTGGATGCCGGCCTGAAAGCCTGCGCCATCGAGGCGTCCTCCATCGGTCTGGTTGAAGGCCGGCTCAACGCCACCCGATTGCGTGTGGCGGTGTTCACCAATTTCACGCAGGACCACCTCGACTTCCACGGCAGCATGGACGCCTACTGGGCTGCAAAGGCTGCGCTGTTCGAATGGCCGGGTCTGGCCGGTGCTGTGATCAACATCGACGACGTGCGCGGCGTGGGTCTGGCCGCTTCCCTGGCGGCGCGCCCCGGCATGCAGCTTTGGACCGTGGCGGTGGAGTCGGATGCCGGCGAACGCCCATCCCGCATGGCCAAGGCCCGCCTGTTTGCACAAGGGCTGACGATCACTCCGAATGGCATGGCATTCGAGGTGGGCGAGCGCAATGCGCAAGGGCAGCCTGTTGCCCTGCATGCGCTGAGCCTGCCGCTGGTGGGGCAGTACAACGTGTCGAACCTGCTGTGTGTGCTCGGGTCGGCGCGCGCACTGGGCGTGCCGCTGGCCGATGCCGTGCAGGCCTGCGCTGCGCTCACGCCGGTACCCGGCCGCATGGAGCAGGCGGCCGTGGCCTCGCCCGATCAGCCGCTGGTGCTGGTGGACTACGCCCACACGCCAGACGCACTGGACAAAGCCTTGCTCGCGCTGCAGCCGCTGGCCGCTCGGCGCGGCGGCGCGCTGTGGGTGGTGGTTGGTTGCGGTGGCGATCGCGATGCCAGCAAGCGGCCGTTGATGGCGGCGGTCGCCCAGCGCCAGGCTCAGCGCGTGGTGCTGACCAGCGACAACCCCCGCAGCGAAGACCCGCAAGCGATCCTGCGCCAGATGGTGGCGGGGTTGAGCGCCCCGGATGCGGCGCTGGTGGAGCCCGATCGTGCCCTCGCCATTGCGCTGGCCGCCGCGCAGGCCGACGCCGCCGATGTGGTGCTCATCGCCGGCAAGGGCCACGAGGACTATCAAGACAGCATGGGTGTGAAGACGCCGTTTTCCGACCTGCTGCACGCGCGCGCCGCATTGGCGCAGCGCCAGGGCCAGGGGGTGCACGCATGAAGACGCTCGGCCAGTGCCTGCTGCAACTCCAGGGCGCCCGTGTGGTGGGCCAGCCCGATCTGCCCTTTGCACGCGTGCACACCGACACCCGCAGCCTGCAGCCGGGCGACTTGTTCGTCGCGATCAAGGGCGAGCGCTTTGACGCTCACGACTTCCTGCCGCAGGCACAAGGGCAGGGCGCGCTGGCGGCGCTGGCCGACCATGGCCTGGCGGCCGCTGGCCTGCCCGGTGTGGAAGTGCCTGACACCCGGCGCGCACTCGGCGAACTCGCTCGCCTCTGGCGCAGCCAGTTTGACCTGCCGCTGATCGCCGTCACCGGCAGCAACGGCAAGACCACCGTCACGCAGATGATCGCGAGCATCCTGCGCGCATCGGCGGGTGACGCAGCCCATGCCACGCAAGGCAACTTCAACAACGACATCGGCGTGCCGCTCACGCTGTTGCGCCTGAACGCATCGCACCGCTGCTCGGTGGTAGAGCTGGGCATGAACAACCCCGGTGAAATCGCCGAACTGGCGGCGCTGGCAAAGCCCACGGTGGCGCTGGTCAACAACGCGCAGCGCGAGCACCAGGAGTTCATGGCCACGGTGGAGGCCGTGGCGCGGGAAAACGGGCAGGTGATCCAGGCGCTGGCGGACGACGGTGTGGCCGTGTTCCCGTCTGACGACACCTATTCGCCCCTGTGGCGCGAGCTGGCCGCCGTCCGCCGCGTCCTCACCTTCAGCGACACCGACGCGAGCGCAGATGTGGTGGCCCAACGCGCCGAATGGCGTGACGGCGCCTGGGCCCTGGACTTGTCCTCGCCCGCCGGCACGGCCACGGTGCGCCTGCAGATCGCCGGCCGCCACAACGTGCGCAATGCCCTGGCCGCCACGGCCGCGGCGCTGGCCGCGGGCGTGCCGCTGGAGGCTGTGGTGCGCGGCCTCAACGCGTTTGAGCCCGTGGGCGGGCGCTCCCGCGCGCTGGCGTTGCGCGTGGGCGACCGCTCGCTCACCCTGATCGACGACACCTACAACGCCAACCCCGACTCCGTGCGCGCGGCCATCGACGTGCTGGCCGAGTTGCCCGCACCGCGTCTGCTCGCTCTGGGCGACATGGGCGAAGTGGGTGAGCAGGGGCTGGCCTTTCACGACGAGGTGCTGCGCCACGCGCAGGCCCGTGGCATCGAGGCGGTGCACGTGGCAGGCGAATGGATGCGCCAGGCCAGCGCGAGCCTGCCCGGCGTGACGCATTGGGTGGAGGTGCCCGCGATGGCCGGTGCCGTTTGCGCTGCCGTGAAGGACGACCGGCCTTTGTTCCGCAGCGTGCTCGTCAAGGGTTCGCGGTTCATGCGCATGGAGCGGGTGGTGCAGGCATTGCAGGCACTGGACGCGTCACCCCAAAAAGACAAGAAGGACAACGCCCATGCTGCTTAGCCTGGCCACCTGGCTGCAAGGCCTGTCGCCCGAATTCGGATTCCTGCGGGTGTTCCAGTACATCACCTTCCGCGCCGTCATGGCTGCGCTCACCGCGCTGCTCGTGGGGCTGGTCGCAGGGCCGTATTTCATTCGCCGGCTGGCCGCGCTCAAGATCGGTCAGCCCATCCGCGAATACGCCATGCAGACGCACCTGAGCAAGGGCGGCACGCCCACCATGGGCGGCGTGCTGATCCTGTTTGCGATTGCGCTTTCCACCTTGCTGTGGTTTGACCTGTCCAACCGCTTCGTGTGGATCGTGCTGCTGGTCACGCTGGGTTTCGGTGCCATTGGCTGGGCAGACGACTGGCGCAAGGTGGTGCACAAAGACCCGGAAGGCATGCGCTCGCGCGAGAAGTATTTCTGGCAGTCGGTCATCGGCCTGGTGGCCGCCTTCTACCTGGTGTTTGCCGTCTCCGGCACCAGCAACGAACGCGTGTTCGAGTTGTTCGTTGCCTGGCTGCGCTCCGGTTTCATGCTGGACATGCCGCCGCAGGCCGGCCTGCTGGTGCCCTTCTTCAAGGAAATCAGCTACCCCCTGGGCGTGTTCGGCTTCGTGGTCATGACCTACCTCGTCATCGTGGGTTCCAGCAATGCGGTCAACCTCACCGACGGCCTGGACGGCCTGGCCATCATGCCGGTGGTGATGGTCGGCTCGGCCCTCGGCGTGTTCGCCTACGTCACGGGCAACGCGGTGTTCGCGCGCTACCTGCTGGTGCCCCACATTCCCGGCGCCGGCGAGTTGATGATCTTCTGCGCGGCCATGGCCGGTGCGGGCCTGGCCTTCCTGTGGTTCAACACGCACCCCGCACAGGTGTTCATGGGCGACGTGGGTGCACTGGCACTTGGCGGAGCACTGGGCACCATCGCCGTGATCGTGCGCCAGGAAATCGTGCTGGCCATCATGGGCGGCATTTTTGTCGTCGAGGCGCTCTCGGTGATGTTGCAGGTGACCTGGTTCAAGTACACCAAGCGCCGCTACGGCACCGGACGCCGCCTCTTCCAGATGGCGCCGCTGCACCACCACTTCGAGAAGAAGGGCTGGAAGGAGACGCAGGTCGTCGTGCGCTTCTGGATCATCACCATGCTGTTGTGCCTCGTGGGGCTGTCCACGCTCAAGCTGCGATGAACGAACAGCACGTCCTCATCCTCGGTCTGGGCGCATCCGGCCTGGCCATGGCGCGCTGGTGCACCCGCCAGGGCGCGCGCGTGACCGTGGCCGACACGCGGCCCACACCGCCGCAGCTGGCGGTGCTGCGCGCCGAGTGCCCGCAGGCCGAGTTTGTGTCCGGTGCGTTTGACGACGCCTTGCTGGCGCGGGCCGAATGGGCGTTGATCGCCCGCAGCCCGGGCCTGGCGCCCGAAGTCCTCAAGGCCGTGTTCGCCTTCGCACAGGCGCGCGGCGTGGCTGTGGTGGGTGAGCTCGACCTGTTTGCCCGTGCGCTGCGCGAGTTGTCGCAGCGCGCACGCCTGCCGTACCGCCCGAAAGTGCTGGCCATCACCGGCACCAACGGCAAGACCACCGTCACCTCGCTGACCGCGCTGCTGCTGCAGCGCGCCGGCCTGAACGTGGCCGTGGCCGGCAACATTGGCCCGGCGCTGCTGGACGTGCTGTCGGCCGCGCTGGATGCAGAAGCGGTGGCGCAGGCCGCCGATGACGAGCGCGCAGCCGCCGAGGCAGCGCAGGCCGCGGCCGATGCGGCGGCACAAGCCGCGGCCGCACCCAGCGAGACGCCAGCGGTCAGCGAAGCCGCCGACGCACCGGCTCCGACCGACGCAGCCACGCACGACGAAAGCGACGCCGTCGACACCGGCGACGACGAGGGCCCATCCCAGCTCGTGCCGCCGCCGGTGGAACCCCCGCAGCCTGCGCACCTGCCGCGCGCCTGGGTGCTCGAACTCTCCAGCTTCCAGCTCGACGGCACCGCCGGCGGCGACTGGGACGCCGTGCCCACCGCGGCCACTGTGCTCAACCTCACCGAAGACCACCTCGACTGGCACGGCAGCATGGCCGCTTACGGGCAGGCCAAGGCCGGTGTGTTCGGCGCACAGGCGCTCATGCTGCTCAACCGCGACGATCCCCGCGTCATGGCCATGCAGCCGGGCCTGGTCACCGTGAAGGTGGGCAACCGCAACCGCCAGCAAAGCGCGCGGCCCTGGGCCAGCTTCGGTTTTGACGTGCCCACCCGCGCCGGCGACTGGGGCATCGAATCGGTCAATGGCATGGCCTGGCTGGTGCGTGCCCTGGCGCTCGACGAAACGCGCAAGCGTGGCCGGGGTGCTGAAGACGACGAAGAAATCTACTTCCAGCGCCTCATGCCCGTGGACGCCCTGCGCATCCGTGGCCGGCACAACGCCGCCAATGCCCTGGCGGCGCTGGCGCTGGCCACCTCCACCGGCGCTGCGCTGGGCCCCATGCTGCATGGCCTGCGCGAATACCGGGGCGAGCCGCACCGCGTGGAGCCTGTGGCGCTGATCGACGGCGTCGAGTACTTCGATGACAGCAAGGGCACCAACGTGGGCGCCACCCTGGCCGCGGTCAGTGGCCTGGGCGCCGAGCGCCGGCTGGTGGTGATCCTGGGTGGCGACGGCAAGGGGCAGGACTTCGCGCCGCTGGCCCAGCCGCTGGCCCGCTTCGCACGCGCCGTGGTCTACATCGGCCGCGACGCGGGCCGCATCCGCGAGGCCGTGGGCGAGGCGCTCGAGCAAGCCGCTGTGCCGCAGCTCGATGCCACCACCTTGCCCGAGGCGGTTCAGTTGTCTGCGCAGCAGGCACAGGCCGGCGATGCTGTGCTCATGTCGCCCGCCTGCGCAAGCCTGGACATGTTTGACAACTACATGCACCGTGCGCAAGTGTTCGTGGAGGCGGTCAATGCCATCGCGGCCGAGCAGGGCATGAGCCTGGAGGGCGGCCTGTGAAAAAGAAAGCCGCCGCCAGCACCACCCGCGCACCCTGGGGCCAGCGCGTGCGCAGTGCGCTGGCCGGTCTGTTGCCCCGCTGGCCCGGGCGCGACCTGGCGGGTGCGCTGGCAGGCGGCTCCTCGCGCGATGACCTGCCGGTGCGCCTGTCCAACCGCACCTATGCTGGCACGCGCAACGTGGCCGTGCGCGAACTGGGCTTTGACCAGCCGCTCGTGTGGGTGGTGGTGGCACTGCTCGCGTGGGGCCTGGTGATGGTGTATTCGGCCTCCATCGCGCTGCCCGACAACCCCCGCTTTGCCAACTACGCACACACCCACTTCGTGATGCGCCACGCCATTTCGATCGTGATCGGCGTGATCGCGGCCATGGTGGCTTTCCAGTTCCCGCTCAAGTCGTGGGAAAAGATGGCGCCCTGGCTGTTTGCGTTGGCGCTGGTGTTGCTGGTGATCGTGCTGATCCCCTTCATCGGCCGTGGCGTGAACGGCGCGCGCCGCTGGATCTCGCTGGGCATCATGAACTTCCAGCCCTCCGAGCTGGGCAAGCTGGCTGTGTTGCTGTATGCGGCCAGCTACATGGTGCGCAAGATGGAAGTGAAAGAGCGCTTCTTCCATGCCGTGGCCCCCATGGCGGTGGCGGTGGGCGTGGTCGGCATGCTGCTGCTGGCCGAGCCCGACATGGGCGCCTTCATGGTGATCGTGGTGATCGCCATGGGCATCCTGTTCCTGGGTGGCGTGAACGCGCGCATGTTTTTCCTGATGGCCCTGGTGGTGGTGGCCGCGTTCGCGCTCATGGTCATGACCAGCGAGTTCCGCCGCCAGCGCGTCTTCGCGTACCTGGACCCCTGGAGCGTGGAGCACGCCCTCGGCAAGGGTTACCAGCTCTCGCATTCGTTGATCGCTTTCGGGCGCGGCGAAATCTTTGGCGTGGGCCTGGGCGGCAGCGTGGAAAAGCTGCACTGGCTGCCCGAAGCGCACACCGACTTCTTGCTCGCCGTGATCGGCGAGGAGTTCGGCCTGCTCGGCGTGGTGGTGCTGATCGGTCTGTTCCTCTGGGTCACGCGGCGCATCATGCACATCGGCCGTCAGGCCATCGCGCTCGACCAAGTGTTTGCCGGTCTGGTCGCGCAGGGTGTGGGGCTGTGGATGGGCTTCCAGGCCTTCATCAACATCGGCGTGAACCTGGGCGCACTGCCCACCAAAGGCCTGACCCTGCCGCTGATGAGCTACGGCGGCTCCGCTGTGCTGCTCAATCTGGTCGCCATCGCCATCGTGCTGCGGGTGGACTATGAGAACCGCCAGATGATGAAGGGTGGGCGGTCATGACGGCACCCTGCGCGCTCATCATGGCGGGTGGCACCGGCGGCCATATCTTCCCGGGGCTCGCGGTGGCCGAAGCCCTGCGCGAGCGCGGCTGGCGCGTGCACTGGCTGGGTGCGCCCGGCAGCATGGAAAGCCGGCTGGTGCCGCCGCGCGGCTTCACACTGGAGACCATCGACTTCGGTGGCGTGCGTGGCAAGGGCGTGGTCACGCTGGCGCTGCTGCCGCTGCGGCTGCTGCGTGCCTTCTGGCAGGCGCTGCAGGTCGTGCGCCGCGTCAAGCCCGACGTGGTGGTGGGCCTGGGCGGCTACATCAGTTTTCCGGGCGGCATGATGGGTGTGCTGGCAGGCAAGCCGCTGGTGTTGCACGAGCAGAACTCGGTGGCCGGCATGGCCAACCGGGTGCTCGCTGGCGTGGCCGATCGCGTGTTCACCGCGTTCCCGAATGTGTTCAAGCAGGCGCAGTGGGTGGGCAACCCGCTGCGCGCGGCCTTTCTGCAGCAGCCCGAGCCCGCCGCGCGCTTCGCCGCACGCAGCGGCCCGCTGCGCTTGCTGGTGGTGGGCGGCAGCCTGGGTGCCAAGGCGCTCAACGACGTGGTACCGCAAGCCCTGGCATTGCTGCCCAAAGTGCAGCAGCCGCAGGTCACACACCAGAGCGGCGAAAAGCAGATCGACGCGCTGCGCGCCAACTACATCGCCGCGGGCATTCAGGCCGAACTCACCCCGTTCATTGACGACACCGCGCAAGCCTTCGCCGAGGCTGATCTCATCGTCTGCCGCAGCGGCGCCAGCACCGTGACCGAGATCGCCGCCGTGGGCGCGGCCGCGCTGTTCGTGCCCTTCCCCTCGGCGGTGGACGACCACCAGACCACCAACGCCCGCTTCCTCGTGGACGCACAAGCCGCGTGGCTGGTGCCCCAGACCGAACTCACCCCCCAGCGACTGGCCCAGACCCTGCAGACCGTGCAGCGCGAGCAGTTGCTGGCCATGGCCACCCGGGCCAAAGCCCTGCAGAAAACCGAAGCCGTGGCGGCCGTGGTGTCCGCCTGCGAGCAACTCGCGAAAGTCCAGCCATCATGAAGCACGCCATTCGACACATCCACTTCGTGGGCATCGGCGGCGCCGGCATGAGCGGCATTGCCGAGGTGCTGCTCAACCAGGGCTACCGCATCTCCGGCAGCGATCTGGGCGAGAGCACGGTCACGCGCCGCCTCGTGGCGCTGGGCGCCCAGGTGTTTGTGGGCCACGACGCAGCGCATATCGATGGCGCAGACGCCATCGTCACGTCCACGGCGGTCAAGGAAGACAACCCCGAAGTGGTTGCCGCGCACGCCAAGCTGGTGCCGGTGGTGCCGCGCGCCGTGATGCTCGCCGAGCTCATGCGCATGAAGAAAGGCGTGGCCATTGCCGGCACGCACGGCAAGACCACCACCACCAGCCTGGTGGCCAGCGTGCTGGCCGCCGCCCACATGGACCCCACCTTCGTGATCGGTGGGCGCCTCAACAGCGCGGGTGCCAACGCACAGCTGGGCTCGGGCGAATACATCGTGGTCGAGGCCGACGAGTCCGACGCCTCCTTCCTCAACCTGCTGCCGGTGCTCTCGGTCGTCACCAATATCGACGCCGACCACATGGACACCTATGGCCACGACTTCGGCAAGCTCAAGGCGGCCTTCGTGGAGTTCCTCCACAAGATGCCGTTCTACGGCGCGGCCGTGGTCTGCGTGGACGACCCCGCCATCCGCGAAATCCTGCCGCAGATCGCGCGCCCCATTACGAGCTACGGCTTCTCGGAAGACGCGCAGGTGCGCGCCCTCAATGTGCGGGCCGTGGACACCCAGATGCACTTCACCGTGCAGCGCCGCAACGGCGTGGAGCTGCCCGACCTGGACGTGGTGCTCAACCTGCCGGGCCACCACAACGTGCTCAACGCGCTGGCCGCCATCGGCATTGCGGTGGAGCTGGGTGTGCCCGACGAAGCCGTGCAGCAAGCCTTGGCGGAGTTCAAGGGCGTGGGCCGCCGCTTCCAGCGTTACGGCGAGGCCGCACTGCCCTCGGGCGGCAGCTGCACCGTGGTCGACGACTACGGCCACCACCCGGTGGAGATGGCCGCCACCCTGTCGGCCGCACGCGGCGCCTACCCGGGGCGCCGCCTGGTGCTGGCCTTCCAGCCGCACCGCTACACCCGCACGCGCGACTGTTTTGAAGACTTCGTGAAAGTGATCGGCCAGGCCGACGCGGTGCTGCTGGCCGAGGTGTACGCCGCGGGCGAGGCACCCATCGTGGCCGCCGACGGACGTTCGCTGGCCCGCGCCCTGCGCGTGGCGGGCAAGCTCGAACCGGTGTTCGTGGATGACATCAACGCCATGCCGCAAGCGGTGCTGGACAACGCGCGCGATGGCGACGTGGTGCTGTGCATGGGCGCGGGCACGGTGGGCAGCGTGGCGGGCCGCGTGATCGAGCTGGCCCAGGGAGCAACCGCATGACAACAGAGAAAGCAATGGCAGTGGATATCAAGGCACTGGGCAAGGTGGCCGTGCTCATGGGTGGGCGTTCGGCCGAACGCGAGGTCTCGCTGATGTCGGGCAACGGGGTGCTGGCCGCCCTGAAGTCCAAGGGTGTGGACGCCCACGCGTTTGACCCCGCCGAGCGCGAGATGAGCGAGCTCAAGCGCGACGGATTCGACCGCTGCTTCATCGCCCTGCATGGCCGCTTCGGTGAGGACGGCACCGTGCAAGGCGCGCTCGAACTCATGGGCATTCCCTACACCGGCCCGGGCGTCATGGCGTCCAGCGTGGCCATGGACAAGCTCATGACCAAGCGCATCTGGATTGCCGAAGGCCTGCCCACGCCGGCGTGGCGCCAGGTGCACAGCGCCGAAGAAACCGTGGCCGCGTTCCGCGCCCTGGGTTCGCCCATGATCGTCAAGCCCGTGCGCGAGGGCTCCACCATCGGCCTGACCAAGGTGACCAGCGAAGCGCAGTGCGCCCAGGCCTACGCGCTGGCCTCGAAGCTGGACCCGCTGGTGATGTGCGAGCAGTTCATTGCCGGCGACGAAGTCACCTGCCCGGTGCTGGGCACGGGCGCTGCAGCGCGCGCGCTGCCGGTGATCCGCATCGTGGCGCCCGATGGCAACTACGACTACCAGAACAAGTACTTCACCGACGACACGAAGTACCTCGTGCCCTGCGGCCTGCCCGAAGGCGAAGAGGCCGCCATCCAGGCGCTGGTGCTCAAGGCCTACCTCACGCTGGACTGCCGCGGCTGGTCGCGTGCCGACGTCATGATCGACGCCACCACGCGCAAGCCCTGGCTGCTGGAGATCAACACCTCGCCCGGCATGACCGGCCATTCGCTGGTGCCGATGTCGGCACGCGCGGCGGGCCTGTCGTACGAAGACCTGTGCGTGTCGCTGCTGGCGACCGCCTCGCTGGACCACGCCGGCTGAGCCACGGACCACCCACCATGCCCAGCACCGAACTGCCCCTGGACGTCAAGCTCATGACCGTGGTGACGCACGCCTTGGTCGTGGTGTTTGCCGTGCTCAGCCTGGGCCTGTTCACCACCTGGCTGGTACGGCATCCGATCTGGACGGTGAAGGCGATTTCAGTGCATGGCGACGTGACCCACCAGAACGCCGTGACCTTCCGCGCGCAGCTGTCGTCGCAGATGAAGACGCGCCTGAGCGGCAGCTTCCTCACGGTCGATCTGCAGCAGGTGCGCGAGCTGTTCGAGTCGGTGCCCTGGGTGCGCAAGGCCGTGGTGCAGCGCGAGTTTCCCAACCGCCTGCGCGTGACGCTGGAAGAACACCAGGCCGTGGCCTGGTGGGGCGAGTCGGGTTCCGGTCAACTGGTCAACCGCCTGGGCGAGGTCTTCGATGCCAGCCCCGACGACGGCGACGGCCTGCCCGAGCTGGCGGGCCCGGTGGAGAAGTCGGCCCAGGTGTGGTCGCTCTACCAGTTGCTGGGCGCGGAGCTCGCCCGCCTCGAACTGGGCCTGGAACGCCTTGAGCTCACCGAGCGCGGCACCTGGCGCGCCAAGCTCGACAGCGGAGCCCAGATGGAGCTGGGCCGCGGCACGCCCGATGAACTGCTGGAGCGCACGCGCCGCTTCACCGGCACGCTGTCACAGCTCACCGAACGTTATGCGGGTGCGGTGCAGTCGGTGGACTTGCGCTACCCCAATGGCTACGCGTTGCGCTTGCGCGGCGTGACCACCGTCATCGACACGCCGCCCGGCGCAAAACCAACCCGAAGATAAGCAAGAAGCAATCATGGCCAAGGAATACAAGGATTTGGTGGTCGGTCTGGACATCGGCACCGCCAAGATCATGGTGGTGGTCGCCGAAGTACAGGCGAATGGCGAACTCAAGCTCGCTGGCCTGGGCGTGGCCGCCAGCCACGGCTTGAAGCGCGGCGTGGTGGTCAACATCGACGCGACGGTGCAAAGCATCCAGCAAGCCCTAAAAGAGGCCGAGCTGATGGCCGATTGCCGCATTGCCCGTGTGTACACCGGCATCACCGGCAGCCACATCCGCGGCATCAATTCCAGTGGCATGGTGGCCATCAAGGACCGCGAAGTCACCGCCGCCGATGTGGCGCGCGTGATCGAGACCGCCAAGGCGATCAACATCTCGACCGACCAGCGCCTGCTGCTGGTGGAGCCACAGGAATTCGTGATCGACGGCCAGGAAGTGAAAGAGCCCATCGGCATGAGCGGCATCCGCCTGGAAGCCAAGGTGCACATCGTCACCGGGGCGCAGAGCGCGGCCGAGAACATCATCAAGTGCGTGCGCCGCTGCGGCCTGGAAGTGGACCAGCTGATGCTCAACCCGCTGGCCTCCAGCCAGGCCATCCTGACCGACGACGAGAAAGAACTGGGCGTGGCGCTGGTGGACATCGGTGCGGGCACGACCGACGTGGCGATCTTTTCGGGCGGGGCCATTCGTCACACGGCGGTGATCCCGATTGCGGGCGACCTCATCACCAGCGACATCGCCATGGCGCTGCGCACGCCGACCAAGGACGCCGAAGACATCAAGGTGGAAAGCGGCTGCGCCAAGCAGCTGCTCGCCGACCCGGACACGCAGGTGGAAGTGCCCGGCCTGGGCGACCGGGGCCCGCGCATGCTGAGCCGCCAGGCGCTGGCCGGCGTGATTGAGCCGCGTGTGGAAGAAATCTTCTCGCTGGTGCAGCAGGTGCTGCGCGATTCGGGTCACGAAGAAATGCTGTCCTCGGGCATCGTGCTCACGGGCGGCAGTGCGGTGATGCCCGGCATGGTGGAGCTGGGCGAGGACATCTTCCTCAAGCCCGTGCGCCGCGGCATTCCGAACTACACCAGCGCGCTCTCGGACATGGTCGCGCAGACGCGCGCAGCCACCGTGATGGGTTTGCTCGAAGAGGCGCGGCTGGCCCGCGTGCGCGGGCACAAGGTGTCGCAAAAGGCGGGCTCGATGCAAGGCGCGGTCGAGCGGGTCAAAAACTGGTTTCTGGGGACTTTCTGATGCACACCCTCCACACGGTTCCACGCACGTCGCCCAGATCCCGGTGCACCGAGTGCACCGGTCCGCCTGGCTGAGCACCACCGTCACCTGAGTTTCAAGCGTTTTTAGTTTTTTTATTGAATCGACAGGGCTCTTCCAGGAGCCATACAAGGAGCACCACATGAGCATCGAAATGATCGAAGTCGAAGAATTCAACCAAGGCACCCAGATCAAGGTCATTGGCGTGGGCGGCGGCGGCGGCAACGCGGTCGAACACATGATTTCGCGCAGCGTGCAGGGCGTGGAATTCATCTGCGCCAACACCGATGCGCAATCGCTCACGCGCAGCGCCGCGCACAAGACCATCCAGCTGGGCACCAGCGGTCTGGGCGCAGGCAGCAAGCCCGAGAAGGGCCGCGAAGCCGCTGAGGTGGCGGTGGACGACATCCGCGAAGCCATCGCTGGCGCGCACATGCTCTTCATCACTGCCGGCATGGGCGGTGGTACCGGCACCGGCGCTGCGCCGGTCATCGCGCGCGTGGCCAAGGAAATGGGCATCCTCACCGTCGGCGTGGTCACCAAGCCATTCGACTGGGAAGGCGGCCGTCGCATGACCAACGCCGACAGCGGCCTGGCCGAACTCGAGGCCAATGTGGACTCGCTGATCGTGGTGCTCAACGAAAAGCTGCTGGAAGTGCTGGGCGACGAAGTCACGCAAGACGAAGCGTTTGCGCACGCCAACGACGTGCTCAAGAACGCCGTGGGCGGCATTGCCGAAATCATCAACGAATACGGCAACGTGAACGTGGACTTCGAAGACGTGCGCACCGTGATGGGTGAGCCCGGCAAGGCCATGATGGGCACCGCCGTGGCCTCGGGCCCCGACCGCGCGCGCATTGCTGCCGAGCAGGCCGTGGCCTGCCCGCTGCTGGAAGGCATCGACCTCTCGGGCGCCAAGGGTGTGCTGGTGCTGGTCACCGCCGCCAAGGGTTCGCTCAAGCTGTCCGAGTCGAAGCTGGCCATGAACACCATCCGCGCTTACGCCTCACCCGAAGCGCACGTGATCTACGGCGCGGCGTACGACGACAACCTCGGCGACGAAATGCGCGTGACGGTGGTGGCCACGGGCCTGTCCCGCCAGGGTGCCCGTCGCACGGCGCCTCCGCTGCAGGTGCTGCGCACCGGCACCGACAACGTGCCGTTCAACGTGCCGACCGTCAACACCGCCGTGGGTGGCCCGGGCGCTGCCCAGCCAGACTACAACTCCATGGCGGTGCCCAGCGTGTGGCGCACCAACCGCACCCAGGCCGCGGCCAAGGTGGATGCGCTGGCCTCCGGCGGCATGGACGACTTCGAGATCCCGGCCTTCCTGCGCAAGCAAGCAGACTGACGCCTCACCTGCGCCGCCTCCCCGAAGGGGGGCGGCAAGGCGCCCATCCTTTTGGCTATTGCGGTCATCGCGAATGCTCAACATGTTTCGCAAAGCGGAAACCTACAATCGCGGCATGCTTGCTCAACGCACCCTCAAGTCGCTGACGAAGGCGGTGGGTGTCGGTCTGCACAGCGGTCAGCGTGTCGAGCTGACGCTGCGCCCGGCCGCGCCCGACACCGGTATCGTGTTCCGGCGTGTCGACCTTCCCGCGCCGGTGGAAATCCCCGTGAACGCCCAGGCGGTGACCGACACGCGCCTGGCGTCCACCATTTCCAATGGTGGCGTGAAGGTGCACACGATCGAGCACCTGATGAGCGCTGCCGCCGGCCTCGGGCTGGACAACCTGTACGTGGACATCACCGCGGAGGAAGTGCCGATCCTGGATGGCTCCTCGGCGTCGTTCGTGTACCTGCTGCAGAGCGCGGGCATCGTGACCCAGACGGCGCCCAAGCGCTTCATCCGCGTGACCAAGCCGGTGGAAGTGCGCGAGGGCGAAGGCCGTTCGCTCAAGTGGGCACGGCTGGATCCCTTCCATGGTTACAAGCTGGCCTTCGAGATCGAGTTCAACCACCCCGCGGTGAATTCCACCGGTCAGCGCGTGGAATTCGACTTTGGCAGCGGCCAGTACGCGCGCGAAATTGCCCGTGCGCGCACCTTCGGCTTCACGCGTGACGTGGAAATGATGCGCTCCAACGGCCTGGCCATGGGCGGTGGGCTGGACAACGCCATCGTGATGGACGACGTCAAGGTGCTCAATGCCGATGGGCTGCGCTATCAGGACGAGTTCGTCAAGCACAAGATCCTTGACGCCATGGGCGACCTGTACATCGTGGGCAAGCCCTTGCTCGCCGCGTACAGCGCGTTTCGCAGCGGACATGCGATGAACAACCAGCTGCTGCGCGCCCTGCTGGAACGGCCCGATGCTTACGAGATCGTGAGCTTCGAGCAAGACCGCGACGCACCGCGCGGCTTCGCGCAACTTGCGCCCGCCTGGTAGGCGCCCGCGACCATGCTGCTGTTTCGCTGGACGGTCATGCTGCTGCTCATTGCGGCGGGCGTGTGCTTTGCGTTCTACATCGGCACCGGGCAGCCACGCTTTCGCACCTGGGGCATCGTCATCCTGAAGTGGACCGTGATCGCCGCGCTCGGTTTCTTCGGCGTGCTGGTGCTCGAACGTTTGCTGTAGCCGGTCATGGCCGCCGCGATGCGGGGCGAACGAAGGCGTTGAACAGTTTCAGGTTGGCGGTGTTGATCAGGCCGATCGTCATTTCCACCTGCATTTCTTCCCCGCGCTGGTTGACCACCGTGCGCTCCATCAACTGCCCGGTGAATGGCGCCTCGCCGGTGGTGAGGAAGTGCGCCATGGCCTGCACGAAAGCCGTCTGGTAGCGCTCGGGCAGGATGGTGTCGGCCAGCGACTCGCCCAGCACGTCGGCGCGTTTCCACCCGAACAGTTTTTCGGCCTGATCGTTCCAGTCGGTGATGACGCCTTCAAAGTCCATGCCGATGAAGGCTTCCTGTGCGTGGTCGATCACCGCGTGCACGCGCTCTTCGCTGGCGCGCACATCGTCCATGGCTGCGCGCAGCTCGGCGGTGCGCTCGCTCACACGACGTTCGAGGGCCGCATTGCTCATGCGCAGTTCATGCTCGTTGTCCTGCAGGCCTTTCACGAGCGCATTGAACGCGTTGCCCAGCAAGGCGACTTCGCGGTAGGCCCCGCTGGCAGGTGCTTTCACGGCGTAACCGGCCGCGATGCCGCGCGCCACGTCGGTCAGATCGAGCAGGGGGCGTGTGATCAGGCGCGCCACGGCCCAGCCCAGCAACGAGAACAGCAGCGCCGCACCCACGCCGCCCAGCAGCATGTGCCGGTGCAGCTGGTTCACTGGCGCGTAGGCCTGGTCCAGCGGCTGCCGCACAAGCACCCGCCAACCAAGACCCGGATAGGCATCGAAGCCAGCGTCGCGGCTGTGGCCCACCAGGTAGCTTTTGCCATCGGGCCAGGTTTCCCGGGAGTGGCCCGATGCCCCGCGGCCCGCGGCGTCAAGGCTGGGCACCTGAAGGCGCGTGCCTTGCACGTCTCTCGGCCCCAGCAGCACGGTGCCGGTGCTTGAAACGATCAGCAGGTCGACGGCGCGGTGCCGGCCCACGGGCGCAAAGATCGCGTCCCGCACTTCGCTGGCCCAGTTCCACGACAGGTGCACACCCAGCACGCCCGCAAACTGCCCCTGGGCATCGGTGAGCGGGAAGGCGATGTCAACGAAGCGAAGCGGTTCCGCACCCGGCGCGCCCAGCAGTGGGGCGAGCAGCGTGGCTTCATGCACGTCGCCCATGGGGCGGTCGGCCTGCGCATTCTGAAACCAGGGGCGTTGAGACACATCCACCCCTTCCAGCATGCCGCGCGTGGCCACGCGCACCACGCCTGCTGTATCTGTCACGCCGATCCACGCGTAATACGGGTAGCTCTTCTGCAGTGCTTCCATGGCGCGCCTGGCGGAAGGCGCATCGGTGGTGCCGCTGAGTTGCTGCGCAATCAGGCGCACCTCGCGGTAGCGCTCGAACATGTTGCGGTCGAGGTGGCTGGCGGTTTGCTGCGCCAGTTCGGTCAGGTTGGCACCCATGCCCTCCCGCACCTGATGGCTCGCGGTGCGATCGCTGAAGAGCGTGAGGCTCACTGTCAGCAGCAGCGAGAGCCCGGTGAAGGCGACCGCCAGCCAGGCGCCCAGGCTGAAGCGGCGCCAGCGATGGATGTCCATGTCAGTAGACCCGACCGTCCTTGTAGGCGGCGTGCGTGCGCGCCTGCTGGGGCGACACCTTGTTGATCGCCGCGAGCGTGCGGCTGACCTGGGCATGCGTGATGGCCAGGCCCAGCGCGTCGGCAGCATCCTTGCCGGGCAGGCCGGGCAGCTGCAGCAGGCGCTTGACCATCTCCTGCATCTGCGGCTTGCCCGCACGCCCGCTGCCGGCCACGGCTTTTTTCAGTTGAAGCGCGGTGTACTCCGCCACTTCGAGCTGGTTGGCCACCAGCGCGGTGAGGCAGGCGCCGCGCGCCTGGCCCAGCAACAGCGTGGCCTGCGGGTTGACGTTGACGAACACAATCTCGCACACCGACACCTCGGGCTTGTAGCGCGCCACCACCTCGGTGATGCCGTCGAACAGCACCTTGAGGCGCCCTGGCAGCAGGGCGCCGTCTTTGGGGCTGGTCTGGATGGTGCCGCTGGCCACGTAGTGCAGCCGCGAGCCTTCGGTGTCAATGACGCCAAAGCCGGTGCATTGCAGGCCGGGGTCGATGCCGAGGATGCGCATGGCGAGGGGCCTCAGAGGTTGAAGGTCCAGCGCACCGAGTGAAAGAACACGGGCGCGGCAAAACACAGGGCATCGACGCGATCGAGCAAGCCGCTCGCGCCGGTGACGGAGCGGCCCGCCAGACCCCAGTGGGTCACGCCGCGATCGCGTTTGATGGCTTTCATGACCAGATGGCCCAGGCTGCCCGCCACGCAGGCCACCAGCGCCATGGCCAGCGCAGGCAGCGGCTTGAACGGGGTGAACCCGGAGAGCATGGCGCCCAGCAGGCCGCCGGCGGCCAGACCCAGGGCCCAGCTGCGCCAATGAAAACTCACGCTGATGGCTGGCGCGACCGGCCGGCGCAGTCCGCGCGCCGCGAGGTGCTGCACCAGCATGCAGGTCTGCACCACCAGCACGAGGAAGAACACCAGAAACGCGGTCTTGCCCGCAAAGCCGGGGAAGTTCAGGAGCAGCAGCGCGGGCACATGGCTCATGCCGTAGACGCACACCATGATGCCCCACTGCAGTTTGGCGTTGCGCTCCAGAAAGCGCTGCGGGTCGTTGCCCAGCGCGCTCACCACGGGGATGGCGAGGAACACATACACCGGAATGAACACGGTGAAGAGGTTGAAGCGCTCCGTCCAGACCAGTGCGTATTGCAGTGGAAGCACAACGAAGAAGGCGAGCACGAGGCTGCGGTGATCGCCCCGGCGCGTGGGCGAGAGGCTGATGAATTCGCGCAGGATGAAGAAGGACACCGCGCCAAAGAGCACGATGGCAAAGCCTTCTCCCATCACCCAGCCGAACCAGAACACCAGCATCATCATCCAGGAGCTGCGCAGCAGCGCCTGGTTGTCTTGCAGTTTCAGTGCACGCTCACCGCTCAAGTCGTCGTCGCTGGCGCGGCGCTCGCGCACAGAGAGCAGCACACCCACGCCACTGGCTATGAGCAGCAGGCCGAACAGCAGCACGAACACCAGGCTGACCTGTTGGTCCGGGGTGAGGCTGCGCAGAAAGGAACCCATGGGTCAGACTTCCCGCAGGGCCATGACGGCCTCGCGTGCACGTTTCAGAAAATCGGCGCGGGGCTCGTCGGCGCCGAGCTTCACGGGTTCACCAAAGGTCACCGAGCACAGCACCGGCACCGGCACCACCTCGCCTTTGGGGATGACGCGCTGCACGTTGTGGATCCAGGCGGGCACCAGCACCACATCGGGGAAGCGTTGCGCCAGGTTGTACAGGCCCGACTTGAAGGGCTGCGGATCTTCCTCGTGGCCGCGCGTGCCTTCAGGAAACAGGATCAGTGAGTCGCCGCTGTTCAGGGCTTCGGCCAGCGGCGCCAGCGGGTCTTCGTCGCCCTTGCGTTCGCGCTCGACGTAGACGGCGTTGAACACTTCCGTGGTGATCCAGCGCTTGAAGTTCGAGGCCGTCCAGTAGTCTTTGGCCGCAATCGGACGCGTGATGCTGCGCAGTTCCTGCGGCAGTGCGGCCCAGATCAGCACCAGATCGGCGTGGCTCTGGTGGTTGGCAAAGTAGATGCGCTGCTCGGCTTTGGGTGGGCAGCCGTACCAGCGTGCCTGTGCGCCTGTGAGCAGGCGCACGAGGCCGAGCAGAAAGAAGCTCATGAGTTGCGCGCGCCAGTTCATCGGCGACCCCTCATGGCAGCGCCACGGCGCCCATGCGCGCGACGATGGTGCCGGTGCGCCGCGCCAGGTAGGCCGACCCCTGCCGGGTCTCGAAGAACTTCGGCGAGGGCAGCATCACGGCCAGGCGCGCCGCTTCGCTCGGGCTGAGCTTGCTCGCTGGCTTGTTGAAGTACCGCTGCGACGCGGCCTCGGCACCGAAAACGCCTTCGCCCCACTCCACGCTGTTGAGGTAAATCTCCAGGATGCGGCGCTTGTCGAGCAGGGCCTCCAGAGCGAGCGTGAGCAGCAGCTCCTGCCCTTTGCGAAACAGCTGGCGCTCGCCCGAGAGCAGCAGGTTCTTGGCGAGTTGCTGCGTGATGGTGGAGCCACCGACGATGCGGGGTTCGCGCGCAGGCTGGGTCGGTTGCCGTGCTGCGCGCTTTTCGGCTTGCTGCTGGCGCCGTTCGTTCTTTTGCCAGGCACCTTCAATGGCGCTCCAGTCCACGCCGCCGTGGTCCACAAAACCCGCGTCTTCCGAAGCGATCACAGCGCGTTTGAGGTTCGGGCTGATCTGCGCATCGTCCACCCACTGGTGCGACCAGCGCCAGGCCTTGTCGCCCTGCAGGCTGCCACCGGCAACACGCCATGCCTCGGAGCGCATGAAAGCCGTGCTGGTGGGATCGACCACGACCATCAGCGCGATGCGCGCCACGAAAAACAGTTGCAGTGCCACACCCGCCAGGAACAACCACAACAACCAGCGACCAAGTCCTCTCATGCCGTGGCGATCTATTGCCCGGAGAGCTGGGTCTGCAGCGTCTCGTCGCGGGTGAAGCGAAAGCGCGAGACGACCACGATCTGGTCGGCCTGGCGGCGCATGGCTTCGTTGAAGCTGCCAAACGACAGGCTGCGCACGATCGCCTGGGCGCGGCGGTCCAGCTGGGCAATGCCCGAGGGTTGCACGACCTCGGTGTCGAGCACGGTGCCGTTGTGGTTCACGGTGATGGTCATGGTGAGCTCGCCGTAGAGTTTGCGGCCACCGGCCTCGGGGAAGTTGGTGGTGCCCCGGTCTTCGATCTTGCGGCGCAGTTCGTCGTAGTAGATGGCGTACACCGCTTCGCGGGTGGCGGGGCTGATGTAGCGCTTCTTAGGGCGCGCGTTTTCTTCGTTGATGCGCTTCTCGATCTCGGCCAGGATTTTCACCAGCGCACGGCGTTTCTGCTCGCGTTCGGACGATTCTGCGCTGGGGTTGACCGACTCGGGGTCGGGTGGCGGCATCTTGGCGAGTTCTCGCCGCACCTGCGCGAGCAACCGGTTCTGCTGTTCGCGCAGCGCTTCGATCATTCGGTCGTTGTCTTCGTTCGCGTCCCCGATGCGCGCCACGGCGGAGGGGGGCAGGGGAGACGTGGCGCGGCCGCGCTCCTTGTCGCCGCCGCCGGCCAGCGAGGCCTGCGCGATGGCCGTGGCTTTCTCCGGCCGCTCGGTGCTGCGCGAGTTGACGAGGATCACTTCCAGCGGGGTGTCCTGGAACACGCGATTGAAGCGCTCCGGGTCCACAAAGCGCACGGTGAGCAGCGCCGCGTGAACCGCCACCGACACACCCAGTGCCAGTTGCAGCGTGCTCAGCTTCTTGAAAAAGGACAGGGCAGACGACTTCACGCGGGCATTATCCGTGCTGGGTGTCCCCTGTGCCTCAATCCCCTGCCGGGTCGGGCGTTTGCGGGGGCTGGGCGGCAGGCTCGCCGTCGCCTTCGTTCACGTCGATGGCCAGGGCCAGCGGTGCGGCCAGCGCTTCATCGTCCTCGCCCTCGTCACCCGAAGTCGGGTCGACATCGTCCACCGGCTGGTCCAGCCGCTCGGTGACGGTGCCGTGGATGTCCAGGGTGATGTCGTCGATCTCGCCGAGCTTCACGCGCACGTGGGCCCCCCGCGGCAGACCGTCCGAGCCCAGCACTGGCAGCACCAGCGGCAGGGTGTCGGCGCGCACAAGGTTGTCCTTGATCAATGTGGCCGTGAGCTCCGAGATGCCCTGCTGCTTCAGGTGTTGCAGTGTCCAGTAGCGCTCCATGCCGTTCTGGAAACCGTTGTACGCGGTGTAGGCGGCATCGAACGCGCTGATGATCGAGAACAGGTTGGCGTCTTTGGGCTTGAAAGGGGCGGCCAGCGCGGCCGTCTTGCCGTGGCGCGCGCAGGCAATGATCTGCCACTGGTTGACCATGTCCACGTAACGGCGCAGGGGTGACGTGCTCCAGGCGTAGCTCTTCACGCCGATGCCCGCGTGGGGCTGTGCCTTGGTGCCTATGCGCACTTTCACCCCCGGCTGCAGGCTGGCCTGGCTGCGGTAGATGCCCGGCACGCCGCAATCGGCCAGCCAGTTGCCCCAGGTGCTGTTGGCCAGGATCATGGCCTCGGCCACCATCAGGTCCAGGGGCGCGCCCCGCTGGCGCGTGCCGATCAGCACGCGCTCGTCGCCTTGCGGCTCTTCGCCGGTCACGCCTTCCAGGCGGAAGGTGTAGTCCGGGCGGTTGAAGTTTTCGGGCTTGCCGCGCACCACTTCGCGCTGCGCCTTGAGGTGCAGCGCCAAGCGGAACAGAAAGGCCAGCGAGGGTTGCAAGGCCGCAATCTCGGGCGCCGCTTCGGCCACAGGCGCCTGACCTTCGAGCCAGGCCTGCGTGATCACGGCGTCGAGCTGGTCATGCCGCAGGTTGATCGCGATCGGCACCCGCTCCAGCGCTGTTCGGCTGCTGGTCACCGCCAGGGTGGCCTCGTCGAACGTGACATACAGCGACACGGCCGGACAGTCGCGCCCGGCCAGCAGCGTGTAAGCCTGCACCACCTCGTCGGGCAACATGGTGATCTTGTAGCCCGGCATGTAAACGGTGGACAGGCGCGAGCGCGCCACCTGATCGATGGCGCTGTCCGGTGCAATGGCCAGGCCCGGTGCGGCGATGTGGATGCCCAGCGTGACCGTGCCGCTGCCCAGTCCCTGGAGCGACAACGCGTCGTCGATTTCGGTGGTCTGCGAGTCGTCGATGGAGAAAGCCTGCACTGGCGCCAGTGGCAGCTCGTCGGCAATGACGGGCGCCTGCAACGCCGGGAACCCGGTGCCCTTGGGGAACTGGTCGAACAGGAAGCGCTGCCAATGGAACTGGTAGGCACTGCGGATCGCGCCGGCGTTCTGCAGCAGGGTGAGTGGCGCGGTGTGGGTGTTGCGCGCAGCCTCGACGACCGCCTTGTACTCCGGCGCGTTCTTGTCGGGCTTGAAGAGGATCTTGTAGAGCTGCTGCCGCACGGGCTCCGGGCACACGCCGCTGGCCAGCTCGGCCGCCCAAGCCTCGATCTGTGCCTGAACCTGCTTTTTCTTCTCGATGGCGGCCAGCGCCTGCGCGAGGATTTCTGCGGGCGCCTTCTTGTAGCGGCCCTTGCCCGCGCGGCGGAAGTAGTGCGGCGCGCCCTGCAAGCACATGAGCGCGGCCACCTGTTCGGTGGTGCTGGCGTTGTCGCTGAAATACTCGTGCGCGAGGTCGGCGAAGCCGAACTCGTCCTCGGGCGCAAATTCGTAGGCCAGCTCCAGCTCCATCGAGCCGCACAGTTCGGTGGCGGCGGCCATCAGCTGACCCGGCGCAGGCTTTTCAAAACGAAGCAGGGCGTTGGCGGATTTCACCTTGACCCGCTTGCCCGATTCGAGCTCGACTTGCAGGGAACTTTCGGCCTCCGACAGGAGGCGGCCGGTCATCAACTTGCCGGCTTCATCAAACAGAATGTGCATGGGCGCGATTGTCCCATGGGGGCAGGGCGCGCCGGTTACAGACCGAGGAACGCAAAAACCTCGTCGATGTGGTCGTCGAAGTCGCTGATCGCGTGGTCGCTGCCCTCAAGCAGGCGGATGGCGCCACCCGCACAGAAGGCCTGCATCTCGCGCCAGTCCAGCACCTCGTCGCCCTGGGCCACGATGGCGAACTGCCGTTCGGGGGTGGCCGGGTTAAGGGGCGAGAGGCGCTCGATATCGTCCTGCTGTGCCTGCAGCTCGGCCACAAAGCCGGGTTCGAAATGGAAACGCTCCTGCGGATCGTGCCAGGCCGTCTGTTCGCCAATGTGCCGGGCGAGGTCGCGCGCGGGGAACACCGCCGGGTTGAGCAGCACCGAGCGGCAACCGGTTTTCAGCGCCAGCCACCGCGCGTAGAACCCACCCAGGGAGGAGCCAGCCACCGCCATGGTGTGCCGGGGCCAATGCTCGATGCCATGCATGACCATCTCCATGGCAGCTCGTGGGGAGGGGGGAAGCTGGGGGCACCACCACTCCACATCGGGGTGCGCAGCCCGCACGCGCGAGGCGACCTTCTGCGCCTTCATCGATTGCGGTGAAGAGCGAAAACCATGCAGATACAGGAGGTGGGTGGTGGTGGGAAGCGCCATGGGCGAAGGATAATCGCCGGCTATGTCAGCCGCTTTCGACAAGCCCACCATCCTGCAACGCATCGCCCCGATCTTTCAGGGCTTTGATGGGTGGCTGCTGTTTGCCATTCTGCTGATGGCCGGTGCCGGGCTGGTCACGATGTATTCGGTGGGCTTTGACCACGGCACTCGCTTTTCAGCCCACAGCCGCAACATGCTCCTGGCCCTGGGATTGCTTTTCCTGGTGTCTCAGGTGCCGCCTCAACGGCTGATGTCGCTGGCCTTGCCGCTGTACACGGCGGGCGTTCTGCTGCTGCTGGGTGTGGAGCTCTTCGGCATCATGCGAAAGGGTTCGCAGCGCTGGCTGGACATCGGCGTCACCGTCATTCAGCCCAGCGAGATCATGAAAATTGCCATGCCGCTCATGTTGGCCTGGTGGTTTCACCGCCGCGAAGGTCAGCTCAAGCCGCTGGATTTCGTGGTCGCAGGCGTCTTGCTGCTGCTGCCCGTGGCGCTCATCCTCAAGCAACCCGACCTGGGCACCTCGCTGCTCGTGCTGTCTTCCGGCCTGTTCGTGATCTTTTTTGCCGGCCTGAGCTGGAAGCTCATCCTGCCGCCGGTGCTGCTAGGGGTGGTGGGGGTCGTGACGCTGATCGCCATGGAATCGCAATGGTGCGCGCCGGGCGTGGACTGGCAGGTGCTGCACGAATACCAGCGCCAGCGCGTGTGCACCTTGCTGGACCCATCCAAGGACCCCTTGGGCAAAGGCTTTCACATCATCCAGGGGATGATCGCCATCGGCTCGGGGGGCGTCTGGGGCAAAGGTTTCATGCAGGGCACCCAGACCCACCTGGAATTCATCCCCGAGCGCACGACCGACTTCATTTACGCAGCGTTCTCGGAAGAGTTTGGCTTGGTTGGCGTGCTCTGCCTCATGTGCGGCTTCATCTTCCTGATTGTTCGCGGGCTGATGATCGCTGTGGAGGCGCCCACCCAGTTCTCGCGCCTGCTGGCCGGCGCGGTCACGCTCAACGTGTTTGTGTACGCCTTTGTCAACATGGGCATGGTCAGCGGCATCCTGCCGGTGGTGGGGGTGCCGCTGCCGTTCGTGAGCTACGGTGGCACGGCCATGGTCACGCTGGGTGTTGGGCTGGGCATCCTGATGTCGATCGCCAAGTCCAAACGCCTGATGCAGTCGTAGCAGGGTTCGGGCAAGACCCTGCCGCCAGCGCGCAGCGCCGGGGTTCTTACAATGGCCCGATGATTTCACGCGAACCCACCCTGGCCCGCCTGGCCACCGCCCAAAGCCTGTTGCTTGAACCCTTCGGCCTGAGCCCCTCGCACCTGCAGCGCGCGCTCGGCGAGATCATGTCGCACGGTGTCGATGACGCCGATCTGTATTTCCAGACCACGCGCAGCGAGGGATGGAGTCTGGAAGAAGGCATCGTCAAGACCGGCAGCTTCAGCATTGACCAAGGCGTGGGTGTGCGAGCGGTCAGCGGCGAGAAGACGGCGTTTGCGTACTCCGACGACCTCTCCTGGGACTCGCTCATCGACGCTGCCCACACCGTGCGCTCGATCTCGGCGCAGGGGCAGGGCCGCAAGGTGCGCGTGCCGGCGGTCAAGGTGCCGAAGTCGCGTTCCCTCTATCCAGACCTGGATCCCATTGCCACCCTCGACAGCACGGCCAAGGTGGCGCTGCTGGAGAAGGTCGAGCGCATGGCCAAGGCCAAGGACCCGCGAGTCAAGCAGGTCATGGCCGGCCTGGCCAGCGAGTACGACGTGGTCTTGGTCGCGCGGGCAGACGGTACGTTGGCCGCCGATGTGCGCCCGTTGATCCGCCTGTCGGTCACGGTGATCGCCGAGCAATCGGGCCGGCGTGAAGCCGGGTCTTCCGGTGGCGGCGGTCGTTTCGGCCTGGCGTATTTCGATGAAGCGATGGTGCAGTCGTATGTGGACGAGGCCGTGGGCTATGCGCTCACCAACCTCGATGCCCGTCCAGCCCCCGCCGGTGAAATGGTGGTGGTGCTGGGTTCGGGCTGGCCGGGCATCCTGCTGCACGAAGCGGTGGGGCATGGCCTTGAAGGCGACTTCAACCGCAAAGGCTCCAGCGCATTTGCCGGGCGCATTGGGCAGCGCGTGGCCGCCAAGGGCGTCACGGTGCTGGACGACGGCACCATTGCCGACCGGCGTGGGTCGCTCAACGTGGACGACGAGGGCCACACCTCGCAGAAAAACGTGCTGATCGAAGACGGCATTCTGCGCGGCTACATCCAGGACGCCATGAACGCGCGCCTCATGGGTGTGAAGCCCACCGGCAATGGCCGGCGTGAGAGCTACGCACACGTGCCCATGCCGCGCATGACCAACACTTACATGCTCGGCGGCGACAAAGCCCCTGAGGAAATCGTCGCCAGCATCAAGAAGGGCCTGTACGCCACCAACTTCGGCGGTGGCCAGGTCGACATCACCAGTGGCAAGTTTGTGTTTTCCGCCAGCCAGGCTTACTGGGTGGAAAACGGACAAATTCAGTATCCGGTGAAGGGCGCCACCTTGGTGGGCAACGGGCCGGACGCCCTGACCCGTGTGTCGATGATCGGCAACGACATGCGGCTCGACAGCGGTGTGGGCACCTGTGGCAAGGAAGGCCAGAGCGTGCCGGTAGGTGTGGGGCAACCCACGCTGCGAATCGATGGCCTGACGGTTGGCGGGACCGCCTGAAACAGCGCTCCCGGTTGCCTGTGCTACATTTCCTGCCCATGTCTTCGCGCTTCGCCTTTTTTGCCTTTTACTTTTGGTTCTCAGTCCCCGGCGGACGAGAGGCGAGGCTGTAAGCGCATCACCGAATCTCGATCAAACCGCCGGAGCCCCAAGCCCGGCGGTTTTTTTTCGCCCCTCAAGTCACCCACCCAAACCCACCCAGGAGCCTTGTGATGACCGCCCAGAACGCCCCCGCCAGCAGCGACGCCTGGCATGCCCGTCCTGTCGACAAAACCAGCCAGACCGACGACGAACGCATCAAGGACATCACCGTGTTGCCCCCTCCCGAGCATCTGATCCGCTTCTTTCCCATCGGCGGCACGCCCGTGGAAGCGCTGATCAGCCAGACCCGCCAGCGCATTCACCACATCCTGCACGGACAAGACGATCGTTTGCTGGTGGTCATCGGGCCGTGCTCGATCCACGACCCGGCTGCCGCGCTGGACTACGCCCGTCGGCTCAAGCCGCTGCGCGAAAAGTACGCCGACACGCTGGAGATCGTGATGCGGGTGTATTTCGAGAAGCCGCGCACCACGGTGGGCTGGAAGGGCTTGATCAACGACCCCTACCTTGATGAAAGCTACCGCATCGACGAAGGCCTGCGCATCGCTCGTCAGCTGCTGATCGAGATCAACCGCCTGGGCCTGCCCGCGGGCAGTGAATTCCTGGATGTGATTTCGCCCCAGTACATCGGTGATCTGATTGCTTGGGGCGCCATTGGCGCGCGCACCACGGAAAGCCAGGTGCACCGTGAACTGGCCTCTGGCCTGTCTGCACCGATCGGCTTCAAGAACGGCACGGACGGCAACATCAAGATTGCCACCGACGCGATCCAGGCGGCATCGCGCGGGCACCACTTCCTGTCGGTGCACAAAAACGGTCAGGTCGCGATTGTTCAGACCAACGGCAACAAGGACTGCCACGTCATTCTGCGCGGTGGCAAGGCACCCAATTACGACGCCGCCAGCGTGGCCGCGTCCGTGAAGGAACTGGCGGCCGCCCAGTTGCCGCCGCGCCTGATGGTGGACTGCAGCCACGCCAACAGCAGCAAGCAACATGAAAAACAGCTGGATGTGGCGCGCGATATTGCAGGCCAGATTTCCGGTGGCTCGCGCAGCGTGTTCGGCGTGATGATCGAGAGCCACATCGAGGCTGGTGCCCAGAAGTTCACACCCGGCAAGGATGAGGTGGGGGCGCTGAAGTACGGTCAGAGCATCACCGATGCCTGCCTGGGTTGGAGCGATTCCCTGCAGGCGCTGGAGGTGTTGTCGGGCGCCGTTCAGAAGGCGCGAAGCGCACGCGGGTGAGACCCGCCGAGGGCTTTTCCAGGGTGGAACCTGAAAGGGCCCTGGTCCACAATGCACCGATCCACCAGGAGAACGCGATGCGCAGCCAAGTTACCGTGAGCTGGGGTGAGCCAGCCAGCTACCGATTTGATCTTGAGGAAGTGCAGCCCATGCCCCACGACCTGGCCCGGGCGTGGCTTGACGAGCAGTTCACCACGCTCGGCTGCGAGCCGATTCGGCCCACCGGCAAAGTGCTCACCGCAGACAAAGTGCTTTGCGTGGCGGAGGCTGCCGGAGAATCGCGCTTTCGGGATGTTCAGCACCGCACCTGGGCCACGGCCTTTGCGCGAGCGGCCAGCGCTGCGCTGGCCAAGCCGGTCGTGTCCATCGACGTGCCCCGGCAGTCACTGACCTACTAAGCGTGGCAGCGCGCGGGGCCCTCAGGCGTTGAGGGCCTTGAGCAGGCGGTCATGAATGCCGCCAAAGCCGCCGTTGCTCATGCAGACGATGTGATCGCCGGGCAGTGCGGCGGCGCTCACCATCGACACCAGTTCATCGATGTCGCGACCCACGCTGGCCCGCGAGCCCATCGGGGCGAGTGCCTCAGCGGCGTCCCAATCCAGTCCGCCCGCGTGACAGAACGCAAGGTCGGCCGCCTCCAGGCTCCACGGCAATTGGGACTTCATCGTGCCCAGTTTCATGGTGTTGCTGCGCGGCTCGAAGACCGCCAGGATGCGCCCACGCGGGGAGCCGAGCTTGCGCTGCAGGCCATCGAGCGTGGTGCGGATGGCCGTCGGGTGGTGGGCGAAGTCGTCATAGACGGTAATGGCACCCCCCGCGCGCTGCACGGTGCCGCGCACCTCCATGCGACGGCGCACATTCTGGAAGGTGGCCAGCGCCCTCGCCGCATCGGCTGGCGCCACACCGACATGCTCGGCGGCCGCGATGGCCGCCAGCCCGTTGAGCTGGTTGTGAACGCCTGTGAGCGCCCACTCCACTCTGCCCACTGGTCGCCCCTGGTGCAACACGTCGAAGGCATGGGGTTCACCACGCGCGGTGAAGTCGCTGACCGCAGCGCCAAAACTGCGCACCTCGCTCCAGAGGCCTTTGTGCAACACGCGCTCCAGGCTGTCTTCCAGCCCGTTCACCACCACGCGACCGGTGCCTGGCACGGTGCGGATCAAGTGGTGAAACTGCCGCTCGATCGCCGCCAGGTCATCAAAGATGTCGGCGTGGTCGAACTCGAGGTTGTTGAGGATCGCAGTGCGCGGGCGGTAGTGAACGAACTTGCTGCGCTTGTCGAAGAACGCCGTGTCGTATTCGTCGGCCTCAATGGTGAATGTGCTGCCCTGGCCCAGGCGTGCCGACACGCCAAAGTTCAAGGGAACACCGCCGATCAGAAACCCCGGCTGCAGGCCGCAGGCTTCCAGGATCCAGGTCAGCATGCCGGTGGTGGTGGTCTTCCCGTGGGTGCCTGCCACGGCAAGGACATGGCGACCCTGCAGCACGTGTTCAGCCAGCCATTGCGGGCCGCTGGTGTACGGCGCTCCGCTGTCCATGATGGCTTCCATGAGGGGAAACTTGGGCGTACCGTCCGCCTGCCTGGCGCGACTCACCACGTTCCCCACCACGAACATGTCGGGCTTGAGGGCAAGCTGGTCCACACCGAAGCCTTCGATGAGCTCGATCCCGAGGCCCCGCAGCTGGTCGCTCATGGGGGGATAGACGCCGGCGTCGCAGCCGGTCACGCGGTGACCCGCTTCGCGCGCCAGGGCGGCCAAGCCGCCCATGAAAGTGCCACAAATGCCCAGAATATGAATGTGCATGCGCGGATTCTAGGTGGGCAACCCAGGCGATCCGGGGGTATGGGTGGTCTGCGCGGTCGATGCGGGTGCAAGAGGGCACAATTCAAACCCATGGACGCCAGCCGAGACGACATCACCCAAGAAATTGCCGCCGTGGCTGCCCGCCTGGTGGTTGAGGAAGGCCTGGAGTACGCGGCGGCCAAACGCCGCGCGGTCAAGCAGCTCGGTCTGCCACCGCGCACAGCCCTACCAGATAACGCCGCGCTTGAGGCCGCAGTGCGGGAAGACATTGCGGTGTTTTGCCCCGACACCCAGGCGACCGAACTGCACGCGTTGCGCGAACTGGCCCTGCTCTGGATGGAGCGCCTCAAGGACTTTCGTCCGCACTTGGGGGGCGCGGTCTGGCATGGCCTGGCCACCCGCCACAGCGACATCTATCTTCAGTTGTTTTGCGACGATCCCAAGGCGCCTGAGTGGGCCTTGCTCGATCATCGCGTGGATTACCACCCAGGCACCGTGAACGGCTGGCGCGGCGAACCCGTGGAGGCGCTGACCTTGCGCACACGCTGCGAGGCGCTGGGCCAATGGGTGCTGGTGCATCTGATGGTGCATGGGCATGACGACGTGCGCGGGGCGCTCAAGCCAGATGCCCAGGGGCGCAAACCCCGTGGCGATGCGGCCGCCCTGCGCCGCCTCATGGCCGGAGAGGTGGCGGTATGAAGTTGCAGCGACGAACGTTTGTCATGGCAGGCGTGGCGGCAGCCGCTGGCGGCGCCGGCGCGTTGGTTGCCACGCGCCGTTTTCAGTTGCAGCCTGTAATGAGTGAAGCCGAGGTGGCTTTCTGGGCGGGCGAGTTTGAAGGCCCCAACGGCGAGCGCGTGCGCATGGCCGATTTCCGGGGTCAGCCCTTGTTGGTGAACTTCTGGGCCACGTGGTGCCCGCCTTGCGTGGAAGAGTTGCCGATGCTTAACCGTTTCCATGAAGTGCAGGCGGCCAAAGGCTGGAAGGTGCTGGGCCTGGCGGTCGACCAGCCGAGCGCAGTGCGCTCTTTTCTCTTGAAGTTGCCCTTGAACTTCCCGGTCGGTATGGCCGGTTTTGCGGGCACTGAGCTCAGCCGCAGTTTGGGAAATCCCTCGGGCGCACTCCCATTTACCGTGGTGTTCGGAGCCGACGGTGCGCTGCTGCACCGCAAGATGGGCAAGGTATCCGACGCCGACTTGGCGCAGTGGGCCGAGTTGGCCTGACCTTTCGTCAATCCGCTCGAATGTGAGGCGAAAAAGGGGTAAATTCCCGGCTTTCGCAGAAATGACTCGGTCGCCGGCTTCTCCGCCGGCCGGCAGGTCCTTGGATCTGACCACGTTGAGGTGTCGAGCCCTTCGTGTACACTGCGGCACCCCGGCAAGTTGATGCACTGGTTATTTCGATGAAGTTAGGTGCTTTTAAACCAACTTGACCGATTTTCGTTGGAGAAATCATGGATTTGAGAAAACTGAAGACGCTGATCGACCTGGTGTCCGAGTCGAATGTGTCCGAACTGGAAATCACCGAGGCTGAAGGCAAGGTTCGCATCGTCAAAAGCGCGCCTGTGGTGGCCGCAGCGCCCGTGACCTACAGCATGGCCCCGGCTCCCGTGGCTCCTTCCGTGGTACCCGCAGTCGAGGTGACTCCCGTCGCACCGGCGGTGGCTGCCGCAGTCGCTGCGCCGCAAGGGCACACCGTGAAATCTCCGATGGTGGGTACCTTCTACCGCGCTTCCAGCCCTGGAGCCAAACCCTTCGTCGAGATCGGTGATGCGATCAAGGAAGGCGAGACGATCTGCATCGTCGAGGCCATGAAGATTCTCAACGAGATCGAGGCCGACAAGTCCGGCACCGTCACCCAGATCCTGGTTGAGAACGGCCAGGCGGTGGAGTACGGGCAGCCGTTGTACGTGATCGAATAAAGAAGGCCCCGAGCCCATGTTCAAGAAAATCCTGATCGCCAACCGCGGGGAGATCGCGCTGCGCATTCAGCGCGCCTGCCGGGAAATGGGCATCAAGGCCGTGATGGTCTATTCCGAGGCCGATCGCGATGCCAAGTATGTTCGCCTGGCCGACGAGGCGGTCTGCATCGGCCCGGCATCGAGCACCCACAGTTACCTCAGCATGCCCGCCATCATCTCGGCTGCCGAGGTGACCGACGCCGAAGCCATTCACCCTGGCTATGGCTTCCTGTCGGAAAACGCCGACTTTGCCGAGCGCGTGGAAAAGAGCGGTTTCACCTTCATTGGCCCCACCCCGGAGTCCATTCGCACGATGGGCGACAAGGTGTCGGCCAAGCAGGCCATGATCCGCGCGGGCGTGCCTTGCGTGCCAGGCTCCGAAGGTGCGCTGCCCGACGATCCCGTGGTCATCAAGCGCACCGCCAAGGCGGTGGGGTATCCGGTGATCATCAAGGCGGCCGGTGGCGGCGGTGGGCGTGGCATGCGCGTGGTGCACACCGAAGCAGCGCTCCTGCACGCAGTGCAGACCACCAAGGCGGAAGCAGGCGCAGCCTTCGGCAACCCCGAGGTTTACATGGAGAAGTTTCTCCAGAACCCTCGGCACATCGAGATCCAGATCCTGGCCGACCAGCACCGCAACGCGGTGTACCTGGGCGAACGCGACTGTTCCATGCAACGCCGTCACCAGAAGGTGATTGAAGAAGCGCCGGCACCGGGCATCCCGCGTCGCCTGATCGAAAAGATTGGTGAACGCTGCGCCGCAGCTTGCAAGAAGATCGGCTACCGCGGTGCGGGCACCTTCGAGTTTCTCTTTGAAAACGGTGAGTTCTATTTCATTGAAATGAACACACGCGTGCAGGTGGAGCACCCGGTCACCGAGTGGATTTCGGGCGTCGATATCGTGCGCACGCAGATTGCGGTGGCCGCTGGCGAAAAGTTGCCGTTCACCCAGCGCCAGATCCAGCTGCGTGGGCACGCCATCGAGTGCCGTATCAACGCGGAAGACGCCTACAAATTCACCCCTTCACCTGGCCGCATCACGACCTGGCATGCGCCCGGTGGTCCCGGTGTGCGAGTGGATTCGCATGTCTACACCAACTACTTCGTGCCGCCGAACTACGACTCGATGATCGGCAAGATCATCGTGCATGGCGATACGCGCGAGCAGGCGCTGGCGCGCATGCGCACAGCGTTGGCCGAGACCGTGATCGAAGGCATCAAGACCAACATCCCGCTGCACCGCGAGTTGATGGTGGATGCGAGCTTTGTGAGCGGCGGCACCAACATCCACTATCTCGAAGAGTGGTTGTCCCAACGTGAGCGATGAAGCCTCTCAGTTGACCCAGCCTCCGGCTGGGTCACTTTTTGAGTTGGTGCTGCTGGTCCCTGAATCGGCCGTGGACGACGTTGGCGACGCCATGGTGGCGCTGGACGCGCTCAGCGTTTCAGTGGAAGACGCTGATGCCATGACCGATGCCGAAGTCGCCTTGTTTGGCGAGCCAGGCATGCCGGCGCCCAAAGAAGGCTGGCAACGCTCCCGTGTGGTCACCCTGTTTCCTACCGATGCGGCCGCCCGCGACGCAGCAAGGTTGCTGCAGGCGCAAGACTTCTTCGAAGGCTGTGTGGTTCAAGGGGTGCGTGCGGTGCTGGAACAGGACTGGGTGCGCTTGACGCAGTCGCAGTTCGACCCCGTCGAGATCACTCCCAGCTTCTGGATCGTGCCCACATGGCACGAACCGCCTGCGGCCGCACAACAGGTGATCCGCCTGGACCCAGGCCTGGCGTTCGGCACAGGTACACATCCAACCACCCGCATGTGCCTTCGCTGGATCGCCCACCACGGGCCGGTGGGCCCACGCGTGCTCGACTACGGCTGCGGTTCAGGCATTCTGGCGATTGGTGCGGCCAAGTTCGGTGCACACGAGATCGTTGCGGTGGACATTGATCCTGCCGCAGTGGAGTCCTCTCGCCTCAACGCCGAGGCCAACCACGCCGTGCTGACCGCGGGCCTTCCCGACCTGGCCCGCGGCGAACACGACCTGGTGCTGGCCAACATTCTGGCCACGCCGCTGAAGGTGCTGGCGCCGTTGTTGTGTGCGCATGTGCGTTCGGGTGGGCATCTGGTGCTGGCCGGCATTCTCGCGCGTCAGGCCGACGAACTCACGCAGGCCTATGCGCCCTGGGTGACGTTGCAGGTCAGCGACGAAGAGGACGGCTGGATCCTCATGACGGCGCTCAAGCGCTGAAGCCCCGGCAGCGCCCACGATAATCGGCGCATGAGTTTCACCACCCGTTGCCCCTCGTGCGGAACGATGTTCAGGGTCGTCGCCGACCAGCTGAAGATCTCCGAGGGTTGGGTGCGTTGTGGCCACTGCGCCGATGTGTTCGACGCCACGCTGTATCTGCAGCCCTGGATTCCGCCCGGCGAAGCAACCACTCCCGAGGACTTTGTACAGGCGGCGCCGGAGCCAGAGCCCCTGTCCTCCTCAGATCAGGCGCTGGAGCCTGAGTCTGAAGGAGCGCCTCCCTCGCACGAAGACTTTCCCATTGAGACGCGCGATCCGGGGCTGAACGACGACGCCCTGTGGCCTGCCAGTCATGACCCGGAAGCGCCAGCCGAAGAGGTGGCATCGTCGCCTGACCTCGAAGCACCTGAGGCCAAGACACCCGAGGTCGAAGAGTCGGACTTTCATGCCGAACTGGAGCGCTTCGCCGCAGGGCTGGGTCGCTTGAAAGCGGAGGGCGCCGCGTCTGCCGTCACCGATGCCGCTTTGGTGGATGCCCAAGCCATGCCCGACGCGCCGGCGCCTCACGATGTTCCGGCGCATGACGATCTGCTCAGTGAGCTCGGTGCAGAAGAACCTGTACCCGGTTTTGTCCGGCAGGCCCGTCGTCAGGCCTTCTGGCAATCGATGGGCGTGCGTGCCATCCTGACCGTGCTCGTCTTGGTGTTGGCCGCACTGCTTGCCGCGCAGTGGGTCATTCATGACCGTGATCGCCTGGCCGCCTGGCAGCCCCATTGGCAGCCGCTGCTTCAGCGGGCCTGTGAGCCGCTGGGGTGCAAGGTCGCGCCGGTGCGCCGCATCGACGCGATCGTCATTGACAGCACGTCTCTTGTGCGCCGCCTTGGCAACTTTTATGCATTCGATCTGGTGCTCAAGAACACCGCGCCCATCGCGCTGGCCGTTCCCGCACTTGAGCTGACCCTGACCGATGTGGGCGAAAGCGTGATAGCAAGACGTGTCTTCCTGCCCCAGGAGTGGCCGGATGCGCCCGCGCTGTTGCCCGCACAAGAGTCGGTTTCGGTGAGTTTTCGACTGTCGCTCGCACTGGGTGACGACACGCCCATGGCGGGTTATCGCGCCCTGGTTTTTTACCCCTGATCTCGGAACTATTCCATGCCCATTCTTGTTTGCGGTTCGCTGGCCTTCGACACCATCATGACTTTCGAAGGTCGTTTTGCAGAGCAGATTCTCCCCAGCCAGTTGCACATCCTGAATGTGTCTTTCCTGGTTCCAGGTTTGCGTCGCGAATACGGTGGCTGCGCTGGCAACATTGCCTATGGCCTGAGGCAATTGGGTGCCCAGGCGGTGCCATTGGCCACGCTGGGCAACGATGGCGCAGAGTATCTCGATCGGTTGCGCACACTGGGTGTGGACACGCAGCACCTGTCTTTTGCGGCGGAGAGCTACACCGCGCAGGCGATGATCATGACCGACCGCGACAACAACCAGATCACGGCATTCCATCCCGGCGCGATGTCGATGGCGCATGAGAACCCGGTGCCCAGCCGCAGCGATATTGCCGTTGCGATCATTTCACCCGATGGGCGCGATGCCATGCTCACGCACGCCCGTCAGCTGCACGAAGCCGGTGTGCCGTTCGTGTTCGACCCAGGGCAAGGCTTGCCCATGTTCAACGGGGAGGAGCTCCGGCAATTCATTGAGCTGGCCAGCTGGGTGACCCTCAACGATTACGAGGCGCAGATGCTGTGCGATCGCACAGGGCTCTCACTGGATGCCATCGCGGCGCAGGTGCGCGGACTCATTGTCACGCTGGGTGCACACGGATGCGATGTGTGGGACGGCTCAGCGCAGAAGGTGCATGTGGCTGGCGTGGCCGCGACCGAGGTGGTGGATCCCACCGGCTGCGGCGATGCATTTCGCGCGGCCTTGCTGCACGGTCTGGAGCAGGGTTGGCCGTTGCAGCGCTGTGCCGAGCTGGGCAATCGCATGGGCGCGCTCAAGATTGCCAGCCGTGGCGGCCAGAATTACCAGCTGAGCCACTGAAAAAGAAAAAGCCCGGCGCTTTCGCGCCGGGCTGCAGGTCATCTCAACGACAACTTCAGGGCTTGCTGGACGTGGGGAACGGCCAAGCTGCCTGAGGGTTGAGCTTCGTCTGCGCCGCAGGAGCAGCAGGGGCCGCCGGCTTCTTGGCCGGCTCAGCTTTTTTTGCTGGGGCTGCCTTCTTCGCAGGGGCCTTCTTGGCAGCGGCCTTTTTCGCAGGAGCCTTCTTCGCAGCGGCCTTCTTCGCTGGAGCTGCCTTCTTGGCAGGAGCGGCCTTCTTCGCTGGAGCTGCCTTCTTGGCAGGAGCGGCCTTCTTCGCTGGAGCTGCCTTCTTGGCAGGAGCGGCCTTCTTCGCTGGAGCTGCCTTCTTGGCAGGAGCGGCCTTCTTCGCCGGAGCTGCCTTCTTGGCAGGAGCGGCCTTCTTCGCCGGAGCTGCCTTCTTCACTGCGACCTTTTTGGCTGGTGCAGCTTTCTTCGCTGGAGCTGCTTTCTTCGCAGCGGGTTTCTTGGCCGGAGCCTTTTTAGCCGGTGCGGCCTTTTTGGCCGGGGCTTTTTTTGCAGTTGCCATTGTTTTCTCCTTGATCAAGTTGCAAAGAGCACTTCAGCCAGCCTTGTCGCCAGCGAAGTGATTCAACGCCCTGAGGCCGTGTGGATGCATCCACGGCTGGCCCCAAGGATTTGAATCCTGTGACAAAACCCTGCCACGCTCGCCTGGGCGATGCATGCAGGGTTTTGGATGAACGGAACACATGTTGGTGGTCAAAAGAGGCAATGCGGCTCCGGCGTCAGTGACATCAATCCCAGGACAGAGCCCCGCCGGATTGGTATTCGATCACGCGGGTTTCGAAGAAATTGCGTTCCTTTTTGAGGTCGATCATTTCGCTCATCCAGGGGAACGGGTTCTCTTCGTTCGGGAACAGTGGCTCCAGACCGATCTGCACGGCACGGCGGTTGGCAATGTAGCGCAGGTAGCCTTTGAACATGGAGGCGTTGAGGCCCAGCACGCCGCGGGGCATGGTGTCCTCGGCATAACGGTACTCAAGCTCGACGGCTTTGAGGAACAGTTCCTTGATCTCAGCCTTGAATTCGCTGGTCCACAACATGGGGTTCTCCATCTTGATCGCGTTGATCAGATCGATACCGAAGTTGCAATGCATGGACTCGTCGCGCAGGATGTACTGGTACTGCTCGGCAGCGCCGGTCATCTTGTTCTGGCGACCCAGGGCGAGGATCTGCGTGAAGCCGACGTAGAAGAACAAACCTTCCATCAGGCAGGCAAACACGATCAGGCTCTTGAGCAGGCGCTGGTCGGTTTCGGGCGTGCCGGTGTGGAAGTTCGGATCCATGATCGCTTCGATGAAGGGGATCAGGAACTCGTCCTTGTCGCGGATCGACTGAACTTCGTTGTACGCGTTGAAGATCTCGGACTCGTCCAGGCCGAGCGACTCCACGATGTACTGGTAGGCGTGCGTGTGGATCGCTTCTTCGAAAGCCTGGCGCAGCAGGAACTGACGGCATTCCGGCGCGGTGATGTGGCGGTACGTGCCCAGCACGATGTTGTTCGCCGCAAGCGAATCCGCCGTGACGAAGAAACCGAGGTTGCGCTTGACGATGCGGCGCTCGTCTTCGGTCAGGCCGTTGGGGTCTTTCCAGAGCGCGATATCGCGGCTCATGTTCACCTCTTGCGGCATCCAGTGGTTGGCGCACGTCGCGAGGTATTTTTCCCAAGCCCACTTGTACTTGAACGGCACCAGCTGATTGACGTCGGTCTGGGCGTTGATGATGCGCTTGTCGGCCACGTTGATGCGGCGTGCGGCAGGCACGGCTGCTGCGGCTGGCGATGGGGCTGTGGTGTTGATCGAAGCGGAAGGGGAGGACGGTGCGGCTTGCAAACCCGACATGCCGGTGGGCAGTGGGTTGTTCGCTGGCTTCGATGAGGGCGTGATGTGATCGTCCCAGGTCAACATAAAGGTTTCCAATGTTCGGATTATCAAAGTGTCTGCATGAAATGCAAAGTGATCATGCGAGATGCGCACATTTTGTGTTGCGGTGTTGCATCGAATGGCATTCGTTGAACATCGCAATGCGTGTGCGCATCTCTCAATAGATCACTGGCAGGCTTCGCAACCTGGATCGTCGATTGCACAGAATTTGACGTCGGTTGCTGGCTCTGCTGCAGCAGCGGTAGTCGCTGCCATGCCGGCGGTGGTGGCGCTGAGCGAGACGGCATTAAGCTGGCCTGCACGGCCCGTCGATTTTTCAATCTGGGTGGCCGACGTGGTGCGGAGGTAATAGGTGGTTTTCAGACCGCGCAGCCACGCCAGCTTGTAGGTGTCGTCGAGCTTCTTGCCCGATGCGCCAGCCATGTAGATGTTCAGGCTCTGCGCCTGATCGATCCACTTTTGACGGCGCGCCGCCGCTTCCACCAGCCACAGCGGCTCGACTTCAAACGCCGTGGCGTACAGCGCCTTCACTTCTTGGGGTACGCGGTCGATCGGACGCAGCGAGCCATCAAAGTGCTTGAGGTCCATGACCATCACGTCGTCCCACAGCCCCAGGCGTTTCAAGTCTTTCACCAGGTAGCTGTTGATGACCGTGAACTCGCCAGACAGGTTGGACTTCACCGAGAGGTTGCCGAAGCAAGGCTCGATGGACGCGTCCACACCAATGATGTTGGAGATGGTTGCGGTGGGTGCGATGGCCACGCAATTGGAGTTGCGCATGCCGTCGACCGCGATCTTCTTGCGCAGAGCATCCCAGTCCAGAGCACCGGAACGATCGACGTCCACATAGCCGCCGCGTTCGCGGGCGAGCAGGTCCAGGGTATCGGGCGGCAGGACGCCCTTGTCCCACAGCGAACCGCGGTAGCTGGCGTAGCGGCCGCGTTCGCGGGCAAGCTCGGTGGATGCCCAGTAGGCGTAGTAGCAGACGGCTTCCATGGAGCGGTCGGCGAATTCCACGGCTTCGTTGGAGGCGTACGGAATGCGCAGTTCGTACAACGCGTCCTGGAAACCCATCACGCCCAGTCCCACCGGGCGGTGGCGCATGTTGGAGTCGCGCGCCTTCTTCACGGCGTAGTAGTTGATGTCGATCACGTTGTCGAGCATGCGCATGGCCGTCTTGATGGTGGCCTGCAGCTTGTCGTGATCGAGGACCTTGGCGCCGTCGTCGCCGCGTTTGACGTGGTTGAGCAGGTTGACCGAGCCCAGGTTGCACACGGCGGTTTCGGTGTCGCTGGTGTTGAGCGTGATCTCGGTGCACAGGTTGGAGCTGTGGACCACACCGGCGTGCTGCTGCGGGCTGCGCACGTTGCAGGCGTCCTTGAAGGTGATCCAGGGGTGGCCGGTTTCGAACAGCATCGAGAGCATCTTGCGCCACAGGTCGCTGGCAGGCACCTTGCGGTAGGGCTTGATCTCACCACGCGCGGCTTTCTCTTCGTAGGCCACGTAGGCCTTCTCGAAATCCGCGCCGAAGAGGTCGTGCAGGTCGGGCACGCTGTTGGGCGAGAACAGGCTCCACTCGCCCTTTTCCATCACGCGCTTCATGAACAGGTCGGGAATCCAGTTCGCCGTGTTCATGTCGTGCGTGCGGCGGCGGTCGTCGCCGGTGTTCTTGCGCAGCTCCAGGAATTCTTCGATGTCGAGGTGCCAGGTTTCCAGGTAGGTGCAGACCGCGCCCTTGCGCTTGCCGCCCTGGTTCACCGCCACGGCGGTGTCGTTCACCACTTTGAGGAAAGGCACGACGCCTTGCGATTCACCGTTGGTGCCCTTGATGTGGCTGCCCAAGGCGCGCACGCGCGTCCAGTCGTTGCCCAGACCGCCGGCGAACTTGGAGAGCAGTGCGTTTTCCTTGATCGACTCGTAGATGCCGTCGAGGTCGTCGGGCACGGTGGTGAGGTAGCAGCTGGAGAGTTGCGAGCGCAGGGTGCCGCTGTTGAACAGCGTGGGGGTGGACGACATGAAGTCGAACGAGGACAGCACTTCGTAGAACTCGATGGCGCGGGCTTCACGGTCGATCTCGTTGAGCGACAGGCCCATGGCCACGCGCATGAAGAAGGACTGGGGCAGCTCGATGCGGGTCTTGCGCACGTGCAGGAAGTAGCGGTCGTACAGCGTCTGCAGGCCGAGGTAGTCGAACTGCAGGTCGCGCTCGGGCTTGAGCGCAGCACCCAGGCGGGCCAGGTCGAACTGCAGCAGCTTCTCGTCGAGAAGGTCGTTGTCCACGCCCTTCTTGATGAACTGCGGGAAGTAGTCGGCGTAGCGCGCACCCATCTGGTCGGCCGGCACTTCTTCGCCCATCACTTCCTTGACGATCGTGTGCAGCAGCAGACGCGCGGTGGCGTAGGTGTAGTCGGGGTCTTTTTCAATCAGTGTGCGTGCGGCCAGGATGGAGGCCTTGTAGACCTCTTCGATCGGCACGCCGTCGTACAGGTTGCGCTTGGTCTCGGCGACGATCGGGTCGGCCTTGACGTCCTTGCCCAGGCCGCTGCAGGCGGCATTGATGAGGCTTTGCAGGCGTTGCAGGTCCAGCGGCACGCGTTGACCGCCGTCGATCACATGCAGCACCGGCTCGGATGGCTGAGCCGCTTCGGTCTGGTGCGCGCGTTCCTGCGTGCGGCGTTCGCGGTAGAGCACGTAGGCGCGAGCCACTTCGTGGTGGCCGCTGCGCATCAGGCCGAGCTCGACCTGGTCTTGCACGTCTTCAATGTGGAAGGTGCCGCCGCCCGGGCGCGAGCGCATCAGGGCACGCGCGACGTTTTGCGTCAGCTCGTCCACCGTCTCGCGCACGCTGGCGGATGCGGCGCCCTGGGTGCCGTGCACCGCCAGGAAGGCCTTCATCATGGCCACAGCGATCTTGCTGGGTTCGAAGGGGACCACGGCGCCGTTGCGGCGAATGATCTGGTAGTTGGAAAAAACCGAGCTGCTCGCGGCCAGCGGTGCCACAGCCGGGGTGGCGGCCGTGGGTTTCTGCGTGGCGGGCGATGGGGTGGTGATGGGAGACGCGGTCAGCATGGTTCCTCTTTCGTTCATTTGTTGTGTGGTGATGACATCGGGTGCAGGGCGTCCGACGACGGGGCAGATGGCAGTGCCGGATCAGCTGTGGCCGCAGAGGACCGCTGCAGTCGCCTGATGGACAGCAATCAGGCTTGAAGCATACGGGGCGGGGCAGGGTTCCGGATTCACAGCGCACACTATATCTGGTGTCCATGTCCCATTCAAGCCACTACGGGTAGTGTTTTCCAGATATTTGCTTCTGCGTGTCAGAGAGCGTTTTTCGTCTGGCGGAAATTGGCCGATGGCGCCTGATGGCGGGGGTCACGCGATCGCTGTCGAATGGGCAAGCCGGTTGAATTTTTTCGCGAGGTGCCAGCAGTGGCGCGCGTTCCAGCGCGTTTTGGCCCGACGGAGCGCGCCGCTGCGTGGTCGGCATGTCGGACGCGATTTTTCGTGGATCGAACTCAGCGTTCTGGTGCGTTGCGAAGCAGTGTCTCTTGCGGGAAACACGTGCCGGGCCAACCGAGCCCGGCCTGCAAGCGTGGCCAGTCGAATCCGGGGCCAGGATCCTGTTTGCGCCCTGGCGCGATGTGCTCATGGCCTGCCACATGGGCCACCGGATAGCGTTGCACCAGTTGGGTGCAGAGCTGCGCCAGCGCCACGTATTGCTCGGGCTCAAACCGCTCGCCTTCCAGCCCTTCGAGTTCGATGCCGATCGAGTCGTCGTTGCAGTTGGGCCGGCCACGCCAGCAGGAACGGCCGGCATGCCACGCGCGCGCATCGGCATCGACGAACTGGACCACTTCCCCGTCGCGGCGCACGAAGAAATGCGAAGACACCTCCATGCCCCGGATCTGTTCGAAATAGGGATGGGCGTTCCAGTCGAGCTGGTTGGTGAAGAGTTGTTCGACCTGGGGGCCGCCATACACGCCGGGAGGCAGGCTGATCGAATGGATGACGATCAGGTCGATGGCGACACCCGCCGGGCGCGGCCCGAAATTGGGTGACGGGCACTGGCGCGCCGTGCTCAACCAGCCACCGCGCCACGATGCCTCGGCGGTGTCAGGTGGCGTCTTCATCGTCCGGGGATGGCATGGCAATGCCCAGGCGCTGGATGCGGTAGCGCATCTGCCGCAGGTTCAGGCCCAGCCGCGCCGCTGCGGCGGTGCGGTTGAAGTCGCACTCGCGCAGGGCCTTGAGGAGCACCCGCCGTTCCTGTTCGTCCAGGTAGGTTTGAAGATCGGCGGGAATGTCTTCGGGCGGGCGCGCTGGCGTCGCAGGCGTGCCTGCAGCTGGCGTGAGCTGGTCGGGCTGCGTGGGTATTTCCTGTGTGTCTTCGGATTCGCCGAAGTCTTCCGGCTCCAATGCGTTGCCATTGCTCAGTGCGAGCGCGCGTTGCAGCAGGTTCTCGAGCTCGCGCACGTTGCCGGGGAGCTCGCGGGCCTTCAGCCAGGCCATCGCGCGCGGCGATATGTCAGGCACCGTTTGGCCGGACTCGGCGCACAGCCGCTCCAGAAGGGCCTGGACCAGCAGGGGCAGATCGTCACGCCGCTCGCGCAGGGCCGGCGTGCGCAACCCGATCACGTTGAGCCGGTAAAACAGGTCCTGGCGGAACTGGCCCGCCTGCACCAGCGCATTGAGGTCGCGGTGCGTGGCACTCACCAGCCGCACATCGACCGCCTCTTCCTGCACGCCGCCCAGTGCACGCACGCGGCGCTCCTGGATGACACGCAGCAGCTTCGCCTGCATGGCCAGCGGCAGATCGCCAATTTCGTCGAGGAACAGCGTGCCGCCGCGTGCTGCCTGAAAGTAGCCATCGCGGTCGGTGGTGGCGCCGGTGTAGGCGCCCTTGCGTGCGCCGAAAAACTCGGCCTCGATCAGGTTTTCAGGGATGGCGCCGCAGTTGACCGCCACAAAGGGGCCCGTGCTGCGGTGGCTGCAGTCGTGCACTGCACGCGCCACCAGCTCCTTGCCGGTGCCCGATTCGCCCAGGATGAGCACGGGCGCCATGCTGGAGGCCACCTTCTCGATCCGTGCCTTGATCTGCACGATGCTGGACGAGCCGCCCACGATGCGCTGCAGCGAAGGCGCACCGTTGGTGATCAGCGGTCCTTTGCGCGCGGCGTCGGGCGTGCTGCTGGCACTTGCACTGGCGGCACCCGCGAGCGCGCCTTGCAGCGACGCCGCCATGCCCTGGCGCTGGCTCTGCAAAGCAGCGGTCACCGCACTGCGCAGTTGTTTGAGGTCGACCGGTTTGGTGAGGTAGTCGAAGGCGCCTGCCTTGAGCGACTCGACGGCGTTTTCAGCCGAGCCGTAGGCGGTGATGACGATGCATTTTTCGGGGCGCTGCGCCTCGGCCAGCTCGCGCAGCAGGTCCAGGCCCATGCCGTCGGGCAGGCGCATGTCGGAGATCAGCACATCAAAGCGTTGCTGCGCCAGCCACTCGCGCGCCTGCGCAAGGTCGGGTGCCGCCACCACGGCATGGCCCTCGCGCAGCAGCGTGAGCTCGTAGAGCGTGCGCAAGTCGGGCTCGTCGTCGACAACGAGCACGGAGGCGGGGTTGTTGGAGGTGGGCATCTGGGTGATCGGGCGTGGTCGCGTCAGCGCGCACCCAGAGGGGCGTCGCCAGACAGCCGGTAGCCATGCGGCTCGCTGCGCGTGGCGACGGAATCGCCCACCGGGTAAGACAGGCTTTGTTGCATGGGCTCGCGTGCAACGGCAGCGGCTGGCCCGCTGGCGGGAATGAGGGCGTAGAACTCGTTGCCTTCGCGCTGGTCCAGGCGCGTGCGCCGGTAGGCGATCTGTGCGCCATAACGCTCACAGAGCTCACGGCAGATGTAGAGGCCCAGGCCGCTCGAGCGGCTTTCGGAGGAGAAGAAAGGCTCGAACAGGTGGCGCATCACGCTGGCCTCGAGAGGCTGTCCGTCGCTCCACACCGAGAGGCGCACATGCTCATGGCCGCTGGGTTGCGAAATCAGGCGGATGGAGGAGGGCTTGCCGCTGGCGTGTCGCAGGGCGTTGTCCAGCAGGTTCACCAGCAGCCGGCGCAGGTGTTCGGGGTCGAAGCCCACATACGCTTCTGGTGCATGCACGTGCACCCCCAGCACACGCTCGGCGCGGCTTTGCCTGGCCCACTCCTGCGCGATCTGGCGGACCGTCTGGTCCAGGGGCAGCGTGGGCGATGAGGCCTGGCCCTGGCTGGGTTGGGCGCGCGCCACGTTGAGGATGTCGTCGACGATACGGGCGAGGCGTTGGGCGTTCTGCTCGATCATGCGGGTCAAACGCTTTTGGGCCGGTGCCTGCACCTCCTCATCGAGCAATGCGTTGGCCTGCGTGATGGCCGAGAGGGGATTGCGGATTTCGTGGGCCACCGCGGCCGACATGCGGCCCATGGACGCCAGCTTCTCGGTGCGCACGCGCGCTTCAACCTCCCGCAAGTCCTCCAGAAACAACACGCACAGGCCCGCGCGCCGGCCTCCTTGTGCGGTCAGCCGGGTGCGGGCGTGCAGGCGCTGGACGGGGCGGTCCTCGTTGTCGATGGTCGTCTCGGTTTCCAGGGCCTCACCCAAGGAAAACGTTTCGTTCACGATATGGGCCAGGTGCTGCCAGCTCGAACGCGCCGAGAGCAGCAACTTGGCCGCCTGCGGCGACACCTGGCCCAGCAACATGGCCTGTGCCGCCGGGTTGGCGCTGCGCACAACGCCGTGCGGGTCCACCACGAGCACGCCCACCGTCAGGCTCTCGATCACGAGCTCGTTCACCTGCGCTTGTGCACGCGCTGCCGCCTGGCTGCTGGCGGCCAGCGCTTCTTCGCGGGCCAGGCGGATGGCCAGCTGGTTGGCCAGCACGGCCACCAGAAAGAAGCCGGTGCCGGTCAGTCCGGCCTGCAGAAAGCGGGCGGTGGAAAGGTCGCTGAACAGCGGGGCATTCAGGGCCGCCTCGCCGAGCAGGTACAGCGTGACGCTGGCGGCCGTGGCCAGCGCCAGCGTGAGCGATCCCATGATCGCCGCGAGCAGGACGGGCAACGCAAACAAGGCGGTGTAGTTGATGCTGCCGATCTGGAACGACTGCAACAGCGCAAACACCACCACGTCCACGCCGATGGTGAGGAGCCACTGCACCTTCGCTGCACGGCCCTGCTCGCTCGGTCGCCAGAGGTACAGCGTGAGGAAGGCGATGCACAGGTGGGCTGAGCACAGCAGCGTCAGCCAGTCGGGCCCGCCAGATTTCGTGATCAGGAAAAACGCCTGCAATGCCAGCAGCACGGTGGCAATGAACACCCGTGCCCGCATGAAAGCGCGCCAAAGCCTCACAAAGGCCCGCTGGCGCTGCTCACGCCCCTGGTCGTTCCCGCCTTCGAAGGCCGAGTACCAGGACGGCGCGAACTGCGAGCTGACGTCCCGGGCCATGTCAGTCTTCGCGCAGGCGCCGGTGTTCTGCGCTGCAGTAGTGCCCCTGGCTGCCGCGCACGGCTTCGGTTTGCGGCAGGTGCGTGCCGCATTGCTGGCACGCGACCATGATCGCCGGCGTGTTGGTTCGAGCCGGTGGAGGCTTCTGGCGGGCCGCCTGGTCGCGGTCGGCCAGGCGGTTGTTGCGCCACACATAAAACGCGACCATGACCACGGCCAGAACGAGCAGGTACTTCATGGTGGCGTCTTCAGGCGCGGTGCAGCAGCACTTCAAGCACGAAGCGCGAACCGACGTAGCCCAGCAGCAGCAGACCGGCTGCCAGGTAGAGCATGCGCACCGCCACCCGGCCGCGCCAGCCCAGCCGCCAGCGACCGCCGAGCAGCACGCCCATGGTGATCCACGACAGCACGGAGAACGTGGTTTTGTGGTCCCAGACCCAGCGGTGATTCAGCGTTTCGGAGAAGTACCAGCCCGCCAGCAAGGTGGCGCTCAGCAGCGCAAACCCGGCGGCCACAAAACGGAAGGTGAGCCGCTCCAGCGTGAGCAGCGGCATGGCCGACTCGCTCGCCTCGCCCAGGCGCATGGATTTTTCGGCGCGTTGCATCAGCCAGGCGTGCACCACGGCAGCGCCGATCAGGCCGTAAGAAGCGATGCCCAGTGCCCAGTGCAGGGGCATCAGCGGCGATTGCAGGGCTGGGTAAGGGGTGCCGGGGAACACCCATGCCAGCACCACCACGGCCATGCCCAGCACTGCGAGCGTCCAGCGCGCGCGCATCTGCGGGTACAGGCGACTCTCGATCAGGTAAACCGTGAGCACCAGCCAGGCGGTGACGGACAGCGCCGGCGCGAACCCGAAGCGCGTGGGTTGCTCAAAGATGCCCATCATGAGCACCAGCAGGTGCAGGGTCCAGGCCAGCACCAGGAAGCCGCGCCTTTGCGGCGCCGACATGCGCGGCTGCCCCCAGGCAAGCACGGCATACACCAGCGCCGCAAGGGCGGACGCGGTGGTCGCAGGCAGGTTGGTGGCGAGGGATGGAAGCAGGCTCATGACTGGGGGAGCGCGCCAAGCGTGCAAAGGGAGGGCGCGGCTAAAATCATCCAGACAGTTTAACGGGCTTGTTCGGCCCGAGCGCGCCGGCCCGCTGGCCGTGCCACCCGTCTGACGGCCCGCATCCACGCGGGTCTGCGGCCTTTTCCCCAACCAAGCGCAGCATGGCCTCAGCCCTTTCAGATCGACTCTCACGCATCGTCAAGGAAATGCGCGGCCAGGCCCGCATCACCGAGACCAACGTCACGGACATGCTGCGCGAGGTGCGCATGGCCCTGCTGGAGGCCGACGTGGCCCTGCCCGTGGTGCGCGATTTCATTGCCCGCGTGAAGGACAAGGCGCTGGGCCAGGAGGTGGTGGGCTCGCTCACACCGGGGCAGGCGCTGGTGGGTATCGTCAACCGCGAGCTGGCCGCCACCATGGGCGACGGCGTGGCCGACATCAACCTGGCCGCGCAGCCGCCAGCGGTCATTCTCATGGCCGGTCTGCAGGGCGCGGGCAAGACCACCACCACCGCCAAGCTGGCCAAGCACCTGATCGAGAAGCGCAAGAAGAAGGTGCTGACCGTCTCGGGCGACGTTTACCGCCCGGCGGCCATCGAGCAGCTCAAGACAGTGACCGCGCAGGCCGGCGCCGAGTGGTTCCCCAGCACGCCCGATCAGAAGCCGGTCGACATTGCGCGCGCCGCACTGGATCACGCCCGCAAACATTACTTTGATGTGTTGCTGGTCGACACCGCCGGCCGGCTCGCGATCGATGAGGCCTTGATGCGCGAGATCCAGGAGCTGCACGCGGTGCTCAAGCCGGTGGAGACGCTGTTTGTGGTGGACGCGATGCAGGGCCAGGACGCGATCAACACCGCCAAGGCCTTCAAGGAGGCACTGCCACTCACCGGCATCATTCTCACCAAGCTCGACGGCGACTCGCGCGGCGGTGCGGCGCTCTCGGTGCGGGCCATCACTGGCGCGCCGATCAAGTTTGCCGGTGTGTCGGAAAAGATCGATGGCCTGGAGGTGTTTGACGCCGACCGCCACGCACAACGCGTGCTGGGCATGGGCGACATCCTGGCGCTGGTCGAGCAGGTCACTGCCGGGGTGGACATGGCGGCGGCCCAGAAGCTCGCGGCCAAGGTCAAGAGCGGTGAGGGCTTCGACCTCAATGACTTCCTGGACCAGCTGCGCCAGATGAAGCAGATGGGTGGCCTCTCCAGCCTGATGGACAAGCTGCCCGCTGCCATGGCCGCCAAGGCCGGCCAGGTGGACATGAACCGCGCCGAGAAGGACATCAAGCGCAAGGAAGGGATCATCTGCAGCATGACGCTCAAGGAGCGCAAGAAGCCCGACATCATCAAGGCCACGCGCAAGCGCCGCATTGCCGCCGGTGCGGGCGTGCAGGTGCAGGAGGTCAACCGCCTGCTCAAGGAGTTCGAGCAGATGCAGGACATGATGAAGAAGATGAAGGGCGGCGGCATGATGAAGATGATGAAGCGCATGGGTGGCATGAAAGGCATGCCCAAGCTGCCCGGCATGGGCTGAACGCCGGCACGCCATGGCGCCGCGCGCTCCGGACCACACCATTCAGGACCTTGCTTCACTGCAGGCCCTGTTCGGCACGGTGGGTGAAGCCTCGGTGCGCAAGGAGGTCTCGCACCTGCACCCGGTGTACCAGCGCTGGATCGAGGCTTCGCCCTTCGCGGTGCTGGCCACCGTCGGGCCCGATGGTCTCGATGCTTCGCCGCGCGGCGACCCGCCCGGGCTGGTGACGGTGCTGGACGCTCACACCCTGCTGTTGCCGGAACGCGCCGGCAACAACCGCATCGACAGCTTGAAGAACATCCTGGCCGATCCGCGCGTGGCCTTGCTGTTTCTGGTGCCGGGCGTGGGCGAAACCTTGCGTGTGAACGGCCGCGCGCGCATCTCGGTGGCGCCAGACCTGCTGCAGCGCCTGGCCATGGACGGCAAGCCGCCCCGCTGCGTGCTGGTCATCACCGTGGAGTCGGTGTTCTTCCAGTGCGCGCGGGCGATGAAGCGCGCCGGCCTCTGGGAAGCCTCCACCCGGGCCACGGTGCCGACCGCCGGTGAGATGCTGGCGGCGCTGACTCAGAACGATATCGACGGGGCGGCGTACGACCGCGCCTTGCCCGCGCGCCAGCGCGACACGCTTTACTGAGCGGGCGCGGGGTGATCAGCCGAGCGTGCGCGCCAGCGCTTGCGCGGCGGTCTGCAGTCGCGGCAGTTGCAACCGGGCCTGGGCCAGCGTCATGCGCGCGGCGGGCGCTTGCAGCGCCAGGGCGCATCGCACCGTGGTCTGACCGGGGGCGAACACCGGCACCGCCACGCACACCAGGCCTTCGACGAATTCTTCAGCGTCCACCGCGTGGCCGTCGCGGCGAATGGTGTCGAGTTCTGCCTCGAGCGCGTCGCGCTCGGTGAGCGTGCTGGCGGTGTAGCGGCGCAAATCCAGGCCATCGAGCAATGTGCGGCGCTGTCGGGCGCCCATCCAGGCCAGGAACAACTTGCCGCTGGCCGAGCAGTGCGCGGGCACGCGCGTGCCCGGGCGCAGCTCCATGCGCAGGGGAAACGCCGACTCCACGCGGTCGAGGTAGATCACCTCGGCGCCCGACAGCGCGGTGAGGTTGCAGCTCTCGCCCACTTCGTTGACCAACTGGCGCAGTACCGCGTGGCGCACGCCCTGCAGCGTGCTGCTGCTCAGGGCCGCTTCGGACAGGCGCAGCAGGCGCGGTGCCAGGGCGAAGTGCCGCCCGTCGGGCTCGCGCACTAGCCATCCGCCGGCTTCGAGTTGCGTCAACATGCGGTGCACCGTGGGCTTGGGCCAGCCGCTCTTGGCCACCACGTCGGGCAGGGCCTGGGGGGTCTCTTCGCGGGCGAGCAGGTCCAGCAGTTCCAGGAGCCGCAAGCCCGGGCCAGTCTCGGTGTTTGTGTTCATATCTCGAAAAATGAGACGATTCACGCAAATATTTCGAGATTCATTCTAGTGCGGCCTACATTGCCCACCAGCGCATCAGCCGGAGGAGGCCGGGTTTGACACGTTCGACTTTTCACAACGCGGTGATCACCGGCGCCTGTGGCGGCTTCGGTCAGGCGTTGGCGCGCGAGCTGATCGCCAGCGGCACCCAGGTGGCACTGGTCGGCTTGCAGGGGCCCGCGTTGCACGCGTTGGCGGCGCTCGCGCCCGAGCGTTGCGCCGTCTACACGCCCGATGTGTCCGACCCCCACGCCATGCAGGCGATGGCCGCCGACTGGATGGCGCGCAGCGGCGTGCCCGACCTCGTGATCGCCAACGCGGGCGTGGCCGGTGGCTTTGACACGGCACAGGCCGGCGATCTCGCCACCTTGCGCCGCATGCTGGAGATCAACCTGCTGGGCGTGGCCACCACCTTTCAGCCGTTTCTGGGTCCCATGCGCGCGAGCGGGCAGCGCGGTGCGCTGGTGGGTGTGGCCAGCATCGCGGGCTGGCGCGGCATGCCGGGCAATGGCGCCTATTGCGCGAGCAAGGCCGGGCTGATCGCGTACCTGCAGAGCCTGCGCGCCGAGCTGCGGCCCACCGCGCTGGGCGTGCACACCGTGAGCCCTGGCTACCTGCGCACGGCGCTCACCGCCGGCAACCGCTTCACCATGCCGGGCCTGCTCGAACCCGAAGAAGCCGCGCGCCGCCTGCTGGCGGGCGTGGCCCGCGGCACCGAACACATCGTGTTGCCCCGGCGCATCGGCTGGCTCTCCCGCGCGCTCAGCCTGCTGCCCGCACGGCTGCACGACCGCATCTTGCTGGGGCAGCCGCGCAAGCCGCGCGTGGGCGAACCGGGTGCCACCGACATCCCCGGCTTGAGGAAATGAAACACCCCGCCGCGCTTCGCGCGACCCCCTCGAGGGGGCGACATCTGCGGCCCGGCAAAGCCGGTTCCGCGACGTCTCTGGATCGATAGCCGCCTTTCACACACCATGACCACCTCAACACAAGATCAGATCGCCCTCATCGGTGCCGGCCCTTCGGGCCTGGCGGGCGCGCGGTGCCTGCAGAAGCACGGCATTGCCTTCCAGGGATTCGAGGCGCATACCGACGTGGGAGGGCTGTGGAACATTCACAACCCGCGCTCCACGGTGTACGCCTCGGCCCATCTGATCTCCAGCAAGCGCATGACGGAGTTCAGCGAATTCCCGATGCCCGAGCGCGTGGCCGACTACCCCAGCCACCGCGAGCTGCTCGACTACTTCATGGCGTTTGCCGATCACTTCGGGTTGCGCGCGCACTACCGCTTTGGCGTGCGCGTGCTTCGGGTGGCGCCCGTGAGCGAGGCGCCGGACACGCTGTGGCGCGTGACCACCGAAGACGCCCAAGGCCAGCAGACCACCGCCGACTACAAAGGCGTGGTGGTGGCCAACGGCACGCTGGCCGAGCCCAACATGCCCGCGTTCGAAGGCCACTTTGCCGGCGAGCTGCTGCACACCTCCGCGTACAAGCAGGCAGCGCAGTTCAAGGACAAGCGCGTGCTCATCGTGGGCGCCGGCAATTCGGGTTGCGACATCGCGGTGGACGCCGTGCACCAGGCGCGCAGCGTGGACATTTCGGTGCGGCGCGGCTACTACTTCGTGCCCAAGTACGTGTTTGGCAAACCGGCCGATTCCATCGGCGGCAAGATCAAGCTGCCACCCTGGCTCAAGCAGAAGATCGACAGCACTGTGCTGAAGTGGTTCACCGGCGACCCGGTGCGCTTCGGCTTTCCCCCACCGGCATACAAGATGTACGAGTCGCACCCGGTGGTGAACTCGCTTATCCTGTACCACATTGGCCATGGCGACGTGGGCGTGCGCGCCGACATCGCGCGCTTTGACGGCCTCACGGTGCACTTCAAGGACGGCAGCCAGGGCGACTACGACCTGGTGCTCGCGGCCACCGGCTACAAGCTGCATTACCCGTTCCTCGACCACGCCCTGCTCAACTGGCAGGGCATGGCGCCGCGCCTGTACCTCAACATCTTTGCGCCGCGCTTTGACCGGCTCGCGGTGCTCGGCATGGTCGAGGCCAGCGGCCTGGGCTGGCAAGGGCGCTACGAACAGGCCGAGCTGGTGGCCCGGTACTTCAAGGGCCTGGACGACGGCAAGGCCAGCGCGGTGGCCCTCAAGGTGGCCAAGGCCGGGCCACCACCCGATCTCTCGGGGGGCTACAAATACCTGCAGCTCGAGCGCATGGCCTACTACGTGAACAAGGACGTGTACCGCACCACGGTGCGCAAGGCCGTTGAGGCGCTGCGCTGATCAGCGCACACAAGAACAACATTCGAGGAGACCTTCATGCTGCCTGTTGACGAGATCCGCCTGAACTTCAACCCGGCTTCGCTGGCTGTGCTCAACGGCGTGCTGGCCTTTCTGATGTTCGGCATCGCGCTGGACACGCGCCTCGACGACTTCCGCCGCGTCGCGCGCATGCCGCTGGCGTTCACGGTGGGCATCGTTGCGCAGTTCATCGCGCTGCCCGCCATCACCTTCGGGCTCACGCTGCTGCTACAACCCGGCCCAAGCATCGCGCTGGGCATGATCCTGGTGGCCTGCTGTCCACCCGGCAACGTGAGCAACATCCTGACCCACCGGGCCAATGGCAACGTGGCGCTCAGCGTGTCCATGACGGCGGTGTCCAACGCGATTGCCATCGTCGCCATGCCGCTGAACTTTGCGTTCTGGGGCGGCATTCACCCCACGGCCGCGCCGCTGCTCCAGACGATTGCGCTGGACCCGGTGGAGATGTTTGGCCACATCCTGCTGATCATTGGCGTGCCCTTCGTGCTGGGCCTGTGGTGCGCGCACCGCTTCCCGAACTGGACCACGCGCTTCAAGAAGCCACTGCGCATCCTGAGCTTCATCGCGCTCATCGCCTTCATTGTTGGCGCGATTGCGGGCAACTGGCGCTACTTCCTCGACTACGTGGGCCTGGTGCTGCTGGCGGTGGTGATCCACGACGCGCTGGCCTTTGGCACCGGCTACGCCATTGCCCGCGCCGCCGGCCTGCCCGACTACGACCGCCGCGCGCTCTCCATCGAGGTCGGCATCCGCAACGCGGGGCTGGGCCTGGTCATCATCTTCAGCTTCTTTGGTGGCCTGGGTGGCATGGCCGTGGTGGCGGGCGTGTGGGGCTTCTGGGACATCATCGCCGGCCTGGCCCTGGCAAGCTGGTGGGCGCGGCGGCCTTTGCAGGGCGGCTTGCCCGAAGCGGGCCGACCATGAACGCCGTGCTGGACAAGGCGCCGGCGGCGCGGCGCGTGCTGGTCACGGGCGCGCAGGGCTTTCTGGGGCGTGGGTTGGTCGAGGCGCTCGCGCGTGCCCCGCACATTGAACACGTGGTGGCGGTGGATGTGCGGGACGTGCCGCCGCAGAGCCGCCTGCCGCGCGTGACCTGCGTCGTGCAGGACGTGCGCGACAGCGCCCTGGTGGACACCGTGGGCCTGCACGCCATCGACACCGTGGTGCACCTGGCCTCCATCGTCACACCTGGCAAAGGATCGAACCGCGCCTTCGAGCATTCGGTGGACGTGGGCGGCACCCACAACGTCGTCAGCGCCTGCCTGGCGCACCGCGTGGGGCACCTGGTGGTGTCCAGCAGCGGTGCGGCCTATGGCTACCACGCCGACAACCCGGCCTGGCTGACCGAGGCGCATGCGCTGCGCGGCAACGAGGTGTTTGCCTACGCGCACCACAAGCGCCTGGTGGAAGAGATGCTGGCCGAGGTGCGCCAGGCGCACCCCGCGCTGCGCCAGACGGTGCTGCGCATCGGCACCATCCTGGGCGAGCGGGTGGACAACCAGATCACCGCGCTGTTCGAGAAGCCGCGCATCCTGGCCATTGCCGGCAGCGACAGCCCGTTCGTTTTCGTGTGGGACGAGGACGTGACCGGCGCCATCCTGCACGCCTTGAGCGGGCAGGCCGTGCCCGGTTGCTACAACCTCGCCGGCGACGGCGCGCTCACGCTGCCCGAGATTGCCACGCGCCTGGGCAAGCGCCTGCGCGTGCTGCCTGCCGGCTTGCTGCGCACGCTGCTGCGGGTGGGCTCGGCGCTGGGCGTGAGCCGCTACGGCCCGGAGCAATTGGACTTTCTGCGCTACCGCCCGGTGCTGCTGAACACGGCGCTGAAAGAGCGCTTTGGCTACACCCCGCGCAAGACGAGCGCGCAGGCGTTCGGCGCTTTCGTGGCCGCGCGCGATGCGCAGGGCAGGCCTGTGAGGGCCACGCCATGAGCGCCATTCCCCTGTCGCGCGGCGACTTGCTGCGGGCGCTCGCGGTGGTGGTGATCTGGGGCCTGAACTTCGTGGTCATGAAGGTGGGCCTGCAGGGCATCGGCCCCATGTTGCTGGGCGCTTTGCGGTTTGCAGCGGCGTCGCTGCCGTTCCTGCTGTTTGTGCGGTTTCCGAACCTGCCCGTGCGCTACGTGCTGGCCTATGGCCTGGCGCAGGGCCTGGGGCAGTTCGGCTTTCTGTTTCTGGGCCTGAGCCTGGGCATGACGGTGGGCATGGCCTCGGTGGTGATGCAGACGCAGGCGTTCTTCACGCTGCTGCTGGCGGTGCCCCTGCTGGGTGAGCGCGCCCGCGCCACGCAGTGGCTCGGGCTCACGGTGGCCCTCAGCGGCCTGGTGCTGATCGCCACAGCGCATGGTGAAGGCCCGGGGCAGATGACGCTCGCAGGCTTTGTGCTCACGCTGGGCGCCGGCTTCATGTGGGCGGTGTCGAACATCGTTGTGCGCCTGGCCAACCGCCTGGGCGACTACGACCCGCTGCCCTTCATCGTCTGGAGCAGCGTCTTCCCCATCCTGCCGTTTCTGGCGCTGGCGCTGTGGATGGATGGGCCGCAGACCGTGCTGGCCCAGCTCGCCGGCCTGCGCTGGCCTGCGTTGCTGGCGGTGTTGTTCCTGGCCTGGCTGGCCACCTTGCTGGCCTACACCCTGTGGACACAGCTGCTCAAGCGCCACCCCGCCGGCCGCGTGACACCGTTTTCACTGCTGGTGCCGGTGGTGGGCTTGTGGTCGGCCTGGATGTTCTTCAACGAGCTGCCCTTGCTCCAGCAATGGCTGGGCACGGGCCTGGTGCTGCTCGGCTTGGTGGTGAACCAGCTGGGCGGCTGGTGGATGGCGCGGCGCGCCTGACCGGACCGGACCGCCCGGCCTTGCCCACCCGCAGGCGAGCAAGGCCGGCGATGAGAAAACCTCAGGCCGCTTGAGCCAACGTAAACCGGCTGGCATGCCGCCATGCACGGCGCAGCACCGCAGGCGACCACGATTCCTCGGGGATCAGCAGCACGCCGCGCGAGCGCATCCAGGCACCCAGGTCCACGTGGCTCGTGGCCACCGTGAGGGGCACGGCCAGCAGCAGCGGCAGGGCCACGGGCATGAGCCAGATCAGCGCGTTGGCGTTGATCGCGGCCACGCCGACACCCAGCAGGCCAATCACCAGCGTCATCGGCGCCAGACGGGCCAGCGCATCGCGCCACGACACGCCATTGGCTTCACGCGGGGGCGACTTCCACTCCAGCTTCAGGCCGGTGATGGCCACCAGCACGAACAGCGAGTGGGCCAGCATGCGGATGGGCGCCTGCATCAAGGCGAGCACGGTTTCCACCACCGAGCTGCTCAGCAGGCCCACCGTGCCACCGAAGGACTTTTGTTCGCCCTTCATGAACACGGCCAGCAGACCCAGCACGCGCGGCATGAACAGCATCGTCAGCGTCCACATCCACAGCGCACGCAGCTCTTCAGGCACGGCCTGCCAGGTGGGGATGGCGCTCGAATCGGCCGCCCACAGCGCGGTGCCGATGGACAGGAACGCCAGCCACAGCGGGGCCGAGATGTAGGACATGGCGCCAATGGCGAACATGGTGCGGTGCACGCGGTGGATGCCCGGCTCGGCCATCAGGCGCGAGTTCTGCAGGTTGCCCTGGCACCAGCGGCGGTCGCGCTGCAGTTCGCTCAGCAAATCGGGCGGCTGCTGCTCGTAGCTGCCGGTGAGGTCGGAGACCAGCCACACGTGGTAACCGGCGCGGCGCATCAGGGCGGCTTCCACGAAGTCGTGGCTCATGATGCCGCCAGACATGCCGCCCGTGCCCTTGATGGGCGCGAGCGCGCAGTGCTTCATGAAGGGCTCGACGCGGATGATCGCGTTGTGGCCCCAGTAGTGCGACTCGCCCAGCTGCCAGAACTGCATGCCGAGCGTGAACAGGCGACCCGTCACGCGCGAGCCGAACTGCTGTGCGCGGGCGTGCAGCGTGGCGTGGCCAATGGCCTGCGTGGCGGTCTGGATGATGCCTGCCTTGGGGTTGGCTTCCATGAGCTTGACCATGGACACCAAGCAGCTGCCGCTCATGACGCTGTCGGCATCGAGCACGACCATGTAGCGGTAGTCCTTGCCCCAGCGGCGGCAGAAGTCGGCCACGTTGCCGGCCTTGCGGTGGGTGCGGCGGGTGCGCAGGCGGTAGTACACCTCGATCTGCGGCAGGTCGGGCTGGGCGGCCAGGGCCGCGCGCAGGTCTTCCCAGGCCGATTTTTCGGCTGCGGCAATGGCGGGGTCGTAGCTGTCGGACAGCACGAACACGTCGAACTGGCCGGCGTGGCCGGTGGCCGCGAGCGACTCACACGTGGCGCGCAGGCCGGCAAACACCGTGGGCACGTCTTCGTTGCAGATCGGCATGATGATCGCCGTGCGCGCATCGGGGTTCATGGCGTGCTCGCGCACGTCGGCCGCGCGCAGCGTGTGGCGGTCGCCAAACAGCGAAACCCAGAACCCCATGAGGGCGGTGACGAAGCCGGTGACCACCCAGGCCGAGAGCAGGCCGAAGAGGGCCAGCTGGCCGTACTGCATCCACGCGTTGTGGTGCTCGGGTTGCGCGTCGGCAAACAGGCTGGTGGCAAAGGCCGTGCTCAGCACCGTGAGCACCGCGAACACCAGGCGGCGGCGGTTGGCCGCGCTTTGCCAGGCCATGGGCGACTCGGCGACTTCGGTGGCGGTGGCAGCGGGCGTGCGCGGGGGCAGCGCGCGGCTGGCGGCGCTGAGCAGGGCGGTGCCGATGCTGTTCCAGAAACCGCGCCAGGGGCGCGGCACCATCGAGCCGCGGTTGATCGGGGGCGCCGTCACCGAGTTGGGGTGGCGCTCTTCGCGCAGCTGCGTGCGGGCATGCAAGGGCATGGGAAGGCTCTCAGGCGTGGCACCGTGGTGCGATGGCGTGGGGGCCGTGCTCATTCGGGAAGCAACAGATGTGTCCATGTTTCGCTCACGGTGTCGTTGTGGTGTTGAAGGAAAGCGCGCAGTTCGACCGGCTGGGTCGCGTCGACGCGCTCGACGCGCACGGTCACGCGCCAGGAGCGCGTGGCGGGGTTGGGGTAGGCCAGCGTTTCGAGCACGCGGCCGTTGGTGTTGGCGGTGACGACGGCTTTGACCGGCGCGTCGGCGGGCAGGGCGTCGAGCGCGGGGCCGGCGAAATCGATCACGTACTGCGGCTGGCGCGTCTGCTCGGCCGGTGACAGGCGGGTAAAGCCGTAGCCGCGGCGGGTCTGCGTGACCCAGCTCGACGGCGGACGCTGCTGGGTGTCGCCTTGCCACGCGAGTTCGTAGCTCAGCTCCAACGGCTGGCCGGGGGCGGGCAGCTGGCCGGGCACCCAGTAAGCCACGATGTTGTCGTGCGTCTCGTCGGGCGTGGGCAGTTGCACCAGCTCCACGCGGCCGGCGCCCCAGTTGCCCAGGGGCTTGATCCACGCGCTCGGACGGCGCTCGTAGCGCGCTTCCACGTCTTCGTAGTTGGCGAAGCTGCGGTCGCGCTGCATCAGGCCAAAGCCGCGCGGGTTCTGCATGGTGAAGGAGCTGACCGTGATGTCCTTGGGACGTTGCAGCGGGCGCCACAGCCATTCGCCTTCGCCGGTGACCATCATCAGACCGTCGGAGTCGTGCACTTCGGGGCGGAAGTCGCTGCGCATGGGCTGGTTCTCGCCCGAGAGGAACATGCTGGTCAGCGGTGCCATGCCCAGGGTGTTGACCGGGCCGGCGCCGGCGCGCAGGAACACGCGGGCGTTCACCGTGGTGGTGGTCTGCTGGCCGGGGCGGATCACGAAGCGGTAGGCGCCGGTGGCGCGTGGGGATTCGAGCAGGGCCAGGACCGTGACCTCGGTGGCGCCGGCGGCAGGCCGTTGCAGCCAGAACTCGGAGAAGCGCGGAAATTCTTCGCCGGTGCCGCCCACGGTGTCGATCGCCAGGCCGCGGGCCGACAGGCCGTACTGCTGGCCGGCGCCGAGCGCGCGGAAGTAGCTGGCGCCCTGGAACACCACCAGCTCGTCCTTGTAGGTCTGGCCATTGAGCGGGTAGTGCAGGCGGAAGCCGGCATGGCCCAAGTCGCCCCAGCGGCTGGTGTCGAAGGTGTTTTTGCCTTGGTCGAAGTCGGCGCTGCGGTAGGGCAGGTGGTTCACCGTGCCGTCGGCGTTGAGTTCGTGGATGCGCACCGGCTCGGTCTGGTACAGGCCGAGGTGAAAAAACTGCACCTCGAACGGCAGGTTCTGCGCGCGCCAGACCGACTGGTCCGTCTTGAAGCGGATGTCGCGCAGCTGGTCGTAGGTGATGGTGGCGAGCTCGGCGGGCAGCTTGTCGCTGTTTGCGCGATAGGGCTGTGTGGCACGCGTTTGGGCGAGCTGGGTGAGGCTGTCCCAGTCAAAGCGCTGGGCCTGGGCCGACGCCCCGCACAGCGAGACCAGCAGGGCGCCGAGCACGGTCCAGCCACGCGGGCGGCGGAAGGTGAAAAGAGGGCGAATCGTGAGGGACATGCCGGTATAGGGGCAAACCCTGTGCCAACACGAAAAAACCCTTTCAAATCAACCGCTTTTCAGGTATCCAGATGTGTCTGAGGCCCTGGAGGGCGGTTGGGGGTGCCTGGACCCCCTGTTTTTGTCGCCAGATGGCGACAGGCTGTTGGGCTGCTGGGAAAAAATCCAGCAAAAACAACAGCTTGTGCGTGTCACTCTTCGGCGACAGCCTCGCCGGAGGCGCCTTGCGCGTCGCTTTTGAACAGGCCCGGGGTGAGGGCGTGTTTTTGCAGCAGTCGGTAAAACTCGGTGCGGTTGCGCTGCGCCAGGCGGGCAGCGTCGGCCACGTTGCCGTCGGTCATCTTGAGCAGGTCCACGAGGTACTCGCGCTCGAAGCGCTGCTTGGCATCGGCAAAGCTGAGCACCTCGACCGAGGGCGTGCGCAGGGCGCGCTGCACCAGCGCGAGCGAGACCAGCGGCGTGGTGGAAAGCGCGCACACCTGTTCGACCACGTTGTAGAGCTGGCGCACGTTGCCCGGCCAGGCCGCCATGGTCAGCGCCTTGAGCGCCTCCGGCGCAAAGCCGGAGCTGCGCTTGCCGTACTTGGCGGCCAGGCGGGCCAGGAAATGGTTGGCCAGCAGGGCGATGTCTTCGCGGCGCTCGGCCAGGGTGGGCAGCGTCAGGGTGACGACGTTGAGGCGGTAGTACAGGTCTTCGCGGAACTGGGCGTTGGCCATCGCGTCTTCGAGGTCGCGGTGCGTGGCCGAGATGATGCGCACGTCCACCGGCAGCGACTGGCTGGAGCCCAGCGGACGCACCGCGCGCTCCTGCAGCACCCGCAGCAGCTTGACCTGCAGCGCCGGTGGCATGTCGCCAATTTCGTCAAGCAAGAGCGTGCCGCCGTCGGCCGTCTGGAACAGGCCCTTGTGGTTGGACACGGCGTCGGTGAACGCGCCCTTCATGTGGCCGAAGAGTTCGGACTCGAGCAAGGCCTCGGGGATCGCGCCGCAGTTCACCGCAATGAAGGGCTTGCTGGCCCGCGCACTGGCCTTGTGGATGGCGCGCGCGAGCATTTCCTTGCCGGTGCCCGAGTCGCCGCGCAGCAGCACACTGGCGTCGCTCTGCGCCACCATGCGCGCTTCGGCCAGCAAGTCGGCCATGCGGTTGGATCGGCTCACGATCTCGCTGCGCCAGGCTTCGTCCACGCGCGTGTTGTCGCTCGCCGGGGCGCCCAGCGCCAGCGCCTGCGCGATTTTTTCCAGCAGCTCCTTGGCGTCGTAGGGCTTGGTGAGGTAGGTGAACACGCCGCGCGCGGTGGCTTCCACGGCATCGGGGATGGTGCCGTGCGCGGTCAGCAGAATCACCGGCAGCGAGGGGTGGCGCTTGCGGATTTCGTCGAACAGGGCGAGCCCGTCCTTGCCAGGCAGGCGCACGTCGGAGAGCACCAGCTGGGGCCGCTCGATGTCGAGCTGGCTGAGCGCGGCTTCGGCCGAGCCGACGGACGTGACCTGATACCCTGCCGCCCCCAGCCGCATCGCCAGCAGGCGCAGCATGTCGGCGTCGTCGTCGACGACCAGCAGGCGCGCGCGGTGCGTGGAGGGCAGGGGCGTGTCGGTGTTCATGGGTTGGGGCGTGCGCCGTTGGGCGCGGCAGCAGGTGGGCGGGTGGTCAGGCTGCGTTCGATGGCGCGCATGGCTTCCAGGCGCTCGTTGAGCTGGTCGATGCGCCGCTGGCTGTCGCGCAGCTGTTGCGCCTGTCGTTCGGTCGCATCTTCGAGGCGGCGCTGGTCCATCAGCCGGTTGGCCAGCAGGCGCGCCAGCGGCTTGAGCGGCAGGCTCTCGGGGCCGGTGTGCGTGATCACGCGCTGCAGCAGGCCGAGCGAGCGGGCGGTATCGGCGGGCTGGCGCAGGTGCATCAAGGCCAGGGCCAACTGCATCTGTCGCAACGCCACGTTGCCCGGGTCGCCCTGCACGACGATTTCAGCGGCGAGGTCGGTCGGGCTGAGGGCGTGAAGCCGGTCGGCGTAGCTGAGCAGTGCCGTGATCACATCGGGCACGGGCGGGGTTTCGGCACTGATCACGCTGGGCGGCTGGATGGGGGCGGTCGCCACAGGCGCGGCGGTGGTGGGCGGCACCGCCACCACGGGCGGCTGGGCCAGTGGCGTGGGCACGCTGCCGTTGTCGGTGTTCTCGGGTGCGGCCGGCGCGGTGGAGCAGGCGGCCAGCGAGACGATCAGCACGGCAGCGAAGCCCGCCACACGCAGAGGGTGGGCGGCGGTGAGGGAGTTATTGGGCATGGGGCAGTTCAATGCGGAAATGAGCACCCTGGCGCTGCGGCAGCAGGGTGATGCGGCCACCGTGGGCCAGAATGTACTCGTGCACGATGGACAGACCGATGCCGGTGCCGCGCACGGCGCCTTGCGGTTGCCGTTCGCCACGGTAGAAGGGTTCGAAGATGCGTTCGCGGTCGGCCTCGGCCACGCCGGGGCCCTGGTCCACGATGTCGATGCAGGCGCGCCCGGGCAGGTCGATCAGGAGCAGGCGAATGTGGCCGCCATGCGGCGAAAACCGGATGGCGTTGGACAGCAGGTTGCCCACGGCAGACGCAATCTTCTCGCGGTCCACCGGCATCGTCACCGCCACGCCTTCCACGCGCACCGTCAGGGCCTGGGCCTGCCATTGCAGGCGCTGGGTGTCGATCTGGTCTTCGAGCAGGGCGAGCAGGTCGGTGCGTTCGCGCTTGAGCTGGCGCGCCTCGAAGGCCGCAGCGTTGAAGCGCAGCAGCGCCTCGATCTGGTGCTGCAGCAGCTGGGTGTTGTGCTGAAGAATGTTCACCACTTCGGCCTGGCTGGGGTTGAGCGCGCCGGCCACGCCGTCGCCCAGCACCGCCACGCCTTCGTGCAGCGAGGCCAGCGGCGTCTTGAGTTCGTGCGAGATGTGGCGCAGGAAGCGGGCCTTGTCGGCATCGAGTTCGGTCAGGCGCAGGCGCAGCCATTCGAGCTGCTGGCTCACGCGCCGCACGTCCGACGGCCCGGGGATGTCGATCGGCACGTCGAGCTGGTTTTCGCCCAGGCCCTGAATGGCCTTCTCCAGCCGCTTGAAAGGCCGCGCCAGCCAGATGCCGAAGCCCAGCGCCAGGATCGCCGCCATGCCGATGGAGCCCACCACCTGCTGCGTGAGCTCTTGGCGGCTGGTTTCGAATCGGGCTTGCAGCGCCTCGTTGCGGTCCGTGATGATGGATTGCACCTTCTGCGCGATCGAGGCGCTGTGGCCGTCGATTTCGCGAAACACCTGCGCCACCTCGCGCTCGCGGTCCAGGGCGGTTTCGGGCGGCCCGTCGAGCAGCAGGGTGATGGCGTCGAGGCGGTCGCGCCAGTTGTAGGCGAAGTCGGCAGGCAGGTCGTTGTCTTCCAGCCGGCGCAGGATGTCGCGCGCGTTGCCGGCGGCGTCGTCGAAGCGCTGGCGCAGCTGGCGGTCGCGCAGCACCAGCGACTGGCGCGCGGCACGCTCCATGGTCAGGCTGCGTTCAGACAGCGATTGCGCAGCGGTGGACAGCGCAATGGCCTGTGCCGCACTTTCGCGGCTTTGCGCCATGAGCGTTTCCAGCGAGAACAGCGCGCGCACCGCCGCCACGCCGAGCAGCGCACCGATCAGCAAAAAGGCGACCAGCAGCAATTGCTGGAATGAAAAGCGCAGGGGTTTCACGCGGCTTCAGGCCTCTTGCTGCACGAGCACAGCGCCCCTCAGCGAATGTGGCCGCGCTTCGGTGATGCGCACGTCCACCATCTGGCCCACCAGCCGGTCGGCCAGCGGCCCACCCTCGAAGTTGACGATGCGGTTGCATTCGGTGCGGCCCATGAGCTCGGCCGCGCTCTTGCGCGAGCGGCCTTCCACCAGGATGCGTTGCACCGTGCCTTCGCGGCTGGCGCTGATGCGGCGCACGTTGTCTTCCAGGGTGGCTTGCAGGTGCTGCAGGCGCTCGAGCTTTAAGGCGTGCGGCGTGTCGTCGGGGAGGTTGGCCGCGGGGGTGCCCGGGCGCGGGCTGAAGATGAAGCTGAAGCTGGCGTCAAAGCCCACGTCGGTGATGAGCTTCATCATCTTGTTGAAGTCGTCGTCCGTCTCGCCGGGGAAGCCGACGATGAAGTCGCTGCTCAGGGCCATGTCGGGGCGGATCGCGCGCAGCTTGCGCACCGTGCTCTTGTATTCCATGGCGGTGTAGCCGCGCTTCATGGCCATCAAAATGCGGTCGCTGCCGTGCTGCACGGGCAGGTGCAGGTGGTTCACGAGCTGCGGAATCTTGCCGTAGGCCTCGATCAGGCGCGGCGTGAATTCGTTGGGGTGGCTGGTGGTGTAGCGGATGCGCTCGATGCCCGGAATTTCGGCCACGTACTCGAGCAGCAGCGCGAAGTCGGCGATCTCGCTGGTGTCGCCCATGGTGCCGCGGTAGGCGTTCACGTTCTGGCCCAGCAGCGTCACTTCCTTCACGCCCTGGTCGGCCAGGCCCGCCACTTCCACCAGCACGTCGTCAAAGGGCCGGCTCACTTCTTCGCCACGTGTGTAGGGCACCACGCAGTAGCTGCAGTACTTGGAACAACCTTCCATGATCGACACGAAGGCCGACGCGCCCTCCACCTTGGCCGGTGGCAGGTAGTCGAACTTCTCGATCTCAGGAAAGCTGATGTCCACCTGCGGCAGCGCGTGGCGCGCGCGCTGGTTCAGCAGCTCGGGCAGGCGGTGCAACGTTTGCGGACCAAACACCACGTCCACATACGGCGCGCGCTTGATGATTTCGGCACCTTCCTGGCTGGCCACGCAGCCGCCCACGCCAATCAGCACACCTTTTTCCTTGAGGTGCCTGACGCGGCCGAGATCGCTGAACACCTTCTCCTGCGCCTTCTCGCGCACCGAGCAGGTGTTGAAGAGGATCAAGTCGGCTTCCTCGACGTCTTGCGTGGGCACATAGCCCTGCGCGGCGCCCAGCACGTCGGCCATCTTGTCCGAGTCGTACTCGTTCATCTGGCAGCCGAAGGTTTTGATGAAGACTTTTTTGCTCATGGGGAAATTCCAACCAGAAAGGGAAACGACGCCTGCGGCGGGCGTCTCGTGCGCACGGCCTGCGCGGGCGGCGGCGAGGCCGGGTCAGTTCGTCGTGCGCGCCGGCGTACCGGCGGGCGAGGCTTGCTGCGACTCGAAGATGAAGTTGCGCTGGGTGCCGTAACCCGGGCGCTTTTCCTTGGCCTCGGCCTCGGTCAGCAGCCACACCTGATGCACCTGGCCGCGCTGGTCCAGGGTGTAGTTCACCACCAGCTCCTGGTTGATCAGCGTGGCCGACATCACCAGGTTGTTGCGGGTGTCCAGAATGCGGGCGCCCGGTGAGAAGCGCGTGGGCCGATCGTCCATGGCCACCAGCGGTGGCTGCACCACCACCATGGAGCCGCGCAGCGCCTTGGCGGGAAAGTTGCGCTGCACGGCCTGGGCGTGCGCCGCAGCGGGTGCGAGGGCCAGAAGGAGCGCAGAGCTCAGGCCCAACAGGGCGGTGTGAACGAAACGGCAGCGGTTCATGGCATCTATCCAGAGGCTGTGGGGTGGGGTGAAGCCCCGGGCGTGCGGGGCTTTCAGCGGGGGGTGATTGTCTCACGCGAGCCACGGCGCACAATGTTCAACCACCATGACCCCAAACCTTTCATCGCGCCCTTACCACCGCTGGCTCCTGGCCCTGTGCCTGAGCGTGCTGCCCTTTCTCTCGGCCTGCTTCACCACCCCACCCCAGGGCGTGGCCGTGGTGAGCCCGTTTGACGTGAAGCGCTATGCCGGGCAGTGGTACGAGATCGCCCGGCTCGACCACCGCTTCGAGCGCGGCCTCAGCGACGTCAGCGCCACCTACGGCCTGAACGCCGATGGCACCGTGTCGGTGCTCAACCGCGGCTTTGAAGCCGCCCGTGGCGAGTGGAAAGAGGCCAAGGGCGTGGCGCGCTTCACCGGTGACCCCGGCACCGGATCGCTCAAGGTGTCGTTCTTCGGGCCGTTCTATGGCGGCTACCACGTCATCGCGCTCGATCCGGCTTACCGCTGGGCGATGGTGATCGGTCCCGACACCGACTACCTGTGGATCCTCTCGCGCGACAAGCAATTGCCCAGCGGCGTGCGCGAGCGGCTGGTGGCGCAAGCGGCCTCGCTTGGTGTGAACACCCGCGAGCTGATCTGGGTCGAGCACCGGCGCACCGACCGCTGAGGCGGGTTCAGAGCGCAGGCTTGCGCAGCAGCACCACGTTGGGGGCGGGCACCTCGCAGGTCCAGCCGTGCACGCGGGCCAGGTGTTCGAACGTGGCCTGCCGGTAGAACACCACATGCGTGGGGTCGCGCCGGTAGTGCCACTGCGCAAAGCGCGCGTCGTCCGTTTGGAAGCGCGTCATCACGGCCAGCCAGCCGCCCGGCTTCAGCAGCGTGTCCAGGCGGCGGAACTCGTGCGCGGGCTGGTGGAAATGCTCCACCACCTCGGTGCAGGTGATGAAGTCGTAGCGCTCGCTCAACGCCCCCTGCTCGGGGTGAAAGAACGGGTCGTAGAGCGCGACGCGGTGGCCGGCCTCGCGCAGCATGCCGGCCAGCACCGGCCCGGGGCCGCAGCCGAAGTCCAGCCCGTGGCTGGCCGGGGCCAGGCGCTGCAGCAATGGCGTGGCCAGTTGCGAGAGAAAGCGGCGGTAGCCCGCGTCGTCGGGCGTGTTGCGGTGCAGTTCGTATTCGGCCCGCTCGGCCTGGGGCGAAGGCAGATGACCCGGCAGAAGGAACGTGGCCTCGCAGTGCGGGCAGCGGGCGTAGGCGCGGGCGTCGACGGTTTGAAAGTGTCGGCTGTCAGCGCCTTCACAGACAGGACAACGCACGGCAGCAGGATGGGTTATTTCCAGCGCAGCGGCTCGATGTGCACGCTGCCACGCTCGCTGGAGAGCGTGAGCGCGCCTTCCTGCACTGTCGCCTGCAGCTGCATGCTGCGCTCGGCCAGCTGGGCCAGCGCGGGCGCCACTTCGGTGGGCAGGCGCCAGGCTTGCAGGCGGTCGAGCCGGCTGAGCTTGTTTTCGATGCCGCGCCACCACACGTCAGCGGCGCTGCCGAAGGCGTAAACCACCACGGCGTCGGCCTTGCTGCAGGCTTTGGCCAGGGGCTTGTCTTCCGGTTGGCCGACCTCGATCCACAGGCGCTTGCGGCCGGTGAAGTCGGTCAACGACACATCGGGGTCGTCCGGGTCGGAGAGGCCGGCGCCAAAGGCCAGCGTGCCATCGCCACGGCAGGTGTCCTGCAGTTCGTGTGCGTGAATGGCCATGGCCACCAGCCGCACCATCATGCGTTCGTCCGTCTCGCTGGGGTGGCGGGCCAAGGTGAGCGCGTGGTCGGCGTAGTAGCCGTGGTCGATGTCGGCGATCTGCAGGTTTGCTTTGAAAATGGTCGATTTCAACGCCATGCTGCATGCCCCAAATGAAAGAAGCGGGCCCGTTGCCGGTACCCGCTTCTGGAATGTGCTGGTGGCGATAGGTGGACTTGAACCACCGACATCAGCATTATGAATGCTGCGCTCTAACCAACTGAGCTATATCGCCAACGAAGCGCGCATTATAGCCAGCTTTTTTCCGCGTTCAGCGGTGCTGGAATACCGGCTTGCGTTTGTTCACGAAAGCGTCCATGCCTTCCTTCTGGTCTTCGGTGGCAAACAGGGCATGGAAGAGTCGGCGTTCGAACATCACGCCATCGGACAGCGAGCCCTCGAACGAGCGGTTGACCGACTCTTTGGCGGCCATCACGCTGGGCAGCGACAGGCCGCAGATGGTCAGCGCGGCCCCCAGGGCTTCGTCCATCAGTTTGTCCAGTGGCACCACCCGGCTCACCAGCCCGGCCCGCTCGGCTTCGGTGGCGTCCATCATGCGGCTGGTGAGCACCATGTCCATGGTCTTGGCCTTGCCCACCGCGCGCGGCAGGCGCTGGGTGCCGCCCGCGCCGGGGATGATGCCCAGCTTGATTTCGGGTTGACCGAACTTGGCGTTGTCGGCCGCGATGATGAAGTCGCACATCATGGCCAGCTCGCAGCCACCGCCCAAGGCAAAGCCGCTCACCGCCGCAATCACCGGCTTGCGGATGCTGCGGATGGTCTCCCAGTTGCGCGTGATGTAGTCGCCGTTGTAGACGTCGGCAAAGGTGTAGGTGGCCATGGCCCCGATGTCGGCGCCGGCGGCAAAGGCTTTTTCGCTGCCGGTGATGATCATGCAGCCGATGCCATCGTCCAGATCGAAGGCCTTGAGCGCGGCACCGAGCTCGTCCATGAGCTGGTTGTTGAGTGCGTTGAGTTGCTTGGGGCGGTTGAGCGTGACGATGCCCACGCGGCCTTCGGTGCGCACGGTGATGCATTCGGGTGGGGTGGCGGCTGTCATGGTGTCTCCTGGGGCAATGAAGGGCGGGTGAAAGTGCACCACTATATCGAGCCGCACCAAGGGAAAACATTAGCCGACCGATTGGTTGGTTAATGTTAAATTCCGGCAAACCCACAACGCCACGCAGGAGACAAACCGATCATGAGCAACACCACCGTGGTGTACGAAGAGCGTGGGGCCGTGGCCCTGGTCACGCTCAACCGCCCCGACGCCCTCAACAGCTTCACGCGCCAGATGCACCGCGACCTGTGGGCCGCGCTGGACCGTGCCGAGGCGAATGCGCAGGTTCGCGCCCTCGTGATCACTGGTGCGGGTCGCGGCTTTTGCGCAGGCGCCGACCTGGCCGAGTTCGATTTCGCACCGGGGCCGGATCTGGTGAAACGCGCCGACCCTGGCCCGGTGATCGATCAGGCCTTCAACCCCACCGCGCGCCGCCTGCAGGGCATGCGCATGCCCACCATCGCAGCGGTCAACGGCGTGGCGGCGGGCGCAGGGGCTTCACTGGTCATGACATGCGACATCGCCATCGCCGCGCCGAACGCGAGTTTCATCCAGGCCTTCAGCAAGATCGGCCTGATTCCCGATGCCGGCGGCAGCTGGTTCCTGGTCGAGCGGCTGGGGCTGGCGCGCGCCATGGCGCTGGCCATGACGGGCGACAAACTGCCTGCCGCGCAGGCCAGGGAATGGGGCCTCGTGTGGGACGTGGCCGAGGATTGTGTGGGCGCTGCCATGGCGCTGGCCGAGCGGCTGGCCACCATGCCCACGAAGGCGCTGGTGGCCACGCGCGCGCTGCTGCGCGATGCCGGCACGCGCACGCTCAACCAGCAGCTCGATGCCGAGCGCGACGCGCAGTCGGCGCTGGGCCAAACGCACGATTACATCGAAGGCGTCATGGCGTTTCGCGAGAAGCGCCCGGCGCGCTTCAAGGGGGAGTGATGTCACCACAAGAACGCGCCACCCGAGTGGGCGAGACGATGTTTGCGGTCGACACCGCGAGCAAGGACACGATGGGCATGACGCTGCTGGCCTGCGAACCCGGGCGCGCCGTGATGCGCATGCCGGTGCAGGCGCTGCACCTCAACGGGCACCAGATCTGCCACGGCGGTTTCATCTTCACGCTCGCCGATTCCACTTTCGCCTTTGCCTGCAACAGCCACAACAAGAACGCGGTGGCGGCGGGCTGCTCCATCGAGTTCCTCAAGCCCGGGCGGTTGGGCGACGTGCTCACTTGCGAGGGCGTGGAGCAAACGCTGTCGGGCCGGCACGGCATCTACGACATGCGCGTGACCAACCAGCATGGTGAGGTGGTGGCGATGTTCCGCGGCAAGAGTGCCGTGATCGCCGGCACCGTGTTTCCCGAGGACGAGCAGCCATGAAGACCTTTGCCCTGGAGCCGATCGAAAAGGCCAGCGTTGACGAGTTGCGTTCACTGCAGCTCCAGCGCCTGCAGGCCACACTGCGCCACGCCTACCAGAACTCGCCTGTGTACCGCGCCAAGTTCGACGCAGCTGGTGTGCACCCGGACGACTGCCGCAGCCTGGCCGACCTGGCGAAGTTTCCTTTCACGACCAAGAAAGACCTGCGCGACAGTTACCCGTTCGGCATGTTTGCCGTGCCGCGCGAACAATGCGCGCGCATCCACGCCAGCAGCGGCACCACCGGCAAGCCGACGGTGGTGGGGTACACGCTGAAAGACATCGAGACCTGGTCCACTGTGGTGGCGCGCAGCATCCGCGCCAGCGGTGCGCGCCCGGGCGATCTGGTGCATGTGAGCTACGGCTATGGCCTGTTCACCGGCGGGCTGGGCGCGCACTACGGGGCTGAAAAACTGGGCCTCACGGTGGTGCCCTTTGGCGGTGGGCAGACCGAACGGCAGGTGCAGCTGATTCAGGATTTCCGGCCGGACATCATCATGGTCACGCCCAGCTACATGCTGGCGATTGCCGACGAGTTCGAACGGCAGGGGCTGGACCCGCGCGAGAGCAGCATCCGCCTGGGCATCTTTGGCGCGGAACCCTGGACGAACGACATGCGCACGGCGATCGAAGCGCGCATGGGCATCGACGCGGTGGACATCTATGGCCTGTCGGAAGTGATGGGCCCGGGCGTGGCCAACGAGTGCGTGGAAACCAAGGACGGCCCGACCATCTGGGAGGACCACTTCTACCCCGAGATCATCGACCCGGAGACCGGCGAACCCGTGCCCGACGGCGAGATGGGCGAGCTGGTGTTCACCAGCCTCACCAAGGAGGCGCTGCCCATCATCCGCTACCGCACGCGCGACCTCACGCGCTTGCTGCCGGGTACTGCACGCACCATGCGCCGCATGGAAAAGATCACCGGCCGCAGCGACGACATGATGATCGTGCGCGGCGTCAATGTGTTCCCGACGCAGATCGAAGAGCTCATCCTCAAGCGGCCTGAGCTCAGCGCGCACTACCAGTGTGTGCTGACGCGTCAGGGGCCGATGGACGATCTCTCGGTGGTGGTGGAAACGCGCGCGGGTCTGGCGCCCGAGAGCGAGGCGGCGCAAGCCGCGGCGCGGCAGCTGCAGCACGACATCAAGGTGTTTGTGGGCAGCAGCGTGTCGGTGCAGCTCAAGCCCGAAGGCGGCGTGGAGCGCAGCCAGGGCAAGGCCAAGCGCGTGGTGGACCTGCGCAAGGGTTGACCGCGGCATTGGATGCCGTGTCCGTGACACGTTGCGCGAAATCGGGGGGTGCCCTAGGGCGCTACCCGGTTGGCATGGGCTGACGCTGGCCTTACATTTCGGCAAAGCGTCGAACACCATGGACAAAAACACATTGCTTGCCAAGACCGATCAGGGCCGCGAGGCGCTGACGACCCGCCCTCCGAACCTCGGGCCCCGCCTGCGCTCACTGCTCATCATGGTGGATGGCAAGCGCACGGTCAGCGAGATGGACAAGTTGCTGGGCGGCGAGGGCGTTGCGGCGCCCTTGCTGGAACAACTCGTGGCCGCGGGCTGGATCGCTCAGGTCGATGCCAGCGGTGCGCCGGTGTCGCCAGGCGCTGGTGCCGATGCGGTCGCGGCGCAATCGGGCCAGGAAGAGGCTGCGCCCGCCCACCAGGCTCCGCTGCCCGCGCTGCCTTTCAGCGAGGCGCGCCGGCTGGTGGCGCGCTTTCTCAACGACCAGCTCGGCCCCATGGGCGAGCAGCTCGCCTTGCGGGTCGAAGGTTGCAAGACGCCGGCCGATCTGCAGATCTTGCTGCCCCGTTTGCGTGACGGCCTGAAGAATTTCAAGAACTCGGCCACCGTGCAGCAGTTCGACCAGGAGCTGGTCGCGCGCTTGCCGAAAATTTAAGGCGCGGCCGCGAGCCAGGCGGTCACCGGCACCGCGTCGGCTGTGGAGAGGCGCACGGTGAGCGATTCGGTCGGCCACGCCAGTGGCAGGCGCAGCAGGCGCTTGTCGCGCGACACCAGAGCCGTGAGTTGCGGGCGGCGCGCCCGCACAGGCGGCACGTCATCGAGTTTGTGGATGCGCCAAGCCTCGGCGGTGTCGCCCGGCTGGCTGGCGGGAAACTCCACGCCCAGCCATTCGTCACCCGCGGCCATGCCCGCGGCTTCGGCAGCGCCGCCACGCAGCACCTGCTTCAGCACCACAGTACCGTTGACTTCGCTCGCGCGGATTCCCAGCTGTTGTGCCAGGGGCGCCTTGTCGTGCGAGACCTTCACGCCTTGCGCTTGCAGCAGCGAGGCGAGCGGGAGTTCGCCCGTGCCGTGCACCCAGGCGGCGATGTCGGCGTCAAAACGGCGTTTGCCCAGGCGCTTGAGGGCGCGCAGCAGGTCGGCCTCTCGCATGGGGCCGCCTTCACAGCGCTGCCAGAGTTCGCGCATGACCGCGTCGAGCGAGGTGTGACCTTCGGCCCGCAAGGTGAGGTCCAGGCACAGCGCCACCAGCGAGCCCTTGGTGTAGTAGCTCACGGTGGCGTTGGGCGTGTTCTCGGTCATGCGGTAGTACTTCACCCACGCATCGAAACTCGCTTGCGCGACCGTCTGCACCAGCCGGCCTGGTGTCTGCTGCACCTGGTTGATGGTTTTGGCGACGAGCTGGAGGTAAGCCGCATCGTCGATCAAGCCCGCGCGGCGCAGCATCAGGTCGTCGTAGTAGCTGGTGAAGCCCTCGAAGAACCAGAGCAACTCGGTGTAGTTCTCGGTGTCGTAGTCGTAGCGCGCGAATTCGGCCGGGCGCAGACGCTTCACGTTCCAGGTGTGGAAGTACTCGTGGCTGATGAGGCCGAGCAGGGTGGTGTAGCCGTCGGTGGCTTTGAGGGGCGCGGCTTTCTCACCCGGCGCGGCGGGGCGCGGCAGGTCGGCGCGCTGGCAGATCAGGGCGGTGGAATTGCGGTGCTCCAGGCCGCCGTAGCCGTCGGCGCTGGCATACAGCATGAACACGTAGCGCGAGAACGGTGGCGCCTGTTTGCCGTGCCAGAAGGCGATCTGCGTTTCGCAAATCCTGCGCGTGTCGGCAATCAGCCGCTCGCCGTCCATCCAGGGGCCGGCACCCGCGACCACGAAGCGGTGTTCCACGCCGGCTGCGGTGAAGCTGGCGCTCCAGAAGGCGCCCATTTCGACAGGGCAATCCGCCAGCTCGTCGTAGTTTTCGGCCAGGTACTGGCCAAAGCCCTGGGCATCCACCTGGTGTGGCGTGAGGCCTGTGGCCACCTGCCAGTCCGACAGGGCCGGCGCGGGCGCCAGCTCCAGTGCATGCGGCAGGTCTTCCTGCCCCAGCACGCGCAGGCACAGGCTGGTGGCGTTGAAGAAACCGCGCGAGGCGTCCAGGAAGGCCGTGCGAACGGACGCGTCAAACGCGTACACCTCGTAGCGCAGCTCCAGCGGCTGGTCGGCGCTACATGGGGCTTGCCAGCGGTGTTTGTCGAGCTGCTTCAGCGCGAGGGGTGCCCCGCCTTGCGAGGCACTCAGGGCCTGCAGGTTCTGCGAGAACTCGCGCACCAGGTAGCTGCCGGGAATCCACACCGGCAGGCTCAGTCGCTGGTGTTTCGCCGGGCGGTCGATCTGCAGCGTGACGGCGAACAGGTGCGCATGGGCGTTCAGCACCGAAACCGTATAGCGCACGCCGGCGGGCGCTGCTTTCGCGCGGCGGGGCTTTGCTTTCGCGGCGGCGCTCAAGGCTTGGCTTCCGCGAGCTGTTTTTCGATCTGCTCCGCGCCGATCGCACCGGGCACGCGGGCGCCGTTGGCAAAAATGATGGTGGGCGTGCCGGTGATGCGCGCGCGCTTGCCGAACTCGAAGTTGCGCGCCACGGCGGCGGCGTCGCAGGTGGCGGCGGGCGGCGTCACGTCGCGCACCATCCAGTCGAGGAAGGCCTTGCTCTTGTCTTTGGCGCACCAGATGTTGCGCGACTTCTCACCCGAATCGGCGCTCAGGATCGGGTACAGGAACACGTGCACCGTCACGTTGTCGACCTTGAGCAGGTCGCGTTCGAAGCGCTTGCAATAGCCGCAGTTGGGGTCTTCGAATACGGCCATCTTGCGCTTGCCGTTGCCCCGCACGATGGTGAAGGCGTCCTTCAGGGGCAGGTCCTTGAAGGCGATCGCGGTGAGCTTTTCCATGCGCTGCTCGGTCAGGTCCACGCGCGCCTTGGTGTCGATCATCGAGCCCTGGATCAGGTAGTTGCCTTCCGCGTCCGTGTAGAAGAGGTCGCTCTGGTTGACGCGCACTTCAAAGATGCCGGGCATCGGGGTCTTGCTGATCTCATCGATCGCGGGCAGGTTGGGCAGGCGTTCGGCCAGGTTCTTGCGGATGGTGGCTTCCTGCGCCGCGGCGCCCAGCGAAAGGGCCGCCAGGGCCGTGATCAGGAGGGTCTTGAGGAGTTTCATCGTGCGGGCCGCGGTGGGTGTTCTGGACAATCGGAGGGTGGGTGGGGCTCAAGCCTGGTGCGTCCCAATCGCTTGACGGGCGATCCACCGCTTGAGCGGGCCGCTGCGATCAAAGCCATTGAGGCCCCAGTTGCGCAGCGCTTGCACGCGCGCATCGGCATGGGAGAACAGGCCGAACAAGCCGTCGGTGACCCAGCCCATGGCCGCCACTTCGGCCGCACGCGCGCGCTCGTAACGGCGCAACAGCTTGAGGTCGCCCAGCTCGCGCCAGTACTCGCGCTGCTGCAGCACGCGGGCCAGTTCGGCCACGTCGGCCAGGCCGACATTGAGCCCCTGGCCGGCCAGCGGGTGCATGGCGTGTGCCGCGTCCCCGGCCAGCGCCACGCCGCCTTGGGCGGTGCGGGTGATCCAGCGTTGGGCGCGCGCGAGTTCGAGAGGCCAGGCCTGGGCGGGGCTTTCCATGTGCATGTGGCCCAGGGCCTGGGCGCAGCGCGCCTGCACGGCCTGGGTGAAGGTGGTGGGGTCGGCTTGCAGCCAGGCCTGTGCCTGCTGTGCTGGAACTGACCACACCAGCGCCACGGAGTTCCCCTGTGCGCCGCCCAGGGGCAGCAGCGCCATCACCTCGCCCTGGGTGAACCATTGGCGGGCGACACCGCCGTGGGGCTGCTCGCACCGCAGCCGCGCTGCCACTGCCTTGTGGGCGTACGGGCGCACGTCGAAGGCCAGACCGAGTTCTTCACGCGTCTGGCTGCGTTTGCCTTCACACACGACGGTCAGCGCCGCCGGCGGGGCTTCGCTCATGCATTCGATGCCGGCCTGAAAGCCCACCGCGTCCGAGAGCCGCTGCTCCAGCGCGGGCACGTCGACGATCCAGGTGAGCGCCTCGGCGCCCTGGTCGTCGGCAGAGAACTGCAGTTCGCCCCCCTCGTCGCCCCACACCTGCATGGCGCTCACCGGGGTGATGGGGGTGGGGCGCGTGTCCTGTGGGTCCACCTCGGGCCAGGCGCGCACAGAGCGCAGCAGCTCGCGGGAAGCGGCGTTGATGGCGTAGGCCCGCACATCGGGTTGGTCTTGTGGGCTGCGTGGCGAGCCCACCAGGGCCACGCGCAGGCGGTCGCGTGCGAGCAGCAGGGCCAGGGTCTGGCCCACCACGCCGGCCCCGCGAATGGCAACGTCGAATCGCCGGGCGGAGCCGGTGCGGGGGGCGGGAGAGTTCATGCGGAGATTTTAGGAGCAGGGCACAATCCGGGCCTTCCCAAGGCGATACCCCGGCCGGCATCGCTGGCTTTGACCCGACCGCCGTGCACCACAAGGCGCCAGGCGGTGCCGCCGCCCCACCCCGAATGCCACGAACACCATGAGCGCAGACCACTCCATCGCCCCGACCGACGTTCAGGCCACCATCGCCCAGCTCTGGGTGTATCCGGTCAAGTCGTGCGCCGGCATTTCGCTGACCGAGGCGGAACTCACCGACACCGGCTTGTTGTACGACCGCGCCTGGATGGTGGTGGACGAAGACGGTGAATTCGTGACCCAGCGCGAACTGCCGCGCATGGCGCTGATCCAGACCGCCTTCAAGATGGGGCAGCTTGTGTTGCGCGCCCCTGGCATGCTGGCCCTGCACCTGGCGCTCGATGCCGCCGAAGGCCCACTGAAAGTGCGCGTGTGGGACGACGAGGTGATGGCCTGCGACATGGGCGACCTGGCCGCGCAATGGTTCAGCGACTTCCTCAGCCCCGAGGCCCCGGCGAACCTCAAGCGGCTGCGGCTGGCCCGGTTCGATCCCGAGGTGCGGCGCGTGAGCAGCCTGAGGTGGACCGGCGGGCGCGAGGCCACGACGCAGTTTGCCGACGGCTTCAGCCTGCTCGTGACCAGCACCGCTTCGTTGGCCGAACTCAACCAGCGGCTGAGCGCCGCGGGCCACGCGCCAGTGGCGATCAGCCGCTTTCGGCCCAACATCGTGCTCGACGGCGTGCAAGCGCACGACGAAGACCGCGTGGGCACCCTGCACATTACCACCGGCGATGCCGTGGCGCACATAGAACCCGTCAAGCCCTGTGCCCGCTGCCCGATGCCCAACATCAATCCCGCCACAGCCCTCTCCAGCCCCGAAGTGAACGACACCTTGCAGGCCTACCGGCAAGATCGCCGCCTCCATGGCGCCATCACCTTCGGCATGAACGCCATCGTGCTCGAAGGCGACGGGCAGGTGCTGCGTGTGGGTCAGGCGGTGGGGGCCAACTGGCGCTTCGAGTAAACACAGACCCCGCCCGTAAAATCACGGGTTTCCCCGACCGATCCGAAAGTCTTCCATGAGCCTCCAATGCGGCATCGTGGGCCTGCCCAACGTGGGCAAGTCCACCCTTTTCAACGCGCTGACCAAGGCGGGCATCGCAGCTGAAAACTACCCCTTCTGCACCATCGAGCCCAACACCGGCGTGGTGGAAGTGCCCGATCCGCGCCTGCAGCAACTCGCCGGGATCGTGCAGCCCGAGCGCATCGTGCCGGCCATCGTGGAGTTCGTGGACATCGCCGGCCTGGTGGCCGGCGCCAGCACGGGCGAAGGCCTGGGCAACAAGTTCCTTGCGCACATCCGCGAAACCGATGCCATCGTGAACGTGGTGCGCTGCTTCGAAGACGACAACGTGATCCACGTGGCCAACAAGGTCGACCCGATTGCCGACATCGAAGTCATCCAGACCGAGTTGTGCCTGGCCGACCTGGCCGCCGTGGAAAAGGCGCTGCACCGCGTGAACAAGACCGCGCGCTCTGGCGACAAGGAGTCGATCAAGCAGGTGGCCATTCTCGAGAAGTGCCAGGCCGCGCTCAACGACACCCAGCCGGTGCGCACCATCGACTTCAGCAAGGAAGAGCAAGCCCAGCTCAAGCAGTTCTTCCTGATCACGGCCAAGCCCGCCATGTTCGTGGCCAACGTGTCGGAAGACGGCTTCGAGAACAACCCTTTCCTCGATCGACTGCGCGCCTTTGCCGAAAAGCAGAAGGCGCCTGTGGTGGCCATTTGCGCCAAGATCGAAGCCGAGTTGTCTGAAATGGACGACGCCGACCGGCTCGAGTTCCTGAAGGAACTCGGTCAGGACGAGCCTGGCCTGAACCGCCTCATCCGCGCGGCGTATCAGCTGTTGGGACTGCAGACCTACTTCACCGCCGGCGTGAAGGAAGTTCGCGCTTGGACAATCAAGGTGGGCGACACGGGGCCACAGGCCGCGGGCGTGATCCACACCGATTTCGAGAAGGGCTACATCCGCGCCCAGACCATCGGTTTTGACGACTTCATCGCTTTCAAGGGCGAGCAAGGGGCCAAGGACGCGGGCAAGATGCGCGCCGAAGGCAAGGAGTACGTCGTCAAGGACGGCGACGTGATGAACTTCCTCTTCAGCAGCTGAACGCCGGCATGAGCGAGACCGGCCGGCCCGAACCCCAGCGCCTGGCCAAACGCCTGGCCGCACAGTTGCCCTGCTCGCGCAGCGACGCTGAAAACTACATCGCCGGCGGCTGGGTGCGCGTGGACGGCGTGGTGGTCGAAGAGCCCATGCAGCGGGTGCGCGACGACCAGACCGTGCTGCTCGACCCCAAGGCGAAGCTGGAGCCGCTGGCCTCCATGACGCTGCTCTGGCACAAGCCTGCGACCCGCGTGCTGCCCGATGAGCCGCTTCTGCCGGACGCACTGGCAGCCAAGTGGTTCACGGCGAGCAACCGTTTCAAGGGCGACAGCTCGGGCGTGCGCCCGCTCAAGGCGCATTTGCACAAGCTGCTGCCGGTGTCGCCCTTGGGCACCAAGGCCAGCGGCCTGATGGTGTTCACCCAGAACCCCGGCGTGGCCCGCAAGATGACCGACGACGCCGGCCAGCTGGAGCACGAATGGCTGGCCGAGGTGGCGGCCGATCCCGAGCTTGAAGACGAAGCCCGGCGCGATGCGGTGCTCAAGTCGCTGGGCAAGGCGCTGTTCTTTGACGGCTGGGCCTTGCCTTCGGCGCGGGCGAGCTGGCAAAGTGAACTGCGCCTGCGCCTGGCCATCAAGGGGAACCAGCCGGGCCAGGTGGCGCATCTGTGTGAGCGCGCCGGCCTGCAGCTCACCGGCCTGCGCCGGCTGCGGCTGGGCCGTATCTCGCTGGCCGGCCTGCCCGTGGGCGAGTGGCGTTACCTGCTGCCCTACGAGCGTTTCTGAAGCCGCGCGGCCCACAGGCTCACAGCCATCGCCAGCATCAGCACCACCAGGCCCACCTGGTGCAGGTCGAGCATGCGGCCCTGCGCAATCATCACGCCGCCCAGCGCGGCCCCCAGTGCCTGGCCGCCGTACATGGCAGAGGTGTTGAGCGCGACGGTGGCAGAGGCCAACTCGGGGGCGATCTGCACCAGCCGCGCCTGCTGTGCCGAGTTGCAGGAAAAGCAGCCCAGCGCCCATGGCACCAGCACCAGCGCTTGCGCCCAGAAGCCGTGTCGTCCGAGCGGCCACACCAGCAGTGTGACCACCATGGCGCCCAGGGTGATCAGCACGGCGTTGGGGGCGCCGATGCGGTCGATGTAGCGTGTGACGGCCACATTGCCCGCCAGACCAAAAACGCCGAACCACAGAAACATCAGCGAAAGCAGGGCGCCACCGGCACCCAAGGTCTGGGCAAAGTAGGGCGCGAAGTAAGAGAACAAGGTGAACTGCCCGAAGGCCGACAGCAGCGTGACGCCCACCGCGGTCATCAGGGGTGCCGAGCCCAGGGTGCGCGCCCACGCCTCGCGTGAGAGGGCAGCGGGCTTGATGCCATCGGGTATCTCGCGCCACACCCACGCGCCGCTGGCGAACGACATCACCGCCACCAGACCAAAGGCCCAGCGCCAGCCGAGTTCGCCGCCGATCCAGGCCGACAACGGCATGCCCATCACCGAGGCGACCGACCAGCCCAGAAAAATGAAGGTGATCGCCCGCCCGCGTTGGCTGGTCGGCACCAGCAGGCCCACGCTGGCCGCCGCCTGCGGCGTGAACACGGCAGGGGAGATGACGGCCAGCACGCGCAGCGGCAGCAAGGCGGCGTATTGGGGTGCGAGTGCACAAGCACCCAGCAGCACGCCATACCAGACCAGCGCCAGCGTGAGCAAACGCCGGCGGTCCCACCCGGCGACGAGACTGGCAAACAGCGGCGCGCCGAGTCCCATCATGATCGCCGCTGCGGTGATGAGCTGGCCCGCTTGCGGGATCGAGACGCCCAGCGACTGGCTGATGTCGTTGAGCGTGCCGGGCACGACCATGACGCCCGTGCCGATCACGAAGTTGCCCACCATCAGCGCCCACAGCGAGCGCGGCAGAGTCTGGGCGCTCATGGGTGCAGTGTTCCGGGGAAGAACCACAGCAGCGCGGCCGTCATGGTGAGGTAGCGGGCGAACTTGCCGATGGCCATGTAAGCCAGGCAGGGCCAGAAGGGGAATTTCATCCAGCCCGCCACCGCGCACAGCGGGTCACCCACCACCGGCAGCCACGAGAGCAGGCACGCCTTGGGGCCAAAACGCTCCAGCCACTTCAAGGCACGCACATCGACATGGCTGCCGCGCGCGCGGTCGACCACCTTGTGGGTGCCCAGGCCCATCAGCCAGCTCACCGCGCCACCGGCGGTGTTGCCCACCGTGGCCACCAGGATCGCAGGCCAGAACAGGTCGGGGTTGAGCTTGATCAGGCCGAACACCGCAGGCTCCGACCCCAGTGGCAGCAGCGTGGCCGACAGGAACGACACGACGAGCACGGTGCTCAGCCCGAATTCGGGCAAAGCCAGCAATTGCATCAGTTGATTCAACCAGTCGGGCATGGGTGAGGAGGGGCTCGGAGCCGGCGACCGGCGCATCGAAAAGAGAGGGAGCTGCACGGAGTTCGATGGGTGGATCGGGCATATCGCCTGCTGAAAAAACAGGCAGATACAATCGCCATCCTTCGCCCCCCGCGTTTGCTGGGATCGCGGCCGCTACACCGCTCGACACCGATTCTCCCACCGCCATGCAACTCGGGGCCTTCACCCTGCCCAATGCCCTGTTCGTCGCGCCCATGGCAGGGGTGACGGACCGGCCGTTTCGCAAGCTGTGCAAGCGGCTCGGCGCAGGCTACGCGGTGAGCGAAATGGTGACCTCACGCCCCGATCTCCAGGACAGCCTGAAGACCTCGCGCCGCGCCAACCATGAGGGCGAGGCCGCCCCCATCGCGGTTCAGATCGCCGGGACCGACGCGCAGATGATGGCCGATGCCGCGCGCTACAACATCGACCGCGGCGCGCAGATCATCGACATCAACATGGGTTGCCCCGCCAAGAAGGTGTGCAACAAATGGGCCGGTTCGGCCCTCATGCAGGACGAAGCCCTGGCCATCGAGATCGTGCAGGCTGTGGTGGCTGCCTGCGAGCCGCACCGTGTGCCGGTCACGCTCAAGATGCGCACAGGCTGGTGCGCCAGTGTGCGCAACGCGCCCACCCTCGCACTGGCTGCGGAAGCCGCCGGCGTGCAGATGCTCACCGTGCACGGCCGCACCCGCGAGCAGGGCTACAAAGGCCAGGCCGAGCACGACACCGTGGCCCACATCAAGAGCCGTGTGCGCATTCCTGTGGTGGCCAATGGCGACATCACCAGCCCCGAGCAGGCACGCGATGTGCTCCACCGCACGGGCGCTGACGCGATCATGGTCGGGCGGGCCGCACAAGGTCGGCCCTGGATCTTTCGCGAGATCGCCCACTTTCTGGCCACCGGTGAGCACCTGCCCCCACCGTCGATGGCCGATGTGCGCGTCTGGCTGCTTGACCACCTGCACGACCACTACGACCTGTACGGCGAGTCCACCGGTGTGCGCAGCGCGCGCAAACACCTGGGCTGGTACGCGCAGTCCTTGCCGTTGCCGCCCGGCGCCGCTGCGCTCTTCCGTTCACGAGTCAATGCCATGACCACCGTGGAAGACCAACTGCGTTGCGTGAGCGACAGCCTTGACGAATGGTCGAGTCCCACCATTTCAACCCCGAGAGACGACTGGAAGCTGGCCGCATGAAACAGAACACATTGCACGACTGTGTGCGTGCCAGCATGGAAGACTTCTTTCGCGACCTCAACGGCACCGATCCGTCCAACCTGCACGACATGCTCGTCAAGGCGGTGGAGAAGCCCCTGCTCGAAGTGGTGATGGAGCAAGCGCAGCACAACCAGTCCCGTGCCGCGCAATGGCTCGGTCTGAACCGCAACACCCTGCGCAAGAAGCTGCTCGAACACAAACTCATTGACTGAGCCCGATCCTTTCAAAAACCACCAAGACCCTGTTCATGCGCGCACTCATCTCCGTCTCCGACAAGACCGGCATCGTCGAACTCGCACAGGCCCTGCACGGGCTGGGCGTGGCCCTCATTTCCACAGGCGGTACCGCCAAACTGCTGGCCGACAAAGGCCTGCCGGTCACCGAGGTGGCCGAGGTCACCGGTTTCCCCGAGATGCTGGATGGCCGCGTGAAGACGCTGCACCCCAAGGTGCACGGTGGCTTGCTCGCGCGCCGCGACCTGCCCGAGCACATGGCTGCGCTCAAGTCGCACGGTATCGACACCATCGATCTGCTCATCGTCAACCTCTATCCCTTTGAGGCCACTGTGGCCAAGGCCGGTTGCACGCTGGAAGACGCGATCGAGAACATCGACATTGGCGGCCCGGCCATGGTGCGCAGCGCGGCCAAGAACTGGAAGGACGTGGCGGTGCTCACCGATGCCGCGCAGTACGCCGGCGTGATCGACGAACTCAAGGCCAGCGGCAAGCTCAGCGACAAGACGCGCTTCGCCTTGTCGGTGGCGGCTTTCAACCGCATCAGCAACTACGACGCCGCCATCAGCGACTACCTCTCCTCCATCGCGTTCGAAGACGGTGCCAGCGTGCCCCAGCGCAGCGAATACCCGGCGCAGAGCAACGGTCGCTTCGTCAAGCTGCAGGACTTGCGCTACGGCGAGAACCCGCACCAGAGCGCTGCCTTCTACCGCGATCTGTATCCGGCGCCGGGTTCGCTCGTCACCGCGAAGCAGTTGCAGGGCAAGGAGCTGAGCTACAACAACATTGCAGACGCCGATGCGGCCTGGGAATGCGTCAAGAGCTTTGACGCGCCCGCCTGCGTGATCGTCAAACACGCCAACCCCTGTGGCGTGGCCGTGGGCAAAGACGCGCTGGAGGCCTACAGCAAGGCCTTCCAGACCGATCCCACGAGCGCCTTCGGCGGCATCATCGCGCTCAACCGCGTGCTGGACGGCGCAGGCGCGCAAGCGATCAGCAAGCAGTTTGTCGAGGTGTTGATGGCGCCCGGCTACACGCCCGAAGCGCTGGACGTGTTCAAGGCCAAGGCCAATGTGCGCGTGCTCGAAATCGCACTGCCACCCGGTGGCCCGACCGCCTGGGACAAAGGCCTGAACCTGAGTGACGTGAAGCGTGTGGGATCAGGCTTGCTGATCCAGAGCGCCGACAACCATGTGCTGCAGCGCGCCGATCTCAAGGTCGTCACACGGCTGCAGCCCACGGAGCAGCAGATTGACGACCTGCTGTTTGCGTGGAAGGTGGCGAAGTTCGTGAAGTCCAACGCCATCGTGTTCTGCAAAGACGGCATGACGATGGGCGTGGGCGCGGGTCAGATGAGCCGGCTGGATTCCGCGCGCATCGCCAGCATCAAGGCCGGCCATGCCAAGCTGAGCCTGCAAGGCACGGCGGTGGCGAGCGACGCCTTCTTCCCGTTCCGCGATGGTCTGGATGTCGTGGTCGACGCAGGCGCGACCTGTGTGATCCAGCCGGGCGGCTCCATGCGCGATCAGGAAGTCATCGATGCCGCAGACGAGCGCGGCGTGGTGATGGTGTATTCGGGCGTGCGCCACTTCCGCCATTGAGCGTTCTCGCCCAAAGAAAAAGGCCGCTGTGAAGACAGCGGCCTTTTTCTTTGGGCTTTGCGGCGCTTCAGTGAGGCAGCGCTTTGAACACTTCGCGTGCAGCAGCCACGGTGTCGGCGATGTCCTGCGCGGTGTGCGCCGCGCTCACGAAGCCCGCTTCGTACAGCGCGGGTGCGATGTACACACCGCGGTCCAGCAGCCCGTGGAAGAGGTGGTTGAAACGCGGGCCGTCGGTGGTCATCACCTTGGCATAGTTCTGCGGCAGCTCGTCAAACAGGAAGAAGCCGAACATGCCGCCTTGGCTGTCGCCGCAGAGTGCCACGCCTTCAGCCGCGGCGGCGCCCTTGAGGCCATCCACCAGCGAACGCGTGGTGGCTGACAGCGCCTCAAAGAAGCCGGGCTTGCTGATTTCCTTCAACGTGGCGAGGCCGCAGGCGGTGGCCACCGGATTGCCCGACAACGTGCCGGCCTGGTAGACGCCGCCCAGCGGCGCGAGTTGCTCCATGACCGCGCGCTTGGCGCCAAAGGCGGCCAGCGGCATGCCACCGCCGATGACCTTGCCCATCACGGTCATGTCGGGCTCGAACCCGGGAATGAGTTGGGCGTAAACGCTTTGCGCGCCGCCCAGCGCTACGCGGAATCCCGTCATGACTTCGTCAAAGGCCAGAAGCGCACCGTGCTGCGTGCACAGTTCGCGGCAACGCGTCATGAACGGCACGCTGGCGCGCACGAAGTTCATGTTGCCGGCAATGGGTTCGATCATCAGGCAGGCCACTTCGGGACCGTGCTCAGTGAAAGCCGCTTCAAGTTGTTCGACGTTGTTGTACTCCAGCACGATGGTGTGCTGAACGACCTCGGGCGGCACGCCCGCACTGGTCGGGTTGCCGAAGGTGGCCAGGCCGGAGCCAGCTTTCACCAGGAGCGCATCAGCGTGGCCGTGATAGCAGCCTTCGAACTTGATGATCTTCTTGCGCCCGGTCGCGCCCCTGGCCAGGCGGATCGCACTCATGCCCGCCTCGGTGCCCGAGCTCACCAGCCGCACCATGTCGATGCTGGGCACCAGCTTGATGATGGCTTCGGCCAGCTCCACCTCACGCTCGGTGGGCGCCCCATAGGAAAAGCCCTCGAGCACAGCCTTCTGCACCGCTTCCACCACGGCCGGGTGACCGTGACCAAGGATCATTGGCCCCCATGAGCCGATGTAGTCGATGTAGCGCTTGTCATTGGCATCCCAGAAGTAGGCACCTTGCGCGCGCTGCACAAATCGGGGGGTGCCCCCCACTGCGCGAAAGGCGCGCACGGGCGAGTTCACTCCGCCCGGAATCAGGGCCTTGGCGCGGTCAAACAGTTGCTGGTTGCGGTCGGTGGTGGTCATGTTGGAAGCTCAGTGTCGTGTGGTGTCGAGCGGGAAAGCGTCGGCGTCGAGCGTGCTGTCCGGGGGCGTTTCAGAACCTGGTGCGTCCTCCGCACCGTCGTCGTCGTGCGCCCAGAACAGGCGATCTGGCACGGCGTGGCCCATGCCGGGCTGGAAGCCTGCGTCCAGGCATTGGTCGAGGTAGGTCAGCGCTTCTGCGCAAGCCGACTGCAGGTCGCTTCCGCCTGCAATGAGCGCGCACAGCGCGGCCGACAAGGTGTCACCGGCGCCCGTGAACGTGGCCTCGAAGCGCTCGTAACGGGCGGTGGCCAGCACGGCTTCGGGAGACGCGAGGTGGCTCTCTAGGTATTGATCGGCTGCGTTGAACCCGGTCACCAATGTGTAGGGCACGCCATGCACGGCGGCAGCGCGGGCGACGTCCCGCGGGCTCGGAGCCCGGTCGCCCTCCCACTCGGGCAGCAGCCAGCGGCACAGCGTGCTGTGGTTGCCGACCAGCACGGTGGTCTGCGGCAGCAGCAGCTCGGCACATGCATCGAGGTAGGTTTCGATGGCCATCTCGTCCCACCAGGAAAGGTCGGGCATGTAGGTGATCACGGGCACCTCGGCGTAGTCGGTCGTGATCTCGGCGATGGCGCTCAGGTTCTCAGGGCTGCCCACAAAGCCGACCTTGAAGGCCTGCACAGGCATGTCTTCCAGCGCGCATCGCGCCTGGTCTGCCACGGCCTCTTCATCAAAGGCGATGTGGTCGTGAATGTCGGAGGTGTCGCGAACGTAGGCACCCGTGACGACGGGCAGCACATGCGCCGATGCACTCGACATGGCCGTGATGTCTGCGCTGAGGCCACCTGCGCCGCTGGGGTCGCTGGTGTTGAACGTCATCACGCAGGGCAGCGAATTTTCTCCAGGCTGTTCGCCCGTTGCGGGCGCTGAAGAGGCAGGTGTATCGGGCATGGTTCTCAGGGAAGGCAGGGTGAAGGCGTGGAGACCCGAGAGAGGTTCCGCGCGGCGCCGAACACGATCGACAGCCGGCGCAACTGGCTTGCGGAGCGGCACATATGGCTCGATACAATGGTTGCATTCTAAGACAATGACCCCTATAACCATGACCGAAACCAAGACTTGGATGTGCCTGATCTGCGGCTGGATTTACGACGAAGCGGCAGGCGCTCCCGAGCATGGCGTGGCGGCTGGCACCCCCTGGGCAGAGGTGCCAATGAACTGGACCTGCCCTGAATGCGGCGCTCGCAAAGAAGACTTTGAAATGGTGCAGATCTGAGATCGATGCGGCGCACCTGATGGTTTCATGGCGGGTCTGGTGGCGTGGTCCACCGGTCTTGCTCTCCTCGTTCTGTCCATCTCTGGAGCTAGTGAAACGTGAGCACAACGCCTGCCCTCAAAGTCCTGGTGGTTGACGACAGCAACACCATTCGACGAAGCGCCGAAATTTTCCTCAAGCAGGGCGGGCATGAAGTCCTGCTGGCCGATGACGGCTTTGATGCCCTGGCCAAGATCAACGACTACCAGCCCGACCTGGTGTTCTGCGACATCCTCATGCCACGTCTGGACGGATACCAGACCTGCGCCATCATCAAGCGCAACGCGCGCTTTGCCGGCATTCCTGTGGTGATGCTGTCTTCGAAAGACGGCGTGTTCGACAAGGCGCGTGGCCGCATGGTCGGCTCGCAGGACTACCTCACCAAACCCTTTACCAAAGATCAGCTGTTGCAAGCGGTGCAGCAGTTCGGTGCCAACCTAACCGGAGCAGTGTGATGCCCATTCGGAAAATCCTTGTGGTCGACGACTCGAAAACCGAGTTGATGGTGCTGTCCGACTTGCTGGGTAAAAACGGCTACACCGTGACCACCGCTGAGAATGCGGACGAGGCCTTTCGTCGGCTTGGCGAGGAAAAGCCCGATCTGATCCTCATGGACGTTGTGATGCCCGGTCAGAATGGGTTTCAACTCACGCGTGCCATCACGCGGGACCCTCAGTTCTCGAGCATTCCCATCGTCATGTGCACAAGCAAAAACCTGGAGACCGATCGCGTTTGGGGCATGCGCCAAGGTGCCCGTGACTACGTGACCAAGCCGGTAGACGCAGAAGAACTGCTGTCGAAGATTCGTGCTCTGGGTTGACCGCACCTAAGACCTGAACCTCACCGAGCATGGCCAAACGTCAATCACTCAAGGAACTTCAGGAACGATTGGCACAGCGTTTGACGGCCGCCAAAACCGAAGCTGTCACCGCCACCTGGCTCGCGGTTGAAGCAGGTGGTCATCGCTACCTGCTGCCGCTGGTGCAGTCGGGCGAAATTTTTCCCTGGTCTGTGCTGCAGCGCGTGCCCTACACCAAGCCTTGGTACGCCGGGGTCGCGAGCCTGCGCGGCGGCCTGCATGGCGTGATCGATCTTGCACGGCTGGTCGAGACGGCCATCCACTCTCACGCCCCCTCTGTGAATGAGCGGGTGACATCCGAATCCCGGTTGGTGAGTTTGCACACGGCGCTGGGTGTGAACGCCGTGATCTGGATTGACCGCTTGCTGGGCTTGCGCAACCCCGCCATGTTTTCCGCCATCGGCGCGAATCCGCAGGGCGCTCCCTCGTATTTCACGCGCTCGCTGGTCGATGTGCAAGGCCAGTCCTGGCAAGAGCTGGACTTGCAGGCACTGGTGACCGAACCCGAATTTCTGGCGATCGCCGCCTGAAGCTTGAACCCGCGGACCGCTTGGGTCCATTTGTCATTCTGTTTTCAGTTGGAAGGTGTTTACATGGCCATGCTTGATCGATTCCAGGGTCTCTTCAAGAAAAAAGCCGGCGATGAACCTGACCTCTCCAACGCCACCGATCAGGAAGTGGCCGAGCTGGCCGCGGCCCGACTGGCGCCAGAGCTCTCATCGGAAGGGCTGATCGACAGCCCGGTGGAGGAAGACAACACCGATCGCACAGGTCATGTGACCCTGCCGCTGCTGGGCAGCCGGCCAGCCGAACAGCACCAGCGCACGCTGGCCACCTTGCTCGCCATGGGTCTGGTCGTTCTGGGCGGTGTGACGTTCTTCGCGTTGAGCCAGACCGAAAAAGTCGGTCAGCAGGTGGCGGCCAGTGGTCAGGCGCTGATGCAGTCGCAGCGACTGGCCAAGAGCGTGTCGCAGGCCCTGATCGGAAGCCCGACCGCGTTCCCGGAAGTGCGTGACAGCTCGGACGTGATGGCCCGTACCGTGCGCGGTCTCAAGAGCGGTGACAACGACATGTCGCTTGACGCGCTGGGCCCGCAGTACGCGGCGCAGCTCGAAGAGTTGCTGCCCAAGGTGGATCTGGCCGAGCGCAACGCGTCGGCCGTTCTCGCCCAGCAGAACATCCTGACCCAGGTGGGCAACGCCTTGCGCACCATCAACCGGCAATCGTCCGACCTGCTGGAGATTGCAGAGACCATTTCCTCGCTGAAGCTGCAGCAGAACGCACCTGCCGCTGAAATCTCCGCGTCGGGCCAGCTCGTGATGTTGACGCAACGCATCGGCAAATCGGCCAACGAATTCCTGACGATGGAGGGCGTGAGCCCTGAAGCGGTGTTCCTGCTCGGCAAGGACTTGAACACCTTCAAGGAAATTTCCGAAGGTCTGCTCAAGGGCAGTGACGAACTGCGGCTGGCCGCTGCGCGCGACCCTCAGGTGCGCGAGCGCCTGGACGCCCTGCTCAAGTTGTATGAAGCCACGCGCGTGGAGGCGGGCGCCATTCTGGGCAACCTGCAAGGTCTGGTGTCGGCGCGTGAAGCGCAGGCCAGCATCATTTCTGACAGCGAGCCCTTGCGGCTGAGCCTGGAAAAGCTGCAGGGCGACCTGTCGTCGCGCTCCGGGTTGGGTGGCGGTGAGCTGCTGGCCCTGTTGTTGTCGGCCTTGTTCGCACTCGCCTGCGCGGGTGGTCTGGCTTACGTGCAGCTGCTTGACAGCCGTCAGCGTCAGTCGGTGGCGGAATCGCAGCGGCTGGCTGCGGAGTCGCTGGAGCAGGATGCCAAGCGCGTCAACGACGCCAACCAGGCCGCCATTCTTCGCCTGATGAACGAACTGCAGACAGTGGCTGAAGGCGACCTGACCCAGGAGGCGACGGTGACGGAGGACATCACCGGTGCCATTGCCGACTCCGTGAACTACACGGTGGAAGAACTTCGCTCGCTGGTGGGCAACGTGCAGGCCACGGCCACGCGCGTGGCGCAAACCACGTCCGCGGTGGAAAGCACGTCCACCGAACTGCTGGCAGCTTCCACCGAGCAGCTGCGCGAAATTCGCGAAACCGGCCAGTCGGTGCTGGACATGGCGCAGCGCATCAACCAGGTGTCTGGCCAGGCGCAGGAATCGGCCACTGTGGCCCGCGCATCGCTGCAGGCGGCAGAGTCCGGTCTGCAGGCCGTGCAGGACGCCATTGGCGGTATGAACGCCATTCGCGATCAGATTCAGGAGACCTCCAAGCGCATCAAGCGACTGGGTGAGTCGTCGCAAGAGATTGGTGAAATCACCGAACTGATTTCCGACATTACCGAACAGACCAACGTGCTGGCGCTCAACGCCGCCATTCAAGCAGCGTCGGCCGGTGAAGCCGGTCGAGGCTTCTCGGTGGTGGCGGAAGAAGTGCAGCGGCTGGCCGAGCGCTCGGCAGACGCCACGCGCCAGATCTCGGCGCTGGTGAAAGCGATTCAGACCGACACGCAGGATGCGGTGGCCGCCATGGAGCGCTCCACGCAGGGTGTGGTCGAAGGGGCCAAGCTGTCGGACAACGCAGGTACGGCGCTCTCCGAGATCGACCGCGTGTCGCGCCGACTCGCCGAGCTGATTGAACAGATTTCGGGTGCTGCATCGCGCGAAGCCGATTCCGCCAACGAAGTGGCCGGCAACATCCAGCACATCTTTGCCGTGACGGAGCAAACCGGCGAGGGCACGCGCTCCACGGCTGCACAGGTGCGCGAACTCTCTGCCATGGCAGAGGAACTGCGTCAGTCGGTGGCCCGATTCAAGATTGCCTGAGTCCGGTCCGCGTCCGCGTCAACCCACTGGAAGAACATGCTCGACACTGCCATCGACACCGACAGCCTGCAGTCGGACGCGCCAGCGACCGACCTCGGCCCTCTGGCGTGGGTCTTCGAGGAGCTGCGCAAGTCGCTTGACGGCGCCAACAAGGCCATCAAGCGGTTTGTGCGGGAGACCGAACAATCGCGCAACAACGACCTTGAAGCGGTAGACCCCGGCTCGCTGCGCCTGGCGCGCCAGCAACTGCATCAGGCCGTGGGCGCGCTGGAAATGGTGGGCCTGGGCGCTCCTGCCCAGGTGCTGCGTGCCATGGAAGCGGCCGTGCAGCGGTTTGTGCAACGTCCCAACACGTGCACCGAAGAGGCCGCAGGCAAGGTCGAGCGCGCCAGCTTCGCACTGATCGAGTACCTGGAAGCGGTGCTCAACAACAAGCCCGTGCAGCCGGTGGCCCTGTTTGCCCAGTACCGCGATGTGCAGGAGCTCGCGGCCGCCGAGCGTGTGCATCCCGCTGACCTGTGGCCGTTCGAGCACCGTGGCAAGGACATCGCAGCGTCTGCCGACGCCACACCACTGGAGTGCAACGCGGCGATTCGTTCGCTGTTTGATCGACTCGTGTTGCTGGTCGTGAAGACACAGAGCGCGGCGGCTGCCCAGCAGCTGGCCAAGTTGTGTGGTGGCCTGTCGGCGGGCGCCACAGACGCGCGTGCGCGCACCTTCTGGCGTGTGTCTGCCGCTTACTTCGAGGCGGTCGCGCACCGTCTGCTGCCGCCGGACGTCTTCGTCAAGCGCGCCACCTCCCGCATCCTTCTGCAGTTCGTCAACCTGACGCAGAGCAAGCCTCAGGTGTCGGAGACGCTGCTGCACGATCTGCTGTTCTTCTGTGCCCAGCCCGCCACGGTCTCCGCCAGCACCACGCCCCACCTGGCGGCGGTGCGCGAGGCATTTGGCCTGGGCAAGTTGCCGCCTGTGGACTACCACCAGGCCACCCTCGGCCGCTATGACCCGGCGGTGCTCGCGCAAGCGCGCAAGCGCATCCACGCCGCCAAGGAAGTGTGGTCGCTGTACGCCGGCGGTGATGCCAGTCGCAGCCGTCAAGTGGCCGACCAGTTCAGCCTGATTGGCGATTCGCTGCTGAAGCTGCACCCTGCGAGCACGGTGTTGGCACAGGCGCTGGTGAAAGCGGCTGACCAGGCCGTGCACGAGGCCGGTGGCGTGCGCGCCGAGTTGGCCATGGAGGTCGCGACCACCACGCTGTACCTCGAAGCCGCCTTTGAAGATTTCGACCCCAGCGCACCCGAGCTGACCGAGCGCACCCTCGCCTTGGCCGAGCGCCTGGAAGGTGTGCTCGCGGGCCAGCCCGCGCAGCCACTGGAAGCCTGGATGGAGCAGCTCTACCGCCGCGTGAGCGACCGCCAGACCATGGGCAGCGTGGTGGGCGAGCTCAAGGTCTCGCTGGGTGAGGTGGAGAAATCCCTCGACCAGTTTTTCCGCACGCCCCAGGAAAAAGCCGGCCTGCACGTGGCCGTGTCCCAGCTCGCGCAAATGCGCGGTGTGCTCTCGGTGCTCGGCCTCGAGCAGGCGGTGCACACCGTGGTTCGCATGCGCACCACGGTGGAACAGATTCTGGACACCGAAGTGGACGAGGCCATGGCCCGCGAGGCCGGCACGTTCCAGCAGTTGGGCAACAACCTCAGCGCGTTGAGCTTCCTGGTGGACATGCTCAACTACCAACCCTCACTGGCCAAGAAGCTCTTTGTGTTCGACGAAGAGAAGGGCGAGCTGTTGCCCTTGATGGGTCGCACCCTGGGCGCCAGCGAGCTGGACCAGCCCGCACGCGCCGAAGCCCAGGCCATCAGTGATGGCGTGCAGCGCGTGGTCGATGGTGTGCAGGGTGGACTCAGCCTGGTGGATCTGAGCGAACAGCTCGATTCGCTGGCCGATCAGGCGTCGCTGGCCGAGCAGTCTGGCGTTGCGCGTGCTGCGCGCGAAGCCGCCGAGGCCGTGGTCAAGGACGACGCCGTCGCAGGTGCGCAAGCCCTCATGGGGCTGTCGGAATCTTCGGTGGCCGGGCAGACCACCGCGCCCGAAGCATTGAGCGAAGACGACGCGCACGACAACGACGAAGACGACCTGCTGGACATCTTCCTGGAAGAAGCCCGCGAAGTGGTCGGCAACGGCCTGGAGGCCGTGTCCCATTTGCAGGTGCATCCGGGCGATCTTGAGCACCTCACCACCCTGCGCCGGGCCTTCCACACCCTCAAGGGCAGCTCGCGCATGGTGGGGCTGGACGAATTTGGTGAAGCCGCATGGGCCATGGAGCAGCTGCTCAATACCGTGCTGGCCGAACAGCGCCCTGCCAGTCCACCGTTGCTCACGCTGGCCGGGGAGTCCATGACCGCGTTCGGTCGCTGGGTGGACGACATTTCGGCGCGCCAGGAAGCGGGCTGGCGTTCGCAGCCATTTCGTGCGAGTGCCGAGGCGTTGCGCGAACAGGGCGAGTACCTGCGGCTGGCTGTGCCCAGTGCTCCACAAGCCGCGCCGGCAGCCAACGAGGCCTCGGTGCTGGACGTGCAAGCGCCAGCCGAATCCACAGACCTCGAATGGGCTGTGGCCGAGCCCACGTTCGACCTGGACCTGGACGCCGTTTCTGCCGCTGCGACGGCCCCCGCGCCGCTGCTAGACGACGTGCCGGTTGCCGACTTTGCCCCCACGAATGCCTTCGAGCAATCCAGCGAGCTGGGCGAGCCAGACCGCACACCACCCGCCGGCGAGGCCCTGCTGGCGGATATCGATTTCGGCAGCCTTGCAGCGCTGTCGACCAGCGCACAGGCGGCGGCGGGCGATGCCTTGCCGGCACCCGAAGCCGACGAGCTGCCTGCGATGGAGGCCCCTGCCGAGTGGCCGGGCGACACGACAGAGAGCCGCGTGAGCGCCGAGCCTCTCCCGGCCGAGGCAGAGGCTGTGGAGGCCGAGGCTGAGGAAGGCGAGGCGCCAGCCGCCGTGGCGCTGGAGGTGGAGCAGTCCGTCGAGCCTGTCGAGGTGCCTGAAGTCGAGAGCCTGCCGGACGAACAGACCAAGGTCATTGGCCCTCTGCGCATCGGCATCAAGCTCTACAACGTGTACCTCAACGAAGCCGATGAGTGGTCGCGCCGTTTGAGCACGGTGCTGGCGGAGTGGGCGCTGGAGCGGCACGAGCCGATGCCTGAACAGGCTGAAGCGCTGGCGCATTCGCTGGCGGGCAGTTCGGCCACCGTGGGGTTCCAGTCGCTGTCCGATATTGCTCGGGCGCTGGAGCACGCGATCGAATCCGTGAGCCGGCACCAGGAGGCGGGCCAGCCGGCCACCGCCGAGCAGGCGCAATTGTTTGTGGAAGCGTCGGACGACATTCGCCGCCTGCTGCACCAGTTCGCCGCCGGTTTCCTGAAAGAGCCGCACCCGGAGTTGATGGATGCGCTGTACCGCGTCGTTCACGACCCGCTGCCCGAACAGCTCGACGCCGCGCTTGAGACCGACGCCGATGCGCCCGAGCAAGCCGCTGCGCCCGAGTTCGATCCCGAGCCCGCACTGGATGTGGCGCCCGAGGCCGACGAGGCACCGATGCTGGCCTTGACGGGCTTTGAAGTTCCGGGACGCGCCGAGCCCGCGGCCGCCTTCACGGCACCGCACGCCGACACCAGCCGTGTGCACCCCGGCGCCGTGCAGGACATTGACGACGACATCGACGTGATGGACACCATCGACGTCGATCTCTTCCCGATCTTTGCCGAGGAAGCGCAGGAGTTGATGCCCCAGTTGGGCGGTGCCCTGCGCCAGTGGGTGGCGCGCCCGGACAACGCCAGCGCGCGTGCCGAGGTGCTGCGCAACCTGCACACGCTCAAAGGCAGTGCCCGACTGGCCGGCGCGTTGCGACTGGGCGAGATGGCGCACCGCATGGAAACCTCTGCCGAACGGTTGGGTTCCGACCTTCAGCGCGGCGCCGACCTGGAGCCCTTGCAAGCCGCGTTCGACGCGATCAGCGCACGCTTCGAGCAACTGCGCCATGCAGACGCCGAGATTGTCGACATCGTCCAGCCCGTACCAGAACCCGCTCCCGTGCAGGCCGTGCCCGACGTGCCGGCGCCTGCCGTTCCCACCGATGTGGTGAGCGGCGACGCGGGTGGCCTGACAGGCATCTCGCTGCCGCAGGCGCCCACGCTGTTGCAGGCGCGTGCGGGCGCTGCCGTGCGCGTGCGCCCGGAGCTCCTGGACCGCCTGGTCAACCAGACGGGCGAGGTCATGATCACGCGCTCGCGCATGGAGTCCGAGCTGGTCACCCTGCGTGGCTCCTTGAAAGATCTGACCGGCAACCTGGACCGCCTGCGTGGCCAGCTGCGCGACATCGAGCTGCAGGCCGAAACCCAGATGCAGTCGCGCCTGGCGCAGGCGCGCGACGCCGACCAGTCGTTTGATCCGCTGGAATTTGACCGCTTCACCCGCGTGCAGGAACTCACCCGCATGATGGCCGAGTCGGTGAACGACGTGGCCACCGTGCAGCGAAACCTGCAGCGCGCGGTGGAGGCAACCGAAGACAGCCTGGTCGCCCAGGCGCGCCAGACACGTGAGCTGCAGCGCGACCTGCTGCGCACGCGCATGGTGGAATTCGAAGGCATCTCCGAGCGCCTGTACCGCGTGGTGCGCCAGGCGTCCAAGGAAACCGGCAAACAAGTGCGGCTGGACATCACCGGCGGCAACATCGAAATGGACCGCGGCGTGCTCGACCGCATGACCGGGGCCTTTGAACACTTGCTGCGCAACAGTGTGGTGCACGGCATCGAGGCACCGCAGGTGCGTCAGCAAGCCGGCAAGCCGGCCGAAGGGCAGATCGAGATCGTGCTGGGCCATGAGCTCAACGACGTGTCGCTGGTGTTCACCGACGACGGCGCGGGCCTGGACCTGGTTCGCTTGCGCGAAAAGGGTGTGGCGCAAGGGCTGGTCGAGCCGGGCACCCAGTTGAGCGACGAAGAAGCCGCGCAGCTGGTGTTCGAGCCGGGCCTGAGCACCGCGCGCGAAGTGTCCGAGCTCGCGGGCCGCGGTATCGGCATGGACGTGGTGCGCAGCGACGTGGTCGCTCTTGGTGGCCGCATCGAGACCGCGACCCAGGCCGGCCAGGGCAGCAGTTTCAAGTTGGTGTTGCCACTCACCACCGCTGTGACGCAGGTGGTGATGCTGCGCGCGGGCTCGCTCACGGTGGGCGTGCCGTCCAACCTGGTCGAGGTGGTTCGCCGGTTGAGCGATGACGATCTGACCAAGGCCTATGCCAGCGGCTACCTCAACGTGGCCGGCGAAGAGGTGCCGTTTTACTGGTCGGGCGCGCTGTTGCAGTCGTCCACCCATTCCAGCGAAACCCAGGGCCGCACCAAGGCGGTGGTCATCTTCCGAAGCGCGGCGCAGCGCGTGGCGCTGCACGTGGACGAAGTGCTGGGCAACCAGGAAGTCGTGGTCAAGAACCTGGGCACGCAGCTCTCGCGCCTGCCGGGTCTGGCGGGCATGTCGGTGCTGGCCTCTGGCGCGGTGGCGTTGATCTACAACCCGGTGGCCCTGGCCACGGTGTATGGCGCGCAGGTGCCCGAGTGGGTGGCGCAACAGCGTGCGGCTGCGCCGCAGGGTGCCGCGTCTGGCGACGCGCTGGCGCCCACCGCTGTGGAAGTCAATGCCGTGCCGCTGGTGCTGGTGGTCGACGACTCCATCACCGTGCGCCGTGTGACGCAGCGTTTGCTGCAGCGCGAGGGCTACCGCGTGACGCTGGCCGCAGACGGCTTGCAGGCGCTGGAGAAGCTGCAGGCCGAGCGGCCGACGGTGGTGCTGTCCGACATCGAAATGCCGCGCATGGACGGCTTCGATCTGGTGCGCAACATCCGAAGCGACGTGCGGCTGTCCGACCTGCCCGTGATCATGATCACCTCGCGCATTGCGGAGAAGCACCGCGAGCACGCGCGCGAGCTCGGTGTGGACCACTACCTGGGCAAGCCGTATTCCGAAGACGAGTTGCTGGCCCTGATCGGCCATTACGCCAAGGCTGCCGCCGAGGCTTGAGTTCGAAACAGCGGGGTGTCAGCCCGGCGTCTTGCCGGGTTGTTTGACCACCGCGTACCGCAGCAGGGTGCGTTCACGCGCTTCGGCGTGGTCCACGATGGGCGCGGCGTAGGTCTCGCCCGGCACCACGCCAGCGGCCGCCAGTTCGATCGCATTGGCTTTCCAGGGCGCGTGGATGGCCGCGTCGGGCAGCCCGGCGAGCTGCGGCAGGTAGCGGCGAATGAACTTGCCGCTCGGGTCGAACTTTTCGCTCTGCGTCACCGGGTTGAAGATGCGGAACCAGGGCTGCGCGTCGCAGCCACTGGAGCTGGCCCATTGCCAGCCGCCGTTGTTGGCAGCGAGGTCGAAGTCGATCAGGTGGTCGGCAAAGTAGCGCTCGCCCCATTGCCAGTGGATGCCCAGGTCTTTCACCAGGAAGCTGGCCACCACCATGCGCAGGCGGTTGTGCATGTAGCCGGTCTGGTTGATCTGCGCCATGGCCGCGTCGACCAGCGGGTAACCGGTGCGTCCTTCGCACCAGGCCGCGAACTGTTCCTTGGCGTGCTTGCCGTGCTCGAACTTGATGGCGTCGTACTCGGCCTTGAAAGCCCGCTCGACCACGTGCGGAAAGTTGGCCAGCACCTGATGGTAGAAGTCGCGCCAGATCAGCTCTGACAACCAGGTACTGGCGCCCGCGATGCCCTGCAGGTGCATCTGGTACGCGACCGAGGCGAGCCGCCGGATCGAAATGGTGCCAAAGCGCAGGTGGGCGCTCAGGTAGCTCGGCCCTTTCACGGCCGGAAAGTTGCGCGCCTCGTCATAGCGGTCGATGCGCTCGACGAAATCGTCAAACAGCTGGTGCGCGCCGCTGGCGCCGGTGGGCAGTGCCAGCTGGGACAGGTTGGACGGCTCAAACCCAAGGTCTGACAGGCTGGGCACGCTCACCGCATGCTCGGCGGGCACGCCGGCCAGATGCGCGGCGTAGGTGGCCACGGGGTAGGCCTTCAGGTGAAACGGTGTGATCGCCTTCAGCCATGCGTTCTTGTAGGGCGTGAAGACGCCAAACGCATGACCGGCCTGGGTCAGCACCTCGCGCCGCTCGAAGATGACGTGGTCCTTGTGGCTGTGCAGCAAGATGCCGGCGTGGGCCAGGTCGCCAAACACCTTCGCGTCGCGCGCCAGCGCGGCGGGCTCGTCGTCGTGGTTGGCAAACACCGCCTGGGCGCCGAGCTTTTGCGCCAGCGCCGCAACGGTCTGCGTGGCGGGCCCGTGCAGCACGATCAGGCCCACGCCCTCCACCCCGTTGTCGCGCCCAAGCGAGCGCAGGCTTTCGTCGAGTTCCACCAGCGCTTCGCGGATGAACTCCACGCGGCGGTCCTGGCGCAGACCGCGCGCCAGCAGGTCGTCCAGGATGTCGGTGTCGAAGACAAACACACACCACACCTGCCGACACACCTTGAGCGCGTGGTAGAGCGCTGCGTTGTCGTCTGCCCGCAGGTCGCGGCGAAACCACATCAGACCTTTGTCGTAGCTGTTCATGAGCGAGGGTGGGGTTGCCCCTGCAGGATGGGGCCGGCAGGGTAGGCGGCTTAAAATCGCGCCATGTCTGCTGATTTTGCCCCCATCAATCTGACCAATCATTTCCTGATTGCGATGCCCGGCCTCAGCGACGAGCTATTTGGCCGCAGCGTGGTGTTCATGTGCGAGCACAGCGAACGCGGCGCGCTGGGGCTGGTGATCAACAAGCCGAGCGACATTCTTCTCCCCCGTTTGTTTGAAAAGGTCGACCTGCCGATGGGCCGCGACGACCTCAATGAGTTGCCCGTGTTCCAGGGTGGGCCGGTGCAGACCGAGCGCGGCTTTGTGCTGCACGACGCCGTGTCTGGTGAAGGCGAATCGGTGTACGCCTCCACCTTGTCCATTCCTGGCGGCCTGGAAATGACCACCTCCAAGGACGTGCTTGAGGCCATGGCCTCGGGGGCCGGCCCGCGCCGCGTGTTTGTGTCGCTGGGGTATGCGTCGTGGGGGCAGGGCCAGCTCGAATCCGAAATCACCGAAAACAGTTGGCTCACGGTGGAGGCAGATCCTTCCGTGATCTTCGATGCACCCGTGGCCGAGCGCTACGAACGCGCGATGGCCCTGCTGGGCCTGCAACCGTGGATGCTCTCGCCAGACGCGGGTCACGCATAGTGCTGGAGCCTGCACCCCCCGCCGCTGCACGGGTCGCCGCACCGCAGGGTGCCCGCCCCGAAGGCGCGGTGCTTGGCCAGATGTTCCTGGCCTTTGACTTCGGCCTGAAGCGCACCGGCGTGGCCACCGGCAACCGCATCACGCGCAGCGCCTCGCCGCAAACCACCATCGCCGCCGAAGGCGATGCGCGCTTCGCGCAGATTGCCCAGCGCTTGAAGGAATGGCAGCCCGATGCCCTCGTGGTCGGCGTGCCGTACCACCCCGATGGCGCAGCGCATGAAAACACCGCGCGCGCGCTGAAGTTTGCGCGCCAGCTGCGGGGCCGCTACGGCCTGCCGGTCTACGAGGTGGACGAGCGCTACAGCACCACCGAAGCCCACAGCCTGGGCGCCAAAGACGCCGACGCGGCGTCGGCCTGCATCATCCTGGAACAATTCTTGAGGAGCCTGCCTTGACGTTGCCGTCGTCCCCCCAACTGCCCGATGCCGAGGCGCTGTACAGCGAGCTGCTGAGTGGCGTGAAGCAGCTGCTGGCTTCGTCCCCCATGTCCCTGTCACTGGCGGGCATCACCTCGGGCGGCGCGTGGCTGGCCGAGCGCCTGCAGCACGACCTGGGTCTGGCGGGCGCTGCCGGCGTGATCTCGTCGAGCCTGCACCGCGACGACTTCGCGCAGCGCGGCCTGGCTTCCAGCGCACAGACCGCGCTGCCGTTTGATGTGAACGGCGCCCATGTGCTGCTGGTTGACGATGTGCTCTACACCGGCCGCACGTTGCGCGCGGTGATCAACGAACTCTTCGACTACGGCCGCCCGGCCAGCGTGCGCCTGGCGGTGCTGGTGGACCGGGGCGGGCGCGAGCTGCCGATCCAGGCCGACGTCTGCGCCTTGCGCGTCGAGCTGCCGGCGGGCCAGTCGCTCGAACTCGCGCGCGACGAAGCCGCCCGCCTGAGCTTCGTGCTGGAAACCAAGGAAGCCTGACCGTGCAACGCAGAAACCCCCAGCTCAACAAGAACGGTGAACTCATTCACCTGCTCTCCACCGAAGGCCTCTCGCGCGACATCCTCACGCAGATCCTGGACACCGCGGCCAACTTCGTGAGCGTGAGCAACCGCGAGGTGAAAAAGGTGCCGCTGCTGCGCGGAAAGAGCGTGTTCAACCTGTTCTTCGAGAACAGCACGCGCACGCGCACCACCTTCGAGATTGCGGCCACGCGCCTCTCGGCCGACGTGATCAACCTCGACATCGCGCGCAGCTCCACCGCCAAGGGCGAGTCGCTGCTCGACACCATCGCCAACCTGAGCGCCATGGCGGCCGACATCTTCGTGGTGCGCCACAGCGAGAGCGGTGCGCCCTACCTGATCGCGCAACACGTGGCACCCCATGTGCACGTGGTCAATGCCGGTGACGGGCGCCACGCGCACCCCACGCAGGGCCTGCTCGACATGTACACGATCCGCCACTACAAGCAGGACTTCACCAAGCTGTCGGTGGCCATCGTCGGCGACGTGCTGCACTCGCGCGTAGCGCGCTCCGACATTCACGCGCTCACCACGCTGGGCTGCCCCGACGTTCGCGTGGTGGGCCCTCGCACGCTGGTGCCCAGCGACATGTCGCACATGGGTGTGCGCGTGTGCCACACCCTGGAAGAGGGCATCAAGGACTGCGACGTGGTGATCACGCTGCGCCTGCAGAACGAACGCATGAGCGGTGCGCTGCTGCCTTCCAGCCAGGAGTATTTCAAGAGCTTTGGCCTGACGCCGGAGCGCTTGCGCTGGGCCAAGCCGGATGCCATCGTGATGCACCCGGGCCCGATCAACCGGGGTGTGGAAATCGACTCGGCCGTGGTGGACGGGCCGCAGAGCGTGATCCTGCCGCAGGTCACTTATGGCATTGCGGTGCGCATGGCCGTGATGTCCATCGTCGCAGGGAATGAAGCTTGACCCCCACGCTCCACCGCTTCGCGGGTCGCTGCCCCCAGAGGGGGCGCGTTCCGCCTTGGGGCGGTCCGGCGGCGAAACCTATGAGGACCTAACGTGAAAATCCTGATCCAGAACGGCCGTCTTATGGACCCGGCCAGCGGGCGTGACGAGATTGCCGACGTGGCGATTGCCGCGGGCCGCATCATCGCCATTGGCAACGTGGCACCCGACTTCCATGCCAACCGCACCATCGATGCCAGCGGCTGCGTGGTCGCGCCCGGCCTGGTGGACCTGGCGGTGCGCCTGCGCGAACCCGGCCAGGAGCACGCCGGCATGCTCGAGAGCGAAATGGCCGCGGCGGTGGCCGGTGGCGTGACCTCGCTGGTGTGCCCACCCGACACCGACCCGGTGCTCGACGAACCCGGCCTGGTGGACATGCTCAAGTTCCGTGCCGAGAAGCTGCACCTCGCGCGCGTGTTCCCGCTGGGCGCGCTCACACGCGGCCTGCAAGGTGAGGTGCTCACCGAAATGGCCGAGCTCACCGAGTCCGGCTGCATTGGCTTTGGTCAGGCCGAGGTGCCCATCGTCAACGTGCAGGTGCTGCAGCGCGCGCTGCAGTACGCGGCCACCTTTGGCTACACCGTGTGGCTGCGCCCGCAGGACTTCTGGCTGGGCAAGGGCGTGGCCGCCAGCGGCCCGCTGGCCACGCGCCTGGGCCTCTCGGGCGTGCCGGCAGCCGCCGAAACGATTGCGCTGCACACGCTGTTCGAGCTCATGCGCGGCGTGCAGGGCAAGACACCCGGCAGCCCCAACGCGCGCGTGCACCTTTGCCGCATCAGCAGCGCGGCCGGCTTGGCGCTCGTGCGCCAGGCCAAGGCCGAGGGCCTGCCCGTCACCTGCGACGTGAGCGTGCACAACCTGCACCTGACCGATGTGGACATTGGCTTCTACGACAGCCGCCTGCGTCTGCAACCGCCGGTGCGGCAGCAGCGCGACCGCGATGCCCTGCGCGCGGGCCTGGCCGACGGCACCATCGACGCGCTGGTGTCCGACCACAACCCGGTCGACAGCGATGCCAAAACACTGCCATTTGCCGAGGCCGAGCCTGGTGCCACGGCGGTGGAGCTGTTGCTGGGGCTGGCGTGCACCTGGGCACAGCAGGACGGCCTGGGTCTCATGCAGGCGCTGGGTGTGCTCACCAGCGGCCCGCAATCGGTGCTGGGCGCCAGCCTGGGCACCCTGCAAGCCAGCGTGGGCCGCATCGCCGTGGGCGGTGTCGCCGACCTCTGCATCTTCGACCCCAACGCCGCCTGGACGGTGCAGCCCGACGCGCTGCGCAGCCAGGGCAAGCACACGCCCTTTGGTGGCCACGAGCTGCCCGTGCGCGTGCGCGCCACGCTGGTGGGCGGGCAGGTGGCGCACCAGCTGGCCGACCACGGGGCTGTGGCCGCGTGAAACCGCTGCGCGCCCTCTGGCGCGGCCTGCGCGCCACGGCCCACGTGGTGCGCGGGCTGTGGATCATCCGCACCGAGTTCGGCCGGCTCACGCCACCGCAAACCGAGCGGGTGGTGCGCGAGTGGACGCGCCGCATGCTGCTGATCATGGGTGTGGAGCTGGTGGTGCACGGCACGCCGCCCGAGCAGGGGCCGCTGCTGCAGGTGGCCAACCACATGTCGTGGCTGGACATCCTCGTGATGAACGCCGCGCGCCCGAGCCGCTTTGTGTCCAAGGCCGACGCCGAGCGCTGGCCGCTGCTGGGCTCGCTCATCACCGGTGCCGGCACCCTGTACCTGGAGCGCGGCAACCGGCGCGCCGCCATGCGCATGGTGCACCACATGGCCGAGCGCCTGACGCTGGGCGACATCCTCACGGTGTTCCCCGAAGGCACCACCGGTGACGGGCAGGCGCTGCTGCCGTTTCATGCCAACCTGCTGCAGGCCGCCATTGCCGCGCGGGCGCCGGTGCTGCCCATCGCGCTGCGTTTCGTGCGCAAGGACAGTGGTGAGCCGCACCCCGCGCCCATCTTCGTGGGCGAGACGACGCTGATCGGCTCGATCTGGGCCACGCTCAACGCCGATGGTTTGCAGGCGGTCGTGCGCTACGGCGAACCGCAGCACGACCAGGGGCGCGACCGCCGCGTCTGGGCGAACGACCTGCGCGACGAGATCGCGCGCCTGCTCACGCGCTGAGCCCGGCTTCGCTGCAACGCCCTCAGGGGGATTCGGGCACTGGTGCCTTCTGCAACCGCCGGTACAGCATGCCGCGCGAGACGCCGAGTGCGCGCGCCGCCTTGGCGATGTTGCCGCCGCAGGCGGCCAGCGTGGTTTCGATCACCCTTTGCTTGTGGTCCAGCAAAGTGGCTGGCGACACGCCGTCGTTCGCCGCTTTGGCCACTGCTTCGGGCGAGTCGGCCGGTGCTTCGGGTGCGTGGGCGGCCACGGGCGCTGGCGCCACCACGGCATCGGGCAGCGTGCGCGACACGGCCACGGCGTGCTTGAAGTCCGCACCGTCGCGGGTGGTGAGCGATCCCTTCATCCACACGCCCAGCCCGTTGGGCAGGTGCTGGGTCTGCACCTGGCTCTGGCGCGGCAGCGCAAGCAGGTGGTCCAGCGTGGTGCCAAAAACTTCGTCCACCATGTGCCGGCCTTCCATGCGGCAGCCCGTGAGGCGGCGAGCCGCCCCGTTGAGCCAGAGCACGCGCCCGCTGGCGTCCACGCCGGCCATGGCTTCCATGGGGGTGCCCAGCAGCGTGGGGCTGGCCTGGAAGTGCAGCACCAGGTGCTCGACCGACTGGAGTTGCAGCAAGCGGTTTTCGATGGTGGTGGCGTACATGCCGACCACCGAGGCGGCGTCGAAGTGAAACTGACCCGCCTCGATGGACACGTCCAGCACACCCGCGAGCTGGCCGTGGATGTCGCGAATGGGTGCCGCCGCGCAGTGGATGGACTGCAGGCACTGGAAGAAATGCTCGGCGCCCGTGACGGTGCACGCCTCACCGGTGCGCACCACGATGCCGGGCGCGTTGGTGCCGATGTGGCTCTCTGCGATGTTCACGCCCACGCGCGAGGCGGTCTTGAGCAGCGGCTGCTGGCTCGTGGGTGGCAACTGCGTGGCGTGGATGACCACGCCCTGTGCGTCGGTGAGCAGCACACGGCAGTCGGTGCCGGCCAAGGCCGCTTCCATGTGGGTGAGCTCCAGGTGGCTGGCCTGCAGCAGCTGGCGGTTGCGGTTGAGGCTGGCGTGGGCGCGGCTGCGCGTGACCTGCTCAAAGCTCACCATGTCGCCCGGCCGCTGACGCGCTGACGCGCAGCGCAGCCACGACTGGATCACCGCTTCGCCCACCAGGCCAGAGGGCCTGGTGCCTTCATCGAAGAAGCGCTGCCGCGCCAGCGCGGTGCGCTGCTCGGCGGTCTGGAAGAAAAGCTGGCGCGGCGTGGTCGCCTGCCCGTGGGGGGTGTGGGGCATGTTCTTGTCCTGCGGGGCGTCTCCTCTTTTCAGTATCCCGTCCATCGGCCCGGGCGGGCATGCGGGTAAGCCCTTGCCCGCCGGCGGCCCGTGCGGTCGGCATGTGTTCCACGCCGGAACACATCGGGTTCAGGGAAATCCCGAAGATGAATCGGCGGGCGCAGCGGCAGAAGATCGCCAGGCTGGGTCAAGCCCGCTTGAGGCCAGCAGCCCCCACCACAGGCCTGCGCGCTGCCGGCCGTACAAGGAGACCACATGAAACCGACTCCACTTGCTGTCGCCAGGCGCCGCGCGGCCGCCTGCCTGCTCACCGCGCTGGCGCTCTGCGGCACCGCGTTTGCCCAGGCGCCCACGAAGGGCTCGCCAGCCCACATCAAGGCCGCCGTGGGCAAGGTCAACGCCAACTTCATGAAGAGCAACGCGAGCAAGACGCCGGACTGGCCCAGCTACGGCCTGGACTACGCCGAGACGCGCCACTCCAAGCTGAACCAGATCACCACCGCCAACGTGAAAGAGCTGGGGCTGGTCTGGTCGTACAACCTCGAATCCTCGCGCGGCGTGGAATCCACGCCGCTGGTGGTGGACGGCATCATGTACGTCACGGCCTCGTGGAGCGTGGTGCATGCGGTGGACGTGCGCACCGGCAAACGCATCTGGTCGTTCGACCCCAAGGTGCCGCGCGAAGCCGGCTACAAGGGCTGCTGCGACGTGGTCAACCGCGGCGTGGCACTGTTTGAGGGCAAGGTGTTTGTGGCCGCGTACGACGGCCGCCTGATCGCGCTGGACGCTGCCACTGGCGAGAAGGTGTGGGAGAAGGACACCATCATCGACCGCAAGTTCAGCTACACCATCACCGGCGCACCGCGCGTCTTCAAGGGCAAGGTGATCATCGGCAACGGCGGCGCGGAATACGGCGTGCGGGGCTACATCACCGCGTACGACGCGAAGACCGGCGACCAGAAGTGGCGCTGGTTCACGGTGCCGGGCGACCCGAGCAAGCCGTTTGAAGACGAGTCGATGGCCAAGGCCGCCAAGACCTGGGACCCGGCCGGCAAATGGTGGGAAGCCGGTGGCGGCGGCACGGCGTGGGACGCCATGGCCTTCGACCCCGAGCTCAACCTGATGTACATCGGCACCGGCAACGGCTCGCCCTGGCAGCGCGACAAGCGCAGCCCCGCCGGTGGCGACAACCTGTACCTCGCCTCCATCGTGGCGCTGAACCCCGACACCGGCAAGTACGTGTGGCACTACCAGGAAACCCCGGGCGACAACTGGGACTACACCTCCACGCAGCCCATGATCCTGGCCGACATCCAGGTCGACAACAAGCCGCGCAAGGTCATCCTGCACGCGCCCAAGAACGGCTTCTTCTTCGTCATCGACCGCAAGACCGGCCAGTTCATTTCGGCCAAGAACTTCGTCGATGTGAACTGGGCCACCGGCTATGACAAGAACGGCCGCCCGATCGAGACCGCCATCGCGCGCACCGGTGACCGCCCGCGCGAAATCATCCCCAGCGCCTTCGGCGCGCGCAACTGGCATTCCATGTCGTACAACCCGGCCACCGGGCTGGTGTACATGCCCGTGCAAGGCGTGCCGCTCACGCTCATGGACAACAAAGACTGGAAGTTCAACGGCGTGCGCCCCGGCGAGCCGCATTCCAACATGGGCTGGAACACCGCCAACTTTGCCAACGTGGAAGCGCCCACCAGCAAGCCCTACGGCCGCCTCGTGGCCTGGGACCCGGTGAAGCAGGAAGCGCGCTGGACGCAGGAACAGATCTCGCCGTGGAACGGCGGCACGCTGACCACCGCCGGCAACCTCGTGTTCCAGGGCACGGCCGACGGCCGCTTCATCGCCTACAACGCCACCAGCGGCGAGAAGCTCTGGGAAACGCCCACCGGCACCGGCGTGATCGCCGCGCCATCCACGTATCTGGTGGACGGCAAGCAGTACGTGTCGATTGCGGTGGGTTGGGGTGGCGTGTATGGCCTGGCGCAGCGCGCCACCGACCGCCAGGGCCCAGGCACCGTCTACACCTTTGCGGTGGGCGGCAAAGCCCAGCCACCGGCCTTCGTGAACTACCAGCTCGGCAAGCTCGTGGCCGGCGTGAAGTACGACCCCGCGCACGTGCCTGCCGGCACCGCGCTGTACGTGAGCAACTGCGTGTTCTGCCACGGCGTGCCCGGCGTGGACCGCGGCGGCAACATCCCCAACCTGGGCTACATGGACGCGGGCTACATCGACAACCTCGACAAGTTCGTGTTCAACGGGCCCGCCACGGCGCGCGGCATGCCAGACTTCACGGGCAAACTCACTCAAGACGATGTCCAGAAGATCAAAGCTTTCATCCAGGGCACGGCCGATGCCATTCGGCCGAAGAACTAGCGCCCCCACGCTCCACCGCTTCGCGGGTCGCTGCCCCCCAGGGGGGCTGGGCCTGCCTTGGGGCGGCCCGGCGGCTGGCCCTGTAGCGTTGCCCCCACGCTCCGCCGCTGCGCGGGTCGCTGCCCCCCAAGGGGGCTGGGCCTGCCTTGGGGGCGGCCCGGCGGCTGGCCCGGAGGTGTTGCCCCCACGCTCCGCCGCTTCGCGGGTCGCTGCCCCCCGGGGGGGCTGGGCCTGCCTTGGGGGCGGCCCGGCGGCTGGCCCGCTGGCCACGATGCTGCGGCCGGTGATCGTCGCGATGCAGCTGATGGTGATTGGCAGCGCGTTCGCGCAATCCGCCGGTGAACGTGAGGACACCGCCGGCGCCCTCGCGCCGGTGGTGATCACGGGTGACAGCGCCTGGCAGCAGCGCTGGCTGGCGCCGGGCTCGGTGGAGGTGGTGGACGGCGAGGAGCTGCGCGCGGGGCAGCTGCAGATCAACCTGTCCGAAGGCCTGGCGCGCGTGCCCGGGTTGGTGGTGCGCAACCGCCAGAACTATGCGCAAGACCTGCAGATTTCCGTGCGTGGCTACGGTGCCCGTGCGCCCTTTGGTGTGCGCGGCGTGCGCCTGTATGTGGACGGCATCCCCGCCAGCGCGCCCGACGGCCAGGGCCAGGCGGCCAATTTCCCGATCGGCAGCGCCGACCGCATCGAAGTCATTCGTGGGCCGTTTTCGGCTTTGTATGGCGCGTCGGCCGGCGGCGTGATCGCGCTCTACACCCAAGACGGCGCGCGCCCCACCGAATGGCGCACCGGCGTGGCCGCCGGCTCCAACGGTCTGTGGCGCCTGTCCACCCAGCTCAGTGGCCAGACCGGCACGCCGGCGCAACCGGGCTGGTCTTACACGCTGGACGCGGGCAAATTTGCCACCGACGGCGAGCGGTCCCAGTCGGCCGCTTCGCGCAGCACGGGCAACCTCAAGCTCTCGCGCGCCCACGAGGGCGGGCGCACCGTGCTCCTGCTCAACCGCCAGAGCAGCCTGGCGCTGGACCCGCTGGGCCTCGCGCGGGCGGAGTTCGACGCCGACCCGCAACAAACCACCGCCACCGCCACGCAGTTCAACACGCGCAAGAGCGTGTCGCAGACGCAGATCGGGCTGGCCTGGGAGCAGGCGCTGGGCCAGGGCCACCGCATCGAACTGCTGGGCTACGGCGGCCAGCGCGCCGTGCGGCAGTTCCAGGCCATTCCCACGGGCGCGCAGACGCCGGCAGGCAGCGCAGGCGGCGTGATCGACCTGGACCGCGACTACTGGGGCTGGAACGCCCGCTGGCGGCTGGACCGCACCTACGACAGCGGCCGCCTCACGGTGGCGGCGGGGCTGGCCTCGGACCGGCAGACGGAAGACCGCCTGGGCTACGAGAACTTCGTGGGCAGCGCGCTGGGCGTGCAGGGCCGGCTGCGCCGCGACGAGACCAACCGCGCCAGCACGCTCGACCCCTACATCCAGGCCGAATGGCGCACCCCGGCCACCACGCTCACCGCCGGCCTGCGGCATTCGCGCGTGCGCTTCACCTCGGCCGACCGCTACATCGTGGCCGGCAACCCCAACGACAGCGGCGCCACGCAATACGACGGCTTCAGCCCCGTGCTGGGCATTCGCCGCGAGCTCACGCCGCAGCTGCAGGCGTTTGCCAGCGTGGGCCGCGGCCTGGAGACGCCCACCCTCAACGAAGTGGCCTACCGCACCGGCGGGCTCACGGGCCTGAACCCGGCGCTGAATGCCTCGCGCAGCCTGAGCGCCGAAGCAGGACTGCGTGGCCGCCAGGGCTGGGGCAGCTGGAGCGCCACGCTGTTCGAGACGCGCACCCAAGACGAGATCGTGGTGCTGTCCAACGCCGGCGGTCGCTCCACGTTTCAGAACGCCGGGCGCACACGCCGCCACGGTCTGGAGCTCTCGGGCGTGATGCAGTGGGGCCCGGTCACCATCACGCCGGCCTACACCTGGATGGACGCACGCTACCGCGACGGCTTTCTCACCTGCACCGCCTCACCCTGCGCCACGCCCAATGTGCCGGTGGCCGCAGGCAACCGCCTGCCGGGGCTGGCGAAGCAGCAGGCCTACCTGCAGCTCGCCTGGGAGCCGGGCTGGGCCAACAGCGTGTGGACGCTGGAGGCCACGCACACCGGGCGCATGGCCGTGAACGACCGCAACACCGACGCCACCGCCGCCAGCACGCTGTTCAACGTGGGCGTGCGCTTCGAGCAGAACCGGGGCGACTGGACGTGGCGCGAGTTCCTGCGCATCGACAACGTGACCGACCGCGCGCACGCGGGTTCGGTCATCGTCAATGAAGGCAACAACCGCTTCTTCGAACCCGGGCCGGGGCGCTCGGTGTACGTGGGTGTGGAGCTGGTGCGGCGTTTTCCCTGACGCGGGCGCCACCGCGCCAGGCCCAAGCCGACCGCTGAAACCCACTCAGCGCTTGGCGCGGCTGAGCATCAGCGCCGTGTTCACCTTGCGGTCTTCGTTGACCTTCTGCACCGAATGCCGCTCCCCCAGCTTCTTGAGGTAGTCGCGTGCTGGCGTGTCGGCCAGGAAGTCGCGGCCGTAGATGATCTTGGTGGCGCTGCTCACCAGCGGCAGGTGCACCGCCGCCGCGCAGTCCGCCAGGGTGAACTGGTCGCCCGCGATGAAAGGCGCGTAAGTGGTGAGCTGGTTGAAAGCCGCCACGTTTTTCTCCAGCTGCTGGCCGACCTTTTCCTTGGCCGTGTCGCTCACCTTGCCGCCAAAAAACGCCTCGGGGTACAGGTTGCGCGCCACCAGCTCCAGGTGGAGCTCGAGGTAGCGCACCAGCTCGCGCACCTTGGCCGCCTGGAACGCATCCTTCGGCATCAGCGGCACTTGCGGGTAGGCGTCTTCGAGGTACTCCAGGATCACCGTGGACTCCGAGAGCGCACCCTGGTCGGTCTTGAGGTACGGCACCTTGCCCAGCGGGCTGCAGGCCAGGTCGGTCTCGCCGACCCAGGCGAGCTCTTCGGTGAAGGGCACGCCTTTTTCGAGCAGGGCGAGCTTGACCTTGTTGTAGTAATTGCTGGCCGAGAAGCCGCAGAGGGTGAGCATGGAGGTCTCCTGTGGTGGGTTGTGCGGTGATCGTAGTCGCGGGTGGCCCGGCGGGCGCGTCCCGCAGTTGACGCGACCCCGCTGATAAACTTGAGCGCCATGTTCCTGACCCGCACCACCCGCCGATTTGCCACCTGGCTCGCCATGCTGGCCATGGTGATGGGCGCCCTGGCGCCCACGGTGGCGCAGGCGGTGGTGGCCAGCCAGGGCGGGGCGGGCTGGGTGCAGGTGTGCAGCGCCAGCGGCATGGTCTGGCTGCAGGCCGACGCCATCGATGGCGACAGCGCGCTGGGCGACGCCAGCGAATCCATGACCGATGCCTCGCGCCACTGCCCGTGGTGCAACCTGCATGGCGCCACCGGTCTTCCCCCTGCACAAACGCTCACCCCCTTGCTTGCGCCCGTGGCCGCCGTGCCGCAGGTGCCGCCCAGCCCGGTTTCTTTCGCCACCTTCTGGCCCGCTGCGCCGCCTCGCGCTCCACCGCTGGTGTGAGGCGTTCGCCCTTGTTCAAGGGCGCGCCACCTGCGTCGTTTCTTCCCCGACCCCGCTGCCCCGACCCCGCTGCTTTTTGCCCCGGGTCGGTCGATGCCCATTCAGATGCCTTGAAAGGCCCTTCTCATGAAAAACCTGTTTCTCTGCGCCCTGCTGAGCGTGACCGCCAGTGCCTGGGCCCAAGCCCCTGCCAACGTTGAAGTGAAAGACGCCTGGGTGCGCGCCACCGTGGCGCAGCAAAAGTCCACCGGCGCCTTCATGCAGCTCACCGCCAAGTCCGATGCGCGCGTGATCGAGGCCCGTTCCCCCATCGCGGGCGTGACCCAGATCCACGAAATGGCGATGGAAAAAGACGTCATGCGCATGCGCGAAATCAAAGACCTCGCGCTGCCGGCCGGCAAGACCGTGGAGCTCAAGCCCGGCAGCTACCACGTGATGCTGCTCGACCTCAAGGGCCAAGTGAAGGCCGGTGACGTGGTGCCCGTGACGCTGGTGCTGGAAGGCAAGGACGGCCAGCGCAGCACGCTGGACATCAAGGCCACGGCGCGCCCCCTGGGCGGCGCGGCCGCCGGAGCCGCCGCACCGGCCGCCGCCGGTGACCACAGCCACCACAAACACTGAGGCGGCCATGGCGAACGTTGAACGCGCGTCCCACGCGGACGCGGGGACAAGGCCGTCCCGATTTCATGCCGTGGCCTGGCGCTGGCACTTTTATGCCGGCCTGTACGTCGTGCCCTTCCTGCTCATGCTGGCCCTCACCGGGCTGGTGATGGTGTTTTTCACCGGCTTCCAGACCCGCCTGGGGCCAGCCGTGACGGTGAGCGTGGCCGACCGCACACCCCTGCCGGTGAGCCAGCAGGCGCAGGCCGTGATGGAGCTGCGCTCCGAGGCCGCGCTGCGCGAATACGTGGCGCCGCCCACGCCCGAGCACGCCAGCTGGTTCGTGGTGGCGCGCGACGGTGTCAATGAAGCCGTGGCGGTGGACCCGTATACCGGGCAGGTACTGCAACTGGTGAACAAGGACGACACCTGGTTTGCCTGGGCCCAAAAGATCCATGGCACCTTGCTGATCGGTGATGTGGGCGACCGCCTGATCGAGATCGCGTCAGGCCTGGCCATCGTGATGATCGTCACCGGCCTGTACCTCTGGTGGCCGCGCGGCGGCACGCGCTGGGCGCAGGTGCTGGTGCCGGATCTGCGCCTGAAGGGGCGGCTGTGGTGGCGCTCGCTGCACGCCAGCGTGGGTTTCTGGCTGAGTGCGGTGCTGCTCATGTTCTTGCTCACGGGGCTGTCCTGGGCGGGCATCTGGGGCGGCAAGTTCGTGCAGCCCTGGAACAGCTTCCCGGCCTCCAAGTGGGACGCGGTACCGCTGTCGGACGCCACGCACGCCACGCTGAACGCCGCCGGCCAGCACGAGGTGCCCTGGGGCCTGGAAAAAACGCCGCTGCCCGCCTCGGGCTCCGGCGTGGGTGCGGTGGGTGTCCCTGCGGGCCAGCCGGTCAACCTGGACACCGTGGCCGCACTCGCGAAGCAATTGGGTTTTGCGGGCCAGCACCACATTCAGTTGCCGCAGACGGCCACCGGTGTGTTCACGATCTCGGCCGACACCATGAGCGGCGACCTGGGCAACCCCACGCAAGACCGCACGGTGCACGTGGACCGCTACAGCGGGCGCGTGCTGGCCGAAGCCGCGTTTGCCGACTACCCGCTGCTGGCCAAGGCCATGGCCGTGGGCATTGCGCTGCACCAAGGCGATCTGGGGCTGTGGAACGCTGTGCTCAACGTGCTGTTCTGCCTCGCCATCGTGTTCCTGTGCGTGAGCGGCGTTGTGATCTGGTGGAAGCGCCGGCCCAAAGGCCAGTGGCGCCTGGTGGCCCCGCCGCCGCCGCGCGAGCCCGCGCTGTGGAAGGGCGGTGCCGTGGTGATGTGTGCGGTGGCCCTGGCCTTCCCGCTCACCGGCGCGGTGCTGGTGGCGGTGTTGCTGCTGGACTGGCTGGTGATTTCGCGCCTGCCGCCGCTGCGCGCGGCGCTGCGCTGAAGGCCTAGAGCGCCTGCGGGCGCGCCACGCCGGGCGCGGGCGGGGAGCTCGCGCCCGAGCCGCGTTCGAAGGTGACGACGTGGTCCACCTCGGCGCGGATGCCGATCCACTCGCCCACGGCGTGGTTGTGGTGCGAAGGCACGTGCGTCATCAGCACCTCACCGCTGGCCAGGCGCAGCGTGTAGAGGAACTCCGAACCGCGGAACGCCTTGCGCAGGATCTGCGCCTTCACCGGCGCATCGTCGTCGTGCACGATGTCGTCGGCGCGCAGCAGCACGTCGCACAGCCCGGCCTCGTAGGCCGTGGGCAGCGGGCATTCCTCCACGTCGTGCAGCGGCCCCAGCGGCGTCTGCACCGACACGCCGTCGCCGTTCATGCGGATCTGCGCGGGCGCAAACACGCCGTGGCCGATGAACTCGGCCACGAAGCGCGTGGCCGGGCGGTGGTAGAGGGCGTAGGCGTCGTCCCACTGGTGCAGGTGGCCTTCGTGCATGACGCCGATGACGTCGCCAATGGCAAAGGCTTCGAGCTGGTCGTGCGTGACGAAGAGCGCGGTGGCGCCAGCGGCCTTGATGATGCCGCGTACCTCGTGCGCGAGGCGTTCGCGCAAGTCCACGTCCAGGTTGGAAAAAGGCTCGTCCAGCAACAGCAGGCGCGGGCGCGGCGCCAGTGCGCGGGCCAGGGCCACGCGTTGTTGCTGCCCGCCGGAGAGTTCGTGCGGGAAGCGGCCCTGCATGCCCGCCATACCCACGAGCCGCAGCACCTCTTCCACGCGCGCCTCGCGCTCGGCGCGCGGCAGGCGGTGGATCCCAAAGGCAATGTTGCGGCCCACATCCAGGTGGGGGAACAGCGCGTAGTCCTGGAACACCATGCCGATGCGGCGGTCTTCGGCAGGCATGTGTGTCTTGCCGTCGCTCACCGTCTCGCCTTCGAGCGTGATGCTGCCGCTGCTGGCGCGCTCCAGGCCCGCCACCGCGCGCAGCAGCGTGGTCTTGCCGCAGCCCGAAGGCCCGATGAGCACGCCGATCTCGCCCGCGCGCAGGCCCAGGGAGACGCCGTCCACGGCCGCCTGAGCCAGGCCGGCGTAGCGCACGCTGAGTTGGGAGACGTTGAGGAACATGGAAGGTCATTGTAGATAACTACAATTCTCATTTGTGTTGACGCGGGTCAAAGGCCCCTCACTTGCTGAAACCCTTGACCATGCTGCGTTGGTTGGCCCCCGCCCTGTTGATCCTGCTCGCCTTGCTGCTCACGCTGCCGGTGCTGTCGCTGGGCGCCTCGTGGTTCCAGTTCGACGCCGTCGCGCAGGACGTGCTGTCGCAAATGGCGCAGACCGTGCTGCCGTCTTACGCGCTCACCACGCTGGTGCTGTGCGTGAGCGTGGCGGTGGGCGTGGCGGTGGTGGGCATGGCCACGGCCAGCGCCGTGACGCTGTTTGACTTTCCCGGGCGCCGGTTCTTTGAATGGGCGTTGCTGCTGCCGCTGGCCATGCCGGCGTATGTGGTGGCCTACGCGTACACCGACTTTTTGCAGTTCGGTGGCCCACTGCAGGTGTGGCTGCGCGAAAGCTTTGGCCTGAGCGGCCGGGTGTTTCCGGAGATCCGCAGCACGCCGGGCGCGGTCTGGGTGTTCACCTTCTCGCTGTATCCCTACGTGTATTTGCTGGCGCGCACCGCGCTCTCGGAGCGTGCGGCGCAGCTCATGGAAGCCGCGCGCCTGCTGGGTGCGCCGCTGGCCCGCCGCATCCGCGAGGTGGCGCTGCCGCTGGCGCGGCCTGCGGTGGCCGCCGGTGTGGCGCTGGCGCTCATGGAAACCCTGGCCGACTTCGGCGTGGCCAGTTACTTCGGCATCCAGACCTTCACCGCCGGCGTGTACAAGGCCTGGCTGTCCATGGACAACCGGTTGGCCGCGGCTCAGCTCGCCACCGTGCTGCTGGCCACTGTGGGCTTGCTGCTTTGGCTGGAGCACCGTGCCCAGCGCCGCATGCGTTTTGCCACGCTGCGTGGCCAGCGTGCGGGCAGCGCCGAGGCCCAGCCGGCGCGCCTGCGCGCGGGCCGCGCCGCCCTGGCGGTGGTGGTGTGTGCGTTGCCGATCGCCTTTGGTTTTGTGCTGCCCGTGCTGTTCATGCTGCGCCCGCTCATTGGCGGCTGGGACGACTTGCCCTGGACGGCTTTCCTGCAATGGTCGCGCAACAGCATCTGGCTGGCAGGCCTGGCCGCCGGCCTGGCCACGGCCATAGCACTGGCGCTGGCGTTTGCGCAGCGCGCGCGGCCGGGCAAGGTGACGCGGGGTGTGGTGCAACTCACCAGCCTGGGCTATGCCGTGCCCGGCGCCGTGATCGTGGTGGGCTTGCTGCTGCCCGTGGGCTGGGTGCAGGCCGTGCGGCCCGAATCCAGCGTCGGCTACTGGATCACGGCCACCGCGCTGGGCATTGTGTGGGCGTATCTGGTGCGCTTCACGGCCGTGGCGCTGCAGTCCATGCAGAGCGGCTATGCGCGCATTCCGGCCAGCCTGGACGACTCGGCCCGCATGCTGGGCACCACGGGCCTGGGCCTGGCCGCGCGCGTGCACTGGCCGCTGCTCAAGCGATCCACCGCCGCCGCGCTGTTGCTGGTGTTTGTGGACGTGATGAAGGAACTGCCCGCCACGCTGGTGCTGCGCCCCTTCAACAGCGACACGCTGGCCGTGGTCACCTACCAGCTGGCGCGCGACGAGCGCCTGGGCGAAGCGGCGCTGCCCGCGCTCACGCTGGTGCTGGTGGGCCTGGTGCCGGTGATTCTGCTGAGCCGGACATTGCGACAGCGGTAAGCGGGTGTTGCGCTGCCTTGTGGCGGTGCAGGCCGGCTGGTGTAATGCCGCCATGAATCCATCCGCACCCGCATCCGCATCCGCCTCCGTTGTTGTTCCCGCGCGCCGCCGCCTGCTGTCGCTCGCTGCGCTCTCCAGCGTGTCAGCCTTTCTGGCCGCCTGTTCCTCGCGCGCGCCATTGCCAGGACAGGCGCGTGCCAGCCCGGCCTACAAGCGGGAGGCGGCGACCCACCTTTACCGCAAGTACCCGGACCGCATCCACCAGGGCAAGCTGCCGCCGATGCTGTACGCCATTGGCGTGCTTGAAATCGAGGTGCTGCCCGGCGGGCGCGTGGGCGCCACGCGCTGGCTGCGCGGGCCGAGCCACGCGCCCGAAGTGATGGCCGAGATCGAGCGCCTGGTGCGCGCCGCCGCGCCATTCCCCTCGCCCGGTTTTGGCCGCGTGCAGTACGTCGACACCTGGCTGTGGGACCGCAGCGGCCGCTTCCAGCTCGACACACTGAGCGAAGGCCAGCTCTGAGCTTCAACGCGCTTCGGCGCGTGATCGGCAGCGACTGAAGCAGCGCCCACCAAGGGCACCGAGGGTCCGGCTCCGCCGGCCCAAGGCGCCGTCCCCCTCCCTGCGCCGCAGGCGCACCAGAGAGGGGGAAGCCGCACAGCGGCGCAGGGGGAGTTACTTCATTTCCCTCGGCCCGCCGTTCACGCCCCAGGGCGTGCCAAAGCGGTCGGTCACCATGCCGAAGGTGTCGGCCCAGAAGGTCTCTGCCAGTGGCATGCCCACCTTGCCGCCTTCGGCCAGGGCGTTGAACACGCGCGTGGCCTCGGCCACGGTGGGGAAGGTGATGGCCATCATGCAGCCCTGGATGCCGGTGAAGGGCACACCGGGTGGCGCGTCGCCGGCCATGAGGGTGAAGTCCGGGTGCACGAGGTAGGCGTGCATCACGCGGTCGGCCATCTCGGGCGGCACCGGCTCACCGCCGGGCATCTGGCCGTAGGTGATGAGGGCTTCGAGCTTCGCGCCGAGCACCTCGGCGTAAAACGTCATGGCTTCGGCGCAGTTGCCGTCGTAAGAGAGGTAGGCGCTGAGCTGGGTGGGCATGGGGATCTCCTTGCAGGGTGGATGGGGCCCGGTTGAGGCCGGGCTGTGTTGGCAAGAAGAACGACGAACAGGGCGGCGCGTTTTCGACACGCATGCCCACATTTTTCAAGGGCGCGTGTCGGCCGGCGTGGCGGTTTGCGGTCCGGGCACGAACACGTCGGCATGAAAGTCGCCGGGCGGTACGCCCTGGGACAGTGCCGCAGACCGCACGGCGGCCACCATGGCCGGTGAACCGCAGCAGTACACGATGTGGCCATTCAGGTCGGTGCCCAGCGAGCGCAGCGCGTCGTCCGCCCGGCCCGCGAAACCGCCTGGCGCAGCGGGCGCATCGCTCAGGGCTGCGATGTAGCGAAAGCCCGGCCACTGTTTCTGCCAGCGTTCCACCGCTGCGGGGAGGTACAGGCCTTCGGGCGTGCGCGCGCCCCAGATGAGGGTGATGTCGCGCTGCACGCGCCGCTTGAGCATGTCGTCGAGCAGCGATTTCACGGGGGCGAAGCCGGTGCCACCCGCCACGAAGACGATGGGGCGAAGGTCGTCGGCCGCGAGCTCGACGTGGCCGAACGGCAGCTCGATGTTCAGGAGGTCACCTGGGGCGAGTTGCGTCACGCGCTGGGTGAACATGCCGCCCTGCACGTGGCGGATGTGCAGGGTGACACTGTCGTTTTCCTGTGGCGGGTTGGCCATGGAGTAGCTGCGCGCGCTGCCGTCGTCCTGCAGGATCTGCAAGTACTGGCCGGCCTGAAACTTCGCGCGCTGCCCAGTGGGCAAGCGCAGCCGCAACACCGACACGTCAGGCGCGGCCAACTCGTGGCTGTGCACCTTGGCCTTGAAGGTCTTGCGCGCCGAAGAGTCCACGCGCCGCCACGACACCGGGCGCAGCACCACGTCGCTGGTGGGCGTGCACAGGCAGTAGAGCAGCTGGCCAGGGCCGCAGGCTTCGCTGGTGGGCGCGGCCCCACCAACGCCGGCCACATCGCCTTGCGCGATGGCGCCGACGCAGTTGCCGCACACGCCCTTGCGGCACGAGTAGGGCAGCTCGATGCCGGCCTTGAGGGCGGCATCGAGCACGCTCTGGCCGGGTTCGCAGGCGAACGACACGTCGCTCGATTCAAGTGAAATCTGGTGGTTCATGGGGCGGCAGAAGAAGGGGAGTGCAGGCCACCGAGCAGCGCGATCGTGCGCAGCAACGCAGTGGGGTCGGCAATGCCGCGCCCGGCAATGTCCATGGCGCTGCCGTGGCCCACGCTGGAGAGCAGGGCGTCGGCACCGATGCTCAGTGCGCTGGCGGCGTTGGGCGCCAGCAGCTTGATGGGGATGTGGCCCTGGTCGTGCAGCATCGCCACGTACAGGTCGTGCCGGCGTTGCGAGAGCAGGGCGTCGGCGCCGGCGGGGCCTTCGATGTCCAGACCCGCAGCCCGCAGGGCTTGCGCGGCGGGCACCGTGATGGCCTCGTCTTCGCGGCCAAACAACGTGCCTTCCGAGGCATGCGGGTTGATGCCGAAGAGGCCGATGCTCGGGCGCGGCACGCCCAGCAACTGGCAGGCGCGCACGCCGGCCGACACCGCCTTGAGCACAAGGTCCGGGCTCATGCGGTCGAGCGCGTGGCGAACGCTTTCATGCAGCGTGACGTGCAAGATGCGCAGGCCGCTACCGATGAGCAGCAGAAACACATCGTCTTCCGGTACGCCGCACACCCGCGCCACCAGCGACGGGTAGCCGCTGAACGCGATCCCCGCCTGGTGGATGGCGGTTTCGTGGTGCGGGCAGGCGATGACGGCGTCAAACGCACCCTCGCGGCAGGCCTGCAGCGCCGCCGTGGCCGACGCCACGGTGGACGCGCCGGCCGCAGCGTCCACCCGGCCCGGTACGGCGGCGCTCATGGCCAGCGTGCCTGCCTCGACGTGTGCCAGGTGCGGCCACAGCGCGGCATGGCCGCACAGGTGTGCGGCGCGCTGCAGCACCTCGCCCGGGCCAAAGAGGGTGATGCGTTCGCGCTGCGCTGCGTCGAGCGTGGCCAGCGCCTGAATGGCGATCTCAGGGCCAATGCCGTTAGGGTCGCCCGTGGCCAGGGCCAGGCGCCGGGGTGCGGTGGTGGCAGTGGTGGTGGTGTTCACAGGGGCAGGGCCATCAGCGTGTCGGTCACGGTGCTGTCGCACACCGCCACGCGCTCGGCCAGCAGCAGCGCGTTGCCCTGCTGCACGAAGCGATCCTGGTAAACGCCGGTGGCAAACACCTCGCTCTGCCCGGTGGCCATGATGCGCACCACCAGAAACGGCGTGCTGGCCGTGGTGGTGGCGCCGTCTTGCGCCGTTACCAGCGGCATGCCGAGCAGGTGGCGGTAGCGCTGGCGCTCGTAGATGTTGGCTTCGCGCAGCGCGGCAATGCGGTCTTCGAGCATGGCGCGCGAGTCGGCGTAGACGATGCCGGCGGCCAGGCCTTCCTGCTCGTTCTCCACGTGCGTGATGCGGTAGTGGCAGTCTTCGGTGAAGAAGGCCGGCCAGGTCTCCAGCGCATCGCTGTCGATGGCCTGGGCATAGCGGGCGTTGAAGGCGGCAATGGACAACAGGTCGTTCATGCTCCGGCCTCCATGTGGTGGCGGTAGGCTTTCCAGAAGCCGCGCACCGACGTTTCGGTGGCGCGCCCGTCGCTGGAGCCGGTGGTTTCGCCGCCCATCTCCACCACGGCCTGCAGGTCGCTCGCGCCCGCAATGCCGCGCTGCACGAAGCCCCCCACAGCACCGTCTTCCATCGAGATGAAGCCCGCAGGCCCCACCAGGTTGGCCTGCTTCAGGCGCACCTTGCGCTGCTCGGGCGTGTCGTCGGTGTAGCCAAAGTAGGTCCAGTTCAGCTCGGTGCGGTCCACGCCCTTGGGCAGCACCTGGCGCACGGCCAGGCAGTTCTGGATCTGCTGCAGTACAAAGCCCGGGAACACCGAGAGGATCTGCAGCGTGGTGTCGTCCGGGTACTCCTTGAAGCCCGCCAGCAAGGTGGGGTCCTTCAGGCGGTAGCGGTCGTTGTCCGAGCGCAGGGCCTGGTCCTTGTAAGAAGAGTCTTTGGCCGCCGTGGTGTCGATCATCGAGTAGCTCACATGGTGGCCGCCCGACGCGTCCACGATCACGCCGCCCTTTTGCGAGAGCCGGTTGAGCTCGAACGTGGTGAAGAACATGTGCAGCAGGCTGGCGTGGTAGCTGTCCTTGACGTTCTCCACGTAGAGCTTCCAGTTGTTCGGCAAGGCCTGGGTGAAGCGGCCGATCACCTCCACCGGCTTGTGCATCACGCGTTCGATGCGCTGGCAGATCTCGTCGCCGAGGTAGTCCTCGATGTCGGGCACGTCGTCCGAGAAGCTGCCGAACACCAGGCCGCTGAACACCGCCACGCGCAGCTTGCGCGGGCCGTGGTCTTCCTTGCAGAAGTCCGGCGGCATGCCGCCTTCGCCTTTGACGCCTTTCTCGAAGGCCACGCCGGTGAGGTCGCCCTGGCGGTTGTAACTCCAGGCGTGGTACACGCACTGGAAGTTCTCGGCCTTGCCCGATTTTTCCAGCGCGATCAGCGCGCCGCGGTGGGCGCAGCGGTTCTCGAAGGCGTAGATGTCGCCGCCGGCATCGCGCACCACCACCACCGGGGTGAGGCCGGCGAACGTGGTGCGGTAGCTGCCTTCTTCGGGCAGTTCGGCGTCCAGGCAGAGGTAGTTCCAGGTGGGGCCGCGGAAGATCTTCTGCTGCTCCTGCTCGGGCACCTGCGTGTCGCTGTAGAGCGCGTACGGAATGCGGGTCAGCGCGTCGCTGCGCCAGTGAATCGGTTGCTCCTGCATGGTGTTTCCTGTTACTCCAGCGTCACGTTGGCGCTCTTGATGACCTTGTTCCAGCGCTCGGACTCGGTCTTGATGAATTCACCCGTGCGCTCGGGCGACCAGCCGCGCGGCTCGGCGCCTTGCTCGGCAAAGCGCGCCTTCACATCGGGCAGGGCCATGGCGTCGGCAATGGCCTTCTGGGCGCTGGTGGCCACGGCCAGCGACGTGCCGGGCGGCGCCACCACCGAGAAGAACGTGACCGCGTTCATGCCGGGCACTTTGGATTCGGCAAACGTGGGCACCTGCGGCAGCACCTTGGCGCGCTCGGTGTCGGCCACGGCGAGGATGCGCAGCTTGCCCACGCTGTGGAACTGCGCGGACGAGCTGAGGTTGTCAAAGAACACGTCCACCTGGCCCGCCACCAGGTCCACCAGCGCGGGCGCCGTGCCGCGGTACGGCACATGAACCATCTCGGTGCCGGTGAGCTGCATGAACATGCTCGCGGTCAGGTGAGAGGTGGAGCCGTTGCCTTGCGAGGCGTAGGTCACCTTGCCCGGGTTGGCCTTGAGGTACGCGATGAACTCGGCCACGTTTTGTGCGGGCACCTTGGTGCTCACGGCCAGCACGTTGGGCACGGTGGCCATCACCGTGACCGGCACCCAGCGCGTGGGGTCGAACGACAGCTTCTTGTACAGGTGGTGGTTGATGGCAATGGGCCCCGGCGGCGACGCCAGGAGCGTGAGGCCATCGGGCTCCGAACGGAACACCGATTCGGCGCCGATGTTGCCGCCCGCACCGGTGCGGTTTTCCACCACCACGCCGGCCGGGTACTGGGCGCGCAGCTTCTCGGAGAGGATGCGCGGCAACACATCGGCCGTGCCACCGGCCGGGAAGGGCACCACGAGTTTGAGCAGGCCGGGGGTTTGCGCGAGCGCCTGGCTGGCCAGACAGGCGGTGAGGGCCAGCGCGGCGCCAGCGCGGGCAAGGGAATGCAATGACATCGTGGGTCTCCGGTGTGTTGTGTGAGGCGCAAAGTGTCGTGGCCCTACCTTGCGCAAACAAGCTAGATTTGCGCTATGCGCAAAAATGAAAACCCAACATTGACGAGCGACAAGACCACCGACCGCAATTTCGTCGCGTCTTTGCAGAAGGGGCTGGAAGTGCTGACCTGCTTTGGCCGCCAGCACAGCCGGCTCACGGTGTCGGAAGTGGCGAGGTTGACGGGCACGTCGCCCGCCTCGGCGCGGCGCTCCTTGTTGACGTTGCAACAGCTGGGCTATCTGGATGGCGACGGCAAGCGGTTCTGGATGCTGCCGCGCTCTTTGCTGGTCGCGCAGGCGTATCTGTCTTCGCGGCCCATGCCGTCGTTGGCGCAGCCGCTGCTTGATGCGCTGTCGGAGCGCACGCGCGAGTCGGCGTCGCTGGGCCAGCTGCTGGATGGCGACGCGATCATCGTGGCGCGGTCCACGGCGCGGCGCAGCCTGAGCCTGGGGCTGGGCATCGGCTCGCGGTTGCCGGCCTATTGCTCTGCGTTGGGCCGCGTGCTGCTGGCGGGCCTGCCGCCCGCAGAAGCGGCGGCGCGCGTGCGGGCCATGCGGCGCGTGCCGCTCACCCCCAAGACGGTTTACAGCGTGCCGCGCGTGCTGGAGCTGGTGGAGCGCTGCCGCGAAGAGGGCTATGCGAGCAACGAAGGCGAGCTCGAAATCGGCGTGCGTTCGATGGCGGTGCCGCTGCACGACCGGCAGGGGCAGGTGGTGGCGGCCATGAGCATTGCGGTGGGGCTGGAGCGTATGGGCATGGCAGAGTTTCGCGATGCCTTCCTGCCCATGCTGCTGCGCGCGCGCGACACGCTGGCGCAACGACTGTTTGTGCCCTGACGGCGCGCGCTGCCGCTACCATCGGCCTCCATGGCACTCAACTGGGTCTGGGTTGGTTTCTTCACCGTGGCGTTTGCCACCGCCGTGGGGCGCTGGTTGCTCGGCGAGCACGGTATCTTGCAAGCGCTGATGACCGCCATGTTCGACGGCGCGCGCACGGGCTTCGAGATCTCGCTCGGCCTGGCCGGTGTGATGGCGCTGTGGCTCGGGCTCATGCGGGTGGGCGAGCGCGCCGGCATGATCGAACTGCTTGCGCGCCTGGCCGGGCCGCTGCTGCGCCGGCTCTTTCCCGGCGTGCCGCAGGGCCACCCCGCGCAGGGCGCCATGACCATGAACATCTCGGCCAACCTGCTCGGGCTGGACAACGCGGCCACGCCGCTGGGCCTCAAGGCCATGCGCGAGCTGCAGACGCTCAACACCGAGCCCGCAGGCACCGCGAGCAACGCACAGATCATGTTCGTGGTGATGAACACCGCCGGGCTCACGCTCATTCCCACCTCGGTCATTGCCATTCGCCAGAGCATCGCGCTCAAGCAGGGCCTGGGCGCCAGCTTCAACGCCGCCGACATCTTCTTGCCGGTGCTGCTGGTGACCTTCATCTCGTTGCTCGCCGGCGTGCTGGCGGTGGCGGTGTGCCAGCGCCTGCCGCTGTGGCGACCGCGCTTTCTGCTGCCGGTGCTCGCCGTGGGCGCTCTGCTGGCGGCGGCCGTGACCGCGCTGGCCCGCCTGCCTGCCGAAGAGGCCGCGCGCGTGGCCGGTGCCACCGGCGCGGGCGTGATCCTCAGTGTGGTGATGGTCTTTGTGCTGGCGGGCGCGTTCAAGCGCATCAACGTGTACGACGCCTTCATCGACGGCGCCAAAGAAGGCTTTGGCGTGGCCATCCAGATCGTGCCCTACCTCATCGCCATCCTGATTGCCATTGGCGTGTTTCGCGCCGCCGGTTGCATGGACTTCCTGCTCTCGGGCATTGGCGCGGCCGTGGCGGCCATGGGCTGGAACACCGACTTCCTGCCCGCCTTGCCGGTGGGCCTGATGAAAGTGCTCTCGGGTGCGGGCGCGCGCGGCCTGATGATCGACGTGATGCAGGTGCACGGCGTGGACTCGTTCCCCGGGCGCCTGGCGGCCATCGTGCAGGGCTCGACCGAAACCACTTTCTATGTGCTGGCGGTGTACTTCGGCAGTGTGGGCATCCAGCACGCGCGCCACGCGCTGGCGTGTGCGCTGGTGGCCGACGCGGTGGGCCTGGCGGCAGCGATCGGGGTGGGCTACGCGATGCTCCGCTGAGATGGGTTGACCGAAGCGTCGCTGGTCGGGCAGCTTGGCCCGCGTGTCGTGCGTCAGCGGAGCAGCGTGATGCGATCGACCTCGAACTCGGTCTTGCGCAGGCCCTTGTCGAACTCGCCCACCAGCTCCACGCGCTGATCGGCGCTCACGGTCTGGCCAGGCGGGAAGTCCTCGTCGTCGATCTCGACGGTGATGCGGCCGGTGCCGTCCTCGAAGCTGTAGCGGTCGCCACCGTCGTGCGAGACGATGCGGCCCTGCAGGCGCGCATGCTGGTCGTCGCGGCCGGTGTCCAGCAGTTGCTTGACGGTCATCAGCGGGATGCCGCTGGGGCCGCTGTAGCCGCCCTGTGCCACGGGCTGGGGCACCTGACTGGGCCCCGTGTAGCCGGAGGGCTGGGCCGTGGCGCTGGTGGCGCCGAGGGCGAGCAGGGCGGCGAGGGTGAGGGTGGAAGCGGCGACGCGCATGGTGATACTCCTTCGGTTGCTGTCAATGGAAGCCCGCGGGTTGCGGTGCAGGTGTATTGAGCCCGCCGTAGATGAAGGCAATCTGAGGAAGGCGGATCAGCCCGCCGGAAAGTCCAGCACCACGCCCAGGCCGCGCCCTTCCAGGCCTTCCTCGAAGCGCAGCGTTGCGCCATGCAGGGCCGCGATGCGCGCCACGATGGACAGGCCGAGCCCGCTGCCGGGCTGCCCCGTGCCCAGCACGCGGAAGAAGCGCTCGCCCAGGCGCGCGCGCTGGTCGGGCGGCACCCCGGGGCCGTCGTCTCGCACGGCCAGTTGCACGCCGCCACCGGGCAGCGGCGCGGACGTGATGCGGATGCGGCCGCCTTCATGGCCGTAGCGCACCGCGTTGTCCACCAGGTTGCGCAGCGCACTGGCGATCAGCACCGGTGTGGCCTGCAGCTGCGGCACCGCCAGCGCGCGTTCGATGCGAATGTGCCTCGCCTGGGTGGACGACACATCCAGCGCGTCGATCAGCGCGCCCAGCGTCACCGCCTCGCGCGGCAGGGCCTGGGCCTGGGGCTCCAGCCGGGCGAGGGCGAGCAGGCTTTCCACCAGACCCGTGCAGCGGTCCAGGTCGGCGCGCAGTTGCCGCAGGTGGCGGTCGGGCAGTTTCAGCTCGCGCTCGATGAGCTGCACCCGCATGCGCAGCGCGGCCAGCGGCGTGCGCAGTTCGTGGGCGGCATCGCTGGTGAAGCGGCGCTCGCCGTCGAGTGCCGCGCCCAGCCGCGCCAGCAAGGTGTTGAGCGCGCCCAGGATGGGTTCGAGTTCCCGCGGCGGGTTCGGTGCTTCGATGAGCGACAGGTCCTGCGGCGATTTCGCGCCAATGCGCTTCGCGGTGTCTTCCAGCGGTCGCAGCAGGCGGCGTATCAGCACCCAGCTCGACAGGCCCAGCAGCGCGAGCAGCGCCAGCGCCGGCCAGGCCAGGTTCTCGGCCATGTCCGCCAGCAGGTCCAGGCGCTCCTCCATCGGCTGAGCCACCTGCGCGCTGATGCCGTCCGGGCCACGGCGCACATGCACACGCCAGAGCTCGCCATCGACCCACACATTGGCGTAGCCCTTGCGGTCCGCATCGCGCACGAAGGCCGCTCCAGGGGTGTCCTCGCCGCGCAGCAGCACACGGCCGTCGCGCGCGACGAGCTGGTAGTACATGCGCAGCTTCAGGGCCTGCGCACGGCCGGGGCGCAGCGCGGGCGCCTCGCCGGTGCCCGCCGCGCCCTGCGTGCCCAGCTGCAGCACCAGCCGCGCGCCTTCCTCCAGGGCCTCGTCGAACACCTCGCTGGTGGCGGTCCACGCCACGCCGATCACGATGGCCAGGCTGACCAGCCACAGCCCGATGCCCGTGCCCATCACGGTGAACAACAGGCGCCTGCGCAGCGACCAGCTTCCGCTGCGCGCGGCCGGGGCCGGGGCCGGGGCCGCCTGACGCTGCCATGGGAAGAGCTTCATGACGGCGCGAGCCGATAGCCCTGGTTGCGCACGGTGACGATGAAGCGCGCGCCCAGTTTCTTGCGCAGGTTGTAGATGTGCGCCTCGATGGCGTTGCTTTCCACCTCTTCGCCCCAGCCGTACAGCGCCTCTTCCAGTTGCGCGCGGTTCAGGATGTGGTCCGGGTGCCGCATCAACGCCTGCAGCAGCGCGAACTCGCGCGCGGTGAGGGCCACCGGCGCGCCGCCCTGCGTAACGCGCTTGGCTGCGGTGTCCAGCGCCACCTCGCCGTGCCGCAGCTCGGGCGTCTGCTGCGCGGAACCACGGCGCAGGGCCGCCCGCACGCGCGCGGAGAGTTCTTCCAGGTCGAAGGGTTTGACGAGGTAGTCATCGGCCCCGAGGTCCAGACCCTGCACGCGATCGGCCAGGGTGTCGCGCGCGGTGATCACGATCACCGGCAGCTGGACGCCAGAGGCCCCCGAGCCGCGCAGCGCGCGCAACACGGCATCGCCGTCCAGGCCGGGCAGGCCGCGGTCGAGCAGCACGCAGTGGTAGTCGTGTGTGGCGAGCGCGGTGGCGGCCTGGTCGCCGCGCTGCAACCAGTCCACCGCGTAGCCGTCCATCTGCA